>NZ_CP097160.1:0-1374226 GCF_023370115.1 Gulosibacter sediminis | reverse complement strand
CCGCCACCGACTGCGTCGTCATCGAGGACTCGATGAACGGCATCCGTGGCGCGCTCGCCGCTGATTGCGTCACCATCGCGGTGCCGCACGGCGTCGAGATTCCGCCGAGCCCCGAGTACATCCTGCGCGAGAGCCTCGTCGGGCTCGATTGGCCGCAGGTTCGCGCGCTCTACACCACCTTCCGAACACGAGGAGTCCCCACCGAATGATCCAGTCGCCCCCGTCCGGCCCCTTCCGCGCCGGCGAACGCGTGCAGCTCACCGATCCAAAGGGTCGCCTGACGACCACCTGGCTCACCGAGGGCGGACAGGTCCACTCGCAGTACGGCACGATCGACCACGCTGCGATCATCGGAATTCCCGACGGCTCGGTGGTCACCTCGACCGGTGGCATGGAATACCTCGCGCTGCGGCCGCTGCTCACCGACGTGATCATGTCGATGCCGCGCGGCGCCGCGATTATCTATCCGAAGGACTCCGCGATGATCCTCGCGAAGGCCGATATCCGCCCGGGCGCGCGCGTGGTCGAGGCCGGCGTCGGCTCGGGCGCACTGTCGCTCTGGCTGCTGCGGATGCTCGCGGGGCAGGGCGAGCTCGTGAGCTTCGAGCGTCGTGAGGAGTTCGCGGAGGTTGCCCGCGGCAACGTCGCCAGCGTCTACGGCGGCGAGCCCGAGAACTGGCGCATCGCGATCGGCGACCTGCAGGATGCGCTGCCGCGCGAGTTCGAGCCCGGCACCGTCGACCGGGTGATCCTCGACATGCTCGCGCCGTGGGAGTGCCTGCCCGCGGTCGCGGAGGCGATGATTCCCGGTGGCGTGCTGGTTTGCTATGTCGCCACCGCGACGCAGCTGTCGCGCGTCGCCGAGGCGATCCGCGAACACGGCGGCTTCACCGAGCCCGAGGCAGACGAGACGATGGTGCGCGGCTGGCACGTCGAGGGGCTCGCCGTGCGCCCAGACCACCGCATGGTGGCGCACACCGGTTTCCTCCTCACCGCACGCCGGCTTGCCCCGGGCACCACGCTGCCCGAGAAGCGCAAGACCTCGAAGGTGGCGGGCACCGACGCCGACCGCGAGGCGTGGACGCCGAGCGACCCCGAGGCCTGGACCGAGGCGACCGTTGGCGAGCGCACCGTGAGCGACAAGGTGCTTCGCAAGCGCGGCCGCGATGCCCAGCGCGGCGCCGCGCACGCGACCCGCGATTCGCAAGAGATAATTGACCCAACTGCCACGGAAGGACAGGACTCCCTGTGATTGCTCGCCGCCGCCCCACCCGCGCTCTGCTCGCGGGCGTCACCATCTTTGCCGGCACCGTGCTCGCTGGTTGCGCGCAGGTTCCGGCCAGCGAGAACGTGAGCGCGTGCGAGCCCGCCGACACCGTGCAGACGCAGCGCGAGGGCGGCGGAAGCGGCCCGGTCATCAACGGAGACGGCGTCGCTGAGTTCACCTTCGCGATCACGACGACCGATGGCACCGAGATCTACCCAGAGACCTCGCTGCAGCAGGATGCGCAGGGCAACCCCGCGCCGGTCAACGTCGGGATCCTCGACGACTACGGCATGGTGGGCATCAAGGACGCCCTCCAGTGCGCGCAGGGCGGCGAAACGATCACCGCGACGATGCAGATGCAGCAGATCTTCTCGCCCGAGCAGTTCCAGCTGACCGAGGCCCAGATGCAGGAGGAGGCCACGGTCACCCTGAAGGTGAACCGCGTCTACCACTCGGCAGCGACCGGCAGCATCGCGCCCCAACACAACGGCATCCCGGCCGTCGTCACGGCGCCCGACGGCACGCCCGGCGTGACCATGCCGAGCGAGGCCGCGCCGAGCGAACTGCGCAGCGCGACGACGATCCAGGGCAACGGGCCGAAGCTCGCCGCGGGCGACACGGTCACCATGAACTTCTCGGCGTTCGAATGGACGTCGGGTTCGACCATCAGCACGACGTGGGGCAGCCAGGGGCCGATCCAGACCACGGTCGGCGATACCGACGACGGCATGTTCGGTGCGACGGCGGAGCTGCAGGGCATCGAGGTCGGTTCGCAGCGCGTCGTCGTGCTGCCGGCGTCGACCGTCGCGGCCTACACCGCCGACGGGCAGCTGCCCGTCGGAAGCGGCGACGCGATCGTCGTGGTCATGGACGTGCTCGGTTCCACCCCGGCAGCGCAGTAATGCGCCGGCCCATCCGCACCCTCTCGCTCGCCGTCGTCGTCGCGCTCGGCCTCACCGGCTGTGCCGGCGCATCCGACCCGACGCCGAGCGAGTCTGCCTCGAGCGACTCGGCCGCGCCCGTGACGGTCGTCGACGGCGGCGACCGCCTCGACGGTGTCGAGGTATCGGGCGAGACCGGGCAAGAGCCCGTCGTCTCCATCACAGCACCGGCCGAGCTGACCGGCGACGAGACCGATATTCAGCGGACCGTGGTGACCGAGGGCGACGGCGCGCCGCTCACCGCCGACGATACCGTCGTGGTCGTCGTCGGCAGCTACTACGCCGAGGACGGCGACGCCCTCAGCGCGTATGGCTCGCTCGGCCCCGCGACGCAACTGTCAAACACCGAGCTGCCGGCCTTTGTCGAGCCGCTCTTCGTCGGCGTCAAGGCGGGCTCGCGAGTCGTCGCATCCGTGCCCATCAGCCTCGTCGCGGGCGAGGGCAACTCGGGCGACCCCGTGCTCATGGTGGCCGACGTCGTCAAGGTGACGCCCGGCGCATCCGCCACCGGCACGCCGACCGGCGAGACCTTCGACTACGCCGACGTCTCCGACGGCGAGGGCGAACCCGACGTCACCATCAACACCGACGCCGAAGACCCGAGCGAGCAGCAGACCGCGGTCATCCTGCAGGGCGACGGCGAGACCGTGGCCGACGGCGACACGGTGATCGTGCAGTACTCGGGCTACCTGCTCAGCGATGGCTCGATGTTCGATACGAGCTGGGAGACCGGCTTGCCGCCCGCGTTCCCGACCTCGATGGTCGTGGCGGGCTTCCGGGATGCGCTGGTCGGCCAGCAGGTCGGCTCGCGCGTCGTCACGGTGTTCCCGTCCGACCTCGGCTACGGTGACGAAACATACGGTCCGATTCCCGGTGGCAGCACGCTCGTGTTCGTCGCCGACATCATTGCCCTGGTGTGAAAATGGCAGCTCCGCTGAAACCCCACCACGCTCGACAGATCCACCTGCTGCTCGCGCTGATGAGCAGCACGCGGCCGCTGACGAGCGACGAGTTGTTCGGGCTTGTGCCCGATTATCGAGCGCAGCTCGAGCGCAACGGCGGTGAGCGCAGCGACGCGCTCGAGAAGAAGCTCGAGCGAGATCGTGCTGACCTCCACGAGAGTGGCTTCCACATCGTCACCGTCCCCGACCCGGAGGCACCCGGCGACCGTGCTCAGTGGCGCTACCAGCTTGAGAGCAGCACCGAGTCGGTCGGCGTCGTGGGGCTCGATGCCCAGGAGACCCTGCTCATCGACTCGGCGACGAAAGTCTGGCTCGACCGCAGCCTCGACGAGGATGCCCGGCGCAGCTACCTCAAGCTCCTGCCGAGCGGCGAGAGCGGCGCCGAGTCGACCGCCTCACAACCCACGGCGAAGGTCTCGACGCACCCCGTGTTCGCCCAGCTGCGTTCGGCGATCGCTGGCCGCAAGCGCATCGGTTTCGACTACGTCAACCAGGACAGCCGTGACCCCTGGCCGCGCACCGTGGATCCGCTGCGGCTCATCGTGAAGTCGGGTCGATGGCTGCTGCACGCTTGGGACGTCGAGCGCGACGCCCACCGCACCTATCTCGTCAACCGCATCGTCTCGGAGATTCGCATCGAGGGTGTGGCCGACCCCGCCCACACCGCCGAACCCGGGCTCGAGGCGAAGCTCGACGCGCTCGCCGCCGCACACCCCGTGCGCGTCCGCGCGCGAGCTGGCACTGAGGCCGAAGCGCGGATGCGCGGCCGCGGCACCGAGCTCGGCCGCACCGACGAATGGGTGTCGTTCGAGGTCTTCGACTGGGACCACGGGGTGTTGACCGATGAATTCGCGGGGCTTGCCCACTTGCTCGTCGTCGAGTCGCCAGAGTCGACCCGAGAGGGCGTGGAGGATCGCCTCCAGCGCGCCCTTGAGCTGCATGAGGGGGCAGCAGTATGACCGCGGCCGCGAAAGCCACCGATGTGCTCCTGATCTCGTCGCTCGTCGACTGGCTCCGCAAGCATCCCTACGGCGTCGACCTCGGCGAGCTCGCCGCGACGTTTTCGCAGACGCCGGCCAACATGCGTGCCGTGATCGACTACGTCTGGTCGCTCGAACTGTATGACAGCGACGGTCAGGTCGATCCGTCCCGCATGTTTGACTTCGACGCGGACGGGCTCGAGGCCGATGAACCGTGGGTCAAGCTCACGAATGTGCCCGTCGAGGGTGCCCCGAAGAGCTTCGATGCCGACGAACTCGCCCTCGTGCTCACCGGACTCGACGTGCTGCGCGAGTCCGCGACGAGCAGCGAAGCAAACCGCATCGACGAACTTCAGGTGAAGCTCCGCGGCGCCACGACAACCGAGGCCCCGGCCAACAAGGACCCGCGGCTTGCGCTCATCCGCCAGGCCATCGATTCGGGCCGGCAGCTGCGCTTGCGCTACAGCGGGGAGGCCTCGTCGGCACCCGAGGAACGCACAGTGGACCCGCTCCGGCTTGAGTCGCGCAGCGGTCTCATCTACCTCAACGCGTATTGCCACCTTCGGCAGGCGCTGCGTTGGTTCCGCAGCGACCGCATCTTCGACCTCGAGGTGCTCGACACCGCGGCCGAGCCGCACACTCCGGCGCAACGTAACCGCGCGTTACAGGTCACGGGCAAATCGCTGCTGACTGTCAGCGTCGCGATTCGCGCCGGCGCGGTCGCGGCGATCAGGCCCTATTTCGGCACCGCCAAGGTGCCCAAGATCGGCCCCGATGGTTGGATTCGCGCGGATCTTCGGCTACGCAGCCCCGAAGTCGCCGCGCGACTCGCGGCCGAGCACGCCGGCGGATTTGTCGTCACGGGGCCGCCCGAGGTTCGCGAACTCGTCGCCGAGTGGCTTCGCGGCGCCCTGATCGCCGCGGGTGATCAGGCTGACAACGTAAGCTAGCTCACTATGCCGTGGTGGTCGTGGGTAGTGATTTGGGTAGGGCTCGTCGCCCTACTCATTGGTGTGCTCGCGGTCGGTGCGATTTGGCTCTTCCGGAAGGCGCGCGCCGCGTTTCATGAGCTTGACCGCCTCGAACTCGTGCAGCAGGAGGCGGCCCGCCTGGCGGAGGAAGCCGTGAGCCTGCGCGAGCACGAAGCGCTCGCCGCACGACAGCCGATTGCATTCGGCCGGCACAGCGACGAGGTCCGCGAACACCACGAACAGCAACGGGAACTGCGCCGAGCGCGTGCGCTCGAGCGACGGGAGGAGCGAGTCGCCCGCGGCCGCGCCCTCACCCACGCCGACCCCCTGCAGTACGCCCACCTGATTCACCACCCCAAGAAGGGATAGCCCCTATGCCAAACCTCTCCGGATGGCACCTGGTCATCATCCTGGTCATCATCCTGCTGCTCTTCGGCGCACCGCGCCTGCCGAAGCTTGCCCGCAGCCTGGGCGAGTCGATGCGAATCTTCCGTGGTGAAGTGCGCACGATGAACGACGAAGACAAGGACTCGAAGGCCAAGAACGCCGAGACGCCGGCCGCCGACGCGCAGTCCGGCACCGTCGACAACACGAGTCAGGCGCCGCGCACCGACGACACCGACACTACGGGCGGGTCGCCAAGATAACCCATGACCGCTCCGCAAAAACAAAAGCGGAAGCGGGAGAAGTACTCGCGGAAGGTGAATCCGCAGGGCCGCATGCGCCTTGCGGACCACCTGATCGAGTTTCGAAATCGCTTCCTCATCTCTGCCGTCGCCATCATCGTGGCGATGGTTGGCGGTTTCCTGCTCACCGACGCCGCCTTCGAGGTGCTGCGCCAGCCGATTGATGCCCTGAACGAATCGCGCGGCGGGGGAGTGTCGATCAACTTCGGCAATGTCACCACCGCGTTCGACCTGCGCCTGCAGATGGCGTTGACGCTCGGCGTCGTCATCGCCTCGCCCGTGTGGCTCTATCAGGCCTGGATGTTCCTCATGCCGGGCCTGCGCAAGGGCGAGCGCAAGTACGTGCTCGGGTTCCTCGGCGCGGCGATCCCGCTGTTTCTCGGGGGCGTCGTGCTCGGCATCATCATCATGCCCCGCATCATCGAGGTCATGGCGACGTTCGCCCCGACCGAAGACACGATCTGGTACGACGCGAAGACCTACTACTCGTTCGTGCTCACGCTCTGCCTCGCCGTGGGCATCGCGTTCGTCGTGCCGGTGGTGCTCGTCATGCTCAACTTCGCGGGCGTGCTCGAGGGCCGCGCGATCCTCAAGGCCTGGCGAGTGGCCGTGCTGATCTGCGCGCTCTTCGGCGCGATTGCAACGCCGGCCGCCGACGTGCTCTCGATGTTCCTGCTCATGGTGCCGATGATCGTGCTCTACTTCCTCGCGGTCGGCATCTCGATATTGAACGATCGTCGGCGTCGTAAGCGGGATGCTGTGGAAGCGACGGCTACGCTGGAGGCATGACCGATTCGAGCCCTGCCGAGCGGTACGCCCGCGCAACCGCGCGAGCCGCGCATCCGAATCTCGAGCTCTTTCGAGACCTGCAGCGGTTTGATCTCGACGCGTTCCAGCTCTCGGCGTGCGAGGCTCTCGACCGGGGCAACTCGGTGCTTGTCGCCGCGCCGACCGGCGCCGGCAAGACCGTGGTCGCCGAGTTCGCGGTGTTTCTCGCGATGCGTGACCCCAACGCGAAGATCTTTTACACGACGCCGATTAAGGCGCTCTCGAACCAGAAGTTTCAGGAGCTCGTCGCCGATTACGGCGCGAGCGAGGTCGGCCTGCTGACGGGTGACGTCAACATCAACTCGCGTGCCCGCATCGTGGTGATGACTACCGAGGTACTGCGCAACATGATCTACGCGGGCAGTGAGCTGCTCGATGACCTCGCGTTCGTCGTGATGGACGAGGTGCACTACCTCGCCGACCGCTTCCGCGGCGCGGTGTGGGAAGAGGTGATCATTCACCTGCCCAGCGAGGTGCGCATGATCTCGCTGTCGGCCACGGTCTCGAACGCCGAGGAGTTCGGCGACTGGTTGCAGGCCGTGCGCGGCGACACCGAGGTGATTGTGTCGGAGGTGCGGCCGACGCCGCTCTATCAGCACGTGCTCGTGGGGTCGAGGTTATTCGACCTCTTCCGCACGAAGAACGATCGCATCACCGACCAGGTCAACCCCGAGCTCGTCCGCGTGACCCAGGGGGAGCGTCAGGGCCGCGGCGGGCGCGGGAAGGGTGGCCGCGGGCCGCGGAACGTGCGGGTCGATCGCGGTGCCGTCGTCGACATGCTCGACGAGGCCGCGCTGCTGCCCGCGATCTTCTTCATCTTCTCGCGCGCGGGCTGCGACGACGCGGTCAACCAAGTGACTGGCTGGGGCATCAACCTCAACACCCGCGCCGAGCGCGAGGAGATTCGCGAGATCGTTGAGGAACGCACGCGCAACATGCTCGACGAAGACCTCGCCGTGCTTGGGTTTTGGAAGTGGCGCGACGGGCTCGAACGCGGTGTCGCCGCGCACCACGCTGGATTGCTGCCGGCGTGGAAGGAGATTGTCGAGGAGCTGTTCCAGCGCCGCCTGCTGAAAGTGGTCTTCGCGACTGAGACGCTCGCACTCGGCATCAACATGCCCGCGCGCACCGTCGTGCTCGAGCGGCTCGAGAAGTTCAACGGCGTTTCGCGTGTGCCGATCACGCCGGGGGAGTACACGCAGCTCACCGGCCGCGCTGGGCGCCGCGGCATCGACCACGAGGGCCATGCTGTGGTGCTCTGGCGCGATGGCGTGCAGCCGGAGGCGATCGCGGCCCTCGCATCCCGCCGCTCGTATCCGCTCAACTCGTCGTTCCGCCCGACCTACAACATGACCGTGAACCTGCTCGACCGCTTCGGCCGCGAGCGCACGCGCCAGCTGCTCGAAACCTCGTTCGCGCAGTTCCAAGCAGACCGCTCGGTCGTCGATATCGCGCGCACCGTGCGGCAGCAGCGCGAGGCGCTCGAGGGCTACCTCGAGGCGATGCACTGCGACAAGGGCGACTTTCTTGAGTACTCGTCGCTGCGTAGACAGCTCAGCGACGTTGAGAAGCAGAAGATTCATGCGCAGGACCCGGGCAGCCACGGGGCACGCGAGGAGCGTCGGAAGCGACTCGATGAGCTCCGCAAGGAACTCCAGCAACACCCCTGCCACGACTGCCGCGAGCGAGAGGACCACGCGCGCTGGGCCGAGCGTTACTGGCGCCTCGAGCGCGAGACCGACCGCCTCGTGCGCGACATCGAACACCGCACCGGTGCGGTCGCCCGCACCTTCGATCGCCTCACCGAGCTGCTGCTGCACCGCGGCTACCTGCGCGCGGGGGAGGGCGATCAGCTCGAGGTGACCGGCAGCGGCCGCACGCTGCAGCGCATCTACGGCGAGCGCGACCTGCTCACGGCCGAGTGTCTGCGCCGCGAGGTCTGGCTCGGTCTCGACCCGGCCCAGCTCGCCGCGATGGCGAGTTGCCTTACCTACGAACCGCGCCGAGAAGAAGAGAACCCGCAGATGGGTCGCATGCCGAAGGGCGAGTTCCGCCCCGCGCTGGAGCGGATGCAGGAGCTCTGGATCGAACTCGACGAGCTCGAAGAGCTGCACCACGTGCCGCGCACGTCAGAACTCTCGACGGGCCTCGCGCCCGCGATGTACCGCTGGGCGAGTGGCGTGCCGCTCGACCGCGTGCTCGAGCGCACCGATCTCGCCGCGGGTGACTTCGTGCGGCAGGTGCGTCAGGTGCTCGACGTGCTCGACCAGATCGGCAAGGCGGCCGGCGGTCGCATCGCGACGAACGCCGATCAAGCCCGCCAGCTCATCCACCGCGGAATCGTCGCCTACTCGGGCAACGAGTCGTGAGGCCCGCAGCTCCCCAGCCGCTCCCGTTCATCGCCGCGCTCGCCGCAATGTTCGCGGGCGCGTTCGCGCTGACACTCTCGTTCCCCGAGCGCGCCTGGTGGTGGGCCGCGCCGATCGGCGTGGCGTTGAACTTGCTCGCGATCCGCGGGCAACGCCCGGGCATCGCGGCGTACCTGGGTTTCCTCGGCGGCCTCGCGTTCTACCTCATGCACGTCTCGTGGACGTCGCTGTTCCTCGGGCCCGTGCCGTGGGCCGCGCTCTCGGCGCTCATGGCGCTGTGGTGGATGCTCGGGTCGATCGCGATCGCCGTCGCGTACCGGCGCCTTCCGCTGCATAGCGGCCGCACGCGGTCGCTTGGCGCGCTACCCGTTGCCGTGGCGAGCCTGTGGACCCTGCGCGAGACACTCGCGTCGAACGTGCCGTATGGCGGCTTCGCGTGGGGCCGGATCGCGCAATCGCAGTCGAACTCGCCCCTGCTCGAGCTGGTGTCGTGGGTCGGCTTCGCCGGCGTCGCGTTTCTCGTCGTGTGGTTCGTCGCGTTCACGATCGAGGTCGTCTTGCTCCCGCGGGATGCGCAGCTTGCGCCGCGCCCGAAGGCCGGGCACGCGCTTCGGCGCGCGGCCCAGTTCACCGGCGTGGCCGCGGCGGGGGCCGCGCTGCTGGTGTGGCCGCTGTGGCCGACGCAGCAAGGCGAGACCGTGCGCATCCTTGCCGTGCAGGGCGACACACCCGGCGCGAGCTACTTCATTCCCTCCGACCCGGGCGAAATCCTCGAGTCGCACGCCCAGGTGACGCTCGATGCCCTCGAGGAGGCGGGCGACGTCGATCTCGTGCTCTGGCCCGAGGGGTCGGTGGACGTGAGCCCGCTGCTGAACTCGTATTCGGCCGAGCTCATCAGTTATATCGAGTCGCGCGCCGGGGCGCCCGTGCTCATGAATACCGTGACGATGACCGGTGACTGGGATGACCCCGACACCGAGTATTTCAACTCGCAGATCGTCTGGCAGCACGGCGAGGCGGGGGAGCAGTACGACAAGGCGCACCCGATTCCGTTCGGGGAGTATGTACCCGATCGGGAATTCTATGAGGCGCTCGCGCCCGATCTCATCGGGCTGATTCAGCGCGAGTACACGCCTGGCACGCGATCGAACGTGCTCGACATCGACGGCACGAACTACGGCGTGTTCATCTGCTACGACATCGTCGACGACCACCTCGCGCGCGCGGCCGTCGAGGGTGACGCTGGCGTGCTGCTCGCGCCCACGAACAACGCCGACTTCGGGTACAGCGAGGAGTCGGCGCAGCAGCTGGCGACGGCGCGCCTGCGCGCGGTCGAGTCGGGTCGCCCGCTCGTGCAGGCGTCGACTGTTGGTTGGAGCGCCGCCTTCGAGGCCGATGGAACGCAAATCGCCGGGCTCGAATGGTACGAGCCCGGCGCATTTGTGGCCGAGGTGACGACGGGCACGGGGGAGACCCCGGCCATCGCCTTCGGTGACGCGATCGATGTGCTGGCCAGCGGTGTCGGCCTCGCGATCGTGATCGCGGCGCCGCGGCGGCGAGACTAGCGCTCGCCCGCGGCGCCTGTGGTCGCTACTTTTTCTTCTTGCTCGCGGCCGGCTTCTTCTTCTTGGCTTCCTTCGCGGCGGCTTCCTTTTCGGCGGCCGTCTGCGCCTTCGCGCGACCCTCGATCTCGATCTCGGGAGCGTTCGCAGCGTTCTGCGGCAGGCCAGCAGTGGGCTCGCGACGGGCGGTGTTCGTGCCGCGGCGCTCACGCAGGTAGTCGAGACGAATCTGCAGCACCTCTTCGAGGTCCTCAACGGTGCGGCGCTCGAGCAGCATGTCCCAGTGGGTGCGCTGGGCCTTCGCCTCGGGCGCCTCGTAGGGAACGATGTCGCCCTCGGTGTCGAGCAGGCGGCCCTCGACGCCGGTCTTCGGCGACGGCCACACCTGCGGTGCCTCGGCGTCGGCGGCAAAGGTCACCACAAAGCGCTCGCCGTCCTCGGTCTGATACGTGCGAAGCTGGTGATCGACGAGCACCACGCCCTCGTCACTTTGCAGGCTCTGCGCACCAAGGCGCATCCCTCGCAGGCTACGATCTGCCATTGGGTTCCTTTCGTGGTCTTCGACTGGCGTGAGCGCGCAACGCGCACACGCCAAATCTCTATTCTGCCAGGTATTCCCTGAGCACGCGCATCCCAATATCGGATCGGTCGGTCACGATGCCGTCAACGCCCCGTCGCAGCAGTTCGAGCTGCTCGGTGGGGTCGTTGATCGTCCACACGTGCACCTCGCGCACGTGCCGGTGCCACCAGGCGAGGCGCGGGGGAGTCACGAGGTCGATTCCCGCTGCGTGCCAGGGGAGTTGCACCGCATCGACCGGTGCGAGCGCTCTCGATAGCAACGCCCGAGAGCGCAGGCTTATTCCAGTGAGGGCGAGCGCGACTCGCTCGGTCGGCGCGCCCTGTGTGGCCGCGGGCGCAAGCGAGCGGAGCATCCTCGCCGTGCGCTCGTGAAATGAGGTGAGCAGCACCCGGTCGAAGGCTCCGGCGGCGTTCACGGCTCGAATCACGGAACGCGCGGCGGTCGGCGTCTTCACGTCGATGTTGAAGTGGAGCCGGGGGAGTTCCGCGAGTGTTGTGGCGAGGGTTGGGATGCGGTGGCCGTTGACCGTCCGCTCGTCGAGCTGCGCTGCGGTCAGGTTGTCAACCGCGGTGTCGTCGCCGTTCCAGCGGGCGATCGTCGGGTCGTGCCAGAGGACGGCGATGCCGTCTGAGGTGACGTGGGCATCGGTCTCGATGTGGGTGACGCCCACGGCCGCGGCCGCCTCGAATGCCGCGATGGTGTTCTCGGGGGCGTCGAGCGCGAGCCCGCGATGGGCAAGGATGCGGGGGCCGGGCGGAGCAAAGTACGTCACCCCACTAGAATTGCCTGCATGGTTGACTCATCGCTGAATCCGTTTGCGCCCGGTTCACTCGCCGGTAAGCGCGTGCTCGTCACTGGCTCGTCCCGTGGCGTGGGTGCCGACACGATCCGCTACTTCGCCGAGGCCGGCGCCAAGGTTGTCGTGAACTACCGCAACAAGGCTGCTCGCGCCGACAAGCTTGTCAAGGAGATCGAGGAGGCCGGCGGCACCGCGATCGCCGTCGCTGCCGACCTCACCGACGACGCGAGCCTCGCGGCCATGATGGCGACGATCGGCGAGGCCTACGGTGGCCTCGACGTGCTCGTGCTCAACGCATCCGGCGGTATGGAGACGAACCTCGGCGAGAACTATGCGCTGCGCCTCAACCGCGACGCGCAGGTGAACACGCTCAACGCCGCGCGCACGCTGCTCGGCGCCGGGTCGCGCGTGGTCTTCGTTACGAGCCACCAGGCCCACTTCATCCGCACGACCGAGACGATGCCGGAGTACGAGGCCGTCGCGCAGTCGAAGCGCGCGGGGGAGGACGCCCTGCTCGAGCTCGCGCCCTCGCTTGAAGCCGATGGAATCGGGTTCGTCGTGGTTTCGGGCGACATGATCGAGGGCACGATTACCGCAACGCTGCTCAACCGACTCAACCCGGGCGCCATCGAGGCGCGCCGCGAAGAGGCAGGCAAGCTCTACAACGTGGCCGAGTTTGCGGCCGAGGTTGCTGCCGCTGCGTTCGAGCCGGTTCCTGCTGACCACCTTCGCCTCGTCGGCGACGTGTCGAGCTTCGGCGTCGAGTAACAACGCAACTGGTTACTTTTCTGCGAGGTGCTTGTCGAGTTCGGCAAGCACCTCGCGCCATCCTTCGCGGGCTTCCTGCAGGATGATGCCCGAGGTCGGGCTGTCCGAGCCTTCCTCGATGATGCGCAGGCGTGACTTGTGCTTGAGCTGGCTGAAGATCAGCGTGAGTCGGGTGTCGAGGTCACGCGGCTGCGCGTTCACGTCGATCACGAGTTGCGCGTAGGGGTCGACGCTGATGACCTTGCCGGTGAGCATCCGGTCGCGCTTCTTCTTCGGCCGTGGCGTGGTGAGCTTGAGCTCGCCGCCCTTACGCGCTTCGATGTGGCCTCCGTCGGGCCACCACGTTGCGAACTCCCGGCGATCGACGAGCGCATCCCAGACGCGTTCGACGGGAGCCGTGAAGCGCACCGAAATGTCGAGCGAAGGCGTGTACCCCACGCAGTCCTCCTGATAAGCAGAGCGCCCTTGATTCGGTGGAACCAAGGGCGCACGTGCGGCTGTTATGAAGTTGTTACTTTCGGCCGTGGCCGACGATCTGCCAGGGGATGAAGAACGCGAGGCTGTTGAGCAGCACGCCGAGAATGAAGACGAGCAGCGACAGCGTGTCGGTCGGCATCTGGAACGCGAGGCCGTAGCACCAGAGACCCGCAATGAATACGAGGATGCTGAAGATGGCGATGAGCGCGTTCACTGCGTTTCTCCCTGAGGTTGGCGAGCTAGAAGGGCCGGAGCCACTGCGTCCAATAGTACGCGATGCCTGAGGTTCCTCGGTGCATCGTGATGAGCGTGGCGATATCCGATAATGCACATTATGTCATTATCGCAGAGTTGCCCCCCAGTCGGCCGGCTCAGCGACTACGGCAGGAAGAACTGCGCTACTCCCCACGTTGCGAGGCCGCACACGATGGCAAAGCTGAGGTTCCAGAGGAACGCCGGCACGCGCGTCAGCTGCGCGAGCACGCCAGGGTCGCTGCTCGGACTCGGCTGCGTCACGACGGCGCCGAGGTGTCGCCAAGCACCAACGACCAGCACGATGGCGATTCCGATGAGCACGAGCGCCTGAATCTCGTCGTAACGCCACCACCACAGTGCCGCAAAACCCGCGAGCGAAATCAGCGTGACGCCTGCGGTCAGCCAGGATCGCACCCGAATCATCGCGATGACGAGCAGCAGCATGAGCAGCGTCACCGTCGGAGCGGCCCAGCCGCGACCCGCGAACCACGCGAGGGCCGCGCCGAGAATCGCCGGCGCCGGGTAGCCCGCCCAGGTCGTCGCTACCCTGCCGAATCCCCTGGCCTTCCCCTGCGTCACCGCCGCGCCCGACATGTCGCCGCGCAGCACGAAGCCGTTGAACTTGCGGCCGACCATCACCCCGACGAACGCGTGCCCGAGCTCGTGCACGAGCGTCACGCCGAGGCGCACCCGTAGCCAGGTCAATGGCACAGCGCAGGCGATGAGTGCTGCAGCGAGCACCCACCACAGCACGGTCGCATCGATGCTCGGAGCGGTCTCGGGCGGCACAATTCGCGAAACAATTGCGTCAAGCCACGGCAGATCTTCCATGTCGGCAATTATGGTCAGGCAGGTGACAATTCTCGTAGACCCCGCGCGCTGGCCAGCCCACGGCGTGCTTTGGGCACACCTCGTATCCGACCACTCCCTCGCCGAACTGCATGCGTTCGCCCACTGCCAGCGGCTCGCGCGCCGGCGCTTCGATCTCGACCACTACGACGTGCGCGAAGACGAACTGCCCGGGCTGGTGGCGGCCGGCGCGGTCGCCGTGACCGGACACGAACTCGCGCGCCGCCTCGAGGCCTCCGGGCTGCGCATCCCCCGGGCCCGGCGGGATGCGGAACGGGCACCCGCGCGGCTGGCTGAATTGCGCGCGTGGTGGACAGAGCTGGGCGACGACTCCCCCGTCTGGGCGGATGCTGGCGAGCGGCTCCTCGCGCGTTGGCAGGAGCCGCACCGTGGCTATCACGACGCCGAGCACCTCCACGACGTGCTCATGCACCTCGACCTGCTTTGGGCATCCGGCAGCGAGGCGCCGCGGGTGGCGCTGCTCGCCGCCTGGTATCACGACGCGGTGTATGAGGGCGCGCCGGGTGCGGATGAACGGGCGTCGGCCGAACTGGCACACGACGAGTTGCTTGCCTTGGGTGAGTCCCGCGCGGTGGCCGGGCAGGTTGCTCGGCTGATTCTCAGCACCGATCCGAGGGCCGAGGCTGACGCGGTGCTCGAGCCCGGCGACATGGCTGCGGCGGGGCTGCTCGCCGACGCAGATCTCGCGATTCTCGCGGCACCGGATGCCCGGTATCGCGCGTATGTCGAGGGCGTGCGCCGCGAGTACACGCACGTGCCGCCGCGCGATTTCGTTGAGGGCCGGCTGCGCATTTTGCAGGACTTTTTGGCGCGCCGGGAACTTTTTCGCACCTCGACCGCATCCAAGCTCTGGGATCAGCGTGCTCGCATGAACCTCACCACTGAAATTCGAGAACTTTCCGCAGAACGCTCAGCCTTGCGGTGATTGGATTCCTTCATGTCCGAAGAACAGCCCGGAGCCAAGCAGCACGGCGAAATGCCACCCCTTCCGCCGCTCGGCACCCCCGATACCCCAGGCACCGCAACCTCGAGCACTGACTCAGGCGCGGGCTACTCCCCCCGCAGCGACTCCCCCGCGGCCAGCCCGCAGGACGCGGCGACGACGCAGTTTGGGCAGCCGACGCAGGCACCCGCCGAGCCTGCGCCGACGACGCAGGTGAACTACGGCATCCCCCTGGCCCCGGGCCAGCAGGCAGCGACGCCACATCAGGCTGACGCGCCGACCCAGCAGTTCTCGAGCGCCCCGACCCAGCAGTTTGGTGGCCAATCGGCCCAGCAGTTCACGGGCGGCCAGACGCTCGCCGCGACCATGCATCCGGAATACGGGCCGCAGGGCACAACCGACGACGCGGCGGCGAAGCCCACGAAGAAGCGTGGATTGAGCACCGGCGGCGTCATCGGCATTGCTGCGGCCACCGCGCTGATCGTTGGCGCGGGCAGCGCCGTGGGCACGTGGGCGCTGCTGCCGGCGGGCGGCGGCATCAACACCTCATCGTCGGGCACGGTCGTGCAGGCCGACGCGAACGACACGAACTGGACCGCCGTGGCGGGCGAACTCGAGAACTCGGTCGTCTCGATTCAGGTGCAGACCTCGCAGGGCACGAGTCAGGGTTCGGGCGTCGTCTGGGACGGCGAGGGCCATGTCGTCACAAACAACCACGTCGTCGAAGGTGCCTCCGGCGACAGCGCGGTGACGGTGACGATCGGCAACCACGGCTACCAGGCGACCGTGGTCGGCACCGACCCGGCCACCGACCTCGCGGTGATTCAAGTCACCGATGTCCCCGACACCCTCGTGCCGATCACCGTCGGCGACTCGACCGCGCTCGAGGTCGGCGACGGTGTCATGGCGATCGGCTCGCCGCTCGGGCTCTCGGGTTCGTACACGACGGGCATCGTCTCGGCGCTGAACCGCCCGGTGAACACCGGCGAGGTCAGCGGCAACGCGGTGGTGACGAACGCGATCCAGACCTCGGCCGCGCTCAACCCCGGCAACTCGGGTGGCGCGCTCGTCGACGCCACCGGTCAGCTCGTCGGCATCAACTCGTCGATCGCGACCCTCGGCGCCGACTCATCCGGCACATCCGGCAGCATCGGCATCGGCTTTGCGATTCCGACTGTGCTCGTGCAGAACGTCGCGCAGCAGCTCATCGAGACCGGCGAGGTTGAGCACGCGTGGCTCGGCACAGCGAACAGCGACGGCCAGGCCGAGCTCGACGGCAGCACAGTTCTCGGCGCCGAGGTGCAGGAAGTCACCGCCGACGGCCCCTCTGACGACGCGGGCGTGAAGAAGGGCGACCTCATCATCGCCGTGAACGGCCAGGACATCTCGAGTTCGTCGAGCCTCGTCGGCACCGTGCGCACGCTCAAGGCGGGCGACACCGCGACACTCACGATCATCCGAGACGGAAAGCAGACCGAGATCGACGTGACCCTCGGCGTCTCCCCCACCCTGAACGGCTAATTCGCACGGTCACTCCGTCTGTCGTCCCGGCAGTCGCGCGCCCCCATCGGTGCGGTTTTCTAGAAAAGCAACGGTTCTCACCGCAGCGCTCCTAGAAAACCGCATCAGGAGTGTCGGTCGGGCAACCGGATGCGCGGTGCGAGCTACGCGTCGATGAGCTCGGGAACGACGTGCTCGGCACCGTCGACGATGAACTCGCGACGCGGGGCGACTTCGTTGCCCATGAGCACCTCGAAGATCTGCTCCGCCTCGGCCGCATCCTTGAGGTTCATGCGGCGAAGCAGGCGGTGTTCCGGGTTCATGGTCGTGTCCCAGAGCTGGTCTTCGTCCATCTCGCCGAGGCCCTTGTAACGCTGAATCGGGTCCTGATACTTCTTGCCCGAGCGCTCAAGCTTCTTGAGCAGCGCCTGCAGTTCCTTCTCGCTGTAGGTGTAGATCGTCTCGTTCGGCTTCTTGCCGGCGTTCATGACGACCACCCGGTGCAGCGGCGGCACGGCGGCGTACACGCGACCGGCCTCGAGCATCGGGCGCATGTAGCGGAAGAACAGCGTGAGCAGCAGCGTGCGGATGTGCGCGCCGTCCACGTCGGCGTCGGACATGATGATGACCTTGCCGTACCGCGCCTGGTCGAGATCGAATGAGCGCCCCGAGCCCGCGCCGAGCACCTGAATGATGTTCGCGCACTCGGCGTTCTTGAGCATGTCGGCGAGCGACGCCTTTTGCACATTGAGGATCTTGCCGCGAATCGGGAACAGCGCCTGGTACTCGGAGTCGCGGGCCGGCTTCGCCGTGCCGAGCGCCGAGTCACCCTCGACGATGAACAGCTCCGAGCGCTCGACCTCGTTGATGCGGCAGTCGACGAGCTTCGCGGGCAGCGAAGAGTTCTCAAGCGCCGTCTTGCGGCGCTGCGTCTCCTTGTGCGCGCGGGCCGCGATGCGGCTCTTCATCTCGGTGACGATCTTCTCGAGCAGCATCGACGACTCGGTCTTGTCCTGTCGCTTCGTCGAGCCGAAACGCTCCTTCATGCCGTCGACGATCGTCTTCTGCACGATGTTGCGCGCCTGCGGGGTGCCGAGCACCTCCTTGGTCTGGCCCTCGAACTGTGGCTCGGGGATGCGCACGGTCACGACCGCGGTCAGGCCGGCAAGGATGTCGTCCTTGTCGAGCTTGTCGTTGCCGACCTTGAGTTTGCGCGCGTTCTTCGTCACCTCGTCGCGCACGACCTTGAGCAGGCCCGCCTCGAAGCCGGTGACGTGGGAGCCGCCCTTCGGCGTCGCGATGATGTTGACGAAGCTGCGCTCGACGGTGTCGTAGCCGGCGCCCCAGCGCAGGGCGAGGTCGACCTCCATCCGGCGCTCGACTTCGCGCGAAACCATGTGGCCGGTCTTATCGTCGAGCACGGGCACGGTCTCGCGGTAGTGCCCCTCCCCCTGCATCCGCCAAATGTCAGTGAGGGCCGCGTCGGGCGCGAGGTATTCAACGAACTCCGAAATGCCACCGTCGTACTTGAACGACTCCTGCTCGGTCGCCTGCGGATCGCGCTCGTCAGAGAGGCTGATCTCGAGGCCGGGCACGAGAAACGCGGTCTGCCGGGCGCGGTCGCGCAGCTGCTCAAGCTGGAATGCGGCGTCGCGCACAAACACTTGCGGGTCGGCCCAGTACCGCACGCGGGTGCCGGTGACGTTCTTGCCCACCTTGCCGACGACTCGCAGCTCGGCGTGCCCGGGCTGCTCGGTGAACGCAGCGTCGGGCGAGGGCTCGCCCGAGTCGGCGAACACACCGGCGTGACCCCGCTGGAAGCTCATCGCGTAGGTCTTGCCGCCGCGGTCGACCTCGACGTCGAGGCGGCTCGACAGCGCGTTGACGACGGATGCACCAACGCCGTGCAGACCACCGGCCGCGCCGTAGTTGCTCGAGCCGAACTTGCCGCCGGCGTGGAGCTTGGTATAGACCACCTGCACGCCCGACCAGCCGGTGCGCGGCTCGATATCGATCGGCACACCGCGACCCTCGTCGCGCACCTCGACCGAACCATCCTGGTGGAGGACGATGTCGATCTTCGCGCCATGGCCGCCGAGCGCCTCGTCGACCGAGTTGTCAATGATCTCCCAGAGGCAGTGCATGAGCCCACGCGAGTCGGTCGACCCGATATACATACCGGGACGCTTCCGCACCGCCTCGAGCCCCTCGAGTACCTGCAGATCTTCAGCCGAATACGCCTGCGCCATGACCGAAACCTCCTAATCCAAGCCTGAATCCTATCGACTGCCGGGCCGTCAGACGGCGAGGCACACCGCTGCCGCGGTAGCATCGAAGCCACTGTGTCGCCGACGGAAGAGGATTTTGTGCCTGGTGCATCCGCGAACAAGCTGCGTATGAACTATCTCGTGGGGCGGGTGAAGGCACTCAACCTGCCGCGCGTGTGGCAACTCGCCGGTGACATCTCGAAGAACTTCCGCAAGCCCCGCCTCGGCGTCGCCCTCGACATGTTCTGGTCGGCCGCGAAGTACGAGTGCGCGTTCCAGGACTACCAGGACTGGGACTTCGCGATCCTCTCGAAGGCCGAGCGCGCGACGTTCATGACGCATCCGAAGTCCGACCACTACGCGCGGCGCTTCAACACCGACAAGCAGGCGAACCTGCGACTGTCCGACAAGTCAAACTTCAACGTCGAGTTCGACGATCTGCTCGGCCGCGAGTGGCTCGACGTACGCACGGCCAGCGACGAACAGCTCGCCGACTTCGTGCAGCGTCACCCCAACCTCATGGCCAAGGTGCCCGACTCGCTCGGTGGCAAGGGCATTGAGCGTGTGCGCCCCGCCGACATCGGCACCGACCTCGCGCGCTTCCGCAAGATCCGCATGAGCAACCGCCAGTTCCTGCTCGAGGAATTCCTCGTGCAGCACCCGCACCTGGCGGCGCTGAACGAGTCGAGCGTGAACACCATGCGCATCGTCACGTTCAACCGCGGCGACCGCGTGGACGTCATCGCCGTCGCGCTGCGCATCGGTGCGGGCGGCGACGTCGACAACTTCTCGGGTGGTGGCATGTACACCATGCTCGACGAGGCCGGCATCGCGCAGTGCCCCGCCTTCGACGACAACAACGCGATCCACTCGATCCACCCGCTCAGCGGCGTGCCCATCGTCGGCTTCGAGGTGCCGCACTTCGAGCGCGCGCTCGAACTCGTGGTGGCAGCCGCCCGCCGCATCCCGGAGGTGCCCTACGTCGGTTGGGACGTCGCGATCTCGCCGGATCGTCCCGTACTCATCGAGGGCAACTACAACACCGGTGTCTTCCAAGCGAAGCCCTCGGTGTCGGGCGTGCGACGGGGGCTGCTCCCCCGCTACCGCGCGGTTATCGGCGAATAATCCCCATCGGGGTCGACTGGTGACCCTGACCCAGCGGGTTGTCACTGAGGATGCGCACGAACGTCTCGTTCTGCTCGCGGTCGAGCGTCGTGCCGAGGATGTTGCCGCCGATGTCATTGATGTCGACGACGAGCACGTCAACCTTGTTGCCGAGGAGGATCTTGATGTCGCGGGCCACGCGCATCGGCTCCTTCGGGCCAAGGACGACCGACTCGTTGTACGGCGGAATCGTGTTCTTGGTCGGGCCGTCGATGGCGCGCGCCTTCTCTCCGGCCACTCGGTAGAAGTCGCCCGAACGACCGAACGCCTTCGTCACCGCGGCGACGCCCGACGCGAGCAGGATGCGCGGGGTACCGCACTCGCGCAGCGCCATCTCCATGGTCTCGGGCATGCCGAGGCCGATGCCGTAGGGCGTCTTAGTGACGTACTTGGCGAGGAAGTTCGCGAGCGGGCGTGGCTTGATGTCGCCCGTGAGCATCGAGCGACCCTGCGTGATTGCGACGATCTTCTCGGTGATGAACAGCACGTCGCCGTCCTGCACCTCGTCGGCCGCGTACGTGCGCACGACCTCGTGGAGGTCGTCACCCGGCATGACGACGCGAGTCTTGATCGGGATGCGGTGGTACTCGGTGCCGTCGACCGTCGAGGTCAGGGCCTTACCTTCATTTGCCTGCATACGCGTCTCCTTACTCGAGGTAGTCGCGCAGCGACTGCGAACGCGACGGGTGGCGGAGCTTCGCCATGGTCTTGGACTCGATCTGGCGGATGCGCTCGCGCGTCACGCCGAAGGTCTCGCCGATCTGGTCGAGCGTCTTTGGCATGCCGTCACCGAGGCCGAAGCGCATGCGGATCACGCCCGCCTCGCGTTCCGAGAGCGAGTCAAGCAGTGACTCGAGCTGGCGCTGCAGCATCGTGAAGCTCACGGCGTCGGCTGGCACGACCGCCTCGGTGTCCTCGATAAGGTCACCGAATTCCGAGTCGCCATCCTCGCCGAGGGGCGTGTGCAGCGAGATCGGCTCGCGACCGTACTTCTGCACCTCGACGACCTTCTCGGGCGTCATGTCGAGCTCATGCGCGAGCTCTTCCGGCGTGGGTTCGCGACCGAGATCCTGCAGCATCTGGCGCTGCACGCGGGCGAGCTTGTTGATGACCTCGACCATGTGCACCGGGATGCGGATGGTGCGGGCCTGGTCGGCCATCGCGCGCGTGATGGCCTGACGGATCCACCAGGTCGCGTAGGTCGAGAACTTGAAGCCCTTCGTGTAGTCGAATTTTTCGACCGCGCGGATGAGGCCCAGGTTGCCCTCCTGGATGAGGTCGAGGAACTGCATGCCGCGGCCCGTGTACCGCTTCGCGAGCGAGACGACGAGACGAAGGTTTGCGCCGAGCAGGTGGCTCTTCGCGCGCTTGCCGTCACGGACGATCCACTTGAGCTCGCGCTTGAGCTTGGCCTCGATGTCGGGCTGGCGAAGGAGCTTGTCCTCGGCGTAGAGGCCCGCCTCGATGCGCATGGCGAGGTCGACCTCTTCGGCGGCGTCGAGCAGCGGCACCTTACCGATCTGCTTGAGGTAGTCCTTCACCGGGTCGGCGGTTGCACCGGTGATCGTGCCCGAGTACACCGGGGTGTCGTCATCGTCGGTGTTCTTGAGCACGAGGGCGCCGGCGGCCTTCACCGCGGATTCCGCCTTGATGGCGTCCTCCTCCGGGTCCTCGCTCTTGTCGTCGCGCTTGCCGAGGTCCGGGTCTTCGTCCTTCTCGGCGTGCTCTTCGTCGTCGGTCGACGTCTCGATGTCCTTCTCGTCGACTTCGTGGTCTTCGTCGAGGTCGACGACGATGTGCTCGTCACCGTCGTCGGGCGTTGCCTTCTTCGTGGTCGTCTTCTTCGCCGCCGCCTTCTTTGGTGCGGCGGTCGACGCCGGGGCGCCGCCCTCGTGTGACAGGATCGCCCCAACGAGGTCGTCCTTCTTTAGCGTCGAGGCGCCAGTCAGGCCAATTTCCTTCGCGATCGCTCGCAGGTCGGCGACCTTGAGCGCGGAAAGCTCTTCCTTCGAACGTGCGGCCGTCACGTTCGGCGTTGCTCCTGCTGCCATTACGGACCCCCTCAAGTGGTGCGGGCAAAACGAATGCCCAAGTCAAGTCCCGCCGAGGCGGAATAGATTGGGGCAGATAGTAAATGGTACACGCGAGGAGCCCGAACTATTCCCGAGTGTCGCCTCGCCGGCGCATCCGACGGGCCAGCGCGCGCCAGAGTGGCGCCACCACGACGCCCTCTTCGGCTGCCATTCGGTTGCGGGTTTGGTTGCGCACGTGGAGCAGCGCGGCGATGCCGAGCACCGTTAATACGGGGAAAGTCCACATCGCGACGCGGAAAGCGTCCCACGTCGGCTCGGCTCCTCCGGTGACTGCGTCGATGCCGAGGCCGATGGTCAGGAACGCGATTGCGCTAGCGGTGAACCCGCCGACGTTGACGATGCCGGAGGCCGAACCGTAGCTCGAGGAGGGGTTGAAGGTTCGGGCAAAGTCGAAGCCGATGTTCGAGCCGGTGGTTGCGCCGCCCGTGACGACGAGCACAATGACGTAATACCAGAGCGGCGGCTGACCCGGCCACAGCAGCAGGATCGACCAGAAAATCGCGCTCGTGATCGCGATGCCGATGACGAGGTTCGAACGCCGCAAGGGGAACCGCGCGGTGAGCAGTCCAATGAGTGGGCCAACGAACATGCCGACCACGACCGGCAAGATGAGCAACGCCGAAGCGAGCTGAGGCGCGTAGCCAAGCCCTTGCACCATGAGCGGGTAACCCCAGAGCAGGCCGAAGACGTTGCCGGGGAACTGGGTCGTGAAGTGCGACCAGAATCCAAGGCGCGTTCCGGGTCGGCTGAACGCCGCGCCGAGCGTGCTGAAGGCGCCCGAGAGCGACATGGGCTGGCCGCCGAAGCGCGAGCCAGGCACATCCTTCAATCCAGCGATCGCTGCGACGACGAGGATGACCGAGAGGGATGCGGTGGTGAGGAACGCGACCGTCCACTCGCTCAGGTGGAGCAGGGTCGAGAACGGCACCGCCGAGATGAACTGGCCGAGCTGGCCGAGGTTGCCGAACCACTGCTGCATGACCGGTACTTTGCGCGGTCGGAACCAGGCCGAGATGATGCGCAGGCCACTCACGAAGGTTGCCGCGTCGCCGAGGCCGACGAGGATGCGCCCGACGACGGCCACCTCGATCGTCGGCGCGACGGCAACGATGATCTGGCCGACGGCCATGAGGGCAGCGCCGGTGATGATGAGGCGCGAGGGACCAAAACGGTCGAGGAGCATGCCGACGGGAATCTGCGCGGCCGCGTACACGACCACCTGCATGACCGCGAGCGTCGACAGCGCGGTGGCCGACGCGTCGAAGCGGTCAATCGCGTCGACACCGGCGACGCCGAGCGAGCTGCGCTGGGTGACCGCGACGATGTACGCAACGAGCGCGAGGGTGAAGATGATGCCCGGAAGGCGAGGTGGGATGAGGCTGAGCGACTGGGTGTTTGGGGTGTCCGTGGACATTACTTTTCGTTGGGCTTCCGGCGCGCCGACAGGTAGCGCTCGAGTTCGGTGGCGATGTCGTCGGCGCTCGGCATTTCGCCGTCGGCGTCGGCAAATGGATTCTCACGAGGCGTGCCGCGGACCACGCCGTCGTACTGGGTTTCGAGTGCCTGGATGAGGCGCTGCATTTCTTCGTTTTCGGCGATCTGCGCGTCGACGTCGGTGCGGAACACGCGATCGCGCTCGCGCAGCTGCTCGGTGTCGATGATCACGCCCGCGGCACTGCCGATGCCCTCCAGCAGCTTCATGGCGCCGGCGGGCACGCTCGAATCGGCGAGGTAGTGCGGTACGAGCACGACAAGGTCGACCACGGGCTCATCGCTCGCCGTGAGCTCGAATTCGAGCTCGTGGAGGGCGTGTGCCGGCGCCTCGACGTTCGTCTGCCAGACCGAATTGTTCTCGATGAACTCGTCGCGATTGCCCGTGACCGCGAGTCGCGCGGGCCGCGTGTGTGGCACGGGCATGGGGATCGAGTGGGCCCACGTGGTGCTCGAGACGGCGAAGTGGGCGTGCAGGCGCAGCAGGTCTCCCGTGAACTGGTCCCAGCGGAAGTCGGGCTCGAACCCGCTCAGCAGCAAGAACGGCTGCCCGAGCGAGTCGTTGAGCAGTCGCAGGTCGAGTCGCGGCACGCGATACTCGCTGACCCGGTTCGACTCGAGTTTCACGACGGGGCGACGCGCCCGGTAGTCGAGCAGCAGGTCGGCGTCGAACGACGCGACGATTCGCCCCTCGTCCTGCGAGAGCAGCGCCTCGATTCCCTGGCGCACCGTCTGCCCCGCATCCCGGTATCCCGAGAGCAACGCCACGAGCGGCAGGCCGGGAGGAACCTCATGCCATGCCTCGCCAGGACGGTACATCGAGGGGTCAGAGAGCATGGCGTCAATGCTACGCCCTCCCCCAGTTTGCTCGGCGTAGGCTCGAAACTATGACGTCTGCTGAAATTCGCATTGATCTCGAGCCCTATTCCTCCGATGTCGTCACCGTGATTCCGGTGCGCAAGGGCGATGTCCCGGAGCCGCTGACCTCCGCAGATCTTGGGCTCGACGCCGACCGCCTCGAGCAGCTCGGCGTAACCGGCGCAACCGGCCAGAGCACGCGTATCCTGGTCGCCACCGACGAGGAAGACGGCGAGGCCGCCGCCCTGCTCATCGGCATCGGCACCAGCCGCGACGAGGAGGCCCTGCGTCGCGCCGCCGGCGCCGCCGCGCGCACCCTCGGCAAGGCAGCGGGCGTGGTCTACGACCTCGTCGAACCGACGGATGCTGAGCTTGAGGCGCTGCTCACGGGTCACGTGCTCGGCGGCTATCGCTACGACCGCTTCAAGTCGACCAGCGAAGAGGTCACCGACTCGCAGCAGGTCAACGCCACCGGCGCGACCGAGTCAATCGAACGGCGCGTGACCTCGATCACCGACGCCGTCGTGCTCACCCGAGACCTCGTCAACACTCCCCCGAGCGCCCTCGTGCCCGAAGACTTCGCCGACGCCGTCGTCGACGTGTTCGACGACGACAGCGTCTCGGTCGAGGTTTGGGACGAGCAACGCCTTATCGACGAGGGCTGCGGCGGCGTGCTCGGCGTGGGCGCAGGTTCGGTGAATGCGCCGCGCATCGTGCACCTCGAGTACGAGCCCGAAAACGCCGTGGCGCACGTCGCGCTTGTCGGCAAGGGCATCACCTTCGACTCGGGCGGGCTCTCCATCAAGCCAGCAGCGTCGATGGTGGGCATGAAGTTCGACATGGGTGGTGCGGCCTCGGTCGTTGGCACGATTCGCGCCGCGGCGTCGCTCGGCCTGCCCGTGCACGTGAGTGGCTGGTGCATGCTCGCCGAGAACATGCCGTCGGGCAGCGCGATCAAGCCGGACGACGTGCTCACGACTCACTCGGGCGTTACGGTCGAGGTCACGAACACGGATGCGGAGGGTCGCCTCGTGCTCAGCGACGGGCTCTCGCTCGCCTCGGAACAGCAGCCCGACCTCATCGTCGACATCGCGACGCTCACGGGTGCACAGGTGGTGGCACTCGGTGACCGCACCACCGGCCTCCTCGGGAACGAAGAGGACTGGCGCGACCGCGCCCTCGCCGCCAGCAAGACGGTCGGCGAACCGCTCTGGGCCATGCCCATCCCGGAGGAATTCGACGAGAAGCTCGAGTCGAACATCGCCGATATCGTCAACTCGAAGCCGGGCGATCGCTCGGGAGGGATGCTGTTCGCCGGCGCCTTCCTGCAGCGCTTCATCGGCATCGATGACGAGGGCAACGACATCCCCTGGCTGCACTTCGACATTGCTGGCCCAGCCGAGACGAAGGCCCCCTACGGATATGTCGCGAAGGGTGCCACGGGAGTGCCAGTGCGCACCCTTGTCGAACTGCTGTCGACGTTGAATTAGTCGCTAACCAGCGGGTGTACGCTGGAAAAGGTTGTGTCTGCAAGATCCCTGTAGGCCTGTCCAGATCTCGTGCTGGGATCCCCATCCAAACTTCAAAGGAGCTTTCCGAGTGGCCGATCACAATTTCGACCTCGTAGTCCTTGGTGGCGGTAGCGCAGGCTACGCCGCCGCTATTCGTGCCAAGCAGCTGGGTCAGACGGTTGCCCTCGTCGAGAAGGACAAGCTCGGCGGCACGTGCCTCCACCGCGGCTGTGTGCCGACCAAGGCCATGCTCCACGCGGGTGAGGTTGCCGACGCGGTTGAGGATGGTGCCCGACTCGGTGTCAACCTCAAGCTCGAGGGCATCGACGCTGGCAAGATCGCCGCTTTCCGTGACGGCATCGTTTCGGGCAAGTTCAAGGGCCTGCAGGGCCTGCTCAAGGCGAAGAAGATCGACGTGTTCGCGGGCGAGGGTCGCCTCGTCGACGCGAAGACCGTGCAGGTCGGCGACGACAAGCTCATCGCCAAGAACGTCGTGATCGCGACCGGCTCGTACTCGAAGAGCATCCCCGGTCTCGAGATCACCGGCAACGTCATCACGAGCGACCAGGCGCTGCAGATGGACTGGGTTCCCCAGCGCGCGGTCGTGCTCGGCGGTGGCGTAATTGGCCTCGAGTTCGCGAGCCTGTGGCGTGCGCTCGGCGCCGAGGTCACGATCATCGAGGGCCTGCCCCACCTCGCTCCGGCAGAGGACGAGGCGATCTCGAAGGCGCTCGAGCGCGCCTACAAGAAGCGCGGCATCAACTTCCAGCTCAGCACCAAGTTTGAGTCGGTCACGCAGGACGAGTACGGCGTGCACGTCAAGACCGACAAGGGTGGCGAGACCATCGACGGTGACGTGCTGCTCGTCGCGATTGGCCGTGGCCCCGTTACGCAGAACATCGGCCTCGAAGAGGTTGGCGTCGAGACCGA
Organism: Gulosibacter sediminis; assembly: GCF_023370115.1. Classification (NCBI taxonomy): domain Bacteria; kingdom Bacillati; phylum Actinomycetota; class Actinomycetes; order Micrococcales; family Microbacteriaceae; genus Gulosibacter; species Gulosibacter sp. ACHW.36C. Next base: position 1,347,154 of record NZ_CP097160.1, on the reverse strand, counting down.
CCGCGGCTTCGTGCTCGTCAACGACAAGCTCGAGACCAATGTCGCCGGCGTCTACGCCATCGGCGACATCACCCCCGGGCTCCAGCTCGCGCACCGCAGCTACCAGCACGGCATCTTCGTCGCCGAGCAGATCGCGGGCCAGAGCCCGGTGCTCGTCGAAGACAAGAACATCCCCAAGGTCACCTACTGCGAGCCGCAGGTCGCCTCGGTTGGCCTCTCGGAGAAGAAGGCCGCTGAAGAGTACGGCGCTGACAACATCACCGCGTACGAGTACAACCTCGCGGGCAACGCGAAGAGCTCGATCCTCGGCACCGCTGGTTTCGTCAAGGCGATCCGAGTGAACGACGGCCCCGTCGTCGGCATTCACATGATCGGTGCCCGCGTCGGTGAGCTCGTCGGTGAGGCCCAGCTCATCGTCAACTGGGACGCCTACCCCGAGGACGTCGCTCAGCTCGTCCACGCGCACCCGACCCAGGGTGAGACCATCGGCGAAGCGATGATGGCCCTCGCCGGTCGCCCGCTGCACGCGATCTAGTCACACGAGTCGAATCACTTTTAGGAGAAGTAATGAGCCAGGATGTAACGCTTCCCGCCCTCGGTGAGAGCGTCACTGAAGGTACGGTCACTCGGTGGCTGAAGCAGGTTGGCGAGACCGTCGAGGTCGACGAGGCGCTGCTCGAGGTGTCGACCGACAAGGTTGACACTGAGGTACCGTCGCCGTTCGCCGGCACGGTGCAGGAGATCCTCGTCCAGGAGGACGAGACCGTCGAGGTTGGTGCCGTGCTCGCACGCATCGGCGACGGCGCAGCCGCCGAGGCACCCGCCGAAGCTCCCGCCCCCGCGGCAGAGGAAGCCCCGGCCGCGGAGGCCGCTCCTGTCGAAGAAGCTCCGGCTCCCGCCGAGGCTGAGGCCCCCGCGGCTGCCCCGGCAGCAGGTGGCGCTGGCCAGGACGTGACGCTTCCCGCCCTCGGTGAGAGCGTCACTGAAGGTACGGTCACTCGGTGGCTGAAGCAGGTTGGCGAGACCGTTGAGGTCGACGAGGCGCTGCTCGAGGTGTCGACCGACAAGGTTGACACTGAGGTTCCGTCGCCGTTCGCCGGCACGGTGCAGGAGATCCTCGTCCAGGAGGATGAGACCGTCGAGGTTGGTGCCGTGCTCGCACGCATCGGCGACGGCGCAGCCGCCGAAGCTCCCGCCCCCGCCGCAGCACCCGCGGCCGAGGCGCCCAAGGCTGAGGCACCGAAGCCCGCCGCTGCCCCGGCAGCGCCCGCGGCACCCGCCGCCCCTGCCGCTCCCGCCGCGACGGCCGCTCCCGCTGCTGCTGCTCCGGCAGCCCCCGCCGCGCCGAAGGCCCCCGCTGCCCCGCAGCGCCCCGAGACGAAGAGCGACCCTCGCTACGTGACGCCGATCGTGCGCAAGCTCGCGGCGGAGCACGGTGTCGACCTCACCCAGATCACGGGTTCGGGCGTCGGCGGCCGCATCCGCAAGGAAGACGTGCTCGAGGCCGCGAAGTCGCAGGCGCCCGCTGCTGCTGCCGCTCCGGCCGCATCGGCTGGCGTGCCCACCGAGGCGACGCCGCACGAGGTTTCGCCGCTGCGCGGTACCAGCGCGAAGATGACGCGCCTGCGCAAGGTGGTTTCGCAGCGCGCCGTTGAGTCGATGACCACGACTGCACAGCTCACCACTGTGATCGAGGTCGACGTCACCCGTGTCGCGAACCTCCGCGCGGCGAAGAAGAACGAGTTCCTCGAGAAGACCGGTTCGAAGCTCTCCTTCCTGCCGTTCTTCACGCTCGCGGCGATCGAGGCACTGCAGACGTACCCGATCATCAACTCGACCGTGCAGGGCGACGAGATCGTCTACCCCGAAAGCGAGAACGTGTCGATCGCGGTCGACACCGAGCGCGGTCTACTCACCCCGGTGATCAAGAACGCTGGCGGCCTGAACATCGCCGAGCTCGCGAAGTCGATCGACGACCTCGCGACCCGCACGCGCGACAACAAGCTGCTCCCCGACGAGCTCGCTGGCGGCACCTTCACGGTGACGAACACCGGCTCGCGTGGCGCGCTGTTCGACACCCCGGTCGTCTTCCTTCCGCAGGAGGCCATCCTCGGCACCGGCGCGGTCGTGAAGCGCCCGACGGTCGTGAAGACGGCCGACGGCACCGAGAGCATCGCGATCCGTTCGATGGTCTACCTCGCCCTGAGCTACGACCACCGCATCATTGACGGCGCCGACGCGGCCCGTTACCTGACGCAGGTCAAGCAGCGCCTCGAAGAGGGTGCGTTCGAGGGCAACCTCGGCATCTAGTCGCGGCCTTCTGAACGGGCGGGTGTGCAGCAAGATGGCTGCACACCCGCCCGTTTGCTTTCCGCGCAAGCCGCTCAACTGCGCCTAGAGGAGCGGCGAAACGAGTGCGACGGCGCTGCCGGCGCCAACCAGACCGAGCCAGACGGCGGGCCGAATCCCGCTCGCGCGTATGGCGACAAGGCGCCATGCGAGCGCGACCGAGGTGAACGGGCCGCCTCGTTGGCGGAGGACCTGAGCCTCGAGGAGCGGCTCGTCGTCCCCCGAATCGGTCGGCCCGAGCGATGGCTTCGCGGTTCGCCGCTGCGGATGCGCGGGCCCAGGAGGACGGGCGCTGGCAGATTCGGCTCCGGCTCCGACTCCGGATCCAACACCGACCGCGGCACGGGCACCGACGGCCATGACGGTGACCGGGGCCGGCGTCGACCAGCTAAACAGTGCATCCACCAGACGCGGAATCGGGTCGGCCACCGGTGCCCCCTGAGCGAGGGCGGTGACGAGCTCCCGCACCTGCCCGCTCGCCTCGACTGTCGAGTGGGCGAGGAGCGCATCGCAGAGCCGCCCGAGGCCCCGCAGCTCGTCTTGAAGCGCGAGGTCGCGGCGCATCCCGCTCAGCTCGCCGAGGTCGATGCTCGACGACCACTGCTCTACCCAGGGCTTGCCGAGGGCATCGACCCGACAGGCCGAGAGTGTGAGGGCGCCGTGGGTAAAGCCGCGGCGATGCGCCTGCGAGATCGACTCGAGTACCGGCACCGCCAGGGTGACCACGGCGCCTGGTGGCAACTTCGCCTCACGCGCGACGAGGCTCGCGAGGCTCGAGTCCTGCACCAGGTCCCCCACCGTGAGCCGTCGCTGACCGTCGCTGAGCAGCTCGAAGTAGGGCCGTACGAAGTCGCCACCGTGACGGTGCCGGATGCGCGCGTCTCGGCTCAGCCGTGCCGCCGCCGCTTCGTCGGTCGCGATATTGAGCCGCCTGTGGACGAGGGGTTCCGGTTGCTCGACCGAGAATCCGGCCCAGTGGGTGCTCGAGGCGGGGCCTTCGGGTGCGCGCTGGGCTACGGCCACGAAGCTAAGTACCCCGGGGATTTCCTGAGGCAAGGGACGAACCAGCCGCCATCCCGCCACGATGGAGCCAACGGCGGGTTCGGTCTCGGACTCGGGACGATGTTGTGGGCGCATGCCGGGCATTGTGCGACACGACTTTGCCGGACACCCCGGTGGTCAAGGGAAATTGTGGATAACGTTCGCCGGATCGAATCCTGTGGATGGCCCAGGGCGGGTATCCTAGGTGAACTATGGCTAAATCCTCTGAATCGAGCACCAAGGAGCCCGGTCGCTTCCGTCAAATCATCGACGTTGTGAAGATGACGGCGAAGTACGACAAGCCCGGCGTCGCACTGATGATTACTGCGGCGGTGCTGCCGATTCTCGCGGCGTTCTTCCTGTGCTTTTTCATGTACCGCACCAACTGGATCATGTGGGTCATCTTCATGATCCTTGGCGTGCTGTTCGGCCTCATGCTGTTTATGTTCGTGCTGAACAACCGCGCCGAGAAGGTGGCGTACTCGCAGCTTGAAGGTCGCCAGGGCGCAACCGGCGCCGTGCTGCAGTCGAGCCTGCGCGGCACTTGGCGCACGAGTGACATGCCGGTGGCGTTCAACCCTCGCACCCAGGACGTCATCTTCCGCGCGGTCGGTAAGCCCGGCGTGATCCTGTTCACCGAGGCCGACAACGCCGCGTCGAAGAAGCTGCTCGCCGACGAGCGCCGCAAGGTGCAGCGCGTCGTTCCGACCGTCACCGTGCACCACATTCTCGTGGGCAAGGGCGGCGTCTCGCTCGGCAAGCTGAAGCGCGAAGTCAAGCGCCTGCCAAACAAGCTCCGTCGCGACGAGATTCTCGCCGTGGATGCTCGCCTGCAGTCGCTCTCGAAGTCCGAGCTGCCGATTCCGAAGGGCATGGACCCCTCGAAGATTCGTCCTTCGCGGTCGCAGATGCGCTAAGACCGCACGTAGCGGCGCAGCACGAGTCCAGTCAGGACATCGTGCATGCCACGACCGTCCACATCTGCAACGAGCGGAGGCAGGACGAGCATCACCAGCACCTGACGTACAAGCGGGCGCCACCAACCCGGGGTGGCGCCCGCGACTGTATTCAGGCGCATGCCACACAGCAGGTGTCCAAGCGAGCCACCGAGCAGGGCGATGCCGAGCCAAGACAGCCCGATGAAGATGCCCATGATGGCGACGGGGTTGTAATCGAACGCGAAGTAGGCGATCGCCACCGCGACGCCCCAGTCGATCGCGAGTCCGGCCAGTCGGCGGCCGAAGCCCGCCATCGAGCCCGGGCCTGCTTTGGGGAGGCCGAGTCGCTCCCCCTGATAGTGGCGGTCGGGTTCGGCGTTCGGGGAGGAATTTCGTGGCACAACTCAATCCTATCGATCCGTCTCCGACGGTTTTTGCGGGAAGGCGCGACAGCCGCACAGCCGATGCCGCGTAGTATGAAACCTGCCCGCTGACCCTTGTTAACCTCCCGAGATGGAGCGATATGTTCAAAACACCGTCCGAAGTGCTGGAATTCATTAAGGAGCAGGGCGTCGCGTTCCTCGACATCCGCTTCACCGATCTGCCCGGTGTGCAGCAGCACTTCAACATTCCAGCGAGCACCGTTGACGAAGACTTCTTCACCAATGGTCAGCTGTTCGACGGCTCCTCGATTCAGGGCTTCGCCTCGATCAACGAGTCGGACATGCAGCTCATCCCCGACGTGACGACCGCGTACCTTGACCCGTTCCGTGCCGAGCCAACGCTCGTCATGATCTTCGACATCTACAACCCGCGCACGGGCGAGATCTACGCTCGTGACCCGCGCCAGACCGCGAAGAAGGCCGAGAAGTACCTCGCGTCGACCGGCATCGCTGACACCGCATTCTTCGCACCGGAGGCCGAGTTCTACATCTTCGACGACGTGCGTCACGAAGTGCAGCCGAACCGCAGCTTCTACCAGGTCGACTCGATCGAGGGTGCCTGGAACACCGCGCGTGAGGAAGAGGGAGGGAACCTCGGCAACAAGACCGGCTACAAGGGTGGCTACTTCCCCGTTTCGCCAGTCGACAAGACGGCCGACCTCCGCGACGCGATCACCCTCGAGCTGATCAACGCTGGCCTCGAGGTCGAGCGCGCGCACCACGAGGTGGGCACCGGCGGCCAGCAGGAGATCAACTACAAGTTCAACACGCTCGTCCACGCGGCCGACGACATCCTCAAGTTCAAGTACCTCGTCAAGGGCGTCGCGAACGACTGGGGCCACGTGGCCACCTTCATGCCGAAGCCCCTCTTCGGCGACAACGGCTCGGGCATGCACACCCACCAGTCGCTGTGGAAGGACGGCTCGCCACTGTTCTACGACGAGGCCGGTTACGGCTCACTGTCGGACACCGCGCGCTGGTACATCGGCGGCATCCTCAAGCACGCCAACGCCCTCGCCGCATTCACCAACCCGAGCGCGAACTCCTACCACCGCCTGGTGAAGGGGTACGAGGCGCCGATCAACCTCGTCTACTCGGCAGGTAACCGCTCGGCGGCCATCCGCATCCCGATCACCGGCACCAACCCGAAGGCGAAGCGAATCGAGTTCCGCGCGCCCGACGCGTCGTCGAACCCGTACCTCGCGTTCGCCGCGCAGCTCATGGCGGGCCTCGACGGTATCCAGAACCGCATCGAGCCGCACGAGCCGATCGACAAGGACCTCTACGAGCTCCCGCCGGAGGAAGCCAAGAACATCCCGCAGCTGTCGACCTCGCTGGTCGAGTCGCTGCGCGCGCTCGAGGCCGACCACGAGTTCCTGCTCAAGGGCAACGTGTTCGATGAGGACCTCATCCGCACCTGGATTGACTACAAGTTCGAGACCGAGGTCGCTCCCCTCGCGGCGCGTCCTCACCCGTACGAGTTCGACCTGACCTTCGGCTGCTAGTCGCGGGTTGAAGTTGGCGGGGTGGGCACGCGGTGCCCGCCCCGCCATTTTTTGTGCGCCGCGTGGCAGCGCGTAATATCGGCAGTATGAGCAGCCTGAACGGCCACGAGGCCGAGCGAGACGAACCTCACCAGATCGCCGGCCTGGCACAGCGCCTCAACTGGCTGCGCGCCGGGGTCCTCGGTGCCAACGACGGCATCGTGTCCACGGCTGCCGTCGTGGTCGGCGTCGCGGGTGCGACGAACAGCTTCACGCCGATTTTGCTCGCAGGCTCGGCGGCCGTCGTCGGTGGCGCGATTTCCATGGCGCTCGGCGAGTACGTCTCCGTGTCGAGCCAGCGCGACAGCGAGCGCGCCCTCATCGAGAAGGAGCGGGAGGAGCTCCGCGTCGACCCCGAGGGTGAGCTTGAGGAGCTCGTCGGACTCTACGAGGCGGAGGGGCTCTCGCGCGGCACCGCGGAGGTGGTGGCGAAGGAACTCACTGAGAAGCATGCGCTCAAGGCGCACCTGTCGATGGAACTCAATATTGACGAGGAAGACGTCGTGAACCCGTGGCAGGCGGCGGTCGCCTCCGCGCTCTCGTTCTTCGTCGGCGCGATCCTGCCGATGCTCACGATCCTCTTCCTCCCGACCACGCTGAACATCCCCGTCACCTTCATCGCGACCATCATCGCGCTGGCGGTGACCGGCTACGTCGCGGCGTGGATCGGCGGCGCGAGCAGGTGGCCCGCCGTCGCCCGCACCTGTATCGGCGGCGCGATTGCCCTCGCCGCCACCTTCATCGTCGGCATGCTCTTCGGCAGCTCGGTGGCCTAGCCGCTTCGGGTTGCCTGTGAAGTCGACCGCGTGACGGCTGTCTTGGAGCTGTCTTAGACGCGGCCCGAAATGCTGTGCCTATGGCAACAGCAACTGTCCCTGTCACGGACGCCCTTGACCCCCGCATCCCGCCCGTTCGCCGCGCTGAGTCCCGTCGGCAGCGGCGCGAGCTCTGGCACATCGCCGCTGTCGCGATCGTGTGGGGCACGTCACTCGTCATCGTCGCCATTTGGCTCGGCGGGGGCGGCGCGCAAGCGGTGCTCGGCCCGGCGCCGGATGCCTTGAACTCGCTCGGCCGACTCGCGGGCCTCGTCGCTGCCAACCTGATGCTCTACCAGGTGCTGCTCATGGCCCGGGTGCCCGTCTTCGAGCGGGGGTTCGGGCGGGCCGGGATCACCCGCCTCCACCGCGCCGCGGGCTTCTGGTCGTTCTGGCTCATGCTGCTCCACATCGCGTTGCTCGTGGTCGGCTACGCGCTGGGCGCCACCGTCTCGCCCCTCTCGCAGCTCCTGGAGTTCGTCGTGGCCTATCCGTGGATGTGGCTCGCCGGTATCGGCACGCTGCTGCTCATCCTCGTCGTCGCGACGTCGATCCGGGCCGCGCGTCGCCGCGGTAGCTATGAGCGCTGGTATCTCATCCACCTGCTCGCGTACGTTGGCGTGTTCACGGCCGTGCCGCACATGCTCGCGAACGGTGTCGACTTCACGAGTTCGGCGGCCGCGGCGATCTACTGGTGGGGACTGTGGATTGCCACCGTGGCGGCGGTGCTGGTGTTTCGCGTGGCCGCGCCGGTCGTCCGCTCCGCGCAGCATCGGCTCCGCGTGGTGGCGGTCGAGCCCGACGGTGTCGGCGGAGTCGCGGTCCGAATGCGCGGCCAGCACTTGCACCGCCTTGGCACCGAGGCGGGGCAGTTCTTTCACTGGCGGTTCCTCCACGGTCGCGAGGTACTCGAATCGCATCCGTACTCCCTGGCGGCAGCGCCGAGCGCTAACGAGTTCACCATCGCGGTCAAGGTGGTCGGCGACGGTACGGCGAGGGTTGCGAGCCTGCCCGTCGGCACCCGCGTCGCCTTCGAGGGGCCGTTCGGTACGATGACCGGCGCCGCCCGGCAGGGCCACGCCCTGCTCATGTTTGGCGCGGGGGCGGGGGTCGCGCCGCTGATCGCGCTGCTGGAATCCGAACCCTATGTCGCGGGCGATGCCGTCTTGGTCACGCGCGACCACTCCCCCGCGAGCAGGATGCGCAGCGGCCAGATTGGGCGCCTGGTCACAACCCGCAAGGTACGGCACTTCACGCTCGACGGCCCGCGGGCGCGACGGGGCGCGAGCTGGCTGCCCACCGGGCACGAGAACTGGGACGGCGCGGCCGCCATCCGGGCGCTGGCCCAGGGCATCGCGCTCGACGATGCAGACGTGTTTCTGTGCGGCCCCGACCCCTGGGTGCGGGCACTCGAACGCGACCTAGCCCGGGCGGGCGTCGCCCGCGATCGCATCCACTCCGAATCGTTTGCCCACTGAAAGCCGCCCCATGAAACGCATCGCCTACACCATGTTTTCGCTGCTGAGCGGCATTACCCTGCTGGTCAGTTTTCGCGCCTCGCTGGACACCGCGCCGAGCACCGAGGCGGCGGGCGCGGCGCCGCAGGCATCGGCCGCCGCCGAGCCAGCCAACCCGGAGCCAGCCGTTCCGGAGCCAGTTGCGCCCGAAGCGACCACGAGCGCGTCGCCCCCGGCGACCTCGTCGAGCTCGACGCAAGACGGCACCTACCGCGGTGACGTCTTGTCAACCCGCTACGGCACCGTGGAGGTCGACATCACCGTCTCGAACGGCCAGATCACCAACGTGGATGTGCCGCATTACCCCGACAGCAACCCGCGCGACCAGGCCATCAATTCCCGAGCCATCCCCCAGCTCGTCTCCGAAACGTTGGCGGCCCAGGGCGCGCAGATTGATCTCGTCTCGGGGGCGACGTACACCAGCGACGGCTACGTTCAATCGCTACAGGCCGCGCTCGATCAGGCCCAGCTGTGAGCGGCACCACGGTGCGACGCACCTGGACGGAACCGGTCATGGGCACCCAGGTGAGCATCGTCGCCGTCGGCGACCGGAGCGAAGATGCCGGGGTCACCGCCGCGGTCCGTCACGCCCTCGCCGAGCTGCACGAGCTGGACGCCCTGTTCTCGACGTTCCGGCCGGACTCCGCGGTGTCGCGCATCCGTGCGGGAACGCTCGACCTGGCCGAGGCCGACCCGCGCGTGCGGGAGGTGGCGCGAGCCTGCCGAGCGGCCGAGCTCGCGACGGGCGATCGTTTCAGCCCGGAGTGGCGCGGTGGCTTCGACCCCACGGGCTACGTGAAGGGCTGGGCGGTCGACCGGGTCATGGGTCGCCACTTGGCACCCCTGCTGCGGGGCGATTCTCTGGTCGGCATCGCGATCAACCTCGGCGGCGACCTCCTTGCCCGCACCGTCGCCCGGGCGGCCTGGCGCTGGCGCATCGGCATCGCGCATCCCGACTGTGCGGGAGACCTGCTCGCCACGCTCGAGGTGAGTAATGGCGCGGTCGCGACCTCCGGCACCGCGGAGCGCGGTGCGCACATCATCGACCCGCGCTCGGGTGCGCCGGCCACCCAGGTGCGCAGCGCGACCATCGTCGCCGACCGCTTGGCCGTGGCGGACGTCTGGGCGACGGCCTCGGTGGTCGCCGGCACGGATCGGAGCTGGCTCGGCCGGGCACCGATCCACAGCGGGCTCCTGCTCGACGCCGACGGCGAAACGCATCAACTAGTCGCGGGCATCGAGCTCTCGCCGGTGGGGGACGATGCGACCCCGCTGCTTACGCGCTTGCCGTAGGCAGACGGAGCAGCAGCGTCGTGCCATGCGGCGTGCTCGCCTCAACGGCGACCTCGCCGTCATAGCGCTCGGCAGCGTCGCGCACGATCGCCAGGCCCAGGCCGAAGCTGCGCGGCCGGCCGGTTTCGGCGCCGCGGGCGAAGCGATCGAAGATCCGGTCGAGGTGCTCCCCCGGGATCCCCGGGCCGGTGTCGCCCACGCGGATCTCGATCGAGCGCCCGAAGCGGCTCGTCGACAGGGAGACAGTGCCGCCGGCGGGCGTGTGCTGCACGGCATTGTCGAGCAACGCCACGCACAGGCGCGACAACGTGACGGCCGGAATCGCCGCGCTCGCCCCCGCGGGTGCGGCAGCCACGACGAGTTCGACGTGCGCTGCCTCGGCGAGGGGCGCGATGGTGGCGCGCGCCGCGGCGACGGCCACGTCGACGTCGGCCACGGGCACCGCCTGCTCGCCCTCGGCGACCAGCAGCATGTCGGTGAGCACGGCATCCAGCGTGTCCGCGTCGTGCCGCAGCTCCGCGATCGTGTCGTCGATGGCCTTGCCCTGGCGGTGGCGGCGCTCGAGAATCTGGATGCGCGCATTCACGGCGGCGAGGGGCGTGCGCAATTCGTGGCTCGCGTCCGAGACGAACGAGTGCTGCATCCGCAGCGCCTCGGTCAGCGGCGCCACCGCGGCCCGGGCGGCAGCCCAGGCGATGAGGGCGAGCAGGACCACCGAGGCGAGGCCGAGCGTGAGCAGCCAGGGCAAGATGTGGTTAACCTCGACGACGAGCCGGTCTACCTCGCCGCCGTGCGCACCGGGCACGTTCTCAACGTGGCTGCTGTGCCGGATCACCACGAGTTGCACCAGCAGCACGAGCACGATGATCACCGCCGACGCGCCGCCGACGAGGAGGCCGACGCCGAGCGAGGCGCGGCGAGCTCGCGCGCGATCCGCCCCCGACGTCATGAGGCACCCGCTCGATAGCCACGACCGCGCACCGTCTCGATGATGTGTGGATCGGTCTTGCGCCGGATGTAGTGCACGTAGGTATCCACGTTGGAGAGCGACTCCCCCGCGTCAAAGACCTCGCGGAGGATGGCCGGACGGTCGAAAACGTGTTCGGGACTGGCGCTGAGCAGCGAAAGCAGGCGGAACTCGGTGTCGGTGAGCGCGACGCGTTCGCCACCCGGGCCGAACAGCACGGCCGCATCCGTGACGAACGTCCAGTCGCCGAGAACGCGTCGCTTTCCCTCGATGCTGAACCCGCGGCGGAGCGCGCGCAGTCGGGCGAGCAACTCGTCAAAGTCGACGGGCTTGACGAGGTAGTCGTTGGCTCCCGCGTCGAGCCCCTCGACCCGCTCGCGCACGGCGCCGAGCGCCGTGAGGAGCAGAATCGGCGTGGCGATGTGCGCGGTCCGAATCGCGCGCACCAGCTCAATGCCGTCGAGGCTCGGCAGGCGGCGGTCGATCGCCATGACGTCGAAGCGCTCGTGCAGGGCTGCGTCGAGCGCCCGCTGGCCGTCGGCGAAGTGCGCGACCTCGTAGGCCTCCCGCAGCACCTCACACGTCATCGCGGCGAGCGCGGGGTCGTCCTCGACATAGAGAACGCGCGCGACCGGCGGCATCCGATTCGATGGCATGGGCAGCTCTAGTCGCCGTAGAAGACGCGCTCGAACACGCCGCGCGCCCGCCGGGTCGCGTTGAGGTAGTCGTTCTCGAGCTCGACGCCGCTCCCCGGCTCGTAGCCGAGCAGTCGGGCGACGCCCTCGAGGGCGACCGGGTCACCCGGCAGCACGTCGGACTGCGAGTTCGAGTACAGCAGCACGCCCGAGCGCACCCGGCTCGCGAGATGCCAGGCCGCCCGCAGGGTCACCGCGTCCTGATGGTTGATGATGCCGTGCTCGCTCGCGACCTGCAGCGCTGAGAGGGTCGAGGTCGTGCGCAGCTCCGGAATGTCGTGGCCGCGGTCGAGCTGCACCGTCTGCACGAGCCACTCGACGTCGCTGAGCGAGCCGCGGCCGAGCTTGAGGTGGCGTTTCGGGTCCACGCCCCGAGGCAGCCGTTCGTCCTCCATCCGCGCTTTGATGCGGCGGATCTCAATGAGTTCCTTCGACGCGAGCCCCGACGAACGGTAGCGAGTGGCGTCGGCAATCTCGGTAAAGCCCGCAATGAGACTGTCGTCGCCGGCGACTCCGCGGGCGCGAAGCAGCGCCTGGGCCTCCCAGCCGAGCGACCACTTCGAGTAATAGTTCTGATACGCAGTGAGCGACCGAACGAGCTCGCCGCTCTTGCCCTCAGGTCGGAGATCCGCATCCAGGTCGATGGGCAGGCGGGCGTCCTCGAGGAGCTCCTGCACGCGACGCACGAGGGTGCGCGCGGCTCCGGCGGGGTTGTCCCCCGCGAAGCCGTCGGTGCCATACACATAGAGCACATCGAGGTCGCTGCCGAAGCCAAGTTCGGCACCGCCGAATCGCCCCATACCAATGACCGCAAACGGCGGGTAGTGTCGCTCGTCGATCTGACGTGCTGCGGCGAGCGCCCCGCCGATCGCGAACTCGCCGATCACGGTGAGGCCCTCAGCAATTTCGTCGACCGTGTCGACGCTGAGCACGGCGGCGAGGGCGAGGCGCAGCATTTCACGCCGCCGCAGGCCTCGCAGGATGCGCCCGAGCCGCACGTCATCGTTATGACGCTTCAGCGCGCCGACGAACTCCGCCTGGAGGTCTTCGAGCGAGCGTGGCTTGAGCTGCGCATCCGAATCGAGCCACTTCACCGCCTCGGGGAAGAGTTCGAGGAACGTGGCGCAGAACGCGCTGTTGGCGAGTACTTCGCAGAGCCGGCGGGCAGCAAGGTTTGAGTCACGCAGCAGCCGCAAGTACCACGAGGCCTCGCCGTTCTGCTCGGACAGCTTGCGGAACGCCAGTAGACCTTGGTCGGGGTTCGTTCCCTCAGCGAGCCACTCCAGCAGCACCGGCAGCAGGTTGCGCTGCATCGTCGCACGCCGAGACACGCCCTGCGTGAGGGCTTGGATGTGCCCGAGCGCACCCCGCGGGTCGCGGTAGCCGATCGCACGCAGGCGCACGAGCACGCGGTCGTCGGCGAGATGGAACTGGTCGGCGCTGAGGTGAGCCGCGGCGGTCACGAGGGGCCTGAAGAAGAGCTTCTCGTGCAACTGTCGCACCCGCCGGCGAACCTCCTCGAGTTCGCGCTTGAGCACCTCGACGCTGCCGATGCGCGAGCCGCGCGCGAGAGCCCGCAGCGCGGCCGGATCGTCAGGCACAAGGTGAGTGCGCTTGAGGTCGCGCAGCTGCACACGATGTTCGAGGAGGCGCAGGAAGCGGTAGTCGTTCGCGAACTGGGCGGCATCGTCACGACCGATGTGGCCCTCGGCCGTGAGCGCGTTGATGGCGTCGAGGGTGCTCCGCACTCGCAGGTGTTCGTCGACCTGTCCGTGCACGATCTGCAACAGCTGCACCGGGAACTCGACGTCGCGGAGGCCACCCGGTCCGAGCTTGAGTTCGCGCTGCACCTCAGAGCGCGGGATGTGGTCAATGACGCGCTTGCGCATGCGCTGGACGCCGAGCACGAAGTTGTCGCGGTCGCCCGCGTTCCACACGAGGGGCGCCACGGCATCGACGAAGCGCTCGCCCAGGTCGAGGTCGCCCGCGATGGGGCGAGCCTTGAGCAAGGCCATGAACTCCCAGTTCTCGGCCCACCGATGGTAATAGTTCAGGTAGCTGTCGAGCGTGCGCACGAGCGCGCCGTCTTTACCCTCGGGGCGAAGGTTCGCGTCGACCTCCCAAAGCGGTGGCTCGACGGCGTAGTCCATCAGGATGTGCATCATCGTCGAGGCCAGCCGGGTGGCGATCTCGATCGCCCTCGGCACCGAGAGCTCGCTGTCGGCGGCCGGCTCGGCGACGAACATGACGTCGATATCGGAGATGTAGTTGAGCTCGCGCGCGCCGCACTTGCCCATGCCGATGACGGCGAGGCGCACGTTGTCGACCTCTTCGGCGGGGAAGCGACCGAAACCGCTCGGCGGTGCACTGAGCTCGTCTCGCGCGAGCATCAGGGCCACGTCGATGGTGACCGATGCGAGGTCGGCGAGCGCTTCGCCGATGCGATGCAGCGATACCGCCGGCTGCGGGAGTCGCAAATCGTAGAGGGCGATCTTCGCAAGCTCGACGCGGTAGCGCAAGCGCAGCCGCGCGGTCGCGTCTTCACCCTCGAAGCCCGCCACCGCATCAAGCATGCGGGTGCGCATCCCCGAGGTTGACGGCAGTTCGTGTGACTCGGCATGCACCTCGTCAACGACGTCGGGGTGTCGGCGCACGAGTTCGACGAGGCGGCTTGAGCTCGCGAACAGCGAGATCACCGAGCGCAGCTTGGTGAGGTCATCCCGCCAGGCCGCGGCGAGCTCGGGCTGATGCTCGAACAGCGAAATGAGCTCGCGCAACGCGACCTCGGGCTCGGGATCGAACGGCTCGAAGAGCGACAGCACGACCGTGTCGCCGAGGTCGAGCACACCGCCGAGCTCGGTGAGCATCTCGGCGGCGCCCTGTGAATCTCGGAAACCCGCCCGCAGAATTCGGGTGCGAATGCCCTCGCGCATGCTCTAGAGCCCGAGCCCCTCGCGGAGCTCGTAGTCGGTGACCTGCCGACGGAAGGCCTTCCACTCGTTGCGCTTGTTCTCGAGGAAGAACTCGAACAACTGCTCGCCCAGGGTGTTCGCGACGAGCTCGGACTGCTCGGCAATGAGGAGCGCCTCATCGAGGTCGTGGGGCAGGTCGTCGTACCCGAGCACGTGGCGTTCACGCATCGAAAGGTCGCGCAGGTCGCCGTCGATCTCCTCCGGCACCTCGTACTCTCCCTCGATGCCGCGCAAACCGGCTTCGATGAGCACGGCGAACGAGAGGTAGGGATTCGCGGAGGAGTCGATGGCGCGGTACTCGACCCGTGCCGAGCGAGACTTGTTCGGCTTGTAGGTCGGCACCCGCACGAGCGCCGACGAGTTGTTGTGTCCCCAGCAAACGTAGCTCGGCGCCTCGTCGCCGCCCCAGAGCCGCTTGTAGGAATTGACCGACTGGTTCGTCACGGCGGCGATTTCGCGTGCGTGGCGAAGGAGGCCGGCGATGAAGTGGCGGCCGGTCTTCGAGAGCTGGTGTTGCGCGCCGGGCTCGTAAAACGCGTTCGTCTCGCCCTCGAACAGCGAGATGTGGGTGTGCATGC
This sequence comes from Gulosibacter sediminis, assembly GCF_023370115.1. NCBI lineage: Bacteria > Bacillati > Actinomycetota > Actinomycetes > Micrococcales > Microbacteriaceae > Gulosibacter > Gulosibacter sp. ACHW.36C. The sequence continues at coordinate 1,332,002 of NZ_CP097160.1, read as the reverse complement.
CCGAGCCAGGCCAGTCGATCGACGGCTTCGGCATGAAGGTCGCGTGCACGCCGTGCTCGGCGGCGACCTCGTGCACGACGGTGCGGAAGGTCATGAGGTTGTCGGCCATCGTGAGCGCGTCGGCGTAGCGTAGGTCGATCTCGTTCTGCCCCGGTCCACCTTCGTGGTGGCTGAACTCGACAGCGATCCCGAGTTCCTCAAGCAGCCGCACCGTGCGGGCGCGGAACGCGTGCGTGATGCCACCCGAGATGTTGTCGAAATAGCCGGCGCTATCGATCGGCTGCACGCCATTCGGCCCGACGCCGATCTCTTTGAGCACGTAGAACTCGACCTCGGGATGCACGTAGCAGTCGAACCCAAGGGAAGCGGCTCGCTCGAGCGTGCGGCGGAGTACATTGCGTGGATCACTGAGCGCGGGCTGGCCGTCGGGCGTCGTCAGATCGCAGAACATGCGGGCGCTGCGCTCGACGCCGTGCCAGCTGAGTTGCTGGAAGGTCGAAGGGTCGGGCTGCAGGAGCATGTCTGACTCGGTGCGCCGCGTCAGCCCCTCAATCGTCGAGCCGTCGAAGCCGACCCCCTCGGCGAAGGCACCCTCGACCTCGGCCGGCGTTAGCGCGACCGACTTCAATGTTCCCAACACATCCGTAAACCACAGCCGCACGAACCTGATGTCGTTGTCGTCGATGGTCTGGAGCACGTAATCCTGCTGCTGGCTCATACTCACGAGCATAGAGACCGCGGGCCGAATACGAGCGGGATAGGATGGCCACCATGTCGGAGCAGACCCCAGTGAAGCGTGTTCGAACCCGTCATTTTGCGAAGGCGAAGGCGGATGGTCTCAAGATCACCGGTCTCACCGCGTACGACGCCCCCTCAGCCACGGTGTTCGACCGTGCGGGAGTTGACCTCCTGCTCGTTGGAGACTCGGCCGCGAACGTGATCCTCGGCTACGACTCGACCCTGCCCATTACGGTCGACGAGCTCATCACGATGACCCGCTCGGTGACGCGGGCGACGCAGCGCGCCTTCGTCGTCGCTGACATGCCGTTCGGCAGCTACGAGGAGTCGACTGAGCACGCCCTCCAGACCGCCGTGCGGTTCATGAAGGAAGCCGGTGCCCACGGCGTCAAGCTCGAGGGCGGCGTGCGCATGCGCAAGCAGATTCGCCGCATCACCGAGGCCGGTATCCCGGTGCTCGGCCACATCGGCTTCACTCCGCAGTCGGAGCACAATCTCGGCGGCCACGTGATTCAGGGTCGCGGCGACGCCGAGCAGCAGTTGCTCGACGACGCCCTCGCGGTGCAGGAGGCGGGCGCCTTCGCCGTCGTGATCGAGATGGTGCCGACCGACGTGGCTGGCCGCGTGACGCGCGCACTCGACATCCCGACGATCAGCGTCGGCGGTGGCGTCGAGTGCGACGGCCAGATGATGGTCTGGACCGACGCGTTCGGTTACACGACGGGCCGGAGCCCGAAGTTCGTGCGCAAGTACGCGAACCTCGCTGAGCAGCTCGAGCAGGCGGTCGGCAACTTCATCAACGATGTGCACGACCAGAGTTACCCGAGCGCCGACGAGAGCTACTAACTGGCGCGGAACGCGGCGTTAGTCCTCGTCTTCGCGAGCATCCTCTTCGGCCCACTTGCGGGCGTTCTCAGCGAGCTTGTCGTTTGCGTGGGCCGCGTCCTCGCGGGTGGGGAAGGGACCGAGTCGTTCGGATGAGATCGACTGCTTGCCCTCCTCGACTTCGCCGGTGCGGGTGTTGAACCAGAATTCGGGCTGTTGTTCCGTCATAGACTCGACGATATGCCGAAAAACTCTGAAACCGGTCTGTTGATCCCCGGAACCGTTACGCCCGAACGCAAGGTTCCCGCGAGCATCCCGCGTCCTGAGTACGTCGGCAAGAAGACGGCCAACGAGCCCGACGGCACGGGCGACCTCTACACCGAGGAAGAGATCGACCGCGTGCGCAAGGCCTCGCGGATCGCGGCCGCGGCGCTGGAGTACCTCGAGCCCTTCGTTGTGCCGGGTACCACCCACGAGCGCCTCGACGAACTCGCCCACGACTTCCTCGTGCGCCACAACGCGTACCCGTCGACGCTTGGCTACCGTGGCTTCATGAAGTCGATCTGCACCTCGCTCAATGAATGCATCTGCCACGGCATCCCCGACGACACCGTGCTCGAAGACGGCGACATTCTCAACATCGACATCACCGCGTATGTCGAGGGCATGCACGGCGACACCAACCGCATGTACCTCGTTGGCGACGTCGACGACGAGTCGCGCCTGCTTGTCGAGCGCACGTACGAGGCCACCATGCGTGGCATCAAGGCGGCGAAGCCGGGCCGCGAGGTCAATGTGATCGGTCGAGTCATCGAAAAGTACGCGAACCGCTTCGGCTATGAGTCGGTACGCGACTACACGGGCCACGGCGTGGGCCGCTCGTTCCACTCCGGCCTGATCATCCCCCACTACGACACCGACCGCTTCACCGATGTGATTCAGGCGGGCATGATTTTCACCGTCGAGCCGATGCTCGTGACGGGCTCGCAGGACTGGGAGCAGTGGGACGACGACTGGACGGTCGTCACGCGCGATGGATCGCGGTGCGCGCAATTCGAGCACACCATCGTGGTGCGCGAAGACGGCCCGGAAATTCTCACGCTGCCACCGTCGCAACTCTAAGAAATACGGCTTTCGCGTCGAGTTCTCTGCGTAGGCTATTCCCCATGGCAAAGAAGCACGCGCCGGTCGCGATCGGCATTGACATTGGCGGCACTGGGATCAAGGGTGGGCTCGTCAACCTCAATAAGGGCAAGCTCGTTGGCGAGCGACAGAAGGTCAAGACCCCGGAGGGCGCCCCGATCGACGCCGTGCTGTCGGCCGTCGCGGAACTGCGCGACAAGATTCTCGCGCAGGACGAGGCGAAGGGCGGCGACTACCCCATCGGCATGTGCATGCCGTCGGTCGTGCGCCGCGGCGTTGCGTACTCGGCCGCGAACATCGCCGACGAGTGGATTGGCTTCGACGCGGCGGCCGCGTTCTCGGAACACCTCGGCCAGCCGGTGTCGCTCGTCAACGACGCGGATGCGGCGGGCTACGGCGAAGCAAAGTTTGGCCACGCGAAGGACCCTCGTGGCTCGCTGCTCGTGATCACTCTCGGCACGGGCATCGGCTCGGCGCTCATTCACAACGGCAAACTCGTGCCGAACACCGAGCTCGGTCACCTCTCGGTGGGCGACCACGACGACTACGAGAAGTACGCCTCGGCGAAGGTGCGCGAGCGCGAAGACGTGCCACTCGAGGAGTGGGCGACCGAGCGGCTTACACCGTACTTTGCGAAGCTCGAGCAGCTATTCTCGCCCGATTTGTTCATCGTCTCGGGCGGAATCTCGAAGCAGGCGGCCGACTTCCTGCCGCACATCGCGATCCAGACGCGCATCGACGCAGCCGAACTGACGAACAACGCGGGCATTGTTGGCGCCGCGCTGCTCGCGCAAGAGGGCTGGGATTAGCCAAGAGGATGAGTGGGTCGGCCGGTACGCCGGGTTCTGTGAGGAGCGAACTCCCCGACGGCCATCTATCTCGGCGCCGCGTTACCGCGGCGCTCTAGCAGCACACCCGGAAACTCGGCGAGCCGCGTCGACGTTTCCTGTTGGCCTTGCTCCGGACGAGGTTTACCGTGCGGGGAACGTCACCGCTCCCCCGGTGGGCTCTTACCCCACCCTTTCACCCTTACCCTTGCGGGCGGTTTGCTTTCTGTGGCACTGTCTCGCGGGTTACCCCGGGTGGGCGTTACCCACCGTCCTGCTCTGTGGAGCCCGGACGTTCCTCGGACCGCATGATGCGGCACGTGACCGTCTGGCCGGCCCACTCATCCGACGATTCTACCGCGGGCCAAGCGGGTCAGAACAACGAGTCGCCCGCGAGCGGGTTCGGCCCCTGGTAATCGGCCGGGTGATCCATCGCGACGTTCGCCGCCGCATCCGCCCGTGAGTTCTGCGCGCGGGGCACCCACTTGAAGTTCACCGGTCGCGTGCCGATGAGGTCGCGGGCGATGGCGGCGAGCTTCTGCATGTCGGGGTGCTTGATCTTCCAACGGCCCGACATCTGTTCGACGACGAGCTTCGAGTCCATGCGCACCTCGAGTCGCGCCTCCGGGTCGATGCGGTAAGCGGCTTCGAGCCCGAGTACGAGCCCGGTGTACTCGGCAACGTTGTTCGTGCAGACGCCGAGCGAACGCGGGATGGTTTCGAGGATCTCGCCGGTGTCGGCGTCGATGATGACCGAGCCCGAACCCGCCGGCCCAGGGTTGCCGCGGGAGCCACCGTCGGCCTCAACGATGAGGTTGCGCGCCATCAGACGTCCGACCGTTCGGTGCGCACGAGAATCGCGCCCGTCATCGGGCAGAACAGCACCTCGTCGGCGGCCGCACGACGCACGTTCGCCATGTCGACGACCTCGAGCGTCTCATTCGACGCCATCGACACGTTGCCCACGAGTTCGGCCGCGCCGATGCCAACCTTGCCGCGCACGTCCTCGTAGAGGGCGACGAGCTCGGCAGGGATGCCGTCGAGCAGCAGGCGGCGGGCCGTGCCCAGTTCCTTCGCCTCGGCCTGCAGGTTCACGCGCGCGAGGTCGCGGCGTTCGAGCAGGTCGCTCGCCTCCGCCTCGAGGGTGCGCATCTCGTCGTGCCGGGCATCGTAGGTCGCGGTGAGGCTCTCGACCTGCTCTTCGAGCTCGAGCTGCTCGCCCTCAAGGCGATCGCGACGGCGCTTGAGCGCGGCGATCTCGGTCTCGAACGCGGTGATTTCCTTGCTCGTCGCCGCCTTCTCGAGGCGGGCCTCGTCGGCGTGCTGGCGCTGCACAACGGTCTGCACGTCGGACTCGACGCGGCGCAACTGTGCCTGCGCATCCTCGAGGTCGCCGAGCGCCTGGGCCGCGGCGGCCCGGCGCTCGCGGCGCTCGGCCTCGATCTTCTCCAGGCTGAGCTGTTCGGGAATGTGCTTTGCGGTGTGCTGGAGCCGGCCACGTTTGGCATCAAGATTGGCCAATTCGAGCAGGCGCAGCTGGTGCTGTTGTGAGGCCTTCATAGTTCTCTATTCTCCCTGACTCGAGGCTGGCTTCGTGCCCTGCGGAATCTGCCACGTCCAGGGGTCGGTGTTGCGGGTCGAAACGCGCACCTCAAGCTCGGGGTGGGCGGCGCGCAGCCGTTCGGCGAGGCCGCCGAGCCAGAGCCACTCGCTCGCGAAGTGCGCGACATCGACGAGCGCGGGGCCGCCGCCGACGAACGCCTGTTCGCGGGCCTCGGAGGCCGGGTGATGGCGAAGGTCAGAGGTGAGATAGACGTCGGCGCTGGTGACGAGCGGATGCGCGAGCAGGCTGTCGCCCGCGCCCGAGCAGCACGCGACGCGGCGCACCGGCTGCTCAGGGTCGCCGGCGACGCGGACTCCCCCGGCCGTGGGCGGCATGACGTCGGCGACTCTTTCGGCGAAGTCGCGCAGCGAGATGGGTTCGGCGAACTCGCCGACGAGGCCGATGCCGCGCTCTGGGCGGTTCGCGAGGGGCTCGATCGGCTGGCGGCCATCGGCGTTGACGCCGAGACGATCAAAGATGGTGCCGGTCGGGCCGGTCTCGACGACATCGGCGTTCGTGTGCGCGGTGTGGAGCGCGCATCCGCCACGGATGAGCCTCGCAAGCAGCGCGCCCTTGTAGCGGTCCTCGCGCAGGCTCGTGATACCGCGCAGCACCAGCGGGTGGTGCGTCACGAGCAGCTGCGCGCCAAATTCGAGCGCTTCATCGACCGTTGCGGCGACCGGGTCGACAGCGAGCAGCACTCGCGTCACCTCGGCGCCGGGGTCACCTGCGGCGGGACCCACCGCATCCCAGGGCTCTGCGTCGGTCTCGGGAAACAGCGCGTCAAGGGTGGACTGCAATTGGCGCAAGCTCGTCATGTGTCGAGCGTAGCGTCGGCGGTCGCGGCGAGTACGCTGGCGACATGGGAATCCCGCAACGCCTGCTCGGTGAAAATGAGCACGTCGTCTTCCATCTTCGGACCCACATTAAGCGCATCCTCGGCTGGCTACTCCTGGGCCTGCTCGTGTTGGTGGCAGCGATCGTCGGCACCGTGCTCCTGCCTGCGGAAGCGCAGCCGATTGGCAGCTACATCATTTGGGGCGTTTGCGTTGTCGTGCTGATTCCCGTTGCGCTCGTGCCTTGGCTCAAGTGGTTGACCACGACCTACTCGATCACTGACCGTCGAGTGATCACTCGCACCGGTATTTTCAACAAGCGGGGCCACGACATCCCCTTGCGGAGCATCTCGAACGTCGCGTACGAGCGGTCGTTCATCGACCGCATTTTCCGCTGTGGCACGCTCGTGCTCGAGACTTCGGCCGACAATCCCCTTCGGCTCGATGACATCCCGAACATCGAGCACGTGCACGTACGCATGACCGAGCTACTGCACCGCATCGGCCAGGGCGAATAGACGTGACGCAGGCCAATTTGGCGACGCCGGCACACGTTGTCGCCCCCACCCCGGCCGAACTTGCGGCCGCGCTGCGCCAGGTGCGGAGCATCCCCGACTATCCCGAACCGGGTGTGCTGTTTCGCGATGTGTTGCCGCTGTTCGCGCAACCACACGCGTTCGACGTGGTGCTGCGCGCGCTCGTGGCACCGTTCAACGGAACCTATGACGTCGTCGCCGGTGTCGAGGCTCGCGGCTTCCTGATCGCCGGAGCAGTCGCCGCCCGAGTCGGCTGCGGCCTCGTGCCGATTCGCAAGGCCGGCAAGCTGCCAAAGCCCGCCGCATCCCGCTCGTACGACCTCGAGTACGGCTCAGCCACGATCGAAATGCAGCGTGATGTCGCGCCGGGCACGCGCATCCTGATTCTGGATGACGTGCTCGCCACCGGAGGTACGCTCGCGGCAAGCTGCGCGCTCGTGCGTGATCTCGGGTACGAGGTCGCAGGTGTCGGCGCGTTGATCGAGCTGGCCGAGCTTGCGGGTCGGCCGCGGCTCGAGGGCGAGTCGCTGCACAGCGTCGAGGTCTTTTAGCCGACTTTTGCGGTGGTTGGCGGGCAGCGTGCGAGTATGTACAGAGGATGACGGGACGTCGCACACTCTGAACACCAGCGGAAAAGCACTTTCGACGACGTTTGTGAGCCGCAACACATCGTGGCGTTCCCCCGATCTCACGGGAGAGATCCGCCATGACGGACCGCACTGCGCCCACCGCCGTGCTCGCACGGGAGCCGGCCGCGTCATGACCGATGAATATCGTTTTTAAACGTACAAATGTGGCCAAACCTCCATTAGAGTTCTGCCAATCCGTGTGTTCGCGGAGACGTTCCTGACTCCCAGAGTCCCTGTTTAAAGGATCCGCCAATGACCGCTGTTCACCAACAAGGAACCTTGCGTCGCAACCTGGGGATGTGGGCCATCGTCGGCCTCGGCCTCGGATATATGACCCCCACTGTTGTATTCGACACCTTCGGTATCGTGTCGGAAATTACCGACGGCACCGTGCCAATGGCCTATCTTGTCGCACTGATTGTGATGGTCTTTACCGCCATCAGTTATGGCAAAATGGCCGGTGCCATCCCCAGCGCTGGCTCGGCGTACACCTACGTTCGTGAATCGATGCATCCGAACCTGGGCTTTATGGTCGGGTGGACTTCGTTGCTCGATTACCTGCTGCTGCCGATGGTAAATGCCCTGATTATTCGGCTCTACATGGAACAGATGTTCCCGACGGTGCCCGCCTGGATTTGGGTCGTGCTCTATTGCATCGGTGTCACTGCGCTCGTCGCCACGAGCATGCGCGGTACCTCAAACTTCAACGCGCTGCTGCTGATTTTTGCGGTCATTGTCATTCTTGTCTTCATCGGCCTGGTCATTCAGCAGGTGCTCGCTGGCGAGGGTATGGGCACGCTCGTCAGCAGCCGCCCGTTTGTGCACGAGGGACTCGATTCGCAATCGCTGCTCATGGCGGCGACGGTCGTCTGCTTTAGCTTCATTGGCTTCGACGCGATCACGATGTACGCCGAGGAGGCGCGCGATTCGAAGACGATGCCGCGAGCAATTCTGCTCACCGTGATTCTGGGCGGTGCAATCTTCTTCGTCGCGAGCTACTTCGCTCAGCTGCGATTCCCCGACAACACCCCGTTCGGGGAGTTCACCGATGACCCGCTCCCCCAGATCGGTCTGATCATCGGCGGGCAGGTCTTCCAGGTCATCTTCGTCGCCGCGGGCTTCACGGCGACGCTCGCGTCTGGCCTCGCTTCGCACGCCTCGGTGTCGCGCATGTTGCTCGTCATGGGCCGCAACAACGTCTTCCCGCGCAAGTGGTTCGGTCGCATCAACGCGAAGAGCCACACGCCCGTGTTCAACGTCGTGTTGGTCGGTATCGTCTCGCTGTTGGCCATTGAGTTCTCACTCGAACTCATCTCGGCCTTCATCAACTTCGGCGCGCTCATCGCCTTTAGCTTTGTGAACGCTTCGGTGATCGCCTACTTCGCTTGGCGAAAGGGCCTGCGCAAGACGCCGGGCGACATCTTCAAGTACATCGTGATGCCGGGAATCGGCCTTGCGCTGACCGTGCTGCTCTGGTTGAACCTGCACATTGAGGCGCTGATCGGCGGCGGTATCTGGCTCGCGCTGGGCCTGATCTACCTCGCGGTGATCACGGGCGGCTTCCGCAAGAAGGTCGTCGGCTTCGACGAGGCCCAGCCCGTCACCGGCTTCAACAAGATCCCCGAGGGAGTCGGCGACGACGACGGCGAGCTCGAGCCCGTCAACGACCGTAACTAGCCCAATCTCGCAAGTTCGACGTCGAGTGCCTGAGCAAAGGCCTCGACGTCGAACTCTGTGATAGTTGTGGGCGGCTTGAACTTCAGTACGTTCTGGCGTTCGCTCGCGGGCTGCACGATCATGCCGTGGCGCAGCATCCGTTCGCAGAGCCGCGCAGTCTCTTCGGTCGCGGGTTCGCGGGTTTCGCGGTCGCGCACAAGCTCGACGCCCTGGTAGAGGCCACTGCCGTGCACCTCGCCGATCCACGCGTGACGCGTCTGGAGGTCGCGCATGAGCTCCGTAAACCGAGTTCCGACGCGCGCGGCTCGCTCCATCACGCGCTCCTTGTCGACGAGGTCGAGCACCGTCGCTCCGACCGCGCTGCTGAGCGGGCTGCCCGCGGCGGAGGAGAAGAACATCCCCTCGTCGGCGAGCGCGTCGAGCAGCTCGCGGCGGGTAATGACCGCGCCGAGAGGGAAACCGTTGCCGGCGGCCTTCGCGACGGTGATGATGTCAGGGCGCGCTCCGGCGAGTTCGGCACCCCAGAAGTGGCTGCCGAGGCGGCCGTAGCCGACCTGCACCTCGTCGGCGATCGCGACGCCGCCGTGCTCGCGAATGGCCGCGAAGGCGCGGCGGAGGTAGCCCTCGGGCGGAATCACGCCGCCCGCATTGCCGAGCACTGACTCGGTGATGAACGCCGCGATGGGCTCGGGGGCGTTGCCAAGCAGCCGTTCTATTTCGGTGAGATAGCCGTCGGCGGCACCCTCACCGCGGTGCGAGCCGCGGTAGGCATTCGGCGCCTCGACGAGGTGCACCCAGTCGGGCCGAGAGTCCTCGGCCGCCGGATTGTCGAAGGTCGACGTGCTGATCGCGTCTGAGGCCAGCGTCCAGCCGTGATAAGCCTCGCGCGGCACGATGACGCCGCGTCGCTTCGTGAACACCCTCGCCATGCGCAGCGCGAGATCGACCGCTTCGGACCCGCTGTTCACGGGCACCGCCACGTCGAATTCGCCCGGCCAGGCACGGTTCGCGCGTTCGACGAGCCGCTCGGCGAAGTCGGCATAGGCGCCGTAGAGGAACCTCGAGTTCGTGTTGAGAGTTTCGAGGGCCCGCGCGGCGACCTCGGTGATGCGCGGGTGGCTGTGCCCGAGCTCGGCCACGTTATTCACGAGGTCGAGGAGCGGCCGCGCCGTGTGGTCGATGAGGTAGCTCCCCCAGCCCCGCACAATCACGGGCGGTTCGTCCCAGAACCGCTCGCTTGCGCGGCCGAGGGCGAGGGCACGGCGGCGGCGTTCCTGCCGCAACTGGCGAACCGGACTCGGGGCCGCGGCAATGCCCAGGAGGGCGGATGGGTCTGGCCGCAGCGCTGCGCGTTCGCCGGCATTGTCGGTGCTCGCCCAGTCGATCGTCGCGTCGTCTCGGCCGTTGATGAGCTGGACGCGCACGCGGGGCGTTCCATCGATCTCGGTGGCGAGGGCGCCGAGCGCGGCACCGGCCGCCACCGAGCCGGCGACGGCGCCGTGGACGCCGCGGAACCGGGCGCGGATCACGCCGTCGCTGAGGTCGATCGTCTCGGCGTCGAGCACGTCGACGACGCCGGCGAATGGCGCGAACACCGTAGCGCTCGTTGCGGCAATGACCTCGACGAAGAGCGCGCAGTTCTCGGGTGCCTCGGGCGCGGGGGCCGATGCAACGTCGAGTCGCCATTCGGCATAGCGCGTCGCGACGAGTTCGGCCGTCTCGAGCGACGCTTCGAGCTCGCGGTCAACGGTGCCTGAGACGAGCCACGCGCCCCGGTCGAAGACGGGTGCTTCGGCATTCAACGCGACCACGCGCATCCGCTCGACGCCGACGAACACCGGTGCGTACTCGAGCTCAGCGCGGTGCGGCCGCCCGAGCGCGAGCCGGAACTGCGCCTCGGCCACCTCGAGGGGGGTGGCGAGCGCCGTCTCGAGCACGCGCCACTCGGATTCCATGCGCGCGCTGGCGTACTCGTTTCCCTCGTCGATGCGCAGCTGGTTTTCGCCGCTCACCACGAGTACGGCGCCCCGCAAAATGACAAGCGGCCAGAGGGCGTGGAGCTCGGCATCGGTCACGTCGCGGTGCCGCGCATATTCGTTGAGCGCGGCGACGGCGTGCGCGAACGAGCCGGTGCGTTGCAGCACTGAGGCGATTGCCACGGCGAGTTCGGCGATGCGCCAGCCGTCGCCGACGTCACCGAAGTCGATGATGCCCGGGCCGGTGTCGGTGCCAACCACGTTGTCGTCGGTGAGGTCGCCGTGGATCGGCTGCACCGGCAGTTGCCCCGCCACGTCTTCGAGCACGGGCGACACCAGAGTCATGGCCTCGTTGATTGTCGCGCGGTGCGCCTCGTCGCGTACGTCGCCGATCAGTTCGGCCACCACCTCGAGTCCTCGCCGCAGGTCCCACTGAATCTCGTGCGCACAACCCGGATGCTCGAGCTCGACCAGGGCTGCCGCCACGCGCCCGGCCGCCTCGCCGAGCACCCGCGCCTCGAGTTCGCCGAAGGCATCGTGCTCCGCGAGCGTGCCTCCGGCGAGGTAAGTCATGAGACGCACGTGCGCGCCCTGGGCTGGGCCGTCAGTGAGCTGCGTCGCGGTGCGGCCCTCGCGGCTGAGCAGCAACTGAGGCACCTCGAGGCCAGCCGCGGCAACCTGGCCGATCGCGAGTTCCTGGGCTGCGAGCTGCTCGGGCGTCGTGGCGGGATGGTCGACCTTGAGGACGCACTTGGTGCCATCGCTCTGGGCAACGAGGTAGTTGCGATCCTGCTGGCTGCCGAGCTCGTCGAGCCGGCCGTCGAGTCCGTAAATGTCCCTGAGCAGTGCGCGTGCCGCGTCGGCGTCAATGGCTGGCCGGGCGCGTTCCCAGGGGGATGTAGGCATAGCTGGATGCTACTCATCAGAGCCGAGAAGACTTCGGCGTGGTATGGGGCCGGCTAGTTCGCGGCGGGTTCGGCGAGCTGGGCAAGTCGTTGGAGGCCTTCGTGGCTCGGGCTGCCGGGTTCGGCGAGCTGGGCAAGTCGTTGGAGGCCTTCGTGGCTCGGGCTGCCGGGTTCGGCGGTCCACACGACCAGCGACTGCTCGGCGTCGTCGGCCTTGACGAGCGTGTCCCAGTCGAGCACGAGCTCCCCCACCTCGGGGTGGATGAGCGTCTTGCGCCCGGTCGAGAGCGTCGCGACGCTTCGTGCGGCCCACCAGTTGCTGAACTGCGGATCCTGCATCGAGAGCTCGCCGACGAGCTTTGCGAGGCGCGGATCTTCCGGCTACCGCGCGGCCTCCATCCGCAATTGCGAGACCGCCGTGACGGCGACCGAGTCCCAGTCGGCGTAGAGGGCGCGCATCGCGGGATGCGTGAAGAGGAGTCGAATGTAGTTGCGCTGGGATTCGGGGATTTCCGAGTAGTCGACCATCATCCGTGCCACGAGGCGGTTCCAACCCAGCACGTCCATCCGTCGCCCCATGACGATGGCGGGCACCGTCGAGAGGTCGTCGAGCACGCGCCGGAGCTGCGGCTGCACCTTCTGCGCCGTTCGCCGTGGCGTCGTCGCGGGGCGAGAGACGGCCTCGGTGGGCACGCAGAAATGTGCCGAGCTCGTTCATTTTCGCTGTTCCACGCATGCCGAGATTCTCCCACTCGGGCCGCGGTTATGCGGGGGACAAAAGTGTCCCAGGAACGCTTCCTCCGCTTGTTGGCGTGCGGCGCACTCACCACGATTGGAGCTATCAAGAGAGCACGAGAACGGAGCATCCTCATGACTGCACTTACCGATACATACAAGCTGCGCAACGGCCTCGAGATTCCCAAGCTGGGTCTCGGCACCTGGTTCATCGACGACGACAAGGCGGCGCAGGCCGTTCGCGACGCGGTCGAGATCGGCTACCGCAACATCGACACCGCCCAGGCCTACGGCAACGAGCACGGCGTCGGCGAGGGCGTGCGCACCGCCGGCGTCGAACGCGGCGTGCTGTTCGTCTCGACGAAGCTCGCCGCCGAAATCAAGGACTACGGCGAGGCGATCGCCGCGATCGACGGCTCGCTGCGTGCCCTTGGTCTCGACTACATCGACCTCATGCTGATCCACAGCCCGCAGCCGTGGGCCGACTTCCGCGGCGGGGACTACTCGGAGGGCAACCTCGCCGCATGGCGGGCGCTCGAGGAGGCACACGCGGCCGGCAAGCTTCGCGCGATTGGCGTCTCGAACTTCCTCGAGGCAGACCTCGAGAACATCCTCGCCGGTGGCACGGTCGTGCCGCACGTGAACCAGGTGCTTACCCACGTCGGCAACACCCCGACTGAGCTCATCGAGTACTGCCAGGCGAAGGGCATCGTCATCGAGGCCTACTCCCCCATCGCCCACGGCAAGATGCTCGGCAACGCAAACGTCGCCGAGGTCGCCGAACGGTACGGCGTCACGGTGCCGCAGCTCTGCATCCGATACACCCTGCAGCTCGACACGGTATCGCTGCCGAAGACCGCGAACCCCGAACACATGCGCTCGAACGCGGAGGTCGACTTCGTGATCTCGGACGACGACATGGCAATGCTTCGCTCGCTCTCGGAGCTCGACTACGGCGAGCACAGCGGATTCCCCGTCTACAGCGGCAAGTAGCCGCCAAACAACTCAGATGTCGATTCGTTGCCCGTCACGGTGGATGAGCTTATCCCCCTCGTACGGGCTGTGGCCCGCTCCACCACGCGGCCCCTCATCCTCGCAGACCTTCCGTTCGGAAGGGCGCGGCGAAGCCGCCGACCGCCTGGTCGAGACGGCACGCGAATTCGAGCGCGCGGGTGCGCCTGGCCTGCTCATCGAGATGGTGCCCGCCGAAGTTGGCGCGCGCATTACCGAGGCCGTGCGCATCCCGACCGTCGGGATCGCCGCCGGCAACGGATGCGACGCGCAGGTGCTCGTCTGGCAAGACACGGCGGGCCTGCGCACGGGCCGCATGCCGCGCTTCGTGAAGCAGTACGCCGACCTCAACGGGGCGCTGCTCGATGCGGCACGATCGTTCGCCGGCGACGTCGAAACCGGCGAGTTCCCGGCGGCGGAGCATTCGTTGTGAGCTCGCGCTAGGCCCACGTCAAAGTCATCGCGCCCCGCGAGGCGTATTGGAGGGAGAAATGGTCCTAGGCTGCGCTGCGAAGAGGCGTGATAGCCGTCGAACTGTGCGCCCGCCTACTTGGTATCGGCGTGCAGGAAGGCCTCGACGAGGTCCTGCGCCGCCGCTGACTCCAGGTGCGGGCAGTGCAGCTGACCGGGAATGAGCTGCAACTCGGCATGCGGGATGCGCTGGGCAAGTTCGCGCGCGCTCGCGGCCTGGGTTACCGGGTCGTCCGCGCCGTGCAGCACGAGCGTCGGCGCCGCGATGCGCTGTAGATCATCCCACGCGTCATGGCCGCGGCTGGCCTCGAAGTGCGCCCGGCGCACCGAAATGCTCGAGTCGCGAGCGAAGAAATCGTCGACCACGTCGGGGAAGCTACCGCGGAACGGCTCGGTGAAGAAGAACGGTGCCATCCGCCCGGCATCGCCCGAGGCAAGCGCGCGGTTCGCGGCCGGGTCACGTTCGGCATAGAGTCGGTCGCCACCCGTGGTGCTTGCGAGTACCAGTCTGTCGACACGCCCGGGGTGATCGATCGCGAGCCATTGCGCGACCCTGCCGCCCATCGAATGTCCATAGACATCCGCTCGCTCGACGCCGACGGCGTCAAGGACGGCGAGGGCATCGAGCGCGAACGAGCGAGTCGTGTACCGCCCCCGGTCTCCCATAGTGCTGCGGCCGACGCCGCGGTGGTCATAGAGCACCACGCGGTGGCGTTCCGCGAGTGTTGGCACGACGTGCAACCAGCCTCGATGGGTGCTGCCCTGGCCCGAGAGAAGCAAGAGCGCGGGGCCCTCGCCGTGACTCGTCCAAGACACCTCGGCACCATCGTCGGTGGGGGCAAAGCCTTCGCGGTGGTGGGTCGTCATGGAGCTACCTCGGTGCGAATCGTGGCGGAAATGAAGAGAAGCAAGGCCGCGGATGCCACGGCCTTGCTTCTCAATTTCTTACGTGGGCCCGGAGGGACTCGAACCCCCGACCCTCTGGGTGTAAACCAGATGCTCTAACCAACTGAGCTACAGGCCCGCAGCGAACAACTATAGCGGCTACTCGGCGCCCGCCCATTCAATGCCCCGCAAGTGATCGTGCAGCTCGCGCGACTCCCCCGCGGACGTGCCGGCGACGAGCACGCGAGTGCCGTCGGCGCGAATTGCCCAGCTGCGCCGCAGCGCCGTGCCCGCGTGTTCGTCGAACGAGCCTAGGATCGACGCCAACGATCCGTGCGGCCAGTGATCCGACACGCCGATAATTCGACCGGATGCATCTTCCGCAGCCAGCCACGCAGCCAGCGTCGCGGGGCTATCGCACGACACAGCATAGACCTGCACACCCAACTGTTCTGCCCGAACGGCAAGTTCGCCGAGCTCACGAATCTCGCCCGAGCACAACGGCGTGAAGGCTCCAGGAACGAAGACGAGCAGGCGCGGCGAGCCCGGGCCGAGCACGGTCACACGGTCACCGCGATGCGTCGGTGCGGTGACCGGCTGGTCGCCGGAAACAGTATGAGTCGGTTCCACGCACTACAGCGTGGCAGCACATACTGCACGTGATCTGAACTGGACGAATCATCAACCAAGCGCACAAATTCATTGTCGGAAGTCGCTAGGCTGTTGTGGTGGCGCAACATCGCAACCCGATGCGGCGTCTAGCACCGCGCTTCCTGACAACGAAAGAGGTCAACGTGGCACTCCACATCTCCGACCCGTATTCCGAGGACTACGTCGACACCGACCCGCAGGAAACTGCGGAATGGAAAGAATCTCTCGACGCGGTAATTGGCGAACGGGGCCATCAGCGTGCCCGCGAGGTCATGCTGGCGCTGCTCCAGCGCTCGCGCGAACAGCACCTGGGCGTGCCGATGCACCCGGTGACGGACTACATCAACACGATCGCGCCGGAAGATGAGCCGGAGTTCCCCGGTGACGAGTCGATCGAGCGCACCTACCGCCGCTGGATTCGCTGGAACGCGGCCATCACGGTGCAGAATTCGCAGAAGGCGCACATCGGCGTCGGCGGCCACATCTCGTCCTACGCGGCGCAGTCGACTCTCTACGAGGTCGGCCTCAACCACTTCTTCAAGAGCTACGACCACCCGGCCGGCCCCGACCAGGTCTACTTCCAGGGTCACGCTGCGCCCGGTAACTACGCGCGCGCCTACCTCGAGGGTCGCCTCACTGAAGACAACCTCAACAGCTTCCGTCAGGAGGCCTCGAAGGCCCCGAACGGCCTGAGCTCGTATCCGCACCCGCGCCTCATGCCGGACTTCTGGCAGTTCCCGACCGTGTCGATGGGTCTTGGCCCGATGAACGCGATCTGGCAGGCGCAGTACAACAAGTACCTCACCAACCGCGGCATCAAGGACGCCTCGGGGTCGCACGTGTGGGCGTTCCTCGGCGACGGCGAGATGGATGAGCCGGAGTCGCGCGGCCAGCTGCAGATCGCGGCCAACTACGAGCTCGACAACCTCACCTTCGTCGTGAACTGCAACCTGCAGCGTCTCGACGGCCCGGTGCGCGGTAACGGCAAGATCGTGCAGGAGCTCGAGTCGTTCTTCCGCGGCGCTGGCTGGAACGTCATCAAGGTCGTCTGGGGCCGTGAGTGGGACGACCTGCTCGCCCGCGACAGCGAGGGTGCGCTCCTGCGCCTCATGAACGAAACCCCCGACGGTGACTTCCAAACCTACAAGGCTGAGTCGGGCAAGTACGTGCGCGACAACTTCTTTGGCCGCGACCCCGAAGCCCTCAAGCTTGTCGAGAACCTCAGCGACGACGACATTTGGGGCCTCAAGCGCGGTGGTCACGACTACCGCAAGGTCTACGCCGCGTACAAGGCCGCGCTCGAGCACAAGGGCCAGCCGACGGTCATCCTCGCGCACACCGTCAAGGGCTACGGTCTCGGCACGCACTTCGAGGGCCGCAACGCGACCCACCAGATGAAGAAGCTCACGCTCGAAGACCTGAAGAAGTTCCGCGACACGCTGCAGATCCCGATCGCCGACAAGGACCTCGAGGCTGACCTCTACAGCATCCCCTACTACAAGCCGGATGACTCCGACCCGGCCCTGCAGTACATGCTCGAGCGACGCCGCGAGCTCGGTGGCTTCGTGCCCGAGCGTCGCTCGAAGTACACGCAGATCGACCTCCCCGAGGAGAAGACCTACGCGATCGCGAAGAAGGGCTCGGGCAACCAGCCCGTCGCGACGACGATGGGCTTCGTGCGCCTGCTCAAGGACCTCATGCGTTCGGGCGAGTTCGGCAAGCGCATCGTGCCGATCATTCCCGACGAGGCCCGTACCTTCGGTCTCGACGCGTTCTTCCCGACCGCGAAGATCTACAACCCGCACGGCCAGCAATACACCGCGGTCGACCGCGAACTGCTGCTCGCCTACCGCGAGTCGCCGCAGGGTCAGCTCATGCACGTCGGCATTAACGAGGCCGGTGCGGTCGCGTCGATGACCGCCGTCGGCACCTCGCACTCGGTGCACGGTGAACTCATGGTGCCGATGTACATCTTCTACTCGATGTTCGGCTTCCAGCGCACGGGCGACGGTTTCTGGGCAGCAGGCGACTCGCTCGCTCGCGGCTTCATTCTCGGCGCCACGGCGGGCCGCACCACCCTCACGGGTGAGGGCCTGCAGCACATGGATGGCCACTCGCACATCATCGCGAGCACCAACCCTGCCGTCGTGTCGTACGACCCCGCCTACGTCTACGAGATCGGTCACATCATGCGTGCCGGTATCGAGCGCATGTACGGCGGAAACCACCCGGACCCCGACGTCATGTACTACATCACGATGTACAACGAGCCGATGGCGCAGCCGGCGGAGCCCGAACACCTCGACGTCGAGGGCGTCGTGAAGGGCATCTATTACCTGCGCGCTCCCGAGCTCGAGCAGGGCCCGCAGGCCCAGCTCCTCGCCTCGGGCGTGGCCGTGCCTTGGGCGCTCCACGCGCAGCAGATCCTCGCCGAGGAGTGGGGCGTCCGCGCCCACGTCTGGTCAGTCACCAGCTGGCAGGAGCTGCGCCGCGACGGTCTCGAGGCAAACGAGCACAACTGGACCAAGCCGTCCGAGGAAGCTCGCGTCCCGTACCTCCGCGACAAGCTACAGAGCTCCGAGGGTGTCTTCCTCGGCGTGAGCGACTTCAACCACCAGCTGCCTGACATGGTGCGCGAGTTCGTCCCCGGTGACTACGCGACGCTCGGAGCCGACGGCTTCGGTATCTCGGACACCCGTGCTGCCGCCCGTCGCTTCTACAAGATCGATGCACACTCGATCGTGGTCCGCACGCTCTCGGAGCTCGCTCGCCGCGGCGAGGTTGACGCGAACGTCGTGCAGACGGCCATCGACCGCTACGACCTCAATAACCCGGCGGCCGGCGAGTCCGGCTCGGCGGGTGGCGAAGCCTAGGAAGCACACCCGCGCCTCATGACGCCGAACTACGACAAAGATCGCGAGATCGCCTGGCTGCGCAGCATCACCGGTGACCTTGCCACCACGGTGCTGCGCCGGATGGAGCTCACGCTCCCCTGGTTCTCTGACATGCCGCCCGGCCGCCGTAGCGCGGTCGGCATGGTGGCGCAGTCGGGCATCTCCGCGATCGTGTCGTGGTTCGAGGACGATGGCGGAGCGCCGTGGGTCGCGCGGGACGTGTTCGACACGGCCCCGCGCGAGCTCCTGCGCTCGGTGAGCCTGCAACAGACGCTGCAGCTCATCCACGTCGTCGTCGACGTTTTTGAGGAGCGAGTTGCCAACGCCTCACCCCAGATCCGCGAGGGCGTGTTGCGGTATTCGCGCGACATGGCCTTCGCAGCGGCCGAGGTCTATGCCCGTGCCGCCGAACAGCGTGGCTTGTGGGATGCGCGCCTCGAGGCGCTCGTTGTCGACTCGATCCTCACGGGGGAGCACGACTCCGAGCTGCCGAGCCGCATCGCCGCCCTCGGCTGGAGCGGCCATGGTGAGGTGGCCGTGCTAGTCGGCACGACCCCGAAGGTGCTCGAGGTCGACCAATTGCGTCGCACGGCGCGGCACAACCAGACCGACCTCCTCGTTGGTGTGCAGGGCAACCGCCTCGTGCTTGTCATTGGTCGGGCGAAGCCGAGCGACGAGTTCGAGGAGCCGCCGATCAGCTTCCTCGAGATTTCGCAGTTGCTCGAAGGTGGGTTCGGCGAGGGCCGGCTCGTGCTTGGTCCCGAGGTGCCCAACGTGGTCAAGGCCGCGATGAGCGCCCGCGCCGCGCTTGCCGCCTTCTCGGTGGCCGGCGCGTACCGACGTAGTGAGCGGCCCATCCTCGCCGACGATCTGTTGCCCGAGCGCGCCCTCGCGGGCGACCCGCTTGCGCGGCAAGCACTCGTGCAGCGCGTCTACCTACCGCTGGCCGACCACCAGTCCGACCTCCTCACGACTCTCTGGTGCTATCTCGACAACGGTCGATCGCTCGAGGCCACCGCCCGCGAGCTGTTCGTGCATCCGAACACCGTGCGCTACCGCCTCAAGCGCATTAGCGAGGTCATTGGCTGGGACGCGACCGGCGCACGCGAGGCCGTGATCCTCCAATCTGCCCTGATCCTCGGCCGTATCGCCGATTCAAACTCTAATGACGGGCGCGCCACCCCGAAGCCGACAAAGCGTTCCCGCTAGCGTGGTCCGCAGCCACTTCCCGCATTCGAATACCCGAAGAAACGCAGATATATGACCATCATCACCTTCCCCGGTCAGGGGTCGCAGAAGCCGGGCTTCCTCAGTCCCTGGCTTGCGACGCCCGAACGCCGAGACACGCTCGCCCAGCTCAGCGACGCGGTCGGCGTTGACCTCGTTCGCCACGGCACCGAGTCTGACGCTGAGACGATCCGCGACACCGCGATCGCGCAGCCGCTCATCGTCGCGGCCGGCATCCTGACCTGGGATGCCCTGGTGGCGTCGGGTGCCGATCTCTCGGGCGTCGAGGTGGCTGGCCACTCGGTGGGCGAGATCGCCGCAGCGTACGCCGCCGGGGTGTTCGACGCCGCAACCGCCCTCGCGTTCGTTTCGCGTCGCGCGACGCTCATGGCCGAGGACGCCGCGAAGCAGACGACCGGCATGTCGGCCGTGCTCGGCGGCGCCGAGGACGAGGTGCTGGCTCGCCTCGCCGAGCTCGAGCTCGAGCCCGCGAACTTCAACGGCGCCGGGCAGATCGTTGCCGCGGGCGACCCGGATGCGCTCGAGCAGCTGCGCGCCGAGCCCGCGAAGGGCACGCGCGTGATTCCGCTCAAGGTCGCCGGTGCGTTCCACACGCGGTATATGGCCGATGCGCACGAGCAGCTCGCGGCGTCGGCCAGCGAGTTCTCGGTGCGCGACCCGAAGCTGGGCCTCTACACGAACTTCGACGGCTCGCGCGTTGATTCGGGCAGCCGCTACCTCGAGCTGCTTATCGACCAGGTGCACCGCCCCGTGCACTGGGATGCCTGCATGGCAGCATTCATTGACGCCGGGCACGTGACGCTCGTCGAGGCCGCGCCCGCCGGCACGCTCGTCGGCCTTGCGAAGCGTGGCATGAAGGGTACGACCGGCATTGCCGTCAACGTTCCCGAAGACATCGATGCGGTGGTCGCCGCACTGGCCGAAGAGGATGCAGCATGAGCCCGAAACTCCGTCAGGCAACTGGCCCTCAGTTCACCCGAATCCACAGCATCGGTGCGTACCGCGGCGAGCTGACGGTCACGAACGACGACATCGCTGGTCCGATCAACTCTTCTGATGAGTGGATCCGTCAGCGCACCGGCATCATCTCGCGCCAGCGCGCGAGCGACGACGTTGACGTCATCGACATGGGCGTCAGCGCGGGACGAGAGGCGATCGAAAAAGCAGGCATCGAGCCGAGCAGGATTGGTGCCGTCATCGTCGCCACCATTACCAACGTCATGCAGACGCCCGCGGCCGCCACGCGCATCGCCGATGGCCTCGGTGCCACGCCAGCCGCGGCCTACGACGTTTCGGCCGGTTGCGCCGGGTACTGCTACGCGGTCACCCAGGCCGATGCGCTCATCCGTGCCGGTGTGGCCGAGTACGTGCTCGTCGTGGGTGCCGAGAAGCTCTCCGACGTCATCTCCCCCACCGACCGGTCCATTTCGTTCCTGCTCGGCGACGGCGCCGGCGCGGCCCTCATCGGCCCCGCCGACGAGCCTGGCATCGCCGAGTCGGTCATCGGCTCCGACGGCAGCAAGTGGGACGCCGTCTCGATGAGTAGCCCCCTGCAGGACTACCGCCGCGGCGAGGCCGAGTGGCCGACCCTGCGCCAGGACGGCAAGGCCGTGTTCCGCTGGGCCGTGTGGGAGATGGCCAAGGCCGCACGTGAGGCACTCGACCGCGCCGGCATCACGGTCGACGACCTCGCCGCGTTCATTCCGCACCAGGCCAACATGCGCATCATCGACGAGTTCGCGAAGCAGCTCGGCGTGCCCGAGACCGTGGCGATTGCCCGTGACATCGAGACGATGGGCAACACCTCGGCCGCCTCAATCCCGCTCGCGACGCACCGCCTGCTTGAGGAGCACCCCGAGCTTTCGGGCGGCCTCGCGCTGCAGATTGGCTTCGGCGCCGGCCTCGCGTACGCGGCGCAGGTCGTTCGCCTGCCATAGCTGGCCCCAAGCTCACCCAGACCCCTATTCCGCCCAACCACCCATAACAAGGAGAAACACCATGGCACTTTCGAACGAAGAGATCCTGGCCGGCCTCGCCGAGCTCGTGAACGAAGAGACGGGCATCGCGGCTGACACCGTGACCGGCGACAAGTCGTTCACCGACGACCTCGACATCGACTCGATCTCGATGATGACCATCGTGGTCAACGCCGAGTCGAAGTTCGACGTGGAGATTCCCGACGCCGAGGTTGAGAACCTCAAGACCGTGCAGGACGCGGTCGACTTCATCGCCAAGGCCCAGGAGGCCTAGCGAGCCCGTGGTGGCCGCCTCAACTTCGCGCGGCCACCACGGTTCGTTCCACCCCACTGGCCCTGTCCCCTCGAGGAAAAGCTACGTTCATGACGAAAAAGATCGTGATCACGGGTATCGGTGCGTTCACGCCGCTGGCGACGGATGCACCTGGCACCTGGGAGGCACTGCTGCGCGGCGAGTCCGGCGCACGCACATTGCCCGCCGAGACCACGCAGAAGTACGAGATCGACCTGCCGGTGACGTTCGCCGCGACGGTCAAGGAGTCTCCGAATGAGATCCTTGGTCGCGTGCAGGCCAAGCGGCTTGACCCGTCGAGCCAATACGCGCTCATTGCGGGCCGTGAGGCCTTCGCCGACGCGGGTCTCGAGAAGGGTGCGATCGAGCCGGAGCGGCTCCTCGTCGACTGGGCAACCGGCATCGGTGGTGTCTGGACCCTGCTCGACGCCTGGGACACCCTGCGCGAGCGCGGTGCCCGCCGCGTGCTCCCCCTGACCGTTCCCATGCTCATGCCGAACGGACCCGGGGCCGCGATCGGTATGGATCTCGAAGCCCGCGCAGGCATCCGCACCGTCGTGTCAGCCTGTGCCTCGAGCACCGAGTCGGTCATCAACGCGTATGACCACCTGCAGGCCGGGCTTGCCGATGTGGTCATCGCCGGCGGTTCGGAGGCGGCGGTGCACCCGCTGCCGATCGCCGCGTTCGCCGCAATGCAGGCCCTCTCGAAGCGCAATGACGACCCGGAGCATGCCTCGCGGCCGTACGACCGCGACCGCGACGGCTTTGTGCTCGGCGAGGGCGCGGCCGCGCTCGTGCTCGAGACCGAAGAGCACGCGCTCGCCCGTGGCGCCAAGATCTACGCCGAGGTGGCGGGCGGCGGCGTGACCGCCGACGCCTACCACATCACCGCGCCCGAGCCCGAGGGTGAGGGTGCTGCCCGAGCCGTCGAAGAGGCGCTCAAGATTGCCGGCGCCTCGCCCGAGGAGGTCGTGCACATCAACGCACACGCCACCTCGACCCCCGTCGGCGACATCGCCGAGTACAACGCGTTCAAGCGAGTGCTGGGCGACCACATCCACTCGGTGCCGGTTTCGGCGACGAAGGGTTCGACCGGTCACCTGCTCGGTGGCGCTGGCGCGATCGAGGCGATGTTCACGGCGCTCGCGCTGCACAACAACGTGCTGCCCCCGACCATCAACATCGAGAACCTTGACGAGGAGATCCCGCTCGACGTGGTGACCTCGGCTCGGGAGGTTGAGATCGCCCCCGGCGCGCTCGCTATCTCGACTTCGTTCGGTTTCGGCGGCCACAACGCTGTGCTCGCGCTGCGCAAGTACGCGTAACGCGGTACAGCAACAATGGCCGGGGCCCAAATGGGCCCCGGCCATTGTTGTCTCGGCGGGTGCGAGGCAGCGCTCGCCCCTAGTCGACGCGTCCGCTGAACGAGGCGATCGCCCCGATGACGCGAAGCACCTGCCCGATGATCGAGAGCACCTCCATCACAATGACGATGCCCTCCATCGTGGTGCTGACGGCCTCGAGGTTCTGCGCGCGGATACCCGCGGCGTCGAAGTGCGCAAACTCATTCGCCCATTGACGTTCCTGACCGAACAGCACAGCGTACGGCAGCAGCTCTTCGGTGAGGATGATCTGGTCGAGCTGGAACTGTTCGGCCGCGCTACGTGCCTGTGGCACGGCCTGAAGGCCGAGCGCGCGACCCGCGGGCGTGAGCGTGCCCGCCGGATCGCGGAGCGCCGTCTGCGGGGTCTGCGTGAACCGGAGTCGCTCCTGTTCGCCAAGGCGAACGTATTCGCGAAGCCCCGAAAGTCTGGTGCGGAGTTCTTTGCCGGCGTCGGTAAAGCGAAGAATGGGCGGGGCGGCAAGAAAAAGAATGAAGAAATAGCCGACGAGGAATAGCGGCGCGACAATCACAAACCACCAGGCGCCATTCAAGATGGCTCCAAAAATGAGCAGGGCGAGCACGGCGAAGCTGACTAGGAATAGCAGCGAGAGCGTGCCGAGGAAGAAGCCATTTTGCGTGCGCTTCGCGAGCCCCGCATCCTTGAGCGCCTGGCGCGCATTGTCGAAGTAGTGTGCGAGCTGGCGGCGCTGATACCGACGGTCGGCGCCCCTACCCTTGAGGAAATAGATGTCGGGGAGCTGCTCGCCGCTGCTGGCGGCGATGCCAATTTCGGCGAGACCCTCGCCGTAGCGACGCTGTTGACGAGGGGTCGGGCGCGTCGGCCGAAAGCAGTCGAGCAGCATCCGCTCTTGCGTCGTGAGGCCCTTGCCGAGCACTGCCTCGAGCGCGACTGGGCCCCTGTCGCCGCTCGGCGCGAGCACTCGCACTCGCCCCTTAACGGCGAGGCCGACGATCGCGGCGCCAATCAGGCGACGATCGGCACGCGTGAGGAGGCCGTGCGTGATGACGTCGCCTTCGGGCGGCACATACTCGGCGATGCGGTACTTGGGAAGCCCGGAAGCCGCCGCGCGCGACCACAGGGCGAGGCCGAGCATGACCACTCCCCACGCGATGAGGATGGTCAGGTAGCCGAAGACAGCGCTGGAATCCACCCGCCGATGTTAGCCGACGCGGTGCATCCAGACGACCGGGCTCTCGTCACCAGCGGTGCGGAAGGGCTCGAGTTCGTCGTCCCAGGCCTGGCCGAGCGCGAGCGAGAGTTCGCGGTGCAGCTCGGTCGCGTTGCCGCCTGCGATCTCCATCGCGTAGCGAATGCGGTCTTCCGGCACGACCATGTTGCCCGACATGTCGACCTGCGCGAAGAAGATGCCGAGGCCGGGCGTATGCATCCAGCGGCCGCCGTCGTTGTTCGCGCTCGGGTCCTCGGTCACCTCGAACCGCAGATGCTCCCACCCGCGCAGCTGCGACGCGATTGCCGCGGCAGTACCGGGCGTACCGCGCCACGCAAACTCCGCGCGAACCGAGCCCGGAATCACCGGCTGTGGAATCCACGGCAAGTTAGTGGGCTCGCCGATCGCCCGGCCAAGCCCCCACTCAACGTGTTGGCAAAGCGCGCGCGGTGCGGAGTGTACGTAGAGCACACCCTGAGTTGTTGGTGCAGCCATGTTGTCCTCCTGTTTCACGTGTGGTGCGTCTTCCCCTACGACCATTCGTGACTCAGGCATGCTGCCCGCCGATATTCAATTCGACTGTCGTCACAGGAATTATGCCCGACTTTATCGGGGAATTACAACCCTGTGATTTAGCCGCACGGCGTGTTGGAACCCGATTATCCGGGGAATCGAACGAGCCCCATTTCTGCGGGCGAACGAAGCAGTTCGTGGTTCGGCACAACGCGCACCGTGTAGCCGAATTCGCCGGTTTCGTTTGTGCGAACCGCGACCTCGTAGCGGCCCTCGCCGAGCGGCACCATCGGAATCCGCACCGGGTTGTCGAGCTCGCCAAACTCGCCAACGCGGCCGGCAACGCCCTCCACCAGGACATCCTCGGGCGACAGCGAGCCGAGGTCGACGCGCGCCGAGATGCGCGCATCCTCGCCGGCGGTAGGGTTGCCGACCTCGTTGCGCACCTCGGTCACCGCGACGCCGTTCCAACCGGCGATGACGCGCTGCTGCCAGTCGGCGAAGCCACGGCAGCGGTCGAGGTCAGCGGCGATGCGGGCGGTGCGGCCGGCCGGCAGGTAGAGCTGCTCGACGTAGTCGCGCACCATGCGCTCGGCGGCCACCTTCGGGCCGACCTGCGACATCGAGCGGCGAACCTTGTCGACCCAGGCCTGGGGGATGCCCTGGGCGTCGCGGTCGTAGAACAGCGGCACGATCTCGTGTTCGAGGATGTCGTAGAGTGCCTGGGCTTCCCACGCGTCGCGTTGGTGCGCATCCGCGTTCGACACGGTTGGGATCGTCCAGCCAAGCTCGTCGTCGGCGATCTCGTCCCACCAGCCGTCCGAGATCGACATGGTGAGACAGCCGTTCATGACCGCCTTCATGCCCGAGGTGCCCGAGGCCTCCTGCGGGCGGATCGGGTTGTTCAGCCAGATGTCCGAGCCCGCGACGAGGAACTTGCCGAGCGAGATGTTGTAGTCGGGAATGAATACGATGCGGTCGCGCACGCCCGCGTCGTCGGCGAACTGCACGAGCTGCTGCAGGAGCTGCTTGCCGCCCATGTCGGCTGGGTGCGCCTTGCCCGCGATGACGAACTGCACGGGGCGTTCCTCGTTGAGCAGGATGTGGCGGAGTCGCTCGGGCTGCTGCAGCATGAGTGTGAGGCGCTTGTACGTCGAGACTCGACGGGCGAAGCCGATCGTGAGCGCATCCGGGTTGAGGATGTTCTTGGTCCAGCCGAGCTCGGCCTCCTGCGCGCCGCGCTCCTCCCACGACTCGAGTGAGAGTCCACGCGCGCGCTCGACGAGCTCGCGACGGAGTTCGTTGCGGATGCGCCAGAGCTCGGCCGAGCCCACCGCATCCGCGTTCTGCCATCGATCGGCCGTCGCGACATCGCGCCCGCCGGCCATCGAGTTGATGACCGACTTGATCGGGCCGCGAGTCCAGGTCGGCACGTGCACGCCGTTCGTGATCGAGGTGATGGGCACCTCGGCGACGTCGAAGTTCGGGTAGAGGTCCTTGAACATCTCGCGTGAGACGGCGCCGTGCAACTTCGCGACGCCGTTCGCGTACTGCGCGAGACGCAGGCCGAGGTGCGCCATGTTGAAGCGCTGCGGGTCGTCCTCGCCGCCGAGCTCGAGCACTCGGGCGACGGGCACGCCGGCCGCGAGACGCGAGGTGCCGTCGGCCTGCGGCTGCAGGTAGCGCTGGGCGAGGTGCATGTCAAAGCGGTCGATGCCCGCGGGCACCGGCGTGTGGGTCGTGAAGAGCGTGGATGCGCGCACGGTCGCGAGGGCGGTCTCGAACGACTCCCCCGCCGAGATGAGCTGGCCGATGCGCTCGATGCCGAGGAAGCCGGCGTGGCCCTCGTTCATGTGGAACACGTCGGGCTGCGCGAGACCGCTGACCTCGCAGAAGCGCTGCACTGCGCGCACACCCCCAACGCCGAGCACGAGCTCCTGCTTGATGCGGTGCTCGGCGTCGCCGCCGTAGAGACGGTCGGTGATGACCCGGTAGTCCTCGGGGTTCTCGGGCAGGTTCGTGTCGAGCAGCAGCAGCGTGATGCGGCCGATCGCGGCCCGCCAGACGATGGCGCGCACCTCGCGCTCATCCGGGAAATTCACCGAGATGCGCAGCTGCTCGCCCGTCTCGTCGAGCACCGGCGTGACCGCGAGGTCGGCCGGGTTGTGGCGCTCGTAGCCTTCCTGCTGCCAGCCCTCGCGGCTCAGCGACTGGCTGAAGTAGCCGTAGGTGTAGAGCAGGCCGATGCCGATAAGCGGCACGCCGAGGTCGGAGGCCGACTTGAGATGGTCGCCGGCGAGGACGCCGAGGCCGCCCGAGTAGATCGGCAGCGACTGGTGCACGCCGAACTCCATCGAGAAGTAGGCGATGCTCGTCGCCGCGTCCTCGCTGCCACGAGTGGTGCGCTCGAACCAGCGCTCGACGCCGAGGTAGCCGTCGAGCTCGTCAATCTCGAACTGCAGGCGCTGGAGGAAGTCGGCGTCGGCCTCGAGCCCGGCCACGCGCTCGGCCGAGAGGCGCTGGAGCAGCGTGATGGGGTTGTGGCCGGTTGCGCTCCACAGCTGCGGGTCGATCGACTTGAACAACTGGTGAGTCTGCTCGCGCCACGACCAGCGGAGGTTCATCGCCAACGTGCGCAGCGGCTGCAGCTTTTCGGGGAGGACGGGGGCAACGGTGAGCGTATCGAAGGCCTTCACGCATCTGAGCGTAGCCAGTTGCGGGTGAACGCGAAGCGAATCTTCGCGAATGCAAACAATCGGCAGATCGTCGCTAGAATTGCTCAGGTTGCGGGGCGATAGCTCAGCTGGTTAGAGCAGTGGACTCATAATCCATCGGTCACGGGTTCAAGTCCCGTTCGCCCCACCAAATTCCCGCGCGGTTACGTGTGTCTTGAATCACGTCAAGAGCATCGCAACCTTTACTTACTCTCACTCTTAATTAAGGTTACTGCGTAACATTAATTATACGGCAGGGTTGGTAAAGGTTGTGATCCGAGCCACGACGCGAAAGGTTGACGACATGGGTCTCGACGAGGCCTCGCCGATGGCGACCGGGCGGTATCGAGGCGATGCGCCTAGCGCCGACGCTCGGCTGATGAAGGCGGTTATCCCCGAGGCGGACAACTCGGGCGCTGCCTGGCCTGCCGCCACGACTGAACCGGTTCCTTGGGATCACGACCCAAGCGACCTCAGCTGGAACAGATCGCACCGAGCATCGAGAGAGCCGTTTGCTGCGAGCGTGCCTCCCCGTATCGCCGGCCTTACACCCAATTTGCCCGACACCGTTCGAGTCGAGGCGAGTGATGCATATGCCGCTCTCACCCGGTTCGACGCCGAAGTCGGCACCCTTCACGCACCATTCGCGTCCATTCTCTTACGCGCGGAAAGCTCGGCGAGTTCCGAAGTCGAACAGCTCACTGCGAGTGCGAAGCAAGTTGCGCTTGCCCATCTGGGCGAGGCTCGATCCGCGAACGCGCAACTCGTCGTTGCGAATACGAGTGCGATGGAAACGGCAGTTTCGCTGGCCGACGAACTCGACGCCGCGGCCGTGATCGCTATGCACCGGGTCATGCTCGAACGACGTGATCCTGAAATCGTCGGACAGTTCCGCAACGTGCCAGTGTGGGTTGGGGGCTCAACTCCACACACAGCTGCCCACGTGGGTCCGGTGCCTGGCCGGGTACCAGAGCTCATGGAGGACCTGCTTACGTTTGCGCGACGAGATGACCTTGACGTGCTGCCGCAGATCGCCATTGCGCATGCCCAATTCGAGACCATCCACCCGTTCCCCGACGGCAATGGTCGCACCGGTCGCGCACTTGCACACGCGATGTTGCGCTCGAGTGGCACAACACAGCAGGTCACCGTGCCGATCTCTGCTGGCCTCCTCTCTGAGCCGGAGGACTACTTCCGAGCGCTCACGTCGTACCGAGAAGGCGATGTGGTGCCGATTGTTCGAGTCTTCACCGCGTCTTCGTTCGCAGCGATCGCGAATGCAAAGCGGCTCGTGGATGACCTCGGTGAGGTTCGGGCGAATTGGGAGGCAGTGCTTGATGCGCGTCGTGGTTCTACCGCGCGTCGAGCTCTTGACGTCTTGATCGAGCAGCCAGTGGTCACCGTGCAGTACCTTGCAAGCCGCCTCGGTGTAAGCAATGTTGCGGCAAATAGTGCGCTCCCCCACCTCGAGGCGGCTGGCGTCGTACGGCGGAGGGATGAGGGCAGGCGAAACCGGCATTGGCAGGCCGACGGAGTGCTCGACGCCCTGGACGCGTTCGCGGCGCGTGCACGTCGCGCGACTTTCTAGAAGAATCGACGATCGCGCTGTAGGGGCTTCGACAGCGCGAACGACTCAGGCTACGGCCGCACCTGCCCGTTGCCCTCGACAATCCACTTCGTGGTGGTGAGCTCGGCGAGGCCCATGGGACCGCGCGCGTGCAACTTCTGCGTCGAGATGCCGAGCTCGGCGCCGAGGCCAAACTCCGCGCCGTCGGTAAAGCGCGACGAGGCGTTGACCATCACGACGGCCGCGTCGACCTCGTCGGTGAACTGGTTCGCGGCCGCGAGCGACTCGGTGACGATCACCTCGGTGTGACCCGTCGTGTAGCGGCGGATGTGTTCAATCGCGGTGTCGATCGACGGCACAACCTTCGCCGCGATGTCGAGCGAAAGGTACTCGGTCTCCCAGTCGGCGTCGGTCGCCGCCGTAGTGGTCGAGTTTGCCGAGAGTTGCTGGGTGACGTCGTCGGCGTGCACGATCACTCCCTGCTCGGTAAGCGCAGCGGTGACGAGCGGCACGAACTTGTCGGCGATGCCCTCGTGCACGAGCAGCGTTTCAACCGCATTGCAGACGCCGACGCGCTGTGTCTTCGCGTTGAGGATGATCGGCAGGGCCTTCTCGATGTCGGCCGACTCGTCGACGTAGATGTGCACATTTCCGGTTCCGGTCTCGATGACTGGCACCTTCGACTCGAGCACGACGGTCTGGATGAGCGCGGCACCGCCGCGGGGCACGAGCAGGTCGACGAGGCCCCGCGCCTGCATCAGCGCGACGCCGCCCTCGCGGCCGTATTCGTCGATGGTCTGCACGAGGTCGGCCGAGTAGCCCTCGGCGACGAGCGCATCCTGCATCACCTGCACGATGGCGCGGTTCGTCGACAGCGCGGCCGAGCCGCCGCGCAGAATCACGGCATTCCCCGACTTCAGGGCCAGGCCAGCCGCATCCACCGTTACGTTCGGGCGAGCCTCGTAGATCATGCCCACGACGCCCATTGGCACGCGAAGCTGGCGCAGGCGCAGGCCGTTCTCGAGGGTCGAACCGCGCACGACCTCGCCGACCGGGTCGGGCAGGTCAGCGACGTCGCGCAGCGCCTCCGCGATGGTCGCGACGCGTTCCTTGGTGAGCTGAAGGCGGTCGAGCAGGCCATCGCTCATGCCACGTTCGCGACCACGCGCCATGTCATCGTCGTTCGCGGCAACAATCTCGGTCGCCGCCGACTCGAGCGCCGACGCGATCGAGAGCAGCATGTCGTTCTTCGAGCCGCTCGATGCGCGCGACAGCTGAATCGACGCGGTCTTGGCGCGCTGAGCGATCTCGCGCACCGCGCGCACCGTGTCAGCGTTGATCGTGGAGGCAGCCGTTTCGGTCATACCCACCAGTCTAGATCGCGCCGAGCATCCCTAGTCGAGCACCGGAATGCCCGACTCCGTCACGCGGCCCGTGACGATGTCGGTCACGGTCGGGCTCACGAGCGTGAGCTCGTCGCGGTGCACCACCGAGCGCACGAAGTCGTCGCCGAGGCTCGCCCGCATCTCGTCGGTGCTGCGGCCGAGCATCTGCGGCAGTTCACTCGAGTCGAAGTTCGAGATGCCATGGGCAATCGCCTCGCCGGCCTCATTCACGATCTCGACCGGGTCGCCCGCGGCAAACTCGCCGTGCACCGAACGGATACCGGCGGCGAGCAGGGATGCGCCCCGGTCGCGCAGGGCGCGCTCGGCGCCCGCGTCGACGACGAGCCGGCCGTACATCTGCGCAGCGTGCTCGAGCCAGACCTTGCGGCGGCGCGATCGACCGGAGGTCGGCACGAACCAGGTACCCACATCCATGCCCTCGAACGCGGCGCGAACGTTCGGCGCGCTCGTGAGCATGACGGGGATGCCGGTGGTGGTCGCCATCTCGGCCGACTGGAGTTTCGTCACCATGCCGCCCGTGCCGAACGCCGAACCACGGCCGGTCACTTCGACCCCGGCAACATCATCCATGCGCTCGACCGTCGCGATGCGGCGGGCGCCCGGCTGCTTCGGGGGCGCGTCATAGAGCCCGTTGACGTCGGTGAGCAGGATGAGCGCATCGGCTTGTACGAGCTGGGCGACCAGCGCCGCGAGTCGGTCGTTGTCACCGAAGCGCAGCTCGCTCGTGGCGAGCGCGTCGTTCTCATTGACGACGGGCACCGCGCCGAGCTCAAGCAGGCGCTCGAAGGCCTGCGCGACGTGCTGATAGCGGTCTCGCCGCAGGGTATCAGCAGCGGTCATGAGAACCTGCCCAACCGTGATCTCGTACGCGCTGAAGGCATCCGTGTACTGCGCCATGAGCACGCTCTGTCCCACGGCCGCGGCGGCCTGGGCGCCCGCGACGTCGCTCGGCCGCACGTCATAGCCGAGTGGCATGAACCCGGCGGCGATCGCACCCGAGCTCACGAGCACGACCTGCTTGCCCGCGAGCGACTGCTCGGCGAGCACGTCGACAAGCTTCCGCAGCGCGGGAACATTGAGGCGACCATCCGCTCGCGTGAGCGACGACGAGCCGATCTTGACGACCACCCGCCCTGCGTTCGGAAGTTGGCTGCGATCGACGATGGGCGATGTCATAACTCTATTGTGCCGTGCGCAGTCCGCCGAGCATCACTGATTGCAGCACATGTTGTTGCGAGGTGACGCCGCGGCATCGCGCTCCGGCGCTCATCGCCGCCCCTGCCTGAGGCGCGAGCGGCGTTGCGTCCGTGGCGAGCGAGGCAAAATCGGCAGGCGCACCGAAACGATTCGATGTACCTCGGTATTGTCAGCTGCGGCAACTGTTCGAATTGTTGCAGCCAATGAAAGGAACATGATGATTGTCGCGTTTTCGGTAGCGCCGTCCGGTACGGGCCGGGCGGATGGTTCCGTGCATGATGCCGTCGCCGCGGCCGTCACGGTGGTTCGTGACTCCGGTCTGCCGAACAGGACGAGCAGCATGTTCACCGAGATCGAAGGCACTTGGGACGAAGTCTTCGACGTTGTGCGGCGCGCGACCGAGGCGGTCGCGCCATTCGGCTCACGCGTGTCGCTGGTGATCAAGGCGGACATCCGGCCCGGCTATACGGGAGAGCTCGAGGGAAAGCTCGAGCGCTTAGAACAAGCGATCGAGCAGTCTTCTGCTGCGCCAGGGAACTGACGCCTCGTCCAGCCGCCGATGAGTAGTGCAAACGCGCGAGCCGGGTCACACGATTCTGATCAAGCTGAGCGGCCGAGTTCGATGAGGGGTTCTAAACTGAAGACGCGAGGAGGCATCCAGGTGAGATCCTCGCTTGTCCCCTCGTATTTCACTGTGCGGACACCCCGCTCATCGATTGATATGAGAAGGCATACACAAGATGGACTCTATTAAGGTCGCACTCGTCACCGGCGCCGGTCAGGGTATTGGTCGCGGAATCGCGCTGCAGCTTGCTTCCGACGGTTACGACATCGCCGTCGCGGATCTCGCGTTCCAGGAGGAAAAGGCCCGCCTCGTCGTCAAAGAGATCGAAGCCCTCGGACGCAAGGCGATCTTCGTCGCCACGGACGTTTCGAAGAAGGACGACATCGTCGCCGCGGTCGACGCTGCGGCAGAGCAGCTCGGAAGCTTCGATGTGATCGTCAACAATGCCGGTATCGCGCAGGTCAAGCCGATCGAGGAGATCTCCGAGGAAGATCTGAACAAGATCTTCTCGATCAACGTCAACAGCGTCGTGTTTGGCATTCAGGCTGCCGCTGCCAAGTTCGCCGAGCTCGACAAGAAGGGCAAGATCGTCTCCGCCGCGTCGATCGCCGCCGTCAAAGGCTTCCCGATCCTTGGCGCCTACTCCGCGTCAAAGTTCGCGGTTCGCGGCATCACGCAGGTGGCGGCGCAGGAACTGGCGCCGCGCGGCATCACCGTCAATGCCTACGCTCCGGGCATCGTTGGCACCGGTATGTGGGACTTGATCGACGAAAGGCTCTCTGAGATCAACGGCAAGCCTCGTGGTGAGAACCTCAAGGAGAACGTCGAGTCGATCATGCTCGGACGCATCGAGACACCCGAGGACGTTGCCGGCGTCGTGTCGTTCTTCGCCAGCCCGAAGGCCGACTACGTCACCGGTCAGGTGCTGCTCGTCGATGGCGGGATGCTCTACAACTAAGCCCTCGAACGGTCGGCGCGACGAGCCCGACCGAAGACGCAGTCGATCCGGGTATGTGCCCGGCTCGACTGTGTCTGTCGTGTGATCGGTCAGTATTCCGGCAGGTGTTTGCGCCAGCTGAAGGTGATCACGCCCACGCTCAGCAATGCGATCACCGCGCCCGTGAGGAACATCTCGGTGTAGTTCAGCCAGGCCCCGAGCACCGAGAGGATCATCGGGATGAAGAACCCGAGATACGTCAGCGAATAGAACACCGCGGTCAGTCCTGCCAGATCGTCTGGTCCGGCGATCCGCTGAATTTCCCGGAGGCCACCCACCAGGAGTAGACCATAGGCCGAGCCGAGCACGGCCGCCGCCGCGAATGCCCAGGGCAGCGAATCGAGCCCCGCCGCCCCGGCCGCGAGGAGCATCCCCGGCACGGTCACCACGAGCGCGACGCCGATGCCGCGGGCCGATTGCGGCGAGTCAATCACTGATGCCAACCTCTGCACTGCGACTCCACATCCGAGGGCGACAACGCAGAGCAAGCCGGACATGCCGATCTCGAACCCCGGTGCCTGCGACATCATGAGTCCCGGCAGGATCGCATAGGCGCTCGCGGCAGTTCCGAACACCCATGGCGCCATTGGTGCCACGACCAAGAGGAACCGGCGATGCTTGGCCGAGGGAATCTCGAGGTCCTTGAGCAGCGGAGTGTCGCTGTGTGATCGCGCGCGGGACTCGGGTGCGCCCAACAACACGAAGAACGAGGCGAGTGTGATGCCGATGTGGACCAGATAGGGCAGCGCGGTCGGGATCGGGCCGAACTGAGCCAATGCCGCGGCGATTCCAGCTCCGAGCCCGAAACCGGTCGTCAGCGCAAGCGCCGCACGGGCCGCACCCTGGCCCTCGCGGGCGCTGGCGTCAAAGGGTGCCTGGGACAACTCCTTTAGCCAACTCGTCCCAACTGCCATGACCAGACCGAGCGCTACACCAGAGCACACGCGCCCGAGGAATAATAACGGCGCACCAGAAGTACCGACGGCCAGCAGCGAACTCCCGAGGATCGCGATGAGCGGTGCCGGTACGAACAAGGGTCGCCGTCCGAAGCGGTCCGAGAGCGGGCCCCCCAGCAGCAGCGCCGGAAC
Organism: Gulosibacter sediminis; assembly: GCF_023370115.1. Taxonomy (NCBI): domain Bacteria; kingdom Bacillati; phylum Actinomycetota; class Actinomycetes; order Micrococcales; family Microbacteriaceae; genus Gulosibacter; species Gulosibacter sp. ACHW.36C. The sequence continues at coordinate 1,297,523 of NZ_CP097160.1, read as the reverse complement.
GATGCCGATGACATAGGCCCCCAACAGGATGTTCACGGTGAGGGAGTCCATGTGGTTCAGGTGCCGGTACATGACCAACAGCGGAGTGAACTCGTTCCCTCCCCATGCAACAGCGAACAAACCAAAGCTGACGCGCTTCCACGGGGCGATGCCTCGGCGGGATCGACTTGGCGCCGGGGCTGCGGCGATCCTCACGAGAGATCGCTTCCGTGTGAGGCCGAACCGGCAGGATTCAGCAGGAGCAGCTGGCGGTGCGTTCCGCGGACGTGCGCGTCGAGAGTGGCAGCGAATTCATCGGGGTCGCCCAGGGTAATCAGCTCGGTCAATCGTTCATGCTCGGCAATGACCGTGGCGGCAATATCATCTCGCCGCCACAGTGATCGCGCCGTCATGCGCTGCTGACGGTCGCGCAAGGTGGCGAAGAAGTCAGTGAGCAGAGCGTTGCCGCCCGCCTTCACGATCAGCCAGTGGAAGGCGGCGTCCGCGGCGGTGAATGCGCCGAGGTCGCCGCTCTCGTGCGCGATCCGTTGCAATTCAATCTGCTCGAGCAACTCGCTACGCAGGTTCGCAAGGAGTGCGCCATTGCTCTCGAAACGGCGAACCGCAGTGGCTTCGATAAGCGCACGAGCTTCGAGAATGTCTTCTAGTTCGTGCGGATGGACTTCGATCACGAGCGCACCCCGCTTCGGGTACAGGCGCATCCACCCCTCTGTCTGCAGGCGGAGGAAGGCCTCGCGGATCGGCGTCCGGCTCAGGCCGAGCTGCTCCGCGATCGCGCCCTCGCTGACCATCGTGCCGCCGGGGAGTTCCCCGTCGAGGATTGCCGCCTTCAGGTGGACGTAGGCCGCATTCGCTGCGGACTGGACATTCTTCGCTGCCGTCTTCGATTCGTGCACAACATAGATACTAGTTGTATTTATCGGGTGCGGCAAAGTTCAAGAGCGTGGGCGAGGGCATTGCGCCCTAGCTGTACTTCCCCGTGACGTTGTGAACGCGTGCTGAGGGGGCTTGGCCGCCGATCCCGATGTGGGGTCGGTGGTGATTGTAGTGATGCAGCCAGGCCTCGTAAGCCGCGGTGCGCTCGGCCTCATTCGCGTAGGGCTTCGCGTAGGCCCATTCCGTCGCGAGGGTGCGGTTGAAGCGCTCGACCTTGCCGTTGGTCTGGGGCCGGTAGGGACGGGTCCATCTGTGTTGCACCGTGTCGCCCGACGCGTCAGCGAACGCGTGGGAGCGGTAGCAGGACCCGTTATCCGTCATCACCGCGGTGACCGTCACACCAAGCCCCGCGAAGAACGCGTTCGCGCGGGTCCAGAACCCCGCGGCGGCCTCCTTGCGCTCGTCATCGAGGATCTCCGAGTACGCGACCCGTGAGTGGTCGTCAACGGCGTGGTGCAGATACCGGTAGCCGCGCGAGCCGGCCGCGCCGGCTCGTGCCGCGTTGTCGCGGACAACAGCCGCGGCGCGGGCCTGTGCGGATCCGCGCCCGTGGGCGCGCCACCCGCCACCATCAGGGATCCTGCCTTGTTTCTTGATATCGACGTGAACGAGCTGGCCCGGGGCGGCGAACCCGTACCGGGTCCGCTTCGGCTTACGCACCGCCAGTCCGGTGGCGTGGTCGAGGTTCGCGAGTTTGGGCATGTCGTAGCGGGCGAGGACCCGCCCGACCGTGGAGCGGTGTAGCTGGAGGTGGTACGCGATCCGGTGCGGGCCCCACCGACGGGTGAACCGCAGGGCGACGATCCGGTGCTCGGTTTTGGTCGGCAGCCGGTCGGTGACGTGGTCGGCTTTGAGCTGCGGTCGGTGAGTGGTTCCCCGGCCCGATACTGGTCGACCCACCGTTTCGCGGTCGCTGGTGAGCATTGGAACCGTTCCTCGGCGCGTCGGAGCGACCAACCCTGGTCAATGACGAGCGCAACCAGGCGACGACGCCCTTCTGGAGTCAACGGCGCGTTAGCGTGGGACATAGAACACGTCCGTGGTCAGGATGGTGAGTGTGGTTACCCACATCCTGCCCGGAGGTCTTCGCTACCTCAGCCGTTCACAACCTGCCGGGGAAGTACAGCTAGCTCACGGCGCGTGCCTCGAGCCAAGCAACTTTTCGCGCACCACGATCCACCCATCAACACGGTGGGGTGCATCTCGGCGCAGCTGCAGCAGCACCAGAACGAGCTAGCGCTTCGGCAAGCCGTCGAGCGAGTGGTCCTGCTCATTGACCGAATCACGACCAACCGACTGCACCGACTCGCCGCGATAGAGGCGCTCGAATAGCTCCATCGTCGTGTCAATGTCGTGCGCCTGGACGTTCATGAGCCCGCCCTGACCGAGCGCCTCGCGCTGGGCGCGCGGGAGGTCGAGCACGCGCTGGAGTTTCTCGCGAGCATCCTCGACGTTGCCGGGCTCGAACAGCAAGCCGGTTTCGCCATCGTGGACGAGGTGCGGCAATGCCATCGAGTTTGCCGCGACGACGGGCAGGCCGGAGGCCATGGCCTCCATCGTCGCAATCGACTGCAATTCCGCAATCGACGCGATCGCAAACACCGTCGCCTCGGTGTAGATCTTGCGGAGCTCTTGGTCGGTCACATAGCCGTGGAACTTCGAGCGCTCGGCTACGCCGAGCTCGTTCGCGAGCCGCTGCAACTGCTGGAGCTGGTCACCGGTGCCCACGACGTCGAAGAAGAGATCGTCACCCTCGAGCTTCGCGAACGCCCGCAGCAGTACGTCGATCTGCTTTTCGCCGGTGACCCGACCCACGAAGAGAATGCGTCGAGGCGACTTCGCTTGAAACTTCGGTGTGTAGTTGCTGGTGCGCAGACCGCAGGAAATCGCGAGCACGTCATGGAGGTTTCCGTTCTGCTCAAGGAAGTCGGCGGCGCGGCGCGTGGGCGTCGTCAGCGCGGCCGTCTCGGCAAACGTCTTGTGCGCATCGCGCCACCAGATGCCCGAGGCCCAGCCCTGCAGGAACTTCGGAATCTGGGTGTGCTCGAGCATGTTCTCGAGCATGAGGTGGTTCGTGCCGATGATGCGGATGCCGCGGGAAGCGCCCTCGCGTACGGCCGCGCGGCCGAGCACGACGGCCGACTGGTAGTGGATGACGTCGGGCTGAACGCGGTCGAGTACCTCACGCATGTGTGCCCGAGCGCGCCACGGCTTCACATAGCGCAGCCAGTCGTGCGGCCACCAGCGGTCGCTCGGCAGGCGGTGCACCGTGATGCGCTGCCCGTCGTACTCCTCGTACCAGGTGCCGTGTCGCTTCGACGCGGCCGGAGTCACGACGTGAACATCAAGTCCGCGTGCCGCCATGCCACTCGCGAGGTTCTGCGTGAACGTTGCCGCGCCATTGACGTTGGGCGGAAACGTATCGGCGGCGATCAACAGTCGAAGCGGCGAAGTCATGAAGTCCTTTGTCATCCAACACATGCACGCACTGGCGCTCGTGGGGCATCCGGCGCAGGCTGAGAGTCGATTCTAATTGCCACGGCCGAGCGCGTGGTTGCGCACCGCCGAAACCTCGTCATCCGATTGGGACAGCTGCAGCAACAGCACGCCGACGATCGCGAGGGCACCCAGCGCGACGAACAGGATGTTCACGAGCAGGCTCGCGCCCTCGGTTTCGCGGAGCACGACGATGCCGATCGTCACCGCCACGAGCGGGTCGATTACCGTGAGGCCCGCGATGACGAGGTCGGCCGAGCTCGAGGCATACGCCGTCTGGACGAAATAGCCGCCGACGAGCAGCGAGATAATGACGCCGGCGAGGCACGCGAGGAAGTACCAGCCGTAGTCGCCCTGCTGCCAGCGCGCAAGCACGACCTTCGCGAGGGTGACGAGAAAGCCGTACATGACGCCGCCCGCGACGACGTAAAACAGGCTGCGCCACTTTGTGCGGCGCACGAACGCGAAGAGCACGCCGAGCAGCGCGACGAGCCCGGCGAGGATGCAGAGCACGATGATGAGCTGTGGCTCGGTGATCTCCTTGTCGACCGCGACCGACGAGGCGACGGCGACGAAGCCACCGACGCCGGTGACGCAGAGCGTGATCGACAGCGCCTTGCGCCGGCCGACCGGCATGCCGCTCTGCTTGGCCGTGATGATCGCCGTGAGCACGAGCGAAATGACGCCGATGGGCTGCACGAGCACGAGCGGCGAGAACAGCAGTGCGCTGAGCTGACACGCGACCGCGATGCCGAGCAGCAGGGTGCCCGAAAGCCAGGTCTTCGACTTGAGCAGCCGCAGGAAGCTGCCGAGGCCGAGCCCCTCGCCGCCATCGCCGTTGCCCGCCGCATCCGCTCGCGCCACGCCGCGATGCTGCAGCATCGCGCTCACCGACATGAGCACGGCGCCGAGGATCGCGAGTGGAATGCCCAGGTACTGCACCCGCCAGAGTCTACGGCCGTTCGGGAAACCCCCGGCCGATACACTCCAGACATGAGCGTCCTTCCCATTCGCATCTACGGAGATGCGGTGCTGCACACCCCTGCCGAGACCGTCGACGAGATCACCGACGAGATACGCGAGCTTGTCGCCGACATGTACGAAACGATGGCTGCCGCGCCCGGCGTCGGGCTCGCCGCCCCGCAGGTGGGCGTCGGTAAGCGGATGTTCGTGTACGGCTGGGAGGACGAGCACGGCACCGAGCACCGCGGTGTCGCAATCAACCCGCGGCTCTGGCAGGCGCCCCTCGTGCCCGAGAGCTTTGCGGAGCTCGAGGAAGACGAGGAGGAGGGCTGCCTCTCGGTGCCCGGCGAGCGCTTCGAGCTGCGCCGCTCCCCCGCGGTGCTGCTCGAGGCGACCGACCTCGAGGGCAAGCCCTACGAGCTGCGTGCCGAAGGCTGGCTCGCCCGTATCCTGCAGCACGAATACGACCACCTCGACGGCGTGATCTACGTCGACCGCCTCGCGGTACCCAGCCACAAGCAGGCCTTCAAGATCATGCGCAAGCGCGGCTGGAACGTGCCCGGCAAGTCGTGGCTGCCCGGCGAAGAGAAGCTCGAAGGCTAGCGACGTGACGCAGCCGGCGCTCGAGCGCAAACTCGGCCTCTTCGGGGCGATGAGCATCGGCCTCGCGGCCATGATCGGCGCCGGCATCTTTAGCGTCTTCGGCCCGGCCGCCCGGGTTGCCGGCGAGTGGCTATTGCTCGGCCTCGCGCTCGCGCTGCTCGTCGCCACCTGCAACGCCACCTCGACGGCGCAACTTTCGGCGAAGTACCCGACCTCGGGCGGCACCTACCACTTCGGCAATCAGGAGCTCGGCGCGTGGCCCGGATTCATCGCCGGCTGGGGGTTCGTCATCGGCAAGACCGCCTCGGCCGCGGCGATGGCACTGACGCTCGGCGCCTACCTGGTGCCCGATCCGTTCTGGCAGCGCGCGATCGCCCTCGTTGCCGTCGCCATCGTGGTGCTGCTCAACCTTGTCGGCATCACGCGCACCGCCCGTGCCGCCGCGGGCATCGTGTCGCTCGTGGCGCTCGGCCTCGCGGTCACCCTGATCGTCGCGTGGACGACCACGCCGACCTCCGACGCGACCTTCGTCCTCATCCCCGACGCCTCGGTCTACGGCGTGCTGCAGTCGGCCGGCCTCATGTTCTTCGCCTTCGCTGGCTACGCGCGCATCGCCACGCTCGGTGAGGAGGTGCGCGACCCGACGCGGGTCATCCCCCGCGCCATCATCACGACGCTCGCGCTCGTGGCCGCGCTCTACGTGACGGTGGCGATCACGCTGCTCGTGCAGCTGGGCCCGCTGCGTCTCGCCGCCTCGGATGCGCCGCTCGTCGACGTCGTGTCGGGTGCGCCGGGCATCGGCGTCGTTGTCGTGATTACTGCCGCGCTTGCCTGCCTCGGCGCGCTCCTGGCGGGCATCGCGGGCATCACCCGCACGGGCCTCGCGATGGCGCGCAATCGCGACCTGCCTGCGGTACTGTCGCGCATCTCCCCCAGCCACAACGTGCCGGCGCTGCTCACCATCGTCGTCGGCGTCGCGGTCGTCGTGCTGATTATCGTCGGCGACATTCGCGACGTTATCGGATTCTCGAGCGTCGGCGTGCTCGTGTACTACCTCGTCGCGAATCTCGCGGCGCTCCACCAGCGCGGCGAGGACCGCCGGTACCCGAAGTGGATGCAGGTGCTCGGCGCGGCGCTCTGCGCCGTGCTCGTCGTCACGCTGCCCGTGTGGTCGGTCGTTGGTGGTCTCTCCGTGCTCGTGATCGGTATCGTCGGCCGGCTCCTCGTTCGCCGGGGTAAGGCCGCGGCGTAGCGGCAAACACTGACCTGACCAGGGAAAAGAAAAGTGCCCTCCGCGCGAGGCGGAGGGCAGAAGCTCCCCGAGTTGGACTCGAACCAACAACCTGCCGGTTAACAGCCGGCTGCTCTGCCAATTGAGCTATCGGGGATGACAACTCGAACAGCCTAACATCACCTGACGCGCAATGTGAAATCGACCGCCGAGTCGCTGCGATACCCATCCGAGAATCCTCGGATGCGCAACCGAGCAGGCCGGTTAGTACCCCTTGACAGGGTCTGCCAGCCCCACGAACTCGCCAGTTGAGAGGAAGCCGCGCACGTTGTCGTCGATGCGTCGCAGCAGCAGCGGCAGCGTCATCTCTGGCGTGTCGGCCGAGTGCGGCGTGATGAGGCAGCGGTCGTTCGACCAGAGCGGGTGCCCCTCGGGCAGCGGCTCAGGGTCGGTCACGTCGAGGCCTGCTCCGTAGATCTCCTCGGCGTTCAGCGCTGACTCAAGGGCGTCCGTATCGACGAGTGGGCCGCGGCCGATATTCACGAGCACGGCCGTCGCCTTCATGGCCCGCAGGCGCCCGGCGTTGATGAGGTGGTAGGTCTCGTCGGTCGAGGCGGCCGCGAGCACGACCACGTCGGCTTCCGGCAGCACGGTGTCGAACTCATCGCTCGTCACGGTGCGATCGGCGCCCTCAAGCGGCGTCGCGCTGCGGCGGACAACCGTCGTGGTGACGCCGAAGGGGCGCAACAGACTGAGCAGCTCGGCGGCAATGCCGCCAGCACCCAGAATGACGACGTGATTGCCGTAGAGCGAGCGACCCAGCGACGGCCCCCACTTGGTAGCGCGGGACCGCAGCGCGAGGCTGCGCTGCGCCGCGAGCGTCAACGCCAGCGCGTGCTCGGCCACCGGCTGTGCATACGAGCCCTTTGCGGAGGTCACCACGAGGCCGCGCTCGGCGTAGGGTGCGAGGCGCTTCGCGTACGCGTCGATCCCCGCGTAGGGCAGCTGCACCCAACCGATGTTGGGGTAGGCGTCGAGTGCCTCGAACAGCGGCTCGATGTCGTGGTACGACGTGTAGATGAGCCCACGCGTGGCCTCCGAAAGCTCCGTGACCTCTCCCCCGGCATCCAGCACCGCCTGCGTCTGCGCTCGGCCAGATCCGGCTGGCAGCACCGTGATCTTGCCGGGATTGGGGCGCGCGTCGCCCTCGAGCTTTGTGGCCGGAGCGCTGAGCACCTCGCGGTGGTGGAATGCGGTCAATTCGTGGTCTCCTCATCGTTGGTGTGGAATCGAGCGAACTCGGGGCGATCCTCGAGCAGACGGTCGCGCTCCGCAGCGGCCACCGCGTCGGGTTCGTCGTCGCGGAACAGGCCGCCGGCCACGCGCTCGGCCGCGGCGACGAGGTCGCGGTCGACGAGGCCGGGAAGCGGCGCCCGGGCGAACTCGCGGGCATCGCGCATCCGCTGCAGATACGGATCGAACGGGTCGCGCAGCACCTCGTCGATCTTGCCGCGCGCGAGCACGGTGCCGCGGTCGGTGATGACCACGTTGCTCGTGAGCCGCTCGACCGTCGCGAGGTCATTGCTGATGACCAGCATCGAGAGCGTGCGGCCACGGTTGAGCCGCTCAAGCAGCTCGAACAGCGCCGGGCGCGCGATGACGTCGACGCCCTGCGCCGGCTCGTCGACGATGAGCAGGCGCGGCTCGACGATGAGGGCGCGCGCGAAGGCGACGCGCTGTCGCTGACCGCGCGAGAGCTCGAACGGGAAGCGGTTGAGCACACCGAGTTCGAGGTCGACCGCGTCGATGAGCAGGGCGGCCGCCTTACCGAGCGAGCGCTTGTCAAAGTGGCGGTCGCGGCTCAGCACCGGCTCGGCGATGTTCTCGGCTACCGTGAGGTCGTTGCGCATCGTCTGGCCCGAGTTCGGGGCGAGGTAGCCGACCGTCAGCGGCAGGCGGCGCAAATCGGCCCGGGTGGGCTTGCGCAAATTCACGCCATCAACGTGTAGCTCGCCGCCCGAGATCCAGGGCCACGGATGCGGTGCCCCGCGCAGCAGCCCGCGGCCAGAAAGCACGCGGCCGAGCGACGTCTTGCCGCTGCCCGCAGAACCGACGACGCCGAGGATCTCGCCCTCGCGCAACTCGATGTTCACGCCCGAAAGGACTCGGGCCTCAGCGTCGCCAATGCGCGGACCGTACGAAATCGACAGATCTCGGGCACTAATGACGCTGCTCATGCCACGAGCCTAGCGGGCTCGGGCTTAGGCCTCGACGGACTCGCGCAGCTCGCGCTTGCGGCGCTCGACCTCAACGAGCCGTTCGCTGAGCTCACGGTGCCCGAGGGGGTCCGTCTCGATGTCAGTGCGCTTCAGCTCGCCGAGCAGCTCGGCCTTGCGGCGAAGCAGGTCGCGCTCGATGAGCGCCGCGGTGACCGACCGCACGTACGCGGCCACCTGTTCGGGGCCGGGCCCGGCGGGCAGCGGCGCCATCGATAGGTCGGTGACCAGCGGCACGAACGACGACGGTACCTCCTCGTGCACCTCGGGCAACCACTGCGGCGTGCCGAGGGTGCCGCGCGTCGCCACGATCGCGTTGCGCACGGTGTCGAGCGACGCATCCGAGAAGCTGGCGGCGAGCACGCCGTCGAGCTGCACCTCTGACAGCATCTTCGGGTATTGCAGGACGGCGCTGAGGGCGTCGCGCTCGAGCCGGGTGATCGGGTCGTTCGGCAGATCGCGCATGCGCACGATCGGCATCGCGTAGGTGTTGTCGGCGATTCCGCTCGGATCACCATGGGGGTCGCTCGGCGCGTTCGCCGCCTGCTCGTGTCGACGCACCTCGCGTTGTACCTGCTCGAGGTCCATGCCGAGCCAGCCCGAGAGCTGGCGCACGTACTCGGGGCGCAGGGCGCGGTCGCGGATGCTCGCGATGATCGGCGCGGCCTCGCGCAGGGCCGCCACGCGACCCTCGGCATTGCGCAGGTTGTGGCGCTTGATCTGCTCGCGCACGACGAACTCATACATCGGAACGGCGTGGTCGATGAGCGACACGATCGCCGCGTCGCCGTGCTTCAGACGCAGGTCGCACGGGTCGAGGCCCTCGTGCGTCGTGTCGACCGCGACGAAGGTCTGCGCGACGAAGCGGTTCTCCTCCGCGAACGCGCGCATGGCGGCCTTGCGGCCAGCCTCGTCAGGGTCGAAGTTGAAGATGACGCGGCCGCGATTCGACTCGTCGTCCATGATGCGCCGCAAAATTTTGATGTGGTCGACGCCGAAGGCCGTGCCACAGGTGGCGACAGCGGTGGTCACGCCCGCGAGGTGGGCAGCCATGACGTCGGTGTAGCCCTCGACCACGACCACCTTGTGGCCGCGCGAGATGTCGCGCTTCGCGAGATCGAGCCCGTAGAGCACGCGCGACTTGTGGTAGATCTCGGTCTCGGGCGTGTTCAGATACTTCGGGCCCTTGTCGTCGTCGAAGAGCTTGCGCGCGCCGAAACCGACGGTCTGCCCGGAGGTGTCGCGGATCGGCCAGACGAGGCGGCCGCGGAAGCGGTCGTAGCTCGAGCCGCGATCGTTCGTCGACACGAGCCCGGCGTCCTGCAACTCCTGCGTCGAGTAGCCCTTCGTGCGCAGGTGCTTCGAGAGCGCATCCCATGATTTCGGGGCGTAACCGACGCCGAAGTGCGCAGCGGCCTGCGGGTCAAACCCGCGACCGCCGAGGAAGTCGCGGCCGATCTGTGCGTCGGCGGTGGCGAGTTGCGCCTGGAAGAACTTCTCGGCCTCGGCGTTCACCTGCAGCAGGCGCACGCGGTTGCTGTGATCTGGGGCCTCACCGCCGTCCTCGTAGGTGAGCTGGTACCCGAGGCGCCCCGCGAGCCGCTCGACGGCCTCGACGAAGCTGATGTGGTCCATCTTCTGCAGGAACGAGAAGACATCGCCCGACTCCCCGCAGCCGAAGCAGTGGTAGAAACCGAGTTGCGGGCGGACGTGAAACGACGGCGTGCGCTCGTCGTGGAACGGGCACAGGCCCTTGCGCGAGCCGACACCCGCCGACTTCAGCGTGACGTAGTCGCCGACGACGTCGTCGATATTCGTGCGCGCTCGTACCTCGTCAATGTCAGTTCGTCGGATGCGCGCCATGGCACCGATTCTAGGCGCTGGCCACGCCGACGGTGGCGACGTTCGCATGCAGCGCAAGCGCCGACTGATCAGTGAGCGAGGCGACCTGATCGATGATGACGCGGCGGCGGGCCGCGTCGTCGTCGGCCTCGTCGAAGAGGTCGGCGAACTCGCGCTCGAGGTGCAGCGTGCCGGTCGCCCAGAGCGCCTCGAGCAGCTCGGTGAGCAGCTCGCGCTGGCGGGCGTAGACCGGCTGGCGCGTCGGCAGGCTCATGACAAAACCGGCGACGCTGCCCTTGAGCAGCGCGATCTCGGCCTCGATCTCGCGCGGCACGATCACCTCGGCGCCGAAGCGAATCAGTAGGCTCTCGCTGCCGTAGGCCGCGAGCGTCGCCTCGATCGATGCCTTCGCAAAGCGGCCGATGAGCTGCGAGGTGAGGTTCTTGAGCGCCGCCCGGTCGCGGGCCGACGCGGAATAGTCGTGCACCCACCACGGCAGCGCGAGCAGTCGATCGAAGGCTGCGCCGAGCTCATCCTCGCCGAACTTGCGGCCCGACCACTCGACGGCGTTAAAGAGAATCGCCTCGCGGTTCTCGGCATCCTCGAGCTCGGGTAGCGGCAGGAAGCCCTCGACCACCGCATCCTCGAGGTCATGCACCGAGTAGGCAATGTCGTCGCTCAGGTCCATGACCTGCGCTTCGATGCACTTGCGCCCGGTCGGCGCGCCGGCCCGCAGCCAGTCGAACACCGGCCGATCGTCCTCGTACACGCCGAACTTGCGGGTGCCGAGCGCGAGTCCCGTCTCGCGATCCCACGGGTACTTGCATGCCGCGTCGAGGGATGCGCGGGTCAGGTTGAGACCGCATGCCCGCCCCTCGTCGTCGAACACCTTCGGCTCGAGTCTCGACACGAGCCGAAGCGTCTGCGCGTTGCCCTCGAAGCCGCCGATGTCGGCCGACCAGTCGTTGAGCGCCCGTTCGCCGTTGTGGCCGAAGGGCGGGTGACCGATGTCGTGCGCGAGACACGCGGTGTCAACGATGTCGGGGTCGAGCGCGAGCGAGCCCGCGATCTCGCGGCCGACCTGGGCGACCTCGAGCGAGTGCGTAAGACGGTTACGCGCAAAGTCGGCGCCTGTCGTCGGCGAGAGCACCTGGGTCTTCAGGGCGAGGCGACGCAGGCCCGACGAGTGCAGCAGCCGTGCCCGGTCGCGGGCGAAGGATGAGCGGCGACGGTTCTCGTGAAACTCCGGCAGAAACCGGGCTGCGTCGTCGGGCGAGTAGTGGCTCGCGGGGCCGTTCAGGCCGGGTGCGCGCATCCCCTAGCCTCCCGAGACGTCGAGCTCGGCCGCGGCGATGTCGGCGCTTTCGGAGGCAAGCAGGCTGCGCGAGTCGAGCCAGCCCTGCGGCAGCACGGCGCGCTTCGGGCTGCCCGAGCGACCGCGGGGGCCTTCTGCGCCCGCACCCGGCCAGGGCGCATCCTCAAGCCCGTCGGCAAGTGACCGCAGCTCGTCGAGCGAGTCAATGAGGGCGAAGCGCTTACGCAGCTCGCCACCGACGGGATAGCCCTTGAAGTACCAGGCGACGTGCTTGCGGAAGTCGCGGCAGCCGTGCGCCTCGTCGCCGAAGAAGTCGACGAGGAGTTCGGCGTGACGCACCATCGCCTGGCCGACCTCGCGCAGGCCGGGCTGGATGCGCCGCTCGCTGCCCGAGAAGGCGGCCTCGAGATCGCCGAAGAGCCACGGGCGGCCGAGCACGCCTCGCCCGACCACGACGCCGTCGCAGCCAGTCTCGGCCATCATCCGCGGTCCGTCCTCGCCCTCGAACACGTCGCCGTTGCCGAGGATCGGAATCGACGAGATCGTTTCTTTGAGCGTGCGGATTGCGTGCCAGTCGGCCGTGCCGGAATACTGCTGCTCGAGCGTGCGCGCGTGCAGCGTGATCGCCGCGACACCTGCCTGCTCGGCGATCTTCGCCGCCTCGAGGTAGGTCAGGTGGTCGTCGTTGATGCCCTTGCGGATCTTGATCGTGAGGGGCACGCCGCCGGCGCGTCGCACCGCCGTGGCGCAGATCGCCTCGAAGAGATCGGACTTCCAGGGCAGTGCCGAGCCGCCGCCGCGGCGCGTGACCTTCGGCACGGGGCAGCCAAAGTTGAGGTCGATGTGGTCGGCGCGATCCTCGTCGACGAGCAGGCCGACCGCGTCACCGACCGTGTTCGGGTCGACGCCGTAGAGCTGTATCGACCGAATGTCTTCCGATGGGTGGTGGTGGATGAGCCGCATCGTCGATTCGTTGCGTTCCACGAGCGCGCGGGTTGTCACCATCTCGGTGACATAGAGGCCGGCGCCGTATTCACGGCAGAGCCGGCGGAACGCCTCGTTCGTCACTCCGGCCATCGGCGCGAGCACGACTGGCGAGGCGACCTCGAGGTCGCCAATCTTCAGCGCGGGAGAGTGCGAGAGAGTTGCAGTCGGCATAACCGAACTATTCTCGCACCCCGCGCGGGGATTGGCGACCCCGAACCGCGGTTAGGCGCCGCGCAGGCGCTCCGCGACGTAGCCGTAGAGGCGGTCGACGCTCACGCGCTCCTGCGTCATGGTGTCGCGGTCGCGCACCGTCACGGCGTTATCGTCGAGCGAGTCGAAATCGACCGTGATGCAGAGCGGGGTACCGATCTCGTCCTGACGACGGTACCGGCGGCCGATCTGGCCCGCGTCGTCGTAGTCGATGTTCCAACGACCCCCGGCACGCAGCTCGTCCGCGACGCGCTTCGAGAGAGGCGCGAGCTCCTCCTTCTTCGACAGCGGCAGCACGGCGGCCTTGACGGGAGCCAGCCGCGGGTCGAGGCGAAGCACGGTGCGGGTGTCAACGCCACCCTTCGCATTGGGCGCCTCGTCCTCCTCGTACGCGTCGACGAGGAACGCCATGAGTGAGCGGGTGAGACCGAACGACGGCTCGATCACGTATGGCGTGTAGTGCTCGCCAGCGGCCTGGTCGAAAAACTGCAGCGCCGTGCCCGAGGCATCGGTGTGCGACTTGAGGTCGAAGTCGGTGCGGTTCGCCACACCCATGAGTTCACCCCAGGCGCTGCCGGTGAAGCCGAACTCGTACTCGAAGTCGATCGTGCGGTCGGAGTAGTGTGCGCGCTCTCCGTCGGGCACGTCGAACTGGCGCATGTGCTCGGGGTTGATGCCGAGGTCGACGAACCAGTTCCAGCAGGCCTCGACCCACTCGTCGAAGTGCTGCGATGCATCCGCCGGCGGCACGAAGTACTCGATCTCCATCTGCTCGAACTCGCGGGTGCGGAAGATGAAGTTCCCGGGCGTGATCTCGTTGCGGAACGACTTGCCGACCTGACCGATGCCGAACGGCGGCTTCTTGCGCGCGGTCGTGACGACATTGTTGAAGTTGACGAAGATGCCCTGCGCCGTCTCGGGGCGCAGGTAGTGCAGGCCCTCTTCGTTGTCGACAGCGCCGAGGTAGGTCTTCATGAGGCCCGAGAAGTTCTGGGGCTCGGTCCACTGACCCTTGGTGCCGCACTCGGGGCAGACGATCTCGTCCATGCCCGTCGCCTCGCGGCCCTTCTTCGCTTCGAAGGCTTCGAGCAGGTGATCCTGGCGCTGGCGCTTGTGGCAATTCGTGCACTCAATCAGCGGGTCGGTGAAGGTCGCGACGTGGCCCGAGGCCTCCCACACGCGCTTCGGCAGAATGACGGCCGAGTCGAGGCCGACCATGTCGGCGCGGCCGCGTACGAAGTACTGCCACCACTGCTGCTTGATGTTCTCCTTGAGTTCGACGCCGAGGGGGCCGTAGTCCCATGCCGAGCGCGAACCTCCATAGATTTCACCCGCCTGGTACACGAAGCCGCGTCGCTTGGCGAGCGCGATGACCTGGTCGAGCTTGGAGGCTGCCATCTGTTGAACACTCCTGATGGTGGGCGGGCGCTGGCGCGGGGCCAGCGAGAATCAGCTTCCCATCTTAGCCGTGTGCCGAGCGAGCACCTCGGTCGCCTCCTGACGCGCCGGGGTATCGGTGTCGAGGTGCGCGAGTTGCTCGGGAATCGGGCGTCCCTTCGCCTTGGTCGCCTGCGCCCACAGTCGGCCGGCGCGGTACGACGAGCGCACGAGCGGTCCGGCCATGACGCCCACGAAACCGAGCTCGCGGGCTACGTCGGAGAGCTCGATGAATTCCTCCGGCTTCACCCAGCGGTCGATCGGGTGGTGCAGCTTGCTCGGGCGCAGGTACTGCGTGAGCGTGAGGATGTCGACGTCGTGGTCGCGCAGGTCGCGCATCGTCGCCTCGATCTCGTCGCGGGTCTCCCCCATGCCGAGAATGAGGTTCGACTTCGTGACCATGCCGAGCTCGCTCGCCCGCGAGAGCATCCGCAGCGATCGGTCGTAGCGGAACCCGGGGCGGATCTCCTTGAAGATGCACGGCACCGTCTCGATGTTGTGGGCGAAGACCTCGGGCTGGGCCTCGCAGACCGCCACGATCGCATCGTCGCCTCCGCGGAAGTCGTCGACGAGCAACTCGACGCCGGTGCCCGGGTTGAGGGCGTGAATCTGTCGCGCGGTCTCGGCGAACAGCCAGGATGCGCCGTCCGGCAGATCGTCACGCGCGACACCCGTGACGGTCGCGTAGCGCAGACCGAGCTCGCGCACCGATTCGGCCACGCGGAGCGGCTCCTCGCGGTCGTAGCCGAGCGGTTTGCCCGTCGCGATCATGCAGAAGTCGCAGCGGCGCGTGCACTGATCGCCGCCGATGAGGAACGTCGCCTCGCGGTCCTCCCAGCACTCGTAGATGTTCGGGCAGCCGGCCTCCTCACACACCGTGTGCAGGTTGCTTTGGCGCGCGAGGCGCTTGACGTCCTGATACTGCTCGTTCGCGGTCGCACGCGTGCGAATCCACTCGGGCTTGGTCTCAATCGGGGTCTCGGCGTTACGCGCCTCGACGCGCAGCAACTTTCGCCCTTCGGGTGCGAGCGTGTTCATACGGTCACCTCCACGGGTGCCTGGAAGCGGACAAGTTGACGGTCAAGGTGCGGGTGCAGCACGTCGGCGACCTCGGCGAGGCTCGCGTCGACGCCGAGCTCGGCGAGCGAAGTGACGCCGGCGTCGCGGATGCCGCACGGCACGATGCGGTCGAAGTCGTGCAGCTCGGGATGCACGTTGAGCGCTAGGCCGTGCATGGTCGCGTGCTTCGAGAAACGCACGCCAATGGCGCAGAGCTTCCGGTCGGGCGCACCGTCGCGCACGATCCACACGCCGGTGCGGCCGTCGACGCGTTGGCTCTGCACACCAAGTTCGGCGACGGCACCCATCACCGCGGCTTCGAGAGCGCGCACGTAGGCGACGACATCCTGGCGGCCGCGGATGAGCACGATCGGATACGCGACGAGCTGCCCCGGGCCGTGGTAGGTCACCGACCCGCCGCGGTCGATGCGCACGATCGGCACATCCTCGTTCGGAATGTCGGCGTCGGCGGTGCGCGACCCGGCGGTGGAGACGGGCTCGAACTCGGAGTAGATCACCGTGTCGGCGTGGTTGCCCGCGGCGACCTCAGCATGGATGCGCCGCTGCGTCGCGTCGACATCGAGGTATTTCGAACGGCCTGATTCAAAGAGGCGTAGTTGTTGCACGCCGTCCAGTAAAGCAGATTGTCGGCACTACGGCGTTTGCGTGACGCCCTGTGGCGCGTCGACCGCGCCACCGAAGCGGCGGTCGCGCGAGATGTAGAGGCCGATGGCGCGCCAGAGGTCTTCCCGCGTGAAGTCGGGCCAGAGCGTGTCGAGGAAGACCATCTCGGCATACGCCGACTCCCAGAGCAGGAAGTTCGAAGTGCGCTGCTCGCCCGACGAACGCACGAAGAGATCGACGTCAGGTAGCTGCGGTTGGTAGAGGTGCGCGGCGATGTGCGACTCGCGGATGCGCTCGGGCTTGAGCTTGCCCGCCGCGACGTCGCGCGCGATCGCTTGCACCGCATCCCGCAGCTCGACCCGGCCGCCGTAGTTGACGCACATGTTCAGCGTCATGCCGGTGTTGTGGCGGGTGAGTTCCTCAGCGGCGAGGAGGTCCTTGATCACCGATTTCCAGAGGCGGGTGCGGTTGCCCGACCACACGACCTTGACGCCCCACTCGTGTAGCTGGTCGCGTTGCCGGTGCAGCACCTCGCGGTTGAAGCCCATGAGGAATCGCACCTCGGCGGCCGAGCGGGCCCAATTCTCGGTCGAGAATGCATAGACCGAGAGGTGCTTCACTCCGGCCTGGATCGCGCCCGCGACGACGTCGAGCAGCGCCGCCTCGCCGGCGCGGTGCCCCTCGGTGCGGGGAAGCCCCCGCTGGTTCGCCCAGCGACCGTTTCCGTCCATGACGACGGCGACGTGTGCCGGCACGGCTGCGGCTGGGAACGACGGTGGAGTGAGTCCCGTCCAGTCCAGGGGCTTGAACGTGCGGGTCTCGGGCGTAGTCATACCGTTTAGGGTACGCCGGGCCCGGAGCGATCCTGGTCGTGCACCGTCATCGACCGCAGCCCGCGTTCGAGGTGGAATTGCGCGTAGGCGCTCACGATGCGGTGGGCCGCCGCGCGCGTGCCGTCGTCGGTCGCCTCGGCGACGCCCCAATTGCCCGCGAGCAAGGCCCAGAGCAGGCGCATGGTGTCGACGTCGGCGTACATGACGGCCCCGGTCGAGCGGGCATCGTCGTCACAGACGGCGCCGCCGGCGGTGAGCGAGATACGTGAGTGCGGCCCGGCTTTGCCACACCGAGCGCAATCGGTGAACGTCGGCCGCCAGCCGGCCAGCGCGAGCGACCGAAGCAGGTACGCATCGAGTACGAGCCCGGCCGGATGCTCGCGCCGCGCCAGGTACCGCAGCGAGCCGACGAGCTGGGCGAACTGGAGCGGCGCCGGCTCGGCCTCGAGGATGCGGTCGGCCGCCTCGAGGATCGCGGCCGACATCGTGTACACGTCGAAGTCGTCGACCATCTTCGCCGCGAAGCTGTGCACCGTCACGGCTTGGGTGAGCGTGTCGAGCCCGGCGGGCCCGTGGCCGCGCGTGTAGAACTGCGCGTCGATGACGTTGCCCGCCTCGACGCGGGCGCCGAACTTCGAGGCTGTGCGGCGCACGCCCCGGGCGACAGCACTGATCTTGCCGTGCTGTCGCCCGAAACAGGTGAGGATGCGGTCGGCCTCGCCGAGCGGACGGCCGCGAAGAATCACGACCTCGTCGGTATAGTTCGGCATCCTCAGCCCTCGAGTTACTGCTTTGCGTTGCGCACCGCGCGGTTCACGCTCGACACGATCGCCTTGAGCGAGGCGTTCGAGATGTCGGGGTCGATGCCGACGCCCCACAGGCGCTGGCCATTGACCTCGAGCTCGACGTAGGCCGCCGCGAGGGCGTCGCCCGACGCTGACAGCGTGTGCTCGACGTAGTCGTAGAGCTTGACTTCGTAGCCGCGGTCTTCGAGCACGTTGAGGAACGCGTTGATCGGTCCGTTGCCGGTGCTCTCGATCGTGAGCTCTTCGTCTTCGCGACGCAACTTCACGGTGATGGCAGTCGTGCCGTCCATTTCGGTCGCGGTGCGAACGCCGAAGATTTCGAGTCGGCCCCACTTCTCGGCGGCCTCCGTTGCCGGCAGGTACTCGTCGACGAAGATCTGCCAGATGTCGTCGGGCGCGACCTCGCCACCCTCGGTATCGGTGCGCTGCTGCACCGTCGCCGAGAACTCGATCTGCAGCCGGCGCGGCAGCTCGAGGTTGTGGTGCTCCTTGAGCAGGTAGGCCACGCCACCCTTGCCCGACTGCGAGTTGACGCGAATCACGGCCTCGTAGGTGCGGCCGAGGTCACGCGGGTCGACCGGCAGGTACGGCACGGCCCACTCGAGCTCGTCGACCGGCACGCCGGTTTCGTCCGACTTCGCCGCCATCGCCTCGAAGCCCTTCTTGATCGCGTCCTGGTGCGAGCCCGAGAACGCGGTGTAGACGAGGTCGCCGCCCCACGGGTGGCGCTCCCCCACGCGCAGTTGGTTGCAGTATTCGACGGTGCGGCGAATCTCGTCAATGTTCGAGAAGTCGATCTCGGGGTCGACACCCTGCGTGAACAGGTTGACGCCGAGGGTAACGAGGTCGACGTTACCGGTGCGCTCGCCATTGCCGAACAGGCAGCCCTCGATGCGGTCGGCGCCGGCCTGGTAGCCGAGTTCGGCCGCGGCGACCGCGGTGCCGCGGTCGTTGTGCGGGTGCAGCGAGAGAATCACCGATTCGCGGCGGTCGAGATTGCGATGCATGAACTCGATCGAGTCGGCGTAGACGTTCGGAGTCGACATCTCGACGGTCGCGGGCAGGTTGATGATGATCGGACGCTCGGGCGTCGCGTCGAGCTCCTCAATGATCGCGTTGCTCACCTCGAGCGCGTAGTCGAGCTCGGTGCCGGTGTAACTCTCGGGAGAGTACTCGTAGAAGATCTCGGTGCCTTCGGCGATCGACTCGAAGCGCTTACACATGCGTGCGCCCTCGAGCGCGATCTGCTTCACGCCTTCGCGGTCTTCGCGGAACACGACCTCGCGCTGCAGCACGCTTGTCGAGTTGTAGAGGTGCACGATCGCGCGCTTCGCACCGCGCAGCGACTCGTAGGTGCGCTTGACGAGGTGCTCGCGCGCCTGGGTCAGCACCTGGATGGTGACGTCGTCGGGAATGTGGTTCTCGTCGATGAGGCGACGCACGAAGTCGAAGTCAGTCTGGCTCGCCGAGGGGAACCCGACCTCGATCTCCTTGTAGCCGAGGCGCACAAGCAGGTCGAACATGACGAGCTTGCGCTCGGGCGACATCGGGTCGATCAGGGCCTGGTTGCCGTCGCGGAGGTCGACGGCGCACCAGCGCGGCGCCTTCGTGATGACTTGGTCGGGCCAGGTGCGGTCGGGCAGGGTGACACCAAACTGGGTGGCGTACGAGACGTACCGGTGGGTGGGCATTTTGGACGGCTGCTGCAGATTGCGCATGTGCGAACTTTCTTCTGAAGATTCTTGGCCTAAGCCATGCTTCAACTCCGCGGCAGGGAAGGCTTAGTTGCTAAGCCCCGCCGCGGCACAGAAGAAGGAGGGTGCCGTACGAATGCATGCGTTTAGCCTAGCACCGCCGAAATCGACGCTTGTCGAGCTACCGAACGTTGCGGCCGAGCAGCCGCTGCACGCGGAGGGTGCCGCGCAGGTCGTTCGTGATGCGGCCGCCCTCGATCACGACGACGTGATTCGCGCGGGTGGCCAGGTCGACGTCGCCGGTGGCGTGGACGATGCCGATGCCGTGTTCGCTCGCGACGGCGCGCAACAGCGATACGAGCAGGTGCCGCTCGCGCTCCGGCAGGTTTGCGTAGGGATCGTCCGCGGCGATGATGGCTGGCCTGGCCGCAACGGCCCTGCCGATGGCGACGCGGTACTGCAGCGACAGCGGTAGCTCCGAGACGATCGCGCTGCCGGCGTTCATGAAGCCGAGTGAATCACGCAGCTGCTGCACCTCTTGCTGCCCGAGGGCGCCACGGTGATTCGGCAGCAGCCCCTGGCGCAGGTGTTCGTCAAGCGTGCGCCCGGGCGTGATGACCGGGTCGCGCAGCAGCACGCCGACTCGCTCCGGGTCAGCGATGGGCTCTTGCCCCGGTGCCGGAACGAACCGCCGCCCCTCGATCACGCTGAAGCCCGACTCAACGGGCTCAAAGCCGAGGGCCGCGCGCAGCACGGCACCGCCCGAGCCATCGGGCGAGAGCAGCGCCGTAGTCTCGCCACGACGGGCAACAAAGCTGACTCGGTGCAGGGGCGCGTTGCCGGTGCGGTGAAGGCCGAACACTTCCATCCCGTACGCACCGGGGGCGTGTTGCCCGGCTGCGAATTTGGGTTGGGCGTTCATGCGTCTAACGTTACGACCAGGCTCGGCATGATTCGTCAGCGACACATCCGAACGGGCGTCATACGGAGGGATGACTCTGTGGCCGAGGCGCAATTTAGAGCAGCCCGTGCTCGTACGCGTAGACGACCAGCTGCACGCGGTCGCGCAGGCCGAGCTTCGCGAGGATGCGCGAAATGTGCGTCTTGACGGTCGCCTCCGAGAGGAACTCCTGGGTGGCGATTTCGCCGTTCGACATGCCCTTGGCCGCGAGGAAGAACATCTCGCGTTCGCGCTCGGTGAGCGCCTCGAACTCCTCCGGCTCGCCCTCGAGTCGGTTCGGCGATTGAGAGAAGCGGCGGATGAGGTCGGCGGTCGCCTGCGCCGCGAACACCTCGGAGCCGCCGTGCACGGTGCGGATCGCGGCGAGGAGGAACTCGGGGTCGGCGTCCTTGAGCACGAAGCCCGAAGCACCGGCGGCGACCGCGCGAGCCACGGCCTTGTCGAGGTCGAAGGTGGTGAGGATGAGGATGCGGCTTTCGAGCCCACGGGCAACGATCTGCTGGGTTGCCTCGAGCCCGTCCATGTTCGGCATGCGCACGTCCATGAGAATCACGTCGGGTTTGACCGACATCGCGAGACGCACGGCCTCGGCGCCGTCGGATGCCTCGGCGACGTAGGCCATGTCGTCCTGCGAGTCGACCAGCATGCGGATTCCGCCGCGGAAGAGCTGCTGGTCGTCAACGAGCGCGACGCGGATCGGTCCGCCGGGCTGGGGAGATTCGTTCATGGCACCAGATTACGTTGTGCCGTTCGCATCCTCGTTCTGCAGGTTCGGCAAGCCCGGAGTTGCTGCGGCGCGCGAGCGATCCGCATAGGGTACCGTCGCGGTCACCACCCAGTCATCGCCCTGTGGCCCGGCGGTGACGGTGCCCCCGACGACGGCGAGCCGTTCGCGCATCCCGACGAGCCCGTGGCGCGAACCTCTCTGGAATTTCGGCTTGCGCGAGACTCGGTTGCGCACGGTGATCTCGAACTGCTCGCCCCACAGCGTCTGCAGTCGAGTCGGGAATCTCCCGTCGCCGTACTTCAGGGCGTTCGTGAGCGACTCCTGCACGAGCCGGTAGATGGCGACCTCGGCGTTCGCGCCCACGGGGTGCCGCTCCCCCTGCACGTTCGTCTGCAGATTAAGGCCCGCGGCGCGGATGCGGCCGATGAGCGGCGTGAGGTCGTCGAGCGTCTTTCGCTCAGTTTCGGCCTGCGTGTGCCGCAGCTGCGAGAGCAGGCCGCGCACGTCGAGCAGCGCGTCGCGGGCGGTCTCGGAAATGGTCGCGAGCACCGGTTCAACCGCCTGCGGTGAGCTCTTCATGAGATATCGGCCTCCGTCGGCCTGCGCGACCACTACGGCCAGCGAGTGCGCGACAACGTCGTGCATGTCGCGGGCGATCTGGCTGCGCTCCTGTTCGACCACCAGCTGTTCTTGCGCACGCTGATATTCGAGCTCGGCGATCTGTGCCGAGTGCGCCGAGCGGCTCGTCGAGATCTGCATGCGCTGCAGGGCGCCGGCGACCCAACTGATCATCGCGAAGAGTGTGAGCGGCACGGCGACGATCGAGAAGTTCACGATGATGCGGTCGAGGCTGACGATACCGTCGCCCGCGAAGATCGTGATGAACGGCATGTCTTGCGGGAACGTCGCGATGTACGCCGATTGCACCACGGGGTACACCACGCTCGCGACGGCCGTGAGGTAGAACAACGCGCGCGAGCCCCAGACGGCACCCGTGTAGAGCACGATGAGGATCGCGATTTCCATGCCGTGCGGCCGAAGGCCGAGCAGCAGCTTGATGCAGAAGCCGATCGTGACGAGCACGAATGAGCTCCACGGCGAGACGCGACGGATGACGCAGGCGGCGGTGAACAGCAGCCACACCGGCACCGAGGCCCAATTAAAGAAGTAGCTCCAGTCGGCCCGGGTCGTGAACGGGAATCCGATCGTCAGCATCATGCCGATGCCGAAGATGCTGTCGACGAGCCACCGGTGCTGCCCGTTGTGGCCTACCGTTTGCCGCAGCCAGGCCGGCAGCGGCGAGTTGGCGCGCCGCCGCGGCTGCGGCGGTACGTCAGAAGCCGAGACGGCCGAGCTGCTTTGGGTCACGCTGCCAATCTTTCGCCACCTTGACGTGCAGCGTCAATTTCACCTTGCCGGGTGAGATGGCGCTGATCTGCTTTGCGGCGTGCTGGCGCACCATCTTGAGTCGCTGGGCGCCCTTGCCGATGACGATGCCCTTCTGGCTGTCGCGCTCGACAATGACATTCGCGAAAATCTCGCGGCCGCCGTCCTCATCGTCGAGGATGTCTTCGATCTGCACCGCGATCGAGTGCGGCAATTCGTCGTGCACGCCCTCGAGGGCGGCCTCGCGAATCAGCTCCTCGACGCGCTGCGAGTAGCGCTCCTCGGTGATCATGTCGGCTGGGTACAGAGCCTCTGACTCGGGCATGAGCGCGATGAGCTCGTCGACGAGGGGTTCGAGGTTGATGTCGTCGAGCGACGACACCGGAATGATCGCATCCCACTCACGCAGCTCGGCGAGCGCGAGCAGCTGCTCGGCGACTTTGGCCTTTGATACGAGCTCCACCTTGGTGACGAGGGCCACCTTCTTCGCCCGCTTCGCTTTGTCGACCCACTCGTTGATGAAGCGGTCACCCGGGCCGAGTTCCTCATCGGCGGGCACGCAGAAGCCGACGACATCGACCTCGGCAAGCGTCTCCTCGACAACATCGTTGAGCCGCTGGCCGAGTAGGGTGCGCGGACGGTGGACACCGGGCGTGTCAACGATGACGAGCTGGCCGTGGTCGCGGTGCACGACGCCGCGCACCGCGCGCCGGGTGGTCTGCGGCTTCGACGAGGTGATGACGATCTTCTCGCCCACGAGCGCATTGGTCAAGGTCGATTTGCCCACATTCGGGCGCCCGATGAACGTGACGAATCCGGCCCGGTACTCGCTCATGCTGCTTCCTCTTCTTTGTTCGTGTGCTGGGGTGCGAGCACTCGCACCTGAATGCGCGTGACGCGGTGGCGACGCCCGACTCGGTCGGCGAGGAGCGCCAACCCCTCGATTTCCGCGTGATCGCCGAGCTGCGGAATTCTGCCTAGCGCAGTGGTGAGCAGGCCGCCTACCGAGTCCACGTCTTCGTGTTCAAGGTCGATGTCGAGGAGTTCCCCGAGATCGGTAATGTTCATGCGCGACGAGACTACGAGCGTACCGTCATCGAGCCGCTCGAACTCGTCACCGCCGCGGTCGAACTCGTCGCTAATCTCGCCGACGAGCTCCTCGATGAGGTCTTCGAGCGTCACGAGGCCAGCGATGCCGCCGTACTCGTCGACGACCATGGCGAAGTGCGTCGAATCCCGCTGCATCCGGCGCAACAGCGTGTCGGCGGCGAGCGACTCGGGCACGAACACGGCGGGCCGCGCGAGCGAGGCAACCTCGAGCGTGGATTCGGGATGCTCGAGCAGGTGCCGCGCGAGGTCCTTCTGGTAGGCGATGCCCCGGATGTCATCGCTATCGCGGCCGACAATGGGCGCGCGCGAGATCCCGACCTCGAGCAACGAGCGCAGGCCTTCGTGCACGGTGTCGGCGGCGTCGACCGTGAGCATGTCGGTACGCGCAACCATCACCTCGCGCACGAGGCGGTCCGAGAAATCGAACACCGAGTGGATGAGCTCGCGATCGTCTTCGTCGAGCACCTCCTGCTCGGTCGCGGCGTCGACCATCGAAAGCAGCTGCTCCTCGCTCGAGACGGTGGCGTGTCGGTGCTTCTGCGAGGGGGTCACGATGTCGCCGAGCGCGCCGAGCAGATCACTGATCGGGCCGAAGACGATTCGACCACCGCGCGCGAGCCAACCGAGCAACCGCAGCGTGTCGCGCGGATGCGTGCGACCGATCGTGCGCGGCGTCGATCCGGTGAAGAGCACGTGCACCGCGAGCATGATCAGCGACGCGAAGAGAAACGCGAGCCACGGCTGAGCCACGAACGTGGCGAACCAGACCGAGATGAGCACGGTCGCCAGCGTTTCGGCGCCGATACGGGCGAAGCCGACCGCTTCGCGGTGACCCGACATGTTGTCGCCGATGCGCCGCAGCGTTTCCGGCGAGCCCGCCGCCTCGGCCTCATCCACGACATCGGCGCGCGAGAGCACTGCGATGGCCGACTCGACGGCCGCCAGCAGGGCAGCGCCGACGATGAGGAGGATGGTGATGAGGACGACGAGCGGCCCGCTCACTTACTTACGACCCCGCTGCTTCTTGCGTTCCTGCGCCGCGAAGCCGGCGAGGATCTCGTCCTGCAGGCCGAACATGCGCTTGTGTTCCTCGGGCTCGGCGTGGTCGAACCCGAGCAGGTGAAGGATGCCGTGGGCGACGAGGAAACGAATCTCGTCCATGGTTGAGTGCCGGTTGGTGAGCGCCTGGGCGGCCGCCACTTCGGGGCAGACGACGATGTCGCCGAGCAGGCCCGGGGGCGTCTGGCGTTCAATCGAACCGGGGCGCAGCTCATCCATGGGGAAGCTGAGCACGTCGGTCGGACCGGGCTCGTCCATCCACTGCACATGGAGCTCTTCCATCACCGCGACGTCGGCGAATACGATGCTGAGCTCCGCATCCGGATGCACGTGCAGATAGTCGAGCGCGAACGTCGCGAGGCCGAGCACCGACGACTCGTCGACCTCGGCGCCGGATTCGTTGTTGATTTCAATGCTCATCGGCTCTGCTCCTGGCGGCTCGTGTATTCGTCATAGGCGTCGACGATCTTGGCGACGAGGCTGTGGCGCACGACGTCGTCGCTCGTCAGCTCGGCAAAGTGGATGTCGGGGATGTCGCGCAACACGCGAGACGCGTGCCGAAGGCCGGAGTTGCCGCCGGGCAGATCGACCTGGGTGACGTCGCCCGTCACCACGAGCTTCGAGCCGAAGCCCAGGCGGGTGAGGAACATCTTCATCTGTTCCTGCGTCGTGTTTTGCGCCTCGTCGAGAATCACGTAGGCATCGTTGAGCGTGCGGCCGCGCATGTAGGCCAACGGTGCCACCTCGACGACGTTCTGGCTCATCAGCTTGACGACAAGATCGGGGTCGAGCATGTCGCCGAGGGCGTCAAACAGCGGTCGCAGGTAGGGGTCGATCTTGTCGTTGAGCGTGCCCGGCAGAAAGCCGAGGCGCTCCCCCGCCTCGACGGCGGGTCGCGTGAGCACGATCTTGTTGATCTCGTTGCGCTGCAGGGCCTGCACGGCCTTCGCCATCGCGAGATACGTCTTGCCGGTTCCGGCGGGGCCGATGCCAAACGTGACGGTGTTGACGTCGATGGCGTCGACGTAGCGCTTCTGCCCGAGCGTCTTGGGGCGCACCGCGCGGCCTCGCGCGTTGACGATGGCCTCACCGAATATCTGCGTCGGCGAGGGTCCTGCGCCGTTCGACAGCAGTTGCTTCGAGCGTGCGACCTCGTCGGGCGCGAGCACCGCGCCCGAGCCGGCGAGCGACGCCATCTCGCGCACGAGTCGCTCGGCGAGCTCGACGTCGTCGACGTCGCCACGCAGGTGCACCTCGTTGCCGCGCACGAGCACCGTGACGTTTGGATGCTCTGCCTCGATGGTGCTCAGGAGGCGGTCGCCCGGCCCCAGCAGGTGCAGCATCGACGCACCCTCGATGACGACCGTTCGCTCAGTCTGCTGCAAGTGAGCCTTCCTCCAACCCGCCCGCGAGGACGTGCGCGTGTACGTGGAATACCGTCTGGCCGGCGTTCGCGCCGGTGTTGAACACGAGGCGGAAATCGCCGTCGCCGTGTTCGCCCGCGAGGCGCTTCGCCGTCGCGACGACGTGCGCGAGCAGCTCCGGGTCGCCGGCGGCGAGTTCGGTGACGTCGCGGTACTGCGGGTCCTTCGGCACAACCAGCAAGTGCACCGGCGCCTTCGGGTTGATGTCGGTGAATGCGATAACGCGATCGTCTTCAGCAACGATCTCGGCGGGAATCTCGCGATTGATGATCCGGGTGAAAATGCTCTCGGCCATGCGGGTGAGTCTAGTCGCCTACCAGCGCCCGAGCTTGGTGAACAGCGCGGCGAGGGCGGCCGGGCCCGCGGTCGACGTACGCAGCACATTGGCGCCGAGCCGGCGGCGTTCGGCGCCCGCCTCGGTGAGCAGCGCGAACTCGCGTTCGTCGATGCCGCCTTCGGGACCCACCACGAGGGCGAGGTCGCGCGCATCCGGCTCGAGCTCGCTTAGGGGCGCCTCGGCGATGGGGTCGAGTAGCACGAGGCGAATCGTGCCCGCGAGGTGCGCGAGCTGCTTGGTCGTGACGGGCACCTCGACGAGCGGCACGCGTGCGCGTACCGCCTGCTTGCTCGCCTCGCGGGCGATCGTCTGCCAGCGCTCGCGTTGCTTCGCGACCTTGTCGCCGCGCCACGTCGAGACCGAACGCTGCGCCTGCCAGGGAATCACGCCGTCGATGCCGAGTTCGACGGATGCCTGCAGCGCCATCTCGTCGCGGCCGCCCTTGGCGAGGGCTTGCACGAGCAGGATGCGCGGGCTCGGCTCGGCTGCCACGGTCGCGTCGGCAAGTGCCCGCGCGGTGAACTCTGCGTTGCCGACTTCGCTCGCCTCGGCGGTGACGCTGCCGCCCTCGCCGTCGAGGAGCGCAAGTTGCTCCCCGACCCGCAGTCGCGCCACGCTCACTGCGTGCCGAGCCTCGGGGCCGGTCACGGTGATGAGGTCACCCGCGCGCACGGCTACGAGGTCAGCCGCGAAGTAGGCGTGCGCCACTAGCGGCCGAACTTTCCGCGCAGCTTCGAGAACAGCCCGGGCTGGTCCTTGATCAGGCCTGGCGTAAGCGGGTGCTTGTCACGCTCGGCGAACTGCTTGAGCAGATCCTTCTGCTTGTGGTCGAGCTTCGTCGGCGTGCGCACCTGCAGCGTCACGTCGAGATCACCGCGAATGGGGCTGCGCAGGCGGGTCACGCCACGGCCGCGCACGGTGAGCACGTCGCCCGACTGCGCGCCCGCCGGGATCTCCAGCTCGATGTCGCCGTCAACGCCCGGCAGCGTCGTCGTGGTGCCGAACACGGCGTCGACCATCGAAACCTCGATGGTGGCCAGCAAGTTGTCGCCGTCGCGGGTGAAGGTCTCGTCCTCGCGCACGCGAATCTCGAGATAGATGTCGCCGTAGGCACCGCCGGCGGCGCCGGCCTCGCCCTGGCCCGGCAGGTGCAGGCGCAGGCCGGTGTCGACACCTGCGGGAATGTCGACCGGCAGGGTCACCTGCGAACGCACGCGGCCCTGGCCGTGGCAGGTGTCGCAGGGGTGTTCGATGACGGTGCCGTAACCCTGGCACACGCCGCAGGGGCTGGAGGTGACGACCGGGCCGAGCACGGAGCGCACCTGGCGAGTGACCTCGCCCGCGCCGCCACAGGTCGAGCAGGTCGTCGGGCTCGTGCCCGGCGCGCAGCAGCTGCCCTCACAGGTCTCGCAGCGCACGGCGGTCGCGATCTCGATGTCGCGATGCGTGCCGAAGATCACCTCGGCGAGGTCGAGGTCGACGCGCACCAGCGCATCCTGCCCCCGCTGCGCGCGTGAACGCGGGCCGCGGCGCGAACCCTGGCCCCCGAAGAACGCGTCGAAGATGTCGCCAAATCCGAAGCCGCCACCGGCGCCACCGGCATCGCCGAGGTCGTACTGCTGCCGCCGTTGCGGGTCAGAGAGCGTGTCGTAGGCAGCGGTAACGTCTTTGAACTTCTCGGCCGCCTCGGGCGATGGGTTGACGTCGGGGTGCAACTGACGGGCCAGCTTGCGGTACGCCTTCTTGATCTCTTCGGGGCTTGCCTCGCGGCTCACACCGAGTGTCTCGTAGTGGTCTGCCAAGACCTCTGCCTCCTGAGTGGATGAAATGAAGTGGTTCGAGCCGAAATCAGCTCGGAGTGTCGAAGCTGCGCGAGAGGTATCGCGCGACCGCGCGAACGGCGGCGATGTTGCGCTGATAGTCCATGCGCGTCGGACCGAGGATACCGACTCGGGCGTCGCCGTCGGGGGTATAGCCGGTGGCGAGGATGCTCGTCTCCTCAAGCGCCGAGTTGAGGTTCTCGTGGCCGATCGACACCGCGACGCCTCGTTCGTCGAGATCGAGCTCGCCGACGAGCCGCAGCAAGACTACCTGCTCTTCGATCGCCTCGAGCACGGGGAAGATCGACGAAAAATCGTGCTCAGTCAGCGCGAGATTCGCCGCGCCGGCGATGATCAGCTTGTCGTCGCGGTTGGCAAACACCTGCTGCACGAGCGACTGCAGCACGCGGTCGGCGACGCCGCCAAGGTCGTCACCGTCGTGCAGTTCGCGCAGCTCGGCCGCGGCGTCCTCGAGCCGCTTGCCGACGAGGCGTTCGTTTACGAGGTCGCGCAGCGCGAGGAATTCCTCGTCGCCGGTGTCGCGCTCGAGGTCGACGATGCGCTGTTCGACGCGGCCGGTGTCGGTGATGAGCACCACGAGCACGCGGCGCACCGAGAGCGACACGAGTTCGATGCGGTGGATGTGTGCGTCGAGCAGCGAGGGCAGGTGGCCGATCGCGACGGTGCCGGTGAGCTGCGCGAGCGTGCGCACCGAACGCGTGAGCAATTCCTCGGGTTCGAGCGAGCCCTCCATGAACTGCTCGATCGCCCGGCGCTGCGCCGTGGTGAGGGGGCGCACATCGGCGAGGCGATCGACGAACACGCGGTACCCCTTGTCGGTGGGCACGCGGCCCGACGAGGTGTGGGGTGCGGCGATGAGATCGGCCTCTTCGAGGGCGGCCATGTCGTTGCGAATCGTCGCAGCAGACACGCCAAACTGATAGCGCTCCACCAACCGTTTCGACCCGACGGGCTCGTGCGTGGCGACGTAGTCGCCGATGATGGCGCGCAACACCTCAAGACTGCGTTCGCTCACCATAGCGACCAGTTTACTTCGGCTTAGGCGAGCGCTCGGGCAACCACGTCGGCGAGCAGCCGACCGCGAACGGTAAGTTGCAGGGTTCCGCGGATCGCCGCAGCACCGTCGACGAGGCCATCGGCGATGAGTTCCGCGACCCCGCGCCGATCGCGCAGCTCGGCGAGCGGCAGCCCCTCGACGAGGCGGGAGCGCAGCAGTACGCGCTCGGCGTAGCGCTGCTCGTCGTCAAGCACCTCCCGAGCGGCGGCGGGCGAATCGCCCTGCGCGAGCCGCTGCGCGTAGGCAGCGGGGTGCTTCACGTTCCAGAACCTCGTGCCGTTGATGTGGCTATGCGCCCCCGGGCCAAAGCCCCACCAGTCGGTGTCGTGCCAGTACGCGAGATTGTGGCGCGAGGGATGCTCGCCGTCGAGCGACCAGTTCGAGATCTCGTACCAGCGGTACCCGGCCTTGGCGAAGGCCGCGTCGGCGTACTCGTACATCTCGGCCTGCAGGTCGTCGTCGACCTCGGCGACCTCGCCGCGGCGAATCTGGCGCGCGAGCGCGGTGCCCGGTTCGACGATGAGGGCGTACGCCGAGATATGTGTCGGCGCGAGCGCGAGCGCGGCGTCTACCGAGCGACGCCAATCGTCGAGCGACTCCCCCGGCGTGCCGTAGATGAGGTCGACGGAGGCGTCGAGGCCGACCGCCTTCGCGGCAGCGACCACGTCGGGCACGCGGAGCGGGTCGTGGGTGCGGTCGAGCGTGCGAAGCACGTGCGGCACCGCCGACTGCATGCCGAAGCTCACGCGAGTAAAGCCGCCCTCGACGAGCTCACGGAGGTATTGCTCATCGACCGAGTCGGGGTTCGCCTCAGTCGTGATCTCGGCGTCGTCGACGATGCCAAACGTGTCGCGCAGCGTCGCGAGCGTGCGTACGAGGTCGGCCGCCGGCAACAGCGTGGGCGTCCCGCCGCCGAAGAACACCGTGCTGAGCGGCTCCCGATGCCCGGCGTCGTCGAGCACACCCCGGGCCAGCGCGACTTCCTGGGCTACCGCATCCGCGTAGCTCGACTGGCTCACGCCGCGCAGCTCGGTCGCGGTGTAGGTGTTGAAGTCGCAGTAGCCGCAGCGCACCCGGCAGAACGGGATGTGCACATACGCCCCGAACTGCCTGCCAGTGAGCCCCTGGGCGGCAGCCTCGGGCAGCGCGCCGTTCTGAGGAACCGGGTCGCCGTCGGGCAGCGCGCTAGGGGGCAACGCGACCGTTTGCCTGGAACACCTCGGCGGTCACGGGCATGTGCTGCGACCAGAGGTCTTCCATCTTCTCGGCGCACATCTCGATCTCGCGCTGTGGGAACGACGGGAAGGTCGAGCCCTCGGCCTTGCGGCGCAGCGAGAGGAAGTTCATGAGCGAGCGGGCGTTCATCGTCACGTACATCGACGAGTAGATGTTGAGCGGCAGCACCGTGCGCGCGACCTCGCGGGCGACGCCGGCGTCGAGCATCCGTTGGTAGCTCGCGTACGCCGCCTCGGACTGCGTGCGCACCTCGGTCTGCACGAGGTCGACCTGCTCAGCGCTGCCGGGGAAGAACTCGTACTTGCCGGGGCGGCCCTCCTGGCGGAGGTTGCGCTCGGCCGCGGGCACGTAGAAGACTGGGCGGAGCTCGCGGTAGCGGCCCGACTCCTCGTTATAGCTCGCCATGCGGTGACGCTGGAACTCGCGGAAGACGAAGAGCGGCGCCTGCACGTAGAACGTGAGCGAGTTGTGCTCGAACGGGGTGCCATGGCGATCGCGCATAAGGTAGTTGATGAGACCGCGGTCGCGCTTCGCGAGTTCGGCGGTGTCACCGGTTGCCGAGTCGAGGCTCTGTTCACCCACGGTCGAGACGCGGGCTGCGAACAGCACATCACGGTCGGTGGCCTGGGCCCGGACGAGTTCGACGGTTACGTCGCTACGGAATTCGATCTCACCACTCACACGCTCAATCCTAACTGTCGCGCGCCCTCGGAAAGTTCGGCCGGCGCGCTCGGAGACGAGTTAGGCAGCGCGCTCGAGCTCGATCGCGCGCCGAAGCGCCTGACGAGCGCGCGGCGTGTCGCCCGAAGCCCGATACGCGAGGCCGAGCAGCACCCAGTTGCGCCAATCACCGGGGTTCGCCTCGACCCGGTCTTTCCACGACTCGAACTCGGCGTCGGCCGCGGCGCGGTCGGGTCGCCCACTTTTCTGTCGGGGCAGGTTGTCCTCGGGCAGTTCGCCGGCCTCGGCCATCCGGTCGATGAGGCGGTTCGATTGCAGCACGAAGCGCAAGTCGCGCATGACGAACAGCACGCCGACGATCGGAAACACGATGAGCGCGAAGCCCATGACGATGCCGATGACCTCGCCGCTCGTGACGAGGCCCCAAACAATGCCGGCGATGGCGAACAGGTAGATCGCCATGAGCGCGAGCAGCACGTAGACGCCGATCTGCGCCCCGCTGAACCGCCGCATCCGCTAGCCCCCCAGCCCGAGCAGGGCGTCGAGGCCGACGGTCAGGCCACGCTGCGTTGACGCCTGCTGCAGCGCCAGGGTGATGCCGTGCACGTATGCGCGGTTGCTCAGCGTCTCGTGGCGGATGTTCACGAGTTCTCCCTCACCACCGAAGATGACCTGCTGGTCGGCTACGACGCCGCGCAGGCGCAGGGCGTGGATGGGGATGCCCGCGACGATCTCGCCTCGCGCGCGCTGATCGGTATTCGGCGACGAGACCTCGCTGCCCCTGGCATGCGCAATCGCCTCGGCGGTGCGCACCGCGGTGCCCGACGGCGAGTCGACCTTGCGGTCGTGGTGCGCCTCGAGGATCTCGATCGAGTCGTAGAACTTGCCCGCGATCGACGCGAGGTGCGTCGAGAGCACCGAGCCGACCGAGAAGTTCGGCACGACGAGCACGCCGCGCTCGGCGGGAATCGTCGACTCGAGCTCAGCGAGGCGGTCTTGGCCCCAGCCGCTCGTGCCGACGATGACGTTGAGCCCGTGCTCGAGCGCGAAGCGCGTGGCTCGCTCCGAGACGTCGAAATGCGTCACGTCGATGAGCACGTCGGCGCCGAGCATCTCATCGAGCGCCGACGACGAGTCGAGGGCGGCGTGCACCTCGAAGCCGTCGAGGTCGTCGACGAGGCCGCGAATGAGCGTGCCCATGCGGCCGGTGGCCCCGCTAATGGCGACGGAAACTGTCATGTGTGAGGTACTCCTGGGGTTGCTAGATGGCCGGAGTCCACGTCATGCCGGTGCGCATTTCGCGCGGCAGGTGTGCCGTGGAGCCAAAGAGGGTGAGTTCGCTTGGCCGCGTCGAGCGCAGGCGCAGCACCGTGAGGGCGGTGTTACCGCTGCCGAGGGTGAGCCAGCGCCACTCGGGCATGCCGAGCGCGTGCGCGACCAGGTAGCCGATGACGAAGTTATGGGTGACGAGGAGGGTGTGCACGTCTTCCCGCGGTCGGGTCAGGAACGTTGAGACGGCGTCTTGCATCTGCGCCTGGCCCGCCTCGATGTCCTCCTCGTCGACGCCTGAGAAAAACGCGTCGTAGCTGTCCGGGGCGTCCTTCGACGACGACGGGATGCAGTCGAAGAGCAGATTGGTCTGCTCGACCGGAGGGCCTTGTACGTAGTTGCCGAGGATGCTCGCGGTCTCGAGCGCGCGATCGAGTGGCGAGGTGAACGCCTGGTCGAAGGGCACGTCGGCGAGTCGCTTGCCGAGCGCGTGCGCCTGCTGGCGGCCACGTTCCGAGAGCGGGCCGTCGGTGATGCCGAACTCGGCGTCGCGAACCTCTCCGTGCCGCACGAGGTAGAGAAAGTGGCTCATGCGAGGGCCTCCAGCTCGGCCCGTGCCTCGTCGGTCACGGGCCCGATGGTTTCGATGGTCATTTCGCCCTGCAACATGCCCGCGACCTCCTGCACCTGCTCGCGCGTGACCTCGCCGAGTCGGGTGACGGAGGCATCGAGATCGAGGAATTCTCCGAGCGCCAGTTCGGCGCGGGCGAGGCGGTTCATGCGCGAGTGCATCGACTCGAGGGCGAGCGCTCCCCCGCCTGCGGCCGACGTCTTGGCGTCGGCAAGCTCGGACTCGGTCACGCCCTCTTGTGCGACGCGATCGAGCTCATCCCGAATCACGCGCACCGCTTCCGCCACCTTGTCGGGCAGGCACGCGGCGTTGACGCCCGTGACGCCGGCGTCGGCGTGGCTCGCGGCGAACGAGAAGACCGAATACACGAGCCCGCGGCGCTCGCGCACCTCGTGGAACAGGCGCGACGACATGCCGCCACCGAGGATGTGGTGCAGCAGCCCGAAGCCGTGCCGCCGGTCGTCACCCGAGATAAGCCCCGGGGTGGCGAGGATCAGGTTGGTCTGCTCGAGGGGGCGCTCAATGCTCTCGATCGCGCGGTGGCGCGTCAGCTCGCCCGAGGGCTCGGCCGACCGGCGGGCCACGGGCGACGCTGTCAGGTCCAAATCCCAGCCCCCGGCGCGCAGGCCCTGCTCGAGCCGCTGCAGCGAGGCGTCGTGGTCGACGCGGCCCGCGATCGCGACGACGAGGGTGTCGGGTCGGTAGTTGCGACGGTAGAAGTCCCAGACCTCGTCTCGCGTCGCCGACTCGATGCTCTCGGGTGTGCCGGCGATCGGTCGGGCGAGCTCGTGGTTGCCGAAGAAGTTGCCGTAGAAGCGCTCCCAGAGCACGTCGTCGGGGTCGTCCGCGCTCATCGCGATCTCTTCGAGGATCACGCCGCGCTCGAGCTCAAACTCGTCTTTGTCGAGTAGCGAACCGGTCAGCATGTCGCTCAGCACGTCGATCGCCATGCCGAGGTCCTCCGCACGCACACGGGCGTGGTAGACGGTCTGCTCGCGCGACGTGGCCGCGTTGAAGTCGCCGCCGACGCGCTCGAACTCGAGCGCAATGGTGCGGGCGTCGCGGCTCGGCGTGCCCTTGAACAGCAAGTGCTCGAGGAAGTGGCTCGAACCATACTCGCGGTCGCGTTCGTCGCGTGAGCCGAGCGGAACGTAGCAGCCAATCGACACGGATGCGGCGCCTGGCACATCCTCGGTAATGAGTCGCACGCCGCTTGGCAGCACCGTCCGCTGAAGCCTGGCTGCTCCGGCGACCTCTTCGTCGAGGTGAGTCGTATTGAGTGGCAGCAAGATGGGTGCAGACATATCGGCTCGAGTTTAGCCGAATAGAGAAAGCGGCCCGTGCGATGCACGGGCCGCTTTACTCAGCCAGGTGTGGTTACTCGGCGTCGGTCGACTCGGCCTCAGCCTCGTCGGCGCCTTCGCCCTCCTCGAGCACCGGCTCGAGCGAGAGCTTGCCGCGGTCGTCCACCTTCGTGATCTTCACGAGCAGCTTCTGACCGACCGAGAGCACGTCCTCGACATTCTCGACCCGCTTGCCGCCGACGAGCTTGCGCACCTCAGAGATGTGCAGCAGGCCGTCCTTGCCCGGCAGGAGCGAGACGAACGCGCCGAAGCTCGCGAGCTTGACGACGGTACCGAGGTACTGCTCGCCGACCTCGGGCACCTGCGGGTTCGCGATCGCGTTGACCTGCGCACGGGCAGCTTCGGCCGAGGGGCCGTCGGTCGCACCGATGAACACGGTTCCGTCGTCCTCAATCGAGATGTCGGCGCCGGTGTCTTCCTGGATCTGGTTGATGACCTTGCCCTTGGGGCCGATGACCTCACCGATCTTGTCAACGGGGATTTTGACCGAGATGATGCGCGGCGCGGTGGCTGCCATCTCATCGGGCTCCGAGATCACGGCGGTGATCGCCTCGTTGAGGATCTTGATGCGGGCATCGTGCGCCTGCTGCAGCGCCGCGTCGAGCACCTCCGAGGGGATGCCGTCGAGCTTGGTATCGAGCTGCAGCGCGGTGACGAACTCCGAGGTACCGGCAACCTTGAAGTCCATGTCGCCGAGGGCGTCCTCGGCGCCAAGGATGTCGGTGAGCGCCTGGTACTTCATCTCGCCGTCGACCTCAGCCGACACGAGTCCCATGGCGATGCCCGCGACGGGCGCGCGCAGCGGCACACCGGCGTTGAGCAGCGAGAGCGTCGAAGCGCACACCGAACCCATCGAGGTCGAGCCGTTCGAGCCGAGCGCCTCCGACACCTGACGGATCGCGTAGGGGAATTCCTCGCGCGTGGGCAGCACGGCAAGAAGCGCCTTCTCGGCGAGGTTGCCGTGGCCGATCTCGCGACGCTTCGGCGAGCCAACGCGGCCGGTCTCACCGGTCGAGTACGGCGGGAAGTTGTAGTGGTGCATGTAGCGCTTCGACTCAACCGGGCTGAGCGAGTCGATCTGCTGCTCCATCTTGAGCATGTTCAGCGTGGTCACGCCGAGAATCTGCGTCTCGCCACGCTGGAAGATGGCCGAGCCGTGCACGCGCGGCACAACCTCAACCTCGGCGTCGAGCTGACGGATGTCGGCGACGCCGCGGCCGTCGATGCGCTGTCCGTCGGTGAGGATGCGACCGCGAACGACGTCCTTCGTGACCGACTTGTAGGCGGCCGAAACCTGGCCAAGCGCCGAGTCCTCGAGCTCGCCCGCCTCAACCTTGGCAGCAACGGCTTCGGTCACGCGAGCCTTGAGGGCGTCGTCGGCGTTCTGGCGCTCGATCTTGTCGGCGATCTGGTAGACCTTGCCGAGCTCGTCCTTCGCCTCGGCCTCGACGAGCGCGCGCACGGGCTCGGTGTAGGCCGGAAAGACCGGGTATTCCTTGATCTCCTTGTTCACCTGGTCGGCAACGGACTGCTGTGCCTTGATGAGCTGGGTGATGAAGGGCTTTGATGCCTCGAGGCCGCCAGCAACGACCGCCTCGTCGGGCTTCTGGGCGCCGTTCTGGATGAGCTCCCAGGCGTTGTCGGGCGCCTGCGCCTCGACCATCATCACGGCGATGTCTTCGGTGCCGTCGGCGTTCGTCACGAGGCGACCGGCAACGGTCAGCTCGAAGACGGCCTGCTCCTGCTGCGAGTACTTCGGGAACGCGACCCACTGGCCGTCGATGAGCACAATGCGCACGGCGCCGATCGGGCCCGAGAACGGCACGCCCGAGATCTGCGACGACATCGATGCCGCGTTGACGGCGAGCACGTCGTAGGTCTCGTCGGGGGCGATCGACAGCACGGTCACGACGATCTGCACCTCGTTGCGGAGGCCGTCGACGAACGACGGGCGCATCGGGCGGTCGATGAGACGGCACGCGAGGATCGCCTCGGTCGAAGGACGGCCCTCGCGGCGGAAGAACGAGCCGGGAATCGCGCCCTTGGCGTACGAGCGCTCCTCAACGTCAACCGTGAGGGGGAAGAAGTCGAAGTGCTCCTTCGGGTGCTTCGAGATGCTCGTCGCGCTGAGCAGCATGGTTTCGTCGTCGAGGTAGGCGACTGCCGAGCCCTGTGACTGCTGCGCGAGGCGGCCCGTCTCAAAGCGGACGGTGCGGGTGCCGAACTTACCGTTGTCGATAACGGTTTCGGCGAACTTGATTTCGGGACCCTCCAAAGGTCTCCTCCTTAGTGTCGCTCGCACGCACACAACACCTGACGAGACTCCCTCGGCTGACCATCAGTAATTGCGCTCCGGCGTCGCGCCTGAGGCGCGTCCGGCTCGCCACCACCGATAATCAGCAATGCTGAGTCGCGTGCGAATTTGTACGAACTCCCCCAGCCTAGCAGCGAGGGGCGCGGAAACTTCGAACGCCACCCCACCATCGCGATCGGCGAATTGGCGGGGTGGCGTCGAGGCTGAGGAAGCCTAGAGGGCGGCGTCGAGCGCTGCCTTGAGGTCTGCGATGAGGTCTTCGGCCGGCTCGATGCCGACCGAGAACCGCAGCAGGCCTGGCGTGATGCCGGCGGCGTCCTGTGCCTCGGGCGTCATCGACGCGTGGGTCATGGTTGCCGGATGCGCAACAAGCGACTCCGTGCCACCGAGTGATTCGGCGAGCGAGAAGAGTTCGACGGCCTCGACAAAGCGACGCGCAGCATCCTCGCCGCCGACCAGGTCGATCGAGAACATCGCGCCGAAGCCCGCCTGCTGGCGCTTTGCGAGATCGTGACCGGGGTGCTCGGCGAGGCCCGGGAAGTTGAGCTGCTGCACGGCGGGGTGGTCTTTGATCGCGTCGACCACCGCGATCGTGTTTTCCTGGTGGCGGGCGAACCGCACCTCGAGGGTGCGCAGACCACGAATGACGAGGTAGGAGTCGGCGGGGCTTGCGGTGACACCGAGCACATTGCCCCACCAGTCGAAGCGCTCTGCCAGCTCGGCGGTGCGGCCGATGACGGCGCCCTGCACGACGTCGGAGTGACCGTTGAGGTACTTGGTGACGGAGTGCACAACCACGTCTGCACCGAGCTCAAAAGGCTTTTGCGCGAGCGGCGTGAGGAAAGTGTTGTCGACCGCGACGAGCGCGCCGGCGTCGTGAGCGGCCGCCGAGATGGCCTCGACGTCGGTCACGCGCAGGAGCGGGTTTGACGGGGTCTCGAGCCAGACGAGCTTCGGCTGGAGCTGCGCCACGCGCGCCTTCGCCGCCTCAACGTCGGTGAAGTCGACGGGCTCAAAGCGATAGAGGCCCTTCGCGCCGAGCTGCTCAAACAGGCGCCAGGTGCCGCCGTAACAGTCGTGGGGGTAAGCCACAACGTCGCCCGGCTGCAGCAGCGCAACGGTGACGAGCGTCACGGCACCCATGCCGGTGGCAACAACCGTCGCGCCGGCGCCGCCCTCGAGCTCGGCGAGCGCTTCGCCGAGCACGGCGCGCGTCGGGTTTCCGGAGCGGGTGTAATCGAACCGTCGCGGCTCGCCGAACTTCGCGAAGGTGTAGTTCGAGGAAAGGTACAGCGGCGGGACAACCGCGCCCTGCGCGGTGTCGGTCTCAATGCCTGCGCGGGTTGCGCGGGTGAGGCTCGAAAACTCAGTCATGATGCTCCTGGAAAACGGTCGTTGCTGCCCGTAACCCTAGCTACGAGCAGCAACTGTCGCCGACTTCGTTCGACGCATTCCGTCACACGACGGGAAACTGTTCCGGGCGCTCACCATCGTCGTAGACCACCCGCGGCGAACCGACGATTTTCGGGTCGGGCCCGACAGCGACCGCCTTGTCTTTGTTCGGATAGTCGAACTGGTTCAGCACATAGCGCATCGCCTCGAGCCGCGCGCGCTTCTTATCGTTCGACTTCACGACGGTCCACGGCGACTCCGCGGTGTCGGTGTAGAAGAACATCGCTTCCTTGGCGGCGGTGTACTCGTCCCACTTGTCGAGCGACGCGAGGTCGGTCGGCGAGAGCTTCCACTGGCGTACCGGGTCATCCCGACGAGCGGCGAAGCGCGCGAGCTGCTCGGCACGCCCCACCGAGAACCAGAACTTGATGACGTGAATGCCGGAGTTCACGAGCATCCGTTCAAACTCGGGCGCTGATCGCGTGAACTCGAGGTACTGGGTCGGGGTGCAGTAGCCCATGACCCGCTCAACCCCGGCACGGTTGTACCAAGACCGGTCGAAGAGCACGATTTCTCCCGCGGAGGGCAGGTGCTCGACGTAGCGCTGAAAGTACCACTGCGTGGCTTCCTTCTCGGTCGGCTTCTCAAGCGCGACTGTGCGGGCACCGCGCGGGTTGAGGTGCTCCATGAAACGCTTGATCGCGCCGCCCTTGCCGGCGGCGTCGCGGCCCTCAAAGATGATGACGACCTTCGCGCCCGACTCCTTCACCCAGGTCTGCAACTTGAGCAGTTCGATCTGCAGCAAGCGCTTCTGCCGCTCGTACACGGCACGCGTGAGCTTGCGGCTGTACGGGTAGCCCTGCTTCCAGGCGTCGACATTGCCGGGCTGGCGGCCGGCAAGCTCGGCGAGCTCGTCGACCTCGGGCGTCGTGTCGGGCACTCCCGCGCGATTGAGCCGGTAGGTGCTCGCGTCGTCGGCTTTGCTCGCCTTCGTGGTTTCGGACATAGCTACTCCCCTGGTGCGGTGCCGGTGCGGCGATGGTTACTGAGACAACTGTGCCCCACGCCGAAGACGTGGGGCACAGCAGTAGCACAAAGCTTGGGTTCCTGAACCTAGCGGCGCAGGCCCAGGCGCTGGATGAGCGCACGGTAACGCTCGATGTCGACGTCGGTGAGGTACTTGAGCAGACGACGACGCTGACCAACCAGCAGGAGGAGGCCACGACGCGAGTGGTAGTCGTGCTTGTGCTCCTTGAGGTGCTCGGTGAGCTCGTTGATGCGGGCGCTCAGCAGCGCAACCTGCACCTCGGGGCTTCCGGTGTCACCCTCGTGGGTGGCGTACTCGGCGATAATCGACTGCTTCTTTTCTGCGTTCAGCGCCATTGGCGGTGAGCCCCTTTCGTTCGCTGCGCGGCGTCGAGGGAAGGACTCCCACGACTCTCTTTGTCCGCGGCCGATTTCACGGCAACCTCAGAATGTTAGCACGGAAGGGCGTTACTTGGCGCCGAGCAGGTCGATGATGAAGATGAGGGTGCGACCCGAAAGGGGGTGGCCCTGGCCCGCCTCGCCGTACGCGAGTGCCGGGGGCACCGTGAGCTTGCGGCGGCCGCCGACCTTCATGCCGGGGATGCCGAGCTGCCAGCCCTTGACCAGCATCGCGAGCGGGAACTCGACCGACTGGCCGCGCGACCACGACGAGTCGAACTCGTCGCCCGACTCGTAGTCGACGCCGAGGTAGTGCACATTGACGGTGCCGCCGGCCTGCGCCTCGGCGCCCTCGCCAACGACGACGTCTTCGATGACGAGTTCGGTCGGGGCCGGACCGTCGGGGAATTCAACTTCGGGCTTTGTGAGTTCAGTCATGCCTTCGATCGAACCATATCTTGCAGGTCTTTTCTGTCACGTCGGGTGACCGCGAGCAGAGACTTTTCGATGGCTCGGCGATGCGGGTCGCGCTTGTCGATCGACGCGTGCTCGCGCGCGAACGCGAGCCTGGTCGCATCCTCGACGAAGTTCTTCATGGCGCGCCCCTGCTCGGGCGACTGTTCCCGCGCCCAGTGAATCGCCTTGCGGCGCAGCTGCCAGTTCGTGATCATCTCGACCTCGGCCGTCGTGAACCACCCCGCTCGGCGATACTCGTCGAGCCGATTGCGGATGATCTGGCGGTCGCGATGCTGGAGTTGCATGAGCAGCCAGCCGAAGGCGAGGAAGAGCGGAAGCTGAAAGAGCCCGTAGGAGATGATCCAGGCGAACGGGTTCTGCGCATCCACGCCGATGAGCGGCAGCAGATAGATGCTCGCGCCGTTCCAGAAGGCGTGGAGGCCCACGGCCATGACGAGGCCCAGCACGCCGGCGATGCCGAACTGCAGGGGTTTGCGCTGCTGCGCCGCCCAGCCGAGTGCGAGCCCGATCACGCCGGTAAACATCACGTGCGCGAATGGCGAGAGGATGCCGCGCACCACGAGCAGCCACACGAACTCGAGCCCGGTCGAGCCCGACGAAGCGAAGTAGACGATGTTCTCGGTGAACGCGAAGCCAGCGCCGATGACCGCCGCATAGACGAAGCCGTCGAGTGGCCCGTTGACCTCCCGCCACGCGATGATGAGGAGCACCGCGACGCCGACGCCCTTCACGAGTTCCTCGACGAACGGGCCCTGCAGCAGAATCGACCAGGCGGCGAGGCCAACCGAGTCTCGGGCGTAGGTGTTCGTCACCTCGAGCAGGAAGTTGCCGACCGTGAGCGTGCCGAGGATCGACGCGCCGGCTCCGTAAACAAAGCAGAGGACGAGCAGGATCGTCGGCTCGGGCTCCCAGCGGTCGAGGAAGTGTACGGCTAGCAGCACGAGCGTGAGCGGAATGAGGGCGGGGATCGCCATGACGATCGCGTCGAGCTGCCAGTTGACGAGCAGCCACCCGACGGCGATGAGGCCGAGTGTGAGGACGATCGACAGCACGATCATCCAGATGAATGGCCCCCGCCGATCACGGGGAAGCCGAAGAGGAACTTTGGTCGTTCCCTCAGCGAGCTCGGGCACCTCGTTCGTTGGCATCCGCCCAGCGTAGTTGCTTCAGCGCCAGGTAGATTGAGTGCCATGAAGCGAGCCATGTTTCTTCTCGGAACCGCAGTCGGATTTGTATTCGGTGCCCGGGCCGGTCGCGCCCGTTACGAGCAGATCAGAGCGGCCGCGGCGAGTGTTGCCGAATCCGAGGCAGCGAAAAAGACGACCGAGGCTGCGCAGCAGGGCCTCGACTCTGCCGTGGATGCGCTGCACCGCGTAGGCAATCGCGTGACCGAGACCTCGCGCGAGATTCCGTCACGCCTCGTGCACACGACCGAATCGCTCCGCCAGGAGCTCAACGAGGCAAACGAGCGCAACCGTCAGCGCCAGACCGAGACGATCGTGACGGCCGCCGACCTTCGCGACGAGGCGCTCGACGACCTCAGCGATAACGACGACGACGCCATGCTCGATGAGCATGGCGCCGACGATCGCAATCTGAACGAGTAACCCGAGCTACACGAGTTCGTGCATCGGCCCGGCGAGTTCCTTCGGGTCAAGCGAGTCGATGCGACGCTCCTGCTCGAGGATCTCAGCCTCGGTCAGCGAGCCAACCGAAGTCGGCTCCGGGAAGCGACCCGCAAGGGCCTCGGGGTGGAGCAGCTCGATCACGCGCTCGCGCTCGAGCAGACCGGCCTCGACGACCAGGTCGACGACCTTAGCGTTGGTGGCCAGCGCCTTCTTCGCGATCTTCGACGCCTCGGCGTAGCCGATGACGGGATTGAGCGCCGTGATGAGGCCGACCGACGCCGCGACCTGCGCCTCGGTCTTCTCCTGGTTGGCGGTGATGCCCGTGATGCAGTTCACGCGCAGGGTGCGCATGGCGCGACGCAGCCAGACCGAGTTCTGCATGAGCGTGTGCATCATGACCGGCTCGAAGGCGTTGAGCTGCAGCTGGCCCGCCTCGGAAGCGAACGCGACCGTGACATCGGAGCCGGCGATGACAAAGGCCACCTGGCTGACGGCCTCGGGGATGACGGGGTTGACCTTGCCAGGCATGATCGACGAGCCGGCCTGGCGAGCAGGCAGGTTGATCTCGCCGAGGCCGGCCTGCGGGCCCGAGGAGAGCAGGCGCAGGTCGTTGCAGATCTTCGAGAGCTTCATGGCGGCACGCTTCATCACGCTTGAGAGCGACATGAACACGCCAGTGTCGCTGGTCGCCTCGATGAGGTCGGTCGCGGTGACAAGCTCCTCGTAACCGGTGATCTCGCGCAGGTGGCGCATGATCGCCGCCGGGTACTCGGCGGGCGCGTTGATGCGTGTGCCGATGGCCGTGGCGCCGAGGTTGAGCTCAAGCAGCAGCGGCTCGACGTCTTCGAGGCGCTGGATGTCCTCGCCGAGCGTGGTGGCAAAGCCGTGGAACTCCTGGCCGAGCGTCATCGGCACGGCGTCCTGCAACTGCGTACGGCCGACCTTGAGCACCTCCTTGAACTCGAACGCCTTCTTCATGATGGCGTCCTGGAGGAGCTTGTACTCGGCGATG
Source organism: Gulosibacter sediminis (assembly GCF_023370115.1). NCBI lineage: Bacteria > Bacillati > Actinomycetota > Actinomycetes > Micrococcales > Microbacteriaceae > Gulosibacter > Gulosibacter sp. ACHW.36C. Next base: position 1,254,880 of record NZ_CP097160.1, on the reverse strand, counting down.
AGGTTCTGAGTCGAGTGGACGAGACCGAGCTTGACCGCTGAGGGGTAGGTGTCGTTGGTCGACTGCGACGCGTTCACGTGGTCGTTCGGCGAGATGTACGCGTAGTCACCGAACTCGCGGCCCGCGAGCTCGAGCGCACGGTTCGCGATGACCTCGTTCGCGTTCATGTTCGAGCTCGTGCCCGCGCCGCCCTGAATCACGCCGACGACGAACTGATCGTGCAGCTGGCCGTCGATGATGTCCTGGCAGGCCTGCTCGATATAGCCCGCTCGCTCGGCGTCGAGCAGACCGATCTCCTGATTCGCGCGCGCGGCGGCCAGTTTCACCTGCGCGAATGCGACCAGGAAGTCCGGGTACACACTGATCTGACGTCGCGCGATGTCGAAGTTCTCGACCGCACGCGCGGTATTGACGCCCCAATAGGCGTTCGCAGGAATCTTGATTTCACCAATCGAGTCGCGTTCAATGCGGAACTGATCAGACGTTGACAATGTCATCCACCTTCGTTGCGTTTGGCTCCGATGCCTCGGCTACCAGCATAATGTGAAAGACGTTCGTTTTTGCAACCCCGCTACGCGTCGGCTCCATTCTGGTAGATCCGAAGGCGCTCCAGCAGCAGGTTGACGATCGCGTCCACCTGAATGTCGTCGCTCGAGACCTCGCCGATGTCGGTGCCCTCGAGCGCGCGCGAGGCGAGGCCCTGCTTCGCGTCGATGAGCTCTGCCACGTGCGAGTCGACCGTCTGCGACGCGATGATGCGCCAAGCCGTCACCGGGATGTCCTGGCCGATGCGGTGCACGCGGTCGATCGCCTGGGTCTGCTCCGCGGCGGTCCAGCTGAGCTCGGCGAGCACAACATCGCTCGCGACCTGCAGGTTGATGCCGACGCCGGCGGCCATGAGCGAACACACGATGACCTTGACCTCGGGATCATGCTGGAACGCGTCGATGGCGCGGTCTCGTTGCGCCGCGGTCTGGTCGCCACGGATGTGCACCGCGCGCAGGCCCTCGGCCTCGAATACTTCCTCGGCCCGGTCCATCGCCTCGATGTGCTTCGCGAAGAACACGACCTTGCCGACCGAGTGCGCGAGCTGCGCCGTGTACTCGGCCGCGAGCCGCGACTTGGCGATACCGATGCGGTGCAGCATCGCGAAGATCGAGTCGCCGGCGCTCGCGGCCTTCGACTCCTCGACCTCCTGCCGGGCGAGCATTCGAAGACGGTTTTCATCGATCGTCGTCTGCGGCAGGTCGGCCGCGCTGAGCATCCGCGAGTAGCGGGCCAGGAGGCGGTCGACGAGCAGTCGCTCAGCGCGTCGAATCGACGCGCCCTCGTCGGTGTCGAGCTCGACCGGCATGTCGACGACCCGCTTGGCGGGCAGCGACTTCGCGACGTCGACCTTGCGGCGACGCACGATGCCAAGGTCGATGACGGCGCGACGGGCGGCCGCTGCGAAGCCGGCGTCGCTCGGCACGAGGCCAGTTTTGTCGAGGGCGTCGAGCAGCACAGGAGCGGGGCGATCGCCGTCTAGCCAGCCGAGCAGCTGCCAGATTGCACGGAAGTCGTCGACGTCGTTGATGAGCGGGGTGCCCGTCAGCGCCATCATGAGCGGGTCGACGCCCGGCACACGGCTGCGAATGCTGCGGGCCAGCTGCAGCACGAGCCGGCTTCGCTGCGAGGTTGGGTTCTTGATGAAGTGCGCCTCGTCGACCACCATGCCCTTGAGGCCGATGCGCTGCAGCCAGCCAATGTGACGGTCGAGGATCTCGTAGTTGACGATGAACACGTCACTGAAGGCGTCGATGTCGTTGCCGTCACCGCTGATGATGGTGGCGCGGCGGGTTGGCGTCCACCGCGCGACCTCCTGCGCCCAGTTCGTCTTCACCACGTTCGGTACGACGCAGAGCAGCGGATACGCGCCGGCCACCGACGCTGACAATACTGCCTGGGCAGTCTTGCCGAGGCCCGGCTCATCGGCGAGCAGCACCGAACGCTGCCCCTGACGAACCGCCTCGATCAGCTGTGCCTGGTGCGGCATGAGTTCGAGCGACGGGGGCGACACGCGGTCGAAGCGCGGCGGATCCGGTAGCTCCATCGACGCGGCACCGCCACCGGCGCCGGTCGCGAAGGCCTTGAGTAGCGGGCCGAGCAGCTCCCAGTTGGCAAGCCGCGTGTAGTGGTGGCTCGGTGGCCGAATCTGCGTGAGATCCGGCGAGAGGAACGGGTTCGAACGCACGCGCGCCTTAACGCTGGGGGGCATCACCTGACGCTCGCGAATGCTCTCGGGCAGCAGCATCGTCTGCGCCTCGGGTGCCATCTCTTCTTCTTCGTCGACCACCATGTCGACGCCGCCGGCAAAGAGCATTTGCTTGCGCAGCTCGCGAGCCTGGGGCGTCGTCGGCGCGTCTTCCTTGAGCAGGTTGAGCAGCGTCGTGTCTCGAGCTGCAGTCTTCGCGAGAATCGCGCCGAGGCCGTCGAGGCGCTTGAGCGACTCGTTGCGCTCCCCCGCCGGCACCGACGTGTCGGTCTTGAGGCGGGCGCGTTCCTCGCGCACGAGGAGGCCAACAACTTGGAACCTCGTGCGCATCGAGGGTGAGATACGTCCCCGCATTGCCGCAGCCTCGACCTCGCGGGCCGCCTTGGCCAGCTGCGGAATCACGCCGGTGTTATCGCCTTTGGAACGGCGGCGCCGGGTGGACTGCGTGCTCATGTGCGTGTGCGATTTCGGCGACATGCGCCTCCTTCAACAGGTGAAACCGCGGGCCGAAAACCTGCGACTCGCGGGTGACTTCAGAACGTCGGGGGCCGTGCGGCGGAACATACAGAGATCCGGGAACGCAGGGCGTCGGAACCATCTTACCCGAATCACCGCGCGCTCACGGAGCCAGACAACGCAGGTGCCATAATTGCCAATGTGACACCCGATTCAGCATCCGAGCAGCCCTTGTCCAACGCGTCTTTCTCGCGCCCGGCCTCGCGAACCTCGGGTGACTGGAGCGCGCACATCGCGACCACGCTCGACCGCCTCGCCGACACGCTCGACCGCCTCGACGACGAGCAGTGGGAAGCCCCGAGCATGTGCAGCGAGTGGCGCGTGCGCGATGTCGCCGGCCACCTCATCTGGCGGCTCGGCCTGAACAGCTCCGACATGGTCGGCTCAGCGTTCGCGAGCATCGGTCGCAAGGGGTTCAACTTCAATCGCATCGTCGCCCAGCTCGCCCGCGATGAGGCCGCGGCGCCGACGCCCGTGCTCGTCGAGCAGCTGCGTGAGATCGCGAGCAGCAAGCTCGCGGGAGATCACCGCAACGGCATCATCGAGCTCACCGAGGCGGTGGTGCACGCCTACGACGTGACCGAGGCCCTCGGTCTGCAGCTGCGGCTCAGCCCGCGCTCGACCGGCTCGGTCGCGCTCGCACGCACCAAGATGCCTTTCGGTGGCAAGGCCGTCAAGCTCGCGAGCAAGCGCTCGCTTCGGGCGACGGATGCGCGCTGGCAGATCGGTTCCGGCCCGACGCTCGATGCGACCGCCGGCGAGATCATCATGCACCTCTTCGACCGACGCCGCCTCGCCGCTAGCTGAGCAGCTCGCGGGTGCGGGCGACGTCGTCGCCGAGGCTCGCGATCAGCGCCTCGAGCGAGTCGAACTTCAGCATCGGGCGGATGAAGTCGACGAACTCGACCGTGACGGACTTGCCGTAGAGGTCGAGCGTCGCGTCGAGCACGTACGCCTCGATCTGCTTCTGCGGAACGCCCTCGAAGGTGGGGTTGTTGCCGATCGAGATGGCCGCGGGCAGTCGCTCCCCGTCGACGAGCAGCCAACCGGCGTAGACGCCGTCGGCGGGCACATAGCCCTCGAGCGTTTCGGGGCCGAGGTTCGCCGTCGGGAAACCGAGTTCGCGCCCACGCTTCGCGCCGTGCACGACGACGCCGCGCACGCGATGGTTCCGGTCGAGCGCCGTCGCGGCACCGCGCACATCCCCCTCCTCGAGCAGCTCGCGGATCCTCGTGGAGGACGCCCGATGCGTGCCGTCGTCGGAGGTGTCGTCGATGACGATGGTGTCAAAGCCGAGCTCGCTACCCCGCTCGCGCAGATAGGCGACGTCGCCCGCGCCCTTGAAACCGAAACGGAAGTCGTTGCCGAGCACGACCGCGCGCATCCCAAGCTGTTCGATGAGGAAATTCTCAACGAAGTCCGCGGGGCTCATCTGCGAGAACTCGCGAGTGAACGGCACGACCACGGTAGCGTCGACCCCGGAGTCGGCGAGCAACTCTTCCTTCTGCAGCAACGACACCACGGGCTTGGGGGCTCGCTCGGGGGCGAACAGCGCCGCCGGGTGTCGGTCGAACGTGACGACGACGCTCGTGAGGCCGCGGGCCAGCGACTCCTCGCGCACGCAGGCGATGAGGTCGCGGTGGCCGCAGTGAAGGCCATCGAACTTGCCGATCGTGACCACGCTCGGCCGAAGCGGCGCGGGGAAGCTTGCGGGGTCGTTGACGAGAATCACGCGGTCACCCCCGCGACGAATCCGGCCGGCTCAGCCCGTTCGGCGCGCGAGCGTGTCTCGAGCACGGAGAAACCAGCGAGAGGAAGCACGAGAGGAATATACAGGTAGCCACGTCCAAAGCCGCTCCAGACCGTTGCGGCGGGAAACAATTCGGGGTCGAGGCCGGAAAGCACGCCGACCGTGATGACTCCCACGAACTCGAAGCCGAGGGCGATCCACGCGAGTCGGCGCCAGACCGCGCTGCGGCCGGCGAGGGCGAGCGCGATGCCCGCGAGGAGGTAGACGACCGCGGCGATGGCGCTCAGCGTGTACGCGAGCGGCGCGACATCGAATTCGCGAATGATCTGGAAGGTGCTCCGGCCGGTTGCCGCGAGAAAGAGCACGACGTAGACGGCGACGAGGATCCGTGACTTGCCCATCAGCCCACCCAAATGGTTTGCATCCGGATCACCATAACCCCGACGGCGAACGCGGCCACCGCGAGTACGGCGTTCGACCAGCGCACGCGTTCGATGATCGCCCAGAGTCCGGCTAGTGGCGGCAGCAGTAGCGCCGCGATGAGGTACATCCAGAACTCGAGGCCGTCGCCGCGGATCGGGTTGCCGGCCGCCGGTGCGATGAGCACGGCGACCAGTTGGACGATGAGGAGCACCTCGACGAGGGCTAGTGAGCCGACCGTGAGATCGCCCGGCTTGCGGTCGGCGATCGCCATGACGAGGCACAGGATGCCCGCGGCGATCGCCACCGCGAACTGGGCCCACGAGAACCACTCGATCATGCGCCGCTCACGCTCCGCTGCGGCATGTTCATCAGAATCTTGCTCTCGCCGTCGCGGATCTTGATGAGGCCGATGAGGTCGCCTTCGGCGTCGAGCGCCGCGATCGGCCCGTCGATCGATTCGGTGCCGGCCGGTGCGGCAATGCGGCGGCCGTTGCGCAGCGCGCTCGCTTGTGCCCCGTCGGCGACAAACGAGGGGAATCTAGTCGTCGCCACCTTGGCAGGCGAAACGAGCCGGCTCTCGAGTTGCTCGTCACTCACCGTCGTCGCGTTGGCAACTCGGAAGTCTCCGACCTCGAGTCGATTGAGCGCGGTCAGATGGGCGCCAACCCCGAGGTCATTGCCGAGGTCGCGCGCGATCGCCCGAACATAGGTTCCCGAGGAGCAACCGACCCGCAGGCGCACGTCGAGCACCGGCTGCGTCGTGCCGTCGGCGAGCCCGAGTTCGCGGAACTCGGTGCCGAGCACGTGCAGCTCTTGGATGGTGACGGTGCGTGCCGCGAGCTCGACCTCCTCGCCGTCGCGCACTCGCTTGTAGCTGCGCACGCCGTTGACCTTGATCGCGCTCACCGCGCTCGGCACCTGCTGAATCTCGCCGCGCAGCTTCTCGAGGGCTGTCTCGAGGCGGTCGTGGGTGATGGCCCGGAGCTGTTCGGGTGCGGCGAGGCTCGTGACCTCACCGTCGGCGTCCTCGGTGTTCGTCGCGATGCCGAACCTGGCGGTCGCCTCGTACACCTTGTCTTCTCCGACCAGGTACGTGAGCAGCCGGGTGGCGTCGCCCACCCCGAGCAGCATGAGCCCCGTCGCCATCGGGTCGAGGGTGCCGGCGTGGCCGACCTTACGGGTGCCGAGCGCGCGCCGCGTCTGGGCGACGAGGTCGTGGCTCGTGATACCCGACGGCTTGTCGAGCAGCAGCAGGCCGTGCGGGCCTTCGGAACGTGGAGACATCCGTACGATTCTATGCCCGCGCGTCGCTAGGCTGAGTCGATGCGAGTTTCAGTGATCGGCGTCGGCGCGGTTGGCGGAACGCTCGCGGCGCTCCTGGCCCGCGCCGGCCACGAGGTGCATGCCGTGGCGCGCGGCTCAACGCTCGCCGCGGTACGCGAGCACGGCATCCGGCTGCGCGGGGTGCACGGGACGTTCTCGGCGCCGGTCAGCGCGAGCGGGCGGGTCGCGAAGGACTCCGACGTCGTGCTGCTGGCCGTGCGCACTTACCAGACGGCCGCCGCCGTGGAGCAGCAAACGACGGCGATCGGTACGACGCCCTTGGTCGTCGCGCAGAACGGCGTCCGCGGACCGGAAGAGGTGGCCCGGCTGCTCGGCCGAGTCGAAGGCGTCTACGGACTCGTTTCGACGTTCCCCGCCACGAATCTGGGTGACGCCGAAATTCATATGACCGGCCCCGGCAAGCTGACCGTCGCGGCCATGGACCCCGGCGGATACGCGGACGCACGCGAGCTTGCCGCGGCGTTCAGCACCGCCCTGCCCGCGGCCGCCTCCGACAACCTGGACGGGTTGCTCTGGATGAAGCTCCTACTGAATCAGGTCAATGCGCTGCCCGCGATCACGGGCCTCAGCGTGCAATGGGTCAGCGCGCATCCCCTGCTCGCGCCCATCCTCGCGGTGTCGCTCGAGGAACTCCTCGCCGTCGCCGACGCGCGGCGCATCCGCCTCTCGCGCGTCGCCGGCATGCATCCGCACTTCGCCAATCTCGTGCGCGACGGCTTCGCGCTCGACGTGGTGCGCGGCAAGCTCGGCCGAATGTTCGGCACAACCCCGAACCCTGCCTCGACCCTCCAGTCCATTCGGCGCGGCCAGCCCACCGAGATCGACGCCCTGAACGGCGAGGTCGTGCGCAGCGCGGCGGAGATCGGCCTGGCCGCTCCCCTGAACGAGCGCCTCACCCGGCTCGTGCACGACGTTTCGGCGACGGGACGCTTCCTGCCGCCCCGTGAGCTCGCGCGCAGGGTGACGGCATGACCTCGAAGGATGCGCTGGTCGGCACGGTCATCGACTGGTACGACCGCACGGCCCGCGATTTCCCTTGGCGCGAGCCCGACTGCAGCCCGTGGGGCATTCTCGTGAGCGAGGTCATGAGCCAGCAGACGCAGATGTCTCGGGTGCTGCCGAAGTGGCTCGAGTTCATGGCGAAGTGGCCGACGCCCGCCGACCTTGCCGCGGCGAGCGACGCCGACGTGATTCGGGCGTGGGACCGACTCGGTTACCCGCGCCGGGCAGTTGCCCTGCGCCGCTGCGCGCAGGCGATCGTCGTCGACCACGGTGGCGAAGTACCCCGCAGCAGGGATGCGCTGCTCACGCTGCCGGGCATCGGCCCGTACACCTCGGCTGCGGTCGCGTCGTTTGCCTACGGCGAAGTCGTGCCGGTCGTCGACACGAACGTGCGGCGCGTGCTCGCGCGCACGCTCCACGGCCAGCAGCACGCGTGGCTGCCGAATCATCGACGCGACGACGCCGAGATGCTCGAGGTGCTCCCGAGCGAGGCCGAAGCGGCAGCCTCGTGGAACGCCGGCTCGATGGAGCTTGGCGCGGTGATCTGTGTCGCCCGCGCGCCAGCGTGCGAGGCGTGCCCGGTCGCAGAGCTGTGCGAGTGGCACCTAGCAGGCAACCCGGAGATGCCGGCGCCGGGCCGCGCGCAGGCGAAGTTTGCGGGCTCGGACCGCGAACTGCGGGGCCGCATCATGCGCCTCCTGCGAGAGCGCGACGAGGGAGTGGTCGAGGAGGCGCTCCCCCAAGAGCTCGGCGCCCTCGACACCGAGTTCTCGGAACGCGTCACCCGCCTCGCGGATGCGCTGGTGCGCGACCAACTAGCAGTGCGGGAGGACGAATTCCTTCGCCTCCCGCACTGATTGATGGAGCTTATTCCTGCTCGTCGTCAGAGTCGCGATAGGGGTTTGATTCTCCCGCGAATCCCTTGCCGTCGCGTTCGGACGCGAGTCGCGCATCCTCTTCGCGAGCCCGCGCCAGCAGGTCGTCAATACGACCCGCGTTGTCGGGCAGGGCATCGAGCACGAACTCAATCGACGGCGTAAGCCGCACGTTGAGGTTGCGGCCCACTTCGGAGCGAATCATGCCCGTCGCGCTTTTCAGCGCGGCGGCCGACTCGACCCGCTCCTCGTCGGTGCCGTACACCGTGTAGAAGATGGTCGCGTGCTGCAGATCACCCGTGACTCGCACGTCGGTGATGGTGACGAAGCCGAGACGGGGGTCTTTGACTCCCCGTTCGAGGGTCTTCGCCACCAGCACCTTGATGCGGTCGGCCAGGCGTGCTGCCCGGGCGTTGTCAGTCACGGGGCTTCTCCACCATTTCCGTGGTCTCGATCTCGTCACCGATCTGGATGTCGTTGAACTTGCCGAGGCCGATACCGCACTCGAAGCCGTCACGAACCTCGGTCACGTCGTCCTTGAAGCGGCGCAGCGACTCGATGGCAAGGCCATCGCCAACGACAACGCCGTTGCGGATGACGCGAGCCTTCGCGTTGCGGGTAATCGTGCCCGACTGCACGAGGCAGCCGGCGATGTTGCCGAACTTCGACGAGCGGAAGATCTCGCGGATCTCCGCCACGCCCGACTGGACTTCCTCGTACTCCGGCTCGAGCATGCCCTTGAGCGAACGCTCGACCGAATCGATCGCGTCGTAAATGACCGAGTAGAAGCGGATGTCCACGCCCTCGCGAACCGCGGCAGCACGTGCCTTCTGGTCGGGACGAACGTTGAAGCCGATGATCACGGCGCTGTCGATGGTCGCCAGGTTGACGTCCGACTCGCTGATCGCACCAACACCGCGGTGAATGATGCGCAGCTGCACCGAGTCGTCGACCTCGATCTTGAGCAGGGAGTCCTCGAGCGCCTCGACGGCACCGGAGACGTCACCCTTGATGATGAGGTTGAGCGACTGCACCTTGCCCTCTTCGAGCGCGCGGGTGAAGTCCTCGAGCGACATGCGCTTGCGAGCCTTCGCGAGCTGCGCGTTGCGTTCGACCGCTTCGCGCTTCTCGGCAATCTGACGGGCTGTACGGTCGTCCTCGGTGACGAGGAACGTGTCGCCGGCGCGAGGCACCGAGCTCAGACCCTGCACCTGCACGGGACGCGACGGGTAGGCGGCCTCGACCGCTTCGCCGTTCTCGTCAAGCATCGCGCGGACACGACCGTACGCCGTACCGGCAACGATCGAGTCGCCGACCCGGAGGGTACCCGACTGGATGAGCACGGTCGCGACCGCACCCCGGCCCTTGTCGAGCTTCGCCTCGATCGCCGTTCCGCGGGCGTCCTTGTTCGGGTTCGCACGCAGGTCGAGCTCGGCGTCGGCGGTGAGAAGCACGGCGTCAATGACCTCGCGCACACCCTCACCGGTCTTCGCCGAAACGTTAACGAACATAGTGTCGCCACCGTATTCCTCAGCGATGAGCTCGTACTCGGTCAGCTGGGCGCGCACCTTGTCGGGGTTCGCACCCTCGGCGTCGATCTTGTTGACCGCGACCACGATGGGCACGCCCGCCGCCTTCGCGTGGTTCAGCGCCTCAATCGTCTGCGGCATGATGCCGTCGTCGGCCGCGACCACGAGGATCGCAACGTCGGTGACGTTCGCACCACGGGCACGCATGGCGGTGAAGGCCTCGTGACCCGGGGTGTCGATGAAGGTGATCGCGCGCTTGACGCCCTCGTGCTCGCCCCACACCTGGTAGGCACCAATGTGCTGGGTGATGCCGCCGGCCTCGCCAGCCTGAACGTCGCTGCGACGGATCGCGTCGAGCAGTCGAGTCTTACCGTGGTCGACGTGACCCATCACGGTCACGACCGGCGGACGGATCTCGAGGTCCTCGTCGGTCTCCGCCTCCTCTTCGCCCTCGAGGTCAATGTCGAAGGTTTCGAGCAGCTCGCGGTCTTCGTCCTCGGGCGACACGATCTCGATCTTGTAGCCGAGCTCTTCGCCGAGCACCTCGAAGGTGCCCTCGTCGAGCGACTCCGTCGCGGTCGCCATCTCACCGAGGTGGAACAGCACCGTTACGAGATCACCGGGCGACGCATCAATCTTGTCGGCAAAGTCCGAGATCGATGCGCCGCGACGCAGCCGGATGCGCGTCTCGCCATCACCGCGGGGAACCTTCACGCCGCCAATCGACGGCGCCTCCCGCATCTCAAATTCTGCCCGCTTCGTCCGCTTCGACTTACGTGCCTTCGACTTACCGCCGCCGCGACCAAAGGCACCAGCGGTGCCACCGCGACCGCGGCCACCGGGGCCCGGACGTCCGCCGCCGCCACCGGGGCGAGGCGCACCAAATCCGCCGCCGCCGGCGCCGCCGGGACGACCGCCACCACCGCCAGCGCCGCCGCGACCGCGGCCGCCGCCGGCGTTCTGGGGTCGCTCACCGGGCAGCACGCGGGGCTGACCCGGACGCGCCGGACCAGCGGGACCACGACCGCCAACGGAACCCGGCTTCGGGGCACCAGGACGGGGGCCACCGGGGCGCGGTGCGCCACCCTGACCCTGCTTGGGGCTGAAGGGGTTGTTACCGGGGCGCGGGCGTGCGCCCATGCCCTGCGACGAGGCGTAGGGGTTGTTGCCCGGGCGCGGGCCGCGGGGACGCGGGATGTTGTTGCCATCAGCGCCGCCGGGCTTCGGAGCGCCAGGCTTCGGCGCAGCCGCACCGGGCTTGGCCGCGGCCGACTGCCCAGGCTTGGCGCCGCCCTGGGCGGGCTTGGCCTGTGCCTCGCCGGGCTTCGGAGTCGGCGTCGGCGCGACCGCCGAGCGAGCGGCCGGCTTCGGGGCGGCGGCCTCAGCGGGCTTGTTCGCGGCCGGCTTCGGGGCCGACTGCTGACGGTTATCTACCTTTGGCGCTGCCTTCGCTGCGCCGGGCTTTGCTGCGCCGGGCTTCGGAGCGGCCGAACGAGCGCCGGGCTTCGGAGCGCCGGGCTTCGGTGCACCCGTCGCAGGCTTCGGGGCTGCAGGGGCTGCTGCTGCAGCCGGCTTCGGCGCCTCGGCAGCACTGTCGGCGCCGCCCTGTTCGGCGCGGCGCTTCAGTTCGTCTCGCAGGCGACGAGCCACGGGAGGCTCGACACTCGAGGACGCAGTCTTTACGAACTCGCCCATTTCCTGCAGGGTCGCGAGTGCGACCTTAGATTCGACGCCCATCTCGGCGGCGATCTCATGTACGCGTGGTTTTGCCACAGTTCTCCTCATCAGGGTCTGCCCCTGACGGGAGCAGACCAATTAACGGTTGTGCCTCATCGCGAGCCACTCATGATTGGTCCATAGTCCGATCAACAACCTTTGCTGGTAGTGCAGTTAGGTACGAACGAAGGGCGCTGTCATCCAGCTCCCCGGCGCGCAGCGCGCGTCGGAACTGCTTTCGGTCGATCGCGTGAGTTACGCAGTCAACACGAGGATGTAACCACGCGCCTCGGCCGGGCAGTGTCCGGTTCCAGTCGAGCTGGAGCCTTCCAGATACCTCGACAACTCTGATGAGTTGTTCTTGTGAGGCGCGCACGCGACATCCAATGCACGTTCGCACTGCATCCATACTACTCCCCCGTCGGCGCACGCGCCGCTACGACTCGTCGGGGTCTTCCATAACGCTGTCGGGCTGGATATCGATCCGGGCGCCGGTGAGGCGCGCGGCGAGGCGGGCGTTCTGCCCCTCCTTGCCGATCGCGAGTGACAGCTGGAAGTCGGGAACGAGCACGCGCACGGCCTTCGTCTTCGGATCGAGCACGAACGAGCTCGACACCTTGGCGGGGCTCAGGGCGTTGGCTACGAAGTCGGCGAGGTTGTTCGAGTAGTCGACGATGTCGATCTTCTCGTCGTCGAGTTCATTCGTCACGGCGCGTACGCGAGCACCGAGCGGGCCGATGCAAGCGCCCTTCGCGTTGAAGCCCGGCTCGGTCGCGCGCACGGCGACCTTCGAGCGGTGGCCCGCCTCGCGAGCGACCGCAACGATGTCGACCATGCCGTTGGCGATCTCGGGAACCTCGTTCGCGAACAGCTTGCGCACGAGCTGCGGGTGGGTGCGCGAGACGGTAATGCGCGCGCTGCGGGTGCCGCGACCCACGCGCTCGACTCGCTCGACCTTCGTCACGAAGACGCGGATGCGGCGGCCGTGGCGGTAGTCCTCGCCCGGTACCTGCTCCTCGGGCGGCATGATCGCCTCGACGCCCGGGGAGATCTCGATGCGCACCATCTTCGGGTCGTCACCCTGCTGGATCACGCCGTTGACGATGTCGCCCTCGCGACCACGGAACTCGCCGAGCACCTTGTCGGTGTCGATGTTGCGCATCCGCTGCGTAATGACCTGCTTCGCCGCGGCTGCCGCGATGCGGCCGAAGTCTTCTGCCGGCAGAAGCGCCTCGCCGATCACCTCGCCCTCTTCGTTGTACTGCGGTTCAACGATGGTGACCTCGCCGGTGCGGCGGTCGAGGTTGACGCGCGAGCCCTCCGGCGGCGTGGCCTTGCCGACCTCGGCGGTCGTGTGCTTTACGTAGGCGGCGAAGATGGCCTGCTCGAGGATCTCGACGAGTTCGTCGAAGGGGATTTCCCGTTCCCGCTCGAGTGTTCTCAGCACTGCAGGATCGATCTTCATGGGCTCTCCTCCGTATTCAGATTTCGGTGCCGGCCTCGCGCCGGAAACGATTATCTTACCGCACGGGCCGCGAGCAGCGCAGGAATTGCCTCGCCGATCGGGACCTGGGTGCGTTCGTTGCTGCGACGGTTCCAGAGTTCAACGATGCCCTCGGCCGCCGTCTTGCCCGCGATGAGGATCCAGGGAATACCGATGAGCTCGGCGTCGCCGAACTTCACGCCGGGCGATTCCTTCGGACGGTCGTCGAAGAGCACCTCGAGCCCCTCGGCCTCAGCACCCTCGGCGAGCTGCGTGGCGACCTGCAGGGGCGCCTCGCCCTTGCCCGTGGCGATCACGTGGACGTCGAAGGGTGCGAGCTCCTCGGGCCAGATCAGGCCTCGGTCGTCGTGGTTCTGCTCGGCTACGAGGGCGAGGTTTCGGGTCACGCCGATGCCGTAAGAACCCATGGTCACGACAACCTGCTTGCCGTTGGGGTCGAGCACCTTGGCGCCGAGCGCCTCGGCGTACTTGCGGCCGAGCTGGAAGACGTGGCCAATCTCGGTGCCGCGCTCCGCGGTGATCGGGCCGAGCCCGCCGGGGGCCGGGTCGCCGTCGCGCACCTCGGCGGCCTCGACGCGGCCGTCGGCCACGAAGTCGCGGCCGAACACGAGGTGCCGCACGTGCTGCTCATTCACGTTCGCTCCGGTGACCCAGGTCGAGCCGTCGCCGATGCGGGTGTCGAGGAAGTACGGGATGCCGGAGATCGATTCCTCGCCGAGGAACTGCTTGCCGTCCTTCCACGGGCCGATGTAACCACGAATGAGTTCGGGATGCGCCTTGAGGTCGTCCTCGGTCGCGGCCTCGACCTCGCGGGGTGCGAAAGCGATCTCGAGCCGCTTCATGTCGACCGCGCGGTCGCCCTGCAGTCCAACAATCGCGAGCTCGCGCTTGCCCTCGTGGTCGGTGAGCGCCACCACGAGGTTCTTCAATGTGGCGTCGCCGGTGATGTTTTCCATTTCGCAGATCGCGTCGATCGTGCCCGCGTTCGGGGTGTCGAACACCTCGACGGCCGGGTCGCCCGACGCGTCGCGAGGCTCGGCCGGGGTCGCCGTGTAGGCCTCCACGTTCGCCGCGTAGCTGCCGTCGGCCGTGCGCACGAAGGTGTCCTCACCGATCTCGGTCGGGTGCAGGAACTCCTCCGACTTCGAACCGCCCATGGCGCCCGAGTCGGCGGCGACGATGACGTAGTCGAGTCCGAGCCGGCGGAAGATGCGCTCGTACGCGTCGCGCTGCGCCTGGTAGCTCGCCTCGAGGCCCTCGTCGTTCCAGTCGAACGAGTAGGCGTCCTTCATCGTGAACTCGCGGCCGCGCAGGATGCCGGCGCGAGGGCGGGCCTCGTCGCGGTACTTGTCCTGAATCTGGTAGATCGTGATCGGGAGGTCCTTGTACGACGAGAAGAGGTCCTTCACCGCGAGGGTAAACGCCTCCTCGTGCGTCGGCGCGAGCACCATCTCGGCGTCCTTGCGGTCGCGGAGGTGGAACATCCCGTCGCCGTAGTCCTCGACGCGACCGGTCGCCTCGTAGAACTCCTGCGGCAGCAGTGCCGGGAAGAGCATCTCCTGCGCGCCGGCTGCCGTGAGTTCCTCGCGGACGATCGCCTCAACGCGCCGGCGAACTCGCAGCCCGATCGGCAGCCAGGCGAAAATGCCTGGCGCCTGGCGTCGGATGTACCCGGCGCGAACGAGTAGGCGGTGGCTGGCGACCTCGGCGTCGGCCGGGTTGTCGCGGAGCGTGCGAAGGAAGTAGTTCGACAGGCGTTGGATCACGTCGGCCATCGTACCCCGCGTTACCACGGTTGATCGGGCTGGCTCTGCCCATAACCGCCCTCTTCGTCCTCGACGTCGTTCTGGCGATCCTGCTGATTGTCGCCGAGCCCGTTCTCGAGCTCGTCGAGCGCATCCGGATCGGGCTGCGATTCGCTGCCGCCGTCGCTCTCGCCACCGGGGCTGTCCGACCCGTCGCCCCCATCATCCTGCGGCTGCTCGTCCTGCTGCTGCAGTTCTTCGAGCTTCTCGGTGATGCGGGCGTCGCTGTCGGTGATCGAGCGGTTCGAGGTCGAGAACTCGCAACTTGCGTCGGCCTCCTCGAGCACCGTCAGCGCCTCCTGATACTTCGCGACGGCCGTCTGCACGTCCTCCGCCTCGAGGGCGAGGTCGCCCTCCCGCTCGATCGCGATCGCGAGGT
This sequence comes from Gulosibacter sediminis, assembly GCF_023370115.1. Lineage (NCBI taxonomy): Bacteria > Bacillati > Actinomycetota > Actinomycetes > Micrococcales > Microbacteriaceae > Gulosibacter > Gulosibacter sp. ACHW.36C. The sequence goes on along the minus strand of NZ_CP097160.1, from coordinate 1,239,783 downwards.
TCGCACGGATCGGGCACTGCTCCGCCGGGCTCGCCAGGTCGAGCGCAGAGTGGAATTGCTCCTGTGCCTCGGCCAGCGCATCCAGCCGCAGGTAGTTCGTGCCCATGTTGTAGAACGGCTTCCACGGCTCGACGACGTTCACGAACTTGAGCTGGCCCGAAGTGTTCAACGAGCCCTCGTACTCGGTCTGCGAGTACTGACTGAGTGCGGTCTGCGCAATGACGTGTTGCGAGATGAGCTTCGCCGACACCAGCAACAGGGCGATGGCGAGCGGCAGGCTCCAGAGCATGAGGCGGCGACGAAGGTGCCGACGCCGGCGCGCCTTGGCGATCGCCGGGTCCTGCACCTTGGCCTTGCGCTTGTGACGCACCGTGCGGTCGCTCACGAAATCGCTCTTGTCCTCACTCATACGTCGTCACCCGCCTCGCGTGCATCCTCTCGCCGTTCCTGGTCGGTGAGTGCGTCGCGCACCTCTCGGCCCGCCCGCACAAGCAGGAAGCTCTCGATGAGCAGCCAGCCGACAATGACCATCGCGAATACCCAGTAGATCGGGAAGCTCATGCGATTGGCGGTGTCGGGCGCCAGGGTGCCGCGTCGCACATCGACGTCCGCCGCCTCCGGCTCGGAGGACGCGTCGCGGTGCTGATAGCTCACGCGCAGCTGCTGCGCGATGCTGTCGAGGGTGTCCTCGTCAATCTTCGAGATGCCTGGCTCGTAGCTGCCGGAGTCGTAGATGTAGTCGGCGTAGTCACGGGCGTAGGTGTCGTACGCGCGCACTTTCGCGCCGGCCTTCGTGCCGTATCCGAGCACGCTCCCGCCCTGCACGAGGCCCGCTGACTCCGAGAAGTCTTCCTCCTCGCCGTTGAGCGTGTCCTCCCCATCGCCCAGGTAGTAGACGAGCCGCGCACGCTCGCCCTCGGGGTCGGCCTCGACCGCATCCCGTAGTACCTCGTGCAGGAGATCGGCCGCGACCGTGGGCGAGGAGCCCATTGCGTAGTAGCCGTCCTCCGGCGTGAGGAGATCGACCGCCTCCTGCAGCGCGGTGGCATCGGTGGTGAAGGGCAAGCGCTGCGACGCGACCGAGTTGAAGGTGATCATGGCGTAGCGCGCCCCCGGGTGATCCGCGGCGAGCTGCTTGATGTCTTCCTTCATGCCCTCGAGTCGCACGGCTTCGCCGCCCCAGTCTTCGGCCCCGACCGACGCCGAGGTATCGACGACAAACACAACGTCGACCGCATCGTTCGCGACGTTCGCCGAGTAGGTACCGATTCCGGGACGTGCGAGCGCCGCGACGAGCGCGAGCACCATCACCAGGCGCCCGAGCCACATGAGCCGGGCCCGGGCGGATGCGCGAATCGCCGCGTAGACGACGTAGCCGACGAGCAGCACCGCGACCACCACGAGCAGCCATGGCTCGAGCATGGGATTCCAGGTCATATCCGGAGCCTCCTCGCGCAGACGAGGAACACCGGCACGCCGATGAGCAGCCCCCAGAGCCAGAATTCGGGGCGGTCGATGACATAGAGCTGCGGCGCGCCCTGAATCTTGCTCGTCTGTTCGCTCGTGATCGTGTCGACGATCTCATCGACCGAGTCTTCAGCGGTGAGTGGGAAGTAAGGGAATTCGTACTGGCTCATGACGCCCTCGTACTCGGCCGCGAAGGCGTCGCGGTACTCGTTCGCGTCGAGGCCGAACACCGTGATGAAGTTGTCGCGGGCGTAGGCCGCGGCCTGGTCGAGTGAGACGGTCGGCGCGCCGTTCACGACGTTGTCGGTGGCGAGGATGATCGACCTCGAGCGTCCATCGTCGACAGGTGGCTCCTCGGAGGACGGCTCGGCGCCGGGGAACTGCATGACGCAGGAGGCGAGGCCGTCGCCGACGAGCGACGCGCCGGGGCGCGTGAGCGTGCCGCTCGTGTACACGGCCGAACCGGTGCCCGACTTCATCGCGTCGCGCACGGTCTTGAGTTGATCTTCGACGAACGCGTAGTCGTCGGTCAACGGGAACACGGGCACGGCCGAGGAGTTCCAGAGCACGAGCGACATGCGCTCGCCCTCGAAGCCGGGCAGCATCTCGAGGTAGCGGTCGATCACGTCGGCGTCGTATTCGGTCATCGAGCCCGAGACGTCGAGGCAGAGCACGATGTCGCGGTTGTATTTCTCGGGCGTCTCCACCCGGGTGTAGACCCAGCGTGCGGCCGCCACGGTGCCCGTGGCCAACACAAGGGCGAGCACGACCGCCGTCACGCCGATGAACAGGCCCGAACGCGCGAGTGCCTTCCGATAACCGGGCAACTCAGTGACGCGCCAAGAGTTCGCAATCGCTCGCCCGCCGGCGCGGTGCCGGCCGAGCCACCACCCCGCGGCAATGGCAGCGACGAGCGTCACGATGACGACGATGGGCAACCACCAGAACGCTAGTTCCATCCCGAAATCACCGCCCTCGCGTCTCGGGTCGCCGCGGCGACGTCGCGCTGCGCCTCGGGCGCGAAGATGCCCGGGTAAAGCTGCGCCACCGTCCGCGTGGTGCCGTGCAGCTGCGTACGGGACAGGTCAGCCAGCGTCATGTGGTCGGCGGGCACGCCGGTCGCGTCGGCCACGAACTCGCGGATCGTCGCGCTGAGCTGCTCATATGCGGATCGGTCGTCGAGTTCACCCGCACGCGCCCGCCGCTCGATGTCGTCGACCCGCCAGAATGCCTCGATGCGGGCCGCGTCCACGTCAACCTCCGCCTCCGGCTCGGGCGCGGTATCTTCCCCACGATCGCGGGTGAAGACCCAGACGAGCAGGTAGTAGAGCGCGATGACGGCCACAAGGGCGATGCCCAGCCAGAGCCAGAAGGGGCTGTAGCCGACGAGCGGAAGCACCTCGCCGGGCAGCTCGGGTGGAGTGGTGGCGCTGGCGAAGTTAGATGCGGGCATGCTGCCTCACTCGCAGGAGTTCGAGCAGGGCGGGCACCGTCGCGTCGACGCTCTCGATGCGGGTATGTGAAACGCCCCGCCGTTCGAGTTCGGTGCGCAGTTCGCGGGCGCGTTCCGCCATCGCGATGTCGAGCTCGCGGCGCAGTTTCGGCGAGCGCGCGAGCGTGCGTGGCATTTCCCAACCGTCGTCGACGTCAAAGCTCGGGGCCTCGCCGCCGTGCCCAATCGGGTCGCCGTCGCCGACCTCGAGCCACACGAGCTGGTGCGCGGCAGACAGCGCGCCGAGCTGCTCGCGGAGCCGCGCATCCAGGGGCAACTCATCGGCGATGACGACCACGAACATCCGCTGCTTGAGCGTGACGCGGGCGCGGTCGAGCAGGCCGAGCACGTCGCTGCGGGCACCATCGATGGCGATCGGCTCGCTCGCGGCCCGAAGGCCTCGCTCGAGCGCGCCCTCGGTGGCACGGAACGGCAGCTGGTGCACGCCGTCGGCGTTGCCGCTAATGAAGGCGACCTCGTCGCCGTGACGCTGCGCGATGTAGCCGAGCGCGCCGGCCGCCATCACCGCGATGTCGCGCTTCGAATCGCCGGCGGTTGAGCCGGTGGCCATGTTGCGACCCGAATCCATGACGAAGCAGACCCGGTTGCGCCGCTCATCGGCCCAGCGCCGCACGAGCGTCGTGCCCGAGCGAGCCGAGGCGTTCCAATCGATGTCGGCCACCTCGTCGCCCGGCTCGTACTCGCGCAGATCGTCAAAGTCCATGCTGCGGCCACGATGCATCGCGGCGTACTGGCCCTCGAGCAGGTGCGTGGCGCGTCGACGAGACCGCAGAAACAGCTTCGTCTTGACGCGCGTGAGCAGTGCCTCCTCGGTCACGGCGTGCGAACCGCCTGCAGGATCGCGTCGATGACCTGCTCGGGCCGAACGCCGGTGGCCTCGGCCTCGAAGCCGAGCAGCACGCGGTGGCGCAGGATGCGGTACGCGAGCGAGCGCACATCCTCGGGAATCACGTGGTCGCGGCCCTGCAGCAGCGCGACCGCGCGGGCGCCCGCGGTGAAGTTGATCGACGCGCGGGGCGAGACACCCGCCTCGACGAGGCGAGCAATGTCGGGGTCGAGGTACTGGTCGACGTGCCGGGTGACGTAGGCGATCGACACGATGTACTCGGTGATCGCTGGGTCGATGTAGACGCGGCGGGTGAGTTCCTGCAGCTGCAGGATTTCTTCGAGCGATGCCACGGGCTCGGGGTGGTCAAGGAACACTCCCGCATCGATGCGGCGCAGCACCTCGGCCTCTTCGTGCGGCTGCGGGTAGTCGAGCACATCCTTGAGCATGAAGCGGTCGAGCTGTGCCTCGGCGAGCACGTACGTGCCCTCCTGCTCGATGGGGTTCTGCGTCGCGATCACGAGGAACGGGTCGGGCAGCGGGTAGCGCTTGCCGCCGATCGTCGTCTGGCGCTCCTGCATCGCCTCGAGCATGGCTGACTGGGTCTTGGCGCTCGAGCGATTGATCTCGTCGAGCAGCACGACGTTCGCGTGCACCGGGCCGAGCCGGGTCTCGAAGCGCGCCTCGACCGCGTCGTAGACCTGCGTGCCGATGATATCGCTCGGCAGCAGGTCGGGCGTGCACTGGATGCGCCGGAACTGGCCGTCGAGCGCCGCCGCGAGCGTCTCGGCCGCCGTGGTCTTCGCGAGGCCGGGCACCGATTCGAGCAGCACGTGGCCTCCCGTGAGCAGGCCGATGAGCAGCGTCTGCCGGAGCCGATCCTGCCCCACCACCCGACTTTCAAGTGCGGTGCCGATCCTGCCGGTGAGGTCGTACGCTCTTGCGAGGTCGTCGTGGGTGATGCGGGAGGCAGTCATGCCAGCCATCGTACGCAGCCCGCGCTCGCGACTGCGTCAGACCGAAGTCGGCCCCAGAACAGAACTAGGCGATGACTTCGGGCGTGCCCTGCACATCCGACGGCATTTCGGCCGCGATGCGCTCGGCTTCCTGAATCAGCGTCTCGACGATCTGATCTTCCTGCACGGTCTTGATGACCTCGCCCTTGACGAAGATCTGGCCCTTGCCGTTGCCGCTCGCGACGCCGAGGTCGGCCTCGCGGGCCTCGCCCGGGCCGTTGACGACGCAGCCCATGACCGCGACGCGGATCGGCACCGTGAGGTGCTTGAGGCCCTCCTGCACCGAGTCGGCGAGGGTGTAGACGTCGACCTGGGCGCGGCCGCACGACGGGCACGAGACGATTTCGAGGCGGCGTTCGCGCAGGTTGAGCGACTGCAGGATCTGCAGGCCGACTTTGACCTCTTCGACCGGGGGCGCCGAGAGCGATACGCGAATCGTGTCGCCGATGCCGTCGGACAGCAGCGAGCCGAAGGCGACGGCCGACTTGATGGTGCCCTGGAAGGCGGGCCCAGCCTCGGTAACGCCGAGGTGCAGCGGCCAGTCGCCGCGCTCGGAGAGCATGCGGTAGGCCCGCACCATGACTACCGGGTCGTTGTGCTTCACCGAGATACCGAAGTCGTGGAAGTCGTGCTCCTCGAACAGGCTCGCTTCCCACACCGCCGACTCGACGAGCGCCTCGGCGGTGGGCTTGCCGTACTTTTGCAGCAGCGAGGGCTCGAGCGAACCGGCGTTCACGCCGATGCGCAGCGCAACACCGGCATCCTTCGCCGCCTTCGCAATGTCGCCGACCTTGTCGTCGAACTTACGGATGTTGCCCGGGTTGACGCGCACGCCGGCGCAGCCAGCATCGATGGCCTGGAACACGTAGTTCGGCTGGAAGTGAATGTCGGCGATGACCGGAATCTGGCTCTTCTTCGCGATGATCGGCAGCGCCTCGGCGTCGTCGCGGCTCGGCACGGCCACGCGCACGATGTCGCAGCCGGATGCGGTGAGCTCGGCGATCTGCTGCAGCGTCGCGTTGATGTCGGTCGTCGGCGTCGTGGTCATCGACTGCACCGAAATCGGCGCGTCGCCGCCCACGAACGTCGAGCCGAGCTTGACCTTGCGAGTCTTGCGGCGCGGGGTGATGACGGAGGGGACGCTGGGAAGTCCGAGATTTACTGCAGGCACGCCCTCAGTTTACGCGGAGGCACCTGCACCCGCCGTATTCCCGATTGCTCTGTCAGCGATCACGCCTGTCGTTAGGGCGAAGAGAACAGGCTGATCGGGTTCACGATGTCGGTGAAGATGAACAGCGCGCCAATGAGGATGAGGATGGTCGCCATCACCATCGTGACGGGCAGCAGCTTTGCGGCGTCGAACGGGCCGGGGTCGGGCTTGCCGCGCACGCGAGCCCACCAGCGGCGCAGGCCATCCCAGAGCGCCGCCGCGATGTGTCCGCCGTCGAGCGGCGGCAGCGGCACGAGGTTGAGCACGCCGAGCATGACGTTGAGCGAGCCGACGATCGAGAGCACCGTCGCGACGCGGTCGAGCACGGGCGTGTCTTCCATCGACACGACCTCGCCCGTGATGCGGCCGACCCCGACCACGCTCATCGGCCCGTAGGGGTCGCGCTCGGCGCCGAGAAAGCCGGCCTGGAACATCTGCACGACGCGCTCGGGCATCGTCACGATGACGTTCGCGACGCTCGTGAGGTTGTCCCAGTACATCTCCCCCACGAACGTGAGGTCCTGCTGCTCGCGCGCGCTGACGGCCGTGAAGCCGACGAAGCCGACCGTCTCGGTGAGGGCGTTGCCGTTCTCGTCCTCGACCACCTGACCGGTCTGCGGGTCGGTGACGTAGATCTCGTTCGGCCGCGGCGTCACGGTGAGATCGAGCGTCTCGTCCCCGCGCTCGACCGTGAGGGTGAGTGGCACATCCGCCGAGACACGGATCGTGCTCTGCAGCTCATCCCAGCCGCTCAGCGGCGAGCCGTTCAGCGAGGTGATGGTGTCGCCCGGCAGCAACCCGGCTGCGGCACCCGGCGAGGGTTCGTCGCACTCGTCGGTCGAGGCCTCGCTGCCAGCGGGCACGACGCACTCGTAGACGTCGCCGACCGTCGTCGTCGGCTGATAGACGCCGAAGCCGACCGCGACAATCGAGAAGATCATGGCCGCGAGCACGAAGTTCATGATCGGGCCGCCGAACATGATCAGCAGGCGCTTCCAGACCGGCAGGCGGTAGAAGGTGCGGTCGTCCTCGCCGACCATGATGGTCTCGGCGCTCGCCTCACGGCCGTCCTGAATGAGCCGGCTGAACATACCCGTGCCGGCAGCCTTCGCCTTGTCGCCGGGCTCGGGCGGGTACATGCCGATCATCGAGATGTAACCGCCAAGCGGCAGCAGCTTGAAGCCATACTCGGTTTCGCCGCGCTTGAACGACCAGATCGTCGGGCCGAAGCCGATCATGTACTGCGGCACGCGCACGTTGAAGCGCTTCGCGAAGAACAGGTGCCCCAACTCGTGCAAAGCGATGGAAATCCCGAGCCCGAGCACGGCCGCGAGAATGCCAACGACGAAGAGCACGATTCCAGTCACGAGCGGCAAGCCTAGCGCCGCAGGCTTGGGAGCCGGCCTAGGCGCGGTGGAGGATGCGCTGCTTCGCCGCCTCGCGCGCCCAGCTTTCCGCTCGGTCGAGCATCTCGCGCGTCACCGGTCCGGTGTCGGCGGCAAAGCCGTCGACCACCTCGCTCACCGTGTCGACGATGCCGAGGAACGACAGCGCGCCATCGTGGAAGGCGTCGACCGCAACCTCATTGGCGGCGTTGAATACGGCGGGATGCGCGCCGCCGGCCTCGCCGACGCGTCGCGCGAGCCGTAGCGCCGGGAAGTTCCCGTGGTCGGGCGCCGAAAACGACCAGGTCTGTTCGAAGTCCGGCTCACCCCAGCGAATCGGTGCGACCGCGCCGGGCACGCGGTGCGGCCAGTCGAGCGCAAGGGCGATGGGGAGCCGCATGTCGGGGTTCGACACCTGCGCGATGGTCGCCCCGTCGCTGAACTCGACCATCGAGTGCACCATCGACGTCGGGTGAATCACTACGTCGATGCGCTCGAACGGCACGTCGAACAGCAGGTTCGCTTCAATCATCTCGAGGCCCTTGTTCACGAGGGTGGCCGAGTTCGTGGTGACGACGCGGCCCATGTCCCAGGTGGGGTGCGCGAGCGCGTCGGCCGGGGTGACCGCCTCGAGCTCGGCGCGGTTGCGCCCACGGAACGGGCCCCCGGACGCCGTGAGCACGAGCCGCGACACCTCGCCGCGCGTGCCGCCGGCGAGGCACTGGGCGATCGCAGAGTGTTCTGAGTCGACGGGCACGATCTGACCAGGGCGGGCAATCTGGCGCACCAGCGGCGCCCCGACGATGAGCGACTCCTTGTTTGCGAGCGCCAGCGTGGTGCCAGTCTCGAGGGCGGCAAGGGTCGGGCCGAGCCCGACCGAGCCGGTGATGCCGTTCACGATGACGTCGGCCGCAACGTCTCGCACGAGCCGCTCCGCGTCGGCCGCGCCGAGCGCGGTCGCCGAGCTTTGGATCCCAAACTCTGCCGCCTGCGCGGCGAGCTGCTCGCGATTGCGACCGGCGCTGAGCCCGACCACCTTGAACCGGTCTGGATTCGCGCGAACGATGTCGAGGGTCTGGGTGCCGATGGACCCGGTCGAGCCGAGCACGAGGATGCGTCTGAGATCAGGCATAGTCCCCAAGGTAGACCGTCACGCTCCTCGCCTTGTGCGTAACATGGCCAGGTTGGAGCGATACAGCAGACGCGAGAGGTGCAGCGATGACGACGGCTACGTTCACGGGAGATAGCGCAGCCGAATTGGCGGTGGTCTCGCGCAATGGCTTTGTCGAGTCCCGCCACCTCGGCAGCGCGGTCGTCGTCGGCCGCGAGGGCGAACTGCTCTACGAACTCGGCAGCCCCTCCTCCCCCGTGTTTGCGCGCTCGACCCTCAAGGCCCTGCAGACGCTCGCCTCGCTCGAGGCCGGCGCCGAGCTCGACGGCGAGCACCTCGCGATCGCCTGCGCGAGCCATATCGGCACGCCCGGGCACGTGGCCCTGGTGCGGGATGTGCTCGGCCGCGCCGCGCTCGACGAGCGGGCACTGCAGTGCCCGCCGGCCTGGCCGCTCGACCGCGCGAGCCGCGACTCGCTCATCCGTTCCGGCGAAGCCTCGGCCTCGGTTTACATGGAATGCTCCGGCAAGCACGCCGGTTTCCTCGCGGCCTGCCGCGCCGCCGAGTGGCCCGTCGAGACCTACCTGCAGCCCGACCACCCGCTGCAGCAGCTCGTGGCACAGACCGTTGCGCGGTTCTCGGGCGAGCAGATCCGCGCCACCGGCGTTGACGGCTGCGGTGCCCCCGTGTTCGCCATTTCGCTCACGGGCCTGGCCCGGGCAATGTCGCGGTTCGCGACGGCTCAGTCGAGCTCGCCCTTTGCCATCTTCCGTAACGCCGCCAAGATCTGGCGCGCGCAGCTCGAGCATCCGTGGACGATCCAGGGCGCAGGTCGCGCCGACTCGGTCGTCATGGAGCAGCTCGGCGTGTTCGCCAAATCGGGCGCCGAGGGCCTCCAGGTGCTCGTCGCACCCGACGGCACCTCCGTCGCGGTGAAGATGCTCGATGGTTCCAACCGTGCCGGCATGCTCGTCGCGCTGCAGCTGCTGCTCGCTGCTGGCAGCATCGACGCGGAGGGCGCGCAGCGGGTGCTGCCCGCCCTGCGACTCGAGGTGCTCGGCGGCGGGCAGCCCGTCGGCAGCATCATGCTCGGCAAGGACGTTCCCACCACGTTCTAGGCGCTGGCTCACGTTGCTGCCATCGCCTCGATTGCGATCGGCACGCCGTCACGCACCTGAAGCCGACGCACCGTTCCCTGCGGGGTGCGCAGGAATCCCCGCGAACCGAGGTCGCGCACTGCCGGCGGCAACGGGTCGGCTCGGAAGAGGCTGCGCCACTCGCCGGGGGTGATGCCGATGAGGGCGACGTCGCGGTGTTCGGCGACCCGGGCGATGGCCCCGTACGCGCCCAGCCACTGCTCGACGTCGCCGAGGTAGTGAGCGTCGCCGAGGCCGTGCTCGCGCAGCGTTGCCGCGCTCGGCGGCGGAAGCACCGTGGCCCCGCTTCGCTCAAGCGCCTGCGCGATCGGCGCGCCGCGGCGGGCGACGAGAGCGACTCCCCCGCCTGCCGCAGAGAACGGCAACCATCGGAGTTGCGCTGGTTCTTCGACCGGCGTCGGCTGGCCCACTGCGACCTGTACGAGGTCACGGCCGAGCCGCCCCCGGCCGGGTGCCCAGTTTGGTTGCCAGTCAGCCGGTTCGCCGCCCTGCAGAATCCAGTCGTTGCGCGTTGCGTGCGTGAGCCGCAACGTCTGATCGCACTGCTGTTGGATGCGCAATAGCTGGCCCCCGCACCGCCGTGCCGATACGACAACGCTCGTTGCCCGCTCCGACGCGTGCCGGAGGAACGTGTGCAGCCGATCAAGCAGCGCCGCCCGGTGTTCGTCGCCGAGTCGTTGTTCGATTGCGTCAAGGTCATCGATGACGACGAGCCGGTGCCGCGGCGCAACTTCCGGGGCCGCCGAGAGCCGCTCGATGGCGTCCCACGCTCCCTCCGCGTCGCGCGGCACCCGTACGACCTCCCAGCCCGTCCCGCGTGCGGCCTCGGCAAGCGTGTCGATGGTCGTGGTCCGGCCACAACCGCCGGCCCCGAGCACGAACAATTGTTGGCCGGCACGCAATGATGCCGCGCGACGCGCCTGCTGCGAAGGCAGATCGACTTCGCCGAAGACGAGCTCGTCGGTGCCCGCCGAGGGCAAGTCGCTGGCTGCCAGGACGTTCGGCAGCGGCGGATGCCAGAGCGCGCGGGGTGCGGCGCCGCCGGCGCGACGGAGCCGTGCTCGCTCGTGGCGAGCTATTCGCTCAATGAGCGGCTGGCCGGCTCTCGCAACTTGCACGAGCGAGTTGACCCCGCCGATGCGCAACCAGGCGCGTCCGCGCTGCGCCGCCGGGATCTTAATCGCGTCGGTAGTGCCGAGGAGGGTCTGCGAGTCGCTGGTCTGCTCGACGCGCAAGCAAATTCGGAGTGAGCAATTCGCGAGGAGTTCCTCCCGAAACGTGCCGGTGGGTCGCTGAGTGCACATGACGAGGTGAATGCCGAGGCTTCTGCCGCGTGCCGCCACGTCGGCGATCAACTCCTGGAGTTGTGGATGCGCGCCGACGAGCGCCTGAAACTCGTCAATAAACACCACGAGTCGAGTCATTCCGGCAACACCGTCGGGAGCCAGATCGCGCAGCCCGTGATCACGCAGCCATTGCTCGCGCCGGCGAAGCTCGGCGCGCAAGCTCTCGCTCACACGCAGCGCATCGTCACCGTCGAGGTCGGTCACGATGCCCGCGCAATGCGGCAGCGAGGCGAGCGCGTCGAAGGTGGCGCCGCCTTTGAAGTCGAGGCAGAGCATCGTCAGCTCGGAGCTCGTGTGGTGCTTGGCGAGGGCCACCGCCCACGCCACAAGCAACTCGCTCTTGCCGCTGCCGGTCGTGCCGCCGATGACCGCGTGGGGTCCGTCGCTGATCAAATCGACGCTGCGTGCGCCCGCCGCATCCAGCAGGAATGCTGCGGAGCCGGGCCTGGCTGCCGCGACGGCGAGGTCGTCGAGCCGGCAGTCGTTGGGCAGGAGCTGCTCTGCCCGTCGGCGGGCATCTTGTGCCGCTACTACCGTCGGAAGCCACGCCCGAAGCTGGGGCGCGCCAAGTTGGGCCGGCACGATGCGGGTCACGACACCGGAGGCATCAACGAGTGTCGCTGAGCCGTCAGCTTCGAGTTGCAGCTGAGCTCGGTCATCCACGTCGCGCGGCACATGCGTAGCAAGAATCAGGTCGGCCTCGGCGCAGGCGTCGAGGTGGACACCGGCCGTAAGCAGCTCCGCCCGCAACTGCCCGAGAGCGCTACCCGCCACCGCAAGCCGTGCCGACGGGTCGGTCGCCAAAAGCCCCACCACGACGGCCCTCGCGAGGGCGATGAGCCCTGGTGCCTCCCCCGAAACCACGACGCACCGAGTTTCGAGGGTGACCGGCATGCCCGCAGTCGTCGAGACCCGCGACGCGAGTTCGGCATTCACGCCGCTCGTGCGCAATTCGCCCCGAATAGAAGTGGTGCCGAGGGCGACCGCGGTGCCGTTGACGCGCGCGCCGCGCACGATGTCTTCCGCGATGGGAGTCGCGATGCGGGCCCGCATGCGAATGCGGTCATGGGCGGCGCGAGCCTGGGCCAGGCACTCCTCAACCTCGCGCTCATACTCTTTGAATGCGCGGCGATAGCGTCGGCGACCACCAACCCGCTGGTCGATGACGTTCGCGATGCCGAGCACTGGCCCGAACACCGCGAAGATGAGTACGTAGGGGCTCTGCAACACGGCGAAGAGCACCCCGGCGATGATTACCGGAGCGATCACCATGACGTAAGGGAAGCCATTTGGCCGATCGAGCTTCGGGCGTTCGGGCAGCGCCAGCGCAGCTTCCTGCTGCTCGGCCGGCGTCTCGGCCACCTGCGAGAGCAGTGACATCCGGCCGCCTAATCCTCGGCGACAGCGCTGCGCGTCGGCCCCGCACAACCGGAGCCAACGACCCATCCGGGCACGTACCCCTGGTCGACGCGCTCGAGCACCTCGGCAGCCAGCGCATGATGGCCCGCCCGCAGCGCCCTGCGCGCATACTCGCTCGCAATGGAGGCACGCCCGGCGAGACAGTTCAGCCACGAAAGCGCGGCCAACGCTCCGCGGGCCTCGCGTTCGCTGACGTGGCTCGCGATGGTCCGCAGCGCGCTGATCGCCCGCTCCACCCGTGGCAGGTCAGCGGGGATGAAGTCGGCAAACACCTCCGTGAGGCCCGTCAGCTCTGACTCAGGCATGTTCTCCGCGAGGTCGAGCCAGATTGCTTCGACGCGCTCGCTGATGTCGCTACCCAGCGCACCGTTTGCCACGATGAGTTCGAGGGTGCGGAGGCGACGCAGGCCGCGGCTGACGAGCGCCACGAGAATAGGCTCGTACTCGGGGTCGAGCCACCGTGCACCGTCAAGGAACAAGTTCCAGGCGCAGAGCACCTCGTCGTCGGTGATCTCAGCAAGGTGGGCGTGCTCGGCCAGGAGCTCGTCAACCCGGGTTCTCGCAGCGGCCGGGGCAGGAGCGATCTCGATCGCCTCGGCGACATCAGCGGGGATGGCTGGCGCGAGCGCAGACACGACCTCATCGCGTGGCCCGCCGCGGGAGCCCCAATACTCAGACCAGGCGTCGCTCGCGACGCAGGCCCCGCCCACTACGTGGAGGCCGAGCCGCTTCGAGCGCCGAGCGAGCGTCTCGAGTTCGAGGGTGTACGGCGCAATATTGCCGGCGTGGGCCTTCTCAGTGAAGACAGCGAAGAATAGCCGCTCGACGTCGCCCAGTCGGAGCACATGCTCAAGAACGGCATGGCCAAATCCCTCGGCGTCATCGCCAGCTGGCTGCGGCAAATCGACACGGATCATGGCGCTGCTCGGGCCGCCGCTGAAGGGGATGACGACAAGGGATTCGTTCGGCGTGAAGCCGAGCACTTCGGGGATGGTGCGAAGAACTTCGTGGATGGAGGTGAGGATGCGTGGAGAGGTCATGCCGCACAAACTAGGAGGGCCCGCCAGCTGCACGCTGACGGGCCCGAGCAATCCGTGGATTACTTCGCGGGTGCGCGATCTGTGGAAAACTCCCCCGATCGCGAACCTTGACGGTTCCTAGGAGTTATTGCGGTCGTAGCCGCCGCCGTAAGGGTTCTCGTTCGAGCCGCCATACGGGTTATCGGTGGCGCCGTTCGAGCCGGTCGTGCCAGCCGAACCGGCCTGGCCCGGAGTATCGGGCTGCTGACCGTACTGGTTCTGCTGACTACCCTGGTTGGGCTGCTGCCCATACGGGTTCTGCTGCTGACCGCCCTGGCCGGGCTGCTGACCGTAGGGGTTCTGCTGGGCGGGCTGCTGGCCGTACTGGTTCGGCTGCTGCCCGTAGCCGGGCTGCTGACCGTACTGTCCTGGCTGCTGGCCGAACTGTTGCGGCTGCTGGCCATAGCCCTGCTGCTGAGGCTGCGCCGGGTATGCGCCAGGCTGCTGGGCATATCCACCAGGCTGCTGGTACCCGGTGGTCGAGTACGGCTGAACGCCCTGGTTAGCGCCCGCCGCCGATGCGCCCGCAAGCTTGCCGTCGGGCAGGCCACGCCACTTCGAGCTGTCGAACGCCACGATGCCGAGCCACACGATGGGCAGGAAGATCCAGAGGACCACCCACGCGCCTTCCTTGTTGAAGCCGATGCCGATCCGGTAGACCGAGATCGCGACAAACACCACGGCGGCGATGGCCGCGAGCTGCCCCAGGAACGGAATCCAGGTGACAAGGAACGCCAAGGAGATCCATCCCGGGTTGCCGCCCGCTTCGAGCAGCACCCACTGGTTGTAGACGGGCACCCAGGCCTTCCAGCCCTCAATGTTCATCTTCTCGAACACCTTCATGAGGAAGAAGGCAACGAGTGCGTAAGCAAGCAACCCAACGACGAGACCGCCGATGATCGCCCCCGCGCTGATCGACGCGGCAAAGCTGTAGTCGTACATGGATTCGCTCCTAGTGTGCGCAACGAGAGATACGTCAAGACACTAGCGTGGCGACATGGCCCACAGGGCGCCAAGCCGCAAAGTCACAACTCGAGTACGACGGCCTCTCCCTCAGCGGACGATATCGACGACACCATCGGCGCGCCGCTCCCAGCTCGCGAACGAGCCGAGCGCAGCCATTACCTCGGCGAGCGAGGCAGGCTCGGGCTCGCCGGCGAACCGTTCGGCCATTGCCCGGATGAGCAGCCCCTTGTTCTGCTTGTTGAAGTGGTTGAGCGAGCGGGTCGACCCGTCGTCGAGCCGCTCCTTCACATCGCCCCAGGCGTGATCGGTGCCGTGGTCAATGGCCCCGAGGCCGACGTAGCCCTTCGAGCGGAGGTCGAGGATGGGCCCCCGGTGCGCCCGCAGCGCGGTGGCGATGTGCGTGCGCCAACGCTGCTTCAGCGGCGCGCCAGGCAGCTTGGAGTCGTATGACAGCCGGTAGGCCGCAATCGGGTCGCTGGCCATAACGAGACCGTACAGCGCGGAGTGGATGGCAACGTGACGGTCAACCCAGGCGCGGGCCTCGGGAGTCAGCGTGGCCGCGTCGATCGCGTCGTAGAGCACGCCCGTGTACCGCTCGATCGCGGGCTTGCGTGGCGCATCCTCGAGGGCGCGATTGCGCTCGAGCTCGACCTCGGCCAATTTCGGCGAGATCTTCAGCGCCATTCGTGCCGCGTCGGGTGCGCCGTGCGCGAGCTGCACGAGGCTCTCGCGCACGTTTGCCCGCACGGGGTCGAGCTCGGGCCAGTGGAGTTTCTTGCTGAGACGGCGATTGCCGCCGTCCGATTTTGTTTCGGACGGCGGCAATAGCACGAGAAATGACGAGGTCACTCGGTAATGGAGGCCTCACCGGCGACGACGGTCACCACGTTGTTCGCCACCGAAAGGAAGCCATCCGCGGCGTGTGCGTGGATCTGCTTGCCCTCGGCGGTGCTCACGCGCACCTTGCCATCGGCAAGGATCGCGAGCACCGGGGTGTGGTCGACACGGATGCCGATCTCACCTTCGACGGTGCGGGCGATGACCTGGCTCGCCTGGCCTTCCCACACGGTGGCCGTTGCCGAAACGACGGTCACGTGCAGCTGGTTTGCGGAGTTGACCATGCGCTAGTTCATTTCCTTCTGCATCTGGGCCCACTTCTCTTCCACGTCGGAGATCGCGCCGACGTTGAAGAACGCCTGCTCGGCAACGTGGTCGAAGTCGCCGCGGACGATGGCGTCGAAGCCCTCGACCGAGTCCTTGATGCTCACAGTCGAACCCTCGACACCGGTGAAGCGAATCGCGGTGTAGGTGTTCTGCGAGAGGAACTGCTGGATGCGGCGGGCGCGCGACACGGTGATCTTGTCTTCTTCAGAGAGCTCGTCAACACCGAGGATCGCGATGATCTCCTGGAGTTCCTTGTTCTTCTGCAGAATCTGCTTCACCGCGGTCGCGACGCGGTAGTGGTCGTCGCCAACGTACTGCGGGTCGAGGATGCGGCTGGTCGAGGCCAGCGGGTCGACGGCCGGGTAGAGACCACGCGAGGCAATTGCACGCGAAAGCTCAGTGGTGGCGTCGAGGTGCGCAAACGTCGTCGCGGGGGCGGGGTCGGTGTAGTCGTCCGCAGGCACGTAAATGGCCTGGAGCGACGTAATCGAGTGACCACGCGTCGAGGTGATGCGCTCCTGCAGCAGACCCATCTCGTCCGCCAGGTTGGGCTGGTAGCCCACGGCCGAAGGCATACGGCCCAGCAGGGTCGACACCTCCGAACCAGCCTGGGTGAAGCGGAAGATGTTGTCGATGAACAGGAGGACGTCCTGGTTCTGCACGTCGCGGAAGTACTCGGCCATGGTGAGGCCGGTCAGCGCGATGCGCAGACGGGTCCCCGGCGGCTCGTCCATCTGACCGAACACAAGGGCGGTCTTGTCGAGCACGCCCATGTCTTCCATCTCGTAGATGAGGTCGTTGCCCTCACGGGTACGCTCACCGACGCCGGCGAACACCGACACACCACCGTGGTCCTGCGCAACACGGGTGATCATCTCCTGGATGAGCACCGTCTTGCCAACACCGGCACCACCGAAGAGGCCGATCTTGCCACCCTGCACGTACGGGGTGAGGAGGTCGATGACCTTGATGCCGGTCTCGAAGATCTCGGTCTTCGACTCGAGCTGGTCGAATGCCGGCGGCTCGCGGTGGATCGGCCAGCGCTCGGTGATCTCGTAGGGCTCGTTGATCATCGAGTCGTTGAGCACGTCGCCGGTCACGTTGAAGACCTTGCCCTTGGTCACGTCGCCGACGGGGACCGTGATGGGCCCGCCGGTGTCAGTGACTTCCTGGCCACGGACGAGGCCGTCAGTCGGCTTCATCGCAATGGCGCGGACCAGGTCATCGCCGAGGTGCTGGGCAACCTCGAGCGTGAGCTCGAAGCTCTCGTCGCCCATGCTGACCTGCGTCTTCAGGGCGTTGTAAATGCCGGGCATCGCGTCGTGCGGGAACTCGATGTCGACCACCGGGCCCGTAATTCGAGCGATGCGACCGACGCCCGCGGCCGCTGGGGCCGAGGACTGTTCGAACGTCGCGTTCGTCGTCATTTGAGGTGTCCTTTTCTTCGTGTTCAGCGCGGGTTAGGAAGCGAGCGCGTCCGCGCCGCTCACGATTTCGCTAATCTGCTGCGTAATTTCGGCCTGGCGCGCGTTGTTGGCAAGCCGGGTGTAATCACGCACCAATTCTTGGGCGTTGTCGGATGCTGCCTTCATTGCCCGCTGGCGTGCGGCCTGCTCGCTCGCCGCGGAGTGCAGCATGGCGTTAAACAGGCGTGCCTCGATGTAGACCGGCAGCAGCGCGTCAAGCACAGAGGCCGGATCGGGCTCGAAGTCGTAGAGCGGGAAGAGGTCTTCCATGCCCGACTCGCCGGCCTCGCCCTCAACAACCTCGAGCGGCAGCAGGCGAACCGTGGTCGGGTCCTGGGTCACCATGCTGACGAACCGGTTGTAGATGACGTGGATTTCCTGCACGCCGCCGGTGCTGTGGTGGTCAGTGAAGCGCTCGACGAGCGCCTTGCCGATCTCCTTGGCGGTGCCGAAAACCGGCTGCTCGGTCGAGCCGGTCCACTCCTGCTCGAACGTGCGGCTGCGGAAGGTGAAGTAGCCGACCGCCTTGCGGCCGACAAGGTAGAACACGACTTCCTTGCCCTGCTCGCGCAGCATGGTCGCCAGCTCTTCGGATTCCTTCAGCACACCCGACGAGAACGCGCCGTTGAGGCCGCGGTCACTCGTAAACACGACGATCGCAGCACGCTTGACCTCATCATGCTCGTTGAGCAGGACGTGGTCGATGTCGGCGTAGGTCGCGGCGGCCGAAACCGCCTGCGTCACGGCCCGGGCGTACGGGTTGGACTCTTCCATCCGACGACGAGCCTTGGTGATGCGCGAAGTCGCGATCAACTCCATGGCACTGGTGACCTTCTGCATCGTCTGAGCCGACTTAATGCGGGCTCGGTACTCGCGAAGCTGTGCTCCCATGGTTCTCCTCTCGCTCCCGTCGCCGACTACTTGCGCTTACCGCGGACGATCTGCTCCTGGTTCACGTCCTCGGCTTCCGCTGCGTCGAATTCTTCGTGGCCGGGCTTACCGATGCCCGTGCCGTCAGAGCTACGGAAGCTCGCGGTGAAGTCGTCGATGCCCTTGTCCATCGCCGCGATCGTCTCGTCCTCGAGCTTGCCCGAGTTGCGCAGACGGTCGAGTACGTCGGTGTTTCGCTTGAGGTAGTCGAGCAACTCCTGCTCGAAGCGCAGCACGTCAGAAACCTCGATCTTGTCGAGCTTGCCGTTGGTACCGGCCCAGATCGAGACGACCTGCTCTTCGATCGGGTACGGGCTGTACTGGCCCTGACGGAGCAGCTCGGTGAGGCGCGCACCGCGGTCGAGCTGACGCTTGGTGGCGTCGTCGAGGTCGGATGCGAACATCGAGAAGGCCGCGAGGTCGCGGTACTGCGCGAGGTCGATCTTGAGCGTGCCCGAAACCTTCTTGATGTGCTTGCGCTGTGCCGCACCACCGACTCGCGAAACCGAGATACCGACGTCGACCGCCGGGCGCTGGTTCGCAAGGAAGAGGTCGGACTGGAGGAAGATCTGGCCGTCGGTGATCGAGATCACGTTGGTGGGGATGTACGCACCAACGTCGTTCGCCTTGGTCTCGATGATCGGAAGACCGGTCATCGAACCTGCACCGAGCTCGTCCGAGAGCTTCGCGCAACGCTCGAGGAGGCGTGAGTGCAGGTAGAAGACGTCACCGGGGTACGCCTCGCGGCCCGGCGGGCGACGCAGCAGCAGCGAAACGGCACGGTAGGCCTCGGCCTGCTTTGACAGGTCGTCGAACACGATGAGCACGTGCTTGCCGCCGTACATCCAGTGCTGGCCAATGGCCGAGCCGGTGTACGCCGAGAGGTACTTGAAGCCAGCGGGGTCAGAGGCAGGCGAGGCCACGATGGTGGTGTACTCGAGCGCACCGGCCTCTTCGAGGGCGCCGCGCACCGAAGCGATGGTCGAGCCCTTCTGACCGATGGCGACGTAGATGCAGCGAACCTGCTTCGAGGGGTCGCCGGTCTCCCAGTTCGCCTTCTGGTTGATGATCGCGTCGATCGCAATGGCGGTCTTACCCGTCTGGCGGTCACCGATGATCAGCTGACGCTGACCGCGACCGATCGGGATCATCGCGTCGATCGACTTAATGCCGGTCTCGAGCGGCTCCTCAACCGACTGACGCGCCATGACGCCGGGCGCCTGGAGCTCGAGGGCGCGGCGGCCCTCAATGCCGGTGATCTCGCCGAGACCATCGAGGGGTGCGCCGAGCGGGTCGACGACGCGGCCGAGGTAGCCCTCGCCGACCGGAACCGAGAGGACCTCGCCGGTGCGGGTGACTTCCATACCCTCGACGATGCCGCCGAACGGACCGAGGACGATCGCGCCGATCTGGTCTTCTTCAAGGTTCTGGGCGAGGCCGAGCGTGCCGTCCGCGAAACGCAGCAGCTCGTTGGCCATGGTCGAGGGCAGACCCTCGATGCGGGCGATACCATCGGCCGCCGAAATGACGGTTCCGACTTCGGTAGCCTCGGCGCCCTGGGGACGGTAGGAGTTCGCAAAGTCGCTGAGCGCGCTGCGGATCTCCTCCGGGTTAATCGTAAGTTCTGACATGTTCTTCCCTTGTCGTTGGGGCGTCGCCCCGCGTTCGATGCGCTGCTAGGCGAGCTGCAGGCGAAGATTCTTCAGGCGTGCTGCGGCGGTGTCGTCGATGACTTCGTCACCGAACTCCACACGCATACCGCCCACTACCGAGGGGTCGATGACCTGGTTGACGGCCACGTCGTGGCCGAAGCGCTTCGTGAGCGCGACGCGAAGGCGATCCAGCTGTGCCTCGGGCAGTGCCCGAGCGACCGTGACAATCGCGACCTGCCGACCGGCCTGGTCCGCTACGCTCTCGCGTGCGGTCGCGGCAAGGCGACGGATGCGCTGAGAGCTCGGGAGCGTCAGCAGCGATCGCAGGATGTCGAGGGTCTCGGCACTGAGGCTGCGGGCGAACAGTCGTTCCACCAGCGCCACCTTGCTCTGACCAGCCGCGAGCCGGGAGCCAAATGCAAGCTCGAGTTCGCCGTTCGACGAGATCGTCTCAAGGAACTGGTCGAGCTCGGCGCCAATGCGCTCGTGTGCGCCGCTCACCTGGGCGATGGCGCGAACGCCGGCGTCCTGGATCGCCTGCACAAGCTGCAGCTCCGACTGCCACTTCTGACCGACGGCAGCGTCGAGAACGTTGCTCGCGCCGATGCCGATCCGCTCGCCAAACACGCGTCGTGCCAGCGAGCGCTTGGCCGCCGCGTCAGCACTACGGTCAACCAGCGCCACGGCCAGCTGCTTGTTCGAAGCGAGCGTTTCCGCCACATCGAACAGCTTGCGTGCCGAGTCAGCGTCCGCAGCGGTGAGCGTGTCGACCTCGCGCTTGACGGCTTCGAGGGCGTGCTTGGTTGCAGTGCGCATTAGCGGTTCGTCCCAGCCTTCTCGTCGAGGTCAGTGAGGAAGCGATCGACGTATGCCGCGGAGCGCTGGTCGTCGGAGAGGTTCTCTCCGACCACGCCCGAAGCGAGGTCGATCGCGAGGGTGCCGACTTCCTGGCGCAGCGAAACGATGGCCGACTGGCGCTCCGCTTCGATCTGCTCCTTCGCCGACTTCGTCATGCGGTCGAGCTCGTTCTGAGTCTCCTGCTTCTTCTCGGCCTTGATCGATTCGCCTTCGGCGCGTGCCTTTTCGCGAATCTCAGCGGCCTCGGTGCGGGCGTCAGCCAGCAGCTTCTCGTACTCGTCACGACGAGCGTCAGCCTCAGCCTGAACGGCGGCGGCCTTTTCGATGCCGCCTTCGATCTTGGCGGCCCGCTCCTCGAGCATCTTGTTCAGCTGCGGAAGGACGAACTTCCAGAAGAACAGCAGGAGCACCACGAGCACGACAAGCGACCAAAAGATGTCGTAAGTGGCAGGGATCAGCAGGCTGGGGTCCCAGCCGAACGAGTTCCCGCCACCGACCTGCGCGAGGGCAGGTCCGTAGTTCATGATGCCCATATTGGAAGTGCCTTACTAGCCGAAGATGAACGGGGTTGCGATGCCGATGAAGGCGAGCACCTCGGTGAATGCGATACCGAGGAACATGGTGGTCTGCAGGCGACCGGCCATCTCAGGCTGGCGAGCCATGGCCTCAACGGTCTTGCCGGCGACGATACCGATACCGATACCAGGGCCGATTGCGGCGAGGCCATAGCCGACGGTCGCAATGTTGCCCGAAATCTCGGCGAGCGTGGTGTTGTCCACAGGGGTTTCCTTCCGGTTGGAAAATCGCGCCAGGTTGGAGCGATCAGTCGGTATTCAGTTGAGATTCATTGGGGAATCGTTCGCGCGATGCGCTAGCCGGGCGGCTAGTGCTCCTTGGCGACCGAAAGCTGGATGTAGCTCGTGGTGAGCAGAGCGAACACGTACGCCTGCAGCACGGCCACAAGAAGCTCGACGAGCGTCATGAAGAAGCCGCCAAACAGGGTGAGGATGCCCATCGTGCTCCAGGCGTTCATCAGACCCACGAAGAACGCGGTCGCCGAGAAGCAGAGCACGAGCAGCAGGTGGCCGACCATGAGGTTGAGCATGAGTCGCAGTGCGAGCGAGATGGGGCGCACGACGAAGGTGTTCACAAGCTCGATGGGGGTGAGCAGGATGTACAGCGGCCACGGCACACCCGAGGGGAAGAGCGCGTTCTTGAAGAACGTCCCCGCGCCCGCTTCGCGAATACCCGCGTAGATGAAGGCCACGTACGTGCAGACTGCGAGCACCAAGGGCATGCCAATCAGCGCGTTGCCCGAGATATTGAGCAGCGGAATCACACCGGTGACGTTCATGAACAGCACGCCGAAGAAGACGGTCAGGATGTACGGGAGGTACTTCTTGCCGATGCGCTCGCCCAGCATGTCGAACACGACGCCGTCGCGGATCATGCCAACGCCCATTTCGACGAGCGACTGGAGCTTCGTCGGCACGATCTTGGGCCGGCGCAAGGCGATCCAGAGCAGCAGCAGCAGGATTGCGACAGCGATCAGACGAACGAGGATGACCCGGCTAATCTCGAACGGAGTCCCGTCAAACAGAAGTGCGGGAGGGAAGAGCTCCTCGTCGATGTTCGGCGCGTGGAATCCTCCGTCGCCGGAGGCCAACGAGATTCCCGTCATCAGGTTCAAGGCCGAAGCGTACAGAGGGGTCTCCTGTCTCGTTGCACGACTCAAGAATCGCGGTCGTGCGGCGGTTGACGGCTATGTCTTCGACGCTGTGCCAGGTGAACGGCCACGGGCGTTTTTCGACTTAATTACTGTAGCAACAATTCACAGCCCACACACTCACGCCGGGGCGGATTCCGGAAATAAATCTACGACTTGTCGTCATTTTCGCCCGGCAGGGCGACGTCGCTCACATACGGCTGACGGCTGCGCTGCACCACGATGATGTCGATCGCGAGCTGACCGACCATCGCGGCCATCATCGTCGACCAGAGCATCCAGTCGTGAGTGAAGTCGAACGCCTTCACGATGGCGAGCACGCCGAGGAACGCGATGAACTTGAGGATCCACATGCCGAGGATCACGGCGATGAAGAACATCGGGTCAAATCGGGCGGCGAGGATGATCGAGAGCACCGTGAGCCCCGTGAACAGCAGGGTGACTCCGGCGGCGACGAGCGCCGACCAAACTCCGGGCCAGTCCGCGACGAAGTAGCCGATCACTCCCCCAACCACGGCAATCGCCAGGGTCAGCAGCAGCGACCACTTCAGCACGCGTCGCATTACGGGCACGCTGGTGGGGGTGTTCGTCGAGGAGCTCATGAGTTTCCTTTGTCGTCGTTCGGCAAGGAGCGGGTGGGAATGAGATTGCGCAGGCGGTCTTTGAGCGCAACCGGGGCTGGGTCGGCGGCGCGGTCGCGGTCGGACTGCGTGCCGCCGAGTTCGTCGAGCGGATCGTGGGCGTCGTCATCGAGCTCGGGCGAGCGCTGCGCCTCGACCTCGAGTCGCTTGCGAAGCGACATCGGCGACACCGTGAGGATGGTGCAGACGATCATGCCGAGCACGAGGAAGACGCCCGAGATCCAGATGGGCTGCACGAGGAACGCGAGCAGAGCGGCGACGCCGACCACCGTGGCCCAGGCGTAGAAGATCAGCACCGCGCGGCGTTGCGTGTGACCCATGTCAAGCAACCGGTGGTGCAGGTGCTTGCGGTCGGCCGAGAACGGCGACTTGCCCGCGCTGAGGCGGCGCACCACCGCAAGAATGAAGTCGACAAGCGGCACCACGAGCACCGCGAACGGCAACAGCAGCGGCAGGAACGCCGGCATGAGGGCATCACGGCTGATGAGGCTCGGGTCGATCTCGCCCGTCACTGCGATGGTGGAAGCGGCCATGAGCAGACCGATGAGCAGCGCACCACCGTCGCCCATAAACATCTTCGATGGGTTCCAGTTCCAGGGCAGGAACCCGAGGCATACGCCCACGACAAGCGCCGACAGCAGCGCAGCAAGGGTGAATCGGCTCGACGAGAGCGATTCGGTGAGGAAGTAGCTGTAGAGCAGGAACACGCCGCCCGAGATGATCGCCACGCCCGCGACAAGGCCATCAAGGCCGTCAATGAAGTTCACGGCGTTCATCACGAGCACGACCGCGAGCACCGTCGCGAGCACCGACATCCACTGGGACGCGACTGTCACGCCCCCGATGGGCAGCGACGTGATCGCAACCCCAGAAAATGCGAGGATCAGCCCGGCAACAATCTGTGCCGCAAGCTTGATCATCCAATCGAGGTCGACGATGTCGTCGATCACACCGACGATCACGATGAGCGTCGCGGCGCCAATCAGGCCCCAGATCCTCGTCGGGTTCGCAAACACCAGCTGGAACCAACTGATCTGCGTCGCTATCGCGAGCGTCGCGAGAAACGCGAAGTACATCGCCACGCCGCCGAGCCGCGGCTTTGGTGTGCTGTGTACGTCACGCTCGCGCACCGCCGGGTACCAGCGATAGCGCATCGCCACGCGGTACACCAGCCAGGAAGCAAGGAAGGCCAACGCCGCGGCGATCAGGATGACCCTTGCGTAAAAGAGCACCTAGACGAGGGTCCCTCGATCGGGCTCGAGCTGGTCGCCGAGCACCTCCGCGATTTCGGCGCGCGAGAGCGCACCCGCCCGAACGATGCGGGCCGGCAGCGGCTCCGCCGCGGTGAGGCCCGTGGCGTCGATGATGGTCGAAGCCGCTCCTCCCACCACGCCGGCGTCGAGGAAGATCTGCACGTCGTCGCCGAGCTGGGCCACCGCATCCTGCACGTTGGCGGGCGCCGGCTGGCCGTGCTTGTTCGCTGACGACACGGCGAGCGGCCCGGTCTCTTTGAGCAACTCGAGCGCGAACTCGTTGTTCGGGATGCGGAGGGCGACGGTGCCGTGCGTCTCGCCGAGGTCCCACTGCAGGCTCGGCTGCGCCGGCAGAATCACGGTGAGCGGACCCGGCCAGTGCTGCTCGACGAGCGTGCGGATGACGGCGGGCACCTCGCTCGCCAGCGCGTCGATGGCGGGGGCACCGGCGACGAGCACCGGCGGCGGCGAGGTGCGGTCGCGCCCCTTGGCTGCAAGGAGCTTGGCGACGGCGGACGCGTCGAAGGCATTGGCCGCAATGCCGTACACCGTGTCGGTGGGCATCACGATGACGTCGCCGCGCCCGAGCGCGCCGCGTGCCTCGCGCATTCCGGCGAGGAGTTGCTGCGGCTGGGCGAGGTCATATACATCTGGCATAACGACTCCCAGTCTAGTCGGGGCGACGTGCGAACGTATGGCGATCGCGCTCGGCGAGGTCTTGGATCGTGTGCGCGTCGACCAGCCCGCGGGTTTCGAAGAGTTGCCGAATCGCCGCACCCTGGTCTTCCGTATGCTCAACGGCCACGAATCCGCCTGGTCGGAGCCGGACGGCGGCGACCTCGGCGATGCGTCGAATCTCGTCGAGGCCATCGGAACCAGAAAAGAGCGCCGTCTCCGGGTCGAACAGGCGCACCTCGGGGTCGCGCGGAATCTCCCGCGCCGGGACATAGGGCGGGTTCGAGACGAGCGCCGCGAAGTCGCCGTCAATGCGGTCGAGCGAAGCCCGCCAGTCGCCGAAGCGGGGCGCGATGCCGGGCGCGAGCGCCACAATATTGCGACGCAACCAGGGCCAGGTATAGGGCGAGGCCTCGAACGCATACACAGCACGTTCGGGCACACGGAGCGCCAGCGCGATCGCAATCGCACCCGAGCCCGAGCCGAGGTCGGCCACGGGGCCCGCCGGCGCGCCCTCAAGTTCCTCGGCCGCGCGCTCGACAAGCACCTCGGTTTCGGGGCGGGGTACGAAGACCCCGGGGCCAACGGCGAGCTCGAGCTCGAGAAACGGCGCGCTGCCCACGAGGTGCTGCAGTGGCTCGCGCCGGGCACGACGCTCGGCAAGCGAGAGGATGCGCTGAGCTTCGCTGGCGTCGACGCATTTGCCGAGCAGCCTGGCCAGTTCGACGTCGCCGAGCGACCGACCAAGGCCCGCCGCCACGAGCAACGCGGCATCGCGAGCCGTCAACTGCGATCGCGTCAGCCGCCGGGCTACCGACGCGAGTAGTTCATCCATGCGCACCCGTTCACTGTAGGCGGCGTCACAAGGTGACGGATCGTGACGCGCTTCCAGGCGTGGCACACGCAGTGCTGATTGGATAACTGCCGTACGGCCCGCCGGGTGTAGTGCCCGGCTTCCACACTCTGAGAGGCAGTCTTCACATGGCCAAGATTTACAACGACGTCACCGAAGTCATTGGCGGCACTCCCCTGGTTCGGCTCAACCGCATCAATGACTCCGACGCCAATGTCTACGCGAAGCTCGAGTTCAACAACCCGACCGCGAGCGTGAAGGACCGCCTCGGCTGGGGCATCGTGCGTGCGGCCGAGCGCAGCGGCGCCCTCCAGCCGGGTGGCACCATCATCGAGGGCACCTCGGGCAACACCGGAATCGCGCTCGCCGCCGTTGGCGCGGCGCGCGGCTACAAGGTCGTCATCGCGATGCCCGAGACGATGTCGCTCGAGCGCCGTCAGCTCATGCGCGCGTTCGGCGCCGAACTCGTGCTCACCCCCGGCCCCGAGGGCATGCGCGGCGCGGTCGCGAAGGCACAGGAACTGCAGGAGAACACGCCGAATTCGATCCTCGCGAGCCAGTTCGAGAACGAGGCGAACGTCGAGATCCACCGCGAGACCACGGCCGAAGAGGTCTGGAACGACACCGATGGCGACATCGACATCTTCGTCGCGGGCATCGGCACCGGTGGAACCATCACGGGTGTGGGCCAGGTGCTCAAGGAGCGCAAGCCCGAGGTGAAGATCGTCGCCGTTGAGCCGAAGGACTCGCCGCTGCTCACCGAAGGCAAGGCCGGCCCCCACAAGATCCAGGGCCTTGGCGCCAACTTCATCCCCGAGATCCTCGACCAGTCGGTCATCGACGAGGTGATCGACACGACGCTCGAGGACTCGATCGCGACCTCACGTGAGCTCACGCGGTCGGAGGGCCTCTTCGCGGGCATCTCGTCGGGGGCGAATGTCTGGGCCGCACTCCAGGTCGCGCGCCGCCCCGAGAACGCGGGCAAGAACATCGTCGTGATCGTCTGCGACACTGGTGAGCGCTATCTCTCGAGCGTGCTGTTCGACGACCTCCGCGAGGGCAACTAACTCGTCACCGCAGTGTGAACGGCGGGGTGGCGCGCAACTGCGCGTGCCCCGCCGATTGCATGCCCAACGGATGTGGAAAAATAGCAGCCATGGTTCGACTTCCCGGTGACGAGTTCTTCCGAGGTGTGCGCGAGGACATCACCGCCGCCCAACACGGCGATCCCGCGGCCCGCTCGCGCGCATCCGTCGCGACGATCTATTCGGGGCTCCATGCCGTCTGGGCGTATCGCGTCGCGCATCGCTTCTGGGTCACTGGCACGCCTGGCAAAAAGTACCTCGCCCGCGCGATCTCGCAGTTCGCGCGCTTCGCGACCGGCATCGAGATTCATCCAGGCGCCACTATCGGCCGCCGCCTATTTATTGACCACGGCATGGGCGTCGTCATCGGCGAGACCGCCGTGGTTGGCGACGACGTAAAGATCTACCACGGCGTTACGCTTGGCGGTGTGTCGAGCAAGCGCATCAAACGCCACCCGACCATCGGCGACCGAGTCATGATCGGCGCGGGAGCTAAGCTGCTCGGCCCGATCGAGATCGGTAGCGACACCAAGATTGGCGCCAACTCTGTCGTAACGCGGTCGGCGCAGCCGGGGTCGGTGCTCACCGGAATCCCCGCCCGCAACCGACCGCAGTCACGAATCGCCCTGCACGAAGCTGGCGACTGGGTTATTTAGCGACTACTCGCTGCCGAGCGCCGCGAGTCGTGCCTCTTCGTCAGCCGCAATGGCCGACTCGATCACGGGGCCGAGTGCCCCGCCGAGCACCTGGTCAAGGTTGTACGCCTTGTACCCCGTGCGGTGATCGGCGATGCGGTTCTCGGGGAAGTTGTACGTACGGATGCGCTCGGAGCGGTCCATCGTACGAATCTGCGAGTGACGCGCATCCGCCTCGGCCGCCGCCTGCTCCTCCTGCTGGCGAGCGAGGAGGCGCGCCTGCAGCACGCGCATGGCGGCCGCGCGGTTCTGGATCTGCGACTTCTCGTTCTGCATCGACACGACGATGCCCGTGGGCACGTGCGTGATGCGCACCGCGGAGTCGGTGGTGTTCACCGACTGGCCGCCGGGGCCGGAGGATCGGTACACGTCGATCTTGAGGTCGTTCTGGTCGATCTGCACCTCTTCGGGCTCGTCTACCTCCGGGAAGACGAGCACGCCGGTGGTCGAGGTGTGGATGCGCCCCTGCGACTCGGTCGCCGGCACGCGCTGCACGCGGTGCACGCCTCCCTCGTACTTGAGCGACGCCCACACGCCCTCTGCGGGGTCATTCGACGACGACTTGATTGCCACCTGGACGTCCTTGTAGCCGCCCAGGTCGCTCGTCGTGGAGTCGAGCATCTCGACCTTCCAGCCCCGCTGTTCGGCGTAGTGGCTGTACATGCGCAGCAGATCGGCGGCAAACAGCGCCGATTCCTCGCCGCCCTCGCCGCCCTTGATCTCCATGATCACGTCGCGACCGTCATCGGGGTCACGCGGGATGAGCAGGCGGCGCAGCTTCTCGGACTGTTCGGCGACGCGGGCGCGAGTGGTCTCGGCCTCTTCGGCGAACAGCTCGTCTTCCTTCGCCAGCTCGACGGCAGCTTCGAGGTCGCCCTCGAGGGCCGCGAGCTTGTCGTCGGCGGCGATGATCTGGGAGAGCTCGGCGTACCGGCGGTTCACCTTCTTGGCACGCGCCGGGTTCGAGTGCAGCTCCGGCTCGGCCAGCTGGTTCTGCAGATCGGTGTGCTCGGCACGCAGGGTCGCAAGCGACTCCGCGAACTCGTCGCGCCGGCTCATCGGGCGGTCACCGGGCTAATCGGGTTCGCGCGCACCGAGGCGAGGAACTCCTCGTTGGTGGTCGTCTGGCTGATGCGCTCGAGCACGGCCTCGAGCGACACCTGCGCGTCGCCACCGAGGGCGCGGCGAATCGCCCACGTCGCCTCGAGCTCGTCGGCGTCGAGCAGCTGGTCTTCGTGCAGCGTCGACGACTGCTGAATGTCGAGGGCCGGGAAGATGCGCTTGTTCGCGATCTCGCGCGACAGGCGCAGCTCCATGTTGCCGGTGCCGGCGAACTCCTCAAGAATCACCTCATCGGTGCGCGAGCCGGTCTCGACCATCGCCGTGGCGAGGATCGTGAGCGAGCCGCCGTTCTCGACGTTGCGGGCAGCACCGAAGAAGCGCTTGGGCGGGTAGAGCGCGGATGCGTCGACGCCGCCGGCGATGATTCGGCCGGTTGCCGGCGCGGTCAGGTTGTAGGCGCGGCCGAGCTGCGTGATCGAGTCGAGCAGCACGACGACGTCGAGGCCGAGCTCAACGAGGCGCTTCGCGCGCTCGATCGCGAGCTCCGCGATCGTCGTGTGGTTCTCGGCAGGCATGTCAAACGTCGACGAGATGACCTCGCCGTGAATGGTGCGCTCGAGGCGAGTGACTTCCTCAGGGCGCTCGTCAACCAGCACGAGCATGAGATGAGTGTCGGGGCTGTTCTGGGCAATCGCGTTCGCGATGCGCTCGAGCATGATCGACTTGCCCGACTTCGGCGGGGCGACGATGAGGCCACGGGTGCCCTTACCGATCGGCGCGAAGAGGTCGATCATCCGCTGCGCGGCGTGACCACCCGAGGTCTCGAGGGTGATGCGCTCCTCCGGGTAGAGGGCGGTCAGCTTCTCGAAGTCGGCGCGTTCACGTGCCGGGTCTGGCTGCTCGCCGTTGACCGTGTCGATCTTGACGAGGGCGTTGTACTTCTGGCGGCCCGACTGGTACTCCCCCTCGCGCGGCTGGCGAATGGCGCCGACAATGGCGTCGCCCTTGCGGAGGTTGTACTTCTTGACCTGGCCGAGCGAGACGTAGACGTCGTTGCTGCCGGCAAGGTAGCCACTCGTGCGCACGAAAGCGTAGTTGTCGAGCACATCGAGGATGCCCGCGATCGGCAGCAGCACGTCGTCGGGTGCGATCTCGGGGTCGACATCGTCACGATTGCGCTTGCGCTTGCGGTCGGCGTTGGTGTTGCCGCCCTGGCTGTTCTGGTTCGCCTGGTTGCTCTTCGCGTTCTGGCCGGAGTCGTTGTTGCCGGACTGCTTGCCCGACTCCTGCTTCGCGTCATCACCCTGGCGGTTGTTGCGGTTACGGTTGCGGTTGCGCTTGCGGCCGTGCCCCTCATTCTGCTGCTCGTCCTCGGCCGAGTCGGCCTCATCGTCGCGCGCCGGGGGCAGCACGATGTCGTCGAGCGTCATCGGCGAGTCGCCCTTTGCTGCGCCATCGTTTGCGGGCGCCTTGCGCTCGTTCTGCTTCGGCTCGGCCTGCTGTGCCTCGCCCGAGATGCTCGCGCGGCGGTTGCGGCGGCCGCGGCCCTCGGCGGGTTTGGTCTGCTCGGTCGCCGGCTGGGCGGGCGCCTCGGGAGCGGTCTCGGTCGCGGGGGCGCTCTCGGGCTCGGGAGCGGCCTCGGCCTCGGGTGCCTGCTCGACGGCCGCAGCATCGGCGGGTGCCGCGTCCTTGGCCGGCTCGGCCACGGCGTTCGGCTCGGTCGCGGGAGCTGTCACGGCCTCGGCCGGCGCGCCGGCCTGGGTGGCGTCGGCGGTCTCGCCCGCCTGCGCCTGCTGGATCGCGTCGATCAGCACGCTCTTGCGCATGCGTGCGGCGCCCTTGATCCCGTGCTGGGCCGCGAGGGCCTGCAGGTCGGCGACGCGCATCTGTTCGAGCGGACGCGACTCATTCGGAGTCGTGGAATCGGTCATGAAGTTCTGTTCCTTGCGGTGACGCACCCCGCGCGTATGCGGGGCGCTGGGAAATCGACCCTGGTGAGAAAGCTCACCGGTCGAGAGAAATGGCGAAGCGGGATGCCGATCGCAAGAAGTGCGACCGTGTTAGCCGAGCGGCGCTGATGCCGCCTGGCCCGCAGCCGCATCAACTGTAGCACCCTGAACGTCAACGGCGGTCATGAGCGCCCGCCAGCTTGTGTCGGTTCGGGCGGCAGCGATTTCGGCGGCGCGCAGTCGCGCACCCGGGTCGTCGCAGAGCACGAGCACGCTCGGGCCCGCACCCGACACCACCGCGGCCAGGCCCTCCTCGCGCAGCGCGTCGATGAGCGCCTTCGTCTTCGGCATCGCCGCGGCGCGGTAAGTCTGGTGCAGGCGGTCCTCGGTCGCGTCGAACAGCAGCTCGGGGCTCTGAATCATCGCGGCGACCATGAGCGCCGAACGCGAAAGATTAAAGATCGCGTCGGCATGCGGCACGTGCTCGGGCTGAAGCGAACGCGCGACCTTCGTCGACATCGTCTCGTCGGGCACGAGCACGAGCACCGAGACGCCGCGGTGCACCGCGAGCTGCTTCGAGTGCGCGTGCTCGTTGGCGTCCATCCACGCGATCGTGAGCCCACCGAACAGACAGGGCGCGACGTTGTCGGGGTGACCCTCGAGATCGGTCGCGAGCCAGAGCATTTCCTCGGCCGTTACGGTGCGCTGGTCAGAGATGAGGCCTGCTGCCGCGAGCACACCCGACACAATGGCCGCGCCGGACGAACCGAGCCCCCGCCCGTGCGGAATCGAGTTCACGGCGCGCAGGCGAATGCCGGGCATCTCGAAGCCGAGCTTTTCAAACGCATGCTGCATCGCGCGAATTACGAGGTGCCGCTCGTCACGTGGCACCGCGTCGGCCCCCACGCCCGAAAGCTCGAACTCGTACCGGCCCGGCGCGAGCGCCTCGACCTCGAGCTCGTCGTAGATCGCGAGGGCCAGGCCGAGGGTGTCGAAGCCTGGGCCGAGGTTGGCGCTCGTGGCGGGAACGCGAACGTGGGCTCTTGCGCCCTCCGTCACGCGGCTCATTCGGCGCCGCCTTCGACTCGCAGCACACCGGCGATGCGGGTGACCACGTCGAGCTCGCCGAGCGACTCGACGAGGCGCTGCAGCGCACCGTCGGTGGCGAGGTGCGTCACGATGACGATGGTGGCGGCCTTGTCGTCGTCAGTGCGGACCTGCTCGAGCGTCGACACCGAAACGTGGTGTTCGGCGAAGGTGCGGGCGACCTCAGCGAGCACGCCGGGCGCATCCGTCACGTCGAGCGCGATGTGGTAGCGGGTGCGAATCTCGCCGGAGTCGAGCACGGTGAGGTTGGCGTCCATCGACTCGCCGAGGCCGGGGCCGCCGAGCACGTGGCGGCGGGCGGCCGACACGAGGTCGCCGAGCACAGCGGATGCGGTCTGGATGCCGCCGGCGCCCGCGCCGTAGAACATGAGCGGGCCAGCGGCGGCCGCCTCAACGAACACGGCGTTGTTGCCACCGTGCACCGAGGCGAGCGGGTGCGCGTCGGGCACGAGGGCGGGGTACACGCGGGCCGAAATTGCCTCGGTGCCGTCGTTGCCGGGCACGCGCTCGCAGATCGCGAGCAGCTTGACGACGAAGCCGGCCCGCTTCGCATCCTCAATCTGTTCAATCGTGACCTGCGTGATGCCCTCGCGGTGCACCTGCTCGAGCGGCACCTCGGTGTGGAAGGCGATCGACGCGAGAATGGCGGCCTTCTGCTGGGCGTCGTAGCCCTCAATGTCGGCGGTCGGGTCGGCCTCGGCGTAGCCGAGCTCGGTGGCGATGCGCAGCGACTCCTCGAAGGTGTCGCCCTTCGAGTACATGCGGTCGAGGATGTAGTTGGTCGTGCCGTTGACGATGCCGAGGATGCGCTCGATGCGGTCGCCCGCGAGATTCTCACGCAGGGGACGGATGATCGGGATCGCGCCCGCGACGGCAGCCTCGTAGTGCAGCTGGGCGCCGACCCGCTCGGCGATGGCGAAGAGCTCGGGGCCGTGGCTCGCGAGGAGGGCCTTGTTCGCCGTGACGACGTCGGCGCCCGACTCGAGCGCCTGGGTGATGAGCTCGCGGGCGGGCGAGATGCCGCCCATGAGCTCGATGACGAAGTCGGCCTGGAGAATAAGGTTCTCGGCGTCGGTGGTGAGCAGTTCGCGCGGCAGCTCGACATCCCGCTTCGAGTCGAGGTTGCGCACGGCAATCCCCACGAGTTCGAGATTCGCGCCGGCACGGCGCGAAAACTCTTCGCCCTCTTCGAGCAGGAGTCGGCCCACCTGGCTTCCGACTGAGCCGGCTCCGAGGAGCGCGACTTTCACGGTGCGCTGTTCGTTCACGAGCTCGCCTTTCCATTCCATGCGGCGTCGTAGGCCAGCAGGTCTTCGATGGTCACACGTCGCACGAGAACCCGTGCGACCCCGTCGCGCACCGCCGCAATTGCCGGGCGCTCCAGGTAGTTGTAGTTGCTCGCCATTGACCAGCCATAGGCGCCGGTCGCGGGCACGGCGAGCAGATCCCCCACGGTGACATCACCGGGGAGGTAGTCATGGTTCACCACGATATCGCCCGACTCGCAGTGCTTGCCGACGACGCGCACGAGCCGAGGTGCCGCATCCGAAACCCGATTCGCGAGGCGCACGCAGTAGTCGGCGCCGTAGAGGGCGGGGCGGATGTTATCGCTCATGCCGCCGTCGACCGCGATGTAGTCGCGCTCGCCGCCCGACTCCCCCGGTACCGTGACGGTCTTCGTCGAGCCAACGGTGTAAAGCGTCACGCCCGCGGGCCCGACGATCGACCGGCCGGGCTCGAACACGAAGCGGGGCACGCTGCTCGCGGTCTCTTCGCACACGCGCTGCACCTCGGCGGCGATGCCGCGGGCCAGTTCGCGAATGTCGGGTGCCTGGTCGCTCGGCAGGTAGTTGATGCCGAAGCCACCGCCGAGGTTCACCTCGGGCACCGGGCCGTCGGCGAGCAGCTGGGCGCGCAGCATCATCAGCCGAGCGGCGGCAGCGCCGAAGCCCTCCGACTCGTAGATCGACGAGCCGATATGCGAGTGCAGGCCGAGCAGCTCGAGCGACGCGCTGGCGCGGATGCTCGCGACGGCATCGAGCGCGGCCTCGCGCGTGAGCCCAAACTTCTGGTCTTCATGGCTCGTCGCGAGGTAGTCGTGCGTCGAGGCGTGAATGCCGACGTTGATGCGCACCATCACCCGCTGCACTCGGCCGAGTGAGGCGGCAACGTCGGCGAGCAGTTCGATCTCGCCGAGCGAGTCGATGATGATGCAGCCGACTCCGGCGCTCACCGCGCGCTCGAGTTCGGCCCGCGACTTGTTGTTGCCGTGCATCCCGATCTTGGCGGGGTCGATGCCCGCCGCAAGTGCTACCTCGAGCTCGCCGCCGCTCGCGACGTCGAGGCCGATGCCCGACTCGGCCATCCAGCGGGCGATGTCGATGGTGACAAGCGCCTTGCTCGCGTAGTGCAGCTCGACCTCGGCGCCGATCGCGCCGAAGGCGTCGGTGAACGCCGCGAGGGTCTCGGTCGCGCGACCCCGCGCATCCTGTTCGTCGATGACGTAGAGGGGCGAGCCGTGGGCGGCGAGCAGCTCACTCGCCGCGACGCCACCGAGTTCGAGCTCGCCGGAGCCATTTCGGCGCGCGGTGACGGGCCAGACCCCCTCGTCGAGCGCTGCGGTGTCGCTGGGCAGCTCGAGCCAGTCGGGCGCGAGCGGGGCGTTCTCGGAAGCGTGCATCCTCGTCATCCTACTTGGGCGTCACGGGTCAGGTGCAGCTGCCGAGTTCGGCGAACGCGGTGTCGTCGAGCGGGATGGCTTTCGTGCTGCGGAAGCTGATGTCGACGTGCTGCGCCGAGGGCTGCACGCTCGTGAGTTGGACCTCGGCGGGCAGGTGCTCGGCGAGGCACATCTCGAAGCTGAAGCGGTCGGCGTCGAGGTCGACCTGGGCCGAACCGATGCCCGAGGTGATCGAGACTTGCTCGGCCACGACGCGCAGGCGCCCGCCGCTGCGGGGTTCGAGGTTCGCGACGACCGAGAGCCCAACGGTCTCGCCAAACACCTCGATCTCGGTGCCGTACGAGATGCCGTCGTCGCGCAGCTCGATCGAGTGGATCTCGATGCCGGACTGGGCCGCGACCTCCTGCAGCAGCGCATTGAGCTCATCTTCGTCAATGCCGATCGAGCCGTTCAGGCTGCCAACGGAAATCGGCGAGCCGAGTTTCACGTCGTGCGCGTCGACACTTGCGGCGCCCGTCACGTCGCCGAACGTGACGTCATCGCTCGTCACGTGAATGCCCGAAATAGTTCCGCCGAGCAGCTCGCAGGTGACACAGGTGCCGGTCGCGGCGGCGCTCACGTCGGCCGAGAGGCCATCGGGCAGGCTCTGCTCAACCTGGTTCGCCGTGATGCGCCCGACGAGCACCCGCGCGACAATTTCGACCACGACAAGCAGCACCACCACGGCGATCACGATGATCGCCGCGACGATGCCGGGTCGGGCGCGTCGACGCGTTGCTGCCATCGACTACATACGCTCGGGCGCCGTGACGCCGAGCAATTCGAGGCCGCTGCGCAGCACCTGCGATGCCGCCTGGTTCAGCACGAATCGGCTGTGATGCAGCGCCCCGACCTCGGCGTCGCCCTGCGGCAGCACGCGCGTCTGGTCGTACCAGCGGTTGTAACGCGCCGCGAGGTCTTCAAGATAGCGGGCGACGCGGTGGGGCTCGCGTTCGAGCGCCGAGAACTCGACGATGCGTGGGAACTCGCGCAGCTGACCGAGCAGCTCGTTCTCGCTCGCGTGTGTGAGCAGCGCGGGGTCGAAGCCGCTGCCGTCGATGCCCGCCGCCTCGGCGTTGCGCGCGACGGCACGGGTGCGCGCATGGGCGTATTGCACGTAGTAGACGGGGTTGTCGTTCGTGCGGCTCACGAGCAGGTCGAGGTCGATGTCCATCGACGTGTTCGTCGAGCCGCGCACGAGCGCATAGCGCGCCGCGTCGACACCCACCGCATCGACCAGGTCGTCGAGCGTAACGATCGTGCCCGCGCGCTTTGACATGCGCACCGGCTGGCCATCCTTCACCAGGTTGACCATCTGGCCGATCAGCACCTGCAGATTGACGTTCGGGGTGTCGCCGAAGGCCGACACCATCGCCATGAGGCGACCGATGTAGCCGTGGTGGTCGGCGCCGAGCAGCATGATGCACTCGTCGAAGCCGCGCTCGCGCTTGTTCACGTAGTAGCCGATGTCGCCGGCGAAGTAGGTCGGTTCGCCGTTCGAGCGAATGATGACGCGGTCCTTGTCGTCGCCGAAGTCGGTCGAACGAAGCCAGGTCGCGCCGTCCTCGACGAACACCTCGCCGCGCTCGTTGAGCCGTTCGACGGCGAGGGCGACCGAGCCGTCCTCGTGCACGGAGTCTTCGTGGAAGAAGACGTCGAAGACCACGCGGAAGTCCTCGAGCTTCTGCTTGATCTCTCCGAACATGCGCTCGACGCCGCGGTTTCGGAAGAACTCCTGCTGCGCTTCGCGCGACTCGGCCGCCGCGAGTTCGTCGGCAAACTCGGTGGCAACCGCGGCCGCGATCTCACCGATGTAGGCCCCGCCGTAGCCGTCCTCGGGCGTTGCCTCGCCCAGGTGCGCGGCGAGCAGCGACTTCGCAAAGCGGTCGATCTGCGCGCCGTGGTCGTTGAAGTAATACTCGCGGGTGACCTGCGCGCCAGCGGCGGTGAGCACGCGAGCGAGCGAGTCGCCCACCGCTGCCCAGCGGGCACCGCCGAGGTGGATGGGGCCGGTCGGGTTCGCCGAGACGAACTCGAGGTTGATGTTGTGGCCGGCAAGGGCAGCCGAGGTGCCGTAGGAGCCGGCCGCCTCGACGATCGTCAGGGCGAGCGCACCCGCGGCCGCCTCGTCGAGCGTGATGTTGATGAAGCCGGGGCCCGCCACCTCGACGCGCTTGACGCTTGGGTCGCCCTCGAGCCCCTCCGCAATTTCCTGCGCGAGCTGCCGGGGGTTCGTGCCCACGCGCTTCGCGTAACGCATGGCAATGTTCGAGGCCCAGTCGCCGTGCTCGCGGTTACGCGGACGCTCGAGCTTCAGGTCATCGTCGCTGAGCTCGAAGGCACCGGCATCGTGACGGGAAAGCGCTGCGGTCGTGGCGGCAGCGAGGACGTGCGAAAGGTTCTGGTCAGTCATCACGCTCAATCGTACGCAAGTTGCGTGCCGGGATGCTGCTACGCTTGTCGCTTGTTCGCCTCCGTAGCTCAGTGGATAGAGCGCCGGTTTCCGGTACCGTAGGTCGCAGGTTCGACTCCTGTCGGGGGCACTCAGTTGTCGCTAGCGAACGCTCACGCAAGTTCGCGAACCTCCGATCGCAGTCCGGTCAAAAGTGCCGGCAGTTGTGAGGGCTCGCTCGACTCCGACTCCGGGTGC
This sequence comes from Gulosibacter sediminis, assembly GCF_023370115.1. Lineage (NCBI taxonomy): Bacteria > Bacillati > Actinomycetota > Actinomycetes > Micrococcales > Microbacteriaceae > Gulosibacter > Gulosibacter sp. ACHW.36C. Next base: position 1,202,803 of record NZ_CP097160.1, on the reverse strand, counting down.
CACTGCACCGCGAAGACGGGCGCGCTCTCGTGTTCGAGGCCCTCGGGCGTGCCGTCGTCGGCGCGCGCGCTGATGCGCAGGCCCTGGCCCGGCTCCGCCACGACCTGGTGGTGTGCCGACTCCACCGCCTCGAGGTGCTCCCCCAGGTACTGCGCGAGCCGCGACCCCGCATCGATGTCGACGGGGTGCCGAATGAAATCGCCGTCGCGGGGCGGCAGGTACCGGTGCGCATCCGAGTTCTCGAGGTGCTGCACGAGCGTGCCGCCGCACGCCACGTTGAGCAGCTGCAGGCCACGGCAGATGCCGAGCAGCGGCGTGCCGTCGTCGACCGCGCGCCGGATGAGCTCACAACTGCGCTCGTCCGCCTCGCGCAGGTGCGTGCCCGACTCGGGGTAGTCGGTGTCCATGCCGTAGAGGCTCGGCGTCACATCCTCGCCACCCATTACGACGATGGCGTCGGCCCGTTCGTAGGCTGCCTCGATCTCCTCGACAGTGACGTCGCCGATCGCGAGGCGTTCCGGAGTGAGCTGGGCCGCCTCGCTCACGCGAACGACCTGTTGACTGAGGGGTTCGAGCTGGCCGGTGAAGCGCGTGTCGGCGCGAAGCATGGTCGCGTCGACGATCAGGACGCGTGGGGAAAGAAGTGACATGGCCACCGTTATAGCAGTCGGCAGGCGCCTGCTACATCACGGTGGCCATGTCGGGTCGTGGAGCGTGATTAGTCTCGCGGTTCGGGGTCTTCGAGGTTTCGGAACGCCGACGCGAGTCGGTCGAGGAAGTCGTCCACATCGTGCTGGTCGTACCCCTCGCTGAGGTGCGTGGGGGTGAACCGAACGTTGTTGACGAGCTGCGAGGTGATCGGCGGGTGCTCGAGGCCTACATCGCTGGTGTGGATGTCGCTGTGCACGGTGCCAGACTCGTAGATTTTGAGGGTGGCGGCCGCCCGGTCGATGAATGTGTCTACTTCTCGCTGGTCGTACCCGTAGGAGTACTTGGTTGCACGGAACTGTTGATTCAATAATTCATCACTGCGCATATTTATTTCTCCGAGATAGTCGTTGCCATCTCGCCACCAGATGGTAGCCCGGGGCCTACGGCGTGACTAGCCACACGCAGGGATACACCAACTGTTCACCTGCGTGCTCTCGCGCGGGAGTCCAGGCGAGGAGGTTCAGATAGATCCCTGCATCGTGACCTAGTTTCGGTAGGGACTACGTTTGATTCCTCTCGAATCCCCCGGTTTGCTGAGGCTCGACATCTGGAGGGACTGGATGCTCACACTCCGCCGCACCGCTGCGCTGTTGCTCTCGCTGTTCTTGGCGAGTTGCCTCGCGCTTCTTCCCGCGCAGGGCGCATCGGCGGAAGAGCCGATGGAACTGGCTGGCCTTGTCACCGACACCACGAACACCCTCTCGGACGGCGACATCTCGGAGATCGAGGATGCGTCGGCCAGCCTCGAGTCGGCCACCGGCAGCAGCCTCTACGTGGTCATCGTCAGCACCTTTGAGAGTCCGAACGTCGGCAACGACTGGGCCAGCGCCGTCGCGCTCGACAGCCAGCTTGGTGTAAACGACATCATTTTGTACATCGGCACCGATGCCGGCGAGTTCGGGCTCAATGTCGACCAGAGCCTCTCGCTCTCGAGTGCCGACCGCGAGTCGATTCAGAACGACATCCTGCCGCTCGTGAACCAGCGCGACTTCGTCGGCGCCTCGGTGCAGGCGGCAAGCGAACTCGAGCAGGCGCTCAACGGCTCGTACTCGGGCGGATCGGGCAACGATACCTCCGGTGCCACGAGCTCGAGCAGCGAGAGCTCGAGCGTCTTCACGATCGTGCTCGGCGTGCTCGTGTTGGTGGTGCTCATCGTCGTCGCGATCGTGTTCCTCAATGGCCGCCGCAAGCGCCAGAAGCAGCTGCGCGAGGCCGAGCAGAAGCAGGCTGCCGAGCTCGAGGCGCGCCTGCAGCAGGCCTCGATCCAACTCGTGCGCATGGACAACCTCATCAAGTCGTCCGACGAAGAGGTCGCGTTTGCGAGCGCCGAGTTCGGTGCCGAAGAGGTCAAGGTCTATCAGAACGAGCTCGGTATGGCGAAGAAGGCGTCGAAGGAGGCCTTCGAGCTGCAGGGCAAGCTGCTCGACCACATCCCCGATGCCCCCGAGGACCGCGAGGCCTGGATCGAGCGCATCTTGTCAATCACCGACACGGCTACGAAGCGGCTCAGCGACCAGGCGAGCCACTTCCAGGAGCTGCGCGTGCGGCAGAACGACGCCCCGAAGCTGCTCGTCGCACTGCGCCAGCGGGCCGAGGCCGCACGACCTCGGCTCACCGAGATTTCGGGCTGGTTCGACGGATTGGACAGCCACTACGACCAGGCGGCGCGCGACCGCATCGGCGCGGACATCAGCCAGGCTCGCCAGCTGCTCGAACTCGCGGACGACGAGATCGAGGGTGCCACCGCATCCGCCGAGGCCGGCAACGCCGGCGCCGCGATCGTTGACATCACCGACGCCGAGAATGCGTTCGCCCAGTTCGACGGGCTTGTGAAGGGCCTCACCGCCACACGCGAACTCTTCGAGCGCGCGCCCCGGCAGATCGCCGACGAGGCCGGCCAGCTCAAGCGAACGCTCGCGCAGGTTGAAGACCTCACCGGCACCGCGTCGGTCACGCCGTCGGCGACCACGGCCGAAACGGTCACCGAGGCGCGCAAGCTGCTCGGCGACATTGACCAGGCTGCGGGCCGATTCACCGACCCGGCCGCCACGATCGAGCGGCTCCACGCGGTGGCGGGCCGACTCGACGACGCGCTCGGCGGCCTGCTCGACGCGAAGGAACGCCTCGACCACGCGCGCGCCCGGCTGCCCGAGGCGCTGCGCAACGCAAGCGCTGAGATCAGCGCCGCGGCGCAGTTCATCAACTCGAAGCGCGGCGCCGTGTCCTCCGGCCCTCGCACCCGCCTCGACCAGGCCGAGTCGCAGCTCGCCCGCGCCGAGGCCCTCCGCAACGACGATCCGGTGCAGGCGCTGCAGCTCGCGAACGATGCCGATCACCTCGCCCGCACCGCGCTCTCGACGGGCAAACAAGAGGTCGACAACACGTACTCGTTCAGCTCGTGGGACTCGACGAGCCACTCCAGCTACGGGCGGCACCGCAGCTCATACAGCGGTGGCGGCGACCAGTTCCTTTCAAGCATGGGCGGGGCAATCCTCGGCGGCATCATTAGCGGCATCTTGAGCGACTCGGGCTCGTCGCGGCGCCACGACAATGACTGGAGCGGCTTTGGCGGCTTTGGTGGGTTCGGCGGCGGAGGAGGAGGCGGCGGTTTCTCGGGCGGCGGCGGCAGCCGAGGTGGCTTCGGCGGGGGCGGCGGAACCCGCTAGTCGCCGCTATCAGCCAATTGGTCAGACACGCAACATAAATTCAGTTCACGATCACCCACCGATCCGATCACCAAGGAGCATTCCCATGGCCCAGAAGCAGTCAATTTTCGGCCGCATCTCGCAGCTTGTTCGTGCCAACATCAACAACCTGATCGACCAGGCGGAAGACCCGCAGATCATGATCGATCAGCTGATCCGTGACTACTCCGCGAACATCGCCGACGCCGAAGCCGCGATTTCGCAGACCATCGGCAACCTGCGCATGCTCGAGGACGACGCACGCCAGGACGAGCAGGATGCGCGCGACTGGGGGCAGAAGGCACTCGCCGCGTCGAACAAGGCCGACGAGTTCCGCAACAGCGGCGACACCGCGTCGGCCGACAAGTTCGACAACCTCGCCAAGGTCGCGATTCAGCGCCAGGTCGAGGAAGAGGGCAACGTCAACACGGCCCGCCCGCAGATCGAGCAGCAGACCCAAGTCGTCGACCAGCTGAAGAACGGCCTCGAGGGCATGCGCGGCAAGCTCAACGAGCTCATCCGCAAGCGCGACGAGCTCTCGGCACGCGCCAAGACGGCAGAGGCTCAGGGCAAGGTCAACGACGCCCTCTCGAAGATCAACGTGCTCGACCCCACCACCGACCTCGGCCGCTTCGAAGAGAAGGTGCGTCGCGAAGAGGCTCGTGTCCGTGGCCAGCAGGAGTTGCAGGCGTCGAGCCTCGACAAGCAGTTCGAAGAGCTCGAGAACGTCGGCCAGATGACCGAGGTCGAGGCCCGCCTCGCCGCCCTCAAGTCGGGCAACTCCCAGTCGAGCATCGCCCAGTAACCCTTGCGACTTCGGCAACTCCTCGGTGAAGTAGCCCTCGATTCGCCACTGTCGCGACTCGGGTGCCGCTTCGCCACGGCGGTGGCGCTCCTCTACGGGGCGCCACTGTCGGTTGGTCGCATTGAGCGCCACGGCCGCATGATCGTGCTCCACGGGCTGCCCAAGTGGGCGTTCAAGCGGGGCGGCGTCTGCATCGGCCGGGTCTATCTCACCGACACGAACGTGAGCCCGCACGTGCTGAGGCACGAGCTCAAGCACGTACGCCAGTGGGAGCGGTACGGCATGTTGTTCCCGTTCCTCTACTTCCTGGCCGGCTCAGACCCGCTGAAGAACCGCTTCGAGATCGAGGCAGGGCTTGCCGACGGCAATTACGTGCGCGCGAGCGGAGGCAGGCGAAAGGCTCGCTGAGCGGCGGCGCCGCGATGTGCGCGCCGCCGCTAGTCCGCGATGGTCCACCCCGGCGCCCGGCGCTCGTGCCAGGCGAATTCGCGCTCAAGGTCGCGCGCGAGGCGCAGCAGCGTCAGTTCGTCGCCCGGGCGGCCAATCGCATGAATTCCCATCGGGAGTGCGCCCTCGTACACCGGCAGCGACATCGCGGGCAGGCCGACGACGTTCACATAGCTCGTAAACGGCGTGTACTGACACTGCTGCATGAAGTTACGCTCGCCGTCGTGCGGGTCGAACCAGCCGAGCGGTCGGGGCAGCATCGCCATCGCCGGCGTGAGCACGACGTCAAACGGTTCGTAGGCGGCGACCATGCGCCGCTCGAACGCCGACAGCGCCGACAGCGCTCGCGAGAGCTCCTGGATGGGCAGCTCGCGGCCGCTGCGCACGAGCCACGCCGTCAACGCCTCCACGCCCTCGAGCTGGGCGTCGTCGAGCGGCAGACCGGCCGCTCCCCCGCGCCAGACGGCGCGGAACGCGTCGAAGTACTCCGGCGCCGCGGGCGGAGTGAACTCCACCACCTCATGTCCGAGTGAGCGCACCGCGTCGAGCCCGGTCTCGAGCGCGGCGACCGCCTCCGAGGCAAGCTCGATGTCATACGCAGGTGCCCATGAGGTCCACGTATTCCAGGCCACGCGCAAGTTCGGGCTGCGCTCGACTTTGCGCAGAGCCTCGACGAAGCTGCGCGGCGGCTCGCTCGCGGCCGCGGTCGCAAACCGGTTCGCGGCACGACCGTCGGCGTCGCGCGCGATCATCGCGTCAAGTAGCAGCGCCGCATCCTCGACGGTGCGAGCGAGCGGGCCGGCGACGCCGAGGCCCGCCAGCGCATCCAGGCCGCTCCCGTCGGGCACGCGGCCCCGCGACGGCTTCAGGCCGACGAGGCCCGTCGCCGCGGCGGGAATGCGAATAGAGCCGCCGCCATCGCTCCCCGGCGCGAGCGGGAGCAAGCCGGCGCTCACCGCGACGGCCGCGCCGCCGCTCGAGCCGCCCGGCCCGCGCTCAAGATCCCACGGGTTGCGGGCAACGCCACCGGGCAACTCGTTTTCGCAGTAGCAGGGGAAGCCGAACTCGGGTGTGTTGGTCTTACCGAGCGACACACCACCGTGCGCGTCGAGGGTCTGCACGAGCGGATCTGAGGCGTCGGGCACGAAGCCGGCCATCAGCCGCGAGCCGTAGCTCGTCGGAACGCCGACTCGGTTCGTGAGGTCCTTGTCGCCGAGCGGGAGGCCGTGCAGCACGCCCGGGCGACCAACCGCATCCAGCTCGGCCGCGCGTTGACGTGCACCCTCGGCATCGACGGACGTGAAGGCCCGCAGCGTGGGGTTCGCTCGCTCGATACGGCCGAGGTAGTGCTCGGTGAGCTCGGTGCTCGTGAGTTCGCCCGCCGCGAGCAGTCGGACCTGCTCGCTTGCCGTGAGTTCGTGCAGCTCGGTCATGGCTATTCCTCCGGTACCTCAACCCGCCAATTGATGGGCTCGGCGCCCTGTTCTTGGAGCAGCGCGTTGACGCGCGAGAACGGCCGCGAGCCGAAGAAGCCGCGCGAGGCCGAAAGCGGCGAGGGATGCGCGGATTCGACCGTCGGCGTCGCGCCGAGAAATTCCTTCGCCTTGCGCGCATCCGCACCCCACAGCAGCGCGACCAGCGGCGTGCCGCGGGCGGCGAGCGCACGCAGGGCGGTCTCGGTCACGGCTTCCCAGCCCTGCCGCCGGTGCGACGCGGGCGCCCCTGGCCGAACGGTGAGCACGCGGTTGAGCAGCAGCACGCCCTGCTCGCTCCAGCCGCTGAGGTCGCCGTGGGCGGCCGGCGCAATGCCGAGGTCCTCGTCGAGCTCCCGATAGATATTGCTGAGCGAACGAGGCAGCGGGCGCACGTCGCGGTTCACGGCAAACGACAGGCCGATCGGATGCCCGGGCGTCGGGTACGGGTCCTGTCCCACCACCACGACACGCACGTCGGCAAGTGGCCGGGCGAACGCGCGCAGGATGTTCTGGGCCGCCGGCAGGTACTCGCGGCCGGCCGCGACCTCGCTGCGGAGGAACTCCCCCGCACGGCGCAGCTCGGACTGCGCCGGTTCGAGCGCCACCGCCCAGTCGTGGGCGATCACGCCCTCGGCGGCGAGCTCCCCCAGCGACCTCGCCGTCACACCGAGGCTCGACTCGTGCGTACGAGCACCCCGTCGTCGACCCGCAGGAGCTCCCACATGCTGCCCGGGCCGAGCAACTCGAGTGCGCCGTCGCGGATCGACAGGGTGGTCGCGTCGTCGAGCCCGACGATGCGATCGGTGAGGCCCGCCTCGATCGTCGCCACGCCGAGGCCGATGCGCCCCGATGCCGCCGCGTGCGGCAGCACCGTCAGGTCGATGAGTCCGAGCCCGGCAGCGAATTCAACCTCGCGCTCGGTCTCGCTCGTCGCCGGCGCGACGGGCACCGAGCCGACCTCGCTACCGCCCAGCAGCGCTTGTTCCGCCGCGATAGCTGCGCCCGAGCCGATACCGGCGTAGCTGGCGCCGCGATGCACCAGCCCGCGCAGATCGCTGATCGTCTCGCCAAACGCCATGAGTTGCTGCGCCGCATCCCCGTCGCCGACAAGGACACCCGCGAGCGTCAGCAAGTCGCCGGTCTGCGGGGTCTCGGACAGGTGCACCGCGTCGACACCGAGCGGCGGCGCCACGGCGTCGACGACCTCGCGCGTCACGGGGTCGCCGCTGGCGAGAACACCGAGCCGCGGCGCCACGGCACCCGCCTTGCTCGCGAGCTCTCGACAGAGCCGATCAACAACCCGGCGCACCGCCTTGCGGTCGCCACCTCCAGACAACAGCACAGTCACCCCTCCATCGTCCCACACCCGGTGTCTCCGTATTACAAGCGGATTTCGCATCCCCTCGCCGCCTCGGTGATGATTGGGGTGCGCCGGCACCCCTCCGTGTCACCGCTGCCACCTCTAGGAGATTTCATGTCACAGCGCTTCGAAACCCGCCAGATTCACGCGGGCACGCAGATTGACCCCTCGTCCAACTCCGTCATCACGCCGATCGTCCAGACGACCGCGTACGCCTTCAACGACGCCGATCACGCCGCGAACCTGTTCGCGCTCACCGAGACCGGCAACATCTACACGCGAATCACCAACCCGACTACCGCCGTGCTCGAAGAGCGCGTCGCCGCGCTCGAGGGCGGCACCGCCGCGCTCGCGGTCTCGAGTGGTCAGGCCGCCGAAACGCTCGCGATCCTCAACATCGCGGCCTCAGGCGATCACGTCGTCTCATCGACCTCGATCTACGGCGGCACCTACAACCTCTTCAAGTACACGCTCGCGAAGGCGGGCATCGAGGTGACGTTCATCCTCGACGAGAACGATCCCGAGCAGTGGCGCAACGCGGTTCGCCCGAACACGAAGGCCTTCTACGCCGAAACGATCGGCAACCCCGCCATCAACGTGCTCGACATTGGCACCGTCGCGGACGTCGCCCACGAGGCAGGCGTGCCGCTCATCGTCGACAACACCGTCGCGACGCCGTACCTCATTCGCCCCTTTGAGCACGGCGCCGACATCGTCGTGCACTCGGCAACGAAGTACCTCGGCGGTCACGGCGCCGTGGTGGCTGGCCTCATCGTCGACGGCGGCTCGTTTCCCTGGTCGCAGCACGCCGAGCGCTTCCCCGGCCTCAACGAGCCTGACCCCAGCTACAACGGGCTCAAGTACGCCGAGGCCGTGGGAGACGGCATCGCCTACATCATCAAGGCTCGCGTGCAGCTGCTGCGGGACGTCGGTGCGGCGCTCGCGCCCGCCTCAGCGTGGCAGGTGCTCCAGGGCATCGAGACCCTGAGCCTGCGCCTTGAGCGACACGTCCAAAATGCCCAAGCCGTTGCGGAGTGGCTCGATGGCCACCCGGACGTCGTCAGCGTCAATTACGCGGGTCTGCCCGGCAACCAGTGGCACGAGCTGGCACGCAAGTACGCGCCAAACGGCGCGAGCGGCCTGCTCGCCTTCGAGCTTCGCGGCGGCGTCGACGCCGGCCGTCGCCTCGTCGAGTCGGTGAAGCTGTTCCGCCACGTCGTGAACATCGGCGACGTGCGCTCGATCGCGACGCACCCCGCGTCGACGACGCACGCGCAACTGACCCCCGAGCAGCAGCTCGAGGCGGGCGTCACGCCCGGTCTCGTGCGGCTCTCCGTCGGCCTCGAACACATCGACGACATCATCGCCGACCTCGAGCAGGCGATCGCGGCCGCGGTCGCCGCCTAGGCACGGGAAGGCAATAGACTCCAGGGATGCAGTGGTCTGACGATGATTTCCGGGTCGGCGTTCGTTCGCAACGCGTCGACCTCGAGACCCGTCAGCCGGCGCGGATCCGTCCTCCTGCCACAGGCGCGTGGCTGGAGGGCGATCACCCGGGCAACCGGCAGTTTGCCGCGCTCGACGACTTCACCGTCGAACAGGGTGGCACCGTGCCGTTGCGCATCGCCTACGAGTCCTGGGGCACGCTGAACGAGGATCGTTCGAACGCGGTACTCATCTTTCATGCGCTCACCGGCGACACGCACGTCGCTGGCACCGCGGGCCCCGGCCACGCGAGCGCGGGTTGGTGGCCCGGCATGGTCGGCCCCGGCATGCCGTTCGATACCGACGAACTCTTCGTCATCGCGCCGAACATGCTCGGCGGTTGTCAGGGCACGACCGGCCCCGCTTCCATCTCGCCCGATGGGAGCGAGTGGGGTGCGCGGTTCCCGCGCACGAGCATCCGCGACCAGGTGCGGGCGCAAGCTGCCCTGGCAAACGCCCTCGGCATCCGCAAGTTCCACAGCGTCGTCGGTGGTTCCATGGGCGGCATGCAGGCCCTCGAGTGGGCGATCATGTACCCGGATCGCCTCGAAAACCTCGTCGTGCTATGCGCACCCGCGGCGATCGACGCGATGAACATTGCGCAGAACACGCTGCAGGGCGACGCGATTCGGCTCGACCCGGCCTGGCGCCACGGCAACTACTACGACGCCGGCGCGGGCGAGGGCCCATATCGCGGCCTCGCTCTGGCTCGACGCATGGCCATGCTCAACTACCGCAGCGACAGTGAGCTCGAGGACCGCTTCGGTCGCGCCTGGCAGTCCTCAGTCTCGCCCGCGGGCGGTCACGGTCGCTACTCGGTCGAGTCGTACCTCGACTTCCACGGCAACCGCTTCACGCGTCGCTTCGACGCGAACACATACATCGTGCTCGCCAACGCGATGAGCACGCACGACGTCGGCCGCGGCCGCGGCGGGGTGGATGCGGCGCTCGAGCAGGTGCGCGCCCGCACGCTCGTCATCGGCGTCGACTCCGACACCCTCTTTCGCATCGACACCCAGCACCGCATCGCGGCCGGCATCTCGACCTCGGTCACCGGCGACGTGGCATTCACGGTGCACTCGCCATTCGGCCACGACGGCTTTCTGCTCGAAATCCGCGAGGTCGGCAGCGCCGTGCGCGCATTCCTCGCGCACGAGCCCCTGCCGCCGCACGCTGCAGCGACCCCCTAGCTGGCGACCGTACCTTCTTCGGAGCTCGCGTCCGCGTCGTCCACGCTCGAGGCCGGCTCGGTCGCTGAGCCACCCACGGCCTTCGTGACTCTTTCTGCCTTGAGCGGTCGCATGTACAGGACCGCGGCCACGAGCAGCACGACGAGCAGCGCGTTGCGGATGAACAGCGCGAACGCGCCAATCGGGGCGGCGCCGACGACGGTCCAGTAGAACCACGGGTAGATGTACTGCGTGAGCCCCGCGATAACAAGCGAGATCCACGCGAGTGGCGCGAATCGACGGCCGTCCCAGACCAGCCCGAGCACGATGATTGGCGCAAGCCAGGTCATGAACTGCGGCGAGCCGACCTTGTTGAAGACGATGAACGAGGTGACGAGCGCCAGCAGCAGCGCCGGGAAGACGCGGGCCATGCCGGCGCCCTTGCGGTGCCACCAGAAACCAAGCGCGAGCAAGATCAGCACCATCACGAACATGAGCGGCGTGAGGAGGTCGCCCACGAGGTCGACGCCGGGGCCCGAGATCTGCTGCGTCAGGATGTCGTAGTCGAAACGCACCTCGTAGTCGCTGTTGCCGAGCGACTTGAACACGAGGAAGACGCTCGCGGCGGCCGATTCGAGTTGGAGGCCGCGGCCAGTCTGACCGGTGACGAAGCTAAACGCGTTGCGAAGGCCGTCGGTGCCGTTGAACACCATGACCGGAAGCAACACCACGACGCAGCCGATGAGTGCACCCTGCACGAGCTTCCAGCGCCGCTCAATGACCGCGAACGCGCCAGCAAACGCGGCGGCCGGCCAGACCTTGAACCAGGCGCCGATCGTGAGCCAGAAGCCCGAGGTGCGCACCCGCGAGCGGATCTCGAGCAGCGCGATGAGCACGATCGGCACCGTCAGGGTATCGATGCGGCCGAGGGCGATGGGCCCCAGCAGCACGAGGAACGCGAGCCACCACCACGCTGCCGTGCGCCGCATCCCTGCCGAGACGTTCGTGTTCTGCCGCATCGTGAGCCACCACAGGGCGATGCAGTCGAGCACGATGACGATGATCATCCAGGCGAGGCCATACGCCTCGCCCGGCCCGATCAGGTTGGTCAGCAGCATGGGCCCGAGCGCGCCGACCGGGTATACGAATGGTTCATGCACGCCGGGGAACGAACCCGTGGCAATCGCCGATTCCACCCAGCCGCGGTAGACGCCCGTGACGTCGTTAAACGGCACCGAGGGGTGCCACGAGGCCACCCAGCCGTATAAGGCGTGCACCCCGATGAAGAGCAGCCAGAGCGTCCAAAGCTCGTTCTCGAGCGTCCACCGGCGGGGTCGGGCCGGGGCAAAGTTCTGTGTCGTCATTTCGCGAGCACCGCCGCGATCACGCCGGGCAACGCGGTTGCGACATCGGAGGCAAGGATCGGTCCGCCGTGCGGGCCGTGGTCGAGCATGCTCAGCGGCGCGTGCACCGTCGTCGCGGCCACCTCGATGCCCGCGTTGCGCTGCGATGCAAGCCAACCGGCTCGGGCGTGCAGCCAGGCGCCGGCGGCGACCGTCGTCGCCAGGCAGAGCGGTGCGCCCCGGCCGGCCTGGCCGGCGACGATGGTGCCAATGATGCCCGCGAGCACATCCCCTGTGCCAGCCGTCGCGAGCCACGAGTTCGGTGCCCGTAGCTTGCGACGGTCGGTGCCCTCGACGACGTAGGTGACGCGGCCCTTGAGCAGCACGGTGCAACCGAGCAGCTCCGACGCCTCGATCGCGGCTTCGCCTTCGGAGCACGCGACGTCTTCGGCTGACCAGTCGGCAAGGCCGAGCCGACGCATGAGCCCTGCGAGCTCGCGGGCGTGCGGGGTCACGACGACGCCCTTCATGCCCGGTTCGACGAGCGTGAGCGCGCCGGCATCGACGATGGCCGGGACGCCCCGCTCGAGGGCTTCAGCGAGCAAGCCCGCGCGGTCGTCCTCGCGCGCATCCGGAATGCCCGAGCCGATCACGAGGCACTGGTAGTGACCGTGGCCGTGCACGACTTCGGGCCGAACCGCAAGCACGGCCGCAGCCACGCGCTCGGGGCCCGCGTAGCGAACCATGCCCGCGCCAGCGCGGCAGGAGGCCTGCGCGCTGAGCACGGCCGCGCCCGGATATGTCAGCGACCCCGTCGCCAACTGCACGACGCCCCGACGGTACTTATCGTCCTCTTCGCCTGGCAGCTCGAGGGTCGATCGCACATCGGCGGCCAGCACTGCCTGGAACCGCTGCTCATCATCTGACGCAATCATCCCAGCCAATCTACCGGCAATGACGCTAGCGCCGTGCCGTGGCGTCGTGCACTTCGCCGACGAGCACCTCGATCACGTCTTCGAGGAAGAGCACCCCGATGGTGGTGCCGGTCTTCCCGACGACCCGCGCAAGGTGCCGCCCCGTGCGGCGCAGCGAGGCCAGCGCGTCCTCGAGGTCGGTGCCCTCATAGAGTGAGGTGAGCGACCGGATGCTCGCGGGCGGCAGCGGCGCGTCGAATGCGTCGTCGGGCACATCAAGCACGTCCTTGATGTGCACATAGCCGACCGGCCCGCTCGCGTCGGCAATGACGTACCGCGAGAAGCCGTACTCGGCGACGGCACGCTGGAGGTCGTGCGGCGTGCAGTCGCTCGCGAGGGCGCGGATCGCGCCGACCGGCACAGCCACCTCACCCACGCGCTTCGACGTGAACTCGAACGTGTTCGCGAGCGTGCCGGCGTCGTCGGTGAGGATGCCCTCGCGGGTCGACTGTTCGACGATGCCCGCGACCTCGTCGAAGGTAAACGCGCTCGTCGCCTCGTTCTTCGGTTTGACCCCGACCGCCCGCAGCGAGAGGTTCGCGAGTTCGTTGAGCACCCAAATGACTGGCCGGAACACCTTCGAGATGAACACGAGGGGTGGCGCCAGCAGTAGCACCGCTCGGTCGGGCACCGAGAACGCGAGGTTCTTCGGCACCATCTCGCCGAACACGACGTGCAGATAGGTGACGAGCACGAGCACGATGACGAACGCGACAATCGTGACCCACTCGGTGCTGAGCCCCAGCCAGCTGAGCGGCCCCTCGAGCAGATGGTGCAGCGCAGGTTCGGAAACGTTGAGAATCAACAGTGAGCAGATGGTGATGCCGAGCTGCGTGGTCGCGAGCATGAGCGTCGCGTGCTCCATCGCGAACAGTGCCGTGCGAGCCGACTTCGAGCCACGGTCGGCTCGGGGCTCGATCTGCGAGCGGCGCGCCGAAATGACGGCAAACTCGGCGGCTACGAAGAAGGCGTTGCCCAGCAGCAGCACTACGAGCCAGACGATTCCCATGAAATCGCTCATCGGTGACTCCCCTGCGCGTCGTCGCCCCGCTCACGTCGAAGCTGTTCTTCTCGGCTCACGTAGCGCTCCCCCGGAATGAACGCGAGGCGGGCCGCGCGACGTCCGTCCATGGCCTCCACCTCGAATCGCCCCTCGGGATGCTCCACGACGTCGCCGACAGCAGGCACACGGCCGAGTTCCCGCATGACGTAGCCGCCGAGCGTTTCGAACGGGCCGTCCTCGTCGAGGTGCACGTTGAGTCGCTCGCGCAGTTCGTCAGGACGTAGCAGTCCGTCGATGCTGATGCGATCGCGGCGACGAATAATCTCGACCGCCGCGTGGTCGTGCTCGTCGACCAGGTCGCCCACGATCTCCTCGACGAGGTCCTCAAGCGTCACGATGCCCGCCGTGCCGCCGTACTCGTCGAGCACAATCACCATCTGGAATCCTTCGCGGCGCACCTGGCCGAGCACCGCATCCACCGCCAGCGTCTCGGGCACGAATTCGGCATCGTTCTTGATCGCGCCGACTGGTACGCTCGCCCGCCGCTCGCGCGGCACGGCGAGGGCGTGCTTGAGGTGCGCAATGCCGGTGATGTCGTCGACGTCCTCATCGACCACTGGGAACCGGGAGAAGCCCGTCGCGCGGGCGAGCTGGATGAGCTGGGCCACCGAGGCGTCAACCTGGATCGATTGCACGCGCGAGCGCGGCGTCATGACGTCCTCGGCCGAGAGCTCGCTGAACCGCAGCGTGCGGTTCAGCAGCACGGCTTTGTCGGCTTCGAGCACACCCACGAGCGCGCTGCGGCGCACGAGGCTCGAAAGTTCCTCGGCTGACCGGGCGCCCGAGAGCTCTTCCTGCGGTTCGACCCCCATCGAGCGGATCACGCCGTTCGCCGAGCCGTTGAGCACGCGAACAGCGGGGCGGAACACCGCGGTGAACGTGTTCTGAATTGGCACCACGATCTTCGCGAGTTGCAAGGGCAGCGAGAGCGCGAAGTTTTTCGGGATCAGCTCGCCGATGACCATTGAGAGCACCGTCGCGATGATCATCGCCACGATCGTGCCCACGGCCGAGACCCAATCCGCGGGAAGTCCGAGGGCGATAAAGAAGTCACCGAGCAGGTTGGTGATGGCCGGCTCCATCGTGTACCCGGTGAGCAGCGTCGTCAGCGTGATGCCGAGCTGTGCGCTCGAAAGGTGCGTCGACGTGTGTTTCAGAGCTGAGATGACCGGCCCAAGCCGCTTCTCACCTCGCTGCTGCCGCAGTTCGAGGTCGTTGCGATCGAGATTCACGAGCGTGAACTCGGTCGCAACGAACACCCCGGTGCCGAAGCAGAGAAGAATGCCGACGGCGAGGAGTAACCAGTCCATAGTCGCGCGGAACTCTACCAGCGGTGTCTACCACGACACCGGCAGCGCCTTGCCTTCCTCGTAGCCGGCGGCAGACTGCAGGCCGACCTTCGCGCGTTCGTGGAACTCTCGAATCGAGCTCGCCCCGGCGTAGGTGAAGCTCGAGCGCAGGCCGGTCGTGATCATGTCGACCAGATCGTCGATGCTCGGGCGCTCCGGGTCGATGAGGATGGTCGAGTTCGAAATGCCCTCCGCGAACAGCAGCTTGCGTGCGCGCTCGTAGGGGTCGAGCTTGCTGAAGCGACCCGCAACGGCGCGCGACGAGGCCATGCCGAACGACTCCTTGTAGAGCCGCCCCTGAGCATCGGTGAGCACGGTGCCGGGCGCCTCGACGGTGCCCGCGAACCACGAACCAACCATGACCGCGCCAGCACCCGCCGCGAGGGCAAGCGCCACGTCGCGGGGGTAGCGCACCCCGCCGTCGGCCCACACGGTCGCGCCGTACTTCGCCGCTTCATCAGCGCTCTCCAGCACCGCGGAGAACTGCGGCCGGCCGACGGCCGTCATCATGCGCGTCGTACACATCGCGCCGGGGCCGACGCCAACCTTGATGATGTTCGCACCAGCGTTCACGAGATCGCGGGTACCGGCCGCAGACACGACGTTGCCCGCCACAATCGGCACACCGAGTTCAGCGCCACGCACGCCCTCGATCGCGCGGAGCATCGTCTCCTGGTGACCGTGCGCGGTGTCGAGCACGAGCACATCGGCGCCGGCCTCGACGAGGCGGCGGGCGCGACCCACGACGTCGCCGTTGATGCCGACCGCCGCGGCGACGCGAAGGCGACCCTGCGCATCCAGCGCGGCCGGGTAGATGCTCGAGCGCAGCGCGTCGGCCTGCGAGAGCGAGCCGATGAGCTCGCCGTCGCGGCGCACCGCGGCAAATTTGCCCGGAAGTTCTTCAAGCTCATTGAATGCAGATCGGGCATCCTGCGATACCGATAGTTCGGGAGCTGCAAGGTGCGCGAGGTCGTCGAGGGTGGCATCGGCGGGGATGCGCTCGAGGTCGTTCGCTTGCAGGATCATGCTGATCTCGGCACCGCGTTCAACGGCGATCGCCTGACCGGCAACCGCGGGAACGTACGTAAGCACCTCGGCCACAGTCGTGTCCCCGCTAAAGCGGAACGGGCTCGTGACGAGGGGGTCCTGCCCCTTTACCCAGGCGAGCTGTTCGAGCACCGCCTCGTCATCAAGGTCTTGCGGCAGCACGGCAAGGCCGCCGCGGCGAGCGAGCGCTGCGGCCATGCGTTCGCCCGACACCGCGTTCATGTTGCTGGCGACGAGCGGGATGCGCATGCCGGTTTCATCGGGCGTCGAAAGGTCGACGTTGAGTCGCGAACCGACGTCCGAGCGCGAGGGCACGAGGAAGACGTCGGAATAGGTGAGGTCATGCTGGGGCACTTGGCCGTAGAACTGCATACCACCAAGCCTAATCTTTCCCACAAGTGTGCCTGGGGACTGATGTAGGTGTCCGCGAGGAAATGTCGTTAGTCTTGACAACCGGACGCTACCTCTTCTCGGTGGCGTCAAGAACGTCAATTTGAGTAGAAGGCGGCGATTTTCGCGTGTCGACGACCACCGGTCCGGAATCCACCAGCTCAGTGCCTGACTTCGGAGCCAATGACTGGCTCGTAGAAGAGATGTACGCGAAATTCAAAGAGGATCGGAGCAGTGTCGACGAGGCCTGGTGGCCGACGCTCGAGCGCTACGCCGCATCCCAGTCAGCCTCGGCACCCGTGAGCGCGTCAAAGCCGACCGCGCCCGCCCAGCCGGCAGCCCCCGCCGCGGCACCGACGCAGCCCGCCGCGAGCAAGCAGAGCCGCACGACGGCTCGCCCGGCGACCGAAGCGCCGATCCCCGCCGAGGCCCCCGCCAAGGCAGAGAAGAAGGATGCGGCGCCCGCCGCCGAGCGCCAGGCGGAGACCACGGCACTCAAGGGCATGGCGAAGGCCATCGCCAAGAACATGGACGACTCGCTGTCGATCCCGACCGCGACGAGCTACCGCGAGATTCCCGCGAAGCTCATGATCGACAACCGCATCGTCATCAACAACCACCTGCGTCGCACGCGCGGTGGCAAGATCTCGTTCACGCACCTGCTCGGCTACGCGCTCGTGCGTGCGCTCGACAAGTTCCCGAGCCAGAACGTTTACTACGACATCGTCGACGGCAAGCCCTCGGTGGTCCAGCCAGCGCACGTCAACCTCGGTATCGCCATCGATGTGCAGAACAAGGACGGCTCGCGCGGCCTCGTCGTGCCGAGCATCAAGGCCGCCGAGGAGATGAACTTCCGCGAGTTCCTCGAGGCGTACGAGGAACTCATCAAGAAGGGCCGCACCGGCAAGCTGACGGCAGCCGACCACGCGGGCGCAACGATCTCGCTCACGAACCCGGGCGGCATCGGCACCGTGCAGTCGGCCCCGCGCCTCACGCGCGGCCAGGGCGCCATCATCGGCGCCGGTGCCCTCGACTACCCCGCCGCGTTCCAGGGCATGGCGCAGGAGACGATCGACAACCTCGCGATCTCGAAGCGCCTCACGGTGTCGTCGACCTACGACCACCGCGTCATCCAGGGCGCCGGCTCGGGCGAGTTCCTCAAGATCGTGTCGGAGCTGCTCACCGGCAACGACAACTTCTACGAAGACATCTTCGCCGCCCTGCGCATCCCCTACAAGCCCATCACCTGGTCGAAGGACGTCCACGTCGACGTCGCATCGGCCGTGAACAAGACAGCCCGCGTGCAGCAGGTCATCAACATGTTCAGGGTGCGCGGCCACATGATGGCCGACATCGACCCGCTGACCTACGTGCAGCGCACGCACGCCGACCTCGAGATCGAGTCGCACGGCCTCACGTTCTGGGACCTCGAGCGTCACTTCGTCACGGCGGGGTTCGGCACGAAGCGCACCATGAAGCTGCGCGACATCCTCGGCATTCTGCGCGACACGTACTGCCGCACCATCGGCATCGAGTACATGCACATCCAGGACCCCGAGCAGCGCACCTGGTTCCAGGAGGAGCTCGAGCACCCGTACGTCGCGCCGACGCACGACGAGCAGCTGCGCATCCTCACGAAGCTCAACCAGGCCGAGGCGTTCGAGACCTTCCTGCAGACCAAGTACGTCGGCCAGAAGCGCTTCTCGCTCGAGGGTTCGGAGTCGGTCATCGCGCTGATCGACCAGATCGGTCAGGATGCGGTCGACGACGGCATCGAGCAGATCGTCATGGGCATGGCCCACCGCGGTCGCCTCAACATGCTCACGAACATCGCGGGCAAGACCTACAACCAGATGTTCCGCGAGTTCGAGGGCGCCAAGGCCGGTCGCGTGACCGGCTCGGGTGACGTCAAGTACCACCTCGGCATCGAAGGCACCTACACCTCGCCCAAGGGCGGCGAGATTCCGATCTACCTCGCCGCGAACCCGTCGCACCTCGAAGCCGTCGACGGCGTGCTCGAGGGTATCGTCCGCGCGAAGCAAGACCGCAACGACGCCCAGACCTACAATGTCCTCCCCGTGCTCGTGCACGGCGACGCGGCCATGTCGGGTCAGGGCATCGTCTACGAGACCATGCAGATGTCGCAGCTGCGCGGCTACCGCACCGGCGGCACGATCCACGTGATCATCAACAACCAGGTTGGGTTCACCACGTCACCGCAGGACGGCCGCTCGTCGATGTACTCGTCGGACGTGGCGAAGTCGATTCAGGCGCCGGTGTTCCACGTGAACGGCGACGACCCCGAGGCCGTGGCTCACGTCGCGTCGCTCGCGTTCCGCTACCGTCAGCGCTTCAACCGCGACGTCGTCATCGACCTCATCTCGTACCGCCGTCGCGGTCACAACGAGGGTGACGACCCGTCGATGACGCAGCCGCTCATGTACGACCTCATCGAGAACAAGCGCTCGGTGCGGAAGCTCTACGCGGCGAACCTTGTCGGTCGCGGTGATCTCTCTGAGGAGGAATACGAGAAGGCACAGTCGGACTTCCACTCCGAGCTCGAGCGTGCCTTTGCCGAGACGCACGAGGCGCACACCGCCTCGATCTCGGCGCAGGAGCTCTCGACGGTCGGTGCGAACGAGGAGCAGAGCCCCTCGGAGCCCGAGTCGACCGCTGTCGCGAACGACGTCGTGACCACCATCGGCGAGGCGTTCAGCACGCCGCCCGAAGGCTTCACGGTGCACCCGAAGCTGCAGCGCGTGCTCGACAAGCGCGCGAAGATGTCGCAGGAAGGCGACATCGACTGGGCCTACGGCGAGCTGCTCGCCCTCGGCTCGCTGGTCATGGAGGGCACCTCGGTGCGCCTCTCGGGCCAGGACTCGCGCCGCGGCACGTTCACGCAGCGTCACGCCCTGCTGCACGATCGCAAGACCGATCAGAACTGGATTCCGCTCCAGAACCTCTCCGAGACCCAGGCGAAGTTCACGGTGTACGACTCGCTTCTGTCGGAGTACGCCGCGCTCGGCTTCGAGTATGGCTACTCGGTCGAGCGCCCCGACGCGCTCGTGCTCTGGGAGGCCCAGTTCGGTGACTTCGTGAACGGCGCCCAGGTCGTGATCGACGAGTTCATCTCGTCGAGCGAGCAGAAGTGGGCGCAGCGCTCGAGCGTTGTGCTGCTGCTCCCCCACGGCTACGAGGGCCAGGGTCCCGACCACTCCTCGGCCCGCATCGAACGCTTCCTGCAGCTTGCCGCGCAGGACAACATGACGGTCTCGCAGCCGTCGACGCCGGCGAACTACTTCCACCTGCTGCGCCGCCAGGCGTACGCCCGCCCGCGCAAGCCGCTCATCGTCTTCACACCGAAGTCGATGCTGCGCCTACGCGGCGCGACCTCGCCGGTCGAGGCGTTCACCACGGGCAAGTTCCAGCCCGTGCTCGACGACACCCGTGTCGCCGACAAGGCCGCCGTGAAGCGCGTCGTGATCCACTCGGGCAAGCTCCACTACGACCTCCAGCAGCAGCTCGAGAAGTCCGGCGACCAGTCGGTCGCGCTCGTGCGCCTCGAGCAGTACTTCCCGCTACCCGTCGAGGAACTCAAGCAGGCGCTCGCGCAGTACCCGAACGCCGAGCTGGTCTGGGCACAGGAGGAGCCAGAGAACCAGGGTGCGTGGGGCTTCCTGCTTGCGGCCCTCGCACCGAAGCTCGACCGGCCGCTCACCGCCGTGACGCGACCCGAGGCATCCGCCCCGTCTGTCGGCACCATGAAGGCGCACCAGGAGCAGCAGCAGACGCTCATCAACGGCGCCCTCGGCCACTAACATCCACACACAAACGTCCGACTCGCAGCACCAGCTGCGGGCCGGACGTTTCGTTTCCCTGGAGCAGTAGTTCGTAACCCTTGACGAACTTCTTGTTCGGCGCGATTTCGCAACCGCCAGAGCGGTCCACCTCGCCCCGCAGGTACCGCGCCTCGAGGCCGGTGCCCTCGCGCACCTGGCCGACCATTACGCCCTTGGCCCAACGCGGCACGCCGTCGTCATCGACGAACTGCACCGTCGCTTGCATGAACGTGCCGTTGCTGAACTGGCTTGCGCGCTCCCGAGCGTCGGTCACCTTGCCCGTCGTGACAATCCCGGCGGTCTTGAGGCGGCGGCTTCGCTCGTTGCACCGGGTGGCGCGTCGCCTGATCGCCCAGGCGCCCATGGCGAGCACGCCGAGCCCCGCGCCGAGACCACGAGCAGCCGTCGCGGCTTCGCTTGCTTAGAGAAGCGGTTCGCGGGGTTCGTGGTGCTCATGCGGTTGAGCTTTCCGCGGATCTCGCCGCCGTACAAGTTGGGCCGCAGTCGCAGCAGCAACGAAGACCGGCCCCGCAGCGCGCTGCGGGGCCGGTTCAGTCTCGGCCTCGGGTGCCGAACGCGGGGTCTATGCGGTTGCGCCACCGCGCAGCGAGCTGAGGACGCGGGCGCGCAGCTCCTCCGGCGCGACCTCCTCGTTGCACGAACGCCGCACGACCTGCGTGATCACCTGGTTGACGTGAGCCTCACCAGAGCAGTCCTCGCACGTCGCGAGGTGCTCCTTGATGGCCTCACGATCCGTGGTGCACATTTCCTGACGCAGGTACTCTTCGAGTTCCTGGCGTGCTTTATCGCAGCCACAGTCGGTCATGATTCCTGCTCCCTTCCAATTCCGTATTCCCCGGCGTAGTCCCGGAGCCGATCCCGCAGCAGCTTGCGCCCGCGGTGCAATCGGCTCATCACCGTGCCGGTGGGGGTGTCCATAATTTCGGCGATTTCCTTATAGGAGAAGCCCTGCACATCGGCCAGGAGCACCGCGACCCGAAACTCTTCGGGGATCTCGGCCAGCGCATCCTTCACGGCGTCGGAGGGCAGATTGTCGACCGCTTCCGCCTCCGCCGAGCGCGAGGTGGTCGTCGAGGTGTACGACTCGGCCCCGCCGAGCTGCCAGTCCTCAAGCTCTTCGAGCGGGTTTTGGTACGGCGTGCGCTGCTGCTTGCGGTAGTTGTTGATGTAGAGGTTCGTCTGGATGCGGTACAGCCACGCCCGCAGGTTGGTGCCCTGCTTGAACGACGCGAACGACTGGAACGCCTTCGTGAAGGTCTCTTGCACGAGGTCTTGGGCATCGGCCGGGTTCCGCGTCATCCGCATCGCGTGTCCGTACAGCTGGTCGAGGAGCGGAATCGCCTGTTCCTCAAAGAGCGTTGCGAGGCTCGTCGAGTCGCTGGCTCGCCGCGGTGCATCATCACTGGAATTCATCGCAGACGAGTCTACGGCGAGAACGCTTGTTAGCACGGCGCTCATCGTCCTCCGTTCGCGGTCTGCTGGTGCGGTGCTTCATCCTTCGCGCGCGGTTGCGCGATAGTGTGTGTAACCGATGGAGATCTTCAGATATTCCGGCGATGAGTTCGATTTGTACGGCGACGGCGTGCACGAGGCGACTTCTGGCGAGCCCGGCTATTGGCGCGCGCCGATTGCCGAGGTTCCGCTCGACGCCGACATCGAGGTTCCCGGTTCGAAGTCGCTGACGAACCGCGAGCTCGTGCTCTCAGCGATTGCGCACGAGCCGACGACGCTGCACGCCCCGCTGCACGCGCGCGACACGATCCTCATGGCGCAGGCGCTCGAGGAGCTCGGCACCGGCGTCGAACGCGTGGCGAGCACGCACAACGCGGCCGACGACCTCGTCATCACGCCAGCTGAGGAGCTGTCCGGCGGAGTGTCGATCGACTGCGGCCTCGCCGGCACGGTCATGCGCTTTGTACCTCCGCTCGCGGGCCTTGCGCTCGGTCCGGTCACCTTTGACGGTGACGAGGGCGCGCGACGCCGCCCGATGGCGGCCACGCTCGAGGCCCTGCGCGGGCTCGGCATCAAAGTGAGCGGTGACTCGGGCGGGCGCCTGCCGTTCTCGGTGCAGGGCATCGGGCGCATCGCGGGTGGCGAACTCGAGATCGATGCCAGCGCATCCAGCCAATTCGTTTCGGGCCTGCTGCTCGTCGCGCCCCGCTTCGAGCAGGGCCTCACGCTCACGCACACCGGCGAATCGCTGCCATCGCTGCCGCACATCAACATGACCCTCGACGTGCTCAAGGGCCGCGGCGTCACCGCCGACGCGGTCGACGCGCGCACCTGGCGCGTCGAGCCGGGCGAGATCGGTGGCGGCGAGCTCACGGTCGAGCCCGACCTCTCGAACGCGGCGCCGTTCCTCATCGCGAGCATCATCGCCGGCGGCACGGTGCGCATCCCCAACTGGCCCGAGTCGACCGCCCAGGTCGGCGACCTGCTGCGCGAGATCCTGCCGCGCTTCGGCGCGCAGATCACGCTCGAGGATGGGCTGCTCACCTGCACCGTCGAGCAGGGCATTGTCGCGGGCGCCCGACCGGCCGGAGTCGACCTCGACCTCTCGGTCGGCGGCGAGCTCGCCCCGAACATCGCAGGCCTGCTCGCCCTCTGCGAGGGCGAGAGCGTCATTCGCGGCGTCGGCCACCTCCGCGGTCACGAGACCGATCGCCTCGCCGCCCTCGCGACCGAGCTCGGCCGCGTCGGCGCCGACGTCGAAGAGACCGACGACGGGCTCATCATTCGCCCGGCCCCGCTCCACGGCGCGCTGTGGCAGTGCTACGCCGACCACCGCATGGCCACCACGGGCGCGCTGATCGGCCTCGCCGTCGACGAGGTGCAGCTCGACGATGTCGAGTGCACCACGAAGACGCTGCCCGACTTCCCCGGCATGTGGCGCACGCTGCTCGGCGAGCGCGACGAAGCCGACGCGCCGATTTCGCTCGATTCGCTGCTGGACCTCTGATCGTGGGGTGGGACCGCACCGACGCGTTCGATGCGTACGGCGACTTCGACGAAGACCGCGTGCGCGTACGCGCGCCACGCCGCGGCTCGCGGCCCCGCACCAAGCAGCGCCCCACCCACGAGAATGCGGTGCCCGGCTTTGTCACGACGGTGAACCGCGGGCGCTACACGTGCCTCGTGGGTGACGGTGCCCCGGTCATCGCCGGGATGCCCGAGGGCTCGGCGCGCAGCGTGGTCGCGACCACGGCGCGCGAGCTCGGCAAGAAGTCGGTCGTCGTCGGCGACACCGTGTGGCTCGTCGGCGATGTCACCGGCGGCGAGGGATCGCTCGCCAGGATTGTTCGCGTCGAGGCGCGCCGCACGCTGCTGCGCCGCTCGGCCGATGACTCCGACACCGTCGAACGCATCATCGTTGCCAACGCCGAGCAGCTCTGCGTCGTGGTCGCCGCGGCGAATCCCGAACCACGCCCGCGCCTCATTGACCGGTACCTCGTGGCCGCCTTCGATGCCGGCATCTCGCCGCTCGTCATGATCACCAAGACCGACCTTGCCGACCCCGAACCGGTGCACCAGCTCGTCGAGCCGCTCGACGTGCCCGTGTTCACCTCGGCACTCGACCAACCTCCGCATGAGGAGTTTCTCGCCTCGCTCGCCGATCGCGTGACCGTGATGGTGGGCCATTCGGGCGTCGGCAAGTCGACCCTCGTCAACGCCATCTCGCCCCACGCGCAGCGCGCCACGGGGCACGTCAACGAAGTCACCGGCCGCGGACGCCACACGAGTTCGTCTTCGCTCGCCCTGCCTGTCAATCCCTCCGGTTGGATCATCGACACGCCGGGCGTCCGCTCGTTCGGGCTCGGGCATGTCTCCCCCGACGCGGTGTTCGCGCCGTTCGACGAGCTCGCGCAGATCGTCGCCGAGTGTCCCCGCGGGTGCACGCACCTCGCGGATGCACCCGACTGCGAACTCGACGCCGCGGCCGCCCGCGGCGATCTCGACGCGCTCGGGCGGGCCCGCGTCGCCTCGCTGCGCCGACTCATTGTGTCGATGAGCGCGTCCGAGGGCTAACTTCGCGGGCCTGCTGCGATAATCCAGCTATGGCCCTCGAACTCCTGCATCCCATCACCGCCGACCTTCGCCTCGCCCGGCAGCTCGCCGATCTCGCGGACGAGATTTCGATGCGGTACTTCACGTCGCGCGACCTCGGCGTGTACGTCAAGGAGGATCGCACGCACGTCACCGACGGCGACCGGGCGGTCGAACAGGCCATTCGCGAACGGCTCGAGCAGGAGCGCCCGAGCGATTCAGTCTTTGGCGAGGAATACGGCACCCAGGGCAACTCGCGCCGTCAGTGGATCATCGACCCGATCGACGGCACCGCAAACTTCATGCGCGGCGTGCCCATCTGGGCGACGCTCATCTCGCTCGTGATCGACGGCCGCCCCGCGGTCGGCGTCGTCTCGGCGCCCGCGCTCAACCGCCGCTGGTGGGGCGCCACCGGGCTCGGCGCCTACCTCGACGACGACCTCGCCGACTCGAACACCGCGACCGACCGCCGTATCGAGGTCTCGGGCGTGGAGTCGTTCAACGAGGCGCAGATCAGCTATGGCTCGCTCAAGTACTGGCAGGAAGAGGCCTCGGTCGAGCCGATTCTCGAGCTCAACGAGCGCGCCTGGCGCTCACGCACCATCGGTGACTTCTGGCCGTACATGCTCGTGGCCGAGGGCTCGTTCGAGCTCGCGTGCGAGGTGGGCCTGCAGCCCTACGACATGGCGGCCCTCGTGCCGATCATCGAGGAGGCCGGCGGCACCTTCACGGCAATTGACGGCGCCGAGGGCCCCTGGCACGGCACCGCCCTCGCGACGAATGGCCTCCTGCACGACGAGGCCCTGCGCCTCTTCCGCAGCTAGTCGAGCCCGCCTGCCGCGTCGCGTCCCCCGATGGCCCGCGTCGAGCGTCGGTGGGCGGCGAAGTCGAGCGCGGCGATGATCACGGCCACCACCGCGACGCCGATGACGAACACCATCGCCCACGAGAACGCGGAGCGGTATGCGGTCTCCGTGCCCTCGTTCGAGAGGGCGAAGTAGATCGAGGTGCCGATCGCGATGCCCATCGCGTTGCCAAGGCGCTGACCAACCTGCATGAACGAGCCGGCGACGCCCGCGGATTCGAGCGGCACATCCTTCACCGTGCGCATCTGGTTGGCGGGCATCACCATGCCCGGCGCGACACCCGCGGCGGCGAGCACGATGGCCATGAGGATGGGCATGGTCGCGCCGTCGGCAAACGCGCTGAGCAGCGCGAGTGCGACCAGCGCGAGCGTGAACAGCGACACTCCGATCAGCACCATCGAGGCAGCATGCCGGTAGGTATACCGACCCGCGAAGGCCGAAATGATCGCCGAAATGATCGCGTAGGGAATCGTGATCATGCCGACGACGACCGCCTCGTGGCCGAGACCCTGCTGGTTGAACAGGGTCATGAGGAAGAACATCGGGGGCATGATCGCGAAGAACAGCGAGGTGAAGATGACGCCGTATCGGTACGACGGATGCTGAAAGAGCGTGAAGTCGATGACCGGGCTCTTGCCCGCGCGCACGTACCGGCGCTCCCACAGGTAGAACGCGACGGCGAACGCCACGGCGCCGAGCAGCATCCACCAGCGCGCCGGGCTGTCGGCCGACGTGCCGGTGGTCAGCACGAACGGCAGCATGATGAGCAAGACCGTGCCCGCCATGAGGAAAACACCGGGCAGGTCGAGGTCGTTGCTCGAGTTGTGGCGCTGACGCCCCGGCAGCAGCCAGATCGCGAACGGCAGGATGACGAGACCGATCGGCACGTTCATACCGAAGATCCAGCGCCAACCCCATTCGTCGCCAAAGGCGCCGATGAAGAGGCCGCCGATGGTCGGGCCGAACGCCGTGCCGAGGCCGATCGCGGCGCCGAAGATGCCGAAGGCCGACCCGCGCTCCTTGCCCTGGAACAGGTTCTGAATGAGGCCGATCACCTGCGGCATGAGGATGCCCGCGGCCACACCCTGGAGCAGGCGCGACAGTACGAGCACGCCCGAAGTGGGGGCGAGCATGCACGCGAGGCTCGCGGTCACGTAGACCGAGAGGCCGATGACGAACATCGCTTTCCTGTTCCAGATGTCGCCGAGGCGGCCCGCGGGAACCAGACAGATGCCGAAGGCGAGGATGTACCCGGCGACGATGAGCTGCGCTTCGGACGACGATGCCCCGAGCGTCGTCTCGATCGGCGCGATGGCGACGTTGACCTTCGCGAGGTCGAGAATCGTCGCGATCGCGACGGCGATGCAGACGATGAAGGCGGGCCAGCGGTTCTGCTCAGTCGAACGGGTTTCTTGCACCTGTGCAGTCTAGGCCGCCGCGGCGACACCATAGGACATCCGGCGCTGCAAACGAAGCTCGTTGTGGAATGTGACCGAGTTTGACACCGTGGCCGGCGGCTCAGGCGCCGGGCGATACGGTGAACGAACCAAGACTGAAGGGTAATTATGTCGATCGAACGGATCCGCACGAGCCACGTTGGCTCGCTCCCCCGCACCAAGCGCCTGCTCGAAACGAATGCGCGTCACCACGAGGGCGCGCTCAGCTGGGATGAGTTCACCGGTGTTCTGCATGAAGAGGTCGTCGGCGTCGTGAAGCGCCAGATCGACACCGGTATCGACATCGTCAATGACGGCGAGTACGGCCACCTCATGACGCAGTCGGTCGACTACGGCGGGTGGTGGAACTACTCGTTCACGCGCCTCGCGGGCCTCACCCCGAGCGACAGCGCCGACCGCTGGGACGACACCGACGAGGTCATTACCTCGGAACCTGGCAAGGTGCGCCTCGCGGCCTTCGCCCACCGCCGCGACCGCACGCTGTTCCGGGACGCCTACCTCGACCCAGAGAACGGCGTGCTGGCCGGCCGATCGAAGGCAACGCCGCCCGCGATCACCGGCGAGTTGAACTACATCGGCCAGGACGCCGTCGCCGCCGACGTCGCGGGCCTCCGCTCGGCACTCAACGAGCTCGGCGTCGCGAACGACGGCTTCGTTGCTGCGCTCTCGCCCGGATCGGCCGCGCGCCTCAAGAACACCTTCTACGAGACCGACGAAGACGTCGTCTGGGCGAGCGCCGAGGCGCTCAAGGAGGAGTACAAGGCCATCGTCGATGCTGGCTTCATCGTGCAGATCGACGACCCGTCTATCGCCGAGAGCTGGGACCAGGTCGTGCCCGAACCGACCGTCGAGGACTACCTCGCGTTTACGCAGGTGCGTGTCGACGCGCTCAACCACGCGCTTGAAGGCCTGCCCGAGGATCGCGTGCGCTTCCACCTCTGCTGGGGATCGTGGCACGGCCCGCACACGACCGACATCGAGTTCCGTCACCTCATCGACCAGATGCTCACCATCAACGCCGGCACCTACTCGTTCGAAGCGGCCAACGTCCGTCACGCGCACGAGTGGAAGCTGTGGCGTGACGTGAAGCTGCCCGCCGGCAAGCAGATCGTGCCCGGCGTCGTGTCGCACTCAACGAACGTGGTCGAGCACCCGGAGCTCGTCGCCGACCGCATCGAGAACTTCGCGTCGGTCGTCGGCGCCGAGAACGTCATCGCCTCGACCGACTGCGGTCTCGGCGGTCGCATCCACCCCGACATCGCGTGGGCGAAGCTCGAGGCGTTGACCGCGGGCGCCGAGCTCGCGTCGCAGCGACTCTTCGGCTAGACCCCGCGAGGGCTAGGCCGACGGGTTCTTGTCCTCAAAGGTAATATCGCGCAGGTCCTTGATGCGGTCGAACGGCAGTCCGTTCGACCGGGTCGAGGGCGTGTCGCGTTTCTGGTGCCGCTCCACGAGGTATTCGATGGCGAGCTCGTAGCCGAGCGTGCCCGCGCCGGCGATCACCGCATCCGACTGCGGTGAAACGTACGACGTGCGCCGGAACGCCTCGCGCCGGTGCACGTTCGAGATGTGCACCTCGACGGTCGGCGTCTCGGCGTACTCGAGCGCGTCGTGAATCGCGACGGAGGTGTGCGTGTAGGCGCCGGCATTGAGCACGATGCCCTCGGCCTCGCTGCGGGCGCGCTGGATGAGCTCGACGAGCTCGCCCTCGTGGTTCGTCTGGTAGCACTCGACGGTGGCCCCGTGTTCCGCCGCGCGGCGCGCGCAACGCGCCTCGACATCGTCCAGGGTTTCGGTGCCGTAGACCTCGGGGTTGCGGGTGCCGAGCGTGTTGAGGTTCGGGCCGTTGAGAACGAAGATGCGCATGCTCGCAGTGTAGGCGGGCGACGCCGCTTCCTCGCGCGGCCAATCGGTATGGCGCGCGACGACACGAAAAAACCCGAGCCACCTCAGTGCTTTCACGCTGAGGCGGCTCGGGCTGTTGGTGGAGGTGGAGGGAATTGAACCCTCGTCCATCGCGACGAGTCTGCGGCTTCTCCGGGTGCAGTCTGCCAAGCGCTTTACTCGGTTCCGACCATTGGGGCAAACACCTTGGTCGACGAACCCAGTCACAGTGAGAGTCCCACGAAACCCTGCAACACAGTTTCGCAGCAAGCGTTCAAAATGACGCCAGGATCTAGGTCGAACGCAAACCTAGGCTGACGGACTCGGGCTCGCTACTTAGGCAGCGAGGGCGAAGTCAGTGCGCTTGTTATTGGCACTTATGTTTTGCGAGGGGCGTTTACGAGATAACCCCGCGTCCTCGACCCGCTTCACGCAGTTTCCCCAACGATGTCGAAACCGATCACCCCCGAGACTGCGAAGCTCGTGCATCGCTATTGAGTTGTACCCGATGAAACATCGGGACGTTCAACTCTATTCCATTTCGACGTGCAACCCAAGCCTGATTTGTGCACAGACCAACGTCATTTCGCCCGCCGACTCCGTAGAGTTAGGTCTATGAGTTGGAACGATGGCAGCGCCGGGCCGTTCGGCCGCAACAATAACGACGACAGGCCCGAACACGAGGCCGAGCAGAACAACCCCGTGACGGGTGACGCGAGCGACGACGCCGCGGCTTCGACCCCCGCGATGCCCGACCTTCCCCCGCTGCCTCCGCTCGCATCCCCCGAGCCGGATGCGGCGAGCGAGACCCCGGAATCGCCCGAGACCCCCGCCGGCAGCGACGCGCCGCAGGGCGACTCCTCGGGCGGCGGTTGGTCGGCCTTCGCCCCGCCCACGTTCGGGTCGAGCTCAAACGACTCTGCCGAATTCGGCGACGCAGCCGCGCAGGGCGAGCCGGCACCAGCTCCGTCGATCGGTAACGACTCGAGCAACGCCGACGACAACGCGAACGAAGGCTCATTCGCGGCTGCCCTCGGCGCCAACGGCGATGCCCACGCTGCGCGGGAAGAGGCGCCTCACGACGAGGGTGCAACCCAGTCGTATCCGACCGCCGGGTTCCCGGCCGGCGTCGCGGGCGATGCGCCCACGACGCCCTACGACCGCGAGCACCTCAGCGAGGGTGCAGCCTCGTCACCCGACGCGCAGCCCACGCAGGCCTACAACATGCCTCCGTTCCAGGCTGAGGCTCCGGCAACGCAGTCATTCGGCGCTCCGCCGGCCGCGTTCCCCGGCGACTCGGGCAACCGCCCGGGCGCAGCGTACGGAGCGCCGGTGGCTGGCCCAGGCGGCCCCGGTGGCGCCGGCGGCAACGAGCCACCCCGCAACGAACCGAAGAAGAAAAAGCCGTGGTTCCGCCGCACCGGCTTCATCGTGACCGCAATCGTGGCGGTCGTGGTTATCGCCGCCGCCGCGATCGGCATTCCCTGGTTCATTCACAGCCAGAACGTCCAGCGCGGTGACGACCTCGCCGCCGCGTTCCAGCAGGAGCTGAGCGATTACAACGGCTCGTGGAATGCCGAGAACCTGGCCGCCGTGACCGCCCCGGAAATCTCTTCGGTGCTCACGGCCTCGAGTCAGACGTTCTTCGACCTCACGACCGACGGCGTCGACTCGCTCAGCGCCGCGTGCGGTGACATCGCGGGCGGCCAGGACACGCGCCAGCACCTCGCCGACACGACGGTGCCGGAACTGCCCGCCGACGAAGGCGCCGAGGCGTCCGAGGCGTACCAGCAGGCGCAGGCTGACGCAGATGCGCTCGCCTCGTCGCGTGAGCAGGCCGAGACCTTCCTCACCCAGTCCGACTCCTACCTTGCCGCTCAGCAGCAGGTCTGCGACTCACTGCCGGCCTACGCCGAGTTGCAGCAGAACTACCGCGACGACCTCAACACGACCATGCCCGACGCCTACGTCATTGAAAATGGTGGCGAGATCACGACGAACGACGGCGCGATCTACTTCCCCTGCTCGAACGCCTCGGGCTGCCCCGACCTCTACAACGACGACACGCGCGAGACGTTCGCCTCGGCCTACGAGTCGACCTACGTCGACTACTACGCCGGCCTCGCGAAGCAGTACAGCGAGAACTGCTTCCTCGACGCGTTCCAGTCGGTCTGCGATGTCGCGGCGACCGAGTACCAGAACGCGGCCGATGCGAACCAGGCGGTCGTCGACCACCTGCGCAACACCGAGCCGACGGTCGAGGTTGGCCAGACCCTCTACCCGGACCTCGACGGCCTGATCCAGGACGCCCAGTCGGCTGAGGACGCGGCGAACAGCGCCGTGCTCACCGAGTGGCAGTCGGTCGAGCCGAACGTCGGTTCTTCGCTCACCCGCACGGGTGCTTCGCTCGCGACCTACCTCGACGGTCTGAAGAGCGACGCGGACTCGACCGCGAGTTCGATCGTCGGCTAGCGCCGCACGAGTCCCAACGCAGAAGGGGGCCGCACCAGATGGTGCGGCCCCCTTCTGCGTTGCCGATCGTCGTGACGCGCCTGCGTGGTTAGCCCTCGCCCACGTAACCGCGCGACCGCATCGCGCGGCGCGCCTCGAGGCTATCCTGTCGCTCGCGGAGCGCCTGGCGCTTGTCGAACTCGCGCTTACCCTTGGCCACCGCGATCTCGACCTTGGCGCGGCCGTCGATGAAGTAGAGCTGCAGCGGCACGATCGTGTAGCCACCCTCACGGGTCTTGCCCGCGATCTTGCGGATCTCGTCACGGTGCAGCAGCAGCTTGCGCTTGCGTCGGGGCGCGTGGTTGTTCCAGGTGCCCTGGAAGTACTCGGGGATGAAGACCGCCTCGAGCCACATCTCACCGTTCTCGACGTGCGCAAAGCCGTCGATGAGCGACGCGCGACCCTGCCGCAGCGCCTTCACCTCGGTGCCAGTGAGCACCATGCCGGCCTCGTACGTGTCTTCGATGTTGTAGTCGTGGCGAGCCTTGCGGTTCGATGCCACGACCTGGCGACCGTCGTCCTGCTTTTTCGCCATTGCGTCCTCCTCTCCCGGCTCGTCGTTTTTCCGGGCAAAGTCCTAGCTTAGGGCCTTGCCACGGAACCGAACAACCGCGACGTCAGACGCGGAGGTAGCGACGAATCGAGATGCTCGATGCCAGCCCCGCCAGCAGGACGCCGATGGCCACCACTACCCCCGCCGAGATGGCGGCCTCGGGCCAAATCGAGACCAGCTGCATCCCCGGCATTCTGGGTTGCAGGTAGCCCTGCACGAAGAAGTGCGTGCCGCCGAACACGGTTGCCGCCGCGAGCAGCGAACCCACCAAACCGGCGAACACGCCCTCGAGGATGAACGGGGCTTGGATGAAGCTGTTCGACGCGCCGACGAGGCGCATGATGCGCAGCTCGCGGCGGCGCGAGAAGGCCGAGAGCCGGATGGTCGTGGCGACAAGGAGCACGGCCGCGACGAGCATGACGAGCGCGATCGCGAACGCGGTGATGCTCGCGCCGTTGAGCACCGCGAAGATGCCGTCGAGGAACTGCCGCTGATCAGTGACCGACTCGACGCCCGGCATGCCGGTGATCGACTGGATCACGATGTCCGAGTCCTCGGGGTCAACCATGTTCACCCAGAACGCCTCATTGAGCTGGTCTGGGGTCACGAACGACACGAGCGGGTCGTCCTGGAACTGCTCGACGAATCGCCCGTACGCATCGTCCTGCGACTCAAAGAAGTACTCGTTCACGTAGGGCGAGAGCGCCTCGCCCTGCAGCTCAGTTTCGACCGCGTCGATCTGATCCTGCGTGGCGATACCGCCGGTGCAGTTCGGTGACTGGGACTGCTCGGTGCAGAAGTCGATCGCGACCTGAGCCCGGTCGTACCAATACGTCTTCATGCTCTGGATTTGAAACTGAAGCAAGATGGCGGCGCCGACGAACGTCAGCGACACGAACGTGACGAGGATCACCGAGATGACCATCGAGGTGTTGCGACGCAGGCCCTGCCACATTTCGCTCATGATGAAGCCGAACATTAGCGGTCACCCCCGTCGCTCGTGGTGCCGTCGATGTCGTGCTCGAGCTCTTCGCCGTCGTCGTGCTCGGTGAGGCGGGACGTCGGCGAGTCAATGTCCGAGTCGGCCCGGTGTGCCCGCTGGTCGGGCTCAGCGACCCGCGCGGCCATCGACTCGGCGATGGTCGGCTTGCGTTTCGTCGCGACCTCAGGGGCCTCCGGCTCTTCGTAGATGACGATCTCGGGCGTGTAGACGCCGCCCGCCTCGTCGCGGACGAGCTCGCCGTCGGCGAGTTCGAGCACACGCTGGCGTTCCTCGTCGACGATCGAGACGTCGTGGGTCGCCATCAGCACGGCGGTGCCGTTCTTGTTGATGCGCCGCAGCACACGCATAATCTCGCGCGACGTCGTCGGATCGAGGTTGCCGGTGGGCTCGTCGGCGAGCAGGATCGCGGGCTTGTTCACGACCGCGCGGGCAATCGCGACGCGCTGCTGTTCACCGCCTGAAAGTTCGTGCGGGAAGCGATCTTCTTTGCCAGCCAGACCAACCGTGTCCAGCACATCCGCCACCGAGCGACGAATGTGTGCGCGTGAGCGACCGATCACCTTCTGCGCGTACGCGACGTTCTCGTAGACCGTCTTGTTCACGAGCAGACGGAAGTCCTGAAACACCATGCCGACGTTGCGGCGGTAGAACGGCACCTTGCGGTTCGAGATCTTGCTCAGATCTTGTCCGAGCACGTGCACCTGGCCGTCGGTCGGGTGCTCTTCGAGCAACACGTGCCGCAGCACGGTGGATTTGCCGGAGCCCGAGGGCCCGACCAGGAAGACGAATTCGCCTCGGAGAATCTCGAAGGTCACGTCGTCGAGCGCAGCGCCGTGCTGCTCGCGGTAGACCTTGGAGACGTGATCGAATCTAATCATGACGCCCCATACGCTACGGGGCGCCACCGCGATTAGCCGCGCGACGCGCGGTTAGTCGTCACCATCTGTTCCGCGCTGGCGCAGGTTGAAGAAGGCTCCAACCATGCCGCCCCAGATCACGACGATTGCCACGACCATCATGGTGATTGCTTCGCCGCTCATGAGCTGGCCTCCGTTCCGTTCTTACTGCCGCCCTCGCCGAGTTCGCGGGCGAGTCGTGCTTGATAGATCGTCTCGATCTCGGCGTCTTCCTCCGCCTCGTCGAAGCTCGTGTCGATGCGCCTCGACCACGGCAGCGCGGCGAGGATGATCGCGACCACGACGAGTGCGATGACCATGCCCCAGCCGAACACCGCGACAAACTCGGGCGGGTAGCCGCCGTAGACCTCCGAGAGGTCCTTCGTGAGCTGCGTGTAGAGCATGTAGGCGAGGGCGAGCGGCACGATGGCGCCAACGAAGAGGATCCAGACCCAGTTCGCGGGGATGCTCGAGAGCTTCGAGAGGTGACGCGAGAAGAGCGGCAGCTTGCCGCAGATCCAACCGACGCAGATGATCGCAACGAGCGCGGCAGCGAGGATGCCGTACTGGTTGACGAACGCATCGAAGACGTCGAGGAAGTAGAGGCCCGCGGTCGTCGGGAAGAGCAGCAACGAAATGATCGCCATTGGCACGATGACGACAAGCGCCGCGACCTGACGAGTCAACCCGAGCTTGTCGCGCACGCCAGCGACGACGACTTCGATGATCGACACCATCGACGTGAAGCCGGCGAACACGAGCGAGCCGAAGAAGAGCACGCCGATGAGCGCGCCGAGGGGCGCCTGCGAAATGATGGTCGGAAACGCGACGAACGCGAGACCGATGCCCGATGTCGCCGTCTCAGACACCGAGGTACCCGCGGCCTGCGCCATGAAGCCGAGCGCAGCGAAGACGCCAATGCCCGCGAGGATCTCGAACGCCGAGTTCGAAAAGCCAACGACGAGGCCCGACCCGGTGAGGTCGGACTTGCGCTTGAGGTACGACGCGTAGGTGATCATGATGCCGAAGCCGACCGAGAGCGAGAAGAAGATCTGCCCCACCGCTGCGGCCCACACCTCGCCGCGCCCGAGCGCCGACCAGTCCGGGGTGAAGAGCGCGTTGAGGCCGTCCATCGCGCCCGGAAGGAAGAGAGCCTGCACGACCATGATCACGAGCAGCGGCATGAAGATGAGGTTGGCGCCGGCGATGCCCTTGTTCACGCCAAGGAAGATGACGATGAAGGTCACGATCCACACGAGCAATTCTGGCCAGAAGATGTGGCCGACGAACTCGCCCGTGAAGGCGACGGTGTCGCTCATCTGCAGGAAGTCGCCGAAGAAGAAGCCGTTCGCGTCGTCGCCCCATGCCCCGGTGACCGAGTAGATCATGAACATCGCCGCCCACGCGACGATGACGGCGTAGTAGAGGCCGATGATGAAGCAGATAAGCACCTGCCACCAGCCGATGCTCTCGAGCCAACGCGAGATGCGGGCCATCGACAGCGGCGCCGAGCCACCGTAGCGGTGCCCGATCACGTAGTCGAAGAACAGCAGCGGGATGCCCGCGCAGACCACCGCGATGACGTACGGCACGATGAAGGCGCCGCCGCCGTTCTCGTAGGCGACGTAGGGGAAGCGCCAAATGTTGCCGAGACCAACGGCCGAACCGATGGCGGCGAGGATGAACATGTTGCGTGAGCCGAAGAACTCGCGCTTCTGGCGTGGCTGCGGCGTATCTAGTTCATGCGACACGGTCATGCTCCTTTGCAGTGGCCGGCTGGCTCGTTCGAAGTTACCCGTTCGCGCCGATGCTACATCGATTCCGCCTGCGTCGTCTTTCGCCAGCGGATGCCCGACGAGATGAACTCATCGAGGTCGCCGCCGAAGACGCGGTCGGGGTTGCCCGACTCGTGGCCGCTGCGGAGGTCCTTCACCATCTTGTAGGGGGCCAGCACGTAGGAGCGCATCTGGTCGCCCCAGCTCGCGGTGATGTTGCCGGCCAGTTCTTTCTTCTTCGCCTCTTCTTCTTCCCGGCGCTGCAGCAGCAGACGCGACTGGAGCACGCGCATCGCGGCCGCGCGGTTCTGAATCTGCGACTTCTCGTTCTGGCAGCTCACGACGATGCCGGTGGGCAGGTGCGTGATGCGCACGGCGGAGTCGGTCGTGTTCACCGACTGGCCGCCGGGGCCCGACGAACGGAACACGTCGACGCGAATGTCGTTGTCGGGGATGTCGATGTGGTCGGCCTGCTCAATGAGCGGCACGACCTCGACGGCCGCGAAGCTCGTCTCGCGCGAGCCGGCCGAGTTGAACGGGCTCATGCGCACGAGACGGTGTGTGCCGGCCTCGACCGACAGCGTACCGAAGGCGTAGGGCTCGTCGACCTCGAAGGTAGCCGACTTCACGCCCGCCTGCTCGGCGTACGAGGTGTCGAGCACGTTGACGCGATAGTCGTGCTGCTCGGCCCAGCGAGTGTACATGCGCAGCAGCATCTCGGCGAAGTCGGCGGCGTCGACGCCACCGGCGCCGGCGCGAATGGTGATCACTGCGGGGCGCGGGTCGAACTCGCCGTCGAGCAGCGTCTGCACCTCGAGGTCGCCGATCACCTTCGTGACCGACTCGAGCTCCTGCCTCGCCTCGTTCGCGGTGGCCTCGTCGTCGCCCTCGTTGGCGAGTTCGACGAGCACCTCGAGGTCGTCGAGCCGTGCCTCAATGCTCTGAATGCGCTTGAGGTCGGTCTGCGCGTGCGAGAGGTCACTCGTGACCCGCTGCGCGTTCTCGACGTCGTCCCAGAGGTCGGGTGCCGAAGCGACGGCCTCAAGCTCTTGTGCCCGAGCGGCGAGCGCCTCCGGGTTGAGCACCTCGGTGATCGAGGCAAACGTCGACCGCAACTCGGCGATCTCGGCGGAAAAGTCGAGATTGATCATGATCCCCTAAGCCTACTCGGCGAGGCGGGGTCAGTCGTCGTGTTCGCGTCGCGCGGCCGAGGCGAGCAGGTGTGCCCGCATCGCCGCGTTCGCACCCACCGCATCCTGCGCCTCAATGGCGGTGAGCACGGCACGGTGTTCGGCGAGCATCGCGGCGGTCGCCGCGCGATGCGCATCGGTCAGCCGCGAGGGTGGCAGCACGATAGCGCGAGGCCCCAGGCGGTCGATCGCCTCGAGCAGGTAGCGGTTCGCGCCCGCTTCGGCGACGGCGCGGTGAAACGCGATGTCGGCCTCGACGGTGTCGGCCGGTCGGCTCGCGTCGCCGAGCCGTTCGAGCGCGCGGGCGATTGCCGCCCGCTGCCGACTCGTGGCGCGGCGAGCCGCGAGGGCCGCCGACTCTGCCTCGAGCGCGATGCGGAACTCGTGCAGTTCGGCTCGCTCTTCCGAACCGGATGCGCTGAGCCAGTCGGCGTCGTCGGCGCGGGGCGCAGGTGGGGCCAGGGCATAGCTGCCCGACCCCATCTTGGTGTGCACGAGCCCCTGAGACTGCAGCCGGTGAACGGCTTCGCGGATCACCGTACGGCTGGCGCCGTACGCCTCGGTGAGTCGCTGCTCGCTCGGCAGCCGCTCCCCGGGTGCGATCTCGCCCGCGATAATCTTCGCGGCGAGGTCGTCGGCAATCTCTTCGGCTCGCGTCATGCGATTAGCTAACCACGCTCGGTGACGGTGACCGACTCGGTCACCCAAGCGCGAGCCTGGTCGCTGAACGTGATGCCGAGACCCGGACGCTCGGGCACGAACATGCGGCCGTCGCGGGTTTCGAGGCGTTCCTCGAACAGCGGGTCGAGCCAGTCGAAGTGCTCGACCCAGGTCTCGCGCGGGTAGCACGCCGCGAGGTGCACGTGGATCTCCATCGCGAAGTGCGGCGCGATGTCGAGGCCGGCCTCGTCGGCGAGGGCGAGGATGCGGAGGAAGTTCGTGATGCCGCCAACGCGCGGGGCGTCGGGCTGCAGCGTGTCGCAGCCGCGGGCGGCGATGAGCTGCTTGTGGTCGCCGACCGAGGCGAGCATCTCGCCGGTCGCGATCGGGGTGTCGAGCGCGCGGGCGAGCTCGGCGTGGCCTTCGAAGTCGTAGGCGTCGAGCGGCTCCTCGATCCACACGAGGTTGTACTCCTCGAGCTGGCGGCCAAGGCGCATCGCGGTCGCGCGGTCCCACTGCTGGTTCGCGTCGACCATCATCGGCACGTTCGGGCCGATGTGCTCGCGCACGCGGCGCACGCGCTCCATGTCCTCGTTGCGGTCGGGCAGGCCAACCTTGATCTTGATGCCGCCGATGCCGGCCTCGAGCGACTTCGAGGCGTTCTCGACGACCTCGTCGATCGGCGAGCTCAGGAAGCCGCCCGAGGTGTTGTAGGTGCGCACCGAGTCGCGGTGGCTACCGAGCAGCTTCGCCAGCGGCAGGTTCGCGCGGCGTGCCTTGAGGTCGTAGAGCGCAATGTCGATCGCGGCGAGCGCCTGGGTCGCAACGCCCGCGCGGCCGACAGAGGCGCCGGCCCAGAGCAGCTTCGTGTAGAGCTTCTCGATGTCGTTCGGGTCTTCGCCGATGACGCTCGAGGCAACTTCCTTGGCGTGGGCGTACTGGGCGGGGCCGCCGGCGCGCTTGGAGTAGCTAAAGCCGTGGCCCTTGAAGCCCTGCGCGGTTTCGATTTCTGCGATGAGGAAGATGACCTCGGTCATCGGCTTCTGCCGGCCGGTGAGGACCTTCGCGTCGGAAATCGGGCGTGCGAGGGGCAGCCGCAGCGTCGAGAGCGTGATCGAAGAAATGGTGTCGGGCGTGTATGTCATGGTTCCTTCGCCGTTGAGGTGACCTGTCTGATCGCTTCCAAAGTTATCAGACAGATATCCAATTAGTCATACAGATTCGGTATTGATGGCGAAGTTGTTGGGCAACTACTGCAAATCGGCCACGGCAATCGCCGTGACGGTGACTTCGATGGCGGCGGGAACGACATCGTTGACGAACGGCGCCTGCCAGGTGCCGGTCACTGTGATCGCGACCGTGTCACCGTCTACCCGCACCTGCGTCACGCGAGCGTCGTCTGGCCCGTAGCGCTCGACGTAGTCAGCCGCGCGCTCCCGCACCTGTTCCGGATCGAGTTGCACCCGCACGCCGTCGCCGTCGAGGTGCACGGCGTCGAGGTCGAAGGACTGTGCGGCGGCCAGCGCGGCCGCATCAGCAAGTTCCAGCAATTGCTTCCGCTCGAGATAGAGGCTGCCGGCCCCGGCGAGCACGAGCGCCGCCAACAACGCGACCGCGACGTAGATGATCGCGAGCGGCGTGATCGAGCCCCGCTCGCGGGCAAGCAGTTGCCGCATCACTCCCCCGTCGCGAATCGCTGTTGCGGGAAGGTGCTGCTCGCCTCGATGGGCACCCTGAGCCACTCGCTCGTGCCCGCAAGCAGCGGCAACTCGAGCTCGTAGCGCACCGTGACGGTGAGGGTCTCCCCCGCCACCGTGCAGTCAGGGGTCGGTGAGCAGCGCACCTCGACGCTCGCGGCGTCGGGGTCGAGTCCGTGATTCTCGAGCGCGAGGGCGATGTGCTGCTCGGCGGTGGCGAGCGCCACGGTGCCGTCAGCCGCCAGCACGCGCGCGGCGTTGCGTGCCCCGAGCTCGCTGCCGAGCACCGCCTGTTCGACTTGCCCGAGCGTCAGCGCACCGTAGGCGAGCGGCACGAGTAACAGCACGCCGACGCCGAGAAACTCCAGGCTTGCCGACCCGCGTTCCTCGCCGAGTCGGCGGCGGAGTTGCGCCGCGAGATCATTCCAGCGGGGCATGCGCGACCACCTCCATCCCATCGGGAAAGCCAAGCAGACCAATAAACGGCAGGGGCGCGGTCACGCGCACTTCGATGAGTCCGCCGGTTTGGGCGACTACGATGTCGTCCGCATAAGCCGCCGACAGCGCCGTCGTCACAAGGTATTCCGTGCGTTCGGCGCCCGCCTCGGGCGAACTCTCGCGCAGCCCGGCGACGCGGGCTCCCTCGGCGGCGGCGTCGATGATCGTCGTGCGCACGTGCATGACGAAGGCGAGCTGCAGCACGGTGAGAAACAGGATCGTCAGCAGCCCCGCGACGAGCGACCACTCGGCTGGCGCCGCGCCCCGATCAGAAGTTACTCGTGACGCGATTGACCGCATCTTCGAACACCTGCGTGAGAAGCGGGCCGGCGAGCGCCCAGATGAGCACGACCAGCCCGGCGCTCATAATCGCGATGAGAATCCAGCCGGGCACATCGCCGCGTTCCTCGTCGCGCGCACGCGCGGACACGCTGATGAGGGTGGTCTGGAGCCAGAGAAGAAGTTGCACGGTGGTTCCTTTCAGGGGAGTAATTCGAATAGCAGCGACTAGAAGGAGGTCGAGATGATGAAGAACGACGGGTACAGGGCAAACAGCACGGTGACGGGCAGGATGAGCATGACGAGCGGCACCATCATCCGTAACTCGTTGCGGCCCGCCACTTCGAGCAGCTCGCGTTTGCTCAGGTCGCGCGCGTCGCTCGCTTGTGCCTGGAGCACTTCCACGAGCGGAGCGCCGCGCTCCATGGCCGTGAGCAGGTGATCGCACGTGCGGGCGAGCGGCACGTAGCCAAGGTCTCGTCCCAGCTCGCGCAGCGATGGCCCGAGCGCCGCTCCCGCGCGCACGCGGCGCACCACGCCAGCGAATTCGCGCCCGAGCTCGCTGTTACCGAGAGAACTCACCCGCACGAGCGAGTCGAAGATGCCTTCGCCGGCTGCGAGCGAGAGGCTCAGAAACTCGAGCACGGTCGGGTACTCACTCGCGATTCGACGAATGCGCGAGCTCGCCGCGTGCCGCAGCAGCAACTCGCGCGCCCCGACGGCGATCACGCCGCCGAGCAGTGGCATCAGGGCAAAGACGAGCACCTGGTTGGCCGCGCTGCGAAAGCTCGCGAGGGCGAACACCAGTCCAAGCACGACACCGACGAGCGCCCAGACGGCCTGCTGTGTGCGAAACCGTTCGACACTCACCACCTGGCCCGCCTGACGCAGGCGCGTCGACACGAGCTCGTTGCCGCCGATCACCTCGCCGAGCACGCGGCGCAGCCACCCGATCAGCGGCGACAGGAGCTGCCCGAGGATCGGGAGCGGGTCGATCACCCGGCGCCGCGCGTGCTCGCGGGCCGCCGGGGCGATGTCGACCAGGTGGGGTGCGACCCGGTCGATCAATCGCGGACGCCGCAGCTGAGGCAGGGTCGCGACGACCGACCACAGTCCGAGTCCGAGCACCGTGCCGAGCAGCAGTGCCAACGCGAGCGGTTGCGACGAGATCACGCGAACCACCGCCCCTCTTCGGGGATCCGCCCGAGCATGATCATGAGGCGGTACGCCAGCACCGTGACGACCAGTCCAATCAGAATCACGACGAAACCGACGGGCGTGTTGTAGGCGGCCGCGGCCTCGGGGCGGCTCACGAGCAACAACAGCACGAGCCACGGCGCGACCGCACCGAGGCGCGCGGCGTTCACGACCCATCCCTGCCGCGCCTCAGCCTCGTGGCGCACCGCCTGCGCCTCGCGCAGATGCTCCGAGAATGCCCGCAGCACCGGCACGAGCTGGGTTCCGCCGACATCCCGCGCCATCCGCAGCGTTTCGAGCAGCCGGTCGCCGATCGGGTCGGCGAGGCGCTCCTTCACATCGTCAACCGCAGTGGCGAACGAGCCGGTGGCCCGGTAACGACGCACAAACTGCGCGAAGTCCTCGCGCAGCGACTCGGGGCCGTTGGTCGCCAGCTGAGCCACGGCATCCGGCAGGCCGAGGCCGCTGCGCACCGACGCGATGAGGTGGTCGACCGCGTCGGGCCACGCACCCCTGTGCACCGCGCGTCGCTTGCTCGCCCGCACGCGGATGGCGAGCACCGGCAGCCAACAACCGGCGACGGCACCGAGCACCCCGAGCGCAATGACGCCGCTCAGCGCCAGCGCGATCGCGGCGCAGGCGATGCCACACACGAGCACGAGGGCGAGAAAGGCCAGCGCCGGAAACTTCGGCAGGCCGGCGCGGAGCAGTGCCTCTTCGACAAAGCCGAGGCGGGATCGCGCAATGAGCTCATCGTCGTGTTCTCGCGGCCAGATCCACGCCGACACGCAGAGAGCGACCCCAAGCGCGGCGACGACCGCGAGCAGCCAGGCGGTCATCTGCTGGCCCCGATCAGTTGGGCTGCGTCGATGCCGTGGCGACGGAGCTTGTCGTCACGCTGCAGGGTCATGCCGGTCGCGATCAGTTCTTCGCGTTCACGGCGGAACAGGCTCGTGGCTTCGATAACCCCGGCATGCACCGCGCCCGTCGGCGCAAGTATCTCGGCCACGCGGCGCCCGCCGCGCGGCGTGTGTTCGAGATGCACTACGAGGTCGATGGTCGAGGCGATGGTTGGCACGACGAAGCTCGCGTCGATGTTGCGGCCCGCGAGCAGCGGTAGCGTCGCAAGTTTCACGAGCGCATCGCGGGCGGAGTTCGCGTGGATGGTGCACATGCCCGGGATACCCGAGTTCAGCGCCACGAGGAGCTCGAGCGCCTCGGCCTCGCGCACCTCGCCGACCACAAGCCGATCGGGGCGCATGCGCAGCGCCTCCTTCACGAGCCGCCGAAGCGTGATCTCGCCGCGGCCCTCGAGCGAGGGCGGTCGGCACTGCATCGCGACGACGTCTCGCGCGACCACGTCGAGTTCGAAGGTCTCTTCGACGGTGATGACGCGATCGCTCGCCTCGCCCGCGGCGAGCAGTGCGCCGACCATGGTGGTTTTGCCCGTGTGTGTGGCGCCAGAGACGAGGATGTTCAGGCCGCAGCGCACTGCACCACGAAGAAAGACCGCGGCCTGCGGCGTCAGCGAGTCGCGCTCGACGAGGGCCTGCAGGTCGCGGATGCGCCGGATGAACTTGCGGATGTTGATGGCCGGGTGCCGCCGCGAAATCTCTGGGATGGCGACGTGCAGCCGGCTGCCGTCGGGCAGCGAGGCGTCGACGAACGGACTGCTCAGGTCGAGTCGGCGACCGGTCGACCGCAGCATGCGCTCAACGAGGTCGCGGAGCTCGCTCTCGGAGATGAGCGTGTTCGTCAGCTCGGACTGGCCGTTTCGCGCGACAAAGATGCGGCTGGGTGCGTTCACCCAGATCTCTTCAATTTCCGGGTCGTCAAGATAGGGCTGCAGCGCGCCGAACCCCGTCACGTTTGCCAGCACGTCGCGCACCGCCGCATGCTCGTCGTGGAGCAGCCGGGCTTCCTCGCCAGTCGCCTGCTCACCGTAGGCACGCACTTCGGCGCGCACAAGGTCGACGGCTTGCTTCGACCCGGGGGCAAGTTCGATGCCCTCGCGTTCGACGCGGTCGCGGACCCGGTCGGCGATGGCGCTCACGGCAATGTTCACGAGAGCATCATGACGAAATCGCGAAATCGATGTTCGAGTTATCCACAGGCGGCGCAAATGCATAGACTGGCCAGGTGATTGACTTGCATGCTCGCCGGCTGCCCGTCGTTCAAGCGCCGATGGCAGGAGGCCCCACCACGCCGGAGCTTG
This sequence comes from Gulosibacter sediminis, assembly GCF_023370115.1. Classification (NCBI taxonomy): domain Bacteria; kingdom Bacillati; phylum Actinomycetota; class Actinomycetes; order Micrococcales; family Microbacteriaceae; genus Gulosibacter; species Gulosibacter sp. ACHW.36C. Next base: position 1,159,916 of record NZ_CP097160.1, on the reverse strand, counting down.
TTGCCGCCGTGAGTAATCTCGGCGCCCTCGGGACTCTGGCAGGTGGCTACCTCTCAGCCGAGGCATTCGAAGAAAAGCTCTCCGCGACGCGCGGCCTCACCGACGAGCCGTTCGCTGTCAACCTGTTCGCGCCCGAGGCCACGGCCCCCGATGTTCCGGCGGCCGAACGATTCCGAGAACGGCTCCTCCCCTTGGCCGAGCGACTCGGCGTCGAGGTGCCCGAGGTCCGAGTGCCGGGCGACGACACATTCTTCGAGAAGCTCGCGACGCTCGAGGCGTCGCCGGTTCCTCTCGTCACCTTTACCTTCGGCATGCCCGATCACGCTGTCGTCAAGCGGCTGCGCGCGGTCGGAACCGCGGTCGGCATCACCGTGGCGAGCGTCGAGGATGCGGTGCTCGCGTTCGAGGTCGAGCCCGAAGTGCTCATCGTGCAGGGACCGTCTGCGGGCGGGCACCGCGCCAACTTCGATCAGGCCGCGCTCCCCGACCAGCTCTCGCTCGACCAGCTGCTCGCGCGCATTCTGCCCCTCGCCCGCGTCGCGCGGGCGAGCATCATCGCGACCGGCGGCATCGACACGCCAGAACGCGCCCGCACGCTCCTCGATGCCGGCGCGGATGCGGTGGCCCTCGGCACCGCGTTCCTCACCGTTCATGAGTCGGGCACGCGCCCACCGCACCGCGAAGCGCTCCTGGCGGGCACGCGCGAGACCGTTGTGACCCGCGCGTTCTCGGGCCGAAATGCCCGGGGCCTCCGGAACCGATTCATTGATGAGTTCGACCTAGTTGCCCCGGCGAGCTACCCGATCGTGCACTTCTTGACCAAGTCGATCCGCGACGCCTCGAGCGACGGACCCGAGTACCTCAACCTCTGGGCTGGCGAGAACTACCGAAGCTGCCGCGACGAGACTGCCGAAGAGCTGCTCGGTCGCTTCGCGGAAGCCCTGTGACGCCGCAGCAGCCGACAAACCCTTAAGATGGGGAGTTGCGCGGGAGTGGTGAAATTGGCAGACACGCAGGATTTAGGTTCCTGTGCTTTCGAGCGTGCGGGTTCAAGTCCCGCCTTCCGCACTGAGTGTGACGGCCCGACCCATCAGTAGTTCACTGGTAAGTCGGGCCGTCTCCCGTTTCCGGCAATTTCGCTTGCCCACAAGCTGCCCACGGTCGTCGCTCTCGAGTTTGCTCAGGCGCCGGACGCGTGTGTCGCTACGCCTCGCTGAGTACGCGCTGCAGCTGCGGCGCAATCGCCTCGAAGGCGCGGCGGCGGTGGCTCAGGCTGTCCTTGCGCTCCGGTGACATCTCGGCGGCCGACTGCGATTCGCCCTCGGGCAGAAACACCGGGTCGTAGCCGAAGCCGCCGGCGCCGCGAGCCTCGCGCACGATCTGCCCCGGCCATTCGCCGCGCACCGTGAATTCGCGGCCGTCCGGCAGCGCCACCGCGGCGACCGCAACGAACTGCGCGGCGCGGGCCGAGTCGGGCACATCGCTCAGCTGCCAGAGCAGCAGGTCAACGTTGTCGGCATCCGAGCGATCGGGCCCCGACCAGCGGGCCGAGAAGATGCCGGGCATGCCGCCGAGCACCTCGACGCAGATGCCCGAGTCATCAGCGATCGCCGGCAGGCCGGTCGCCTGCGCGGCCGCCCGGGCCTTGATGAGCGCGTTCTCCTCGAAGGTGAGCCCAGACTCCACCGGCGCCTCGCCGTCGTACGGCAGCAGTTCGAGCTCGGGCAATTGGGCCCCGAGGATGCGCTGCAGTTCCGCCAGCTTGTGGGCGTTCTTCGACGCGAGCACTGCCTGCAACGTCATCGGGCGAGCACCTCAGACTGGATACGCGCGAGGTCCGCATTGCCCTTGATCGCGAGGGCGAGCAGTTCGTTCAGCTCGGTGCCGTCGAACGGAGCTTTCTCGGCCGTGCCCTGCACCTCGACGAACTTACCGGTACCCGTCATCACGACATTCATGTCGGTCTCGGCCCGAACATCCTCGTCGTAGGGCAGGTCGAGCATCGGTGTGCCGTCGATGATGCCCACCGAGATGGCCGACACCGACGCCGTGAGCACCTCGGCTTTGCGCGGGATGTGCTTCTGCGAGCGGGCCCAGTCCACGGCATCCGAGAGCGCGACGAACGCGCCCGTGATCGCAGCGGTGCGCGTGCCGCCATCGGCCTGCAGCACATCGCAGTCGAGCACGATCGTGTTCTCACCGAGCGCCTGCATGTCAATGGCGGCGCGCAACGAGCGGCCGATAAGCCGCGAGATCTCGTGCGTGCGGCCGCCAATCTTGCCCTTGACCGACTCGCGCTGCGAACGCTCGTTTGTGGCGCGCGGCAGCATCGAGTATTCGGCCGTGACCCAGCCGGTCCCCTTCCCAGTGAGCCACCGCGGCACCCCGGGCGTGAACGACGCGGTGCAGAGCACGCGGGTGCGACCGAACGAGATCAGGGCCGATCCTTCGGCCTGCTCGCTCCAGCCACGCTGGATGGACACTTCGCGCAGCTCGTCGACGGCGCGACCATCAGCACGAGTGGTCATGAGTTCTCCTTCAGAGTGTGCCCGGCGAGGTCAATCACGCCGGTCGGATGGTGTTCAACTCTCGACACCTCGCCACCAAGGATGCGGCTCGCGAGGGTGACGAAGGCAGCGGTGTTCTCGCCGGTTGCCCGGTATTCGTAGGTGGCGTTGGTGGTGCCGTCGTGCAGTAACCCGCGCGTGAGCAGCGTGCGGTAGACGTCTTTCGCCGTCTCCACATCGCTCGACACGAGCCGCACGTCGCCGCCCATGACATAGCCGAGCACGCCCTGCAGCAGCGGGTAGTGGGTGCAGCCGAGCACGAGGGTGTCGATCTCTTCCCGCTGCAACGGGGCAAGGTACTCGCGCGCGATCGCGATGAGCTCCTGGCTCGTCGTGTCGCCGGCCTCAACGTGTTCAACGAAGGCCGGGCAAGCCTGCGAGAACAGCTGCACGTTCACGGCGGCGGCGAACGCGTCGTTGTACGCGCGCGAACTGATGGTTGCGTGCGTGCCGATCACACCGACGCGGCCCGAGCGGGTGGCGCTCACCGCGGCGCGCACCGCCGGCGCGATGACCTCGATGACCGGCACCGAATACCGTTCTCGGGCGTCGCGCAACACGGCCGCGGAGGCCGAGTTGCAGGCGATCACGAGCATCTTCACGCCCTCGTCGACGAGCTGGTCGAGAATCTCGAGCGAGAACTTGCGGATCTCGGCAATCGGCCTCGGCCCGTACGGCGTGTGCTCGGTGTCGCCGATGTACACGATGGACTCGTGCGGCAGTTGGGCGCGCACTTCGCGTGCAACCGTGAGACCGCCGACTCCCGAGTCGAAAATGCCAATCGGTGCGTTACTCACAACCGGCAATCGTACCCGGCCGACGCGCGCAATGTCTGCGGATGCGACCAGGTACAGCGGCGCTCCGCCCCCGATTCGTTACTCTGTGCCTATGTCGAACCCCGAAGCACGACCGGCGCTCCCCTCAGCCACGTCGCTCCTCACCGACCACTACGAACTCACGATGGTCGAGGCCGCCCTGCAAGACGGCACCGCCGACCGCGAGTGCATGTTCGAACTCTTCGCGCGGCGCCTGCCGAACGACCGCCGCTACGGCGTCGTCGCTGGCTTCGGCCGCGCCATCGAGCTGCTCGAACGATTCCGGTTTGAGGATGCGGAGCTCGAGTTCCTGCGCGACGCGAACGTCGTGTCGGCGACGACGCTTGACTGGCTCGCCAACTACCGCTTCTCGGGCTCGATTCGGGGCTATCGCGAGGGCGAGGTCTACTTTCCCCAGTCGCCACTGCTCGAGGTGCACGCAACGTTTGCCGAGGGCGTGATCCTCGAGACCCTCCTGCTCAGCGTGTTCAACTACGACTCCGCGGTCGCGTCGGCGGCCGCACGCATGGTCTCGGCCGCGGAGGGCAGACCGCTCGCCGAGATGGGCTCGCGCCGCACCGGCGAGCGCAGCGCCGTCGCCGCCGCGCGCGCCGCCTACATCGCCGGCTTCTCGGCCACCTCGAACCTCGAGGCCGGCCGCAGCTGGGGCGTGCCGACTATGGGCACCGCCGCCCACTCCTGGACCCTGCTGCACGAATCCGAGCGGGCCGCATTCCAGGCGCAGGTGGATGCACTCGGCGTCGGCACGACGCTGCTGGTCGACACCTACGACGTCACCGAAGGCGTGCGCCTGGCCGTTGAGGTCGGGGGCACGGAGCTCGGCGGCGTGCGCCTCGACTCGGGCGACCTGCCGGTGCTCGTGCGCGAGGTGCGCGAGCAGCTCGACGACCTCGGCGCCGTCAACACGAAGATCACCGTGACGAACGATCTCGACGAATACACGCTCGCCGGCCTCGCCGCGGCGCCCGTCGACTCCTACGGCGTCGGCACGAGCGTCGTCACCGGCTCCGGCTCGGTCGCCTCCGGCATGGTCTACAAGCTCGTCGCCCGCAAGAACGACGCCGACGAGTGGGTTCCGGTCGCCAAAGCCTCGCCCGGCAAGAAGTCGGTGGGCGGGGTGAAGTTCCCGCTGCGCCGCCGCGAGAACGGCGTCGCGACCGGCGAACTCATCTCGCTCGGCGGAGCACCGATCGGTGACCACGACGACCGCCCCCTCTACGTCGACTACGTCGTTGACGGTGAGATCGACCGTCAGTGGCTCGGCCACGCCGGTGTCGCCGCGGCCCGCGAACACTGCGCCGCCGCCCTAGCCGAGCTGCCGCGCACCGCGCGCCGCCTCGGAAAGGGTGATCCCGCCCTCACGACGCTCTACGTCTACGAGGACGGGACCACGACCCGCGCGTAACGACTACGAGTCGCGCATCCGTTCGTAGATGCGCTTGCAGTCGGGGCAGATCGGGAACCGGTCGGGGTTCGAGTTCGGCAGCCACTTCTTGCCGCACAGGGCTCGGACCGGTTTGCCGGTCACGGCCGACTCGACGATCTTCTCCTTGCGCACGTAGTGCGCAAATTTGTCGTGGTCGCCGTCATCGTACTGCTCATCTTCGATGAGCTTTTCGAGTTCGCGGTCGAGCACATCGGTGCTGCCGCCCGACCCAATCGAGCCGGGATCTTCGGTCCGTGCGAATCCAGTCATGGCCCAAGACTACTCGGGCCGTCGGATCTCAGTCGATGAGGGTTGCGCGGTTGAGCAGGTGGGTTCGCCGAGCGGTGAATACTTGGCCGCCGATGAGGATGCCGGCGACGCACGCGAGCACGCCGGTGCCGAGCGCCACACCCATCGCGAGCAGCGCATCCGCCCAATCACCCGACAGCAGGGCGAGCACGCTGAGCCAAATCGCTGGCGCGCAGATGGCGAGCTCAACAAGCAGGCTGATGCCGTGCACGGCGAACGAGCCGCCCCACGTCGAGACGGGTTGCGACCAGGGCGATTCGCCGGGTCGTGCGACGGGATACGGCGAGACGGCCGACATGATCGACGAGCCGCCGACCCCGGTGCCGAGCAGCGCCAGCGAACCCGCCGCGACGAGCGAGGCCCGCAGCGCATCGTCGGTGACCCAGAGCACGAGGGCCGAGCCGGCAAGGACGAGCACGACGCCGGTAATGAGCGTTGGGATGGCGCGGCCGAGTCGGTCGGCGCGGCCCGGCAGCCCGCCGGTGACGTGGAGCCAGAGCGCGGTCGAGTCGTAGGCGATGTCGTTGTGCAGGGCCCAGCCGAACAGCAGCGCGAAGATCGGCACCGGCAGCAGTACGAGCTCGGCGGCGCCGACGCCAGCAATCCACGAGGGAATCACGAGCAACGGCGGCAGGATCGCGATGGTGATGAGTGTCAGGCGGTATCGGTCGTCGCGCAGCCAGGCGAGCCAGGTGCGCGCCGCGATCGACCAGGTGGCCGAACCGGGAGCCGACGCGAAGATGCCGAGATTCACACGGCCGCCGCTGCCCCGCACGTACATGGCGCGCTGCGCATCGCGGCGTGAAAGCAGCCATTCGAGCAACCCGACCAGCACCACCACGGCAACGTTGACGCCGACGATCGTGCCGAGGTCGCCCACCGAGCCGGCCAGCGCCAAGCTCGCTCCGGGCACCCAGTCGAGGCCGCGAGCGATAAGCTGGGCCGCCTCGTCGGCGACCTCCTGCCAGGGCAGGAACAGCAGCGCGAATGCCACGGTCGCGCCGAGCAGCGACACCGCGTACCAAAAGACGGCGCCCACCTCGCGGGTGGTGCGACGCGTCGACACCGCGCGGCCGGCACGGGCGCCGAGGCGATGCGCGAGCACGCAGCCGATCCACCCGACGACGGCGAGCAGCCAGGCGATGCCGGAATCAACGCGTTGCTGCAGTGCGAGCCCGAGCACGCCGTATGGCACGAGGGCGACGAGCGAGGTCGGCTGCACGAAGCCCAGCGCGAACGTGGTGCTCGCCGCGCGGGCGGCGCCGCGACCGTGCACGGCGATGCGGCGCGCGTCGAGGGCATCACTGGGATGCCCGAGCACGCCGAGCCCAAACGCCGCGGCCGGCATGAGCAGCACCAGGAGCGGGGTCCAGAGCAGCGCGACGGCGCCACTGCCGGCGGTGCCGAGGTAGATGAGCGCGCCCGCGGCGAGCGAGCCCACCACGGTGAGCAAGAGCATCCAGAACGTGGCGGCCCCGACCTGCGCGCGCGGGCGCAGGGCTGCTGCAACGCTCCCCCAGCTCACCCGAAGGAGATTTCGAGCCAATCCAGCCCCTCCGTCTGCCCCGGGCCGCGAACGAGGTCGCGGAATCGTTCTTCGAGCGACACGTTGCCGCGAACGTCGTCGACGGTGCCCTCGGCGAGCAACTCGCCCTTGGCGATGACCGCGACGTGGTCGCACACTCGCTGCACGAGGTCCATCGAGTGGCTCGAGAGCACGACGGTGCCGCCGCGGTTGACGTAGCTATTGAGCACGTCGATGAACGTGCCGGCCGACACCGGGTCGATCGCCTCGAACGGCTCGTCGAGCACGAGCAGCTTCGGGGCGTGGATGAGCGTCGCGGCGAGCGCGAGCTTCTTGCGCAGGCCGAGCGAGTAATCGACGACCAAGCGATTCGCCTCGTCGCGCAGCCCGAAGTCGTCGAGCAGGTACTCCATGCGCTCGCGCAGCGTCTCGCCCTTGACCCCGCGCACCGCAGCGACATACGACAGGAACTGCGCGCCCGTGAGCTGGTCGAACATTCGCAGGCGGTCGGGCAGAATGCCGATAAGCTGCTGGGCCTTCGCACGGTCGCGCCAGGCGTCGATGCCAAACACTTCGACGGTTCCGTGGCTCGGCGGCAGCAGGCCGGCGATCATCGACAGCGTCGTGGTCTTGCCCGCCCCGTTCGGGCCTACGATGGCTGAGAACGAGCCCTGCGGAATCGTGAAGCTGAGGTGATCGACTGCCGTGCGCCGACCAAAGTTCTTCGTCAATTCGGCAAGAAAGAGCGCCTCACCGCCGTGCGTTCGCTGCTCTGCCTCGGTCTGACGCGCCATCGGCGTCATGGTCGACAGGCCCTCGGCCGTCTTCTTGCCGAGGCCGAGATCGCGGTTTTCCCCGCGCTCTCCCTGTTCGTCTGTTTTCGTCACATCTTCCAAGCTAGCAATCCCCCGCAGCCAACTTAGTCGGACGCGCGCACCGAGTACTTACGAAGGCGTAACGCTGGGTTCTGGTCACGAGCCGAGGCGACCTCTTCCGGGTCCAGCCAGGCCAGGGCCACGCCGTTGTCGGTGCCGAGCGTCGCGATGGTGACACCGCGCGGGTCGACGATGCTGCTGCCACCCACCCCGATCGGTGCGGGGTGGTCGGCCGCGACAACGTAGGCAACATTCTCGATCGCCCGCGCGCTGAGCAGCGTGCGCCAGTGGTGTTCCTTGAGTGGACCGCGCACCCACTCCGCCGGCACCGCGAGCACGTCGGCACCCGCGTCGACGAGCCGGCGACTCGACTCCGGGAACCGGAGGTCGTAGCAAGTCTGCAGGCCGATCGTGAGGCCGTACGCCTCGAACACGGCGGGATGCTCGCTCGGGTCGCCGGCGGTCAGCCACTCGCTCTCGCGCCCGGCAAACGCGTCGTAGAGGTGCACCTTCCGGTAGGCCGCGAGCCGCTCACCCGTGTCACCGAACGCGACGAGCGTGTTCGCGACGCCGTCGCCTACTTGCTCGAGCATCCCCGCCACGAGCGTGACGCGGAACTCGGCCGCAAGCTGCCCGAGTGCCGTAGCGAACTCGCCGTCGAGCGGCTGCGCGACCGAGTGCATCCAGTCGCCGTAGTCGCGGTCGAAACCCGAGCTGTACTCGGGGGCCACGAAAATGCGGGCGCCACGGTCGGTCGCGATCGCGAGGTGGTCGCGGAGCAATCGCAGATTCTTCGACGCGTCGAGGGTTGGTGCGAACTGACTCACTGCGCATGCGATTGACTCAGACATGCCGCCAGCCTACGGGCATTTCCCTAAATCCCCTGCGCGGCCACCGAGTCACTTGTTTCCCACGGAATAGCGCGCTAGCGTCAGTCGTGGTCGCGACGCACCGGGTGTCGCCGTTGAGAGGAATCCCCCATGCCGAAGTATGCCGTGATGCTGCGGTACGAGGTTGTCTCGGGTCTCGTCGTCGAGGCCAAGGACGAAGACGAAGCCGCCATGCTCGCGACCGAGCACGAAGCAAACTTGCACGACAGTCTCGAGGACACCGAGGAGATCGAGGTCGTCGTGCGCAGCTGGGGCGGTGGCGACGTCGAGATCGAAGAGGCCGCCGACGCCGACGAGGCTGCCGAACTGCTCGACGAGTGGGCCGACGACTACGAGGTCGGCGACGATTACGACGAGGACGACCTCGACGACGAAGAGTTCGACGACATCGACGAGGGCGACGTCGAGCTCGATGAAGGCGAAAAGCGCGACTAACGCGCAACACCAAGGGGCGGCGCCACCGATCGGTGGCGCCGCCCCCTTTATGTCGTTGCCGTGCCTAGGAGGCGAGCATCGTCTTGTCGTCGATGACCGCGCCCTTGATGGCGGCGAAGCGACCGAGGAGGTCTTCGACGGTCGTCTTCGACTTCGCCTCGTCCGCGACCTCATAGATGATGCGGCCGTCGTGCATCATGACGAGGCGGTTGCCCAGGTCGATCGCCTGCTGCATGTTGTGCGTCACCATCAGGGTCGTGAGCCCCGACTCCGACACGATGCGGCGCGTCAGCTCCGACACGTGCGCAGCACGCGCCGGGTCGAGGGCCGCGGTGTGCTCGTCGAGCAACAGGATGGACGGGTTAGTAAAGCCCGCCATGAGCAGCGACAGCGCCTGCCGCTGGCCACCCGAGAGCAGCCCGACCAGCGTGGTGAGGCGGTTCTCGAGCCCGAGGTCGAGGTGGGCGAGTTCGTCACGGAACAACTGCTTGCGCTTCGAAGTGATGCCCATGCCGAGGCCGCGGGGCTTGCCGCGACGCAGCGCGAGGGCAAGGTTCTGTTCGATCGTAAGATCGGGCGCCGTGCCCGCCATCGGGTCTTGGAACACGCGGCCGATGTAACGCGCGCGGCGGTAGTCGGGCATCCGCCGCACCGAGGTGCCGTCGATGCGCACATCGCCGCGGTCGACGTTGAGCTTGCCCGAGACGGCGTTGAGCAGCGTCGACTTACCGGCGCCGTTCGAGCCGATGACGGTCACGAAGTCGCCGTCGGCAAGGTGCAGGTCGAGGTCGACCAGCGCCTTTTTTTCGTTAACGGTGTTCGGGAAGAACGTCTTGGAGATCTTGTCGATGTCGAGCATTACTGCTGTGCCTCCTTTGCCGGAACGCTTGCGGCCACGGACTCGCGTGCGGGCGGAACCTCGGCCGGTTGTGTCTGTTTGCCGCGCATGAGGCGGTCGAGGCCGAGTCGCTTGCCGATGCCGAAACGAGGAATCAGCAGCGCGATGACCACGATGACCGCGGTGATGAGACGGACGTCGGTGTTGCTGAGGCCCGCCGAGAGCGCCGCGAAGATGACGAGGCGGTAGAGCACGGCGCCGACGATGACGCCAAAGCTCGCGAGCCACACCCAGCGGTTACCGAAGAACGCCTGGCCGAGAATCACCGAGGCGAGACCGATCAGGATCAGGCCGACGCCCATCGAGATGTCGGCGGAGCCGGTGTACTGCGCGACGAGCGCACCGCCGACGGCGACGAGGCCGTTCGAGAGCGCCAGGGTGAGGATCTTCATGGCGTCGGTGTTCACGCCAAACGAGCGAATCATCTGCTCGTTGTTCCCCGTCGCCTGAATTGACAGGCCGAGGTCGGTCGACAGGAACCAGTCGATCACGAGCTTGAGCACGAACACGGCGACGAAGAGAATGCCGACGGCACCCCAGGTGCCGAGCAGGCCGGCCTCGCGCAGACCGCTAAACGCGCTCTCCGAGCTGCGAATACCGACGTTCGACAGCGCGGGCGTTCCGTTCGATATGCCCATGATGCGCAGGTTGACCGACCAGAGCGCGATCATCGTCAGGATTCCGGCGAGCAGGCCGTCGATCTTGCCGTAGGTGTGGAGCACCCCGGTAATGGCTCCCGCGATGGCTCCCGCCGCGAACGACAGCAGGAGTGCCAGGACGGGGTTCATGTCGTAGCTCAGGCACACGGCGGCAACAGCGGCACCGGTCGTAAAGCTACCGTCGACCGTGAGGTCGGGGAAGTTCAGGATGCGGAAGGTGAGATACACGCCGAGCGCCACCACGGCGTAGATCAGGCCGAGTTCAAATGCACCAATCACGTGCGTCTCCTCTCAAAAATGGTTGGTTTTGAGCACAAACGGGTGGCCGCAATTGTGGCGCGGCCACCCGTTTGCACGTGGTTGTGAAGTTATTCGACGACCGTCGCGGCCTCGTCGAGCAGCTCCTGCGGAATCTCGAGGCCGACGGCCTCGGCACCCGCGGGGTTGACGACGAGGTCAAACTCGGTCTGCTCCTCGACGGACATCGTCGCGGGGTCTTCGCCGTCCTGGAGGATGCGAATCGCCATCTCGCCGGTCTGCACGCCGAGCTTCGTGTAGTCGAGGCCGAGCGTGGCCACGGCACCCGACTCGACCGGGCCGGTGTCGCCCGAGACGACGGGCACCTGGTGGTCGGCGGCGTAGGTCAGCACGGTGTCGATGCCCGAGACCACGGTGTTGTCGGTCGGCACGTAGATCGAGTCGACGTCACCGAGCGAGTCAAGCGCGGTCGGCACCTCGCCCACGTTCGTCACGGTGGCGGTCTTCAGCTCAAGGCCGAGCTCGTCGGCCTTCTCCTGTGCCAGGTCGACCTGCACCTGCGAGTTGACCTCGCCCGAGGAGTACACGACGCCCACCGACTCGACCGACGGATCGAGCTGGGTGATGAGGTCGATCTGGTCGGCCACCGGGTTGAGGTCGGTGGTGCCGGTGACATTGCCACCCGGCTCCTCCGCGCTCGCGACGAGGTCGGCGGCGACCGGGTCGGTAACGGCGGTGAACAACACGGGCACGTTGGTGATGGCCGTCGCGGCGGACTGCGCAGCGGGCGTCGCCACGGCGAGCACGAGATCGATGTCCGGGTCGCCGGCGAAACCAGCGGCGATGGTTGCCGCGGTCGACTGCTCGCCGTTCGCCACCTGCACGTCGAATTCGACGTCGATTCCAGCATCGGTGAAGGCCTGCTCAAAGCCCGCGGTTGCTGCGTCGAGCGCCGGGTGCTGCACGAGCTGAATCACGCCGACCTTGAACGAGTCGCCCGAGGCAGCGCCCTCAGTCGAGGCGGCGTCGCCGCCCCCGTTCGAGCAGGCGGAAAGCGCCAGCGAGCCAACAGCCAACATGCCGAAAGCGGCAAGAGATTTACGGATACGCATTTTCTACGACCCCTTTGTCAAATACGTGTCTGTCCCTAGTGGGATTAACACTGAAAACTAGCAGGAGATTGCCGGGATGGCCCAACTAGTTATACATTCTGTCAACAGTCCTCATGAATGCAAAGGTGCACCTATGGATCGACTCGACTTTCAGATCGTGGAGCTGTTCACACGCCGGCCCGAATCCAGTGTGTTGTCGGCTTCGCGGGACTTAGGCGTCGCCCGCCCTACCGTGCAAGCGCGCCTGAATCGCCTGCGCGAACGCGGGATCCTCGTGGACATCCTGCCGAAACTCCAGCCGAGCCAGATGGGCTATCCGGTCCAGGCCATGGTGATGTTGCAAATTGATCAGCGAGTGGGCCATGAAGGCTTACACGATCGACTCTTAGCCATCCCCGAGGTGATCGATTGTTCGACCATGGCTGGCCCCTGGGACATGCTGCTTCGAGTCGTGGCACACTCGAACACCGACCTGCAGCGCGTGATCGACCGGATCGGATCGCTCGAGGCCGTCGGCCGAACCAGCACCTCAATCGTGCTGCGAGACCTCGCCCGTGACCGAGTGCTGCCGCTCATGGATGACGCGACACAGGACGGAAAGATCACCGAATAAATGCCCCTTCCCCACACCGGCACTCACCCCCTGCCCGACGGTCGCTGGCTGCAGTGGGCGCGCTTCGGTGATGCGCAGGCACCTCCGGTCCTCTCCTTCCACGGCGCGCCCGGCTCGCGCTTCGAGGCCGCCATGTACACCCGCGCGGCCGCACATTTTGGCGTTCAGGTCGTCTGCCTCTCGCGCCCCGGGTTCGGTCTGTCGACTTGGCGCCCGCAGCGCCGGATTGCGAGCTTCGTTGAGGACGTTGCCTCATTCGTCGACGCGAGAGATTGGCCTCGATTTGCCGTCGTCGGCTATTCCGCCGGCGGCGCATACGCGCTCGGAACCGCGCTCGCCATGCGAGAGCGCGTCAGTCGCGTCGGCCTGCTCGCGCCAGCGGGCCCGATGCAATACACCGGGATGCCCATGGGCCCGAACCTTGCGATCTTTGCGGGCGCCGCGGCGAGCGTTGGCGCGCTCGGCCACAACTCGCTGTTCACCTCCGCCCGACACCGCGCCGGGGTTGGCCTCGACCGCAGATTCGGTCTGCCAGACGCGTCGGGCGACGCCTTCCTCGACTCGGTCGTCGGTGCGTTCCGGCGCGGCCCACGCGGGGTGGTGCGTGATTTGTCGTTGGTGCTCTTCGACTGGGGGTTTGATCCGGCAGAACTCGACCCGAGCATCGCGGTGATCATGTGGCAGGGTAAGCGCGACCTTTCGGTGCCCTGGCGAGGGAGTATGCAGCTCGCCCGCCGCATCCCGAACTGCGAGTTTCATCTCGACCGCACTGCCAATCATTTTTCTGTCTATACCCGGCACGCCGACGAGGTTCTCGGGAAGTTAACGCGCTAGCGTTGCGCGACATGACTGAGCCATCCGCTACTGAACGAACCTCATCGCGCGGCGACGTTCTCGTGCGCGCGCTCGATCAGGCGCTCAGGGTGCAACGCCCTGCAGCGCTCGCCTTCGCGCGCCGACTCCGACGGGTGGCCCCTGACGCGACGCCCGACGACCTCCTCCGCATCGCAGAAAAGTGGTACCGGCGCACCGCGATGGGCGCAGGCGGTGGCGTCGGCGCAGCGAGCGCCATTCCGGGCATCGGCACCGCGACCGGCATCGCCCTCATCAGCGCCGAGGTCGTCTCCTTCCTCGACCTCACGGCGCTGTACGCCCTGACCGTGGCAGAGCTCCACGGTGACGCTACCGACGACCCCGACCGCGCGCGGGCACTCGTCACCGGCATCCTGCTCGGCGACCGGGGGCGCAAACTTGTCACCGAATTTGTGCGCACACGCGCACCGCAGACCCTGCTGAAGAACGCTGCGTGGGGCGAACTGGTCACCGAAGCGCTCCCCCAGGTGTTTGTGGGTGAGCTCGGCCAGCGCCTCTCAACGTCGTTCCTGAGCAAGTTTGCGGGCACGCATCTCGGCGGACTCGTGGGCAAATTGCTGCCATTCGGCATCGGCGCTGCCGTCGGCGCACTTGGCAACCGCGCGCTCGCCAACGAGGTGATCCGCACCGCTGACGGCGCCTTCGGCCCGGCACCACAATGTCATGTAGGCGATCTCAGCGATGAGACGCTGGCCGAGCTCGATGCCGCAAATCCGAGATTTCAGCGGAGGCAGGCGAAGCTGCAGGCCAAGCTTGAGCGTGGCGCTGAACGCAAACAGCTTCGCGCAAAGAAGTCGAAATAGTCACAAATTTACTTGTTTCTGCAAGTAAATTTGTGGCAGAATCGGCCTATGGCGCGAGAAGAACCACAGTGGCTGTCCGTAGAAGAACGTGCCGCATGGATGCGCCTACTCGGCGTCCTGCAGCTTCTACCGAGTGCCCTTGACTCCCACATGCGCAAGCACGCGCACCTCACCCTCACCGAGTATTACGCACTCGCGATGCTTTCGGATGCGCCGGCGCACCGCATCCAAACCAAACAGCTCGCGGTGTTCACGAGCACGACACTCTCACGCCTCTCTCGGGTGATTTCGGGCCTCGAGGACGAGGGTCTGCTTCGCCGCGTGCCGAACGAGAATGACGGCCGGGCGACCGACATCGAACTCACCGACGCTGGGGCGGCGCGCCTCATCGAATCGGCGCCTGCCCACGTGAATTTCGTGCGTGAGGTGGTATTTGCCCCGCAGGGGCGTGACGGCATCGGCGAGTTGCGCCGCTCGATGGATGCGATCCTCAACGAGCTCGACCCCGAGCAGGAGCTGCATCGAGACCCCCTCGAGCTGCAGCCGGGATGCTCTGGTGGCAACCCCGAGGAGGCCACGACTTAGCAAGCTCCGCGCGCGGGTTGGTGAACGTCGTTCAAAAAACTTGAACGGGAATTTTGACAGAATTCCGAAGGACCACTCTGGGTTGATCCCACCTGCAAAGGAGCTTGCTACATGGAACCCCCTGCCACTGGCGCGATTCCGACGATTGACGTCGTCACCGCACAGATGAACCAGCTAGTCGAGCGCAAATCGGCCGGTCATCAGATCGTCGAGTCGCTCGAGGCGCACGGTGTGAAGCGCGTGTATGTGGTGCCGGGTGAAAGCTATCTCGACGTGCTCGATGGCCTCCACGGCTCATCGATCGACACGATCGTCTGCCGCCACGAGGGCGGCGCGGCCTACATGGCCGAAGCCGACGGCAAGCTCGGCGATCTGCCTGGCGTGGCCATGGTGACCCGCGGCCCCGGTGCCGCCAACGCCCACGTCGGACTGCACACCGCGTGGCAGGACTCGACCGCGATGGTGCTGTTCGTTGGCCTCATTCCCTTCGAACACCGCGAAAAAGAGGCTTTCCAGGAGTTCGACCCGAAGCGCTGGTTCGCCTCGGGCGCGAAACGCGTCATGGTGCTCGACCACCCGGCCCGCGCGAGCGAGGTTGTCGCCGAAGCAATGTTCTCGGCTTCCTCCGGTCGCCCCGGCCCCGTCGTCGTCGGCCTGCCCGAGGACGTCATCACCGAGCTCGTCGACACGCCGATTCACCCGACGATTCCCGTCGCCCTTGGCGGCATGACGGTCGACGACTGGAAGTCGCTGCGCACGGCGCTGCTCGAGTCGGAAAAGCCGCTGTTCGTCACCGGTGGTAACGACTGGACTGTCCAGTCGACCGAGGCCCTCACCACCTGGCTCGAGGAGCACTCGCTCCCGGCGGCGGCGGAGTGGCGCACAGAAGGCACGGTGCCCTTCGACTCGCCGTCGTACGTCGGGCCCCTCGGCTACGGTCGCCCGAACTTCTCGGCCGACCTCCTCGACGAGACCGACCTCATTGTCTTCGTCGGCACAGTCCCCGGCGACGTCATCACGAGCGGCTTCACTTCGCGCCAGAACTGGAACCAGCGCAACTTCATCGTGACGATCGACCCGTCACTGCGCGGTCGCAGTGGCCCGATCTCACATCAGATCGTCGCGAAGCCGCACAGCTTCGTGCGCGACCTCGTGCGCATGGACCTGCCCGAGAAGGACTCGTGGCGCGAATGGACGCAGCGCCTGCGTGCGAAGCAGCAGACCTGGTCGGCCGCGCCCAGCTCGACGCCAACCGAC
The DNA here is from genome assembly GCF_023370115.1 of Gulosibacter sediminis. Taxonomy (NCBI): domain Bacteria; kingdom Bacillati; phylum Actinomycetota; class Actinomycetes; order Micrococcales; family Microbacteriaceae; genus Gulosibacter; species Gulosibacter sp. ACHW.36C. Next base: position 1,143,995 of record NZ_CP097160.1, on the reverse strand, counting down.
GGCAAGGCGACCATGGAGACCCTCATGGGCAACCTGGTTGAGCGCCTGCCCGAGGATGCCATGGTCACCTTCGGCGCCGGCGAGCACACCAACTGGGCACACCGCTACTTCCCCACTCGTGGATACGCGTCAATGATCTCGGCTCGCAACGGCTCGATGGGCTACTCGGTGCCCTCGGCCGTGAGCGCTGCGCTGAACTTCCCCGGCCGCATCGTCGTGACGATCGCGGGCGACGGAGAGTTCCTCATGAACGGGCAGGAACTCGCGACTGCTGCGCAGTACGGCGCGACGCCGCTCGTCATTGTCATGGACAACGGCGAGTACGGCACGATTCGCACTCACCAGGAGGCGCACTACCCGGGTCGTATCTCGGGCACCCAGCTGAAGAACCCCGACTTCGCGAAGTTCGCTGAGTCGTTCGGCGGAGTGGGCATCCGTGTTGAGACCGATGCCGAGGTGCCCGCCGCGGTCGAACGCGCCCTCGAGACGGTGCAGGCCGGCGAGACCTTCGCACTGATTCACCTCATCGTCGACCAGCGACAGAAGGCGTTCTAGCCACCAACGAGGGCGGGCGGGGAGATCGACTCGATCTCCCCGCCCGCCCTCGTTGCCGGAGCAACCCGTTGCTTAGACCCAGTCGCGGGCGCGCTCCGCGCCGATCGTGGTGTCGTCGCCGTGGCCGGTCTTCACGACTACCTCGTCGCCGAGCGGGAAGAGCTTCTCGCGAATCGACTGCTCGAGGGTGCCTCGGTCACTGAAGCTGCGACCGGTCGCTCCCGGCCCACCCTGAAACAGCGTGTCACCGGTAAATACGACGCCGAGTTCGGGCACCGCGAGGCACACCGCGCCGGGCGCGTGGCCCGGCGTCGACAGCACGCGGATGGTGGTGCCGGCGATCTCGAGGGTGTCACCATCGTGCAACTCACCGTCGGGGCTACGCTCCGGGTGCGTCAGGCGCCACAGCTGCAGGTCGTCGGGGTTGAGCAGGATGCGCGCGCCAGTTCGCTCGGCAAGCTCGGGCGCCACGCGCACGTGGTCATCGTGCGCGTGCGTGCAGACGATGGCCCGCACCTCGCGATCGCCGACGACCTTGAGGATCTCGTCGACGTCGTGGGGAGCGTCGATGACGAGGCACTCCTTGTCGTCGCCGAGCACCCAGACGTTGTTGTCAACGTCGAAGGTCTCGCCGTCGAGCGAGAAGGTGCCGCTGATGACGCCGTGGTCGATGCGTGCGGTCACTGCTGCGCCTCCTCGAGAATCACGACGCTGCGGAGCACTTCGCCGCGGTGCATCTTCTCAAACGCGGCGTCAATGTCGTTGATGCCGATTTCCTCAGAGACGAACGCGTCGAGCGGCAGGCGGTCCTGCAAGTAGAGGTCGGTGAGCATTGGGAAGTCGCGCTCGGGCAGGCAGTCGCCGTACCAGCTCGACTTCAGCGCGCCGCCACGGCCGAATACCTCGGCGAGTGGCAGCTTGAGTTCCATCTCGGGATTGGGCACGCCCACGAGCACGACGCGGCCCGCGAGGTCGCGGGCGTAGAACGCCTGCTCGTAGGTCTCGGGTCGACCAACCGCCTCGATCACCACATCCGCGCCGAAGGTGTCAGTCGCCGCGCGGATCGCCTCGACCGCATCCACCTCGCGCGAGTTCACGGTGTGCGTCGCGCCGAGCTCCTTCGCCTTGTCGAGCTTGCGGTCGTCAACGTCGACCGCGATGATCTTTGTCGCGCCAGCGAGCTTGGCGCCGACGATCGCCGCGGCGCCGACGCCCCCGCAGCCGATGACCGCGACCGATTCGCCACGCTGCACGGCGCCGGTGTTGATGGCGGCGCCGATGCCCGCCATGATGCCGCAGCCGAGCAGACCTGCGGCCGCAGGGCGCGCTGCGGGGTCAACCTTGGTGCACTGGCCGGCCGCAACGAGCGTCTTCTCGATGAAGGCACCGATGCCGAGTGCGGGCGAGAGCTCCGTGCCGTCCTCAAGGGTCATCTTCTGCGTCGCGTTCGAGGTGTCGAAGCAGTACCAGGGCTGGCCGCGCTTGCACGCGCGGCACTCCCCACACACGGCACGCCAATTGAGCACGACATAGTCGCCCGGCGCCACGTTGGTGACGCCCTCGCCGACCGCTTCGACGATGCCCGCGGCCTCGTGGCCGAGGAGGTACGGGTAGTCATTGCCGATGCCGCCGCGCACGTAGTGGAGATCGGTGTGGCACACGCCGCAGGCCTGCACTCGTACAACCGCCTCGCCCGGGGCGGGGTCAGGGACATTGATCGTGACGAGTTCTACGGGCGCGTCCTTCGCCCGGGCGATGACGCCCTGTACTTGCTGCATGAGTGCTCCTTTGCGCGTGCCTACGAATTCAGATTACGGGTGAACAGCGACAGTGGCGGGGTGATCGAATGATCACCCCGCCACTGCTGCGGACGATTTACTTGCCGCGAAGCTTATCGATGCCTTCCGAGATGCCGTCCTTGACATTCTCGAGGCCCTGCTTGATGTTGGCCGAGGCCTGGTCGGCTTTGCCCTCGTTCTCGAGGTCCTTGTTGTCGGTCGCGGCGCCGACGCCTTCCTTGCCCTTGCCAAGAAGTTCTTCGCCCTTGTTGCGGGCGTCATCAGCGAATCCCATACAAACCTCCTTCGGTGATTACCACCACTGGTGCGGCGGAAGTCCTCCGATCTTTACAGGTGAGTCTGGGCGGAACCTCCAATGGTGCGGCGAGTGCCCAACGAGTTAGGCCGAGGGCTGCTCGTCGTTCTTGTCGCCCTCGTTGCCAAGCTTGCCGTCCTTGATGTCCTCGACAAAGTCCTCAACCTTGTCCTTCGCGTCGTTGACGAAGTTGCCGACGTTTTCCTTCGCGTCATCGAGAAAGCCCATGATCACTCCAATTCTTTGGTTTGGCGCCACGGTTGTGACACAGGGATGCTGGCACGTCTGCCCGCACGTTTTCCTGAGTTCGTGAACCCGATTCAATATTGACGATCGCGGGATCCGCCACGGCTACATCGCGGCGCGTGCAAGGCGGCCAGGCCGCGTCCGGGGATGCGCGGATCGAATTCAGTACGCTGTTGCCAACTTCCTCCCTCCACCGAAGTAGGCAGACCATGACGAACTGGCGCATCCGCGATCTCCAAGCCTCCGACCTCGACGGCTTCCTGCGGCTGTGGGAGGGCTATGCCGCCTCGGGCGTCGACCCCGTCTACTCGCTCAACGAGGTGCTGGCCTCCACTCGCGTCGACACCGCGGTGGTGGCGACCGCGGGCGATGAGCTCGTCGGGGCGGCCGTCGCGCGGGCGGCACACGACCAAGCCTGGGTCGTCTTCATCGCCGTGGCCCCGACCTGGCGCCGGCGCGGCATCAGCGGAGCTCTGCTCGGCGCCCTCGAGCGCAGGCTCGCGTCGCAGGGCATCTCGCAGATGTCGATCCTCGTGCCCGACGGGGAGGAACACGCGGGCTCGCTCACGCAGGCGGGGTTCATCGACAAGCGGCACCTGCGCTACTTCGAGCGGGCGATCCCCATCCGGCAGGAGCAGGTGCTTGTGCTCCGCGAACTCGGTGGTCGGGTGCTCGATCGCAACCGGTGGGACGGCATCGGTGGCATGCAACACGAGAAGCAGATCCTCGAGCGTCGCCTCGTGCTGCCGCTATCCGACCCGGAGCTTGCGGAACAATTCGGCGTCGTACCGCCGCGCGCAATCGTGCTGTTCGGGCCTCCAGGCACCGGCAAGACAACGTTTGCGAAGGGCATCGCCTCGCGGCTGGAGTGGCCGTTCGTCGAGGTGTTTCCTTCGCGCTTGGCCGCGTCACCGAAGGGGCTCGCCGGCGAGCTGCGCGAAACCTTCGAGAAGATCGACGAGCTCGATCACGCGGTGGTATTCATCGACGAAGTGGAAGAAATCGCGGTGCGCCGCGGCGGCGAGCCACCGTCGCCGATGCAGGGTGTCACCAACGAATTGTTGAAGATCATCCCCAACTTCCGGGAGAAACCCGGCCGCCTGCTCATCTGCGCGACCAACTTCATCCGCGCCCTCGACCCGGCGTTCCTGCGGCATGGACGCTTCGACTACGTGATTCCGATCGGCTTGCCCGATGCCGAGGCCCGGGCGGCCATCTGGCGAGGCTTCGTGCCCGAGCGGTCGAAGGATGCGGTGGACTACGCCGCGCTCGTCTCCGCCACCGAGGGTTTCTCCCCCGCCGACATCGAATTCGCCTCGCGCAGCGCCGCCCAGAACGCATTTGAGCGGGCGGTCGAGACGGGCGGCGAGGCCCTCGAGCGGGGCCCGAGCCAAGCTGACTTCGAGGCGGCGATCCGCCAAACGCGCACGACCGTGTCGGCGGAGGTCGCGGCCGAGTTCGAGGAGGACATCACGAGCCTCGCCAGGCTCTAGCGGGCGTGCCGCGCGCCCGAATTCGTCGTTTCGTGCGATTGCTGGCGGATACTCGCGGTGGCGCGAATGTGGTGGAATCGTCTGCGTAATTATTTGGCGTGGTTGGGGTGTGCTGGCATTTGCCTATGGCGCGGTGACGATGATGCTCTTTGCTGGGCTTGGCAGCACGTTCTTTGACGAGGGCGCAATTCCCTTGTCAGCGGCGATCGGCCCCAGTCTCGCGGCCGTCGCGACCTGGTTTACCGGCCGAGCGATGAACGTCACCGGCCCGCTTCGGAAGGTCGAAGAGTGGCGCGTACACCGCGAGCTCCAGCTCGCGGCGCTCGCCGTGTTCGCACTCGTGTCGAGCATCATCGGCGCCACGTCGTGGCCGCAGCGACTCAGTCTGCCTCGATCTGGTAGGCGCCCGAGTCGTCGTCGAATCGCGCCGTTTCACCGACACGGCCCCGACGCAGGAACTCCTCGACGAACGGGAATCGATCGACAAACGAGACGCTCGCCCAGATCTCGTGATTCGCGCTGTCGGCCATGTAGGCGTCGGATTCGAACCCGGTGACCGACTGCAGCCCTCGGCGGGTGATCGTGACCCAGCGTGGCGGATGCTCGTAGTGAAGCTTCGACAGCATTACCGGAGCGTTGTCGGCAACACCGCTCGGCTCGACGGATTCTTCACGCTCGACGTCGAGGAGCGCGTCGACTGAACCGACCCTGGTACGGAGCGCGTCGAACCCCTCGCTCGCGACAACGTCGGCCTCGACGTCGGTGAGCAGTCGCAGGGTTCGCACGTGACCGACCACCGTGCCGTCATCGGCCCGCACATCGTCAAACTCTGCACCCCAGCGCGACCCGGTCGCGACGATCGACGTGATCGCGGTGCCGGTGAGGAACGGCTCGGAATTGCGCCACGGCGCGCCGACCGGAGGCACGCGCCGGTTCTGCGCGATGTCATCGCAGACGATTCGCAATGCGATGAAGCCCGCGCCCTGCTGACCCTCGACGACTTCGACGGCAAGTTCCAAGGCGTCGCCGGTGTCGGTCGGCAGATTCGAGGCACCGGCCGTCATGAGGGTGATCGGCCCACCCTCGGGTCGCTTCTCGACGACCATGATGACGCCACCAAGTTTCTCCTCGAAGATGCGCGGCGCTTGGCAGAAGGCGTTGAAGATGTGGTTGGGGAACGCGTCGTGTCCACTCATGGCTGCCAGCCTGCCAGACGCCACGATGAGCTTCCAGGGGTGGCCCGGCAGACGACGCGTCGCCGCGGAAAACTCGGAACGCCCCGGCTCGTAAGAGCCAGGGCGTTCGTGCCGCTTCTGCGGAATTGGTTGCGGGGGCAGGATTTGAACCTACGACCTCCGGGTTATGAGCCCGGCGAGCTACCGAACTGCTCCACCCCGCGGCACAAGAGAAAACATTACCGGATGCTTTCGTCGTTGTCCAGTTCACGTCCACTTCACCGACGTTTTCCCGCCGCTACCGCAGAAAATGGCCTCGCGGCGCGCCCCGAGAACGGGGCGCGCCGCGAGGCCGACAAGCCGAGCTGGGGCTACTCGCCGTTGTTGATGCGGTCCTGCGCCTCCTGCGCGCGCTCGAGCGCCTCGGTCATACGCGCATCCGCCTCGGCCGCCGCAACGAGGTCGTTGTCGGCGTAGGCGTCCGTGCGGTCCTGGAGTGCCTCGGAGGCGTCCGCAAGTGCCTGGTCGAGGTCTTCCTGCGCGCTGCCGCTCGAGCCCCCCGTGCTGCCGTCCTGCGTCGCGTCGGGCGTCGACGTGGGTTCGGGCGTCGCCGTCGGTTCGGTCGTCGAGTCCGTTCCGCTGGTGTCATCGGGAACGTCCTGCGAGTTGTCACCGCCAGTGTCCGGCACGATCACGTTCGGGTCCTCGGGCACCTCGTCGGCGTTCTGGTCTCCCGCATCCGCGCCAGCATCACCGGCGAAGAGCTCGTCGAGCGCCGCATCCAGGGTGTCCTCGAACGCGATCTCGTCACCGAAGGCAACGAGCACGCGGCGCATGAGCGGGTAGCTCGTCTCACCCGTCGACTGCACGTAGACCGGCTGCACGTAAAGGAATCCTTCGCCGACGGGTAGCGTCAGCAGGTTGCCTCGCAGCACCTGGGTCTGACCGCCTCGCTCAAGCAGGTTGAGCTGGTTCGCGACCGTCTCGTTCGAGTTGAAGATGTTCTGCACCTGACCCGGGCCATTCACCGAGTCGTTCTGAATCTTCAACAGTGTGAGCGTGCCGTAATCGTCTGACACTTCACCGTCGGTCGACCCCGCATTCGCATTGGCCGAGAGATAGCCCGTCAAGACGTTTCGAGAGGTTGAACCGCTCGACACCATCGGGATGTACGTCGAGTAGATCGAGAACGCCGGCTCCTGGCCCGGCATCTGCATGGTCAGGTAGTAGGGCGGCTGACGGAGTTGCGCATCCGCCGCCGAGGTCGGGTCAACCGGGATCTGCCAGGCGTTCGTCTGGTTGTAGTACTCACCCGCGTTCGTCACGTGGTAGGTCGAGAGCATCGCTCGCTGCACCTTGAAGAGGTCCTGCGGGTAGCGCACGTGGCTCAGCAGGTCACCCGACATCTCGCTCACGGAGTGCAGAGTGTTCGGGAAGATCTTCTGCCAAGTCTGGAGGATCGGATCCTCGGTGTCCCAGGCGTAGAGCGTGACCGAGCCGTCGTACGCGTTCACGGTCGCCTTCACCGAGTTGCGGATGTAGTTGACCGCCTGGTTCGGGCCGGCCGTAGCAGGCGTGTTTGAGTCGGTCGCTGCCGCCTCGATCGAGGTCTGCGTCGAGTAAGGGTACGCGTCGCTCGTCGTGTACCCGTCGACGATCCACACGAGCTCGCCGTCGACTACCGAGGCGTACGGGTCGCCGTCGATCATCAGGTACGGCGCCGCGGCCTGCACGCGCTGCGTGGGATCACGGTCGTAGAGGATCTGCGAGTTCTCGTTGATCGCGTCCGAGAGCAGGATCTGCTCGGACTGGAACTTGATGGCGTACACGAGGCGGTTGAAGATGTTGCCAAGCGACGGTCCGCCCTCACCGGTGAAGGTGTAGTAGCTCTGCGAGGCACCATCGGCACCCGACACGTGGTCGAACTCGACCGGGTCGGAACCATCCGGCGCACCAACGATCGAGTACTCGGGCGAGTTCTCACCGAAGTACACGCGGGGCTCGAACTCGTCGAGCGCGCCCTCCTGCGGCATGCCCGCCTCGAAGAACAGGGGCTGACCGTCGGGGCCGCGCTGCGAACCGTAGGCGGCCACGAGACCGTAACCGTGGGTGTAGACGATGGCCTGGTTCACCCACGACTGGGCATCGGCACCAAGACCGTCGACGTTGATCTCGCGCAGCGCCATGACGGCGTCCTGCGTCTTGTCGTCAATGTCGTAGCGGTCAACGTCGAGCGTGCTCGGGAACTGGTAGTACGCGCGTTCCTGTTCGAACTGCGCGAAGGTTTGGCTGATCAGGGCCGGGTCCATGATGCGGATGTTGGCCGTGGTCTCAGCGTCCTCGCGCAGCTGACCCGGCTCGGCCGTCGTCACGCCGGCGTAATCGACCTCCTGCACGTCCGCCACGTCGTACGCGTCGCGCGTGGCCGTGATGTTGCGGTCGATGTACTCGGACTCGAGCGACTGCTCGTTCGGGCCCACCTGCAGGTTCTGCACGAACCACGGGTAGACCATGCCGACGACGAGGCCGACGATCACGAGGCCCGCGACTCCCATGGCCGGGAGCGTCCAGCGGCCCGCAATGGCAGCAAAGATGAACAGCAGCGCGACGATGATCGCGACGCCCGCGAGGATCGCGAGTCCGGGTACGCGCGCATGCACGTCGGTGTAGAGCGCACCCGACCAGCGACCGTTCGACTCGGTCAGCGAGTTATAGCGATCGAACCAGAACGACACACCCTGTGTCGCGACGAAGAGCGCCGCAACGATGGCGATCTGGATGCGCGAGGCCTTCGAGATGACGACCTCGCGGCCCGAGATGTGGATGCCGCCGTAGAGGTAGCTCACGGCCACGGTCAGGACGAGGCAGACGAGCAACGTCGAGCTGATGAACGTAACGACGCCACGCCAGAACGGCAGCTGGAAGATGTAGAAGCTGACGTCGTGACCAAATTGCGGGTCCGCAACGCCAAACGGCGTCGAGTTGAAGAACGCAAGCACGCTTTGCCAGCTGCCCGCGACCGAGAGACCACCGAGCACGCCGAGGAAGATCGGAATGACGATGAAGACGATGCGGCGCACGGGCTCGAGCGCACGCTGGTACTCCCCCAGCTGCTGCGAGAGCTTCGCATAGGTGGGCCGCGTGCGGTACGCGAGCTGCAACATCACGTAGCTCGGCACCGCGAGGCCGATGAGGCCGATCAGGAACATCGCGCCGGTGGCGATCCACTGCGTGAACAACACCTGCTCGTACCCGAGCTGCTGGTACCAGAGAACATCGGCGTAGATGCCCGAGAACCAGAAGAACACGATGATGAGCGCGACGACGATGGCAATCGTCGTGATGAGCGGTCCGAAGCGACGCGCCCCGGGGCCGCGCTGACCACCGTCCCCTGAATTACTTGCGGATGGACGTGGTGCTGCCGTTGCGCTCACTGAGGTCCCGTCGTTGTCGCTGTCGACACCGCTGGCACGTGCAATTCGTCGCGAGCCCGCGGCGTTATCTTGCCTATCCTATCGGCTCGCTACGACTGCGGGACGCCCTCGTCGACCGCATCCTGGCACGAGCGCAGATCGTCGGTGGGCTCGTTGGCGGCGTTCGTCTCGACGACGTTCAGCGCCTCCTCAAGGTTTCCCACGGCATACACGGTCATGTCGCCGGGGATGCCGCCGTCGAGCACCTCGGCACAGTTCGCCTCAGGCGCAATAAAGTAGTCCGCGCCGAGCGACACCGCCTCGTACATCTTCTGCCGAATGCCGCCGATCGCGCCCACGGTTCCGTCGTCCGACATCGTGCCGGTGCCGGTCACCTGGTCGCCGCCCGTCAGGTCGCCCTCGGTCAGCTTGTCGTAGGTGGCGAGCGCGAACATCATCCCGGCGCTCGGGCCGCCGACGTCGCCGAGGTCGATCGAGACGTCGATCGGGAATTCATACTCGTACTGCAGCTGGATGCCGAGCAGCGGGACCTCGCCATTGTCGGTCTCGGTGAGCTGCGGCGTGATCTCAACGCTGTGTTCTTTGCCGTCGCGCGTAAACACGACCTCGGTCGGGTCCTCCGTCAGCTCGAGCGCGCTGAGTTCCTCGGTGTTGGTGATCGGCATGCCATCGATCGTGACGATGACGTCGCCTACCTCGAGCTTGCCGGCGGCCGCCGCATCCTCGCCGACCGAGGCCACGCTCATCTGCTCGGTGACGTCGTAGTCGAGCTCCGTGAGCGCCGCCGCGATCGCCGTGTCCTGCGCCTGCGTCATCATCAGCGCCGACTCTTCGTTGCGCTGATCGACGGTCGTGCCCTCGGGGTAATAGGCCTCCACCGGCAGCACGTCCTTGCCCGGGGTCAGCCAGGCGCCGAGCACCTGGAGCCAATTCGGCTGCGATTGCGGGTTGCCAACGATGTTCACCGTCATGACGTAGAGCGAGCCGTCGCCGGTGTCGTACGTCTCGGCACCAGAGATCTGGATGACGTCCTGCTGCGTGCCGTCGTCGTTCTCTTCCTGCCCGAGCGCGTTGAACGCCGGGCCGGGCTGACGAATGACATAGGGCGCGGGCGAAACCGCAAGGATGACGAGGGCCACGACCCCGAGAATCAGACACCAGCGCCCGAACCGCTCCCGACTCCAGCGGCGACGCACTGGTTTCTCGTCACCGATCCCGTCGGGCGTTGCGGCTTCGGGATGCTGGTGGCTTGCGGTCATGAATGAGCTTTCGCGAGATGGCTGATCGCCCTCGGTGAACGGAGCCGGTTTCCCCGGCGCCACCAGGGGCACCCTGGCTACTCTAGAGCGAACCCCTGAGAGGAACGAAGCCGATGCCGAATAGCAATGGCCCCCAGAACAACGAGGACGACAACCGCTCGCCCGAAGAGGAAATGCGACGGATGCTTGAGCAGATGCTCGGCGGCGGCGGGATCGACTCTGACAAGCTTGCCGGTGCCGCCGGATTGCCCGCCGACCCGCAGGCGCTCGCGCACATGCTGATGCAGCTGCAGCAGGCGATGCAGAACCCGACCGACGGGGTCGACTGGAACCTCGTGCGTGACGCCGCCCGTCGGGCCGCGACACCGAACGAAGAGGTCGACGACGAGGATGCGCGCGCGTACGACCGCGCGTTTCAGGTCGCCGGCCTGTGGCTCGGCGACGCCATGGGTGAATCCTTCGGCGCGTTCTCGGGCATCCCGCAGACAATCACGCGCTACGAGTGGCTTGAGCTCACCCTCGATGGCTGGGCGGAGCTGACGAACCCAGTCGCCACGAGCATCTCGAATGCCCTCGTCGAGGTGCTCGCCGAGCAGGCACCGGAGGAGATGAAGGACATGGTCGCGCGCTCCGGCCCGATCGTGCGCTCGCTCGGCCAGTCGATGTTCGCGATGCAGCTCGGCCAGGTGCTCGGTCAGCTCGCGAAGGAGGTGCTGTCGGGCGGCGACATCGGCATGCCGGTGCTGCCTGACCACAAGGCCGCGCTGCTGCCGCAGAACCTGCAGGAGTGGTCGACCGACCTCGAGCTCGACCGCGACGAGGTGCTCATCTACTTTGCGCTGCGCGAGCTCGCGCACGCACAGCTGTTCGCGCACGCGCGCTGGCTGCGACTGCACCTCGTGTCGTCGATCGCCGAGTTTGCCCGCGGCATCCGCATCGACACCGATCGCATCGAGGAGACGATTCGCGAGCTCGACGTGTCGAACCCTGAGGAGATTCAGCTCGTGCTCAAGTCGGGCCAACTGATTCCGCCCCGCACCCCCGAGCAGGACCAGGCGCTCGAGCGGCTCGAGACCGTGCTCGCGCTCATCGAGGGCTGGGTCGACGTCGTGACCGAGGATGCGACGAGCCGCCTGCCGAACGCCGGCGCGCTGAGCGAGATGGTGCGGCGCCGCCGTGCCACCGGTTCCCCCGCCGAGCACGCTTTCGGCTCGCTGGTCGGCCTCGAGCTGCGGCCGCGCCGCCTGCGCGAGGCGATGAGCATGTGGCGCCTCGTGACCGAGAAGCTCGGCGCCGCCGGGCGCGACGCGCTCTGGGACCACCGCGACGCGCTTCCCGGCGCGGAGGATATCGACGACCCGTTCGCCCTCGTCGAGCGGCTGCAGGGCGGCGGCGCCGAGCCGGATGAGCTCGACAACGATCTCGCCCGCCTGCTCGGCGACCCCGGTTCGTTCGGCGATGCGCCTGCCGGCGGCGACGTCGGCGACAGCGACGACGACACGAAGTAGCAAGCACGCCTGAGCCGGCGCCTGTGGATAACTCCACGGGCGCCGGCTCTTTTTCGCAATGATGCGAGGGTGCAATATCGACTCGCCGCAGACACCCCCGTTACCTGGGTCGGCAACGACCGGGTCCGCGTGGGCGGGGTGGTGCGCGCCGTCACGGTCGCCGACACGCAGCTCACCCACGACCTCATCTCCGAGCTCCGCAAAGGCGCCGAGCGGGAGTTCCTCGAGCGCATCGCCGCGACGCATCCCGACCGAAAGCGCGCCAACGAGCTCCTCGTCGATGCGTTGCTGTCGGTGTGCTCACCAGTTGCCGAGCACCCCGCCCGGCGCGCCCGCGTGCTGGTGCGCACCCCAGCATCGGCCGCGGCCTTCGCCCGGAGCATCGCGGCCGAGTTCGCGCGACGCGGGCACCACGTCGTCTTCGCCGCGGCCGAGGCGCGACCGGCGGCCGACACCGATCTCGTGGTCGAAGTGGCCGAGCGGGTACTTTCACCCCGCCGGTACCTGCCGCTCATGGCCGACGACCTCGCTCATCTCGTCGTCGCGAGGGACGACGACGGCATCCTGCTCGGGCCGTTCGTGCTGCCGGGCCGAACCCCGTGCCTGCGCTGCGACGACCTCCGCAACGCAGCCGACGACGAAATGTGGATCGCGACGGCCACGCAACTGCACGACCTGCCGCCGCCGCATCCGCCGCTCGAGCTCGAGTGGCTCGCCGCGGTCGTCGCTGCCCAGAGCGTCGGCCCCTTCCTCGCCGGCGTGCATCCTGCCCCAGGCGAGGGGCTCGCGTTCCGGCGCGAACGCCTTACCGGTCTGCGTCGGGATGGTGCAGAGGTGGAGTTCCAATCCGGATGCGGTTGCCGAGCTCCGGCAGAAAGCGCGTTGGCGGCTGCACCAGCGCATGCGATAGGTGCAGTTGGTCTCGAGCTCGCGTGAGCGCCACGTAGAACAAGCGACGCTCTTCGTTGACGAGCTCGGGTTCGTTCGCGGCGGCCGTGGTCGGGAGGAGCCCCTCGCGCAGGCCGACGACGTAGACGTGGTCCCACTCGAGGCCCTTGGCCGCGTGCATCGTCGAGATCGTCACGGCGTCGATTGGGAGCTCAAACTGGTGCGCGGCGCGGGACTCGAGCTCGGCGCTGAATTCCGCGAGCGTCGTGCCCGCATGGGCCTTATCGGCGAAACGCATAATCGCATCCATGGCGCCCCAGGCCTCGCGCAGCGGGCCGGGCTCGACCGGGCGCTGCTGCTGCCAGCCCCGCGAGCGAAGCACGTTACTCACGGTCTGAAACAGTGGACCCGAATCCTGGCCCGCCACGACCGCCGCGTGCAGCCCCGCGAGCACGGCTCGCACCTCCGGCCGGCGGAAGAATGGCATCCCGCCCGCGAGCCGGAACGGCACGTCGACCGCTTCGAGCGCCCGCTCGAGCACGCCGACCTGCGCGTTCGTCCGCACGAGAATCGCGATGTCGCCGGGGGCACGCCCCGCTTCGAGGTCGTGGCGGATGCTCCGGGCCACGCCCGCCGCCTCGGCCTCATCGCTCTCGTACGAGCGGACGTCGGGTTGCGGGAACTTGCCCGTGTGCGCCCGCAGGGGGTCAAGTTGAATCGCGTGCGAGATGTGCTTCGCGAGCTCATTTGCCGCAGCGATGATCGGTGGCGTCGAACGGTAGGAACCGTCCACCCGAATCACTCGGGCATCGGCGAACTCGCTCGAGAACCCGGTGAGGTAGTCGGCGTTCGCACCCGCGAACGAATAAATGGTCTGGGCGGGGTCGCCGACCACGCAGAGTTCGCGGCGATTGCCGAGCCACAGCCGCAGCAGCTTGTGCTGCAGCGGCGAGATGTCCTGGTACTCGTCCACGACGAAGAAGCGGTATTGGGACCGCACCTGTGAGGTAATCCAGGGCTCGCTCTCGAGCATGCCCGCGGTCGCGAGCAGAACATCCTCGAAGTCGAGCTGGTGCCGCGACTCCTTCGCCCGCTCGTACTGCACCGCGAGGTCGTGGAGCTGCTCGGCGGGCAGGCCCGTCTCGTTCGGGTGTCGGCCCGAGGCGAGGTCCTCGCCAAACTGGTCGAGCGTACGCTCCGATACCTTGCGCCACTCGAGCTGCTCGGCGACCTTCCGCAGCAGGGGTGGGCTCAGCCGCACACCGGCGCGGTCGGCGGCCTCCGAGATGATGGGCGACTTGCTCGAGACGATGCCCGGGAAGCTGCCGCCCACCACCTGCGGCCAGAAGAAGCTCAGCTGTCGCAGCGCCGCGGAGTGGAAGGTGCGGGCCTGCACTGCCGACGCGCCGAGGGTGCCGAGTCGGCCGCGGAGCTGCCCCGCGGCACGGTTCGTGAAGGTGAGCGCGAGCACGCGGTCCGGCGCATAGACGCCAGTGCGCACTCCGTACGCGATGCGCCGCGTGATCGTGTGGGTCTTGCCGGTGCCCGGCCCGGCAAGGATGCAGACGGGGCCGACGACCGCGAGGGCCGCTTCGCGCTGGGCGGGGTTGAGATCGGCGAGCAGGCTGGCGCCGGCTGAATCAGCCGATCGGTCCGCCATACCACTCCTCGATAATCGCGCGGGCGATGGAGATTCGGCCGGGCAGCTGATCGACGTGGTCGACGATTTCCTCGCGGGTGAACCAGCGCACCTCCGCGATCTCGACGCCGTCGCCGACGACCTCGGCCGGGTCCTGGCTCGGGTCGAGTTCAGCGAGGAAGCCGAGCATGAGGCTCGCGGGGAACGGCCAGGGCTGCGAGCCGAGGTAGCGCGGGTTGCGCACACGCGCGCCCGATTCCTCGGCGGCCTCGCGAATCACGGCGTGCTCGAGCGACTCGCCCGGCTCGACGAAGCCCGCGAGCACCGAGTAGCGCTTCGGGGTCCAGTTCACGTTCGCGCCGAGCAGGATGCGGTCGTTTTGGTCGATGACGCCGACGATGATAGCCGCGTCGGTGCGGGGAAAGGTCGGGTCGCCGCCCTCCTCTCCGCGGAGCACCCAGCCATTGTGCTCGGACGCCACGCGGGCGCCGGTCGACGGCGAGAACCTGTGGGCAGAGTGGAAGTTGCGCATGGCGAGCGCCTGCGCTGCGAGGCCCGTGTCGAGATCGTCGAAGTCGGCGCCACGCTCGCGGAGGTTCGCCCAACGCTCGCTGTCGGGCTCGAGTTCGCCCGCCTCGAAGTCGGAGATCGCGACGGCAAAGATTGGGGTGCCGGCCGCGTCCACGCGGCCGCCCGGATTCCCGCGCGGCTCCGTGAGCTTGCCGAGGTAGATCACGGCCGGGCCCTCGCGCAGCTGCTCGACGCCGCCGAGCTGCTCGACGGGGCGAAGATCGAGCTGCAGCGCGCGATCCGACGCGGCCTCGCCGACGAGGGTCGCGTCGCGTCGCTGTACGAGAATGCGCGCATCCGGGTGTTCGAGCAGTGTCGCGTCGCCGCGATGGGCATCGTCACGATCGTGGGCTGCGCGGGACAGGGCAAGGCGATCGACAAACTCGTTCATGATGTAGCCATCCTAGGTCGGTGTGGCAACGCGGCTCCTGGATCCCCTCCCCCTAGGCTTTCGGCTATGAGTGGTCAGTTCCTCCAGCTTGCCGGCCTCGCGACCGCGGCCATCGAGAACCTCTACGTCAATGAGGCGGCCGACTGGGGCTACGACGACACCCACGACTACGACTCGGCGCTGCTGCGCACGCGCGACCACGGCAACCTGCTCGTCCGCCGCGCCGCATCGCCGTCGGCCGCCCAGGAGCTGCGCAGCCGCAGCGCCGCGCTGCGCGCGCTCACGCCCGGCGTGCGGGCCCGCCTACCTTTCGACGTGCCCCGCGAACTCGGCGGCAGCCTTCGCAGCGACCCGCCGTTCGCGGTGTACTCGTTCGTGAAGGGCTCGCCGGCCGACCGCACCCCGATGGACTTCGATTCCGAGCTCGTGCCCGAAATCGGGCGCGCCATCGCCGCCATCCACGGCCTGCCGAAGCAGACGCTCGTCGATGCCGGCCTGCAGCAGTGGTCGGCCGCCGACGTGCGCGAGTCGACCGAGACGCTCATCCGCCGAGCGGATGCGACGGGTCGCCTGCCCGGCGCCCTCGCCGACCGCTGGGGTAGCGCCGTCGACGACCCGCAGCTGTGGGAGTTTTCGCCGAGCGTGATCCACGGCTCGCTCGAGCGCTCATCGTTCTTAGTGACCGGGGCGACAGTCTCGGGCGTGCTTGGCTGGAGCGACCTGCGCATCGGCGACCCGGCGGCAGACATCCGCTGGGTACAGACCCTCGATGGCGCCGTGATGCGCGCCCTCCTCGACGAGTACACCGATGCGCGCGGCGCCTCGGTCGACCGGCAGCTGCGCCAGCGCTCCCTGCTCTATGCCGAGCTTGAGCTCGCGCGCTGGCTGCTCTTCGGCGTAGAGCACCGCAACCCCGAGGTGGTGGCCGACGCGGAGCAGTTGCTCGACGGCCTCGTCACTCGCGTTCGGAGCCTCGACGAGTCCGAGTTGCGGCACGACACCCTGCCCGTGCTCGACCTCGAAGAGGTGCAGCAGTTGCTCGCCAACGCCGGCGACCGCTCCCGCGCCCAGCAGTTCCAGCGCCGCCGTGCCGAGACCGAGGGCGCGCCCGAGGACCTCGGCGACGAGCCCGACGACGACCTCCCCACTGAGGCTGAGGAAGCGCCGTCGGCCGCGTCGGAGCGCGACGGGCTCTAGCCCGCCTGCGCGACCCTCCCCTGCGCATCCCGCAGGAGCTCCACGAGTTCGTCGACGCTGAGGAGTTCGGTCACGCTGATCTCCAAGTCGTCGGCCACGTAATAGAGGGTGGCCCGGATGCGCTCGATCGGCTCGTCGAAGCTGGCCGCGTAGGCGTGGGCATAGCTCATGAGCTGATACTCGCGCCCACGGCGCTCCTCCGCGGTGCGCGGCGCCCGGCCGGTCTTCCAATCGACGATTTCGATGGTGCCGTCATCATCGCGGTAGACGGCGTCAATCTTGTTCACGACCGTGAACTCGCCGAGCGGCGCGTCCACCGGCAATTCGACCGCACTCGGGCGGCGGCCGCCCGCCGTGAACCGGCTCGCGAGGAAGGTCGACTGCAGCTGCTCGAGCCGCTGCCGGTCGTCGTCGTCGAGCTGCGTCAGGCTGGCCGAGCTGAAGTCGGCGTCATCGAGGTCGGCGCCCTCAAGCGCGGCCCCGCCGCCAGCGACGTCCTCGTAGAGGCTCTCGACCCAGCTGTGGAAGAGGTTGCCCACGAGCGTGGCCCGGTAGGGCCGGCTCGGCATCGGCCGGGCCGCATTGCGGGCGATCGCCGCCGGGTCGTCGAACAGGTCGTGCAGCAGCGAGGCGCCGAATCGCGACGGGAGCCGAAGCTCGGGCGGCCTGTTCGCCTGCTCGCGCTCGGCGACGAGCAGCTCGATGAGCGTGTCGTAGGGCGACTCGACCTCAGCCGACTCGGCCGCCGCGCCCACCGCGCTCGCGAGCTCGGTCGCGGTCGCGAGGTCGCCGCGCGCCATCGGCGACGGCGGCCATGCCTGCGGTACGGCGTCACCCTCGAGTGGATTCGTCGACAGTGCGTCCTTGATTGCTTTGAGGTCTTCGTCTTTCTCTTCTTCGAGTTGCGCGAGCGTGAACACCACGGGCTTATCGTCGATGCGAGCCCAGGGCGCGTCGAACTCGGTGTGCTCGAGCGGCAGTGAATCACGAAGTTCGAGCTGGAACATTGACGGCGTCGACGGTGTTTTGAGGCCGGCCTTCCAGCGCGCGCTCGTGAGCAGCAGCCCGTGCTTCGCCCGGGTCATCGCGACGTAGGCGAGGCGGCGGTCCTCGCGGATCAGCTGGAGGAACTTCTGCGTCACGAACGGCTGCTCGCGCTCGTTCCCTGCGCCCGCGCGGTCATGGGTCGGAGCACCCTTGAAGTGCCACTTCAGGTCTTCGTCGGTTTCAATCTTGCCCAAGGGCAGGTGCGGCAAGTCTTCGCGGTCTTCTCGCAGCGCATTCGGCAACTGGCCGCTGCCCACGAGCTGGTTGACGCCCTGTGGGCCAGGCAGTTTGCCCTTCGCGAGATTGCCGAGGGCGACGTAGTCCCACTCGAGCCCCTTCGCGGAGTGGATCGTCGTGAGCTGCACGATGCCCTGCTTGGGCGGCGTGGGCGAGTATTCGGCGAGCTGGTCGTCGCGGAAGGTCAGCTCGAGCCAGTCGAGGAACTCGTGCACGTCGGCGTCGGGCACTGCCGAGGCATATTGCACCACGGCCTCGACGAAGGCGTCGAGGTTCGCGGCCGCAACGGCGTTGCGCGGGTTCGCCGCGGTCTCGATGCGCAGCCGCGACAACGAGATCGTCGTCGTGACCCAGTCGACGAGTGGGAGGTCCATGGCGCCGCGCACCCGGCTGATGAGCGTGCCGGCGTCGCGCAGCCGGCGTTCTCCCTTGTCCGTGAGTTCGGGCACGAACCTGCGCACGGTCTCGGAGGTCGCCGTGCGAACGAACTCGAGTGCTTCGGCGAGCGAAGTGCCCGTCTCGGTGTCGCGAATGTCGTCGCGCACGGCACGCCTGCGCTGCTCGTCGAGTTTGCGGCCGTCGGCCCCGAGGCGGGTGAGCGCTCCGGCAAGTTCGCTGAGCTGGTGCACATCGGCGAGGCCGAGCTCGAAGCGGGCGCCCAACAGCAGACGTAGGAGTTCGGAGCCCGCAAACTCGTCTGCCGCGGCGCGCAGCAGCGAGGTGAGGTCGACGACCTCGGGCGTGCGCACGAGCCCGCCGAGCCCGATCACCTGGTGGGGCACGCCCGCCTCGTGCAGGGCCTGCGCGTATGCGGCCATGCTGCTGCGGGCTCGCACGAGCACCGCCCCCGTCGCATCCGGTGCCTGTTCGAGCTTGCCCGCAAACCACTCGGCGACGTGCTTGGCCTCGTCGGGTTCGGTGAGGAAGTGCCGGATGTGCACCTCGCCCTCACCCGCCTTCGCCGCGGCCTTGAGCTCCTCGCCGCGCTCGATGGCGGGCAGAGGCGCCGCGATCGTGTTGGCCACGCGCAGGATCTCGCGGTCGTTGCGCCACGAGGTCGTCAGCGTGAATTGGTGGTACTCGCTGCCGTTCGCGAAGTCGGCTGCGAAGCGCTTCATGTTCGCCGCGCTCGCGCCGCGCCAGGCGTAGATGGACTGTTTCGGGTCGCCCACGGCCATGACCGCCTGCTGGCCGAAGAGCTCGGCGAACAGTCGAGTCTGGCCGACCGAGGTGTCCTGATACTCGTCGAGAATCACCTGACGCGTGGCGCCCCGCACCTCCTCGGCGATCGCCGGGTCGAGGGCGATGATCTGCGCGGCGTAGGCCACCTGGTCGGTGAATTCAATCGCGCCGAGTTCGACCTTGCGCGCCTCGTAGACCTCGGCGAGGCGGGCATACACCGAGAGTTGGTCGAGTCGTTCGAGCTGGAGGTTCGTACCGCGCAGGGCCTGCGTGAAGGGCTTTGCGGAGCGTGCCTCGATCTCGTCGGCGGCCGCGGCAACCTCGGCGGCGTAGTCGGCGACTTCTCGCGCGTTGCGGCCGTTCTCGCGCATTGCCCGCGCGATCTTGAGGGCGCTTGCTGCGACGGAGCCAACGGAAGTCGTGCCGAGGCGTTCGAGGCCAGGGTCGTCGGAGGCGAGCACGACCGAGCGCATGAGCGAGAATGCGCTCGGCTCGTCGAGCAGCAGGGCATCGGGTTCGCGGCCGACGAGCAGGGCGTACTGCTTGTAGATGTCACTCGCGTACGAGTTGTAGGTCGACACCTGCGGCAGGTTGAACTCGTCGACGTCGATGTGCCCGGCGAGCCGCAGCCGTTCGAGCCCGGCCTCGACCCGCTCGCGGAGTTCGCCGGCGGCCTTGCGGGTGAAGGTGAGGCCGAGCACCTCTGAGGGTGCGACTCCGCGGTTCGCGACGAGCCAGAGGATGCGCAGCATCATCGTGTGAGTCTTGCCGCTTCCCGCACCGGCGGTCACGATGGTCGGCGCGAGCGGCGCATCGACAATGCCGCGCTGCTCGTCGGTGATCGGGTGCACGGTGTCGCCGGGCTTCGTGGTGAGCTCGGCGAGCTGCTCGAACGTGATCGGGCTCATTCGGTGACCTCTCCGATGGCGTGAATTAGGCAGGAGCGGGAGCCGTCAAGGCAGTGCCCCTCGGGTTCGTAGAAGTACTGCGCAGGTGCGGAAGTATCGGGCGCATCGCCCTCAAGCTGGTACGCCGCCTGCTGGATGGCAACGGTGACGAACTCATCGATCGCCGCGTCGACGTCGTTCTCGGTCGGCCGTTCTTGCAGGACGACCTTCCACGGCACCTTCGATTTGCCCCGGCCGCTGGCGATGCGGGGGTACACCAACGCCGCACCCTCGAGGGCAATGCCGCCGAGGTCGAACTCACTGATGCCGTTTCGGAGCGCGGCCACCTGGTACGCCCGCAGCTGGTCGTTCTCGTCGGCCTTCGTCTGCGCGGTCGTGCCGGTCTTGAAGTCGACGATGCGGATGCCGGTGTCACGGTGTTCTTCGATGCGGTCGATCCGCCCGCGAATCTGCACCTCGACGTCGGTGCCCTGCTCGTCGTGCGCGGGGCGCTCGAGTTCGAGGAGCATCGCGCGCTCCCCGGCCAGCGGCGTGACGCCCTCGCGCTTGAGGTAGTCCCAGAGGGAGATTGTCGCGTCGCGAATGAGCTGCCGGTTCGAGGCGAGCAGCCACGGTGCGTCGAACTCGAGCTGCTCGAGTTGGTGCAGGGTGAACTCGATCATCGCCTCCAGGGTGGCGAAGTCGGCCTCGTGCTCGGCCGCGCTGTGGATGATCGTGCCGAGCGACATCGCGAGGTTCGAGGCACCGCCCGCGTGCTGGTCAATAAACCAGTTCACCGAGCACTCCTTGAACGACTGGATGCCTGACGGGTAGAGCTTGAGGTGCAGCGCGTGCTCGGCTGGCGCGACGAGGGGCGCGGTCGTCGAACGACCGTGAATGCCGAACCAGTTCGCCGGGTCTGCCGCCTCGACCCCGTGCCGCGTGAGCTGCGCGAGCGCCGCGACGCGCTCGGCCCGCTGTTGCGGCGCGCAGCCCGCGGCCTCGCGCCGGAGCCGAGCAGCGAGCTGATCGAGGCTGAGGTGCGCGTATTCGAGCCCCTCGATGCCCGTGAAGGCGAATCCAGGCGGGAGCTCGGGCAGACCGAGGCGATGCACGAACTGCGACGGCGCGTTCTCGTCGTCGCGCACGGCGGTGAGCAGGAGCCGTTCGGTGGTGCGCGACACGGCCGCGGCGAGCAGCCGCTGTTCGTCGGCGAGCACGCCCGCCCTCCGGTCGAGGTGGGTGGGTGCCTCGGCCGCAGTTTGTGCCTCGGTGAGCCGGCCGGCGCCGAGGAGCGAGTCGCGCACGCGCAGGTTGGGCCACGCACCCTCGTTGATGCTCGCCACCACGACGACGCGCCACGTGCGCCCGATCGCACCGGCCGGCGTCGTCAGCGTGACGGCGTCGATCGCGCCCCGCCGCGCGAGCGAGTCGTCGACGACCGAGTCGCGCTGCCAATCCACCAAGAAGCCGTCGAGCGAGACGGTGGGCTCGCGTTCAACCACTCGTTTGGCCCGATCGAATAGGGCGACCACCGCGTCGAGGCGACGGTTCATCGCGACCGCGTCCTCGCCCACGCCGAGGGCGATATCGCGCCAGCGCTGCTCGCGCCGCGCATCCGCCCAGGCCTCGAACAGCACGGCGTCGATCGTCGCGCCCGCGGTGTGGGCCACGTTCATGCGCCCGAGTGCCTCGAGCAGCTTCGTGACCGAACGCGCGGCATGCGCCGCCGCCGAGGCTGCGAGCGAGTCGATCGCGGCCTGCGCCGACGCATCCGAGCCACCGCGCAGCGCGGCGTTGACGTGATCGGCGAGCACCTCGCCGCCGCCGCGGCCCAGGCCGGGGGTGTCGCCAATGCCGAGGTCGGCGAGGTAGCAGGCCCGACGCAGGCGCCGCAGCAGGAGCGAGTCAACGCGGTACAGGGGCGATGCCAACACCGAGAACAGCTCCTCCTCGGCAAACTCGCCGCGCACGATACCGGCGGCCATCGTGAGGATGGCCCGGACGGTCGCATCGTTCGCCGCTGGAATCGGCGCGGAGTCCTGCGCGGCGACGCCGGCCCGGTCGAAACCGCGGCTCAGCGCCTCGAGCCGAGTCGAGTTGCGCGCGATCACGGCCATGTCGCTCCACGGCACGCCATCGATCAGGTGCGCGTGCCGCAGGTAACCGGCGATGAGCTCGGTCTCGTGGTTCGCCGATTCGAGCACGGCGTGTTCAGCACGGCCCGCCGCGGTTACCGTCTCACTCGGGCCGGTGCGTCGGCGGTCGCTCGCGCCTAGCGGCGGCAGGCCGTTCACGGCGCGCGCCACCACGCCGCGAAGCACCTCGTCGTGTCGGTACTGCTGCTGCAGGGTGAGCGTCGCTGGCGCCGGATCGCCCGCATCGCGCCAGTTCACCGCGAATGCCGCGTGGCCGGCGTGGAAGCTGCCCGTGGCCGTGTCAGGGTCGCCGAAGGTGACGATGCGGGCGCCCTGTCGCTCGAACTGGGCCACCAGCGCGCGGGCTGACTCGGTGAGTTCTTGCGCATCGTCAACGCAGACAAGGCGCACCCCGTCGAACACGTCGACGCCGGTTCGGCCGAGCGTGCGGCGCGACAGCAGCTGCGTGGCGAGCATGAGCGCGCTCGCCGTGTCGAACGCCTCACGCTCGTCGGCGCCCGAGATCGAGCGGTCGAAGCGCGAGTTCTCGTAGTCGCGGATGAGCGCGGCGGCCCCGGCCCAGAGCGCACGGTGGCGTTGCCCAGTCGGCACGGCCGCCCCCGGCTCGAGGGCGAGCGCGGCGAGGTCGTCGGAGCTCATGCCCCGCTCGGTGAGGGCGGTAATGAGGTCGCGCAGCTCGCCTCGGAATCCGGCCAGCGACATGGTGTCGGCGCTAAACCACTCGGGCCAGGGCAGTCGGCGACCGAGCCGTTCCATCGTGCCGTCGAGATACCCCTCGATGAGCTCCGACAGGATGTCGTCCTGCGCCGAGCCGGTGAGCAGCACAGGCCGCGGCCCGCCCGAGCGCACTCGCGCGTCGGCGATGATCTCCATCGCGATCGAGGCCGGGGTGCGGCCGAGCGTCGCCCCGCGCGTCGCCCTCGCGAGCCGACGCTGGACGCGCTCCCGCAAGAGATCAGCGCTGCGACGGTTCGCCGCGAGCACGAGCAGCTCGTCGGGCCGCAGACCCGCCTCGACGCGCTCGGCAACGAGTTCGACCAGCGTGCTCGTGCGGCCGGAACCTGGCGCGCCGAGCACGCTCAACGACTGGTCTTTGGCTGCCGAAAGCACCTCGATCTGGCTCGCATCGAGTGCCGTCGCCGGCCCCGCTGCCTCTCGTGCATCCTGCTGCATCCCTACCCCTCTCGGACTGTGCGCACAACGCTATCGGCACCCACCGACATGAATCGCTCAGCCTCGACTGCACGCCACCGGCGAACGCCGAGCGGATGTGATGGGAGCGGCAAGTAGGCTAGGGCCACACGCCATATCGATCAGGCGAAGACGCATAACGAAAGGCCTAGACGTGGAACTGCGCATTGGCATCCTGCACTCCCCTCGCGAACTCGCGTTCGAGACCAACCAGACGGCGGCCGAAGTCGAGCAGGCGCTTGCCGACGCGGTGGCGAGTGACAACGGCATCGCGCGCTTCACCGACGACCGCGACCGCGTGTTCCTCGTGAACGCCGAGAAGATCGCCTTCGTCGAAATCGGTGAAGAGGCTCAGCGTCGCGTCGGATTCGTCGCATAGCGATGGAGGTCTTCTTCGCCGGCATCTTCGGCATCGTCATCGGCCTCATCAGCTATTCCTTCGCGAAGCCGAAGGATGCGGTTGGCAGCGCCCTCCTGCCCGCGCTCGGCGGCATCACCGCCCTCCTCTGGTGGGTCGTCGCGACCTGGGGCGCTCGCCTGCTCGGGCTCACCTGGCTCCACTACGACGCGTTCTGGATCTGGGCGCTGCTCGTCATCTTGACCGCGGCGGTCACCGTGCCCGTCGCGCTGTCGCTGCCCCGCCAGCGTGCTGCGGCCGATGCCGACCTGCTTGACCGTCTCAGCCACCGGAGTCGCGTGCGTGCGTAGTCTGTTCGCATGGCGAATGACTCCGTTGATCCCGTAGCAGCTGCCCGCGAGGCCCTCGAAAAGGCCCAGGCCGAACTTGCCGCCGCGGAGGCGGAAGCACAGCAGGCCGCCGACCCCGCCGTCGAGGGACAGGCTTCCGAAACGACCCCCGAGCCAGCGCTGGAAGCGCCCGCTGCGGACGCGAAAGCGGAGTCACCGAGCGGCCCGCTCACCGACGCAGACGTTGAGGCGATCCGCTCGGGCTACTCGTTCGACGCGCCCGCGCTCGAACTCGGCGCGCTCGTCAACGGTGAGGTTGACGCCGGCGTGCCCGTGCGCATCCCGCTGGCGATGACCAACCGCCACGGCCTCGTCGCCGGCGCGACCGGAACCGGTAAAACCAAGACGCTGCAGGTCATGCTCGAGCAGCTCTCGGCTGCCGGCGTGCCGGTCTTCGCGGCCGACATCAAGGGCGACCTCTCGGGCGTCGCGAGCGAGGGCACATCGAGCGATGGCCTGCTCGCCCGCACGAAGTCGATCGGTCAGGACTGGCAGCCGACCGCGTTCCCGAGCGAGTTCTACAGCCTCGGCGGGCGCGGCACCGGCGTGCCCATCCGCGCGACGGTGTCGGGCTTCGGCCCGCTCATGCTCGCCAAGGTGCTCGGCCTCAACGAAACGCAGGAGTCGAGCCTCGGGCTCGTCTTCCACTATGCCGACCAGCAGGCCCTGCCCCTCGTCAATCTCGACGATGTGCGCTCGCTGCTGCAGTACCTCACCTCCGACCTCGGCAAGAGCGAGCTCGAGGGCATCGGCGGCGTCTCGAAGCAGACCGCTGGCGTGATCCTGCGCGAGCTCACGAACTTCGCCGCGAACGGCGCCGACGAGTTCTTCGGCGAGCCCGAGATCGACACCGCCGAATTCCTCCGCACCGCAGCGGATGGGCGCGGCATCGTCTCGCTGCTCGAGCTGCCGAGCGTCGCGCAGCAGCCGCAGCTGTTCTCCACATTCCTCATGTGGCTACTCGCCGACCTGTTCTCGGCGCTGCCCGAGGTCGGCGACCTCGACAAGCCGAAGCTCGTGTTCTTCTTCGACGAGGCGCACCTGCTGTTCGCGGACGCGTCGAAGGAATTCGTCTCACAGATCGTGCAGACCGTGCGACTCATTCGCTCGAAGGGCGTCGGCATCTTCTTCGTCACGCAGACACCGAAGGATGTTCCCGACGACGTGCTCGCGCAGCTCGGCTCGCGGGTGCAGCACCAGCTGCGCGCGCACACCCCGAACGACGCGAAGGCCCTCCGCGCGACGGTGCGCACCTACCCGAACTCGGGGTACGACCTCGAGCAGGTGCTGACGCAGCTCGCGACCGGTGAGGCGATCGTCACGGTCATGAACGAGAAGGGCGCGCCCTCCCCCGTTGCCTGGACGCGGATGCGGGCGCCGCAGAGTTCGATGGACCCGACGCCCGCCGCACAGATCGAAGCGACCGTGAAGGCGTCGCCGCTGCTCGCCAAGTACGGCACCGCGGTCGACCCCGAGTCCGCCCACGAGATCCTCACCGAGAAGATGAACGCCGCATCGAAGGCGGCGCAGGAGGAGGAGGAACGCGAGGCGGCCGAGAAGCAGCGCGCGAAGGACGAAAAGGAGCGCGCCGCCGAGGAGAAGGCGCGAGAGCGCGCGAACCGCGGCTCCACGACGCGCAACCGCACGAGCTCGCGCCGCGACAAGTCGGTTGTCGAGGAGGTGCTTGGCTCGCGCGCGGCACAGAGCGCGGTGAAGGAAGTCGTGCGCAGCGTGTTCGGCACGCTGTTCAAGAAGCGCTAGGCGCGGCGCAGGACGTCCTTCGGGTCGTCGATGTGCAGAGGGTGTCCGTCGAGGCCAAGTCGGCGGATGCCCTCGTTGATCATTCGGAGGGCCACCCGGTCGGCCGAGGTCACGCGCGAAAAGTCGAGGTGCACCGGCAGCTCGTTGATGGGGATCTCCTCGAAGGCGCGCAGCACGCGCTCTGACTGGGCGAAGCGCAACGGCCCCTGGAACGCGAGGACGACGCGCGTTTCGGGGGCTTCGTCGATCGTGAACGTGTGCACCGCGGCGTCGCTCGCGGGCGGCACGCCCATGAGGTGAAGTCCCATATCTTGGCTGAGCCGTTCAAAGAGCGCGACGCCGCGCACCGAGTTGCCGAAGCCGTCGAGCCGCGGCGAAAACGTCGCGGCGCCGACCTGGCCCGGCAGCACGCCGAAGATGCCGCCGCCGACGCCGGACTTCGCGGGGATGCCCACGTCGGTCATCCAGTCGCCGGAGGCGTTGTACATGCCGCAGGTGCTCATGACCGAGAGCACACGCTGCGCGGTCTCCTCGCTCACAACTCGCTGGCCGGTTACCGGGTTCACGCCTCCAGTGCCGAGGGTCATGCCCATCACCGCGAGGTCGCGCGCGGTGACGCGGATCGCGCACTGCCGGGTGTACCCCGCGACGACCTCGCTCGGCTCCAGCTCAAAGTGCCCGATCGAGCGAACGAGGTAAGCCAACGACATGTTGCGATACGACGTGCCGATCTCGGAGTGATACACGTCGAGGTCGACCGAGAGCTCGCGCCCCGCGAACGCCGACAGACCGGCCCGCACGTGCTCGAAGCGCTCCGCCGCTGTCCAGTCGTCGGGCGCCGTGAGCGCGTACGTCGTGATCGCGCCGATGTTGATCATCGGGTTGTCGGGGCGGCCCGTCTCTTCGTCGACGCTCGCCGAGTTAAACGGGTCGCCGCTCGGCTCGACATTGACGTGTGCCTCGACGCCGGCCGCGCCGCGCGTCTCGAGCGCAAGTGCGTAGGCAAAGGGCTTCGACGCAGACTGGATCGAGAACTCGACCTCGGCATCCCCCGCCTCGTACTGGGTTCCTTCGGGCGTGCAGAGCGCGACGCCGAACTGATCGGGGTCGACATTCGCGAGTTCGGGAATGTAATCGGCCACCGCGCCGCCGTCGAAGCACCCGAGCATCGTCTCGCTCAGGTAGTCGGGCAGCGGCGTCTTCATGCGGCGAGCTTGAGCGCGTTCATGCGCCGCGAGTGATTGGCGAGCAGGACTCCGGCGAACTTCTCGGCCCCGGCTTCGGCACCCTCGACGAGCGAGTCGGCGCTCTTGCCCGGTTCGATACCGGCGAGTTGGCGGGCCCACACGACGGCGTCGCCGGCGATCCGGCGCCCCCACATCGCGAGGCGGTCGTCGACGTGAATGTCACGCTCGAAGAGGGCCTTGAGCGTTTCGATGATCGCGTCGTGCCACGGCGCCCAGTCGAGCTCGTCGCCGAGGTCAACCGGGGGCTCGCCCAGCTCGCCGAAGCCGACCAGCGCATCCCGCACGATGCCGTTGACAATAAAGAGGGAGAGGAGTTGCTCGTAGGCGTTGCGCCCGCTGACACGCGCCCAGAGTTCGTCGAGCTGCTTCGTCACGAGGTCGGAGTCCTCGCCGTTTGCCGGTGCCGGCACGAGTTCGCGGATGCGCGCCATCTCCTCGCCCTCGGGGCTCGTCGAGAGTTCGCGTTCGAGGTCGCCGAAGGAGCTCCGCGCGCGGCGCAGGGTGCCTGCCGCAACGTCTCGGAGGTGCTGCGGCGCGGGCGCCAGCTGCGCGAACGGGTTCGACTCGGTAGCCGAGGACTGGGTTTCGTCGTCACTACTCACGGCGTCATCCTCTCACGCGCGGGATGCGAAATCGCAGCCCGGAGTAGGCTGGTGCGCGGTGCTGTCGACCGCACCCGTGCGCCCTGGAGATTTCGGGCGCCCATGATCCACCTGAATAAGGGCTATTTGTGAAGTTTTCTGAACTCGGAGTCGCGCCCGATCTTGTCGCGACACTCGCCGAAGACGGCATTGAAGAAGCGTTCCCCATCCAGGAACAGACCATCCCACTGGCGCTCAAGGGCCAGGACATCATCGGCCAGGCCAAGACCGGTACTGGCAAGACTCTCGGCTTCGGCCTGCCGCTGCTGCAGCGCCTCGGCAAGAACCCCGAGCCCGGCGTGCAGGCGCTCGTTGTCGCACCGACCCGCGAGCTCGCGATGCAGGTGTTTGAGGACCTCGACCGCGCGGCCGCCCAGCGTGGCACCGTCGTCGTGCCGATCTACGGTGGCAAGGCCTACGAGGGCCAGATCGACCAGATCAAGGACGGCGCGCAGGTTATCGTCGCCACGCCCGGTCGCCTCATCGACCTCATGAACCAGCGCATCATCTCGCTGAAGAACGTGCACGAGATCGTGCTCGACGAGGCCGACAAGATGCTCGACCTCGGCTTCCTCCCCGACATCGAGAAGATCTTCGCCGCCGTGCCGCAGGTGCGCCACACGATGCTGTTCTCGGCGACGATGCCCGGGCCGATCCTCAACCTCGCCCGTCGCTTCATGACGCAGCCGGTGCACATCCGAGTCACCGACCCCGACGAGGGCGTGCTGCAGAAGAACATCCGCCACATCGTCTACCGCGCGCATCCGCTCGATAAGGACGAGCTGATCGCGCGCATCCTGCAGGCCAGCGGCCGCGGCAAAACCGTCATCTTCATGCGCACGAAGCGCGCCGCCGCGAAGCTGCTCGAGGAACTACGCGACCGCGGCTTCTCGGCCGCCGCCGTGCACGGCGATATGAACCAGGAGCAGCGCGAGCGCTCGATGGCCGCGTTCAAGGGCGACAAGAAGGATGTGCTCATCGCGACCGACGTCGCGGCGCGCGGCATCGACGTTGACGACGTCACCCACGTCATCAACCACACGATCCCCGAAGACGAGAAGACCTACCTGCACCGCGTTGGCCGCACCGGGCGCGCCGGCAACTCGGGCATCGCCGTGACGTTTGTCGACTGGGACGACCTGCACCGCTGGTCGCTCATTTCGAAGGCGCTCGAGCTCGGCGAGGATGACCCCCGCGAGACCTACTCGTCGAGCCCACACCTGTTCGAAGAGCTCGACATTCCCGAGGGCACGAAGGGTCGCCTGCCCGGCGCGTCGACGCGCGGCAACGACACCCCACCGAAGGAGGCAAACCGTTCGCGCTCGCGTTCGCGCAGCCGCAAGCGCACGATCGGCGGTGCCGCCAAGGGCGCCCGCGGCGAGGGCACCTCCGCGGAGGGCGCTACCACCGAGGGTGTCGAGCCGTCTCGCGCGC
This sequence comes from Gulosibacter sediminis, assembly GCF_023370115.1. NCBI lineage: Bacteria > Bacillati > Actinomycetota > Actinomycetes > Micrococcales > Microbacteriaceae > Gulosibacter > Gulosibacter sp. ACHW.36C. The sequence goes on along the minus strand of NZ_CP097160.1, from coordinate 1,115,013 downwards.
CGCGTCGTCGCCGTCGTCGCCGCCGCGGTGGCGGCTCGGGCGAGGGCTCGGCGGCCGCCGAGACCAGCGCCGAATAGGCGCTATCGTTCTCGGTGCGGCACGACGGGCTTCGTGCCCGTGGCCCGCGCAATAATTCGTTCCAGCTCGGCGGGATCCGTAGTGTTCTCGCCGAGCTGGTTCGGCTTTCCGGCGCCGTGGTAGTCGCTCGAGCCGGTCACGATGAGCTCGTGCTTGCGCGCGTAACCACGCAGCAGCGACCGCGCGAGCTCGTCGTTCTCGCGGTGCCCGATTTCGACGCCGTCGAGGCCCGCCGCAACGAGCTTCGGGAAGTTGCCGTCGCTCATCGCGCGCCGCCCGCGGCTCCCGCCGTGCGCAAGTACGGCGACGCCGCCCGCCTCGTGGATGAGCTCGATCGCGTGCGTCGGATGCGGCGCGCGGTGCGGCTGAAAGTACCCGCCCTGCCAGTGCAGGATCGACGCGAACGCCTCGTTGCGGTCGGCGACGAGGCCCTTGCGGGCGAGCGCATCGGCAATGTGCGGTCGGCCGATCGTCGCGCCCTCTTGCGCCTCCGCGAGCACGTCATCCCACTTCAGCGGGAAGTCGCGGCCGATCGCCTCGACCATCCGCTCGGCTCGGGTCACGCGATCGTTGCGGATGCGGTCGAGTTCGGCAACGAGGTGCCGGTCGTGCGGGTCGAGCAGGTACCCGAGGATGTGCACCGACGCGAGCTCGATCTGCGTCGAGAATTCGATGCCTGGGATGAGCGTGAGGCCGAGCCGGCGCGCGGCGGCGCCCGCCTCATCCCAGCCCGCCATCGTGTCGTGGTCGGTGAGCGCGATCGTGCCGAGCCCCGCATCCGCAGCCGCCTGAACGACCTGAGCCGGCGACTCCGTGCCGTCGGACTCGTTCGAGTGCAGGTGCAGATCGATCGGCTTGGCGGGGTCGAAGGGGCGCGTGCTCATGCTTCATGGTAGGCCGAGTTCACGCGCCGCTTTCGGCAGCCGGCCCAGGTACCCTTGAGCGGTCATGTCGAAACGCAAACGAATCTCGCCGGCGTGGGGCATCATCGGCGGCCTGCTCGGTGTTGTTGTTCTCATCTGCGGTGTTGTGCTCATCTGGCCGCAGTTGTTTGGCTTGCAGCGCACGCTGCCCTTTACCCAGCTCATTTCCTTCCGCCTGGTAGGGCTGCTCTGCCTCGGCGCGGCGCTGATTCTCGTGCTGATCCTGCTGCTCATCTCGCGCCAGACGCGCGCGCTGTTCGGCACGACCGCCGTCATGCTCACGCTCGTGCTCGTCGTCGGCAGCGGCATTTACCTCGTGCGTGGCCTCGCAACGAATGTGCCGGTGAGCAACGTCGAGGGGTCGATCAAGGTGCTGAGTTGGAACACGCTTGGCAATGAGCCGGGCTCGCCGACGATCGCGCAACTCGCCCTCGAGCGCGAGGCCGACGTCGTCGTGCTGCCCGAAACCACCGAGGACATGGGCGTCGAGATCGCTGGCATCATGTCGGAGCAGGGCAGCCCGATGTGGGTGCTCTCGAACAGCGGCGCGCCCGGCTACGCGGCGGCCGAGACGACGATTCTCATCTCGTCCGACCTCGGCGAGTACCAAATCAACTCAGAGCTCGGAGACACGTCGGCGCTGGCCACGGTCATCGCCGAACCAGTCAGCGGCGACGGCCCGCGGTTCGTCGCGGCGCATCCGATCGCCCCGACGCCGCAGTACATGGACCAGTGGCGTTCCGACCTCGAGTGGCTCTCGACCGTCTGTGACGGCAACACGATTCTCGCGGGCGACCTCAACGCGACGATCGACCACATGTGGGGGCTCGGCACGAGCGATGGCGCGACCCTCGGCGAGTGCTTCGACGCGGCGCAGGCTGCCGGCGCTGCCTCGTCGGGCACCTGGACGAGTGGCCGGCCGCCCATGCTCGTGCCGGCGATCGACCACGTGATGTCGACGTCGCAGTGGGAGGTCACCGGCTTCGAGGTCGTCACATCGGCCGACCGCGCCGGCTCGGACCACCGCCCCGTCTTCGCCGAACTCTCCCCCGCCTCCTAAAGAAGGGGGTTGAGTGGTCACTTGTTGTAGTTCTGGCGGTGCCAGAACTACAACAAGTGACCACTCAACCCCCAGTGGGAGAATGGGGGTATGAGTGAGACCGCCACAAGCAACCACGACCGCGCCGCCGCGGAAGGCGACGCACAGACTAAGAACGCGAACCGCAGCACCACCCCCGGTTCGACGTTCTTCCGCGACTACATTTCGCAGGGCTGGGAGGCCCGCCAGGACGAGCCGACCCCGCGCTCCGAGGTGGCTCCGTACGCTAAGGCCCGCCGCGACGCCATTTCGGCGCTGCACCACGGTGAGCGCCTCGTCATCGCCGCGGGCGACACGAAGGTGCGCTCGAACGACGACGACTACGCCTACCGCGCGCACTCGGCGTTCGCGCACCTCACCGGCTGGGGCTCGGCAACAGTGCCTGGCTCGCTGCTCGTGTTCGAGCCGACCGCCGACGGCCACGAGGTCACGCTGTTCTTCCGCAAGGCCGCGGGCCGTGACACCGACGAGTTCTACGCGAACCCGGGCATCGGCGAGTTCTGGACCGGCCCCCGCCCGAGCCTCGAGCAGGTGAGCGCCCAGCTCGACATCGCGACCCGCGACCTCGGTGAGTTCTCGGCCACCCGCGGCGACGTGAGCGAGGCCGACCCGCAGCTCGCGCAGGAACTCAGCGAGCTCCGCCTCGTCAAGGACGAGTGGGAGGTGCAGCAGCTGCGCGACGCCGTTGCCGCGACCTCGAACGGCTTCGACGACATCCTGCGCGCCCTGCCTCGCGCCACCGAGCATCCGCGTGGCGAGCGCGTCGTCGAGGGCGCGTTCACGGCCCGCGCGCGCCTCGAGGGCAATGATCTCGGCTACTCGACCATCGCCGCGTCGGGCCCGCACGCCTGCTACCTGCACTGGTCAACGAACGACGGCCCCGTGCTGCCGGGCGATTTGATTCTCGTCGACGCCGGCGTCGAGGGCGATTCGTACTACACCGCCGACATCACGCGCACGATGCCGATCGACGGCACCTTCACGCCGGTGCAGCGTCGCGTCTACGAGGCCGTGCTCAAGGCGGCCGACGACGCGTTCGCCATCGTCAAGCCCGGCATCACCTTCCGCGAGGTGCACGAGACGGCGCTCGCCTCCATCGCGAAATCGCTGGATGCGTGGGGCGGGATTCTGCCGATGTCGCTCGAGGAGGCGCTCAAGCCCGAGCACCAGCCGCACCGTCGCTACATGGTGCACGGCACGAGCCACCACCTCGGCCTTGATGTGCACGACTGCGCCCAGGCCCGCCGCGAAATGTACCTCGACGGCATCCTCGAGCCCGGCAACGTGTTCACGATCGAGCCGGGCCTCTACTTCCACCCGGGCGACCTCACGGTGCCGGAGGAGCTGCGCGGCATCGGCGTGCGCATCGAAGACGACATCGTCGTCACCGAGACCGGCGCCGAAAACCTCTCGGCCGGCATCCCCCGCTCGGCCGACGACGTCGAGGCATGGCTCGCCGCCCACCGCTAACCAAGAGCAGTTGAGTGGTCACTTTTTGTAGTCTCACCGCCGGCGGATTCGTGGGGTGAGTGCAACTCCCTGATTGTCAGGGGTGTTGGATGTATCGGCTTGCGGATCGGGTTCGGGCGATTGAACGGGTGTTAGACGGCACTCCGGTACGGTCGCGCCAGTTGTGGCCAGGGGTGGGCGTGCGAACGTTGTTCCGATGGCTTCGATGGGCAGGAGTACGGATGCAACGAGGGCGACCCAGTGACACCCGCTCGAGTGTGGTGTTTCCCGACCCGATCGATCCGGCGTCCTCGCCGGGCACGGGACACGGCCGGCGGCTGCAACTTGGGGACCGGATACTGATCCAGCTCGGGCTGGAACAGGACCTGTCCCAGGCACAGATCGCGGAATTGATCGGGTTCTCTCGTGCGACGGTGTCGCGAGAAATCTCGCGCTACCAGCTCGTGTTGACCACGGGCGCGGGGCAAGAAACGCAGTACAGCGCCAAACTCGCGCAGTACCGTGCAGACCATGCACGCGCTCGTCCGAAACCCCGAAAACTTGACCACGACCCGCGGTTACGGCGGGTCGTGGTCGGGTTCCTCAACAAGCAGGTGTCCCCGCCACAGATCTCGGCCCGGCTCCCGGTCGAGTACCCGCGGGATGCGGCGATGAGGGTCAGTCACGAAACGATCTACCAAGCCTTGTACGTCCAAGGTGCGGGGTCGTTACGGCACGAGTTGAAGGTCGAACACGCGTTGCGGTCGAAACGTACCGGCCGCAAGCCCCAGTCGAGACTCCCGGCCCGGAATCAACGGCCGTGGTTGGACGGGTACCGACTCGCGGACCGTGATGAGCAACTCGCGGCCGCGCATGCGGGGCGTGCGGTGCCCGGGCATTGGGAGGGTGATCTCGTGGTTGGCCCGAACAATTCCGGGATTGTCACGTTGATGGAACGCGCGAGTCGGTTGTGTCTGCTCGGGCGTCTTCCCGGGGTTCGGGACTCCGCGACCGTGATCGAGGTCCTCACGGGCATGGTCGCGCAACTGGCGGATGCGGTGTTGGCATCGTTGACGTGGGATCAGGGCACGGAGATGGCGCAGCATCGTCAGTTCACGGTCGCGACAGGGTGTCCGGTGTTTTTCTGTGATCCGCACTCGCCGTGGCAGCGGCCGAGTAATGAGAACTTGAACGGGCAGTTGCGGTGGGACTTTCCCAAGGGCACGGATTTCAACCGGGTCACGGACCGGGAGTTGCGGCTGGTGCAAGACCAACTCAACTCCCGGCCTCGTGTCGTGTTGCAGGGCTACACCCCGGCTGAAAGACTTCAGCAACTCATCGATGGAGTTGCACTGACCACCTGAAGCCCCCGGCGCCAGAACTACAAAAAGTGACCACTCAACTGCTGCTTAGACGGGGCGGGGTTAGGTGTCGGTGGTGTTGCGGATCGAGTGGATGAGCGTGGCGATGAACGCAAACAGGATGCCCGCGACCGGCCAGACCATCCACGAGATGTGCCAGGCGTTCCAGCCGAAGCTCCAGACGAGGAACGCGGCAACCATGAGCAGCCAGTACGGCCCCGCGATGCGCGAGATCATCGAGTTCGACTTCTGCTGCTCCTCGTTCACGAGCGCGAAGTTGCCCTCGCCAAGCAGTCGCTCGAGCGCGCTGCGACGCAACGAGGCCTGCAGGATCAGCCCGACGCCGAGCGCGACGCCGACGAAGATCCAGACCGCCGCCCCGTCGCCGACGCCGAGCCCATTGAGCGTTGCTGTGCCAGCGACGCCGAGGATGATGAGCATGATGCCCGCCACGAGCATCGTCACAAACAACGTCTGCCCGGCACGCTTACGTGCGCGAACCTCTCGCTCGTACGATTCGTCGAGCTGAATGCGCTGGCCCACGAAGTGCTTGAACTCCTGGCCCTGCATACCGCCGACCACGAAGAGCCCGACCGCGATGGCGACCGACACGAGGAAGATGCCCCCGCCAAACGGAGAAAGCTCGGACTCGCTCGCGCTCAGCAACACGTTCACGCTGAGACCGGCCATGATGACGGCAAGCCCACCGCCGATCAGCCACGCCATGCGGCCCCGGCTGCGAATCAGCGCCTCGCCCTCCTCGCGACTGACGTAGACGACGTTCTCTGCCTCGGCCGCGCCCTCGAGGTGGGTGCGAATGCCGAGGTCGTCGGCGAGGTCGTCGAGGTTGCCAAACTGCGTGATGACACGGCCGACGGCCTCGTTCTCGCTGACTCCCTCGGCGAGCAGTTCCTGGTAGCGGTCGAGGCTCATCTGCTCGAGCTCACCGCGGGCGCGCAAAACATCGGGCGTGCGCGGAAGCCCGCGGAACATGTGGTCAAGGTAGATGGTGATGGCGTCCATGGCTATGCCCCCTGTTGCTGGCTGGATGCGGTTGGTGCGGGAATGTCACGAATAAAGCGGCGGATGAGGTCGACAGTGCGATACCACTCGGCCACTTTGTCGCGGTAGCTGCGTTGCCCCGCCTCGGTGAGGCGGTAGTAGGTGCGCGCACGACCGTGGGTCTCGGAGCCTTTGAACGAGGTGATCGCCCCGGCCTTCTCGAGCCGCCGCAGGGCCGAATAAAGCGTCGTTTCCTTGAGCTCGTATTCGCCCTGTGCGAGCAGTTCGATGCGCTTCGAGATTGCGTAGCCGTACGACGGCTCGTCGAGCAGCGACTCGAGCACGAGCACGTCCACATATCCGCGAATCACTTCTGCGCTGATCATCTGTAGCTCCTATGTCTGACGTAGTAGTTACTTTGTCACACGTACTACGTCACGTCAAGTACTTTCCGGACAAAGAAAGACGCGGCACGAAGATCGACTCCGTGCCGCGCCGTTCCAGGCCCCGCTCGACCTACGCTTCGCCACGCTCCTGCTTGCGCCGCAGCTCATCCTGCATCTCGCCATATGTCTTTGGCGGGCCCGCGGGTGCTGCCGGCTTCGGCGCATCCTCACCGCTCGCCTCGGGCGCGCCCGCCTGCGGCGACGCAGCGGGCTGCCCGGGCTCCACCGACTGACCGGGCCACTGCTGCTGTTGTTGCTGCGCACCGGGCCAAGCCTGCGGTGCGACAACCCGCTGCCCCTCCGCGTGGCCGCCACGCAGGATGCTCGTGGCATCGTTCGCGAGCTCGTTCGGCACGATGATGTCGAATCGCCCCGCCGTGAGCTGCATCATCGAGGTGAACTCGCGCTTGTTTGGTGTCATCGCGTAGACGATGAGCGACCAGATCACGCCGAAGGCGATCGAGAGCAGGAAGATGCCGACGAGCACGATGAAGTTCGTGATCGGGTTGACGATCATCCACATGAGCGACATGAACAGACCGATCATGACACCGGTCATGACGCCGTTGAGCGCCGTGCGACCGACGCTCATGCGCCCGGTCACGCGCTCGACCGAGCTGAGGTCGCTCCCGATGATCGAGATCGACTGCGCCGAGAAGCCCTCGTTCGCGATCAACACGTCGACTGCGTGCTTCGCCGCTTCATACGTCTGGTAGGAGCCGACGGTGCGGCCTTGCGGCAGCGTCGGGAATTGCGAGTTCAGAGCAGGACCGGGAGATGTCATACCGAAATTATCCCGCCAGATCAGGAGAAGAATCTGGGACACCACTAGCATTGGGCAGGTGAGTGCTTCGAAGGTTTTTGTCGCGCGCCTCGCCAACACCCCGGTCTTCGATCCCGACGGTGATCGGGTGGGACGCCTGCGAGATGTGATCGTGAATTTCCGCTCCGAACACGCGCCCCACGTCAACGGCTTGCTCGTCGAGGCCAGCGGTGCGCGCCGTCTCGTCTTCGTGCCGATGCAGCTCGTCACCGCGATCGGCTCAGCGCAGCTCATCGTCGAGTGGGACGAGGTCGACACCCGCACCTTCGAGCAGCGCGGTGAAGAGGTTCGTGTGCTCGCCGACGTACTCGACCGCACCGGCGTGCTGCGCGACAAAAAGGTCCGAGCGACGATCGAGGACGTCGCGATCGAAGAAGACGACGCCGGCGATTGGTCAATCGGCCAGCTCTACCTGCGCCTCCCCCGCACATCGAAGTTCACCTTTGGCAAAGCGCCCACGCGCTACGCCGATTGGGACGAGATCGAGCTCGACATCGAACCCGGCGACGAGGCCCAGGCCACCCAGTTCCTCACCGCGCACTCCGAGATGGAGCCGAGCGACCTCGCGGATGCCCTGCTCGAGTTGCCCGAGGGGCGTCGCCTCGCCGTCGTCGAAGAAATGCCGGATGAGCGGCTCGCCGATGTGCTCGAAGAGATGCACGAGGACGACCAGCTCGTCATCATCGAACACTTCGACCAGGAGCGCGCCGCCGACGTGCTCGACCAGATGCAGCCGGACGACGCGGCCGACCTGATTGGCCGCCTCGACGCAGCCAAGTCGGCCGCCCTCCTCGAGCTCATGGAGCCCGAGGAAGCCGAAGACGTGCGCATGCTGCTCGAGTTCGAGCCAAACACGGCCGGTGGCCTCATGACGACCGATCCGATCATCGTCTCGGCCGACACGACGATCGCCGAGGCGCTCGTGCTCATTCGCCGCAGCGAAATCGCGCCCGCGCTCGCCACCGCGGTGTTCGTGACCGCCTCGCCGTACGAACCGCCCACGGGCCGCTACCTCGGCCTCGTGCACTTCCAGCGGCTCCTGCGCTACCCGCCTCACGAACGCGTCGGGTCGATCCTCGACAACCGCGTCGAGCCCGCCCACACCTCCACCCGAGATATCGACGTCGTGCGTTCCCTCGCGCGGTACGACCTCGTAGCGCTGCCCGTCATCGACGATGACGACCGCCTCGTCGGCGTCATTACGGTCGACGACGTGCTCGACCACATCCTCCCCGACGACTGGCGCGCCAAGGCCGCGGCCGACGACAACACGGAGGGCCTCGGCCCCGTGACGGCCGCGATCTCGCTGCCCAAGCAAGCAAACCCCACGCCCATCGCCACCGAGGTGCGCCAGCGCACCGGCGGCACGGGGCGTCCGCCAGGAGGTGACCGTGGCTGAAATCGATCGCAACGATGAACTCTTGAGCGTGCCCAAGACGGCCAAGGCACCGAAGGCGAACCGCTCGCGCTCGAAGTCTCGCGACCGCACCGACCAGCGCGAGCAGCCGAAGGGCGATTTCGTTGGCCGCGTCATGGAATCGGTCGCGCGCGGCATGGGCACCCCGGCGTTCCTCATCATCCTCACGGTGTTCGTCGCGGTGTGGATCGCGTGGAACTCGCTCGCACCCGAGGCCTGGCGATTCGACTCGGCGGCCCTCGGCTTCATCGCCCTCACCCTCGCGCTCTCGCTCCAGGCGTCCTACGCCGCGCCGATGCTGCTGCTGGCCCAGAACCGGCAGGATGACCGCGACCGCGTCCAGATCGAGCAGGACCGCCAGCGCGCCGAGCGCAACACGGCCGACCTCGAGTACCTCACGCGCGAGGTTGTTGCGCTACGGATGCTCGTGAACGAGCTCGCGTCGAAGGACTTCATCCGCGCCGAGATCCGCGCGCTGCTCGAAGACATCGAGGAGCTGGGCGACGAAGACGACGAGCTGCCCGTGTCGGTCCAGGAAGGCACCGCGAAGCATGACTGAGTCGCGCGAAGCGAGAATCCTCGCCGAGCTCGCGACCGTCATCGACCCCGAACTGCGGCGTCCCCTCACCGAGCTCGACATGATCGGCGGCGTCACGGCCGAGCCGGGTACGCACGCGCACATCGACCTCCGGCTCACGATCGTCGGCTGCCCCGCCGCATCCCAAATCGAGCGGGATGTGCGGGCCGCGATCGAGCGCGCGATTGGCACCGACCCGTACGACCTCGACGTGGGTGTGATGACCCGCGAGCAGCGGGATGCGCTGACCACGCGGATGCGCGGCTCGCGGCCGAAAACGCATCCGTTCGGCAAGGACTCGCTCACCCGCGTGATTGCCGTCTCGAGTGGCAAGGGCGGCGTCGGCAAGTCGACAGTCACCGCGAACCTCGGCGCCGCCATGGCGGCCGAGGGGCTCGCCGTCGGCATCGTCGACGCCGACGTCTACGGCTTCTCGATTCCGGGCCTGCTCGGCATGGCGCCGGGCACGCAGCCGACACAGGTTGGCGAGCTGATGCTGCCGCCGGTCGCGCACGACGTGAAGGCGGTTTCGATCGGGATGTTCCTGCCCGACCCCGACGAAATCGTCGCCTGGCGCGGGCCGATGCTGCACCGCACGCTCGAACAGTTCCTCCGCGACGTGTTCTTCGGCGAGCTCGACGTGCTCCTGCTCGACTTGCCGCCGGGCACGGGCGACGTCGCGATCTCGCTCTCGCAGCTGCTGCCCGGCAGTGAGGTCGTCGTCGTCACCACCCCGCAACCTGCCGCCGCAGACGTCGCGTGGCGCTCGGGCGCGCTCGCTGCGAAGACCGGCCAGCGCGTGGTCGGGGTCATCGAGACCCTCTCGCCGGCTGCGCTGCCGAACGGCGACACCCTCGACCTTTTCGGCGCTGGCGGAGGCGAGGAGGTCGCGTCGCGCCTCGGCGCTCCCCTGCTTGCCCAGGTGCCGATCTCGACCGTGCTGCGCACCGACGGTGACGCCGGCACGCCGATCGTGCTCGCGCATCCCGACGCCCCCGCGGCCATCGCCCTGCGCGACGCCGCGCGCGCCCTCGCGACCCGCCCGCGCGGCCTCGCGGGTCGCTCGCTCGGCCTGCGGCCGAACTAACCCGCGGCTACGTCGCCTCGCTGTCGAACGGCGCCATACCGGGCACAAGCTGCTCGGCGGCCGCGGAGGCGCCGAGCGACGATGCCCAACTCGGGGCCGAATCGGCCGTGGTCGCCGCCGCGCTGCCCGCCGCAATTGCGGTCGCGGCACCGGCCGTCGCGCCCGAACTGGCTGCCGGCCCCGCGTCGTTCCAGGCGTCGCGCACGATGCGCCGCGGGTCGTACTGACGCGGGTCGAGCTTGCGCCAGTCCTCCTCGGTGAAGTCCGTGCCCATTTCGTCGGAAACGCGCTGCTTCGTGTCGTCAACCCAGTGCCGGGCACGCTTCACGAGCTTCGCGGCGCCCTCGGCGAGGCCGGGAAGCCGCTCGGGCCCAAAAATGAACATGGCGATGACCGCGATCACGAGAAGTTTCTCGAACGTCAATCCGCCCATACCCTTCAGGGTAGCCTGGTGCAATGGCCGAATTCGAACTGGCAAGGCGCTATCTCGACGAACAATCAGTCGAGTCCAAGGCGCAGCTCGCGGCCCGTCGCTATGCGCAGGCGGAGGGGCTCCCCGCGCTGAGCCCCACCCTGGGCAGCCACCTCGCGTTTCTCGCGGCGGCAACGAGCGCAACTCAGATCATGCAGATTGGCACGACGTCGGGCCAGGCGAGCTGCGCGTTTCACCGCGGCGCGCCCGAGGCTACCGTGACGTCAATTGATGACGATGCCGAGCGGCTCGACCAGGAGCGACGCTCGCTGCTCCAGGCCGGGCACGCGCCGGCGTGGATTCGCAACATCAGCGGCGATCCACGGGTGGTGCTCCCGCGCATGAGCGAGTCGAGCTACGACCTCGTGCTCATCGCGAGCGACCTCGAGCACATCGCGGCGCATCTCCAGCACGCGCTTCGCGTCATCCGCTCGGGCGGCAGCATCCTCGCCCTCAACGCCCTCAATTCGGGCAGGGTCGCCGACCCCGCGCGCCGCGACCCCGTCACGAACTCGCTGCGGGCCCTCATCCGCGAATTCGGGCGACACCCCGACCTGATCTGCAGCGTTTTGCCCCTCGACGGCGGCGTGCTGCAGCTCACCACACCGGCCAGGCGCTAACCGCCAGCCGCAAACGAACGAGGGGCGCGCATCCGGTCGGATACGCGCCCCTCGTGCTCGTCAGTAACCTAGCTCTCGACGGCGCCGCTCAGGGCCGAGGCGAGCTCCTTCGCCTCGTCGTCGTTGACAGACACGACCAAGCGGCCGCCACCCTCCAGCGGTACCCGTACGATGATGAGTCGGCCCTCGCGGACCGCTTCCATTGGTCCGTCGCCAGTGCGCGGCTTCATTGCAGCCATGAGTCTTCTGCCTTCCGTAGTTGTAGGGACGACCTCTATTATCCCACTTCCCTGCAATGGCGCCGATGAATGGCCTTCACTTGCGTCATAAACCATGCGTGGGAATGATTTTCGGGCCGGTCGGGTTGCATCAAGAAGCAGGCGATAGTCTCGAGGAAGTTGATCCGGCACACCCGTTGATTAGCTTTGTCCCGCGACATCGTGTTTCGCGTCCCTACGAAAGGAAATGCCTCCTCATGGCTGAGTTCACGCTTCCCGACCTTCCTTACGACTACAGCGCTCTCGAGCCCCACATTTCGGGCAAGATCATGGAGTTGCACCACGACAAGCACCACGCGACCTACGTCAAGGGCGCGAACACGGCCCTCGAGCAGCTCGCCGACGCGCGCGACAAGGGCGACTTCGCGAACATCAACAAGCTCGAGAAGGACCTCGCGTTCAACGCCGGTGGCGTCAACAACCACTCGATCTTCTGGACCAACCTCACCCCCGACTACGAAGAGCCGGCCGGCTCGGCCAAGGAGCTGCTCGACACCGAGTTCGGTGGCCTCGAGAAGTTCCAGGCGCAGTTCACCGCGGCTGCCCTCGGCATCCAGGGCTCGGGCTGGGCGGTGCTCGGCCGCGACAACGTGACCGGCAACGTCTCGACCTTCCAGCTCTTCGATCAGCAGGGCAACGTGCCGTTCGGCGTCACCCCGCTGCTCATGCTCGACATGTGGGAGCACGCCTTCTACCTTGACTACCTCAACGTCAAGCCCGACTACGTGAAGGCCTTCTGGAACATCGTCAACTGGAAGAACGTCGCCGAGCGCATCGACGCCGCGAAGTAACTCCGCTGACGACTTGGGGCGGGTGGCAATTGCCACCCGCCCCAACTCGTTTCCGAAGCGCCGTACTAGCCCTTCAGCCCCGGGAAGTCGGACTCCCGATATTCGTTCGGGATGCGCTCGTTGCGGCGCGCAAACTGCTGCTCGCGGTCGCGTAGCTCGACCCGGCGGATCTTGCCGCTGGCCGTCTTCGGCAGCTCGTAGAACTCGATGCGGCGGGCGCGGAGGAACGGCGGCAGCGACTCGCGCGCGTGCTTGAGAATCGCGAAGGCGACGTCCGCGCTCGGTTCGAAGCCCGGGGCGAGCTGGATGTACGCCTTCGTGATGTTGAGGCGGGTGTCGTCTGGCGCGCCGACCACCGCGGCCTCGGCGACGAACTCGTGCTCGATCAGCGCCGACTCGACCTCGAACGGCGAGACCTTGTAGTCGCTCGACTTGAAGATGTCGTCGGTGCGGCCCACAAATGTGAGCCGCCCCGAGTCGTCACGCTGGGCGACATCGCCGGTGTGGAACACCCCGCCCCGGCGCCGGTCCGCGGTCGCCTCGTCGTTGCCGAAGTAACCCGACATGATCGAGATCGGCCCGCCGCCGGCCAAGTCGATGCACACCTCGCCCTCGACGCGCATCCGGTCATCGGGGATGCGCTCGTCGGTGTGTTGGTCAACGAGCACGGCCCGGATGCCCGGCAGCGCCTTGCCCATCGAGCCCGGCGCGACCACCGAGCCGGGCGGGTTGCCGATCGCCGCCGTCATCTCAGTCTGGCCGTAACCGTCGCGAATCTCGAGTCCCCACCATTCGCGGATGCGCGCAATCACCTCGGGGTTGAGCGGTTCGCCCGCCGAGATGGCCTCTCGCAGGCCCGAGGGCCGCTGCGTCTGGCCATGCTTGATCAGCATGCGCCACACGGTCGGCGGCGCGCAGAAGGTGTTGACGCCCGCGCGCTCGAGGTGCTGGAGCAGCTGGTCGGGGTCGAACTTCGCGTAGTTGTCGACGTAGATCGTGGCCTCGGCGATCCAGGGGCCGAAGAATGCGCTCCACGCGTGCTTCGCCCAGCCCGGCGACGAGATCACCATGTGAGTGTCGCCCGGCTGCACGCCGATCCAATACATCGTGCTGAGGTGGCCGACCGGGTACGAGCGGTGCGAGTGAATCACGATCTTCGGCTTCGAGGTCGTGCCCGACGTGAAGTAGGCCAGCGCAGGAGCCTCGCCGCCCGCACCCCGCTCGACCGGCGCATCCGAGACGCCCTGCGACGCCGCGTAGTCGTGCCGCTCTCGGTTAAGGTCAAAGTCGTTGCTGATGCCGATCGCGACGCGCTCGGGGCCGCGCGCCTTGGGCACCGCGATGACCCTGATGTCACCCTCGAACCAGTCGAATTTCTCAGCGTCGGCCTCGTCGGTGATGACCCACTTCGCCTCGCCGCGCTCGACCCGGTCTTCGAGGTCGCCCGAGGCGAGCACGACGACGGTCGGCATGACGACGGCGCCGAGCTTGAGCACCGCGAGCATCGACTCCCAGAGCTCGACGCGGTTCGCGAGCATGAGCATGACGGCGTCGCCCGGGCGCACCCCGAGTTCGAGCAGCCAGCGCGCGACCTGATTCGACCGGCGGCGCAGCGTGTCAAACGAGTACTTCGCCTCGGACTCGTCGTCCTCGACGATCCAGAGCGCGGTGGTCTCGTTGCCGTCGGCGATGACGTCGAACCAGTCGTGCGCCCAATTGAAGGAGTCGCTCACCTCGGGCCAGGCGAACTCCGCCTGCGCGGCTGCCGCGTCGGTGCGGTGGCGCAAGAGGAGGTCGCGGGCGGCCCGAAAGCGCTCGGTATCGGTGGATGCGGGGGCTGCGGTGGGGTCCATTTCGCCAGTTTACGGCGGGGTCCAGTCGCGTCCGATGACAAACCACATCCAGTGCAGCCAGAGCACCTGTGCGAGGAACGCGCCAAGGGAGAGGAGCGCGCGATAGAGCGGGGATCTCGGCAGGGCGAGCGGCGCGGCGGCCGGGAACAGTAGGAACAGGAGGCGGAACGTCGACGACTGCGGGAAGAACACGGCGAAGACGTAGCTGAAGTAGGCGATGCCCCAGAGTCGAATCTCGATGCCGAAGCGGCTCAGCGTGCGCGAGCCGAACCAAATGATCATGACCGCAACGATGGCGAGCACAAGCAGCGCGCCAACCACCGGCCCGAACCAGAAGTCGGCGCCGAAGAACCAGGCGGTGAAGGGTGGCGTGTGCACGCCGCCGGTGTAGTGCCGGCGCCACGCGAACTCGGTCTCGAGATAGGCGTCGAATCTGCCCGTCGCGATCGCGGCGATAATGAGCCACGCAAGCCCCATGATGCCCGAGAAGATCGCCGCGAGCCACGCCTGCTGCTGCTCCTTGCGGTCGAAGCGCTCGACCCGCGCGCGGTAGCGGTTCCAGTAGCGGTAGAGGATGTAGAGAAATAGCGTGAAGGCCCACGCGAGGCCCGTGGGCCGGGTGAGCGAGGCGATCGCGACGAGCGGCAGCATCAGCAACCAGCGGCGCTCGACCAGCAGGTTGAGGAGCGTCACGAGCATCCAGAGGTGAAGGCTCTCGGCGTAGGCCACCTGGAACAGCGGCGAGACCGGGCCGATGCAGAGCAGCGTCACCGCGAAGATCGCGACGTTCTGGCTCACGAATCGGCGCAGCAGCTTGTAGAAGCCGAGCGCGACGCCGAGGCCGGCGACGGCCGACACGAGCACCGTGCAGACCTCGAACGGCAGCGTCGTGATGATCGAGATGCCGCGCACGAGGAACGGATAGACCGGCATGAACGCCCAGGCGTTCTCGGTCACGAGCCCCTGCTCGTTGACCGGCAGTTCGGTCGGATACCCGGCAAAAGCGATGTAGGTGTACCAGTCGCCGTCCCAAATATTCGCAAAGGGGAAGTAGCCGGGGTTGGCCGGCGTCTGCCAGGTCTCCTCCTGATTGCCCGCGTAGATGAGCATCACAATGGTCGTCAGCACGCGCGACGCAACGTAGATGAGCACGATCTTGAGCCAGGCGGGCACGCCGCGCCACCAGTTGAGCACCGGGCCGGTGGCGGGGGTTCTCGTGATCTCAAAGTCGCGGCGATCGACGGCCGGTGAGACGTAGCGCGCGGGCAGGGTCGGCAGGGCGGCACGGATGCTCAAGCAACGACCTCCGTGTCCGCGCCGGTCAGCCAAGCACGCAGACCCGCCTCGACGGCGCGAATCTCGTCCACGAGCACACGCTCATCGTCGGCGTGGGCCTTCTGCGGGTCGCCGGGGCCGTAGTTCACGGCGGGCACCCCGAGCGCGCTGAAGCGAGCGACGTCGGTCCAGCCCTGTTTGGCGACGGCTTCGCCGCCGACGCTCGCGAGGAACGAGAGCGCGAGGGGCGCATCCAGGCCGGGGCGAGCCGCTGACGAGCGGTCGAGGTACTCGAGCTCGAAGCCGTGGAACACCTCGGCGAGGTGCGCCTCGGCCTGCTCGAGCGACTTATCGGGCGCGAAGCGGTAGTTCACGTGCACCCGGCACTCATCGGGAATCACGTTGCCGGCGATGCCGCCGGTGACGCCGACGGCGTTGAGACCCTCGCGGAACGTCAGACCCTCAACGGGCACATCGGCGGGCTCGTAGTCGGCCAGGCGGCGCAGCACCTCGGCCGCGTCGTGGATCGCGTTGTGGCCCACCCACCAGCGCGCCGAGTGCGCGCGACGGCCGCGGGTGACGACCTCGGCCCGAATCGAGCCGTTGCAACCGCCCTCGACGCGCGCGTTCGTGGGCTCGCCGAGGATCGCGAAGTCGGCTTCAAACAGCTCGGGATGCGTGGCCGCGAGCTTGCCGAGGCCGTTCGCGTCGGCCGCGACCTCTTCGTTGTCGTACCAGAGCCAGGTGATATCGGCGATGGGCTCGCGGAGCTCGGCGGCCAGCTTGAGCTGCACCGCGACGCCGGCCTTCATGTCGACCGTGCCGCGCCCGACGAGGTACTCCCCCGGCTTCGCGACAGGAACGGCCGAGGCCGCCTCCGACTCGCTCAGCGTCGTGAACGAGGTGGGCAGGTTCTGGTTGATCGGCACGGTGTCGATGTGCCCCGCGATCGCGACTCGCTGCGCGCGGCCGAGCTCGGTGCAGGCCACGATCGTGTTGCCGTGGCGAAGCACCCGCAGGTGCGGCAGGCGGCGGAGCGCCTCCTCCAGCGTGTCGGCGAGCGTCGCCTCTCGACCCGATTCCGAGGGGATGTCGCAGATCGTCTGCGTCAGGTCCACGACATCTGCGGTCAGGTCAAGGGATCCATCCGTCGTGAGTGCGGGCATGCGCACCAGTCTAGAGCGTCTCGAGTGTGCGACCTCGGTAGGCTTCATGGCATGACCGATTCTTCGAATGCCCCCGCACGTCTTGCCTGGGCCGATGGCCTGGCCACCCTGACCGAATCCGGGCAGATGCTCGACTGCTGGTTCCCCGCACCGCAGCTCGGCGGTATCCCCGCCGGCCGTGACCGGTCGATCGCGCCGCGCGAGCTTGAGGACGCCGCGAGCGTGGATGCGCGCCGAGGCGTGCGCCAGACTCCTGTCGTCGTCGAAATCGACCTCGACGCCCCCGTCGCCTCGACGCAGGACGCATACCTGCGCCTGCACTTGCTGTCGCTGCTCCTCGTGCGCCCCAACGAGCTCAACCTTGACGGCATCTTCGGCCACCTGCCCACAAACGCGTGGACCAACGTCGGCCCGACGAGCCCCGAGTTCGCGGCGTCGCGCCGTGCGCTGCTGCGCCGCGAGGGCATCCAGGTCTATGCCGTCGACAAGTTCCCTCGCCTGCTCGACTACGTCATTCCCGAGGGCGTGCGCATCGGTGACGGCGGCCGCGTGCGCCTCGGCGCCCACCTCGCGCCCGGCACCGTCGTCATGCACGAGGGCTTCGTCAATTTCAATGCCGGCACCCTCGGCACGTCGATGGTCGAGGGCCGCATCTCGCAGGGCGTCGTCGTCGGCGAGGGCAGCGACATCGGTGGCGGCGCCTCGATCATGGGCACCCTCTCGGGCGGCGGCACGCAGCGCGTGCGCGTCGGCGAGCGCTCGCTGCTCGGCGCGAACTCGGGCGTCGGCATTTCGATCGGCGACGACTGCATCGTCGAGGCCGGCCTGTATGTGACCGCCGGCACGAAGGTTCGCCTTGCCGACGGCTCAACGGTGAAGGCCGTCGAGCTCTCGGGTGCCCCGAACCTGCTCTTCCGCCGTAACTCGCTCTCGGGCGCGGTCGAGGTCGTCTCGCGCGATGGCCAGGGCATCGAGCTCAACGCTGCCCTGCACTAGTACCTCGCGCCCCTAGGACGCAGAAACGGCGCCCACTCCTTCGGGAGTCGGGCGCCGTTGTTGCGAATGCGCGCTAGCGGGTGATGAACTCGCGGCCCTGCGGGTACTCGCGCTCGGTCTCGCCGAGGTAGAGCTGCTGCGGGCGGCCGATCTTCGACTTCGGGTCGAGGTTCTGCTCGCGCCACTGGGCGATCCAACCGGGCAGTCGACCGATCGCGAACAGCGGGGTGAACATGCGGGTCGGGAAGCCCATCGCCTTGTAGATGATGCCTGTGTAGAAGTCGACGTTCGGGTACAGGCGGCGGTCCTGGAAGTAGCTGTCGTTGAGAGCGACCTGCTCAAGCTCCATCGCGATCTCAAGCAGCGGATCGGAGACGCCGAGCGCCTCGAGCACCTCGTCGGCCGACTCCTTGACGAGCTTCGCGCGTGGGTCGTAGCTCTTGTACACCCGGTGGCCGAAGCCCATCAGGCGCACGCCGTCTTCCTTGTCCTTGACTCGCTGCACGAAACGAGCGACGCCGTCGCCCGAGTCGCGGATCTCGCCGAGCATCGTCAGCACGGCCTCGTTCGCACCACCGTGGAGCGGGCCGTAGAGGGCCGAAATGCCGGCCGAAATCGAGGCGTAGATGTTCGCCTCGGTCGAGCCGACGAGGCGCACGGTCGAGGTCGACGCGTTCTGCTCGTGGTCGGCGTGCAGAATGAGCAGCCGGTCAAGGGCGCGCGAGAGCACCGGGTTGACCTCGTAGGGCTCGGCGTAGTTGCCGAAGTTCAGCTTGAGGAAGTTCTCGACGAAGCTGAGCGAGTTGTCGGGGTACATGAACGCCTGGCCGACCGACTTCTTGTGGGCGTAGGCCGCGATCACTGGCAGCTTCGCGAGGAGGCGAATCGTGTTGATCTCGATCGCCTCGGGGTCCTTCACCGACAGCGAATCCTCGTAGTACGTCGCGAGGGCTGCGACCGCGCTCGAGAGCACCGACATCGGGTGCGCGTTGAAGGGCAATGCGTCAAAGAGCATCTTGAGGTCTTCGTGCAGCAGCGTGTGGCGAGTGACGCGCTGCTCGAAGTCCTGGTATTCGCTTTCGCTCGGCAGGTCGCCGTAGATCAGCAGGTAGGCGACCTCGAGGAAGGTCGAGCCCTTGGCCAGCTGTTCGATGGGATACCCGCGATAGCGCAAAATGCCGTTGTCACCATCGATATAGGTGATGTTCGACTGCGTCGACGACGTGTTCACGAAGCCGTAGTCGAGGGCGGTGTACCCGGTCTGCTTCATGAAGGTCGACACGTCGATCGCGCCGCGGCCTTCAGTTGCTTCAAGAATCGGGAACTCGGCGGTGCCACCGGGGTAGTTCAGGGTTGCAACGTTCTTCGGTGCATCCTGGTTCGCGTTCTGCTCGCTCACAAAACCTCCTGGATAGGTGGGGCAAGGTGGCACAAGCCGCTTGTGACGGGCAGCGCCTCGTCTAGCCTACTCGCCCGAACCCCGTGTTCACGGGTTGCACAACAGGTGCCCGGAAGTGATTGACGTTCACTACAACGATGAGTGGCCAAGGCGCCGAACGGCTTCGGAAATGGCCGCATCCGACGCCGTCAGCGTGAGGCGCACGTGCTCGCGTCCGGCCTCGCCGTAGAACTCGCCGGGGCCGATCACGATGCCGAGCTGCGCGAACCATTCGACGGTGCGCCAGCAGTCCTCGCCGCGGGTCGCCCAGAGGTAGAGGCCGGCCTCGGAGTCGTCGATGCGCAGGCCGGCCGCCTCGACCGCGGGCAGCAGGGCCTCGCGACGGTGCCGGTAGCGCAGGTACTGCTCGCGGGCATCCGTCGGGTCTTCGAGCGCGGCCACGAGCGCGTGTTGCACCGGCGCCGGCACCATGAGCCCGGCGTGCTTGCGGCCGACGAGCAGGCGCGCGAGCACGGCCGCGTCGCCCGCGACGTAGGCGGCGCGATACCCGGCGAGGTTCGAACGTTTCGAGAGCGATGAGCAGGCGAGCACGCCGGCGCGATCGTCGCCGACGACCTCGGGGTCGAGGATCGAGGGGATGCGGCGGTCGGCCCAGGCATCCCAGCCGAGTTCGGCGTAGCACTCGTCGTTGACGATAATCGCGCCGAGTTCGCGCGCGCGGGCGACGGCCTCGCGCAGTTGACCGGCGTCGAGCACGCGGCCGTTCGGGTTGCCCGGCGAATTGAGCCAAACGAGCTTGGTGTGCTCTGGCCAGTCGGCCGGGTCGTCGACGCGCACGAGCTGCGCACCGGCAAAGACCGCGCCCATCTCGTACGTCGGGTACGCGACCTCGGGCTGCACCACGGCATCCTGCTCGCCGAGGCCGAGGAAGAACGCGGCCGTCGCAACGAACTCCTTCGAGCCGACCGTGAGCAGCACGTTCTCGCGGGTCAGGCCGGGCACGCCGCGGTCGCGCGAGAACCACGCGGCCACCGCATCGCGCGCCTCGGCGCTGCCCGCGCTCGTCGGGTAGCCGTGCGCGTCGGTCGCCTCGGTGAGGGCGTCGCGGATGCGCTGGGGCGTCGGGTCGACGGGCGAGCCGACGGTGAGGTCGACGACGTCAACGCCGGCCGCTGCGGCGCGCTCGGCCGCGGTGGCGCGGTACGGCGCGAGTCGGTCCCAGGGGTATTCGGGCAGCGCGCCGAGGCCCACGCTTAGGCCTCAGCCTGCGGCGGCAGCGCCTGAATGAGGGGCACGTCGAAGCTCTGCGGGCCGAGCTTGGCGGCGCCGCCGGGCGAGCCGAGCTCGTCGAAGAAGTCGACGTTGGCCTGGTAGTAGTCAGACCACTCTTCGGGGAGGTCGTCTTCGTAGTAGATGGCCTCGACGGGGCAGACCGGCTCGCACGCACCGCAGTCGACGCACTCGTCGGGGTGGATGTACAGCGAGCGCTCTCCCTCGTAGATGCAGTCGACAGGACACTCATCCACGCAGGCGCGGTCCTTCACGTCGACACAGGGCAGCGCGATCACGTACGTCACGACCGAATCTCCTTGAATGTGGTTCGAATTGGGCTGCTCCCAGCCTATCCCTTGCGGGCGGCGGGCTCGCGCTTGGCGCCCCGCACATCCGGCGAAATCACTGGCAGGAAGGCGGCGATCGCCGAGCCGAAAGTCCAGATTTCGCCGACGCCGAATCCGGATGCGCTGGCCGGCACGAGCACCGAGTGTTCGGCTCCCGGCATGCTCAGCGCGAAGACCGCGGCAACGACCCCGATGGCGTAGGCGAGCACCCACGCGCGGTCTTCGAGGTACATGCGCAGGCCGACGGCGACGAGGAGCACTCCGAGCAACGCGACCACGATGCCGAGCCAGAGGTCAATGCCCCACAGCTCGAGCCGTGCCCGGTGGCCGACGGTGCCGATGGCACCGGCGACCAAACCGAACACGAGGTACGCGGCGAAGGAGAGCACGCGCTCGCCGACCTGCTTCAGGCGCATCCGCCTACGCCTCACCGCGCTTCGCGCGCGCGGTGGCCCGGGCGCGCGTGGTCGCGTCGAGGTTGATCTTGCGGATGCGCACCTTCTCGGGCGTCACCTCAACACACTCGTCCTCGCGCGCGAACTCGAGCGACTCTTCGAGCGTGAGCTGGCGCGACGGCGTAAGTCGCTCGAGCTCATCGGAGGTCGAGGAGCGCATGTTCGTGAGCTTCTTTTCCTTCGTGATGTTGACGTCCATGTCGTCGGCGCGCGAGTTCTCGCCGACCACCATGCCCTCGTACACCTCGTCGGTCGGCTCCACGAAGAACGACATGCGCTCCTGCAGGCCCATCATGGCGAACGGCGTCACGACGCCCGAGCGGTCGGCAACGATCGAGCCGTTCGTGCGGGTGGTGATCGTGCCCGCCCAGGGCTCGTACTCGCCGGCAATCGAGTTGACGATGCCGGTGCCGCGAGTGATGGTCATGAACTCGCTGCGGAAACCGATAAGGCCGCGGGCCGGCACGGTGAACTCCATGCGGATCCAGCCCGAGCCGTGGTTCTCCATCGAGTCCATGCGGCCCTTGCGGGCAGCCATGAGCTGCGTGATCGCACCAAGGTGCTCCTCGGGCACGTCGATCGTCGCGTGCTCGAAGGGCTCGTAGGTCTTGCCGTCGATCTGACGGGTAACCACCTGCGGCTTGCCCGCGGTCAGCTCAAAGCCTTCGCGGCGCATGTTCTCGATGAGGATCGCGAGCTGGAGCTCGCCTCGACCCTGCACCTCCCATGCATCCGGGCGGCCGATGTCCTCGACGCGAATCGAGACGTTACCGATGAGCTCGCGGTCGAGGCGGTCCTTCAGCATGCGTGCCGTGAGCTTGTGGCCCTTCACCTTGCCGACGAGCGGCGAGTTGTTCGTGCCGATGGTCATCGAAATGGCCGGCTCGTCGATCGAGATCTGCGGCAGCGGTCGCACGTCGTTCGCGTCGGCGATGGTGTCACCGATGGTGATGTCTTCGATGCCCGCGATGGCCACGATGTCGCCGGGCGCGGCCGATTCGGCGGGCACGCGGTCGAGGCCCTTCGTCTCGAGCAGCTCGGTGACGCGAACGCTGCGCGTCTCGTCGCCGTGCACCCAGGCGACGGTTTCGCCCTTCTTCAGCGTGCCGTTGTGGATGCGCAGCAGCGCGAGGCGGCCGAGGAACGGCGACGAGTCGAGGTTCGTCACGTGCGCCTGCAGCGGCGCCTCGGGGTCGTACGTCGGGGCCGGGATGTTCTTGAGGATTGCCTCGAACAGCGGCTCGAGGTCGTCGTTGTCCGGCAGCTCACCGTTGGCGGGCTGGTTGTACGACGCGGCGCCGGCGCGGCCCGAGGCGTAGAGCACCGGCAGTTCGAGGAGCGAATCGATGTCGAGGTCGGGCACGTCGTCGGCGAGGTCGCTCGCGAGGCCGAGCAGGAGGTCCTGCGACTCCCCCACCACCGCGTCGATGCGCGCATCCGGGCGGTCGGTCTTGTTCACGAGGAGGATGACGGGCAGCAGCGCCTCGAGCGCCTTGCGGAGCACGAAGCGGGTCTGCGGCAGCGGGCCTTCGGATGCGTCGACGAGGAGCACGACGCCATCCACCATCGATAGCGCACGCTCGACCTCGCCACCGAAGTCGGCGTGGCCGGGGGTGTCAACAACGTTGATGGTCACGGGACCGTCGACGGCGTTCTTGCCGTCGTAGCGGATCGCCGTGTTCTTCGCGAGGATCGTGATGCCCTTCTCGCGCTCGAGGTCGTTCGAGTCCATCACCCGTTCTTCGCCCTCGTGGGCGGAGTGAGCACCGAAGGTTCCGGTCTGCTTCAGCATGGCGTCAACCAGCGTTGTCTTGCCGTGGTCAACGTGTGCCACGATGGCGACGTTTCGGAGATCCTGTCGGCGGGCGGGAGATGCGGTCATACGCGGAGAACTTTCGTTGTGCCTGAATCGGACACTTCAGTCTACGCGGTCGTAGTGAATTCGCCGGGTCGGGCTCAGAAAATCTGTGGAAATAGCGCGAGCGCGAACGGATAGCCAAGAAATGAAACGGCGTCGAGGATGAAGTGCGCCACGACGAGGGGCAGCACTCGGCTGCGCTTCGGCTCGCCCGCGTCGCGCTTGCGATTGAGCAGCCAGAGGAAGACGGTGGCGAACAGCAGCCCCATCGCAACGTTGCCGAGTGCCATTGGGATGCCCTGGTAGAGGTGATAGCTGCCGCGCAGCAGTGCGCTTGCCAGGACGATCGCGGTGGGGCGCCAGCCGAGGGCGCGCAGCCGCAGCGTGAGATATGCGACCACGACGACCTCCTCGATGAGCGCCGCGCGCACCGCGGAGAGCACGAGGGCGATGGTGGAGTCCCATTGGAAAGTCGGGTCACCCGCGATGACCTGAAGCGTGTAGCCCGCAAGCCGGGACCCCGCGTAGAGCGCGAGACCCGGGATGCCGACGCTCGCGGCGAGGAGCGCGCCGCGACCGATGTCGCCCCAACCCCGCCAGTTCAGTCCGAGTCGGTGGAACCCCGTTTCGTGGCGCTGCCAGAGAAGCCAGACGACGAGCGCAACGGGCGCGACGCCGGCGAAGAAGCGCACCACCCGGTTGAGTGTATCGAGGATCGCTGTGTCGGACACCTGCGGGTTCAACGTGGTTTGCGCATCCGCCACCGGTGTGGTCGATAACGCGAGTTCGACGAGGTCGAGCACGGCATAGAGCGCCGACGGCAACAACGACAGCGACAGCACGATCGCGATTTCCCACCACACCCGCTGCCTGGCCGCACGCAATCTCACCCGCCCACCCTATCCCTCCAGTTGAGTGGCCATTTCATGGGATGCGCGCGCTGGCCGCACCAGACGGTTTGCTCGCGAAGTGCCACAGCTATGCGCCGCGCATCGGCAACGATGAGGCGTTCAGCGGCGTGACCGCGCTTGCAATCTGGGGGCTACCGAGGCCCGCCCGCTGGCTTGCATCGAAGCACACGCCCGAGCTGCTGGTGCCGAAATCCCACGTGCGCGACCGCACCGGCGGGCTCAAGCCCCGGCGCATCCTCGACGCGCGCTTCGAGCGCGAAGAACACCTCGGCCTGCCGGTGGTGCCACCGATGCTCGCATTCCTCCCCGCCTGCCGCGAGCTCACCGTCATCGAGGCGACGCAGGTGGCGGATGCGCGAGCGCGTAGAGTCGCCGATGGAGACGGTGCTGCGCTGCAAACTCCTCGACGCGGGCTTGCCGGAGTTCCAGGTGCAACCCGAGGTGAAGCTCGAAGGCGGCAAGGTGTTCCGCCCGGACCTCGGCCGTCGCGCATCCAACACCTACCTCGACTACGAGGGCGGCCACCACTGGAGCAACGAAGAGATCATCCGCAGCGACCTCACCCGCTCCCGCAACCTCTCCTCACGCGGCGCCCGCCACATCCGCGTCTCGAAAGACGACCTTGAGGGTCGCGCCTTCAACAGCCTCGTCGCCGAGCTTCGCCGCCGCACCGCATCCCCCGAAAGCATTTGAGTGGCCACTTTTTGGCTGGGTTTCCGGCAGGAAACTCAGCCAAAAAGTGGCCACTCAGCTGAGATAGAAGGGTTAGCCGAGGTTGTCAGCGCCGTCGACGAAGCCGACCATGGTCCAGTCAGTGATCGATTCGAAGCCTGGCGCACCGTAGTTCGCGAGGTCGGGGTCGGTCACGATGAAGTCGTAGGCCTGGAACAGCGGCAGGTTGCCGGCAACTTCCCATGCCATTTCGTCAGCCTGGTTCAGCAGTTCGACCTGCTTGTCGGCGTCGGTGGTGGCGTTGATCTCGTTGAGCACCTCATCGAGCTCGGGTGTGCCGACCTGCGAGAAGTTCTGCTCGCCGTCCGAACGCCAGATCGAAACACCGGAGGTGACGAACGGGTTACCCGCCCAGCCGAACAGCGTCACGTCGTAGTCACCCGGGATGACGTACTTCGAGAAGAGGTCGGTCGGCGGCACCTGCTCGATCTTGAGCTCAATACCCGCAGCCTTGAGGTTCTCGGTCGCGATCGGCGCAACAGTGCCGTTCGTCTGCGAGCCCGCGTTGTAGACGTAGCGAACGGTGAGGCGCTCGCCGTCCTTCTCATAGTAGCCGTCATCAGCCATCGTCCAGCCCGACTCTTCGATGAGTTCCTTGGCCTTCTCGACGTCGGCGGTGCCGTAGTCGCCAGCGTGGTCCTCGTAGCCGTTCTGGTTCTGCACGAGCATGTGGTTGCCGAGCAGTTCGTCAGCCATACCGTCCGGGTAAGGCATGGTGCCGTTGAGCGCCTGGAAGATGCTCTTGCGGTCGATGGCGTACATGAACGCCTGGCGTAGGTTCTGGTCGGCAAGAATCTGGCCCTCACCACCGTTCAGGGTGAAGTGGGTCCAGTCCGGGCCGGCAGCCGAACGCAGCTCGGCGTCGCCCGATTCGACCTGCGGCGCGACAACGGTGTAGACCGCCTGCACGCCCGCGTCGATCACGTCGAGCTGGCCGTCCTGGAACGCGGTCGCGCTCGCCTGCGGGTCCTCGTACGTGGTCCACGAGATGCGGTCGAGGCGTGCGGTGCGGTCGCCCGCCCAGTTCTCGTCGGGCACCATCGTCACGACCTTGTTCGCGAGGTCGGCCTTCTCGATCTTGTAGGGGCCGGCGGTCACGAGGGGCTCTTCAACCCAGCCTTCGTTGAACATCTCGGCGGACTCAACCAGTGCATCCGGCATGACCTGCGCGAGGCCCTGCCAGTCGGCGTAGACCTCACCGTCTTTCAGCGTAATGATCGCGGTCTGCTCGTTGTCTCCCTGCTCAACCGACTCGACGAGTTCGAAGCCTTCGCGCGAGGCAACGTTGAAGTCGGGCTCGTTCATGGCTTCGACGCCATTCTTCACCGAGGTCCAGTCGATCGGAGTGCCGTCCGACCAGGTCAGGCCCTCCTTGAGCTCGACCTCGAACGTCATCGGGTCTTCGCTCGTGAGCTCGAGACGCTCGGTGTAGAGGTCGTTCTCGATGATCTGGCCGTCAGCCGTGTAGGTGTAAAGCGAGGGGTAGATCGCCTCCATGATGTTGTTAGTGTTCACCTCATTGCCGTCAGCGGTGAACGAGTTGAAGTTCGCCGGATAGGCATTGATGCCAAGGCGCAGGGTGCCGCCTTCGCCAACCGCGTCATATTCCTGTGCGTTGATGTCGTTCGCACCGATTTCAATGGCTTCGCCGCCACCGGAACCGGATGTGTTGCCTGGGTCTTCGTCAGCTCGCGAGCAGCCGGTCAGCACAAGGCTGAACGCCGCTATTGCCGCAATGCCTCCGATAATCCGCTTCTTCATGTTGCCTCCTTATGAGAGCGCGGTCGGAATTTCTGTAGAGGTAGGTTCGTACTCTGCGGTCAACTCGGGGTAGTAGCACGCAACCGCATGGTCGCGCTCCCCTCGAGCCTCGAGCGGAGGCATACTGCTATCGCACTTCTCACGCTGCGCATCGCTAAGCAGGTGTTGGTACACATAGCAACGGCTGACGAACCGACAGCCGGTTGGAGTGTCAGCGGGCGACGGCAGGTCGCCGCTGAGCACGATTCGTTCCCGTTCCCGCTCGACCTTGGGGTCGGGGATGGGGATGGCTGAGAGCAGGGCGCGCGTGTACGGATGCGACAGGCGGCCGGAGAAGACATCGTCGGTGTTGCCGAGCTCGACGATCGTGCCGAGGTACATCACCGCGATGCGGTCGGAGATGTGTTGCACGACAGAGAGGTCGTGCGAAACGAAGAAGTAGCTCAGCCCGAGGCGGTTCTTGAGGTCGTCGAGCAGGTTGATGACACCGGCTTGGATGGACACATCGAGCGCCGAGACGGGTTCGTCGAGCACGATGAGTCGCGGGTCGCAGGCGAGCGCGCGGGCGATGCCGACACGCTGGCGCTGGCCTCCCGAGAACTCAGTCGGGTATCGCGCGGCTTGCTCGGGCAGCAACCCTACGGTCTTCAGCAGCCAGTCGACGCGCTCATCCATCTGCTCGCGCGTGAACTTGTGCACCTCCATGGGTTCGCGAAGGATGTCGCCGATCGGCATGCGGGGGTCGAGCGAGGCCATCGGGTCTTGGAACACCATCGCCATCTGCGCGCGCAGGTCGAGCTTCTCGCGTCGATTCAGTTCGCTGACATCGCGCCCGTCGATGCGGATGGTGCCCGACTGCGGCGATTGCAGCTTCATGATTTCCATGATGGTCGTGGTCTTGCCCGAGCCGGACTCCCCCACCAGTGCAAGGGTCTCGCCCTCACGGAGGTCGAGGGTGACACCGTCGACCGCGCGCACCTCACCGACCTTGCGTTTCACGAGCGCACCCTTGGTGAGTGGGTAGATTTTCTCGACCTGGTCGAGTTCAAGCACAATGTCGCGCTGCTCGCGCGGGGTGCGGATGTTCGACTCGGCCACCTCGGGGCGCGGGAAGATTTCGACGCCAGCTTCCAGGTCATTGCTGTGGTGGCAGGCGGCGAGGTTGCCCTCGACGTTCGTCGGTTCGAGCTCGGGTTCGACGGTGCGGCAGAGCTCGGTCGCTAGGGGGCAGCGCGCGGCAAACGGGCAACCTTGCGGCAGCCGAACGAGCGATGGCGGCGTGCCCTCGATCGGTGTGAGCGGCCCCTGATCGATCGCATCAATGCGTGGAACCGAGGCGAGCAAACCCTTCGTGTACGGCATGCGCGGGTCAGCATAGATCGAGTCAATGTCCCCGAATTCTACGGCCTTGCCCGCATACATCACCATGATGCGGTCGGCGAATCCGCTTACGACGCCAAGGTCGTGCGTGATGAGCACCGTCGCGGCGCCAGTGACTTCCTGCGCGGTTTCGAGCAGATCCATGACCTGTGCCTGAATCGTCACGTCGAGGGCGGTGGTCGGCTCGTCGGCGATGATCAGCTCGGGGTCGTTCGCGATCGCCATCGCGATCATCGCGCGCTGCCGCATCCCTCCCGAGAACTCGTGCGGGTACGACTTTGCCCGCAGTGCGGCGTTGGGGATGCCCACGGCGTCGAGGAGCTCGACGGCGCGCTTGTTCGCCTCGGTCTGAGAACTGCCGCGGTGAATCATGATCGTTTCGGCGATCTGATCGCCGATTCGGTACACGGGGGTCAGCGCCGAGAGCGGATCCTGGAAGACCATCGAAACTGTCTTGCCGCGCAGCTTCGACAGCTGCGCATCCGACTTCGTCAGGAGTTCCTCGCCCTTGAGCTTGATCGAGCCCGAGACTTTCGCCGACGACGGCAGCAAGCCCATCACCGCGAGCGACGACACGGACTTCCCGGATCCAGACTCACCGACAATCGCGAGTGATTCTCCCGGTTGCACGGCGTAGCTGAGGTTGCGCACGGCCTGCACCGTGCCCGCCTCGCTCGGGAACGAGACCGAAAGGTCAGCGACTTCAAGAATGGGGTCAGTTGTAGCCATAGTTAGTGTCCCCGTCCGCTCGTCGGGTCGAGTGCGTCGCGCAGGGCCTCGCCGACCATGTTGATCGAGACCACGAGCATGGCCAAGATGATCGCCGCGGGCACCCAGGTGTGCGGGAACGCAATGTTGTAGCCCTGCAGCACGGAGCCGAGGGAGAAGTTCGGGTAGAGGATGCCGAAACCGAGGAACGAGAGGCCGGTTTCAGCGAGGATGGCGCCACCGACACCAAGTGTGGTGTCGATAATCATCCACGACGAGATGTTGGGGATGATGTGCCGCATGATGATCTTTCGGTGCGGCACGCCCATGAACTTGGCCGCCTGCACGTACTCCATGTTCACGAGCCCCTGCGTGAGGGCGCGCAACACACGCGCCGTGAGCATCCACGAGAAGATCGCGAGCAGCGGCACCATGAAGATCCAGTGGGCGCCCTGCAAGATCGGGCTCAGCAGCAGCATCATCAGCAGCGACGGCACGACGAGCAGGAAATTGATGAGGTTGACGACGCCCCAGTCGAGCGCTCCGCCAAAGTAGCCCGCGAGGGTGCCGAAGAACGCCGCGAGCACGGTCACGACGATGGCGGTGCCGAAACCGACGACGAGCGAGATGCGCAGGCCCACCATGATCTGCGCAAACAGGTCTTGCCCCTGCGCATTCGTGCCGAACCAGTGGTATTGGCTCGGGCCCTTGAGCTGGTTCGCGTAGTCGTACTCGATCGGCGTGTACTGGTAGACCATCGGCATGATGATCGCCGCGAGCACCAGCAGTAGCAGCACCGAGCTGCCGATCCAGAAGGTGGGCATGCGGCGCATCCGGCGCCAGACGAGCGTTGCCCGGCCGACGGCGGTGCGACGGGTGAGGGGTTCGGAGATCGCACCGACAACGGTGTCGGACTCACCGAGATTGATGACGTCGGTCTCGGAGTCGGTTGCAGTGACGTTCGGCACTGATATGCCGGTCTGCGAGGGGCCGGCCGAGTTGCGCTTGTTATGGGCCATGGGTATCACCGAATCCTCGGGTCGAGCACGGCTTGGATGAAGTCGGCGAGCGTCGCGGCGATCAGCGTCAGAATGGCGCTGTAGAGCACGACTGCGGCGGTGCCGTTGATGTCGGCGATCTGCATCTGCACGAGGGCCCAGTTGCCAATGCCCTGCCAGTTGAACAGACGCTCGACGAAGAACGAGCCGGTGAACGCCCCGGCGAAGGCGTAGGCGAAGTACTGGCCCATCGGAATGAGCGCCATGCGGAAACCGTGCTTGCGCATGGCGTGCCCCTTCGTCAGTCCCTTTGCCCGCGCGGTACGCAGGTAGTCGGCACCGAGCACATCGAGGGTCGTGACCTTCATGTAGCGCGAGTAGCTCGCGATGCCCATAACGGCGAGGGCGATCGTAGGCAGCACGAGCGCCATGAGCTGGAAGGAAATATCGTCCCAGCTGCCCGGCACGGCGTTGGGGTCAACGGCGTTTACTGAGGGGAAGCCGAAGCCGGTCGCGCCGCGCATTGCCATGTTGGCGCCCTGCAGGATCAGGATGACGACGGGCGTGGGCAGCGCTAACACGATAAAGCTAATGAGCGACACGGTGCGGTCAGTGAGGGTTCCGCGCTTGACGGCCGACCACGCACCCAGCGCAACACCGGCGATGACACCGACGAGAGTGCCGAGCACGATGAGGCGCAGCGAAATACCGACGCGGCTGATGACCTCGGGCATGACAAGCAGCGCCTTCTTGTCGGTGCCCGTCGTGTACCCGAACTTCTCGTCCCATGGCTTCGTGATGATGTCGCCGAGCCACGTGAGGTAGCGCTGCCAGACCGACACATCAGGATTGATGTTTCGAATGTCGAAGTAGGCCTGCTGCACCTCAGGTGGGACCGGGCGACCGCCCGGCGTGTTCGGCGGGTACATCACTTCTTGTGGATGCAGGAGGGACGATGCCAGGAGGTATGCGATGGAGGTGGCGAGGAACGCCAAAATCGCATAGTTCAGGAATCTCCTGAGCATAAATTTCGTGAGCGCCATTGCGAAACAAACCGGTTGGGACTGATTTGGGGAGTCGCCGTCGTGCGGTGACCCCCGAACAGCTATCGAGAAAATTCACACCGAGTAGGCAGTGAATTCTCAACAAACGTTCGGCGCAGGATACGTTAGCCCATCACCGGGCGCGTTTCGCGGATTCAACAACACTCGTTGCGATATTGCTACGAAGAATCTGGTCCAGGAGCAACACATTTCCGTCGGCATCCGCCAAAGGCAGGGTCCAGTTCGGGTATTCGCGGAACGTGCCGGGCTGGTTAATCGGTCGGCGATCCCCCGCCATATCGGCGAGCGACACCCCAAACAGCCGGGCCTCGGATGCGGCCATCCGCTCGTGCAGGGCGAGCACGACCTCCTCAGTGGTCGCGTCGTTGCTGATGCGGCCCTCCTCCACGAGCTGCTGGCGGTAGGCGTCGACGAGTTCCTGTTCGGCGGCGCGCTCCTCCTCAATCGGCCGCGTGAGCAGGCCGAGCTGGTCGCGAATGTCGACGTGGCGCAGCTCGAGGAAGCCCGCTGTCGGCGGCAGGTCGTGGGTGGTCACGGTCGCGAGGCATTCGGTGCGGTAGTGCTCGGGGCGTTTCGGCGAGCCGTCCTCCTCGAACTCGAACCACATGATCTGCGTGCCGTAGACGTGACGCTCCGCCATCACCTGGCGCGTGAGCTCGCTCACGACGCCGAGGTCCTCGCCGATGACGAGTGCGCCCGCGCGCTCCGCCTCGAGCAGCAGCGCGCCGATCATCGCCTCGTGGTTGTAGGTGACGTAGGTGCCCTCGCTCGCGTCGCGCCCCTCGGGCACCCACCAGAGGCGGAACAGGCCAAGGATGTGGTCGATGCGCAGCGCGCCGGCGCCGGCAAACGCCGCGCGGAGCACGTCACGCAACGGCTCGTAGCCGAGCCGTTCGAGGGCATCCGGACGAAGCGGCGGCTGCGACCAGTTCTGGCCGAGCTGATTGTACTGGTCGGGCGGCGCGCCGACCGACACACCACGCGCGAGCGAGTCGACGAGCGACCAGGCATCCGCGCCAGACGGATGCACGCCAACCGCCAGGTCGTGCATGACGCCGATGCGCATGCCGGCATCACGCAGTCGCTGCTGCGCCGCCGCGCCCTGGTCGCGCAGCACGAACTGCACCCAGCAATAGAACTCGACGCGCTCGGCGTGCTCCTGCCGGAAGACATCGACCGCCTCGTTGTTCGGCGAGCGGTACTCCTCGGGCCAGTCGCGCCAGTTGCCGCCGAGCTGTTCGCAGAGCGCCGCCCAGGTCGCGAAGTCGATGAGCCCCTGGCCCTCGAGCTCGCAGAACGCGCCAAACGCGTGCCAGCGGCCGTCGTCACCGTGACGCGCGGCGTCGAAGCAGAGGGCGAGTGCCTCTCGCTTCGCCAGCCAGGTGCCATCGCGGTCGATGACGTCGCGCGTGTGGTTCTGGCGGCAGAATGTCGCGAGCTCGGCGAGGCGCTGGCCGACCTCCTGACTCACCGGCTCGGACGCAACGAGGTCATCGATGCTGATGAGGCTCGGGTCGAGAAACCGCCGCGTCGTCGGCAGGTACGGCGACGGCTCGAGCGGTGTGACCGGTGAGGGCGCGTGGAACGGATTGACGAGCACGAAGTCGGCCTCGTGCTCGGCGCCCCATTCGCCAAGGGTGCGCAGGTCGCCGAGGTCGCCGAGGCCCCACGAGCGCGAGCTGCGCGCCTGGTAGAGCTGGGCCATGAGGCCCCATACCGGCTCGGGCACATCGAAGCTGCTCGCGTCGGGTGCGCTGATGAGCGTGCCGCGCGCCTCGACGATCGGCTCGCTCGCGCCGCGCTGGCGGCGTTCGGTGACGTCGAGCGCGACGCGCGCCTCGGGCGAAATCTCGGCCCCGTCGAGCGTCGCGACGATCGCGTGCCAACCGGCGGGGATGCTCGCGGGCACGGCAAACTTGGCCTCGCCAACCGCGAGGCCATTGACGTCGTGCGCATCGACGAAGTGCTCGAGCTGCTCGAGCTCGACGCGCCCGCCCTCTTCAAGTTCGACGGAGAGCTGCACGCTCGCCCCAGCGGGCACGTGCACGAGCACCTCGGTCGACGAGCCGACGCGCGTGACGACGGTCGGCGGCACGACCTGCCGCCAGCGGCGGTTACCCAAGTCGTCGAGCGCGGCGCGCGCGAGCTCGTCGGTCGAGGCGTCAACGTCGAGCGCCCCGAGCACCGAGATCAGCGTGTCGTCCGACACCTCTCGATGTTCACCGAGCCAGTCGGTGAACTCGGTCGCAATGCCGAAGTGGCCGGCAAGTTCTTGGAGTACGTCGTGGGAAACCGCAGCAGTCACAAGCCTGAGTGTATGTCGCTGCGGTGACGTTCGCTTAGCTGATGCTGAGTTGCTCGCCGTCCTGCGTCACCGTGAGTTCGGGCAGCGGCTCGAGCGCGGGCCCCGCCACCGGCTCGCCCGTGGCGAGGTCGAAGTAGCTGTTGTGGCAGCCGCAGTGTGCGCGATCGCCCTGCACGTCCGACAGCACACAGCCCTTGTGGGTGCACACCGCCGAGAACGCGTGGAACTCGCCCTCGACCGGCTGCGTCACGAGCGCCTGGTGCTGCGCGAGCACGATGCCGCCGCCGACCGGCACCTCGGCCGCCGGCACCGTGAACGGGGCGGCGGTCTCGCCGGCCTCGCGGCTCGACTCGCCGCACGCGCTGAGCAACGCGGCGAGCGCCATGCCCCCGCCCGCAACCGCGGTCGTGCGCACGAGCGCGCGACGGCTCATCAACCCGGCTGGAGCAGCGTCTGTCGTCATGCCCTCAGCGTAGTCACGCGAGCGAGCGACCGCGCTGCTCGGGCAGCACGAGGGCCGCGCCCGCAGCAATCGCGAACGCAATCGCGAACACCGTGAACACGGGCACGATGCTGCCGCCGCCGACCGCGACGAGGCCCGGCACGAGCAGCGGCGCGATGATCGAGGCGATGCGGCCGAAGCCGGCCGCGGCGCCCGCCCCGGTGCCACGGATGTTCGTCGGATAGAGCTCCGGGCCAATGGCGTAGAGCGCGCCCCAGGCGCCGAGGTTGAAGAACGAAAGCAGGCAGCCCGCAGCGATGATCCAGCCCTCGCCGAGTCCGCCGGAGAGCCCGTAGAACGCCGCGGCCACGGCCGAGCCGGCGAGGAACACGGCGAGCGTGCTGCGTCGGCCCCAGACCTCGATGAGCCAGGCGGCCACCGCGTACCCCGGCAGCTGCGCGAGCGTGATGATCAGCGTGAACTGGAACGACTTCACGAGGGTGAAGCCGTCGGCGACAAGCAGGCTCGGAATCCAGGTGAAGGCACCGTAGTAGCTGAGGTTGATGCAGAACCAGATCACCCAGAGTGCGATCGTGCGATTGCGCAGGCCGGGCGACCAAATGTGCGGCCGCTCCCCTGCCTCGGGCCCGTCCACCGCATCCGCCGGTGCCTGCGCCTGCGCGTCGCTCTCGCGGATGCGCTGCAGCGTCTGCTGCGTCTCGGCCGAGGCCTCGAACTCGCGCACGATGCGCTCGGCCTCGCCGACCCGTCCCTTGCCCTCGAGGAAGCGCACCGACTCCGGCAGGCCCATCCGCACGACGATCGCGTAAGCGGCCGGCACCATGCCGAGGGCGAGGGCCCAGCGCCAGCCGTTCTCGCCGCTCGCGACCACGAAGGTGCCGATGAGCGCCGCGAGGATCCACCCGACGGCCCAGAAGGCCTCGAGCCAGACGACGAGCCGGCCGCGAATGCGCTTGGGAGCGAACTCCGACACGAGCGTCGAGGCCACGGGCAGCTCGGCGCCGAGTCCGAGGCCAACGAAGAAGCGCAGCACCATGAGCAGGGCGGCGCCGCTCGCCAGGGCGGAGGCGCCGGTGGCCAGACCATAGATAATCAGCGTGATGGCGAACACCTGGCGGCGGCCGATACGGTCAGCGATGAGCCCGCCGAGCGTCGCCCCGACGGCCATGCCGATGAAGCCGATCGAGGCGATCCAACTCGCCTCACCCGTCGTCACGATCTGCTGCTCGATCAGCGCCGCGATCACGAACGAGATGAGCCCAACGTCCATCGCGTCGAGCGCCCAGCCGACGCCGCTGCCGAAGAGCAGTCGGCCGTGCTTGGCGGTGAACGGGAGGCGATCGAGTCGCTCCGAGCGGGAAGGGGCCATGCGTGCCGCGTCGTTGACGGCAGATCCTGTCATTCGATCAGCATATTCCCAACCGTGACGTGCGGTGACTTCTATTACTTCGGGCGACTGCGGCCCCGCAGATCCGAACGCACCCAGCGACCGCGTGATGGAATAGCTCGGTGCGCGTCCGGACGCGCACCGAAAGGACCGGCGCAGATGGCAGCAACGAATTCGGGATTCAGCGCCGAGCAGCGACGGATGCTGCCGACGATCCTCGTACCCGCATTCATGTCGCTGCTCAGCGTTTCGATCGTCAATGTGACGCTGCCTGCCATCGGCGATTCGCTCGACGCGAGCACCTCAGGGCTGCAGTGGGTGATCTCGGGCTACGCGCTCGTGTTTGGTGTGCTGTTGGTCGCCTCGGGGCGCGCCGGGGATGTGTGGGGTCGCGGGCGCCTGTTCGTGCTCGGCCTCGCGGTATTCGGCCTCGGCGCCCTGTGCTCGGGACTCGCGCCAAACATCCTCGTGCTCAACCTCGCGCGCGTCATCATGGGCATCGGCTCGGGCCTGCTCAACCCACAGGTCACGGGCATCATTCAACAGTTCTTCCAGGGCGAGCTCCGCGGCCGGGCGTTCGGTGCCTTCGGCGGCATCGTCGGTGTCTCGGTCGCAATCGGCCCGATTCTCGGCGGCGGGCTCATCGCACTGTTCGGCGAGGAGATCGGCTGGCGGGCCTCATTCCTCGTCAACGTGCCCATCGCGATCGGCGGCATCTTCGCCGCCCGGGCCTATCTGCCCGCCTCGACGTGGCACCCGCTCGCCATCGACGACCCGAGCGCGACAACGCACGAGATCCCTGTCATTACCCAAGCGAATGCCGCGCAGGCGCAGCGGGCGCGCTCGGACTTCGACCCCGTCGGCATGCTGCTACTGGCCGCGGGCACGCTCTTCGTCATGCTGCCCTTCATGGAAGCGGCGCTCGGTTGGTGGGTTTGGAGTTCGCTGCTCATCGGCGTCGCGCTGGTTGTGCTCTGGGTGCGCTGGGAGCTGCGCTACCGCGCCCGCGGCCGCACGCCGATGGTCGACATGGACTTGTTTCGCACGCGATCGTTCTCGAACGGCGCGCTGCTCATCGGCCTCTACTTTGTCGGCAACACGAGCATTTGGCTGCTCGTCGCCCAGTACATGCAGCGCGGCCTCGGGCACGACGCCCTGACGGCGGGCATGATGGGCCTGCCCGCCGCACTCACCGGCGCGATCACCGCGCCGATCGCCGGTCGCTATGTCGTGCGCATCGGCCGAGTCATGGTGCTGTGGGGTCTGCTGCTCGTCGTGCTCGGCCTCGGCCTGAGCATCGCCGTGGTACTGCTGCACGGCACCGCCGGGGTCAGCGAATGGTGGCTGCTCGGCACCCTGGCCCTCACGGGCATTGGCCAGGGCCTCATCGTCTCGCCGAACCAGACCCTGTCACTCGCCGATGTGCCGCTGCGCTATGCGGGCAGCGCAGGTGGCGTGCTCCAGACGGGGCAGCGCATCGGCACGGCCATCGGCATCGCCGTAATCACGAGCGTTGCGTTCAGTGTTGCCACGACGAGCGGCTGGGATAACGCGCTCGCGATCGGCTTTGCCGCCATTATTGCGGTCGCCGGGCTTGCGATCACGGTCGCGGTCATGGATTTGCGAGGCACCCGCCGCGCCGCGAGGTGACCGCCACCTCGCTAGCCGAGCTGGCGAGTTGCTTGGTTATTCGGCGCCGAGCGCCGCGACACACTTCGAGGCGGCCTTGCCGCCGAGCATGCCGACATGCACCGCAAGCACCGAACCGTCACCGAACACGATGACAATGCGGCCAGGCTCGAGGAAGCGCGAGCGCTTGAACACCTTGCTGAGGCTGTCGCGCTCGCTCTGCCACTCGAGTTCGGGCTCGTCGAGGTTGTTCACGTCAACGGCCATGAGGCGCTGGTCGGTGATGAGCAGCTGGCTCGTCGGCGGCTCAAGGGCCTTGCGCAGCTGCGAGGCCTGGCTGCCGCGCCAGCCGTAGTACGACCCGCCATCGAGCAGCTCGAGGACTCGGCGTTCCCAAGTCTCTTCGTCGTCGTTGTTCTGCAGGGCGGCAGAGCGGTCGGTCGCGACGTCCTCGCCCGCACGCTCATCGGCGTCATCAAACCGGAAGTCAGTGAGTTCAGATTCACTGTCGACGCACCGGGCCATCTGCATGACCAGCGGGTGCTCTCCGTTACGCATGAGCTCAGCGACATGCGGCGCAAAAGTAGGGCTTGAAGTGGACACGATGGTCAATCGTGGCATTTTTTCGCGCCGGGCGCTACATCCGCGCCGTTGCAATCAGATCAAGACGTTCGCGCACGTAACTTTCCAACAGCGTTGCCTGCTGCAGCGAGCATCCCGGCGCCCAGCGAACCACGACGGCGCCGTCCCGCACGCTCGCCGGTCGGCTCGACGCATCCAGGGTGTCGAGCGGCGTAGGGTCGTAGTGCACGACGGTGCCCTCGGCAAAGCCGCCGCGAATGGCCGCGTGCCGCAGCTCGTCGCGCTCGCGCGCCGACTCCGAGGTGTAGCCGAGGATGGGCGGGGGCTCGTGCGCGCGCAGGCTCGGCCCGGCGCCAAGGAACTCGGCCGGCTCACTCGCGCGCAGCAGCAGCACGCCGAGGCGCCAGACTTCGCCGACCGGCTCGATGCGTGCGGGCCGGGTACCGAGCAGTCGACGCCGCGGCGCGACGAACTCCCCCAGCGACTCGGGGGCGATGCCGCGCTCACGCAGCTGGGTCGCGGTGGCGATGGCCACGGCGCGCAGCTGGTCTTGCGCTTCGCCCATGCGGTTCCCCTCTCGTGTGCCCCGAACGTGCCAAGATTTACACATGTCCGACGCCAGCCGCCAATCTTCTCCGCTCAAGTCGAATGTGCACGACACCGCGCTCGTGATCGAGGGAGGAGGGATGCGCGCGAGCTACACCTCGGCGGTGATCTCGATGTTCATCCGCGAGGGCATCTGGTTCGACTGGGTCGGTGGCATCTCGGCGGGCTCGAGCTGCGTCGCGAACTACCTCTCACGCGACGAGTGGCGCACCCGGCAGTCGTTCGTCGACTTCGCCGCCGACCCGAACTTCGGCAACATGCGCACATGGCTCCAGGGCAAGGGACTCTTCTCGTCGGAGTACATCTACGAGCAGACCGCGGCACCGGGCAAGGCCCTCCCTTACGACTACGCGACGTATCTTGCGAACCCCGCTGATTTCGCCGTCGGCGCGTTCGAGATGCGCTCGGGCCGCACCCAGTACTGGTCACGCAGCGACATCACCGAGCTGCACGACTTGCTCGTGCGCGTGCGGGCGTCGTCGTCGCTGCCCCTGCTCATGCCGCCCGTAGAAATCGACGGCGAGGTCTTCGTCGACGGCGCGCTCGGGCCCACCGGTGGCTTCGCCATCGACGCGGCAAAGGCCGCCGGCTATGAAAAGTTCCTGGTGGTCATGACCCGCCCGCGCGACTACGTGAAGCCCCCGGCAAAGGTGACGAGCTTCTACCGCAGCACGTTCCGCAAATACCCGGCCATGGTGAACGGCATTCTGCAACGCCCGCGTCGCTACAACCACACACGAGCCGAACTCTTCGATCTCGAAGCCGAGGGCCGCGCT
The DNA here is from genome assembly GCF_023370115.1 of Gulosibacter sediminis. Classification (NCBI taxonomy): domain Bacteria; kingdom Bacillati; phylum Actinomycetota; class Actinomycetes; order Micrococcales; family Microbacteriaceae; genus Gulosibacter; species Gulosibacter sp. ACHW.36C. The sequence continues at coordinate 1,076,667 of NZ_CP097160.1, read as the reverse complement.
TATCTCTTCACACCCGACAACCTCGGCGTCTCGAATAGCGAGACGAACGTGCGCAAGCTGCGCCAGCAGTACGCACTCGGCGAGGCTCAGGCCAGCCGCGAGCTCGATGCGATGCGCGCGTTCGTGGGCCTGTAGCCTCGCCGGGTCGTAGGAGAGAGACGCGCTACTGGAGCGCGGCGATCGCCTCGTCGTAGTTCGGCTCCTGCTTGATCTCGGGCACGAGCCGCGTGTAGGCGATCTTGCCCTCTTCATCGACGATGACGACCGAGCGGGCGAGCAGGCCGGCGAGCGGGCCATCCTGCTGCACGACGCCGTAGTCCTCGCCGAAACTCGAGCGGAACGCGCTCGTCGCGACCACGTTCTCAATGCCCTCAGCGCCGCAGAAGCGGCCGAGTGCGAACGGCAGGTCACGCGAGGCAGTCACGACGACGGTGTTGTCGAGGCCTGCGGCGAGTTCGTTGAACTTGCGCACCGAGGCGGCGCAGATGCCGGTGTCAACCGACGGGAAAATGTTGAGCACGACGCGCTTGCCGGCGAAGTCCGACAGCTTGACGTCGCTGAGATCGGTGCCGGTGAGCGTAAAGTCGGGCGCGGCCGCGCCGACCTCGGGCAGCTCGCCGGACGTGGTGACGGGGGAACCCTCGAATGCAGTAGTAGCCATGTCGTCAGTCTCGCACCCGCGTTTGGCCTGCGGCTGAGTGCGGGTTGGGGTCGATACACTTTCTCGATGCCCGCTCTCATCTCCCGCATGCGCCGATTCGGCACGACGATCTTTGCCGAAATGTCGGCGCTCGCCCGCGAGCACGACGCGATCAACCTGGGCCAGGGCTTCCCCGACACCGACGGGCCGAGCGAGGTGCTCGCTGCCGCGGTCGCGGGCATCGAGTCGGGCGACAATCAGTACCCGCCGGGGCGCGGGGTGCCCGAGCTGCTCGACGCGATCGCGGCACACCAAGAGCACTACTACGGCCTGCGCTACGACCCCGCCACCGAGATTCTCGTGACGGTCGGCGCGACCGAGGCACTGAGCGCCAGCCTGCTCGCGCTCTGCGAACCTGGCGATGAGGTCATCGCGTTCGAGCCGTTCTATGACGTCTACGACGCCGCGATCACGCTGGCCGGTGCGACGCTCGTGCCGGTGCGCCTCGAGGCGCCCGCATTCACCTTCGATCCGGCCGCCCTCGAGGCGGCCGTGACCGAGCGCACAAAGGTCATCCTGCTCAACACCCCGCACAACCCGACGGGGCACGTCTTCGCCCCGGAAGAACTCCGGCAGATCGCCGACGTCGCCGTGCGCCATGACCTCGTCGTCATCACCGACGAGGTGTACGAGCACCTCACGTTCGATGGTCGCGAGCACGCGCCGATCGCGACGCTGCCCGGCATGCGCGAGCGCAGCATCCTCATCTCGTCGGGCGGCAAGACCTTCGCCACCACGGGGTGGAAGGTTGGTTGGGTGTGTGCCTCGCCCGAGCTGGTTACGGCAGTCACGACCGTGAAGCAGTTCCTCACGTTCGTCGGCCCGGCACCGATGCAGCGCGGCATCGGGGCGGGCCTGCGGCTGCCGGATGCGCGTATCGCCGAGATTCGCGATGGCCTGCAGCGTCAGCGCGACGTGCTCGTCGAGGCGCTCGAGGGCACCGGGATGCACGTGCACGTACCCGAGGGCGGCTACTTCATCGTCGCCGACGTCGCGCCCCTCGGCGTGACCTCGGCCATCGACTTCTGCCGCGAACTGCCCGAGCGCGTCGGCGTGACCGCGGTGCCACTGTCGGTGTTCTACCGCGACACGACCGGCGTCGAGACGCTCGTGCGGTTCGCCTTCAGCAAGCGCATCGAGGTGCTCGAGAAGGCGGCTGGGAGGCTGGCGGCACTCGGCACGTCGAGCTAGCGCGCTAGTGTAAGCGCACCCCTCTACCGAAGGATCCAGATGGCTACCGGTCTCGTTGCCCTCCTTGATGACATCGCGGCACTCGCCCGCGCAGCCGCCGCAAGCGTCGACGACGTCGCGGGCATGGCCGCCAAGGCGTCCGGAAAGGCGGCCGGCGTCGTGATCGACGACGCGGCGGTGACACCGCAGTACGTTGCTGGGTTGAGCCCGGCCCGCGAGCTGCCGATCATCTGGAAGATCGCACGCAACTCGCTGCTCAACAAGCTCTTGATCATCCTGCCCGTCGCGCTGCTGCTCGCCGAGTTTCTGCCGATGCTGTTGCCGCCGCTGCTCATGCTTGGCGGTGCCTACCTCTGTTTCGAGGGCGCCGAGAAGCTCATCGAGAAGTTCTGGGGCGGCCACGGAGCCGATGGCGAGAGCGCGGCGGCCAACCGCGACGAGAAGGCAATCGTGTCGGCCGCGACGCGCACCGACATCATCCTCAGCGCCGAGATCATGGTGATCTCGATGAACGAGGTGCTCGACCAAGCGTTCTTCGCGCGCCTCGCGATCATGGTGGTCGTTGCGATCATGATGACCGCCGTCGTGTACGGCGCCGTGGGGATTCTCGTGAAGCTCGACGACGTGGGGCTCGCGATGAGCAAGTCGAGCCGCGCACCGCGCGCAAAGTTCGGGCACGGGCTGATGAACGTGATGCCGCACGTCTTCGACGTCATCGCCTGGGTCGGCACCATCGCGATGCTCTGGGTCGGCGGCCACCTGTGGCTCGTCAATCTCGCCGAGCTCGGCCTGACCGCCCCCTACGACTTCGTGCACCACCTCGAGGGCTTCGGCGCGGCCGTGCCCGGCGTCGGCGCGGTGCTCGGTTGGCTCATTAACACGGCCTGCTCGTTCGTGCTCGGCGTCGTGCTCGGCAGCGCGATCGTCGGCATCCTGCACCTGCTGCCGTTCGGCAAGTCAGCAAAGCATGAGGCGGCCGAGGGCCACTAACCCGCGCTCGGCTGCTCCGGGCCCGGCTGGTCGAGGAAGTACCGCAGGGTCGCGAGGAATCGCTCCGGCTGCTCCGAGTGCACCCAGTGCCCCGAGTCGCGAATCGTCGCCTTGCGCACGCGCGGGAAGAGCGCCCGCATCGGCGCGTCGTCTTCGGCGCGAATGTAATTCGAGTTCTCCCCCGCAATCCACACGACCGGGCCGGTGTAGGGCGGCGCCGCGAATTGCGGCCAGCCGAGGATCTCGTCGAGAGCATCTGTGAGCATCGCGAGGTTCGGCTGCCAGGCATAGCTGCCACCGCCCGCCGGGCGCAGGTTCTGGAGCAGGAACTGACGGATCGTCGTGTCGGGAATCCGCTCGAGCAGCTGCGCTTCGGCATCACTGCGCCGCGTCACCCTCGACAAATCGACGGCCGCCATGCTCGTAAGCAGGTGCTCGAAGCCGCCGGGTGAGCTGCCGGATGCGCCGGGGGCGATATCGACGACCGCGAGCCGCTCGATCAGCTCGGGATGCCGCAGCGCGAGCACCATCGCGGCCTTGCCTCCCATCGAGTGGCCGACGAGCGCGACCGGCTCGAGTCGCCCATCCGCGTTCGCAAATTCGCCCCGCACGACCTCCGCGAGCGCGTCGGCCATGTCGACGTAGCTGAAGGTCTCGGTCCAGGCGGATTCGCCGTGGTTCGGCATGTCGACGAGCATGCTCGTGAACTCGTCGCCGAGGCTGCGCGCGATCGCGCCGAAGTTGCGGCCGCGCCCCATGAGGCCGTGGAAGAACACGATCTTTCGCGTGCCCGAACCGACCAGTTGATACGCGATGTCACCCATGATCCCCGAGCCTAGTGCCGACGCGCTGGCCAATCTTCACCGGGTACTTGCGCGGGCACCAATAAAGGAGGAATATCGTCGCTCGTGAAAACCGCTGGCGGCGCCCTTCGCCCCACCAAATTGTCTGCGCTCGCACTCGCCGCTCTCGGCGTCGTGTTCGGCGACATCGGCACGAGTCCCCTCTACTCGTTGCAGACGATCTTCGCGCTGCACAACGGCGCGGTGCAGCCGACCGAGCGCGACATCCTCGGCATCATCTCGCTCATCACGTGGTGCCTCATCATCATCGTGTCGGTCGCCTACGCGGGGTTCATTCTGCGAGCCGACAACGACGGTGAGGGTGGCATCCTCTCGCTCGCGGCACTCATTCACCGCAAGCTCGGCACCGGCACGTCGCGCGCGAAGGCCGCACTGATTCTCTCGGTCGTGGGTGCCTCGCTCTTCTTTGGCGACTCGTTCATCACGCCGGCCATCTCGGTGCTCAGCGCCGTGGAAGGGCTCGAGACGGTGAACCCGCAGCTCGGCACCTGGGTCGTGCCGCTCGGGCTCGTGATTCTCACCGTGCTGTTCGCTGTGCAGCGCTGGGGCACCGCGGTGATCGGGCGGGCGTTTGGGCCGGTCATGATCGTCTGGTTCGTCGTGCTCGCACTGCTCGGCGCGGCGCACATTCGCGAGGACCTCAGCATCCTGCGCGCGGTCTCCCCCACCTACGCGATCGAATTTGTGTTCGCGAACCCGCTCATCGGCTTCTTCGCGCTCGGCGCCGTGGTGCTCGCCGTCACCGGCGTCGAGGCGCTCTATGCCGACCTCGGCCACTTCGGGCGAACGCCGATCGTGCTCGCCTGGTTCGCGCTCGTCATGCCGTCGCTGCTGCTCAACTACTTCGGCCAAGGTGCGATGCTCCTCGCCGATCCCTCGACCGCGTCGAACCCGTTCTTCCACCTCGCACCGGCGTGGGGGCGCATCCCGCTCGTCGTGCTCGCGACCCTCGCGACGGTGATCGCTTCGCAGGCCGTCATTTCGGGGGCGTTCTCGGTTGCGCGCCAGGCGGTGCGGCGATCGCTGCTGCCGCGCCTGCGCGTCAAGCACACCTCGCGGAACAACATGGGGCAGATCTACCTGCCGCTCGTGAATTGGGTGCTGTTCGTCGGCGTCGTGCTCTTGGTGGTTTCGTTCCAGAGTTCGACCGAGCTCGCGGCCGCGTACGGCCTTTCGGTAACCGGCACGATGCTGCTCGAGCTCTCGCTGTTCCTGCTGCTGGCGCACGCGGTGTGGCAGTGGCCGACGTGGCGCGTGGTGGCCCTCGGCGCGATCATCGGCGGTCTTGAGCTGCTCTTGTTCGCCGCGAACGGGATCAAGATCGCCTCGGGCGGCTGGGTGCCCCTCGCGATCGCCGCAGTGTTCATCACGGTCATGCTCACTTGGCGCCGGGGCGCCGAGGTGCTGTTCGGCAATCGGGCGAAGCTCGAGGGCCCGCTGCCGGAGTTTGTGAGCGGGCTGCGGCGGGATGCGGTCGAGCGGGTTCCCGGGGTCGCGGTCTATCCGCACGGGAATCCCGAGACCGTCCCGCTCGCCCTGCGCGGGAACGTCAAGTTCAATCGTGTGGTGCACGAGCACGTCGTGATCATCACGATAGTGCACGTCGGGGTGCCCTACGTCGCCCGGCCCGACCGCATCGTCACCACGCCGCTCGGTGACCCCGACGACGGCATCGTGCAGGTGCTCTATCGCATCGGATTCAACGACTACCAGGACGTGCCCCGGGCCCTCCGCCAGGCCATCGACCACTCGCCCGAACTCCACTTCGAACCCGATGAGGCGATGTACGTGCTGTCGGTGTTTCGCATTGAACCCGGGCGGTCTCGGGTCATGGCCAAGTGGCGCAAGCAGCTCTTCCGGCTGCTCGAGCGGGGCTCGGCCAACCGCACGCACGTGCTGCACCTTCCGCCCGAACGCACGATCATCGTCGGTGCCGAGGTCGAGTTCTAGCGAGCCGGTCGAGTTTTTCCCAAGGTCGCTGCGTACTCTCGCGGGCACCAAGCGTTCGGGCGCCCGGCCCGACGCCGAGGCGAAGGAAGCTCATGTCACATCTCGACTCGCAAGACGTCATCGACTTTCCTGGCACGCCCACCGCGGTGGTGCGAGTGACCGACTACCCCGTGGCCGAAATGCCACAGTTCATGGACCCGGCGTTCACCGCCCTCGGGCAAGCGATCTCGGCCGGCGTGTTCGTGCCGGTGGGCCCCGCCTTTTCTCGGCACGAGTACGTGCCCACCGAGACCGCGTCGTTCGAGGTGGGCTTTCCAGTCACTGCTGCGCTGCATGACGCGGTGACGTTCGGCGACTACGAGGTGGTTCCGTCCGAGCTCCCTGCCGGCCGCATCGCCATCGCGAAGCACCATGGCGGCTACGACAAGCTCGGCGACTCATGGGGCGCGTTCATGCAGTGGGTCGAGCAGCAGGGGCTGACGGCCGGCCTGCCGTTCTGGGAGGCGTACGACACCGAGCCCACCCCCGAGATGGATCCGGACGAGCTCATCACGGGGCTCGCGGTGCCCGTCTCCTAGTTCGCCGCCGGCCGCATCCCGGCCGGGTCGTTTCCGCAGCTGCAATAGAGTTCGAGCCCGTTGAGCAGAATCCTCAGTTCGGTCTCGAAGTCCTCGTCGGCGGGAATTGCGTTCGCCTCGGCCTCGAGCGGATACCCTCCGCCGAGTTCGAGGCGCATTTGCTCGCGCCGCTCGTTCTCGAGATGGCGCTGTCGACCGAGCGAGGCCCGGCCGGAGAGCCAGATGAGGATGATGTTGCGCGTGTACCGCGGCGGCACGCCCGCGGTCTGTGCGTACGACAGAAGCATTTCGGCGAACTCGAACGACTCCTGGCCGAGCCGCGACTGATGTTGGAATAGGTCGAGCAACTCCCCCGAGTGCGTCTTTGCGATGCCTTCAAGCAGGTCGCGCAGACCACAGCGCCCGCAGTCGGTGCGCGGCGTCACATCGGGCAGCACGAGGCCGAGTTGGCGCTCTTTCGCCTCATGCCACACCGCCCCCATCGACTGGAAATAGGTGTAGATCGCGTTCGGCGCCACCCCGAGTTCACGCGCGACCATGCGCAACGACACCGCGCTGATGCTGCCTTCGCGCTTGAGCACGCGCATCGCTGCGTCGAGGATCACCTGCTGATCGATATCGCCACGGGGGCCGCGTCTTGCCATAGTGCATCAACTGTACTCATGAGGGTGCATGCATACGTCGTACCTAGCCGAGGTACGCGAATGCTGCCGTCACTGCTGCTTCGGTACCGGTGCGCAGCGTCGGTTGCGGCACCGCATCCGTCAAGCCCGCCTCGACCATCGACCTCGCGCCGGCACCGATCTCCTCGGCGGGTTGGAAGAGGGCGATGTAGGTGCCGCTCCACTGCCCCGTCGACGCGGCGAGCAGGCGCGCGGCTCCGAGGCCGCAGGCCACGTGCACGTCGTGCCCGCACGCATGCATCACGCCCTCGTTCACCGATGCGTAGTCGAGCCCCGTGGCTTCGGTGGGCGCAATCCCCGCTAGCTGAACAATGACCTCGCCGAGCGAGCTCATGCGCATTCTTGCATCGTGTGCGGCAACGGCCTCACGCTACGCCTCGAACACGCACGCCATGCCAACCGACCACACACCCTTCCTTACCGACCATTTGCACTGTAGAATTGACTGCATGTTCGAATTGTCAGCTCCAAAACCCCGCGCCGGCGCCCGCGAATGGGCGTCACTCGCGGTGCTCGTGCTCGCCGTGACGCTGCTCGCGATCGACGGCACCGTGCTCTCGCTGGCCGTTCCGTCGCTCAGCGAATCACTGCATCCCACCGCGACCCAGCTGCTCTGGATCGGCGACATCTACTCGTTCGCCCTCGCGGGCTTGCTCATCACCATGGGCAACGTCGCCGACCGCATCGGACGCAAGAAACTCCTGCTGCTCGGCGCGCTTGGCTTCGGCGTCGCGTCGGCGGTTGCGGCGTTCGCGCCGACCGCCGAGGTGCTCATTGCCGCCCGCGCGGTGCTCGGCCTCAGCGGCGCGACCCTCATGCCGTCGACCCTGTCGATCATTCGGCACATGTTCCGCGTGCCGAAGCAGCGCACCCGCGCGATCGCCATCTGGTCGGCCGGTGCGGCCGGCGGCGCTGCCCTTGGCCCCCTCGTCGGCGGCTTCCTGCTCGAGCACTTCTGGTGGGGCTCGGTGTTCCTCATCAACATCCCCGTCATGATCGTGCTCGTCATCGCCGGCGCCTGGCTGCTGCCCGAGTCGAAGAACCTGACCGCGAACTCGATCGACGTGCTCTCATCAGTGCTCTCGATCACGATGCTCGTGCCCATCATCTACGCGATCAAGGGGCTCTTCAGCGGCGACTTTGGCGTGATCGCCATTGCGATGCTCGTCGTTGGGCTCGCGAGCGGCTGGTGGTTCATCCACCGGCAGCGGCACCTCGCAACGCCGCTATTCGACCTCGAGCTCTTCAAGGTGCCCGCGTTCCGCGGCGCGGTCGTCGCGAATGGCCTGTCGATCTTCGCGCTCAGCGGGCTGCTGTTCTTCTTCTCGCAATACCTCCAGCTCGTGCGCGGCCTGGAGCCGCTGCAGGCGGGGCTCGTCGAGCTCCCGGCGATGGTTGCCTCGATGATCGTCGTCGTGTTCGTCGGCATGTTCGTGGCTCGCATCGGCATGGGTGGCAGCATCGGCATCGGCCTGCTCGGCGCCGGCCTCGGCCTCGCGGGTATCGCCGTCGCCGAGGGACTCGAGGGCTACGTCGTGCTCATCGCAGCGCTCGTCATCGCCGGATTCGGCATCGGGCTCGCCGCGACCGTCTCAACGGATGCGGTGGTCGGCTCGGTCCCCCGCGCTCGCGCCGGCGCCGCCTCGGCGATCTCCGAGACCGCCTACGAGCTCGGCGTTGCCCTCGGTATCGCGATCCTCGGCTCGATCATGACCATCGGCTACCGCCAGCGGCTGCCCGACCTCAGCGAATTGCCGGGCGACACGCAGCACGCGGTCACCGAGTCGCTCGCGGGCGGACTCGAGGCGCTCAGCGACACGAACGCCGGCCTCGTTGAGCAGCTGCAACATGCGTTCACTGGCGGCATGCAGTTCACGGCACTGGTCGCGGCGGGTATTCTCGTGGTCGCCGGCATCAGTGCCTGGCGCACGATCCCTCGCAAGTTCGAGGTCGACGAGCAGACCGGCACGATTGAAGTGGTGACGCAGCGGTGACGAGTGACACAACGCGCAATTCCGAGCGCACGCGACGCGAGATCCTGACCGCGGCGCGCGACGAGCTCAAGGTGCGGGGCATGGCCATGTCGCTGCAACACGTCGCGACCACCGCTGGCATTTCGAAGAGCGGTCTGCTGCACCACTTCGCGAGCAAAAACGAGCTGCTACTCGCGGTGCTCGAGGACTACCTCGTTAATATCCGCCAGGGAGTGCGCGACTACGTCGACCTCTCCGAGAACCGCCCGGGCAAGACGCTCCGCGCCTACGTGCGCGCACTGTGCGAGCCTGAGTCAGCCCTGCGGGTCGAGTTCGCGAACTTTGCTGACATCAGCATGCACCTCGGCGACGTCGACGGTGTCGAGGCGCTCGAAGAAGAAGACAACCTCTACTGGCGCGAGTTCCTCGCCAACGACGGGCTTGACCCCGACCGCATCCTGCTCGTGCGCTACGCCGCGGAGGGACTCGCGAGCGCGAGCTGCTACGACGCATCCGTGGTGACCGACGACCTGCCCCGGGCGCTGCCGCTGTTGCTGCGCATGACCGAGGCGTAGCCTCCCAAACCGCGCTACGACGCGAGCTGCTGCGCGAGCATCACGATGATGCCGCTCGGTCCGCGCACGTAGGTGAGCAGGAAGATGTCACGGTAGTTGGCGACGCCGCGCAGTGGCATGCAGCCGTGCCGGGCCGCGATCTCGAGCGCCGCCTCGAGGTCGTCGACCTGCAGCGCGACGCGGTGCATGCCGATCTCGTTCGGCAGTATCGGTTCGCGGGCGATCGCATCGGGGTGGAGGTACTCGAAGAGCTCAATCTTGTTGTGTCTGTCGAGGGTGCGCAGCATCGCGATCTTCGCGTGGTTGCCGTCGAGCCCCACGGCGGTGTCGGTCCACTCGCCTTCGACCTCGTCGCGGCCGATTTCCTGGAGCCCAAGGTCAGTGAAAAACGCGACCGCCGCGTCGAGATCGGCCACGGCGATGCCAACATTGTCGAGTCTGATGCTCATGCCCTCACGGTAGCCACCGTGCGGCGCCCGGTCACCAGGTGTTCCCACAAGCATGCCCTACACTCGCGGCGTGACCACCGACGCAGCTGCCGCACACCTGGCCGCGGTGGATGCAGCCGTCGAGTTCGCGATTGAGCGGCGTGGCTTGCTCACTGCCCGCGACCTTGCCGACCATGCCGGTTACAGCCCGTTTCACTTTTCACGGCTCTTTCTCGCCCGCACCGGAATTGGCCCCGGGCAATACCTCTCTGCCCTGCGCATCGACGCGGCGAAGCGGCTCCTGCTCGCCGATCGCGACCCCGTGATTGACATCGCGGCGGCGGTCGGATTTGACTCGCTGTCGAGCTTCAGCCGCCGGTTCAAGGAGTCGGTTGGCGTCGCGCCCGCGCGGCTGCGCCGGCTCGCCGACGAGGTCGCCGACCGCCCACCGCAGCCGTTCGCGCTCGTGCCGGATGCTCCGGCCTCGGCCCGCGTTCGGCTCGACTTGCCGCCCGAGTTCAGCCCGCGCGGCGACGCCGGCGTCTGGATCGGCTGGTATCCGCAGCCCGCGCCGATCGGCCTGCCTAAGGCAGGGATGCTCGCTGCCGGAGTCCCGGAGGTCACGCTGCCCCTGGCGCCGAGCGCTCCGTACCTGCTCGGGTTCGCGGTCGAGGCCCACAGCGAGGCGCCCGAGCAACTCGTGCCCGCGCGGCCGATGGTCGCGGTGCATCCGAGCCCGATCACCGGGCCGTGCGAGGTGACGCTGCGATTCGCGGCCGCAATGCCGGGGCAAGTGCCGCTGCTGTCGGCGCTTCCGGCGCTGTGCCGGCACGTTCGGGCGTAACTGCCCGATTCCGCAAGACCGCACATTCGGACAAACCTCGCCCGCGGCCCATTCATACAGTAGGAAACAGAGCGCGGCACTGACGCCGCGTCGCACCCAACAGGAGGAATCATGTCTCGTCCACTCGGCACCTCGACCTGGCTCGACCTCAACTCGACCGATTTGGCCGCCGCCAAGGAGTTCTACACCGGCCTGTTCGGCTGGCGGTTCGACGACGCCGGTGAGGGCTTCGGCCACTACAACATGGTCTACAACGGCGACGCACTCGTCGGCGGCGCCATGGACGTCTCGGGCATGACCTGTCCGGCCGGCGACCCGCTGCCCTCGTCGTGGAGCGTCTACCTCGCGGTTGACGATGTGGATGCCCGGGTCGCGACGGCGCTCGAGCACGGCGCCACCGTCGTGGTCGAGCCCTGTGATGCCGGTGACTCCGGCCGCTTCGCCGTGGTCCTCGATCCGACTGGGGCCGCGATCGGGCTTTGGAGCGCCGGGACGATCGACGGCTACGAGTTCACCGGCAAACCGGGATCCCCCGTGTGGTTCGAAGACATGAGCCTCGAGTTCGATCGCTCGAGTGAGTTCTTCACGAAGGTGTTCGGCGCCAACCTCGTGCCGATGAGCGAGCCAATGGAGGGTGACAGCTTCCCCTACGCGACGAACGGCACGCCCGACAGCGCAACCTGGGGTCTCTGCGACGCTGCCGGCTTCATGCCCGCCGAGGCCGCGGGCTGGCGCATCTACTTTGGCGTCGAGGCGAGCGACGCGGCGATCGCCCGCGTGCAGGAACTCGGCGGCACGGTGCTTGACGGGCCGACCGATTCTCCCTTCGGGCGCATCGCCACGATCGCCGACCCTACCGGCGCGACCTTCCAGATCTCGGCCATGAGCGAGGCGGTCCCCGAGGCCTAGCCCGACTTGCGGTCTGGGCCGCTCCGGGGCATTGGTTGTCGGGGCGACCCAGCGATGCCAAGCCGGTCGGGTGCATCCGACCGGTCATGTCGTTACCGCGCGAACGGGCCGAAGTAGACAAGTGCTGTGTTCACTGCGGCGACGACGCCGAAGGCGATGTCCCACCGGAACCGAGCTGCCATCCCCAAATCCCGAGGCTGACGAACGCGACCACCTCGACGAGAAACGCCACGACGTCGTTTGCGTTGACGTCGCCGATGTCGCTCCCTCGCTCAAATGTGGTGCTGCGTCGGGTGATCCTACGTTGGCGCGGTAACGCGCTCCCAGCTTGCTAGGCCGAGACGGCCACCGTGGCCGCGCTACGCATCCGCGCGACGAGGTCGTCAAGCCAGGCACCGACGTTCTTTCGGGCCTCGGGTGTGTCCGGGAATCGGCATCGCAGGTGAATGCCGGCGTGGTCGGTGATGAACCAGATCATCACGCCGTCGGTGCGAATGCCGGCGCCGATGTATTGCGCGTCGAGTGCTTGCGGATCGAGTGACACCGGCAGGCGTCGCATGTCGAGCCACGACACCGCGAACATGCCGGGCACCTCGGGCATCCCACCCCAGGGCGCCATGATCTCTTCAAGCGGATGCGAGCCGAGGCGCAGCGACTCCTTGATCGCGGCCGAGCAGGCAGCTGGGTCGGCATCGTCTGACTCGAGGATCGAGTTCGTGATGAACCAGCCGACCGAGTCATGCCAGCGATCCTCGTATCTGCTGTGCACCGGGAACAGCGTGCGCAGCGGAACACCGGCGAGCGCCCGCGTCGTGCTCGTCATCGCCGAGATGGTCAGTGCGAGCGCCGAGCCACCGCGTTGCCGGGCCGCGTCCGAAAACGCGGCGAGTCCGCCGTGGTCGAGAACGTCGCGTACCACCACGCGTTCGGGCTGCGGCGTCGGCTCGCCGAGCGGCAACGGGAAGGCAGGCATGCCGCCGTTGCCGGCGGCGATGAGTTCGCGCCAGCGCTCATGAATTTCGGCGGGTGCGGCCGGGCGGTCGCGAAGTGCTTGCGTGTGGTCGGCGAAGGCCGGAGCGTCCTTGCGCGTCGGTCGCTGGCCGGCACGCACGTCGGCGAGCGCGTCGAATAGGTCGCGGACGATGACGAGCATCGACCACATGTCAACGTGCGTGTGGTCAGACGCGATGACGAACGTTGGTCCGTCGGCCGTCTCAATCACGCAGAGGCGGTGCGACGGCCCCGACAGCGGGCGGCAGTGCGCATCCAGCACATCTTGGAGGGCCCCGTTCATCGTCTGTCCTGGCGCGACCTCGTGTTCGACCCAGTTGCCGGGACCAAAGGACACCTCGTGCAGCGTCGGAGTGCCGGCACCGTCATTGACGAACGCGGTTTGCAGCGTGCCGTGTGTCGCGACCACCGCTTGCCACGCTTCGGCGAGGTCATCGCGATCGACCTGCGCGGTCAGCCGAAACGTAATGCCCATCCAAGAGCCGGAGCGGTCGCCGAGCCCGGCATGCCGCGCCTGGTCAAAGGATGCGGGGAGGGCGCGCCCCAGCGCCGCCACCGGGAGTTCGTAGCTGTGCAACGGTCCGAATGGCAGGTTGAGGTAGGACACGTGCGTGAGACGCATGGCGCTACTATATGCGCAACACAGCGCGGGTAGGACGGCGGCGAAATGCACAAGTTTGAGGTTGAAGGAGCACGACTAGCCTGGGCATTTAGCGATGAAGACGGCCAGCCGGTGGTGCAGTTGCACGGCCTCACGTCGAGCCGTTCGCGCGACCGGGTGCTCGACCTCGACCTGGGCCGTGGGCTTTCTGGCACGCAGCTGCTCCGCTACGACGCGCGTGGCCACGGGCATTCGACCGGCCGCCCGGTGCCCGACGACTACCGCTGGACCACGCTCGCGGACGACCTGCTGCGCCTGCTCGACTACTGGTTCCCCGGCGAACAAGTGCACGGGGTCGGCCCGTCGATGGGCACCGGCACGCTGCTGCACGCCGCGGTACGCGAGCCCGATCGCTTCAGCGGCTTCACGCTGCTGCTGCCACCGACCGCCTGGGAGACCCGGGCCGAGCGTGCCGACGAGTACGAACGCGCGGCAAAGTTCATCGAACAGCACGGCGTCGCGCGGCTCATCGCCGCGCACCGCTCGATGGAGCAGCCGCCCGCCTCGGTCGGGCACCCCGACAGCGTGCCGCACGTGAACGAGCAGTTGCTGCCGTCGGTGTATCGCGGGGCCGCGCTGAGCGATCTTCCTTCGCCCGAACAGCTCGCGTCGCTGACCCAGCCGACGACGGTGCTCGCGTGGATCGACGACCCGGCGCATCCGGTCTCAACCGCCGAGGCGCTCGTATCGCTCATGCCCAACGCGACACTGCAGGTCGCCTCGACCCCCGCGGATGTGCAGGAGTGGCCGGCCGTACTCGCCGCGGACGTCGCCCGGGAACACGGCTCGGACATCAACGACGAAGGCGTCGACTAAGCCTTCGTCACCACCGACGACTTCAGTTGCATCCGGCCGAAACCGACCCACGGCGTCGGGGTCCACTCGTGCCCGCACACCGGGCACACCAACGGCGCTCCCTGCTCGTAGGTGTAGGCCTCCGGGCACTCGGGGCGAGGGGGAAGCATTACCTAGTCAGACGCCGAATTCAACCTTCACGGTGGTGCTTGACGCCCGTTAGATTACGCTTTCGCTGGCCTCGGCTCGCGCGCTGCCGGCGTCGAGATCACTCCGCACGCTCAGCAGCGGCCCCCGCGGACCGCTTCCAAACCCGTTGATCGCGCAGCAGATCTGCGGGTGCGCAAGGCACCTCCGGGTCTGCGGCGTAGTGTCGCCGAATAACCACGCCGCGTCCTGGCGCCGTGGACCGGCGTCCCTGAACGCCGACGTTGGAAGGGCACACACGATGCCGCAGTACATCATTTACTTCAACCAGCAGTGGGTCAGCGAGCATAGCCTCGAGTGGTTTGCCGAACGCGGCCCGCTCGCCGCCGCTGTCGTCGAGGAGATGCGGAAGGCCGGGGTGCTCATATTTGCCGCAGGCGTCGATGACCGCGTGGATGCGGCGGTCACCGCCGAACCGACCGGTGCCGGGGCCAAGATTACAAACGGGCTCTTTGCCGAGTCGGAGCAGCACCTCGGTGGCTTGACGCTCATCGAAGTCGCGGACGACGCTGCGGCCGCCGATTGGGGCGGCAGGCTGGCCGAAGCCTGCGGCTGGCCACAGCAGATTCGCCGCGTCGACTGACCGAGCTACAGGATGAGCGTCGTCGGCTCGAGGAGCTCGCCCTCGTGCGACCAGATGTAGATCTCGTCGTCGCCCGGCAGCAGGACGAGACCGTCGCCACTGCCGTCGCCGTTGTCGTCCTCGGCCTCGCCACCGTTGTCCGCGAGCCGGTCACTTCGTCACCTGTGATCTCGACGCTTCGCCCCCGTACCGATCAGGTTCTCCATGAAATACACCGGGCGAATAACTCTGGCGTGCAGGCCGAGCGAAGCAAGGTGCTTCTCAATTTCACGCTCCGACTCAAAGTGTCCGATTCCCGAGTTTCGCTCCGCTCCGCCGACGCGGCCTGGGCGCCGCCGGTACGACGAAGCTGCGGGCACCCTTTCACGACGAGACCACCAAGATCATGACCGTCACGACGAGCGCAGTGCATGGGTGAACCAGATGTGCCAGATTGGACTCATATGAGCGCGGGCGTGAGGTGGATGGAGCGGCATCAGATCGTGCTCTACGTCGCAGGGATCGGCGCAGGGGTAGCCTGTGGCTTACTCTGGCCGACTGTGGCGGGCCCCGCCGAGGTAGTGGTTCAGCCCATCCTCGCGCTGTTACTGTTCGTCACCTTCCTTGGCATCCCGATGCGCAAGGTGGGGAGGGGGCTTCGCGACTGGCGGTTCCTCTCGACTGTGCTGGTGCTGAATTTTGTGCTGGTGCCGCTCGTGGTCTGGCCGCTTTCGCGGTTCGTCGCGCACGAACCGGCGTTGCTCGTCGGCGTGCTCATGGTGTTGCTGACGCCCTGCGTCGATTACGTGATCGTGTTTGCACGGCTCGCGGGCGGTGACGCGCAACGGCTTCTGTCGGCCGCACCAATCCTCATGCTCGGGCAGTTGCTCCTGCTT
The DNA here is from genome assembly GCF_023370115.1 of Gulosibacter sediminis. Taxonomy (NCBI): domain Bacteria; kingdom Bacillati; phylum Actinomycetota; class Actinomycetes; order Micrococcales; family Microbacteriaceae; genus Gulosibacter; species Gulosibacter sp. ACHW.36C. The sequence goes on along the minus strand of NZ_CP097160.1, from coordinate 1,060,851 downwards.
CCGGCCTTTCTCTGGATCTTCGTCGGGCCCGGTGTCGTGCGACCCATCGAATTGACGCCTTTCATCGAGGCATTCGTGTTCATCATCGCGCTACCACTGTTGGCTGCAACTCTGACGCAGGCCGCCGCCGCTCGATGGCGGGCGGGGCGGATGCTCGAAGCCGCAGGCGAGTCGGCCATGGTGCCGCTCATGGTCGCCACTCTGGCCGTGGTCGTGGCGTCTCAAATCGGTGGTGTCGGTGCGCGCCTTGGTTCGCTCGTCGTTGTGGTGCCCGTGTGCGTGGCCTTCGTCGTCGTCATGGTGCCGATCGGGATGCTCGTAGGTCGCATCGCCAGACTCGAGACCTCGGGACGGCGCGCCGTGGCTTTCAGCGCCGCGACACGAAATTCACTCGTGGTGTTGCCGATCGCGCTCGCGCTTCCGGCGACGTTGAGTCTGGCGCCGCTCGTTGTCGTCACACAGACGCTCGTCGAGCTCGTGGCGATGGTCGTGCTCGTTCGGCTCGTGCCGCGACTCCTGCCCGCGGCCGAGCGGGGTTCTCGCATGCGCTGTCATGGGTAGCCCGGGCACGCGGCCGCGGCAATGCTCGACGAGAGGAACACTGCGAGAACCGGTGGCTGCTGTTGAGTGGTGCGATCGTCGCCGAGATCACCGCAACGCTCTCGCTCCGGGCGACGACCGAGCATAAGGATTCCGCAAAAACGGTGGCTCGCACCGATCGCACTCTGCCGCACCCAACCAGCCGCAACGAGCTGCCGTAAATGATGGTGCAGTTTCCCCGTGGTTCCAAGCGACGCGATCTCAGAAAGTTCCGCGGTTGCATGCACGCCCGAGAGGATGTGTCGAATGAGTTTCAGGCGTCCGGGGTGCCCCAGCGCGCTGAACGCTCCAGCGAGGTCCGACCAGTCGGTTTCAAGCAGACCGTCACTGCCAGTACTCTGCTGCCATACAACGGGTGCGCCGTCAGACAAGTTAAGGCTGCCGACAATCATGACCGCTCCACCGACCCTACTGGGGTCACCCTCACGTCGCGCTTGCAGTTCGCGAAGCGCCCAAAACTGCTCCTCGTCAGACGCTGGAGTCGAAATCGAGGTCCGCGGCTTGTCTTCCCGCTCGGCGTCAAGCTGCCCCACACGCTCGCTTCGGTCAGAGAGCTGTGAGCGGAGGTCTTCAAGATCACGTCCCATACTCCAATATGTACGGCACTCCAGATAAGCAAACTAACCTTGAGCAATGGCATCATCCAAAGGCGAGCTTCTTCCAGTCGTAGCCCCATTGAGAGCCCGAACGCCGGACCTCGCTGCGGGGTCCGGCGTTCGCGCCAGAGGTTGAACCGGAACGCGACTCCACGTTGAAGCGGAACTCCGTGGAGTTCCGCTTCAACGTGTAGCACGGGTGCTACGATTGGTACATGAGTACGGCTGAAGCACACAGTGAGAGCCTCTCGCAGCGCGAGTTGCGCAACGAATCTGGACGCGTGCTGCGTGAGGTGAGCGAGGGGCATTCGTTCGTGCTGACCAATCGCGGTATCCCCGTCGGGCGCATCGTTCCGCTCGATGCTCCGCCGTCCGCGCTACCCATCTCGCGACCGGCCAAGCGAGTCGGTGGTTGGTCCGACCTGAAGCCTCAGCCGACTGACCGCGACCGGCCGATGAACCGAATCCTCGACGAACTGCGGGGAGATCGGGTGTGAGTACGGCTCCGCTGGTGTATGTCGATACGTCCGCGCTCGGCGCACTGCTTGTTGCTCAGCCCGAGACGCAAGAGCTAGTGAACTGGCTTGATCGCGAGGATTCGTGCCTTGTCTCGAGTGATCTTCTTGAGACCGAACTGCGTCGCATGGCGGTCCGGGAAGGTCGGGACCAGTCGAAAGTGAGCGCACTCTTGGAGGGTGTGTCGCTGGCGGCCCTCGACCGCGCAACGTATCGATCCGCTGGTTTCCTGCCGATGCAGTATCTGCGTACGCTTGATGCCTTGCATCTGGAGGCCGCCATTCGCCTTGACGCTGATGCTGTCTTGACCTACGACCGTCGGCTTGGGGAAGCGGCAGAGACGGCTGGGCTCGATGTCATCTCCCCTGGCGCGGTCGGGTGATCCGAGTGAACGAATTCGTGGACCGTGCGCGTTCATTTGTCGCGGCGAACTATCCGCAGGCAGATGCCGCATTCCGATCCGAGGAGGGCCGATAGATGATGCATCGCACGGACTGTCATTCATGAAACTGACCCTGCGGCCGATGGACGTGTCTGATGCCGGCACGTTCGCCGAATGGGCATCCGATCCGGTGTTTCTTGCTCATGCCAGGTGGAGCGACCGTGCGACGGTCGAGGAGTTGACTGTCTGGTGGGTAGCATCCATCGCGGCACCAGATCCCCAGGTCGTCCGGCTGTCCGCTGTAACGCGAGATGACGTCGTGGGATATGTGGACCTCCATGGGGACGAGCGGAGTACGCGCGAACTCGGATTCGTCATCGGTCCTTCCTCTCGGTGGGGTCGAGGCTTGGGGACAATGGCGGCCTCGGCGGGGCTTGAGTATGGGTTCGACGCGCTCAAGCTCTCGTCCGTATGGGCGGAGGCGGTCGACGCCAAGGTCGGTTCGCTCCGCGTGCTGGAGCGGATCGGCTTGACGCGCACCGGCGCAGGTGATGACGACATGTTTCTCGGGGTGACTTCCACGTACTCACGCTTCGCATTGTCCCGATCAGATTGGGAACAACGCTAGGGTGCACTGACCGGCGTTTCCCACAGGTCCGGGTTCGTTCCTATCTGTGGCGATGCGGTCGCATTCCGGTACGTACAGCCGTCTGTCTGCCACCAGTGCCATTCGCTATGCATCATCCGTTCCCGCAGGACCTGCACGGCTCTCCGCCCTTCATCAGGTCTCAGTATCCCGACTCGCTGTCCAGCTCCGCGGCGCGCTTATCGTGGGGCCACGCCGCCCGCCGAGCTGATAGCGTGAACGCCCATGTGCGCGATCAATCTCTGGGCGGTGAACGCCGCGGCCTTCACCACCGAGTTCCACCGATTCACCACGGAACGGCTCAGCGTCGCGCCCGTCGCCGAAGAGATGAGCATCGGCTCGAGCCGTGTGCGCAGCTCTTCACGCGTCTTCACCCTGACAACACGCATGTGCGACTGCGACTCGCTGATCGGCCGGCGGGCTGATCCTGCCCTCGAGGAAGAGATCAGCGCGGAACGCTGGCTCGGCTGGCTTCGCGAACTACCCAATTATGTCCCGCACGTCTCCCGCATCGCCGTCCTCCGCGCGTGGAACCCCGGAAACGATGTGATCACCCCGCAGCGATCGCGCGGCATCCGGATCGGCGAACTCGATGAAACGATCCTGCGCGACATCCGCGATGACACGCTGCTGACGCTCGACTACCCACGAACCTGGTAGAAGACGATCGCCCCGGTCGCCATCGACGACCGGGGCGATGCACGCAGAAGCGGCAGGTCACACGTTGAAGCGGAACTCCACCACGTCGCCGTCCTGCATGACGTAGTCCTTGCCCTCCATACGCACCTTGCCGGCAGCCTTCGCATCCTGCATCGAACCGGCCGCGAGGAGATCCTCAAACGACACGATTTCAGCCTTGATAAAGCCACGCTCAAAGTCAGTGTGGATGACACCGGCGGCCTGCGGCGCCTTGTCGCCCTTGCGAATCGTCCAGGCGCGCGCCTCCTTCGGGCCCGCCGTCAGGTAAGTCTGCAGCCCGAGGGTGTCGAACCCGACACGGGCGAGCTGGTCGAGACCCGACTCATCCTGGCCCAGCGCCTCGAGCAATTCAGCTGCCTCGTCGGCCGGAAGATCGATGAGCTCCGACTCGGTCTTCGCATCGAGAAAAACCGCCTGCGCCGGCGCGACCAACGCGGCGAGCTCGTCGAGCTTTCCCTGGTCGGCGAGGATCTCTTCGTCGACATTGAACACGTAGATGAACGGCTTCGCGCTGAGCAGCCCGAGCTCGCGAATCGGCGTCAGGTCGAGGTCGCTGCCAGACAGGAGCTTGCCGTCGTTGAGCACGGCGAGCGCATCCTTGGCCGCACCAAGCACCGCCGCGTCAAGTTTCTTGCCCTTGACTTCCTTCTCGAAGCGCGGAATTGCCTTTTCGAGCGTCTGCAGGTCGGCAAGAATCAGTTCGGTGTTGATCGTTTCCATGTCGCTCGCCGGCGAGACCGCACCGTCGACGTGCACGACGTCAGGGTCGGAGAAGCCGCGCACAACCTGAGCAATCGCATCCGCCTCACGAATGTTCGCGAGGAACTGGTTGCCGAGCCCCTCACCCTCACTCGCGCCCTTCACGATGCCGGCGATGTCAACGAACGAGACGGTCGCGGGCAGAAGCCGCTGCGAGCCGAAGATTTCGGCGAGCTGACCCAGCCGAGCATCCGGCAGCTCAACGACGCCGACGTTCGGTTCGATCGTCGCAAACGGGTAGTTCGCGGCAAGCACCGTGTTCTTGGTCAGCGCGTTGAAGAGGGTGGACTTGCCGACGTTGGGCAGTCCGACGATTCCGATAGTAAGAGCCACGGCGCCCTAGTCTACCGGCCGGGCGGATCGCCTGCGGCGGCCCCGACAATGTCAGGAGGTCGTGCCACCATTGAGCCACATGTCAGTCAGTTTCACCGCCGTCGACTTCGAAACGGCCAACCGCTCCCCCGCCTCCGCCTGCGCAGTCGGTGTGGTGCGGGTGCGCGATGGCGAGGTGGTTGAACGTGCAACCTGGCTCATCCATCCTCCCGAAGGACACGACCGGTTCGAGCCGTTCAATATTCAGTTGCATGGGGTGAGTCCCGAACGGGTCGCCCGGGCTCCCCATTGGCGCGAGAGTCTCGACCGACTCGTCGAGTTCATTGGTGATGACGTCGTCGTCGCGCACAACGCAGGTTTCGATATTGGCGTCATCGTCGCGGCCTCGCGCGCGAGCCAGCTCCCGGTGCCCGGGATGCGCTACTTCTGCTCGCTCCGGCTCGCCCGCACGAGCTACCAGCTCCCCTCGTACAAACTGCCTCGCGCCGCGGCCGCCGCCGGTTATACCCTGGAGAACCACCACGACCCCCTCGCGGATGCCGAAGCATGTGCGGCGATTGTCGTCGATGTCGCGCGCACCGGCGGGTTCACCGACATGAACGAGCTCGCGAGCTCATCGCGCGTGCAGATCCGCGACTTGGAACCCGAGGACGCACCGAACCACGATCAGCTCGTGGCCGACGCAACATTTTGACCATCGCAAGGAGCATCCCTTGACCGCACCCCGCTGGCAGCAGCTGCTCGAGCGACCAGAAAACATCGACGCCACGGGCATCGCAATCGCGATCATTGCCGATGGCGGCGACACGGCCTACCGCAGGGCGCTGGCTCGGTGGAACTCGCTGCGAGAGCGCAACGACAAGGATGCACAGGCGGGCATCGCGCTGATTCTCGCGGACGCCTTCGACGACCATCGAGCCATCGACGAAATTGCCGAGACGTGGCCCGAGGTCTTCCCCGAACAGTTCGCCTGGCGCACCGTCATCGCCGAGCCTGGTGCTCGCACGCGCCGCGCATTCGGCGCAAAGTCCCTGGCCGCGCTGCGGGCATGGGGCGAGGACGGCACCGCTGCCGACCTGCCCGCCGATGCGGCGCAAGCGGCCCGGATGCTCCACCCCGATGACGCCGAAGAGGTCTACCTGCCGCTGCGTCGCCTCCTGCTCGAGCGTGCGCACGAGGAGGTCGTGCGCCGCAACAGCGCGGCGAGCGCAGCTGTGGCGGCTGACGACGGCGACGACAAAGACAACGCCGACGACGAGTCAACCAAGGCTGCTGAGGATGCCGAACAGCCGGCCGAGCCCACCGCCACGGACGACCTGACACAGCTTGAGGCGGCGATGGCCGCATCCGATCTCGTCGACACCGCCGAGCGCGCCGCCGACAACCTGCTCGTTGCCGCGGCCCGCGCCACACCCGACTCCTACGACGTACAGCGCGTCGTGCTCTCATATTGGGGCGAAGCCGAGCCGCTCGACGCCGTGCCAACGGCAAACCCACGCCCGGGCGACCCGCCCGCTTCGTGGACCGCGACCTGCGAGGTTCTCGCGGGCACGCGTTCGCCTCGAGTGGCTGAGAAGTTCAACGAGCTCGCCGAAAGCTACGACGAGTTGCACGGCCGCGAGCTCGAAGAGTATGTCGATGCGCTCGAGCGTGCGCACGCATCGTTCGCCGACGCAAAGCTGCTCGAACTCGCGAAGTCCGACAGCGCAGCGGCCAGCCTTGCAGTACGTGCCCTCGCCGACCGTCGGCGTCGCCTCGTGAAGGCCCAGCCACCGATGACGGAACGCTTTGACGCGATCGTCGAGGCGCTCCACGAGCACGGCATCCTCACGGAGCTTCCGGGTGTGCAGGCTCGCGCGGCCCTCGCCAAGCAGCGCACGGCCGACGAAGAGCCGCTCCAGGCTGCGCTCGCGATCGCTGACGCCTACGGGCGTCCCACTGGCAACGGGCTCGTCCTCGAGTGGGCCTCGTTCGCGAGCTGGCTCGAGACCGCGACGCTGCCGGGCCCGGCCCCGGTGCCCGCAGTGACGGCGTCTCCGCGCCAGCGTCCGGGCGGCATTCGCGGGCTGTTCCGGCGCAACTCCTAGTCGCTCGCGGACCATGTCGCAGGCTCGTGGCAAGGTGCAGGCATGGACATCGCGGGACTCATCATCGGCATTCTCATCGGCGTCGCCCTCGGCGCGGTAATCGGCGTGCTCGTCACGCGCGGGCGGGCCATGACCGCCGAGGCGCGCGTTGACGAACTGCGGCAGGCCCAGACGCAGGCCGAGCTTCGCGGCTCGGGCGATGCGCGCATCCTGCAGGAGCTCGCGCCGATGCGCAGCGAACTCTCTCGGTTGCGCGTAACTGTGCGCGAACTCGAACAAGAACGCCTCGAGCTGCACGGCCGCCTCAGCGAGCAGCTGCGCGTGCAGGCGAGCTCCGACGCCGAGCTGCGGGCGGCCACCGAGCAGCTCACCGCCGCAATGCGCTCCGGCACCGCTCGCGGCAACTGGGGTGAGGCACAATTGCGAAATCTCTTCGAGAGCGCGGGGATGCTCCCCCACGTTGACTTCGACACCCAAGTCTCGGTGAACGGCGACGACGGTGTGCTGCGCCCCGATGCCGTCGTGCATTTGCCTGGCGAGCACGCGCTCGTCATCGATGCGAAGGCGCCGATGACACGCTTCCTCGAGGGGATGCGCGTGCCCCAGCCCGGCACGGAGGCCGACGCGAAACTCCGCTCGCGCCTGCTGCGCGAGCATGCGCAGGCCGTGCGCGGTCACGTCGACACCTTGCGTGCTCGCAACTACCAGGCCGTTGTCGTGGGGTCGCCCAACTTCGTCGTCGCATATCTGCCGAGCGAGGCTGCGCTCTCGGCCGCGGTCACGGCCGACCCGGCACTGCTCGACGACGCCTTCGCGAAGGGCGTCGCCCTCGCCTCGCCGACCACCCTCTGGGCCATCTTGCGATCAATCGCCGCCGCCTGGCAACAGGAGCGCGTGAGCGAGTCGGTCGAGCAGGTGTTGGCGCTCTCAAGCGACCTCTACCGCCGCATCGGCACCGCATCCGGCCACCTCGCGAAACTCGGTCGTCAACTCCGGGGCTCGGTCGAGGCCTACGACCAGTTCGTCGGCTCGTACGAGAGCCGCGTGTTGCCGACCGCGCGGCGCCTCGCCGAGTTCGATGCTGCGGCTAAGCCCATCGAGACCCCAAAGTCGGTCGAGAAGACGCCGCGCGCCGTCACTGCGCCCGAACTCGTGCCCGATGCAGAAGTCGAGCCCGAACACCGCTGACCGGTGCCCGGGCTCGACCTGGGTTCGTGAGTGACTTACGCCTCGTCGGCGAGCCACTTCGATGCGCGGTGCACCGCGGTGACGCGGCGGAACGTGCCCGAGCGGGCGCGCAGCACGACCGAGTCGGTCGTGATGCGGTCACGCTCGCGGTTGACGCCCTTCACGAGGCCACCGTCGGTCACGCCGGTGCAGACGAAGAAGGTGTTGTCGGTGCGCACGAGGTCGTCGGCCGAAAGCACGCGGCCGAGCTCGTGGCCGGCATTGACGGCCTTGCTGCGCTCCTCGTCGTTGCGCGGGTAGAGGCGACCCTGCATGACGCCGTCTAGCGCCTTGATTGCGCAGGCGGTGATGATGCCCTCGGGGGTGCCACCGATGCCGACGCACATGTCGACCGTGCCGTCTTCGAGCGCGGCGTTGATGCCGCCAGCGACGTCACCGTCGAGCAGCAGCGAGGTGCCCGCGCCGGTCGCGCGAATGTCGGCGATGAGCTCTTCGTGGCGGGGACGGTCGAGCACGGCGATGGTCATGTCTTCAACGTGCTTGCCAAGCGCCTTCGCGAGGCCGGTGATGTTCTCGCCGATCGGCCGCTCGAGGTCGATGATGCCCTTGCCGGCCGGGCCGGTGACGATCTTCTCCATGTAGAAGACCTCTTTGGGGTTGTACATCGAGCCGCGGTCGGCCACCGCGATCACGCTGATCGCGTTGCGGCGGCCCGCCGCGGTGAGGCTCGTGCCGTCGATCGGGTCGACCGCGATGTCACAGAGCGGCCCGCTGCCGTTCCCGACGATCTCGCCGTTGAAGAGCATGGGCGCCTCGTCCTTCTCGCCCTCGCCAATCACGACCTCGCCCTGAAACTCCACCGTCGCGAGGAACTTGCGCATCGCATCGACCGCTGCGCCGTCGGCGCCGTTCTTGTTGCCGCGACCGATCCAGGGCACAGCGCGAATCGCGGCGGCCTCGGTGGCGCGAACCAGCTCCATCGCGAGGTTGCGGTCGGGGTGCTCAATGAGCTCCGCTTCAATGACTTCGGACACGCTGAACCCTTTCGGTCGTGGAAAATCTGACTTCAGACTACCGGCGCGACACAACGCGCAGATGACCATTCACCTGCAAGCTGCGTCCAACACACATCGATACACTGCGAGAGTCGATGCTCGGTGTCGATCGACAGTGAAGGAGTCGCTATGCCCATCGCCACACCCGACCAGTACGCAGAAATGCTCAACCGCGCCAAGGACGGCGGATTCGCCTACCCGGCGATCAACGTCTCTAGCTCGCAGACCATCAACGCTGTGTTGCAGGGCCTGACTGAGGCCGGCTCTGACGGCATCCTGCAGGTCACGACCGGCGGCGCCGACTACTTTGCCGGCCAGACCCGCACTGCCCGGGCCTCCGGCGCGCTCGCCATGGCGGCGTTCGCCAAGGAGGTCGCGAAGAACTACCCGATCACGGTGGCGCTGCACACCGACCACTGCCCGAAGAATGCGCTCGACACGTTCGTTCTGCCGCTGCTCGCCGCGTCGGAAGACGCGGTGAAGCGCGGCGAAGAGCCGATCTTCCAGTCGCACATGTGGGATGGCTCGGCCGTGCCGCTCGCCGAAAACCTCGAAATCGCAAAGGAGCTACTGCCCCGCATCAAGAACAACGGGCAGATCCTCGAGGTCGAGATCGGCGTCGTCGGTGGTGAAGAGGATGGCGTTGCCGCCGAGATCAACGACAAGCTCTACACCACGATCGACGACGTCGTCGCCACCGTTGAGGCGCTTGGCCTCGGCGACCAGGGTCGCTACATGGCCGCGCTCACCTTCGGCAACGTGCACGGTGTGTACAAGCCCGGCAACGTGAAGCTTCGCCCGGAGCTCCTCGCCGAGCTGCAGGCGGGCATTGCCGAGAAGTACGGCACCACCGAGAAGCCGCTCGACCTCGTGTTCCACGGTGGCTCGGGTTCGTCGGCCGAAGAGATCGCGACGGCGGTGCGCAACGGTGTCATCAAGATGAACATCGACACCGACACGCAGTACGCGTTCTCGCGCTCGGTCGCCGACACGGTGCTGAAGAACTACGACGGCTTCCTCAAGATCGACGGCGAAGTTGGCAACAAGAAGGTCTACGACCCCCGCTCGTGGGGCAAGAAGGCCGAAACCGCCATGTCGGAGCGCATCGTCGAAGCCACGCAGCAGCTCGGTTCGCACGGCAAGTCGCAGTCCATCTAGCGCCACCCGTGACCCAACCCCCATCCACCGGGCCCCGCGGCAACCAGCCAGGGCCCGGTGGCCAGTTTTCACCCGAAGAACTGCGCCGCCTCCGGCTGCGCAGTGACCGCATCATGGGCATCGGCCTGTTCGTGCTCGGCATCTTCGGCACCATCATTCACATGTCGAGCGTCACCGAGCAATCGCTCGTGACGCAGGTCGCGCTGCTGTATCACCAGCTCGACCTCGGCGACTACACGCGACCAGCCGACCTCGGTGTCGTCGCCACGACCGGCGTGATCGCGCAGCTCGTGAACTACGCCGTCTGGCTCTACGTGGCCGTGCGTCGGTGGAACGCCGGCAAACGGGCGATGTGGTGCGCCGCCGTCGGCGCCGTCATCGCCGTCGCGATCACGCTCGCCGTCGTCACGGCGGCGATGTTCTCGCATCCCGAGATCATCGACTGGTTCGCGAATGGCGCGCCTGCGTCGAGCCCCACGCCGACACAATAAATAGGGCCGAGCGGGCGACCTACGCCGCGCTCGACCCTGGCTGCGGGGCTGGCGGATGCGCGCATCCGCCAGCCCCGCTCTGCCTACAACGCTCTGGTTATGACTTCGAGGACACGCCACCACCGTGGCCACCGAGACCGCGATCGTCGTGCTCGAGGTCCTTGCGGAGCTCCTTCGGCAGCGAGAACATGAGGTCCTCAACCGCCGTCTGCACCTCGGCGACGTCGCCATAGCCGGCGGTCGCGAGCGCGTCGATGGTCTCCTGCACGAGCACCTCGGGCACGGATGCGCCGGAGGTCACGCCGACCGTCTCGACGCCGTCGAGCCACTCCTGCTGAATCTCGTCGGCGTAGTCGATGCGGTATGACGCCTTCGCGCCGTGCTGCAGCGCAACTTCAACGAGGCGCACCGAGTTCGACGAGTTCGACGACCCGACCACGATGACGAGGTCAGACTCGGCCGCGACCTTCTTGATCGCGACCTGCCGGTTCTGTGTGGCGTAGCAGATGTCGTCCGAAGGCGGGTTTTGCAGGTTCGGGAAGCGGGCGCGAAGCCGGTTCACGGTCTCCATCGTCTCGTCAACCGAGAGCGTCGTCTGCGAGAGCCAGACCACATTGTCGGGGTCGGGCACCACGACGGTGTCGGCCTCGTCAGGCGAGTTCACGATCGTGACGTTCTCGCCGCCGTGGCCCGCGGTGCCCTCAACCTCTTCGTGGCCGACGTGGCCGATGAGCAGAATCTGGCGGTCTTGCTTCGCGAAGCGCGTGGCTTCACGGTGCACCTTCGTTACGAGCGGGCAGGTGGCGTCGATGGTCTGCAGCTCGCGCTCGGCGGCCGCCTCCTTCACCATTGGCGAAACGCCGTGTGCCGAGAACACGAGGTGCGAGCCCTCGGGCACCTCGTCGACCTCGTCGACAAAGATCGCGCCGCGCTGCTCGAGCTCCGATACCACGTGCTTGTTGTGGACGATCTGCTTTCGCACATAGACCGGGGAGCCGTAGCGCTCGAGCGCTTTATCCACAGCCACCACGGCCCGGTCAACGCCGGCGCAGTATCCTCGAGGGGCGGCAAGCAGCACCCGCTTGTGACCGTCCACCGGACGATCCTCAAGGGTGACAGCCGGCCGCGGAACGCGGGGCATGGAAAGATTTACAGCTCGGCCACTCATATCGTCACCATTCTAGGTTGACTCGCGCAGGTAAGGCAGGTGATTTCGCTTGGCGGTGAACCAGTCCTCCCCCGAGCAGCCGTTTCAGGTGTCGTACATCTCTCAGGCGATCCACGATTGGGTCTCCCGGCTTGGCTCTGCCTGGGTCGAGGGCGAGCTGACGAGCTACGACATCCGCGGCGGCCACGCCTACGCCAAGATCCGCGATCTCGAGCAGGATGCCTCGCTCTCGATCGTCATGTGGCGGTCGGTGCGCGAACGCCTCACCGAAGAGTTCCGCAAGGGCGACCGCGTGATCATCAACGCAAAGCCCGACGTGTGGGTCAAGGGCGGCTCACTCTCGCTGCAGGTCTATGACATGCGCCACGTCGGCCTTGGCACGTTGCTCGAGCAGCTTGAGCGACTGCGCCGCAAGCTCGCCGACGAGGGACTCTTCGACGCGAGCCGCAAGCGCGCGCTGCCGTTCCTCCCGAACAAGATCGGTCTCGTCACCGGCCGCGACTCCGATGCCGAGAAGGATGTTCGGCGCAACTCCGAACTGCGCTGGCCCGCCGTACAGTTCCGCACCGAGTACGCGCGCGTGCAGGGCGACAACGCCGCCGCCGAGGTGCTCGCGGCGATGCAGCGGCTCGACGACGACCCCAAGGTCGACGTCATCATCATCGCCCGTGGCGGCGGCGACTTCCTCCACCTCCTGCCCTTCAGCGACGAGACGCTCGTGCGCGCCGCGGCGGCCATCACGACGCCGCTCGTGAGCGCGATTGGCCACGAGGCCGACCGGCCGATCCTCGACGAGGTCGCCGACCTGCGCGCATCCACCCCGACCGATGCGGCGAAGCGAGTCGTCCCCGACGTCGCCGAGCAGCTCGACCTCGTCACGCAGCTGCGGGCGCGCATCCGCCGCCACGTGACCGAGCTCGTGCGCGTCGAGGGGCGGCGCTTCGACGACCTGCGCTCGCGCCCGGCCCTCGCGAACCCGAGCTGGATCATCGACCAGCGCGGCGACGAGGTCGGTCGGCTGGCGACGCGCGGCAGCGAGCTCATCGACTGGCACCTGCGCCGGGCCGCCGACGAGGTGAGCGGCCTCGGCCACCGCCTCGCGGCGCTCTCACCGCTCGGTACCCTGCAGCGCGGCTACGCCATCGTTGAACGCGTCGACGGCGCCGAGCCCGGGCTCGTCACCACCACGTCCGGCGTCGAGCCGGGCGCGAAACTCAATATCCGTGTCACCGACGGCAGAATCGAGGCAACCGTAGAATGAGCACCATGGCCGAAACCCAGGCGTCCGAGCCCACCCCCGTCGACGAACTCAGCTTCGAGCAGGCCCGCGACGAGCTTGCCCTCGTCGTGCAGTCGCTCGAGCAGGGCTCGCAACCACTCGAAGAGTCGCTGCGACTGTGGGAGCGCGGGGAGGCGCTCGCTGCACGCTGCGAACAGTGGCTCAAGGGCGCTCGTGAGCGCCTCGAGCGGGCCCGCGACCAGCACACCCCCGAATCCTCCCAGGAGTAACACTTGGCCGAGCGCCCCCAAGATCCCCCGGTTGTCGCCGAACTCGGCCGACCGGAAACCCCCGAAGAGACAGCCGCCCGCAAGGCGGAGTCGTCGCGCAAGTATCGCCAGCGCAAGACGATTCAGAATCTCATCGCGGCCCTCGGCGTCAGTGTGGTGCTCATGTTCGTCATGGTGCTGATCGTGCCGCGCAACGACGCCGAGGAAATCCCCGACATCGACTTCGCGGCCGCCGCCGAAGAGGCGCAGCCTCAGTTCGAGGTTCCCCTGGTGGTGCCCGAGTTGAGCGAGAACTGGCAATCGAATGGCACCGAGATTCGCACCGGCAACGACGACGTGACCGAGTGGTACATCGGCCTGCTCGACGTCGTTGACGACAACGCGCAGCAGTTCGTCGGCATTCGTCAGGGCGTCAATGCCAACGACACCTGGACCTATGACAAGGTTGGCAACCGCACCCCCACCGGCACCACCGAGGTCGGCGGCGTGATGTGGGACGAGTACGACTACACCGAACTCTCGCGCGAGGATGCGGGCAACAACCGCTACGTGCTCGTCGCAACCCGTGACGACGCGACGTACATCGTGTTCGGTTCGGGCTCGGTCGAGTCGGTGCAGGAAGTCGCGGCGTCGATCGCCGATCAGATTCCGGCCAACTAGCCGAACCGAGTTCGCGCACCAACGAGTGAGGGCCCCGGACGAATTGTCCGGGGCCCTCACTCGTTGGTGACTCGCTAGAGGTTCGGCGAGGTCATCTTCAGCACGTCAAGCTTGGCGTCGAGGTCGGCCTCGGTGATCTCACCGCGCTCGACGAAGCCGAGATCGATGACCGCCTGGCGCACGGTGACCTTGTTCGCCACGGCGTGCTTCGCGACCTTGGCGGCGGCTTCGTAGCCGATGACACGGTTGAGCGGCGTCACGATCGAGGGCGACGACTCGGCGAGGTCGCGGGCGTGCTCGACGTTCGCGGTGAGGCCGATAACGGTCTTGTCGGCGAGCACCCGCACCGAGTTCGAGAGCAGGCGAATCGACTCGAGCAGCGCGGTACCCATGACCGGGATCTGCACGTTGAGCTCGAACGAACCCGACGCGCCCGCGAACGCGATGGTCGCGTCGTTGCCGATAATGCGCGAGGCGACCATGAGCACGGCCTCGGGCACAACCGGGTTGACCTTACCGGGCATGATCGACGAACCGGGCTGCAGGTCGGGGATCGCGAGCTCACCGAGGCCGGTGTTCGGGCCGGAGCCCATCCAGCGCAGGTCATTGTTGATCTTCACGAGCGAGACGGCGATGGTGCGCAGCGCACCCGACGCCTCGACGAGGCCGTCGCGCGCGCCCTGCGCCTCAAAGTGGTCGGCCGCTTCGTGCAGCGGAAGGCCCGTGTTCGACGCGAGCTCGGCGATGACCTGCTCCGAGAAGCCGGCCGGCGTGTTGATGCCGGTACCGGTCGCGGTGCCACCCAGCGGCACCTCGGCGACGCGCGAGATGGTCGCGTTGACGCGGTCGATGCCGAGGCGGATCTGGCGAGCGTAGCCACCGAACTCCTGGCCGAGGGTGACCGGCGTCGCGTCCATGAGGTGGGTGCGGCCCGCCTTCACGACGTCCTTCCACTCGGTAGCCTTCGCCTCGAGGGCCTCGGCGAGGTGCGTCAGCGCGGGCACGAGCTCCTCGAGCAGCGAGCCGGTGACGGCGACGTGGGCCGAGGTCGGGAACACGTCGTTCGACGACTGCGACGCGTTGACGTGGTCGTTCGGGTGCACTTGCTCGCCGAGCGAGGTGGTGGCGAGGTTCGCGAGCACCTCGTTCATGTTCATGTTCGACGACGTGCCCGAACCGGTCTGGTAGATGTCGATCGGGAACTGGTCGAGGTGTGCGCCGCCGATCACCGTCTCGGCGGCCTGCACGATCGCCTGGGCGCGGGCCGAGTCAACGATGCCGAGGCGCTCGTTGACGATCGCCGCGGCGCGCTTGATCTGCGCGAGCGCGATCACCTGGCGGTCCTCGAGTCGGCTGCCCGAAATCGGGAAGTTCTCCACGGCACGCTGGGTCTGCGCGGCGTACAGGGCGTCCTTCGGCACGCGCACCTCCCCCATCGTGTCGTGCTCGATCCGGTACTCGGTCTCGGGGGTGTTCACCACGTATGTGCCTTTCTCCACGGCGAAAATTCGACCTTTCTAGCCTAGTTGACCGGCATGCACGCCGCCGGAGAGTTCGCCCACGGCGGCGGACCAGAAGCCGACGAGCAGCCACGGGCCGAACGCGAGCTGGGCATCCCGCCGCCGCGTGCGCAACAGCGTGACGCTCGCGGCGAGCCCTCCCGCGACGAACGCGACCACCAGGCCAATCAGCGGAGTGTGCCCGCCGAGCAGCCCGAGCCCAACGGCGAGTGGCACCGCGAGCTTGACGTCGCCCATGCCCATGCCGGCGACGAGGGCGAAGGCGCCGAACAACACGAGCGCGAGCACGCCCGCGAGCACCGCGGCGACCGGGAACTGCGCTGTGATGCCCCACTGCAGCAGCACGCCGACGCTTGCCGCGACCCAGCCCGGCAGCGTCCAGACGTTCGGCAGGCGGTGCTCGCGCAGGTCGATGCGCACGAGCGGCACCGTCGCGACCGCCGCGTAGCCAATGACCAGGATGCTCCCCCACACGCGCCCGAGGCTACCGAGCAACGACGACGCGCCCGCCGAGTTATCCACAGGACTCCTCGGCGGCCGCGTCACGATTGGCTAGAAGTTGTAGTCCTCAAGCAGATCGGTGACGAGCGCGGCGATGTCGCTGCGCTCCGAACGGGTCAGCGTGATGTGGCCGAACAGCTTGTGGCCCTTGAGCGTTTCGATGACCGACGCGATGCCGTCGTGGCGGCCGACGCGGAGGTTGTCGCGCTGCGCGACATCGTGCGTGAGCACCACCTTCGAGTTCTGGCCGATGCGCGAGAGCATCGTGAGCAGCACGTTGCGCTCGAGCGACTGGGCCTCGTCGACGATCACGTACGCGTCGTGCAGCGAACGGCCGCGGATGTGCGTCAGCGGCAAAATCTCGAGCATGTTGCGGCTGATGACTTCGTCGATGACGTTGTCCGACACAATCGACGAGAGCGCGTCATAGACGGCCTGGCCCCACGGGCTCATCTTCTCGTCGGCGTCGCCGGGCAGGTAGCCAAGGTCCTGGCCACCGACCGCGTAGAGCGGGCGGAAGATCATGATCTTGCGCTGCAGACCCCGCTCAAGCACGTTCTCGAGCCCCGCGGCCAGCGCGAGCGCCGACTTACCGGTGCCCGCGCGGCCGCCGATCGAGACGATACCGACCGTCGGGTCCATGAGCAGGTCGAGCGCGAGGCGCTGCTCGGCCGAGCGCCCGTGCACGCCGAAGACGTCGCGGTCACCGCGCACGAGGCGCACCCGGCCGCGGTCGACGACCCGGCCGAGGGCCGAGCCCCGTTCGGAGCTGATGACGAGCGAGGTGTTGATGGGATGCTCGGCGACCTCGTCGGTCGAGATCTCCTCGTGCTCGTAGAGGTCGCTCATGTCGTCGGCGCCGAGGGCGAGCTGGCCGGTGCCGGTGTAACCGGTGTCGCGCGCGAGCTCATGACGGTACTCGTCGGCCGACATGCCGATCGCCGATGCCTTGACACGCATCGGGGTGTCCTTCGACACCACCGTGACATGCGCGCCCTCGTCGGCGAGGTTCGCGGCCACCGCAAGGATGCGGGTGTCGTTGTCGCCCTGCTGCATGCCGCTCGGCAGGATCTGCTGGTTCGAGTGGTTGAGCTCGACGCGGATCGTGCCGCCCTGCTCGCCCACCGGGATCGGCAGGTCGAGCCGGCCGTATTCGACCCGGAGCTGGTCGAGCAGGCGCAGCGATTGGCGCGCGAAATAGCCGATCTCGGGATCGTGACGCTTCTTCTCGAGCTCGGTGATCACAACGATGGGGATCACGACTTCGTGCTCCTCAAAGCGGAACATGGCGCGGGGGGTCGCTCAGCAGCACGGAGGTGTCGAGCACGTAGGTGCGCACCGCGACGTTCGCGCCCGACTCACCCCCGTTCAGCTGCTCGACCTCAGGCCCGGGCTTGCCCCGGCTGGCGTCATCGAGGTGGTCAGGAGTGGTGGTGCTGGTCACGGAAGCTGCTCCTCGCCGAGCGGGATGCTCGTTGCTGGTGCAAAACGGCCACTGGGTGTCGAAACGAACTTGTGTGGCCGCTTCGATCAGGACGCATACCTGATACCTGCAAGCTACGCCGCCCTGGCTCACAAACCGTGCAGCGAGCCCCGGAATCCGAAGATGCCTCCGAAGTCGTAACCGGAAGTTCACTCAAGGCGTTACGGATGTGACTGGTGTGAAAGAAGTCAACATTTGAGTCGGCTCGCTGGCCGGAAAAGTCGAAGGCAGCACTTGAACCTTCGGCGTGTCGCGCGCGTCGCCCGGCGTGTCGCGACGCCGCCCGCCGGAGGCTCGGCTCGCGCTACGAGCCGTAGCGTCGTTCGCGCTTGCCGAAGTCGCGGAGAGCGCGGAGGAAATCGACCTCGCGCAGATCGGGCCCGAGCGCCTCGACGAAGTAGAACTCGGCGTGCGCCGTCTGCCAGAGCATAAAGTCGCTGAGCCGCTGCTCGCCCGAGGTGCGGATCATGAGGTCGGGGTCAGGCTGGCCGCCGGTGTAGAGGTGTTCGCCGATCGTCTCGGGCGTCACGATGTCGGCGAGCTCCTGGATGCTCCCGCCGGAGTCCGCGTGGCGGCGCACGATCGAACGCATCGCGTCGACGATTTCGTTGCGGCCGCCGTAACCGATCGCGAGGTTCACGTGCGGGCCCGTGGCGCTGCTCGTTGCGGCGACGACGCGCTCGAGCGTCTCGGCCAGCTCCGGCGCGAGGCCCTCGGACGAGCCAACGTGCTGCACCTGGAACCGGCCGGATTCGGCGATCTGCTCCGCGAGGTGCCCGATGATCGTCATGAGCTGCGTGAGCTCCTTTGACGAGCGACTGGTGAGGTTGTCGCGCGAGAGCAGGTACAGCGTGACCGTGCCGATGTGGGCGCGATCGCACCACTGCAGAAACTCGATCATCTTCGCCGCGCCCGCGCGGTGCCCGGCCGCCGCATCCGCCAGACCGACCTGCTTCGCCCAGCGACGATTGCCGTCGATGATCATCGCCACGTGCTGCGGGCGCACCTGCGTGCGCACGAGCGACTTCCACAACCGTCGCGCATAGACCCGATAGAGAAACCTCGGGATGCGCACAACGGTTCGTCGATTCACATCCGCAAATCTAGTCGACGGCGTAGCATCGCAAGCGTGATGATGACCCGTGCGCCGCGAACCACCGACCCGATTGCGGGCGAGGCCGCCCCGACGCAGGAGAACTATCTCGCTGTTGCGCGGCCCCTGCTGCGGGGCTGGCTGCACACCGGTGCGGCGCCGCTCGCGCTCGTGCTCGGCACCCTGCTCTTCCCGTTCGTGTCGACCGCTCGCGGCGTCTTCGCCGTCAGCATCTTCACGCTCTGCTCGATCATCCTCTTCGGCATGTCGGCGCTCTACCACCGCTTCGACTGGAAGCCGCGGGCCAAGGCACTGCTGCGACGCTTCGACCACGCGAACATCTTCCTGCTCATCGCGGGCACCTACACCCCGCTGGCCATGCTCGCGCTGCCGCCCGACAAGGGTTGGCTGCTGTTCGGCCTCGTCTGGGGCATCTCGATCGTCGGCATCGTCTTCAATGTCGCCTGGATCACTGCGCCTCGCTGGCTCTACGTCGCCCTCTATCTCGTCACCGGCTGGATCGCCGTGATGTACATCGTCGACCTCGTGCACGCCTCGGTCGGCATGATGGTGCTCGTCGTCGTCGGCGGCCTCATCTACACGGGCGGCGCCGTTGTGTACGCGCTCAAGCGGCCAAACCCGTGGCCGAACACTTTTGGTTTCCACGAGATCTTCCACGCCGCGACCGTCGCCGCATGGGTGTGCCACTGGGTCGCGATCCTGCTGATCGTGCTGCACCCGGTCACCACGTAGCAACCGGCGCAGATCGGCGCTACTTGCGGTCGTAGATCTTCGCCATTGACTCGGCGAAGTTCACCTCAACTACCCGGCGAATCAGCTTCGTCGACGCCGACACCTCGCCGCGGTCCTCGCTGAACATGCGCGGCACGATCTCGAACTTGCGGATGGATTCGGCGCGCGACACGTGCTCGTTGGCCCGGTCGATGGCCTCCTGCAGCGTCGCGCGCACGGCGTCGTTCGTGCGCGCTTGCTCGAGCGTCAACGGCGCAATGTCGTGGTTCTCGAGCCAACCGGGCAGCATCGCCTCGTCGAGGGCGACGAGCGCGCCGATAAACGGCTTTCCCTCGCCGACCACCATGATCTCGCCGATGAGCGGATGCGAGCGGAGCGCGTTCTCGAGCACGGCCGGCTGCACGTTCTTGCCGCCCGCCGTGACGAGGATCTCCTTCTTACGGCCCGAGATTCGCAGGTAGCCGTCGGCGTCAAGTTCGCCAAGGTCGCCGGTGCGCAGCCAGCCCTCGCCGTCGATCGCCTCAGCGGTGGCCTCGGCGTTGTTGTGGTAGCCGCGGAACAGGCTCGGACCTTTGATGAGCACTTCGCCGTCGTCGGCCACGGCGAGTGACATGCCCGGATAGGGCGCACCGACGGTGCCGACCTTGATGCGGCCGGGGCGGTTCACGCTCGCGGGCGCCGTCGTCTCGGTGGCGCCGTAGCCCTCCATGATCGTGACGCCGAGACCTCGAAAGAAGTGCGCGTGGCGCAGCGACAGCGCCGCACCGCCCGAGATCGCGTAGTCGACCTTGCCGCCCATGACCTCGCGCAGCTTGCCGAGCACGAGCCGATCGGCGAGCGAATGGCGCGCGCGAAGGGCCACGTTCGGGCGGCCGCGGTCGAGCGCTTCCGAGTACGCCACCGCGACGTCGACGGCCCAACGGAAGAGCCGAAGCTTGACGCCCTTGCCGGCTTTCGCATCCGCAGCGTTGTAGACCGTCTCGAACACGCGCGGCACGGCGATGAGCCACGTCGGTTCGAAGGCCTGCAGGTCGGTGACGAGGTTCTTCGTGTTCGGCGCGTAGCCGAGCACCGACTTCGAGTGCACGCACAGGAACTGCGCGAAGCGGCCGTACACGTGCGCGAGCGGCAGGAACAGTAGCGTACGTTTCGCGACACCCGCGTCGTTTGGCAGCACGACCTCGCCGAGTCCCGGCTCGCTGACGCCGTTGATCACGTGCGCGAGCCAGTTGTGGTGCGTGAGTTCGACGCCCTTGGGCCGGCCCGTTGTGCCCGAGGTGTAGACAATCGACGCGAGGTCTTCGAGGCCGACGCTCGCGGCCCTGGCGTCGAGCTCGTCGTCGCCGATCTCGGCCTCGACGCCCTCCGCAACGAGGCCGTCGAGGTCGCCACGGTCGATCACGATGATGCGCTCGAGCGCGGTGTCGGCGCGCACGCCCTCTGCAAGAGCGGCGTGGTCCTCGGTTTCAACGATGACAGTGCGAATGTCGGCGTCGGTGCACATCCACACGAGCTGCTCGGCCGACGAGGTGTGGTAAATCGGCACGACGAGCGCACCGACGGCCAGCACCGCGAAGTCCGCGACGGTCCACTCGTAGCGAGTGCCCGCCATGATGCCGACGGCGTCGCCGGTCTGCACGCCTGCCGCCATGAGCCCGCGAGCGAGGGCACGGACGTCGTCGTCAAGCTGGCCGATGGTGATCGGTGTGAAGGTGCCGTCGACGCGGTGCTCGGCGAAAACCGAGTCGCGCCCCGCCGCTACCCGGCGACGCAGCATGGTCGTAAGTGTGTCGCTCGGCTCGAACGTACCGAGCCCCTCGACGTGGGCGGTGTTGCGCGTCTCGGTCATGACCGTCGGTCCTCGTCACCCCGCGCTTCCTGCGTCGGGTCGGTGCCCTCCGCCTCCGAAGCCGAGCCCGCAGCAGCAGCCTCGCCACCCTCACGCTCGCGAGCCTTGCGCTCGAGCTCTTCGCGCTCGAGCTGCTCGCGGATGTCGTAGCGGGCGTTCGCGCGTGCCGATCGGCGCATCAGGCTCATCGCAATGAGGCCCACCGCGATGAACAACGCCGCGGTCGCAAAGAATCCGACCGGGCCAGGCGTCACGTCGACGGGGTCAAACGGCTGGTCGGTGGGCGTCGGCGTCGCGGTTGCCGCGAGGAACAACGTGGTGACTACCTGATTCACTTGGCGTCGGCCTCCGCATCAATGCCGTTGAAGAGGTCGGTTTCGGGCAGCTCACACGCCACCCGGCTCGCGACGAGCTCGTAGTCGTCGTAGGGGTAGGCCTCGCGCTCGAGGTCGCGCGGGTAGCCGAAGAAGAACTCATCTTCGGGCCCCACCTGGCTCGCGTGGGCACGCAGCGCGGCGTCGCGCACCTCGAAGTGGCGCTCGATCGAGATCTGCGTCGTGAGGTTCGCCTCGACGCTCATGAGCCGCTCGAGCATCGCCTCCATGCGCTCGGTGAGGTGCACCTCGGGGTGGTCCTTGATGAGGTCGGCCATCGACTTCGCGCGGCGTTGATTCATCGTGCGGTCGTAGTAGAGCTTGCTCGGGGCCCACGGCTCACCGAGCTCGGGGTACCGCTGTTCACCCGCAAGCTGCCACGCCAGCATCGACACCTCGTGAGTGCGGATGTGGTCGGGATGCGGGTAACCGCCGTTCTCGTCATAGGTCACGAGCACGTGCGGACGAAACTCGCGGATAAGCCGCAGCAGCGGGCGCACACTCACTTCGAGCGGGATGCGCGCGAACGTGCCCGGTTCGAGGATGCCGTCGCCGGGCATGCCGGAGTCGCGGTAGCCGAGCCACCGGTGCTCGACGCCGAGTACGCGCTGCGCCTCGGACATTTCGAGTCGGCGCAGGCCCGGTAGGTCGCGTTCAGCGTGCGAACGCGCGTGCACCGCGGTGTTGAGGATGCTGCCGGCTTCGCCGCCGGTGCAGCTCACGATCATCACCTCCGCACCGTCGTGAACGTACGACGCGTACGTGGCGGCTCCCTTCGACGATTCGTCGTCGGGGTGGGCATGGACGGCAAGCAGCCGAAGCGACACAGGAGACTCCTGATTCCGTTGCTACAGAGTGCGGGCGGTACGCTGGCACTAAAGGGAAATCTTATCGCGAGGATTGCACGACGTGACCGATCTTGACGCCAGGTATGGCAAGTCGCCGCGCGCATCGCGGCGACGCACGGGAGTCTCGATCGGCGTCGCGGTCGCCCTCGTCATCGCTGTCGTCGTGTTCTGGGCCCTCACTGCCCTGAATCCAGGGGCGACAATCGAGGCACAAACCGGCGGGTTCACAGTCGGTTCGCCGAGCGCGACCACAGTGACGGCACGAGTCTCGGTGCAGCCGGGGACGCCCGTGGCGTGCGCGATTCAGGCGAGCAACGAGTCCTCGTCAATCGTTGGCTACCAAGTGGTCGAACTCGAGCCGCAGACCCAACAGCACCAGACCGTGCACGTCACGCTGCGCACCACGAGCGCCGCCGACACCGCCGAAGTCCGCGAGTGCTGGGTCAACGAATCGAGCACCTCCGCCACCAGCGAATAAAACCCCGATCGCCCGGCGTGTCTGCCTGCCGTGCAAACCAAGGGGCTAGACTGTCGGCATTGCTGCAGCCTCGACGCCGTCGGGGCTGCGCTGCTATATCCAAGGAGAATGACCGATGACTACCTCTGAACCCACCTGGCTCACGCAGACCGCGTACGACCGCTACACGCAGGAACTCGAGTTCCTCTCGACGACGCGACGTACGGAGATTGCCAAGGAGATTCAGGAAGCGCGCGAAGACGGCGACCTCAAGGAGAACGCCGGCTACCACGCAGCGAAGGACGAGCAGGGCCAGATCGAGTCCCGCATCACCGAGCTCGAAGCGCTGCTCAAGACCGCCGAGGTGCGCGAGGCACCGAAGGCAAACGGCACCGTCGTGCTCGGCACCGTCGTGACCGCGAAGGTCGCCGGTCGCGAGCAGCACTTCCTCTACGCGAGCACTGAGCTTGCCTCCGAGACCGAGCTGCGCATCTTCTCGCCCGACAGCCCGATCGGCCAGGTCATCGACGGCCTGAAGATCGGCGAGAAGACGAGCTACGAGGCCCCGAACGGGAAGCAGGTCGAGGTCGAGATCGTCAACGTCGAGACGTTCGAGAGCTAGGCGCAAAGCGCCACCCTGCGGAGGCGGGCTACACCGTCGCGTTTCGATCGATGCGCGGCTCGTAGCCCGCCTCTCGCAATGCCTGGATGACCTGGCGGGCGTGGTTTGTGCCGCGTGTCTCGACCGAGACCTCGAGCTCAACCCGGTCGATCTGCAGCGCCTTGTTGTGCCGCGTGTGCAGCACCTCGATGACGTTCGCGCCGATCTCCGCGAGGATCGTGGCAATGCGCGCAAGGTGACCCGGCACATCCTGCAGCCCGATGACGAGCTTGAGGTAGCGATCGGATGCGGTGAGGCCCTGCGAGATCACCTTCTCGAGCATCATCGGGTCGATGTTGCCGCCCGAGAGCAGCGCAACCGTCGTACCCGTGTCGCGCACTTGGCCGCTGAGGATCGCGGCCACGGCCGCAGCCCCCGCCGGCTCAGCAACGAGCTTCGCCCGCTCGAGCAGCAGCAGGATGGCTCGCGACAGGTCGCCCTCAGACACCGTGATGATGCGGTCGACGAACTTGCGCACGACCTCGAAGGTGAGCTGCCCCGGCTCGGCCACGGCGATGCCGTCGGCGATCGTCGGCCGCGCCGCGATCTTCACGGGATGTCCCGCACGCATCGAAACGGGGAACGGAGCCGTGTTTTCGGCCTGCACGCCGATGATCTGAATCTCGCGACCCTGCTCGGCAGCGTACTGCTTCAGCGTCGCGCCGAGGCCACTCGCGAGACCGCCGCCACCGATCGGCACGATCACGGTGTCGACCTCGGGCAACTGTTCGACGATGTCGAGGGCGAGCGTGCCCTGGCCGGTGATGATGTCGGGGTGGTCGTACGGGTGGATGAACACCGCGCCGGTCTCTTCGGCGAAGCGTTGCGCGCCGGCGAGCGACTCCGCGACATTGTCGCCCTCGAGGCGGATCTCGGCACCGTAGCCGGCCGTCGCTTCAAACTTCGGGATCGGCACACCCTTCGGCATGAAGATCGTCGCGGGAATATCGAGCTCGCGGGCAGCGAAGGCGACGCCCTGCGCGTGGTTGCCGGCGGAGGCGGCCACCACGCCGCGGGCGCGCTCTTCGGCGCTGAGCTTCGAAAGCCGGTTGGTCGCGCCCCGCAGCTTGTACGAGCCCGTGCGCTGGAGGTTCTCGGCCTTGAGGAACACCGGCGAACCGACGTACTGCTGCAGGAACCTGGCGGAGTCGAGCGGCGTCATGCGCGCCGTCTGGCGCACGGTCGCTTGGGCGGCCCGCACGTCGTCAAGGGAGGGGACGAACGAGGTGTCGAGCGAATCACTCACCAGGAGTGGCCTTCTTTCTCACGCGAATTTTGATTGGTCGCCGCTTGGGAACCTTTGCGGCGTTGGTATCGAGTTGCATGACCATGCCCTCGGTCGGGTCTGGTTCGTCTCGCCATTTGCCGGATGCGATGTACCGCACCATCACGTTCGTCGCGGCGACGATCGGCACGGCGACGACGGCGCCAGCGACTCCGGCGAAGATCGAGCCGGCGCTCACCGACACCAGGATCGCCAGCGGGTGGATCTGCACGGCCTGCCCCATGATCAGGGGTTGCAGCACGTTCGACTCGATCGCCATGACGGCAACCACGATGACCAGCATAATCACCGCGGTCCAGAGTCCGTGCGACAGCAACGCCAATACGACCGCGACCGCGCCGGAAAGAAACGCACCGATGAGCGGCACGAAGGCGAAGAGGAACACAATGATGCCGATGGCGAGCGCGAACGGCACCTGGAGCACAACTGCGCCGATGAAGATGCCGACGGCGTCGATGAGTGCCACGACCACCTGCACGCGCACGTAGTGCCCGACGGTAATCCACGCGCGCTCCCCCGCGCCGTCGACCGCAGCGCGGGCCGCGCGCGGGAACAGGCTCACGACGAACAGCCAGATGCGACGGCCGTCGAGCAGGTAGAAAATGAGCGCGAACAGCGCGAAGGCGAACCCGGTCGCGATGGCGCCCAGCGTGCTGCCGGCGGTCAGGGTCGTTTCGATGAGCGTGCCGACGTTCGTCTCGAGCCAGGTACTCATGCCTTGGAACCACGAGATGAGCTGGTCTTCGCTGAGGTGCAGCGGTGACGACTCCGCCCACACCATGAGCTCCTGATAGCGCTCCTCGATCAGCGTGAAGTCGATGCGCTCGCCCGAGCGGAACGCTTGCACGACGAGCCCGACAAGGATCGCGATCGCGCCAAACAACGCGACAAGCGCCGCGAGCAGCGCGAGGCCCTTCGGCCAACGCAGCTGATTGCGCAGGTAGTTCGTCAGCGGCACGAGGAGCGCCGTGAGGAGCACACCGACCACGAGCGGGACGACGATGAACGTCGTCTTCGCGAGCAGCCAGAAGATTGGCACGCAGGCGAGCACGATGATGATCCATCGCCATGCCCACGCCGCGGCGATGCGCACCGGGCGCGTGACGAGGTCGCCTTCCCGCTCCTCAGCCTGCCGAGGGTGCTCGGCCCGGGTGGATCCTGCCATGTGTGTTTAGAACTGCACGCGAGGCGGTTCGGAGATCGCCGCGCGGTCGGCGACGTCAAAGAACTCGCGCTCGCTGAACCCGAACGGGCCGGCAACGACGTTGTTCGGGAACACCTTGATCGAGGTGTTGAGCTCGCGCACGCTGCCGTTGTAGTACCGACGCGACGACTGGATCTTGTCTTCCGTCTGCACGAGGTCGCGCTGCAGCTGGGTGAAGTTGTTGCTCGCCTGCAGCTGCGGGTAGGCCTCCGCGACGGCGAACAGGCTGCGCAGCGCGCCCTGCAGGTGGTTCTCGGCAACCGAGGCCTCCCCCGGCGTCGAGGCCGAGAGCGTCTCGCTGCGGGCCTGCGTCACTTCGGAGAACACTCGCTGCTCGTGCTGCGCGTAGCCAGCGACCGTGTTGATGAGGTTCGGAATCAGGTCGGCCCTGCGCTTCAACTGCACCGTGATGTCGCTCCACGCCTCATCGACGCGAATGCGATTCTTCGTGAGCCGGTTGTACGTCACCCAGATCCAGACGATCAGGAGGACGAGCACAACGGCGATAACGATGAGCGTGATAAGGAGTGCCGGTTCCATGGTGGCAGTTTAGCCAGCCTCGGTGCGCGCTTGCTCACAGCCCGATGCGCGACTCCCGCAGCTCGGCGAGCACGCGCCAGTGATCTGCCTCGAGCAGGCTCGCCGGGGTGACTTCGACGTGCCCGACCATGCCCCAGGTGTTCTCGACCGCGATGCGCAGGTCGAACGGCGAGATCGTCGCGCCGTCGCTCTCCCCGAGTCGACCCCAGAGTCCGATCGAAATCGTCACGCGCTCGCGCTCGCCGACGCCGAAGCGCGCCGCGAGCCCGTCGGCGAGCTGGGCCGAGTACGTGGGCGGTTCGTCATTGAGACCAAAGGAGTCCCACAGCGTGATGGCATTGCCAGTACCGAGTACCGCGGCATACGCGTGCCCCGAGTCGGCGCGGTCGGCGCCCGGCTCGTCCCAGTTCACCCGCATCTCGACGTCGATGAGCGTGCCCGGCAGCGTGACCGACGAGCTTTGCGCGACCAGCTCCGTGAGCAAGCGCGTGCGCCAGGCCACCACGACCGGGTCGAGCTCATCCGCGTGGCCGGCTTCGTCGCGGGGAAAATCTCGCAGGCCGGTCATGTCGGCGAACAGTTCGCGGTCGCTTTCCCCGAATGTCGCTTCGAGGATCAGCGACGTCAGCGTGATGCGTGCGGGTTGGTATCGATCGCTCACCTCGCGGCACAGCGCAACGAGGTCGGCACCGACCTGGCCCCGTGCGAGGCTCGCAATCGATGGGAATTGCTCGCTGACCACGCCGTCGGCAAAGACACCAGCGTCTGCCGGGTGGTGCTGGAGGTGCCTCGGCGCCGTGACGTCGATGACCAGCGTGATCTCGGGGTCGGCCTCGCTCGCCGCGAGCACCGCCAGCGCCCGAGCAATCGGGTCGACCTCGCCGGTGACGCGCGGCGCCCAGCGTTCCTCGTGGTCGTTCCAGGGGAAGCCGAGCAGCTCAGGTCGCCCGACGAGCAGCGCCACGCCCGTGGCACCCGCCCGCTCGAGGAGGTTCGCGAACCCATCCCAGTCGAATGCCGGGTCGGTGACGGTGTCGAGGCCGACGCCGATGGTGAGGCCGGTACCGCCGGGTACCTCGGCCGGGGTGATCATGCTCGAGTGACCTCTCTGCGCCAGCAGCGTCGCCGTGACGCAACTGGACTCACCGTAGACGCCGCGTGGAAGCGAATTCGGTGCAGGGGCAGAGTTCACCACCCGAGCATCACCCCGGCCAGCGGCCGGGGGTCACCCCCTCGCCGTTACGGGCGAGGGAGGCCCTCTGGGTTGATCTCCGACTCGTCAACAGCTTCGGCGTCAAGCGCCCAGCGGTCGATGACCTCCTGGTAGCTGCCCGACTCGATGGCGGCGTTGAGCACCAATTGCACGGGCTCGATCAGGCCGTTGTCCTTCGCGGTCGTGGCACCGATCTGCGCGGTGTCCGGCCAACCGCCGTTCAGCGTGCCAACCACTTCGGTTTCGCCGGTCTGGGCCGCGGCGTACGCGAGGGTGGCGTTCGGCGCGAGGATCGCATCCACTCGGCCCGACTGCAGCGCGAGCACTGCGGCGGCGTTGTCGTCGTAGTACACGAACTCGACCGGTTTGAGGCCGTTCGCGACGTTCTCTTCGTCCCAGGCCTGCAGGATCTTCTCCTGGTTCGTGCCCGAGCCCACGACGATCTTGAGGCCGGCCACGTCGGGTGCCGACTCGATCGAGGTGATCTCGCTGCCCGACTTCACCGAGAAGCCGAGCACGTCGTTGCGGTAGGTCGCAAAGTCGAAGAGGTCCTTGCGCTCCTCCGTCACCGTCACGTTCGAGGTGATGAGGTCGTACTTGCCCGACTGAATGCCGAGGGGCCAGTCGGCCCACGACACGGCTTCGAGCTTGAGCTCGCGGTCGAGACCGTCAGCGATGAGCTGGGCGAAGTCGGCCTCGCTGCCGATGATGGTGTTCGGGTCATCCTCGGCGGCAAGCGCGAGCGGCGCCGTGTAGGGCGAGATCGCAACGGTGAGGTAGCCCTCGTTGATGGGGGTGAAATCGCTCGCTTCGAGTGCGTCGATCGCCGCCTGGACGGGCTCCTGGTGCGGCCGGTCCTCAGCGTTTTTCGACGTGAGGTCGAGGCTCGGGCCCGAGTTCGTGGCGTCGGTCGACGCCTCGCTGACCGGATTCGCGCAGGCGGTCAGCGCGAGCGCTGCGGCCGCGAGCACGGGCACAATTCGGGTCAGGCGGTGGCGGAAAGTGGTCAACGTGGTCTCCTTGAAGTTGGCCAGAGGGGTGGGATGGGTGGCTGTGGTTTAGTCGTTCGGCTGCAGGAACCGGCGCAGGAAGTCGCGCGTGCGCGCCTCGGCCGGGTTACTGAGCACCTGCTCGGGGCTGCCCTGTTCGACGAGTCGGCCGTCGGCCATGAACACGACGCGGTCGGCGACCTCGCGGGCGAAGCTGATCTCGTGGGTCACGACGATGAGGGTGCGGCCCTGCTCGGCGAGGTCGCGAATCACCGCGAGCACCTCGCCGACGAGCTCCGGGTCGAGCGCCGACGTCGGCTCGTCGAAGAGCATCACGTCGGGGTCGAGCATCAGGGCTCGAGCGATCGCGACCCGCTGCTGCTGGCCGCCCGAGAGCTGGCGTGGGAAGCGGTCGGCGAGGGCGCCGAGTCCGACGCGCTCGAGCAGCTCGCGGCCGCGAGCCGCCGCATCCGCCTTGCTGCGCAGCTTGCGCGAGGTCACCGGAATCGTGACGTTGTCGAGCACCGTGAGGTGCGGGAACAGATTGAACTGCTGGAACACCATGCCGACCCGCAGCCGGCGGGTGAGGATCTCGCGCTCGGGCAGCTCGAGCAACTCGTCGCCGCGCTCGGCGTAGCCGATGAACTCGCCGTCGATGGTGATCTCGCCGCGGTCAACCGTTTCGAGGTGATTGATGGCGCGCAGGAGGGTCGATTTGCCGGAGCCGGACGGGCCGAGCAGCACGACGACTTCGCCGGGCCGCACGGTCAGGTCGATGCCATGGAGCACCTCGGTCTCGCCGAACGACTTGTGGACGTCGCGGAGCTCGACGAGGCCGCGGGCAGTGGTAGTCGAAGTCATGTCGGTGTCCTATCGAGTGATGATGGGGGCGTTCGCGTCGCCGGCGCTGATCGCGACCGAGCCGGTCCGCGCCGTGACGTCGGCGCGGTCGAGCGAGGTGGCGACGACGTTCGGTCGGCGTGCGGCGAACCAGCGGCGTGCCCGCTGGGCCGGCGTCGGCGGCAGCTGCGACGTGGTGCCGCGGGCGTAGTGGCGCTCGATGTAGTACTGCACGATGTTGAGCAGCGTGGTGATGACGGCGTACCAGACGACCGAGACGAGCAGCAGCGGGATCACAAGCTGATTGCGGTTGTAGATGACCTGCACCGTATAGAACAGCTCGGGCAGGGCCACGATGAAGACGACCGAGGTGCCCTTGACGAGGCCGATCACCGAGTTGAACGCGTTCGGCACGATCGAGCGCAATGCCTGCGGCAGCACGATGCGGAAGAAGCGGGTGGCTCGGGGCAGGCCGAGGGCGCGTGAGGCCTCGAGCTGGCCAGCGTCGACCGAGAGCAGGCCGCCGCGGATGATCTCGGCCGAGTACGCGGCCTCGTGCAGCGAGAGGCCGAGGATCGCAGCGGTGAAGGCTGAGATGAGCTGCACTGTGTTCACCTCGAACAGCCAGAAGTCGGTGGTGAACGGCGTGCCGAGGCCGAGGGTCGGCCAAAGGTAGCCGAGGTTGTACCAAACGACCAGCTGCACGACGAGTGGCACCGCACGGAAGAACCAGATGTAGACGCTCGCGAGGCTCGAGAGAATCGGCGAGCCGCTCATCCGCATCACCGCGAGCACGCCGCCAAGGACGAAGCCAATCGTGGCCGAGACGACCGTGAGCACGAGTGTGAGCCCGAGGCCCTCTACGACGGCCTGCGAGAAGAAGTACTGCGCGAAGACGTCCCAGCGCCACTGCGGGTTGCGGAACAGCGAGACGACGAACTGCGCAACGAGGAAGAGCGCGATGGCCGCGAAGATCCAGCGGCCCCAGTGGCGCTGCCGGCGGATGCGGCGAGCCACCGGGCGCGCGGGTGTCGCGGCCGACGGGGTCACGTCAGCGTTTCGCGCAGCGCCCTCGGTGCTGGGCGCCGCATCGGCGGTGACGGTATCGGTGATGTGCGTCACGGGGTCTCCTCGGATCGACGGTGTGGTCGGGTGAGGATGACTTCAGCACGGTGCGGGCCAGCTTGCGACTTTGTGACGACACGTAATGACGCGGTCGCGTCATATTTGTCACGGAGCGAAATATGACGCGCCGCCGGCTCGACAATCTCGCTGCCAGCAGCGATAAGCAGTCGGGCCGGCGGCGCGGCGTTCCTTAGTGCTTACGAGCGATGAGTTCGCCGAAGTCGACGAGGTCGCGCACGGCGCGCGCGGGCAGCTGGGAGGCGTCCTCTCCCTCGACGAGGGCCTTCGTGTAGGGGTGGACCGTGAATGCGTCAGGGTCAAAGTGCGCCGTGTACCCGTTGCGCTGGTATAGGCGGTCGGCCTCGGGCTGGCGTGGCCCGGTGGTGAGGAACACCTGGCGGTAACCGAGCCGCCGGGCCTCCTCCTCGAGCTGCGCAAGCAGGCGGGTGGCGAGGCGCTCGCCGCGGTGCTCGGGATTCGACCAGATTTTCTTGAACTCGGAGATATCGCCGTCGTAGGCGCGAACGGCGCCCGCTGCGAGCGGGGTGTTCGCGTCGAAGAGCACGAGGAAGGCGCCCCGCGCCGCCTCGGTGAACTGATCCTTCGGCCCGCCGTAGACCTCTTCGCGCGAGTCGTGGCCGCCGAGGTCGCCGTAACGGTCGTGGTATTCCCGCACCAGGTCTTCGAGCACCGGAGTCACGCGCTCGTCGAAGGGGTTGACGATCTCAAATCGCGTCGTAGTTTGGGTGTCGGTCATGTGGGCTCCTCGGGAAGGGCTGGGATCTGCGGGGATCACTTCAGCACCGCGCATCGCGGATGTAAACCGCCGGGGTAATACGTCGACGCAGTGTTACGTCACACCGCCTGTGGTCCCCCCGGTCGGGTTCGAACCGACACTTTCGCGATTTTAAGTCGCGTGCCTCTGCCAATTGGGCTACGGGGGGGGCGAACGGCGATCGCCGCCGCACCCAGTCAAGGATACGGCGGCGATCGCGTCGAACTGTGCGGCGCCTACTTGGCGGCCGGAGCCTTGTCGTCGCTCGACTTCGGCGCGGCCGGCTTCGGGCGGGCGGCGAAGCGCTCGAAGAACGCCTTCGGCTCGCTCACCTTGCTCAGCGAAACGAAGTCGCGGCCGAGCACGAGCTGACCGAGCCAGCTGCCGAACACGCGAATCTTGCGCTCGTAGGTCGGGATCGCCATGCCGTGGTAGCCACGGTGCATCGCCCAGGCGGGAAGACCCGTGATGCCGGTCTTGCCCGACTGGAAGGCACCAACGCCGAGGCCGAGGCCAGCAACCGCGCCCATGTTCTCGTGGTAGTAGTCGGTCGGCGCGTCACCGCGGAGGGTCGCGACGATGTTCTCGGCGAGCACGCGGGCCTGACGCACGGCGTGCTGCGCGTTCGGCACGCAGAAGCCGTTGACGCCGCCACCCGAGAGGTCGGGCACCGCGGCGATGTCGCCAGCGGCCCAGGCGTCCTCGACGACGCCTTCGTCACCTTCGATGCGAAGGTCGGCGCGAGCGCGCACGTTGCCGCGCTCGTTGACAGGCAGGTCGGTGAAGCCCTTGACGAGCGGGTTCGCCATCTGACCTGCGGTCCACACGATGACGTCGGTCGGGAACTTGTCGCCGTTTGAGGTCTCGACGATGCCGTCGACAGCCGAGCTGCACTGGGTGTTGAGGTGCACGGTCGCGCCGCGCTCGGCGAGGTTCTTGATGACCCACAGCGCGGTCTCTTCCGAAACCTCGGGCATGATGCGCGGCGCGGCCTCGATGAGGTGGAACTGCACGTCGTCGAACTGCAGCGACGGGTAGTCCGCGAGCAGCGAGGTGGCGAGCGAACGCATCTCAGCGAATGCCTCGATGCCCGCAAAACCGCCCCCGACGACCACGAACGTGAGCAGGCGCGAGCGCTCGGGGCCCGGAGCCATGGTCGACGCGCGGTTGAAGTTGTCGATGATCTTGTCGCGAACCCAGACGGCCTCTTCGATGTGCTTCATGCCCACCGCGTTGTCGGCGATACCCGGAATCGGGAAGGTGCGCGACACGTTGCCCGCGGTGACCACGACGATGTCGTAGCCGAGCGTGTAGGCGTCGCCGTCTTCCGGGGTGATGGTCGCGGTCTTCGACGCGTGGTCGATCTGCGAAACTTCGGCGGTGATCACACGAGTGCGCTTGAGGTGACGGCGCAGCGACACCACGGCGTGACGGGGCTCAATCGAACCGCTCGCCACCTCGGGCAGGAACGGCTGGTAGGTCATGTAGGGAAGCGGGTCGACAAGCGTCACCTGCGCCTCACCAGGGTTGAGCTGCTTTTCAAGCTGTCGGGCTGCTGTGAACCCGGCGTATCCACCGCCGACGATCAGAATCTTCGTCACGCGTTCACTCCTCACTGTGTTGTACAAGCTTCGAGACTTTCCAAGAATACCCCTGCCGGGTGGCCACCACCTGACGGCGGGCGCCCCTTCGCGGGCGCTACGCGTCGGCCGACGCGTCAGCTTGTGCGCCGCGCGGATTCGCGCACTGGCACACGCTCGGCGACCAGGCCGATACCCGCAGCGCCCAGTCCCCGATGGGGTTCACGCCGGGGCCGGCAGCGAGTGCGTGCGCGCTCAGCGCGTGCAGGCATTTCACCCGCGTCGGCATGCCGCCCGCGGTGACGTGGGCGATCTCTTCGACGTGCTCGACCGACTCTCGCGCCGCGAGGTATTGCTCGTGTGCACGCTGGTAGGCGGCCCGGACCTCGTCGTCGCTCGCCAGCGCATCCTGCATTTCGACCATCAGGTGCGCACCCTCGAGGCGCGACATTTCGGCCGTGGCCTCGGGATGCGAAAGGTAGAAGAGCGTCGGGAACGGTGTGCCGTCGGGCAGCCGGGGCGCCGTGATCACGACGACAGGATTGCCACACACGCAGCGCGAGGCGACGCCGAGCACGCCGCGCACCTGGCGCCCGAGCTGCTCGGTGAGCGTCGCGAGGTCTTCGTCGCTCGCGGGGCTCCAGTTCGGATGCTGGTCGATGAGGGCGTTGGTCACTGATTCTCCTGGGGCGCTTGCGCGTCGTTGGCACGGATGAGCGAGTCGAGGAAGAGCTCGGTCGAGTCGGTTTTGGTTTCGTGCAGTTCGGAACTCACGTCGGGTTCGTCTTCGACCGCGGGCAGCGATTCGTCGTCGACGACGACGTAGGTGGTGTCACCCGGCTCGACGAAGAGCAGCCGGCCGCGCGCCTCGGCCTTAATGTAGGCCGGGTCTTCCCAGCGGCTCGTCTGCTCGTTGACCTGGGCGATTTGGTCTTGCGACTGCGCGATCTCGGACTCGAGCTCGGCGATGTGTTGCCGCTGGCTAATCAGCTGCTGCACGGTCGGCACAATCATCGCCACCGACACGACGAGCACGATGAGCAGCAGGATGGACCCGTCGGTCGGTCGGCGCGCGGCACGGGTGGTGGTGGTTTTGGCCATGGCTACATTCTTCCAACAACGGCCGACGGGCCGAGCTTGACGCTCGGCCCGTCGGCGAAATCACGGGGACTTTGCGGTTACGCCTCGGTCGGCGTGAAGCGCGGGAATGCGGAGGCACCCGCGTAGCTGGCCTGGTCGCCAAGGATTTCCTCGATGCGCAGCAGCTCGTTGTACTTCGCGACACGGTCGCTACGCGCCGGGGCACCCGTCTTGATCTGACCGCAGTTGGTCGCGACCGCGAGGTGGGCGATCGTCGTGTCTTCCGTCTCGCCCGAACGGTGCGAGAGGATCGCGGTGTAGCCGTGGCGCTGCGCGAGCTCGACGGCGTCGAGGGTCTCGGTGAGCGTGCCGATCTGGTTCACCTTAACGAGAATCGAGTTTGCGACCTTGAGGTCGAGCCCCTTCTGCAGACGCTCGGGGTTCGTCACGAAGAGGTCGTCGCCGACGAGCTGCACGCGGTCACCGATGCGGGCGGTGAGCTCGACGTAGGCGTCCCAGTCTTCCTCGGCCAGCGGGTCTTCGATCGTGACGATCGGGTAGTCATTGATGAGCTGCTCGTAGAAGTCGACCATGTCGGCGGCCGAGTGCTCGTTGCCCTCGAACTTGTAGACACCGTTGTCGAAGAACTCGGTCGACGCGACGTCGAGGCCGAGCACGATGTCGCGGCCGAGCACGAAGCGGGTCTCGCCGATCGACTCGACGATGAGGTCGAGCGCCTCGCGGGTCGAGCCGACGCTCGGC
The DNA here is from genome assembly GCF_023370115.1 of Gulosibacter sediminis. Lineage (NCBI taxonomy): Bacteria > Bacillati > Actinomycetota > Actinomycetes > Micrococcales > Microbacteriaceae > Gulosibacter > Gulosibacter sp. ACHW.36C. The sequence goes on along the minus strand of NZ_CP097160.1, from coordinate 1,026,072 downwards.
GCAAAGCCACCCTCGTCGCCGAGACCGGTCGACAGGCCCTTCGAACCGATGGTCTTCTTGAGCTGGTGGTAGACCTCGGCACCCCACTGCAGTGCCTCGCGGAAGGTCTCGGCGCCGATCGGCAGGATCATGAACTCCTGCACGTCGACACCCGAGTCGGCGTGGGCGCCACCGTTGATGATGTTCATCATCGGCACAGGCAGAACGTGGGCGTTCGCGCCGCCAACATAGCGGAACAGCGGGAGCTCGCTGACCTCTGCGGCGGCCTTCGCGTTGGCGAGGCTCACTCCGAGGATGGCGTTGGCGCCGAGTCGCTGCTTGTTCGGGGTGCCGTCGAGCTCGATGAGCTCAGCGTCGAGGGTGCGCTGGTCGGTCGAGTCGAAGAATTCGATCGCGGGGTTGATCTCATCTGCGACGGCCTGCACGGCCTTCTCGACACCCTTACCGAGGTAGCGGTCGGCGTCGCCGTCACGAAGTTCGTACGCCTCGAAGGCACCGGTCGATGCGCCCGAGGGCACGGCGGCACGACCGATGGTGCCGTCTTCGAGTGTGACCTCGACCTCGACCGTCGGGTTGCCGCGCGAATCAAGAATTTCGCGTGCGTAGACATCAGTGATGAACGTCACCATTGGCTCCTCTGAGTTGGCATGTGGGGATGCGCCGTCAGTCTATCCAGCCCACCTCCCCACCGCCTCCCACAACTGACCACTCAACCCCCAGAGCCGACAGGGGTGGGGGCGGTAGGGCATGGGGCGACCGGTGTCGAGAGCTGGACCCGAGGCCGCGCGTCACATTACTTCGAATGACTCGCCGTTGAAGTGAATTACCGCGCATGAATGCGCGTGACTCGTCATATTCGCGCGCTGCCCCGGTGCCTCAATAGTTTCGACCCACCAGCGCACCCCCGCCTACGAATTGGAGCGTCGAACATGGTCAACGTGATTGGTCTCGACATCATCAGCAACACCCCATCGGCCGAAGGAATTCAACTCACCGACGTCGAGCGGTTGAATTCCGTCGTCGAGAATGCGGTGCGGTTCGAAGAGCTCGGTTTTGACGGCTATGCCGTCGGCGAGCGTCACCACGCGCCATTCCTTTCGAGCGCCCCGCCGGTAATTCTCGCGAATATCGCCGCCCGCACGTCAACGCTGCGCCTCTTTACCGGAGTGACGCTGCTCTCGGTGCTCGACCCGGTTCGCGTCGCCGAGGATTACGCGACCCTCGACCTGCTCTCGGGCGGTCGCCTCGAGCTCATCGTGGGCAAGGGCAACGGTTCGGAACAGGCCGAGCTGTTCGGCGTGGCCCGCGACGACGCGCACGTCACCGAACACGAGAACTACCGGGTACTGCGCCAGCTCTGGTCGGGCGAACCCGTGCACTGGGCACCGACGCCGGGGCGGCCGACGACCCGCACCGTGCCGCTTGAGGGCTGGGTGAGCCGACCCCAGCCGCTGCAGCCGCGCATCCGTACCTGGCACGGCTCGTCGACCTCGACCGAGACCGTCGAGCTGGCGGCCGAGTACGGCGACCCGATCTGGGTCGCCAACGTGCAAAAGTCGATCGAGGGCTACGCTCCCCTCGTCGAGCGCTACCGCGAGGCGTGGCGCGAGCACGGTCGCGACCCGAAGGACGCGAAGGTCGGCGCCGGTTTCAGCCTATTCCTCACCCGCAATTCACAAGACTCGGTCGAGGCATTCCGCCCGTTCTATGAGCGCACCGCGGCCGGCCGAGTCGACACCTATAACAACTTCGCCCCGGAAACACTCTTCCAGGATTACGACGACTATGTCGCCCGCAGTTCGTTTCTCGTCGGTAGCCCGCAGCAGGCCATCGACAAATTGACTCGATATGCGCAGGTGTATGGCCTCGACGCCATTTCAATTCCCGGTAATCGAGGCGATCTCACCGAACGCCAATGGCTCGAAAGCCTTGAACTGCTGAAAACCGAAGTTCTCCCGGCGGTTGAGGCCAATCTCGGCGCCGCCCTCGTCTCCTAACTCGTCTCCTAACTCGACTGGACTAACTCATGACCACTGCACCCTTCACCCTCGCGCTCGAGCTCGACGCAGCTGGCGCGCATCCCGCCGCCTGGCGCTTCGCCGCGCACTCCCCCGCCGAGGCACTCACCCCGCGCCGCCTCGCCGACAAGGTCCGCTCCGCCGAACGCGCGGGCTTCCACTACGTGACCCTGGGCGACGACACCGCCGCGCCCGAGGCAGCAGGGCCGAGCGCGGCTCGACTCGACTCGGTATTGCTCGCCGCCTTTGCCGGGCCGCTCACCTCGACGATCGGCCTCGTGCCCGTCGCTTCGCCGGTCTGGGCCGAGCCGTTCCACCTCTCGGGCCAGATCTCGAGCCTCGACCACGCCTCGGCCGGCCGCGCCGGCTGGCTCCTCGACGGCACCACCTCGCCCGCCGCGAGCGCGACGCTCGGTCGAGAGGAACTCACCGGCGACGAGCTGCTCGCCGAGACGAACGATGTCGTCACGGCAGCGACCCAGCTCTGGGATTCCTGGGAAGACGACGCGGTAATCATCGACATTGACTCGGGCCGCTTCCTCGACAACCAGCGCCTCCACGCCATCAATTTCGCTTCCGAGCGCTTCACGGTGCGCGGCCCATCGATCACCCCACGGCCGCTCCAGGGCCGCCCGGCCGTGTTCGGCCGCATCGGGGAGGTCGACCCGAGCCTCATCGACGTCGCCCTCGTGCGCGGTGACTCGGTCGCGGCCATCGCCGAGTCGGCAGCCCGGGCCCGCGAGCTCGGCGTCGTCCGCGTCATCGCCGAGGTCGAGGTGGTGCTCGATGCCCGCGGCGAGACGGCCGCCTCGCGGCTCGCCGCGCTCGACGCCGCTGCCCTGGCCGACGGCGTGCCGGCGCACCGCCCCGACTCACTGCGCGTCGTCGGCGACTCGGCGGAACTCGTCGAGCTCATCGCGCAGCTGCAGCGGGCCGTCGACGGTGTGCGCATCCTCCCGGCGGTGCTCGATGTCGACGGTGACGAGCTCGAGCGGCTCGTGCTGCCGGAGCTGCGCCGGCTGGAGATCGCCGCAGCCCCGACGTTCGGCACCACCCTTCGCGAAACGCTCGGCCTCGATCGCCCCACCAATGTCTTCGCCACCGCGGCGACCGCCCACGCGTAGCCCGCACCACGACGAGAACGGACCAGACTCATGACCACCACGACCGACTACCCACGCCCGAACGCCCACGTCCACTTCGGCGTGTTCTACGCCGGCGTCAACGAGGGCGTCGACTGGCAATCGCCCACGGCCCTCAATCAGATCGATTTCGAGGCGTTCCGCCAAACCATCCAGACCGCCGAGCGCGGCCTCTTTGACGCGTTCTTCTTTGGCGAGGGCCTGCGCCTGCGCGAGCACCTCGGCGAGGTCATCGAACTCAACGTCGCGGGCCGCCCCGACTCGCAGACCCACCTCGCAGCGCTCGCCGCCATCACCGACCGCATCGGTCTCGTCGCAACCCAGAACGCGACCTACCACGAGCCCTACGCGCTCGCCCGTCGCCTCGCGACGCTCGACGTGCTCTCGGGCGGCCGCGCGGCCTGGAACATCGTCACCACCGTGAACGGCTGGACCGGCGAGAACTTCCGCCGCGGCGGCTATGTGGACGTGCCGCGCCGCTACGAGCACGCCGAACAGAACGTGCGGCTCGTGCGCGCGCTCTGGGACTCGTGGGCGAACATCGCGCCGAGCGACTCGACGCACGCCGCCGAGTGGTCACAGGCTCCAGAGCTCGTCGAGGGCGACGGCGACTTTTCGTCAGTCAAGGCCCGACTCAGCGTTCCCTCGAGCGCCCAGGGGCATCCCGTGCTCTTCCAAGCGGGCGACTCGGCCGGCGGCCGCGATCTCGCGGTCAAGCACGCCGATGTCATCTTCTCGCGCCACCTGCAGCTCGACGACGCGCTCGAGTTCGCGGCCGACATCCGCTCGCGCCTGCGCGCCACCGGCCGGCCGGAAGACGACGTCCTGTTGCTGCCCGGCGGTTCGATCGTCATCGGCGACACCCTCGCCGACGCCGAGGACCGCTGGCGTGCCGAGCAGGAAGCCGCGCTGACCGACGCCCACGTTGTGCAGTTCGTTGAGCACACCTACGGCGAGGCGCTGCCCGACTTCGACCCGAACGGGCCGCTGCCAAGCTTCGCACCGTCGACGAGCGAGATTAGCGTCGAGCGCGGCACCGTCGGCCACTACCGCACGCCGCAGGACGTCGTCGCCGAGTGGCGCGACATCAGCGAGGCGAAGGGCTTCGCGACGGCCCGTGAACTGGTCGCCCACCTCACGAGCTCGCGCTCGTTCGTGGGCACGCCCGACTCCCTCGCCGACGAACTCGCTCACGCCGTGCGCAGCGGCGCCTACGACGGGCTCAACCTCGGGCTCCGCCACGTGCCGCACGGGCTCGACGACGTCGTGAACCGGCTCGTACCGGCACTCCAGGAGCGCGGCGCCTACCCGACCGAATACGTCGGCACGACCCTGCGCGACCACCTCGGCCTGCGCCCGCCGCTCGGCCGCCGCGCATCCGCCTAGGCCCCAACAGAGCGGATGCGGCAGGCCGCGGCCGCGCATCCTCACCAACTCCCCTCCCGCGCTCGCGGGCGGACTACACCTCGAAAGGGACTCCCATGTCTTCGACCCCACCAGATCGACCCCGCTCTCGCCGCAGAGCGTTCGCCCCACTCGCCGCGATCGCCGCCATCAGCGCGCTGCTGCTCAGCGGTTGCGCCAGCGCCTCCACCTCGGCCGATAGCGGCGCCACGAGCGACCCCGTCGCGGGCGGCGAGCTCGTCGTCGGCGTGCAGAGCATCGGTCAGCTTGATCCCCAGCAGGGCGGCAACAATGACGGCGTCGCCGTGCAGCGTCAGCTCGTCGCGTCACTCACCATCTCCGACCCCGACAACCCGGCACGACCCTGCCGTGGGTCGCCGAGTCGTGGGACGTGAGCGAGGACTCGTCGGAATTCGTCTTCCACCTGCGTGACGACGCCGTCTTCCACGACGGCACCCCGATCGACGCGACCGCGGTCAAGGCGAATTTCGACGCGATTCTCGAGCTCGGCGCGGACGCGGCCGGCGCATCCCAGCTGCTCGATGGCGCGGAGACCTCCGTGGTCGACGACACGACCGTCGAGGTGAAGTTCCCCGGCCCGAACCTGCAGTTCCTCGAGGCCACGAGCACGTCGACGCTCGGCCTCATCTCGACCGAGTCGACGAAGCTCAGCATTGAGGACCGCCAGAACGGTGAGTTCGTCGGCTCAGGCCCGTTCCAGGTCGAGAGCTACACCGCCGAGCAGGAGGTCGTGCTCACGAAGGTGCCCGACTACAACCTCTCGACCGAGGTGAACTCGAACCAGGGCGCGGCCTACCTCGACAGCATCCGCTTCACCCAGATCGACGAGATCAGCGTGCGCTCGGGCAGCCTCACCGCCGGTGACATCCACGCGGCAAGCTTCCTCACCTCGGCCGAACTCGACAACTTCGCGGCGACGCCCGGCTACCACGTGGTCGAGCGCACGAACCCGGGCACGGTGTTCTCGCTCACGCCGAAGCTCGACCGTGACACACCCCTGCAGGAGCTCGCGGTGCGCCAGGCGATTCAGCTCGCGATCGACCGCGAGGAGGTCTCGCGCATCACCTACGGCGACGACGCGATCCCCGCGACGAGCCTGCTCGCCGAGACCACCCCGCTCTACACCGACCTCAGTGACGAGCTTGGGCTCGACGTGGATGCGGCGGGCGCGCTCCTCGACGAGGCCGGTTGGGAGCCGGGCGCCGACGGCATCCGCGAGCGCGACGGCGAGCGCCTCGAGTTCACCGTGATCTTCTGGCAGGCCTCTGACCCGCTCGTCGCGGTGCAGGAGCAGCTCAAGAAGATCGGCGTCGACCTGCAGATTACGCAGGTGAGCGTTTCGGAATCGACGGCCCGTGCCGACCAGTCCGACCTGCAGTACTCGAACGTCTCGCGCAACGAGCCCGACCGACTGCGCCAGGACTTCATCCAGTACCTCCCGGCGTGGATCGAAGCGGACCTCGACGAGGCCGAGGCCCCCGACCTGGCCGAGATCCAGGCCGAACTCGACGAGCAGGTCGGCGAGCAGGACCCGGAGGCGCGACAGGAGCTGCTCGCCAACGTGCAGACACAGATCATCGACGACGGCTATCGATTCCCGCTCTACACGCTCATCTCGAGCATCGCGGTGAGTGACAAAGTGCACGACCTCAAACTCGACGGCACCTCCCGACTCACCTTCATCGATACCTGGATCGAGCAGTAACCCCACCCTCACCGGCTCGGAATTCGAGTTCATCTGGAAAGGAGGCAGCGAAGTGACTCGCGCACTCACCCATCTTGGGCAGGCCATCTTCGTCATCTGGGCGGCCTACACCCTGACATTCCTCGTCCTCTACCTGCTGCCTGGCGACCCGGCCACGATCCTCGTGCTGTCGGCAACGCAGGAGAACGACACGCTCGATCAGGGACAGATCGACGCACTCCGAACCGAGTGGGGCCTCGACCGGCCCCTCTACGAGCAGTACTTCACGTCACTCTGGGGTGCACTGCACCTCGACTTCGGGCTCTCGTATGAGACCCGCGGTTCGGCGTGGGAGCGCGTCGTGACCCTGCTGCCGCAAACCGGGGCGCTCGCGGCAGCGGCCCTCGTGCTCGCCGTCGTGTTTGGCGGGGCGCTCGCGATCGCCGCGAACTCTGCTCGCCAGCGCTGGGTCCGCCGTCTCTTGGCGGCGGTCCCACCCCTCGGGGTGTCGCTGCCCGGGTTCTGGATCGGTCTACTGCTGATTCAACTGTTTTCGTTTCGGCTCGGGCTCCTGCCCGCGTCGGGCAGCTCGGGCGTCGAATCCCTCATCCTCCCGGCGATCACCCTCGCCATTCCGACCGGCGCGACGCTCGCGCAGTTGTTCGCCCGGAGCCTCGAGGTGACGCTCACCGAGCCGTTCATCACGGTGCTTCGCTCGCGCGGTGCCGACCATCGCCGGGTGATCGGCCACGCGGTGCGCAACGCCGTGCTGCCGGTGCTCACGATGGTCGGCATGCTCATCGGCCAGCTGTTCGCCGGCACCGCCATCACCGAGACCGTGTTTAGCCGCGACGGCATCGGCAAGCTCACGGTGGATGCGGTGAGCCGGTTCGACGGGCCGGTGCTGCTCGCGATCGTGGTCGTCGTGTCCGCCACGTTCGTGATCTCGAGCCTGCTCGTCGATCTCATCTATCCCTATGTCGACCCGCGCCTGCGCACCGCCGGTCCGCGCGGCCGCACGAGCCAGGCAGACAACACCGACAAGCCCGCCAGCGAGCAGGCGACCTCCCTCGAGGCCTCGATTGGAGCCGCATCATGACCAGCACCACCTCGGCACGACCCACCGCGCAGGCGGCGGCGCCCGTCGAACCCTTCGAACCCATCGAGGTGCCGACCCAGCCGGTCGAAGACGGCCAGCCACCGCTGCGCCGGCGGCTGCGCGCCCTCCGGCGACGCGTCGTGCACGACCCGCTCCTCATCGGCGCAATCGCGGTGTTCGCGGTCGTCATCGCCTGGTCGTTCTGGCCGAGCGTGTTCGCCTCGGGCAACCCGACCGCCATCGACGCCGACGCGATGCTCCTGCCGCCCTCGGCCGAGCATCCATTCGGCACCGACCAGGTCGGTCGCGACCAGTTCACGCGCGTCGTCTACGGCACGTCGCTCTCGATGCTTGCGACCCTCGTCGCGGTGCTCGTGGGGCTCACGATCGGCTCGGTCATCGGCCTGCTCGCCGGCTACTTCCGCGGCGTGTTCGACGCCATCGTGATGCGCATCATCGACGTCGTCATTTCGGTGCCCTCGCTGCTGCTCTCGCTCATCATCGTCACCGCGATCGGCTTCGGCACGGTGAACGTCGCGATCGCCGTCGGCCTCGCGAGCAGTGCCAGCTTCGCGCGCATCATGCGCGCCGAAGTGATCAAGGTCGCGAGCTCCACCTATGTTGAAGCGAGCTGGGTGTACGGCGGCGGCGTCGTTCGGCGGTTGTTCCGCCACGTGTTCCCGAACTCGATCGCGCCGGTGCTCTCCCTCGCGGCCCTCGAGTTCGGCACGGCGATCCTCGCGGTGTCGGCCCTGAGCTTCCTCGGCTTTGGCGCGACGCCGCCGACTCCCGAGTGGGGCGCCCTCATCTCGGACGGCCGGAGCTACCTCGCGACCGCCTGGTGGCTCACCGTGATTCCGGGCTTCGTGCTCGCCATCGTTGTCGTGGCCGCCAACCACATCTCCCGTGCTTTCCAGAAGGGAACCAGCGCATGACCAACACCGAGTCCACCCCGCCGCCGCTCCTTTCGGTGCGCGACCTCACGATCGACTACGTCGTCGGTGGCCGCGAAACCCGGGCCCTGCGCGGCGTGAGCTTCGACGTCGCCGATGGCGAGCGCGTGGCGCTCGTCGGCGAGTCCGGTTCTGGCAAGACGACCACCGCGAATGCGATTCTCAACCTGCTCGGCGGCAATGCCGAGGTTGCGGGCGAGGTCGACTTCAACGGGGGCTCGCTGCGCGGCCTCTCATCGCGGCAGTGGCGTTCGATCCGCGGCGCGAAAATCGGGCTCGTGCCGCAAGACCCGGCCGTCTCACTCGACCCCGTGCGCCGCATCGGCGACCAGGTCGTCGACACTCTGCGACTCCACGACCTCGTGCCCGGTGCGAACCGCCGCGAGCGCGCGAGCAACGCCCGCGCCCGCGCGCTTGAGCTCGTCGCGAGCACCGGTATTTCACGGCCGGAGCAGCGGCTCGACCAGTATCCGCACGAGCTCTCGGGCGGGATGCTCCAGCGCGTGCTCATCGCCGCGGCGTTGGCGGCCGAACCTCGATTGCTTATTGCCGACGAGCCGACGAGCGCCCTCGACGTCACCGTGCAGAAGCGCATCCTCGACCTGCTCGACGACCAGGTGCAGCGGCTCGGCGCCTCGCTGCTGTTCGTCACGCACGACCTGGCGGTGGCCGCCGACCGTGCCGACCGCATCCTCGTCTTTTCGAATGGCGAGATCGTCGAGCAGGGCACGCCGCAGCAGATTCTCGAGGCCCCCGCGCATCCCTACACGAAGCGGCTGATTGCCGCGGCGCCCCGATTCCGCGCGGGTGCCGGCGCCGCCATTCGCGAGCTACCCACGTCGCCCGAGCGCTCGACGGTGCTCGAGGTACGCGACGTGAGCAAGCGCTACCGCGTCGGCCGCGGGCGGCAGGCCGAGCAGGTCGCCGCGCTGAGCGGCGTCTCGCTCGACGTGCGCGAAGGCGAAACTGTCGCGCTTGTTGGCGAGTCGGGTTCGGGCAAGACGACGCTCGCGAAGGCCCTCGTCGGCATTACCGACGTCGATGCCGGGTCGATGAAGTTTCAGGGCACCGAGCTGATTGGCCTCGACGCCAAGGCCCACAGGCAGGTGCGCAAGTCGCTCACTCTCGTGTACCAGAGCCCGCTCGCGTCGCTGCCGCCGCACCTCACGGTCGCCCAGACGATTACCGAGCCGCTCGTGAATTTTGGGCTGGCCGGGCGCAAGGAGCTCGCTGGCCGCGCCGCGGAGTTGCTCGACCAGGTACGCCTGCCGCGGGCCTTCGCGCATCGGCTCCCGAGCGAGCTTTCGGGCGGGCAGCGGCAGCGCGTCGCGATCGCGCGGGCAATCGCCCTCGACCCGAAGCTCATCGTGCTCGACGAGCCGGTTTCAGCCCTCGACGTGACCGTGCAGGCGCAGATTCTCGAGTTGCTCGTCGAAACCCAGGAGTGCACGGGCGTGAGCTACCTCTTCATCACCCACGACCTCGCGGTGGTTCGGGAGGTGGCACACCGTGTGGTCGTGCTCCAGCAGGGCGAGGTGCAGGAGGTCGGCGCGACGCGTGACGTGCTGTTCTCGCCGGAGTCCGCCTACACGCGCGAGCTCACGGCCGCGGTGCCCGGCGGTGGGTTGCACGACGACCGAGTCGTCGAGGCAATCGCGTGAGCGCGGCCCCTGGCCAGCACCCGCGCGCTGGCGAGGCGGCGGGCCCGCGGCCGACGTTGAATGTGCTCGACGTCATCACAATTCCGGCGGGCGGGAATGCGGCGGGCGGCATCACCGCGTCGAAGGATGCGGCCGGCCAAGCCGAGCGCGCCGGTTACCGTCGCTATCTCCTCACCGAGCACCACCTCAACGCGGGCATTGCGGGCGGGCCTATTCCGACCCTCCTGCCCTTGTTCGCCGAACGCACCGAGCGCATCCGGGTGGGCACCGCCGCAACCCTGCTCGGCAACTATCGGCTGATTCAGGTCGCTGAGACGTTTGGGGCCCTCGCCGCGCTCTACCCCGACCGGATCGATCTCGGGCTCGGCCGCTCGGGCGTGGTGCCCGCGGCGACGCCCGAGTTTCCAAAGCACCTCGCCGCGAAGTTCCAGTTGCAGCGGCGCCTGTTCGGGCGCACCGATGGCGATACGACCGACCTCGAGTCGCTCATTGACGAGCTGCGGGCGTTCTTCGCCGGCACCTCGGTCGACGACCAGGCGGGCCCGTTTGTCGCGCCGCCGGCAACGGCCGCGACGCCACAACTGTGGGTGCACGGCACGAGCGCCGGCATCAGCGCCCGCGTCGCCGGCGCCCTCGGTCTGCCATTCGGCTCGAACTACCACACGTCACCGCGCACGACGCTCGACGCGATCGCCGAGTATCGGGCCGCATTCCGCCCGTCGGCGACGCTGGCCGCGCCGTACGTGATGGTGTCGGCCGATGTCATCGTTGGCGATACGGATGCCGAGGCGCAGCGGGCGGCGAAGGGCTTTGGCCACTGGGTCGCATCGATTCGAAATGGTCGTGGGCAGGGCGCGATCCCCTACCCCTCGGCAGAGTGGGCGGATGCGCATCCCCTCGGAGACGACGACCGCGAGCTCGTCGCTGATCGGCTTGCGACCCGGATTGTCGGCGCACCGGAGCCGGCGGCGGCGCGCCTCGCCGAGCTGGCCGAGCGCACCGGCGCCGACTAACTCCTCATCGCCGTCGAGACGCACGACCCGGCCGATCGCCTCACCACCCTCGCCCTCCTCGCCGAGACTTGGAGTTGAGTGGTCGTTTTTTGTAGTTCTGGCAGTGGCGGGTTCGTGGGGTGAGTGCAATTCCCTGAAGTTCAGGGAGTTGGTATGTATCCACTGGCGTACCGCGTACGCGTGATCGAGTTGGTGCTGGACGGGATCCCGGCACGGTCCCGGGCACTGCGACAGCAGTGTCCGGGCCTGGGCATGGCAACGTTGTCGCGTTGGCTTCGATGGGCAGGAGTACGCATGCAACAAGGACGACCAAGCGCGACCCGCTCCCCGGTCGTGTTCCCCACCCCGCTCGACCCGGACACGCTCCCGCCGACCGGGCACGGGCGCCGCCTCCAACTCGGCGACCGGATGCTGATCCAGCTCGGCCTGGAACAAGGCCTGTCCCAGGCCCGGATCGCGAAGCTGATCGGGTTCTCCCCGGCAACCGTGTCCAGAGAAATCCGTCGCTCCCAGCTCACGCTCGACACGAGCGGGACGACACAACACCAGTACAGCGCCAAGTTGGCGCAGTACCGTGCAGAACATGCCCGCGCCCGCCCGAAACCCCGCAAACTCGACACGAACACGCCGTTACGGGACGTGGTCATCGGCTACCTCAACAAGAAATGGTCCCCGCCCCAGATCGCCGCGCGCCTGCCGGTCGTGTTCCCGGAGAATGCGGCCATGAGGATCAGTCACGAAGCGATCTATCAAGCCTTGTACGTCCAAGGCACGAGCGGGCTGCGCCACGAACTCACCGTCGCGCAAGCACTACGGTCGGGCCGCACCGGCCGCAAACCTCAATCGAAACTCCCTCCACGCAACTCCCGGCCGTGGCTGGACGGATACCGGCTCGCGGACCGCGACGAGCAACTCGCGGCCGAACACGCCGGCCGCGCGGTACCCGGGCATTGGGAGGGCGACCTCGTGGTCGGGCCGAACAATTCCGGGATCGTGACATTGATGGAACGCGCGAGTCGGGTGTGCCTGATCGGCCGACTCCCCGGAGCGCGGGACTCGCAGACCGTGATCGATGTGCTCACGAGCATGGTCGAACGACTCCCGGCCGCGGTGCGCGCGTCAGTGACGTGGGACCAGGGCACGGAAATGGCGCAGCATCGACAGTTCACGGTCGCGACCGGATGCCCCGTGTTCTTCTGCGATCCGCACTCGCCATGGCAGCGGCCAAGTAACGAGAACTTGAATGGCCAATTGCGGTGGGACTTCCCGAAGGGCACTGACTTCAACACGATCACGGACCAGGAACTCCAAGCCGTTCAAGACAGTCTGAACTCCCGGCCCCGTGTCGTGTTGCAGGGCTACACGCCAGCTGAAAGACTCCAACAACTCATCGATGGAGTTGCACTCACCGACTGAACACCCCAGTGCCAGTACCACAAAAAACGACCACTCAACCCCCCAAAACGGCAACGGCTGGCACGCTTGGGTCGACGCGCGGTTAGGCCAGGGGCTCGAGCGTGGGGGTCGCGCCGTCGGCGTGCGCGTGCGCAACGTGAGTGAATCCCTCGTTGACGGCGCGCTCGAGCAGGTTGCGCACGTTCTTCGGGCGGCGCTCGAGCCGCACGCGGCGACCCCGCTGCGCGAGCTCGCGCTTTATGCGCAGCTGCGCGTCAATCGGCAGACGCTTATCGACAAGCACGAGCACGGCCTCACCGGCCGCGCCCTCCTGCTCGGCGACGAGATCGACGATGCGCTCGAAGCCAATCGAGAAGCCGCACGCGGGCACATCCGTGCCGAGGAAGCGACCGATCATGCCGTCGTAGCGGCCGCCGCCGCCGACTGACGAGCCCGACGCCGGGTGCGCCACCTCGAAAATCGTGCCGGTGTAGTAGCCCATGCCGCGCACGAGGGTCGGGTCGAAGACGAGCGGCAGCTTGCCGCCGCCGGCCGCGACTGCCTCGGCGAGCTCGGCGAGCGAGCTGGCGGCGAGCTGGGCACCCTCGCGAGCGGCGAGCTCGGCCGGCAGCGAGTCAAGCACGTGCGCGAGGTCGAGTCCGCCTTCGAGCTGGGGCGCCCATCCCTCGAGCGCCTCGCGGATTCGTTCAGCCGCGGCCGAGTTTGTCTCGGCGAGCTCGGCGACGACGCCTTCAACGCCGATCTTGTCGAGCTTGTCGACGGTGATGAGTGCCGCGGGCGCCTCGTCGGCGCCGAAGCCGCACCAGTCGAGCAGCTCGTTGAGCAGGCGACGATCGTTGACGCGGATCGTGCAGTCGCTCAGCCCGAGCCGATGCAGCGCATCACCGCCGGCGACGAGCAGCTCGGCTTCGGCGAGCAGCCCCGGCTCGCCAAGAATGTCGATGTCGCACTGCACGAACTGGCGGTAGCGCCCCTTCTGCGGACGCTCGGCGCGCCAGACCGGACCGATCTGCAGCGCGCGGAACACGCCGGGCAGCTCGCCGCGGTGCGACGCGGTGTAGCGCGCAAGCGGCACCGTGAGGTCGAACCGCAGCCCGAGGTCGCTCAGCTCGAGCGGGTCGCCCGATGCGGCGGCCGCGGCCAGATCGTCAGCGCCGAGCCCGCGCCGCATGATGGCGAACGACAGCTTCTCGTTGTCACCGCCCATGCCCGAGTGCAGGCGCTCGGAGTCTTCGACCACTGGCGTCTCAATCTCGTCAAACCCATGCTCGCCGTACACCTCGCGAATGGTCGCGAGCACGCGCTCACGACGGCGTTTGTCGGCGGGCAGGAAGTCGCGCATACCGCGCGGCGGATTGATCTGAGTGGCCATTGCTCCAGTTTACGTAGCCGCGAGAGAAGGATGTCCTCGTGGCGCCCCACAGACGGCGGATCACGTCGGCGACGAATCTGTGTCGTTGGTGCAGGGAATAGTGGTTGTGTCCCAATCAACTTCACACCTAGGAGAATCCGTTGGAAGCTGTAGCCGCCATTGCCGCCTGGACATTCACCAGTGCCATCCCCATTCCCCCAGACGTCGGCGAGTTGCTCGTCCAAGGCGAAGAGCCTATCGCCGCGTTCAAGACATTCCGTGACAGCGCCGTGTTCACCAACCGCCGACTCATCGTGCGTGATGCGCAGGGCATGACTGGTAAGAAAGTCGAGATGTATTCGCTGCCCTACTCAGCTATCAACATGTGGTCGAGTGAGAACGCCGGCAAACTTGACTTCAACGCCGAACTTGAGCTGTGGACGCGGGCAGGACACATCAAGGTAAAGCTCGGAAAAGGCGTCGACATTCGTGCGCTCGACCGACTCATCGCTCAATGTGTCTTTAGCCACTAAGGGCGATACACGGCTTCGTTGCGTTTGAACCGCCAAAGCAACTCGCGGCTCCATGAGTTCAGCGAGACTCCGCCTCGCGGATGCGCCCCTCGAGGCGGCGGACTGCGCCGCGCAGCGCGCGTTCGGCGTCGATCCCTTCTCCGCGCGCCCGCTCGATGCTCGCCAGGAGTTCGTCGCCGAACGCGGCCTCGGCCGCATCGCCCCCCGCCTCCAGCGGTGCCGCGAGCCGCGCATCCACCCTGGCACCGCGACCGAGCACCTTCTCGGCGAGCGCGAGCGCAGGCATCGAGCGGGCGATACCGTCGAGCACCGACGTGCGGTCGCGCTTCTCGATCGCCTTCGCTTCTTCCCACATGCGGATGATCTCGTCGATGTCGCGCGTCGGTGTCGGCCCGAAGACGTGCGGGTTGCGTCGCACCAGCTTGTCGCGCTGTTCGTTCGCCACGTCGTCGAGCGTGAAGGTGCCGCGCTCGGCGGCGATGTTCGCGTGGAAAAGCACCTGAAAGAGCACGTCACCGAGTTCCTCTCGCATCTCGGCTTCGTCGCCCGCCTCAATTGCGTCGACGAGCTCGGCGGTCTCTTCGACGAGGTACTTCACAAGCGAGCGGTGCGTCTGTGCCTCGAACCAGGCGCAGCCGCCGTCGCCGCGAAACCGCTCCACCGTCGCGATCAACTCCTGCATGGCCTCACTCGTCATGCGCTCAAGGCTAGTTACCCTTGACCACATGCAGAAACTCCGCCCGGTGCCCTGGCAAGTTTGGCTGATCACCGTGGTGGCGTCGCTCATCACGGCCGCCGCCGTCTCAGGGCAGCACTGGGTGGAAGTGACCGGTGCCGATGACTCGGGTCTGCTCTACCCCGTGCTCGTGGCGATCGTGCCGGTGTTCACGTGGATCGCCACCGGGATCGCCGACTCGATGTTGCTCGTGCGCCGCAGCCGCGCGCGCCAGCACGCGGAGCAGTTGCGCACGGGCTGGGCCAAGCGCGTCACGACCTCATTCACCTGGGTGCTCGGGATGTTCATCCTCGCGGTCGTGCTCGTGGGGCTGATCTGGCTCGCCGTCGACGTCTGGATCGGCAGCGCGTCGGCCACCTATAGCGGCGCCGGTGACGAGTTCGCGTTCCCGCGCACGATCGCGATCGCCGTCGGCCTCGTGTTCGCTCCTGGGCTCGCGTCGGCGGTGCCAGCGGTACTCATGTCGTCGAGCTCGGGCCCGGTCGAGGACCTCTAGCACGAGCGTCGCGACCCCGTTCCGGCCGTCAACCGCACCGCGACTCGACCGCCGCATCCCAACTAGAAAACCGCCTCCAGCGCCAGCACCGTTGGGGCGAGCGATGCGGTTTTCTAGGAAAGCGACGGTTGCCACCGCATCTTTAGTAGAAAACTGCATCGCGTGCCCGTACGGATGCGCGCAGGCACGGATATGCGCGGGCACGGATGCGCACGGGCACGGATGCGCGGCCGCTGCCAGCCCGCGGCTAGCCCTTGGTCGCCGACTCGGGCTCGTCGCTCGGGGCAGCGTCGTCTTCGGGCTTCGCGTCGAAAAGCGCGAGGAAGACGCCGCGGATCCAGTCGAGGAACTCGCCGTCGCTGAGGGGCTCGCCGATGCGCTTGCCGCCGGGGAGCGGCAGCATCAGCAGGTGGTTCGCCTCTTGGTACTTCGCCTCGGGGTACATTCGCCGCAGGCGAATCTGCTTCGAGTCGGCCAGCGTGACGGGCGTGATACGCAGCACGCGCCCAACCGCCGCGAGTTCGCTGAGCTGCAGCCGCACGGCCATGCGGCGGATGCGCGACACGGCCACGAGCGTCTCGACTTCGGCCGGGAGCTCACCGTAGCGGTCCTTGAGTTCGTCGATCACGAGATCGATCTGCCCGGGTCGCGCCGCCGCCGACGCCGCCGATGACAGCTTCTGGTACGCCTCGAGCCGCAGTCGTTCGGACGCGATGTAGTCCTCGGGAATCCGCGCATCGACCGGCAGCTCCATCCGCAGCTCGGTGTGCTGCTCAGGCGCCTCGCCCTTAAACGCGTCGACGGCCTCGCCGATCATCCGCAGGTAGAGGTCGAAGCCGACGCCCGCGATATGCCCCGACTGCTCGCCGCCGAGCAGGTTGCCGGCACCGCGAATCTCGAGGTCCTTCAGCGCCACCTGCATGCCCGAGCCGAGCTCGTTGTTCGCGGCGATCGTCTCGAGTCGGTCGTGCGCCGTCTCGGTGAGGGGCTTGTTCGCGTCGTAGAGGAAGTATGCGTAGGCGCGCTCTCGGCCACGACCGACGCGGCCGCGCAGCTGGTGCAACTGGCTCAGGCCGTAGCGCTCGGCGTCATCAATGATGAGCGTGTTCGCGTTCGGAATGTCGAGGCCGGTTTCGACGATGGTCGTCGTCACGAGCACGTCAAACTTGCGCTCCCAGAAGTCGACGATGACCTGCTCGAGGCTCGCCTCGCTCATGCGGCCGTGCGCGACAGCGATGCGTGCCTCGGGCACGAGCTCGGCCAGGTGCGCCGCAACCCGGTTGATGGATGCGGTGCGGTTGTGCACGTAGAACACCTGGCCCTCGCGCAGCAGCTCGCGCCGAATCGCGGCGGTCACCTGCTTGTCGCTGCGGCCACCCACATAGGTGAGGATCGGATGCCGGTCCTCCGGCGGCGTTGCCAGCGTCGACATTTCGCGAATGCCGGTCACCGCCATCTCGAGTGTGCGAGGAATCGGCGTCGCGCTCATCGACAGCACGTCGACGTTTGTCTTGAGCTGCTTGAGCTTCTCTTTGTGCTCGACGCCGAAGCGCTGCTCCTCGTCGACAATCACGAGCCCGAGGTCGTGATAGCTGAACGATTCCGAGAGCAGTCGGTGCGTGCCAATGACGATGTCGACCGAGCCGTCGCGCAACCCTTGCTGCGTCTCGTCAATCTCGCGCGGCTTCTGGAAACGGCTCACCCCGCGCACCTGCACGGGGAAGCCCGCCATGCGCTCGGTAAAGGTCTCAAGGTGCTGGCGCACGAGCAGCGTCGTCGGCACGAGCATGACGACCTGCTTGCCGTCCTGCACCGCTTTGAACGCGGCGCGCACCGCGACCTCGGTCTTACCGAAGCCGACGTCGCCCGAGAGCAGGCGGTCCATGGGCATCTCGCGCTCCATATCGTGCTTCACTTCGTCGATCACGGTGAGCTGGTCGGCCGTCTCGGCGTACGGGAACGCCTCCTCGAATTCATGCTGCCAGGGCGTGTCCTGCCCAAACGCGTGGCCCTTCGACGCGACGCGCGCCGAGTAGAGGTTCACGAGGCCGACCGCGATGTCGCGGGTCGCCTTGCGCGCCTTCGACTTCGTCTGCGCCCAGTCGCTGCCGCCCATCTTCGACAGCGCCGGGTCCTCGCCGCCGACGTAGCGACTCAGCTGCGAGAGCTGGTCGGTCGGCACGAGTAGCTTGTCGCCCGGGTGTCCGCGCTTCGACGGCGCGTATTCGATCACGAGGTACTCGCGGGTCGACCGCTGATTCGGGCGGCCGGGCACAGGAATCTCTCGCTGCTCGAGCCGCAAGAAGCGGCCGATGCCGTGCTGGTCGTGCACGACGATGTCGCCGGCCTTGAGCTGCAGGGGGTCGACCACCGCGTTCGCCCGGCGACGGGCGAGCTTCTTCGGCCGCGTCGTGTTGTAGCCAACCGCGCGCCCGTAGAAGTCGGACTCGGTGAGCAGCGCGAGGCGCTCGTCGGGCAGCTGCACACCGGCGGTGAGGGGCGCCTGCACGAGGTAGGCCACGCCCGGCTCGAACTCGTCGGGCAGCTCGGTCACCACTCGTCCGGCCGCCTCATGCTCGGCGAGCACCTGCTGCGCGCGCTCGACGAGGCCCGGTCCGTTCGCGGCCATGATGACACGCCAGCCGTCACGCAGCAGCGCGATCGTGTGCTCGATCGCCCCCTCCGCGTTGCCAGCGAAGTTCGGCACCGACTCCGATGGCACGACGACGTTCCCGTCATCTTCGTTGCCGAACGGCGAGAGCGTCCACCACGTGCGCTCCCCCTTCGTCGCCTGCAGCTCGCGCATCGACAGGAAGTCGCCGCTCGTCAGGTCGATCGGGGCTTCGGCACCGGCCGTCGCGGCCGACCACGCGGCTTCGAGGAACTCGTGGTTCGTCTCGCGCAGGTCTTTCGCGCGGTTCGCAACACGCTCCGGCGCGAGCACCGCGACCGCCGCATCCTCGGGCAAATAGGCCGTGATCGGCACGAGGTCGGGCACGAGCGCGGGCGCGAGCGACTCCATGCCCTCAACCGGGATGCCCTCGGCGATCTTCTCGAGCATGGTCTCGATCGCGGGGAATTCGCCCTGCATCTCACGGGCACGCGCCCGCACATCGTCGGTGAGCAGCAGCTCGCGGCTCGGCGAGAGCACAACGGAGTCGAAGGCCTCGTCGTAAGAGCGCTGGTCGGAGACCGCAAACGGTCGAATCTCGTCGACCTCGTCGCCGAAGAAGTCGATGCGCACCGCCTGGGTGGCGTCGGGCGGGAACACGTCGAGAATGCCACCGCGCACCGCGAACTCGCCGCGGCGGGTAACCATGTCGACACGCTGGTACGCGAGCGACACGAGCGTCGCCGCCAGGTCATCCAGATCGTGGCCCCGGCTGCCGACCGCGAGGTGCACGGTCGCCGCGTGGTCGAGCCCGGGCAGCAGCGGCTGCAGCGCGGCGCGCACGGAGGCGAAGAGGATGAACGGCGCGGTCGGGTTCTCGCGCCAGTTGGCGAGCTGCGTCATCGCCGCGAGACGGCGGCCGGTCGTGTCGGCCGAAGGGCTCAGCCGCTCGTGTGGCAGCGTCTCCCACGCCGGAAACTCAACGATCGTCGCGTCAGGCAGGAAGGCCCGCAGGTCGGCCGCGTATTGCTCGGCCTCGCGGCTCGTCGCGGTGATCGCGAGCAGGGATGCGGCCGAGTGCACCGTCGCGCGGCGCTCGAGCAGGCTCGCCAACAGGGGCGCCCGCAACCCGTCGCCCACCGTGAAATCGGTGTCGACGCGACTCTGCGAGACCGCCTTGTTCAAGCTGGGGTTGTCGCCCGCGGCGACGAGGAATCCGTGGAGGCTCACTCAGCCCATTCTAGGCCCGCGAGCTGCGCGGGGCACGGCCTGGTCGGCGCTAGTCGTTGCCCAGCCGGCGGTAGCGACGATAGAGCACGGCCAGCAGCACGAGCAGCGCGACCGCCACCAGCGTGCCCAATGGATCGAGCGGAATGCGCATGACGATGCACGCGACGACCGAGAACACCGCCATGAGCGCGAAGAAGCTCACGAAGCCAAGCCAGAGCTGCAGCTGATTGCGCTGCACCTGCTTGTTGCGGGGCATCAGCTCTTCACCCCGCCCGCGGTGAGTCCGGCGACAATGCGCCGCTGCAGGATGAGTACGAGAATCACGAGCGGCACGGTCACGATGGTGCCGGCGGCCATGATCGCCGCGTAGGGCTGGATGTAGGGGTTCGCACCCGCGAAGCGTGCGATCGCGACGGTCACCGGCTCGACGTTCGGCCGCGAGAGCTGGCTCGCGAGCAGGTACTCGTTCCAGGTCGCGATGAAAGCGAGGATCGCCGTCGTGAACACCGCGGGCGCCGCAAGCGGCAGAATCACGCGGGTAAACGCCTGGCCACGGGTGGCCCCGTCGACGCGAGCCGCTTCCTCGAGCTCCCACGGTAGGTCGTGGAGGAACGAGGTGAGCGTGTAGATCGTCAGCGGCAGCGCGAACGAGATGTTCGGGATGATCAGGGCCTGGTAGGTGCCGAGCCACGAGATGTTCGTGAACAGCTGGAATAGCGGCGTCACGAGCGCGATACCGGGAAACATCGAGGCGGCGAGGATGATGCCCGTGACGAAACTCTTGCCCGAGAAGTTGAGCCTGGCGAGCGCGTACGACACGGTGACGCCGAGCACGACCGCGACCGCCGTCGTGACCCCCGAAATGAGCAGCGAATTGCCGATCGAGCGCAGCAGGTTGTTGCCGCCCGAGGGGTCGAGCGCCGCCGCGAAGTTGTCGAGGGTGAGGTACGTCGGCCACGGGGTCGTGTCGAAGGTGTGGCTCACGTCGCGGAAAGCGACGACCATCATCCAGTAGAACGGCAGCAGGCACCAGATCACGATGATCGCGCCGCTGAGGTAGCTGCCCCAGCCCTCGCCGCGACGGGTCTTGCGCTGAATCACCTGCGCGGAGGCGGTCGTAGTCACGTCACTTCTCCTTCGTCGTGACCGCGCGGGTCGTCAGCGGTTCGGTCTGGAGCGGCCCCCGGCGCTTGCGGTTCGGCGCGCCGGTCGAGAGTTGGCGCGCCGGCTGCGTCTGCGCGACCGCATTCGCCCCAAGCACCTTCACCATGATGAACGCGCAGGCGAAGATGATGAGGAAGACAATCGTCGACAGCGCCGACGCGTTGTTGTACTCGTTCTCGCGCATCGTTGCGGTGACAAGCAGCGACATCGTCGTCGCGGCGCCCGAGGTGTTGCCCTGCATGATCGCCGGCAGGTCGTACATGCGCAGCGCGTCGAGCAGACGGAACAGCACCGCGACCATGAGCGCGGGTCGCACGAGCGGCAGGGTGATCTGCGTGAACTGCTGCCACTTCGTCGCGCCGTCGATGCGGGCCGCCTCGTAGACGTCCTTCGGGATGAGCTGCAGGCCAGCGAGGATGAGCAGGGCTACGAACGGCGTTGTCTTCCAGACGTCGGCGACGATCACGGCCGACAGGAGCTCCCAAGTACCGGTCGTCCACTGCAGGTCGAGGCCGGTGAGCGAATTGATGATGCCCTGCGGCGCAAAGATGAATGCCCAGAGCTTCGCCGTCACGGCCGTGGGGATCGCCCACGGCACGAGCACGGCCGCGCGAAGCAAGCCGCGGCCGACCATGTTGCGCCCCATGATGATCGCCATGCCGAAGCCGATGATCACCTCGAGCGACACCGTGACGACCGTGAGCAAGAACGTCACGCCGATCGACTGCCAGAACTGCGAACCGGTCGTGCCCGGCGGGCAAGAGTTCACTCCCCCGCCACGGTCCTGCAAAATCCAGTGCGCGTAGTTCGTGAAGCCCGCGAAGCCACCCTCCTGGAAGAAGCCGGTCTCGGCGTCGTAGACCCGGTCCTGATTGAACGACTGCACGATCGCGCTCACGATGGGGTACCCGATGACGATCGCGAGCACGATCATCGCCGGCGCGATCAACCAAATCGCCGACCTGTTGTCGCTCCGCCAGCGCCGCTGCTTCGGCGCCGCATCCTTGCCCGAGTACTTCGTGGTCGCGCTGCTCATGTCCCGTCCCTCACCATCGAGTCCTGAGAATTGCCGCTGTGGCGAGCGGCGCCGGGCCCGTCGCAGGCCCGGCGCCGCGCATCCCTAACCCGAGGTACTCGAGGTAATGGCCGACGCCATATCGCTCACGGCCTGGTCGAGGTCTTGCCCCTCGACAATCGCGGCGTAGGCGTTGTCGGCGATCGCCTTCGACACGGCCGCGTAGAACGGCGTGACCGGGCGCGGCTGCGCGTTGTCGAGCGCATCCTTCAGCGCCGGCAGATACGGGAACTGTTCGATGAGCGACTCGTCCTCGTAAATCGACGCAAGCACTGGTGGGAACGACTGCTCAGCAAAGCCGCGCTGGTTCTCTTCCGACAGGATGAATTGCACGAAGTCGAACGCCGTCGCCTTGTTTTCGGAGTAGACGTTGATGCCGTTGTTGTAGCCACCGAGCGTGGATGCGCCCGGACCGTCGGGGCCAACGATCGCGGCCACGTCGAACTTGTCCTTCACCTGCGACGAGTCTTCGCTGGTCGCGGTGTCGTACATGTACGGCCAGTTGTACGCGAACACCGCGTTGCCCTCGAGGAACTCGAGGTTCGTCTGCTCCTCGGTGTAGCCGTTGGCGCCCTTCGGAATGTCGCCGTTTGCGTAGGCATCAGCGAGCGCCTGGATACCGGCCTTGGCCTCGTCGCTATCGACCGTCGGCGTCTTGCCGTCGGCGTCGACCACCGAGCCGCCCCACGAGTTGATCGCCTGCGTGGTCTGCACCGTGAGGCCCTCGTAGTTCTTCAGCTGCATGATGAGCAAGTCGAGGTCTTCGGCGTCGGCCGCGTCACGGTACGAGAGCAGCTCGTCCCACGTCGTCGGCGCCTCGTCGACGATGTCGGTGCGGTAGAACATGAGCTGCGCGTTCGTGTTCTGCGGCGCCGCGTAGAGCGTGTCCATGTAGGTGGCCGAGTCGACGGTGGCGGGCAGCAGGTTCGAGGTGTCGAGCTGCAGCTCGCCGTCGAGCGGCTGCAGCCAGCCCTGCGCCGCGAACTCGGCGGTCCAGGTGACGTCGAGCGCCATGACGTCGTAGTCGCCGCTCTGCGCCTGAAGTGACTGCACGAGCGTGTCGCGCTGACCGTTCGCTTCCTGCGGCAGTTCGACGAGCGTGACTTCTTCGTCGGGGTGGTCGGCGTTCCACGCCTCGATGATGGGCTCGAGCTTCGCGGCATCGTTCGACCCCATCGCGAAGGAGATCGGGCCGCGCGAGTCGAGCCCCGAGCTTTCGGCGCCGCTGCCGCCACCCCCACCAGCGCATCCTGCGAGAACTAACCCAGCTACTGCGGTAACCGCGACCGCACTGAACTTTCGCTTCATGAACTGCTCCCTTACATTTCTTCAGCGTGTGTTCGGTTGTGTGTGGTGGTGCCCGGCGTCGGCGACGAGCCCATAGTCAGTCTTGCACGTTGTGCCGACACCTGTGGGGGTATCTTTTCGAGCGCGTCACACGCCCCGCTCGATCCGCGCACCCGTATCGGTGTCGAACAGGTGAAATTGCTCGCTGCGGGCGGTGAGGCGGAACGTGTCGCCCTTGCTTGGCGGCGTGTCGTCTTCGTGCCGCGCGACGACGAGGGGCTCGCCCGGGAGCGCGGCCCGACCGTAGATGTAGGCGTCCGAACCAAGCTCCTCGACAAGATCAACCTCGAAGCCGAACCCCTCGGACTCGGAGAAGCGCAGGTGCTCGGGGCGGATGCCGACGGTCACGCGCTGCCCGCCGGTCACGACCCCGTCGCGGGTCGGCACAGGAATGTCGCCGAGGCGCACCGAGCCATCGGCCCCGGCAGTCGTCTCGATGAGGTTCATCGCGGGCGAGCCGACGAAGCCGGCCACGAACACGTTGTTCGGGTGGTTGTACAGCTCGCGGGGGCTGTCGACCTGCTGCAGCACGCCGTCGTTGAGCACGGCGACGCGATCGCCCATCGTCATGGCCTCGACCTGGTCGTGCGTGACGTACACCGTCGTCACGCCGAGTCGGCGCTGCAGGCTCGCAATGTGCGAGCGGGTCTGCACGCGCAGCTTCGCGTCGAGGTTCGACAACGGCTCGTCCATGCAGAACACCTGCGGCGAGCGCACGATCGCGCGGCCCATCGCGACGCGCTGGCGCTGGCCACCTGAGAGCGCCTTCGGCTTGCGATCGAGAAACTCGGTGAGGTCGAGCAGCTCGGCGGCCTCTTCGACCCGCCGGCGGATCTCGGTCTTTGGCGTGCCCGCAAGCTTGAGTGCAAAGCCCATGTTGTCGGCGACGGTCATGTGCGGGTAGAGCGCGTAGTTCTGGAAGACCATCGCGATGTCGCGGTCCTTCGGGTCCTTCTCGGTGACGTCGTCGCCACCGATCAGCACGGAGCCTGAGGTGACCTGCTCGAGCCCCGCGAGCATCCGGAGGGTCGTGGACTTGCCACAGCCGGAGGGGCCGACGAGGACGAGAAATTCGCCGTCCTCAATCTCGAGGTTGAGGTCGCTCACCGCGGGGCGTTCGCCGCCCGGGTACTGCAGCGACACGTGATCGAATGTTACGGATGCCATCGTTGGTGTCCTTCCTGGCGGGTACGCGCCAGACGATCCGAGTGAAGGGGTACTTGGATCCTAACCACACCGGCTGTGCACCGCAGCTGTCGCCGAGCTACTCCGCGTACATTCGCGCGTACGCGGCGACGTCGCGCGCGTACTCGACAGGCAGGTTGTAGGCCGAGACCGCGGTGTTCCAGCCGTCGTCGCTGACGAGTTCGCCGCCCCGCTCGCAGAGGTAGACGGCCGCCGTGAGAACGGCATCGTCGAGCTGGTTTGGGTCGGCCGTGCCGTCGAGGTTTGCGTCTTGACCGAACTCGGCCCAGGTCGAGGGGATGAACTGCATCGGCCCAACCGCGCGATCCCACTTGATGTCGGCATCGAGCGCACCGCCGTCAGTGTCGGGAATCTCGAGGGTGCCGTTCGTGCCGTCGAGCGGAATGCCGATGATCGGTGGCGTGATGCTGCCATCGTCGGCGACTTCGCTGCCATAGATCGTGCCGTGGTACGACTCGACCCGGCCGATGCCCGCGAGGGTGTTCCACCCGATGCCGCAGTCTGGCGTCGTCTGGGCGACGCGGATCGAGGCGCCCGCGTAGGCCGCGACGACGCGCGGATCGATGCTGGTGCGCTCGGCCGTCGCCGAGAGCCAGTCGGGGTCGACGAGTTCGGTGAGCGGTACATCCGCATCGGTGCCGGCCGCCTCGGGCAGCTCTTGCGGGGGCGCGGTCGGGTACCCGCGCTCGGTGAACGAGGGCTCGGCGTCGCCGGCGCAACCGCTGAGCAGGAGCGCGGTGGCGAACGTGGCGGCCGCGGCCGCGAGTCGGCTGGGGCGGTGCTTGGCTGATCGCATCGGCGGGAGTCCTGACTCGGAGGCGGGCGGGCGGTTGGCGCAGCGAGCGGCTAGGCGATCTCGGCGGTGTCGAGCAGAATCGTGAACGGGCCGTCGTTGTCGCTGTGCACGCGCATCATCGCACCGAAGCGGCCGGTCTCGACGTGCAGACCGCGTGCGCGAAGACCGGTGACGACCGCGTCAATGAGCGGCTCCGAAACCGGCCCGGGTGCGGCGTTCGACCACGACGGCCGACGACCCTTGCGGGCGTCGCCGTAGAGCGTGAATTGACTCACCACGAGCACGGGTGCGTCGAGATCGACGGCGCTCCGCTCGCCCTCGAGGATGCGCAGCTCGGCGATCTTGCGCACGAGCTTCGCCGCTTCGGCATCGTTGTCGTCGTGAGTGACCCCGACCAGCGCGAGCAGCCCGGGGCGCGGGAGTTCGCCGACGAGTTCGCCCGCAACCTCGACGCGAGCCGAGCGACAGCGGGTGACGACAGCGCGCATCCGCTACTTACCCCGCGCGTGCACGACCTGCTGCGCGTCGACGAGGCCACGCTGCACGAGCAGTTCGACGGCGTCGGCGGCGTCGGCCACGAGCACCGGCAGATTGTCGCGTTCGTCGCTAGAGAAGGGGCGCAGCACGTAGTCGGCAGGGTCCTGACGACCGGGAGGTCGGCCGATGCCGACGCGCACCCGGAGGTACTCGGCGCCAATGGCCGACGAGATGTCGCGCAGGCCGTTGTGTCCGCCGTGGCCACCGCCGCGCTTGAGGCGCACGCTATCGAACGCGATGTCGAGCTCGTCGTGGACGACGATGACGTGCTCGGGGTCGATGCCGAAGTACTGGACGAGCTGTGAGACGGGCCCGCCCGAAGTGTTCATGAACCCGGTCGACTTGGCGAGCACGAGCTTCGGCCCGCCGGGTTCGGTGCGGCCCTCGGCGACGAGGGCGGTCGCCCGCGGGTGGCGCTTAAATGAAGCACCCACCCGCGAGGCGAGTTCGTCAACCACCATGTGGCCGACGTTGTGACGCGTGGCTCGATAGCGGTCGCCGGGATTCCCGAGACCGATGACGAGCCACGCGTCGGACGCCACTACTCGGCGTCCTCGGCAGCAGCCGCTTCGCCCTCGGCGTCCTCGGCGTCCTCGTCAGGCTCAACCTCGACCTGCGGCTCCTGGATCGAGAAGAGGACGAGCTCGCTCTCCTCATCAACGAGCTTGACGCCCTCGGGCAGCGCAACGTCCTTCTCAATGACGGTGGTGCCGATCTCGAGGCCCTCGACGGTGACCTCGATGCGTTCGGGGATGCGGGTCGCCTCGGCCGACACCAGGATCGTGTTGGCGTCCTGGATGACGATGGCGCCCGGTGCGGGCTCGCCGACGGCGTGCACGGGCACCTCGACCTCGACGCGCTCGCCGCGGCGAACGATGATGAGGTCAACGTGCTCGATGATCTGGCGAACCGGGTCGCGCTGAACGTCCTTCACCAGCGCGAGCTGCGAGGTGCCCTCGATGTCGAGGTCGATGAGCGCGTTCGCCTTGCGCAGGAGCAGCATGGTCTCGTGACCGGGCAGCGTGATGTGGTTCGGCTCGGTGCCGTGGCCGTAGATGACGGCGGGGATTTCGTTGTTGGCGCGGATCTTGCGCGCGGCACCCTTACCGAACTGGGTGCGGTGCTTCGCCGGGAGGCGGTCGGTGGCGTCAGCCATGAGGTTTCCTTTCGTGTGACAGCGGTGAGAACACGAACTCGTGGCCGCCCACGCGAGGTGAGCCACTCGACCGCGTCGATAACGGGCACGGATGTGCCCCTCGCCGAAGTACAGCTGCCAACTTTAGCAGTCGGCCGGCGGCGCGTCGACAGCTTGCCGGCTCAGGAGCGCTGGCCACGCGCGTACCGGACCGCGCGCTTGAACCCGCCCCTCCGAGCGAAGTGTGCCGCAACGCCCGCGAACAGCATCGCCGTGCCGGTGCCAATCGACATCGAGGCGTAGAGCATGAGCCCCTGTGCCCACTCGCCGGGGTCGCCCGAGATTGCGAGCGTGACGGCGTAGATGGCATTGGCGATGACGCTGCCGACCACGATCAGGCCGCCGACGAGCCCCGCGCCGAGCCCAGACATCGCGAGCGAACCCGCGATGACGGCCCAGGCGAGGATGAGCACACCGTTGGCCACGAGTTGCGACCACAGGCCGAACGCGTTGAACCACTCTGAAGCGAGGTTGGTCTGCCCGGTCGAGATCGCGAGCGCCGAGAAGATGCCCGGCGCGATCGCGATCAGCGCGCCGAGGAGCGCAACGAAGATCGAGGCGACGCGCGCGCCGCCGCTCGGGCCGTACGGCGCATCCTCCCAGTCGCGCGGCGAGGGAATCGGAGCGGCGGCCGGCGCCTGCCCCCACTGCTGTTGCGGGGCGTAGGGCTGCTTGACGTAGTCGGATGTGCTGGCCGCGGCCGGCGCCCGATGCGACGGCTGCTGCCGCGCCTGCTGCTGCGGGAGCACCGTCGTTGCGTCCGAGCGGTCGTCTCCGAAGTCGTAGGCGCGCGTGGGCGTCGACTGCTCTTGGGAGGCCGGAGCTACCGGCATTCGCTGCGTCGGCGGCACGGGGTCGATCTCGTCAGTCGTGGCCTCTTGCCGATGAATTGGCCGCGTCGGATCCGGCTCGTTTCGAGCGCTCGCCTGGTTCGACTCGGCGTCGTCTTCGCTGCCAAGATTCCAGCTGTATCGCTGCGTCCGATCGTCGTTGTTTCCGGCCACGCACGCCCCCTTTGCTCGGTGTCCGAATCCTATCCGGAGCATCCGACGCACCCGAGGTGCCACGCGCAGACAGCATCCGTGCTCGGCGACCATAATGGGCAGTGCGTGCAATCCCTCGAGAGGTAGAACATGAACGACTCCACTGCATCCGCAAACATCGGCGTGGTCGGTTTGGCGGTGATGGGCGCGAATCTCGCCCGCAACCTCGCGTCGCGCGAGGGCAACACCGTCGCGGTGTACAACCGCAGCCACGAGCGCACCGAAAAGCTCGTCGCCGAGCATCCCGAGGCGGGCTTCGTGCCGGCCCCGACGGTCGACGAGTTTGCGGCCTCGCTGCAGCGCCCGCGCACCGCGATCATCATGGTGCAGGCCGGCAAGGCGACCGATGCGGTGATCGACCAGCTCGTCGAGGCCTTCGAGCCGGGCGACATCATCGTCGACGGCGGCAACGCGCTCTTCACCGACACGATTCGCCGCGAGGCCGCGGTGCGCGCGAAGGGCCTGCACTTCGTCGGCGCCGGAATTTCCGGCGGCGAAGAGGGCGCGCTCAACGGCCCCTCGATCATGCCCGGCGGCACCGCCGAGTCGTACGAGACGCTCGGCCCGATTCTCGAGTCGATTGCCGCTCGCGCCCCCGAAGACGACTCCCCCTGCGTCACGCACATCGGCACCGACGGCGCCGGCCACTTCGTGAAGATGGTGCACAACGGCATCGAGTACGCCGACATGCAGCTCATCGGCGAGGCCTACGACCTGCTGCGCGGTGTCGCCGGGCTCACCCCCGCCGAGATCGCCGACGTATTCACCGAGTGGAACCAGGGTGACCTCGAGTCGTACCTCATCGAGATCACCGCCGAGGTGCTGCGTCACGTCGACGCCGACACCGGCAAGCCGTTCATCGACATCGTCGTCGACCGCGCCGGCATGAAGGGCACTGGCACCTGGACGGTGCAGAACGCGCTCGGCCTCGGCGTGCCCGTCTCGGGCATCGGCGAGGCGGTCTTCGCCCGCGGCGTCTCGGGCCGCGTCGCCCAGCGCGAGGCAGTGCGCCCGACCATCACGAAGCGTCCCGAAGCCGCGCCGATTCCGGGCGACTTCGTCGAGCAGGTGCGTCAGGCGCTCTACTCGTCGAAGGTCATCGCCTACGCGCAGGGCTTCGACCTCATTCTCGCCGGCGCCCAGGAATACGGCTGGCAGGTGAACCCGGGCGCGATCGCGAAGATCTGGCGCGCCGGCTGCATCATTCGTGCCCGCTTCCTCAACCGCATCGCCGATGCGTACGACCGCAACCCGCAGCTCGACTCGCTCATCGCCGACCCGTACTTCGCGGGCGAGGTGGCGAACGGCGTGGATGCGTGGCGTCGCGTCGTCGCGACCGCTGCGCTCTCGGGCGTGCCCGCGCCGGTATTCGGCGCATCGCTGAGCTACTACGACTCGCTCGCGGCCGACCGCCTACCGGCCGCGCTCATCCAGGGTCAGCGCGACTACTTCGGCGCCCACACCTACGGCCGGGTCGACCGCCCCGGCACGTTCCACACCGAATGGTCGGGCGACCGCGCCGAGCGCGAAGTGAACTCATGACCGACGCAACTGACGGCACCGCCCGCGTGCCGGCCGAGGCGATCGAGCTCGCAAACCAGCTGCTCGACGCGGCCCGCGAGAACCAGGCGGCGGCGCTGGCCGCCTACCTCGACGCCGGCGCTCCGGTGAACATGCGCGATGCGCAGGGCAACACGATGCTCATCCTCGCCGCTTACCATCACGCGGCCGCGACGGTGTCGATGCTGCTCGAGCGCGGCGCCGACGTCGAGCTGACGAACGACCGCGGGCAGAATGCGCTCACCTGCGCCGTGTTCAAGCAGGACGTCGAGTCGGCGCGGGCCCTACTCGAGGCAGGCGCGAGCCCCGACGCGGGCTCACCGTCGGCGCGCGAAACCGCGAAGATGTTCAGCTGGCCCGAGTTCGACGAGCTGCTCGCCGAGCTCTGGGGTTAAGCCACCACGAGAACGGGCCGGCCGCGGATTTCTCCGCGGCCGGCCCGTTCTCGTTCGAGCGCAGGGTTACGCGACCGGAGCGGTGATGCCCTCGCGGGCCTGCTCGGTGGCGGCGACGAGGTTGCGCAGCGACGCGACCGTCTCGTCGTAGCCGCGCGTCTTCAGGCCACAGTCGGGGTTCACCCAAAGGCGGTTCGCGGGGATACCGGCAAGCGCGAGCTCAAGCAGCACCGCGATCTCCTGCTCCGACGGCACGCGCGGCGAGTGGATGTCCCACACGCCGGGGCCGATGCCGCGGGCGTAGTCGTGCTCGTGCAGGTCGGCGACGACCTCCATGCGCGAGCGCGCGGCCTCGATCGAGGTGACGTCGGCGTCGAGGCCGTCGATCGCCTCGATGATCTCGCCGAACTCCGAGTAGCAGAGGTGCGTGTGCACCTGAGTCTCAGGGCGGGCGACCGAGGTCGAGAGGCGGAACGCGTCGACGCTCCAGCGCAGGTAGTCCTCGTGGTCGGCGCGGCGCAGCGGCAGCAGCTCGCGCAGGGCGGGCTCGTCGACCTGGATGATGCCGGTGCCGGCGGCCTCGAGGTCGGCCACCTCGTCGCGCAGCGCGAGGGCGACCTGGCGGGCGGTGTCGCCGAGCGGCTGGTCGTCACGCACGAACGACCACGCGAGAATCGTGACGGGGCCCGTGAGCATGCCCTTCACCGGCTTCGCGGTGAGCGACTGCGCGTAGCGCGTCCACTCGACCGTGATCGGCGCGGCGCGGTGCACGTCACCCCAAAGAATCGAGGGGCGCGTGCAGCGCGAGCCGTACGACTGCACCCAGCCGTTCGCGGTGGTGACAAAACCCTCGAGGTTCTCGGCGAAATACTGCACCATGTCGTTGCGCTCGGGCTCACCGTGCACGAGCACGTCGAGGCCGAGTTCTTCCTGCAGCTCGATGACGCGGCGAATCTCCTCGCGGAGGAACTCGTCGTACTGCGCCTCGGTGATCTCACCGCGGCCGAATGCTCGGCGGGCGCGGCGAATCTCGCCGGTCTGCGGGAACGAGCCGATCGTCGTGGTCGGCAGCACCGGCAGACCGAGGGCCGCCTGCTGGGCCTCGGCACGCGCATCCGCGTCGCCGCGCGAAAGCTCGATGTCGCTCGCGGCGCGCTCGCGCACCTCGGGGATGCGCACACCAGCGGCCTGCGCGCGCTCGGCAAGGGCTTCGGTCGCGGCCGTGAGCTCGGCATCGATGGCCTCGCGGCCGTCGGCGAGCCCGCGGGCGAGCGTCGCGATCTGCTGGGCTTTCTCGTCGGCGAAGGCGAGCCAGTTGCGCAGCTGCGCGTCGAGCTCAGTCTCGTCGGCGAGGGTGTGCGGCACGTGAATGAGCGAGGTCGAGGTGCTCGCGCTCACGAGCACGCCGCGCTCGGCGAGGGCGCTGAGCTTGCCGAAGGCGGCGGCGAGGTCGCCGCGCCAGATGTTGTGGCCGTCGATGACGCCCGCGACGACACGCACGCCGGGGAACTCGGTGACGTTGGCTGGGGCCACGCCGCGCACGAGGTCGATGCCGATCGCCTCGACGCCGGCCTTCGCCAGCGCGCCGAAGGCCGCCGCCGGCAGGGCCGCGTAGCTCGTCTGCACGAACAGCGCCGGGCGCTCCTCGGCCTGCGCGAGCCGCTCGTAGGCGCGAGCCGCCGCATCCACCAGCTCGGTCTGCGAGACGCCCAGCACTTCGCTCACGAGCGCCGACTCGTCGAGCTGCACCCACTGTGCGCCGGCGGCACGCAGGTCGGCGAGCACCTCGACGTAGGCGTCGAGCACGTCGTCGAGGCGGTCGAGCGGGGCGAAGCCCGCGGGGGCGTCGTCGCTCGGCTTCGCGAGCGCGAGGAAGGTCACGGGGCCGACGAGCGTCGGGCGGGTCGCGTAGCCGGCCGCGACCGCCTCGCGCACCTGCTCGGCGCGCTCGTGGCTGCGGTACGAGAAGGTCGTCTCGGGGCCGATCTCGGGCACGAGGTAGTGGTAGTTCGTGTCAAACCACTTCGTCATCTCGAGCGCCGGGTGCTCGGCGTCACCCCGGGCGAGCACAAAGGTGAGGTCCTGGTCGGCAAGATCGGCGACGTCGGCGAAGCGTGCGGGCACCGCACCGACGGTGACGAGCGTGTCGAGCACGT
Source organism: Gulosibacter sediminis (assembly GCF_023370115.1). Taxonomy (NCBI): domain Bacteria; kingdom Bacillati; phylum Actinomycetota; class Actinomycetes; order Micrococcales; family Microbacteriaceae; genus Gulosibacter; species Gulosibacter sp. ACHW.36C. The sequence goes on along the minus strand of NZ_CP097160.1, from coordinate 994,230 downwards.
GGTCGTAGCTCGCGTCGGCCTCGGGGATCGAGGCGTCGTCGCGGCCGAGGCCTGCGGCCTCGAGGGCCGAGCGCGCGGCGGCGCGCACCTCGGCGCGGGTGGCGGCGAGCGCAGCGGCGTCACTGGCACCGCGCCAGTACGACTCGACGGCGCGCTTGAGCTCGCGGTTGCGGCCGATGCGGGGATAGCCGAGCACGGTGCCGGCGGGGAATTCGATGGTCATGGTGTCCTTTCGCGGGCGGCTAGGCCGCCGACGTCACTCGCCGCGTATGGGGTGCGGCATCGGGGCGATCAACGAGGCCAACTCGACGCAGGAGCTCGAGCGGTTCGTCGATGCGGTTGTGGGTGTAGATGTGCAGGCCCGCCTCGCCGTAGTCGATGAGGTCGTGGCACATACCGGTTGCGTGGGCGATGCCGAGCTCGCGGCGGGCTTCGTCACTGCGACAGGCCGCAAGTGAACGGCGCCAGCGATCTGGCACCTCCTCCCCCGCGAGCTGCGACATTCGCTCGAGTCGCGGCAGCGAGGTGATTGCCATGATTCCGGGGCGGATGGGCATGGTCACGCCGTGCGCGCGAGCCCCCTCGACGAAGGCGACGTAGTCGTCGACCTCGAAGAACAGTTGCGTGATCGCGAGCGTCGCGCCCGCGGCCTCCTTGGCGAGCAGCGTGTCATAGTCCTGCCCGATCGAACGCGACTGCGGGTGCCCGTTCGGATAGGCCGCCACGGCCGTGACCCCGAGCTGCGGGGTGCGCACGTGCCAGCGCCCGGCAATCGGGCCGAGCTCGCGCGGCAGGTGCTGCTGCCGCACGCCTTCGATGAGCTGCGCGAGCTCGGCGCCAGTGCGGAGGTCGCCGAGAAAGTCGTCGGTCTCGCTCAGGCCAGCCGGCGGGTCGCCGCGCAGCGCGAGGAAGTCGAGGATGCCGTGGTCGAGAAACTCGCCGATGAGTTCGCTCGCCTCATCCATCGACGAGCCGACGCAGGTGAGGTGCGCGAGCGGGCGCGCCGTCGTCTCGTCACGGATGAGCTGGAGCACGTCGAGCGAGGCGTCGCGCGACGAGCCCCCGGCACCGAAGGTCACCGAGATGAAGTCCGGATGCGTTTCGCCGAGCGTCCGCGCGATCTCCGGCATCCGCGCCGCGACGGAAGCGGAGCGCGGCGGGAAGAGCTCGTAGGAGAACGGAATCGGCATGGCAACCAAACTAGGGGTTCTTCCCTGCTTCTAGTTTGGTTATGACCTCGTGTGACGATGTGACGAAGAACGACGAAGCGCCGGGCCCAATTGGACCCGGCGCTTCGTCGGAATACTTGGTGCGGCCTACGCGGCGCCGTCGAACATCGACGTCACCGAGCCGTCCTCGAACACCTCGTGAATCGCGCGGCCAAGTAGCGGCGCGATAGGCAGCACGGTCAGCGTCGGGAACAGCTTATGCTCGGGCATCGGCAGGGTGTCGGTGACGACGACCTCGTCAATCGCCGGGTCTTGCAGGCGCTCGACGGCGGGACCGGAGAAGACCGCGTGCGTCGCCGCGACGACGACGCGCTCGGCACCGTGCGACTTCAGCGCATCCGCCGCCTTCTGAATCGTGCCGCCGGTGTCGATAAGGTCGTCGACCATGAGGCAGGTGCGACCCTTCACGTCACCAACGATGTCGTGCACCGTCACCTGGTTGGCGACCTTGGGGTCGCGACGCTTGTGGATGATCGCGAGCGGGGCACCGAGTTCGTCGGCCCAGCGGTCAGCGACGCGCACGCGGCCCATGTCGGGCGACACGACGGTGAGGTTGTCGACATCGCCGAGCTTCTCCTTGAAGTACTTCATGAGCACCGGCATGGCGAAGAGGTGGTCCACGGGGCCGTCAAAGAAGCCCTGGATCTGCGAGGCGTGCAGATCGACCGACATGATGCGATCCGCCCCGGCAGTCTTGAAGAGGTCGGCGATGAGTCGGGCCGAGATCGGCTCGCGGCCGCGGCCCTTCTTGTCCTGACGCGAGTAGGGGTAGTAGGGCACGACGACGGTGATGCGCTTCGCCGACGCGCGCTTGAGCGCGTCGACCATGATCAGCTGCTCCATGACCCACTCGTTGATGGGCTCGCCGTGCGACTGGATCACGAAGGCGTCGGCGCCACGCACCGACTCACCGTAGCGCGCGTAGATCTCGCCGTTGGCGAAGGTGCGTGCTTCCGTCTCGAGGACCTCGGTGCCAAGCTCCTTGGCGACTTCGTCCGCAAGCTGCGGGTGCGCTCGTCCCGAAATCAGAACAAGTCGCTTCTCACCAGGGTTTACAATGCCGGACACCAAATACCGCCTTTTCTCGTTGTCGGGCACGAACGAGAACCAAGACTACTCTGCTTCGGCGGTCGAATCCGACTCGACGGGCGAGCCCGCAGCCGCGGCGGCGGCCGACTCGGCTGCCGCGGAGCCCGGGCGGTGCTGTGCAACCCAGCCCTCGAGGTTGCGCTGGGGCGCGACGTTGAGGGCGAGCGCACCTGCCGGCACATCCTTGCGGATGGTCGTGCCCGCGCCCGAGTACGCACCATCGCCGACCTCGACCGGCGCGATGAGCACGTTGTCCGAGCCGATCTTCACGTCGCGGCCGACCACGGTGCGGTGCTTGTTCACGCCGTCGTAGTTCGCGGTGATCGTGCCGGCGCCGAGGTTCGATCCCGAGCCGATCTCCGCATCCCCCACGTACGAGAGGTGCGGCACCTTCGCGCCGTCGTGGAGCGTCGCGTTCTTCGTTTCGACGAACGTGCCGACCTTCGCGCCGGCGCCGACGACCGAGTTGGGTCGCAGGTAGCTCCAGGGGCCGACTGTGGCGCCCGCGCCGATGACCGCGAGCGTCGCATCCGTGCGCTTCACGGTCACGCCCGCGCCCACCTCGGTGTCGATGAGGGTCGTGTCGGGGCCGATCACCGCGTCTTCGCCAATGCTCGTCGCGCCGCGCAGCTGCGTGCCGGGCTGAATCTCGACGTCCGAGGCGATCGTCACGTCGGCCTCGATGATGGTCGTGTCGGGGTCGACGATTGTGACGCCCTCGCGCATCCAATATTCGAGGATGCGGCGGTTGTATTCGCGAGCGGTGCCGCCGAGCTGCGCGCGGTCGTTGATTCCCTGCACGAGCCACGGGTCGGTGACCGCGACGGCGGCGATGCGGCCACCATCGTGCTTGATGAGCGAGGCCGCGTCGGTGAGGTACTTCTCGCCCTGCGCGTTGTCCTGGCCGATGCGCGAGAGCGCGTCGCGCGCGGCCGAGGCCGTGAACACGTAGACACCCGCGTTGATCTCGGTGATGTCGAGCTGGCGCTCGCTCGCGTCCTTGTGCTCGACGATGGCCTCGAACTCGCCGTCGGCATCGCGCACGATGCGCCCGAAGCCAGTCGGGTTCTCGTAGATCGCGCTGAGCAGCGTGAGCTGGTCGGCGTCGAGGCGGTGGGCCTCGAGCAGTCGGCGCACGGTCGGTGCGTCGAGCAGCGGCACATCGCCCGAGAGCACGACAACGTCGCCGTCGAAGTCGGCGGGAATCTGCTCAAGGCCGGCTTCGAGGGCACGCCCGGTGCCGGGCACCTCGTCCTGATCGGCGATGAGCGTGTCGGGAGCGAGCTCGCCGATCACCTCGACGACCCGGTCGCGCTGGTGGCGCACGACGGCGACGGTGTAGACCGGCTCAAGCTGCGCCGCGGTGCGCAGCACGTGGCCGAGCAGCGGGATGCCGCCGAGCTTGTGCAGCACCTTCGGCGTCTTCGACTTCATGCGGGTACCAGCACCCGCCGCGAGAATAATGACGGCCAGGTTCTGTGCGGGCATGCGCTTCCCCTCCAATGAGCTGATGTTCCATTGCGGTGACGGAGTTCCTCCCCCAGGATTCGAACCTGGACCTAACGGCTCCAAAGGCCGTCGTGCTGCCGTTACACCAAGGAGGAAGGTGCGGCCCTAGTCTGCCACGTCATCGAAAACAGTGTGAACTGCCCCTGTGAGTGGCCACGCAGCGAGAACGCGCGGTCCTGCGCGATACTAGAGGGTATGCATTCCCACGAAACCGACGCCGTCGACAGCATCGTCGACGACTGGACGCGCGTTCGTGGCGACCTCGATTTCTCGCCCCTCGCGGTGTTCTCGCGCGTGAAGCGCATCGCAAGGCAGCTCGATGTCGTGCGCAAGCGCGCGTTCGCCGAGGCCGGAGTCGAGATGTCCGAGTTCGACGTTCTCTCGGCACTGCGCCGATCAGGCGCGCCCTACGCCCTCACACCGAAGCAGCTACTCGCGAGCAGCCTCGTCTCGAGCGGCACCATGACGTATCGCATCGACCGGCTCGTGCAGCGCGGCTTCGTCGTGCGCGAGGACGACCCGGCCGACGGCCGCAGTGTGCTCGTGCGCATGACCGATGCCGGCGGCAAGCGCGTCGACGCGGCAATTCAGGGCCTCCTCGAGGTCGAGCGCGAACTGCTCGCCGACATTTCCGACGACGAGTTCGCGGTGATCGAGCGGGGGCTGCGCCAGCTCTCGCTCGCGATGAGCGTCGAGGAGCCCAACTAGATGGCGCATCTGCTTGGCGCCGAGGGCATCCACCTCGAATTTCCCACCAAAGTCGTCTTTGACGACATCACCATTGGCATTAACGAGGGCCAGCGCATCGGTGTCGTCGGCCGCAACGGCGACGGCAAATCGACGTTCCTGAAGATCCTCGCGGGTCGACTCGAGCCCGACGCCGGCAAGGTCACGGTGCGCGGCGGCACGACCATCGGGATGCTCGACCAGGCCGATCGCGTCGACGAATCGCTCACGGTGGGTCGCGCCGTAGTCGGAGACCTCGACGACCACGAGTGGGCCTCGGACGCGAAGATTCGCGACATCGTGCGCGGGCTAGTCGGCGATCTCGATTGGGAGGCGCGGGTCGGCGACCTCTCGGGCGGCCAGCGACGACGCGTCGCGCTCGCCGGCCTGCTCATTGGCGACTGGGACATCCTGCTGCTCGACGAGCCGACGAACCACCTCGACGTCGAGGGTGTCGCGTGGCTCGCGAAGCACCTCAACTCGCGCTGGACAAAAAACGCCGGTGCGCTCGTTGTCGTCACCCACGACCGGTGGTTCCTCGACGAGGTGAGCACCGACACGTGGGAGGTGCACGACCGCGTGATCGAGCCCTTCGAGGGCGGCTACGCGGCGTACATCCTGCAGCGCGTCGAGCGCGACCGGCAGGCGGCCGTTGTCGAGCAGAAGCGGCAGAACCTCATGCGCAAGGAGCTCGCGTGGCTGCGCCGCGGCGCGCCCGCCCGCACCTCGAAGCCGAAGTTCCGCATCGCTGCGGCGAACGAACTCATTTCCGATGTGCCGCCGGTGCGTAACGCGATCGAGCTGACGAAACTCGCGACGGCGCGGCTGGGCAAGGACGTCGTCGACCTCGTCGATGCTGGCGTGCGGTTTGGCGAGCGCGAGGTGCTCCACGACATCACCTGGCGCATCGCGCCCGGCGAGCGCACCGGCATCCTCGGCGTGAACGGCGCCGGCAAGTCGACGCTGCTCGGGCTCATCACCGGTGCGATCGCGCCGACCTCGGGCCGGGTGAAGCACGGTAAGACGGTGAAGATTGCCGAGTTGAGCCAGCAGCTTTCCGAGCTCGACGAACTCGGCGACGACCGCGTGCGCGAGGTGATCGCGCGGCAGAAGACGAGCTACGTCGCCGACGGCACCGAGCTCACGCCCTCGCAGTTGCTCGAGCGACTCGGCTTCAATTCGGCGCAGCTGCAGACGCCGGTGAAGGACCTCTCGGGTGGCCAAAAGCGGCGCCTGCAGCTGCTGCTCATCCTGCTCGACGAGCCGAACGTGCTCATTCTTGATGAGCCAACGAACGACCTCGACACCGATATGCTCGCCGCGATGGAGGACCTCCTCGACACGTGGCCGGGCACGATCATCGTCGTCTCGCATGACCGCTACCTGCTCGAGCGCGTGACCGATCAGCAGTATGCCGTGGTCGACGGCGGGCTGCGACATCTGCCCGGCGGCGTCGACGAGTACCTCGCGCTGCGCGATGCCGGCGCCAGCAAGCCCGCGACCGCATCCGCGACGAATCCCGCGCAGGCGGGCGCGAGCACCGCATCCGCCTCATCGGGCCTGTCGGGCGCCGAGCTGCGCGCGGCCGAGAAGGAACTCGCGTCGCTCGAGCGCCGCATCGAGCGCCTGCAGCAGCAGTCGGCGGATGCGCGGGCCAAGCTCGCCGACCTCGACCAGTCGAACTACGAGCTGCTCGCGACCGAGATGGCCGTCATCACGTCGCTCGACGACGAGGCCGCCACCCTGGAGGAACGCTGGCTCGAGCTCTCCGCTACCCTCGACTAACCCGTTGCGGGGCTTGAGTGGTCACGTTTTGGAGTGCTGGCGGTGCCAGAACTCCAAAACGTGACCACTCAACCCCCTTCTCGGTGGGCGTTAGGAGCGGACTAGGCGACGGATCGCTTCGGTAGCTTCCTCGATCTTTTCGGTGGCCGCCTCGTCGCTGAGCTTCGCAGCGTCGAGCACGCAGTGTTTGAGGTGGTCGTCGAGCAGACCGGTGGCGACCCCCTGGAGCGCGCGCGTCAGCGCGGAGACCTGCGTCAGGATGTCGATGCAGTACTGCTCCTCGTCGATCATCTTCGCGATGCCGCGGGCCTGCCCCTCGATGCGCTTCATGCGGCCGAGGTAGCGGTCCTTGTCGCTGATGTAGCCGTGGTGGTGCTCGTGGGAGTCGATTTCGACTGACATGGCTGGTCCTTCACTCTGTCGCTCCGTGCGGGAACGATTGTTGGTTGTTGAGAGTACGGGTTACTTCGAGGTGACGCTCTTGAAGGCCCGCAGGCGGAGGCTGTTGCCGACGACGAAGACGCTCGAGAACGCCATGGCCGCACCCGCGAGCATGGGGTTAAGCATGCCGAGGGCGGCCACCGGAATCGCGGCGACGTTGTAGGCGAAGGCCCAGAACAGGTTCGTCTTGATCGTCCCGAGCGTCTTGCGCGAAAGGCGGATAGCGTCGACCGCGGCCCGGAGATCACCGCGCACGAGCGTGATGTCGGAGGCCTCGATCGCGACGTCGGTGCCGGTGCCCATCGCGAGGCCGAGGTCGGCATGCGCGAGCGCCGGAGCGTCGTTTACCCCATCCCCCACCATCGCGACGACCCTGCCCTCACCCTGAAGTCTGGTGACGACGTCGACCTTGTCCTTCGGCAGCACCTCGGCGATGACCTCGGCGATGCCGACCTCGGCGGCAATCTGGCGGGCGACCGCCTCGTTGTCACCGGTGAGCAGCACTGGGATCAGCCCAAGTTCCTTGAGCCCGCGGATCGCCTCGGCGCTCGTCGGCTTCACGGTGTCGGCGACGACGAGAATGCCGCGTGCCTGCCCATCCCAGCCGATGGCGACGACGGTCTTGCCTTCCTGCTCGGCGTGCGCCTTCGCTTGCGCGAGCTGCGGCGAGAGTGGCTGCGCCCAATCGGCGAGCAACGACTCACGGCCGACCACGACGGCCGTGCCGTCGACGACGCCTTGCACACCCTTGCCTTCGACGTTCGCGAAGTCGTCGGGAGTCGGGAGCTGGCCGACCTCCTGCGTCGCGCCCTTGGCGATCGCCTGGGCGATCGGGTGCTCGGATGAGTCCTCGAGCGCGCCGGCGAACCGCAGCAGTTCGGCCCGGTCGACGCCCGCTTCGGTGACCACGTCGGTGAGCGTCATCTTGCCGCTCGTGACGGTGCCGGTCTTGTCGAGCACGACCGTGTCGACCTTGCGGGTCGATTCGAGCACCTCGGGGCCCTTGATGAGAATGCCCAGCTGGGCGCCCCGGCCCGTGCCGACGAGCAGCGCGGTTGGGGTCGCGAGCCCGAGCGCGCAGGGGCAGGCGATGACGAGCACGGCGACCGCCGCGGTGAAGGCCGCGGCGACGGGGAATCCGCCGCCAAGCCAGGCGCCGAGCGTGGCGACGGCAATGACGATGACGATCGGCACGAAGACGCCCGAGATCCTGTCGGCGAGCCGCTGCACCTCGGCCTTGCCCGTCTGCGCATCCTCGACGAGCTTCGCCATCTGGGCGAGTTGCGTGTCGGAGCCGACGCGCGTGGCACGCACCACGAGGCGGCCGCCGGAGTTGACGGTCGCGCCGGCCACCGGGTCGCCGGGGCGCACCTCGACCGGCACCGACTCGCCCGTGAGCATCGAGGCATCCACCGCGGATGCGCCCGAGGCCACGACGCCGTCGGTCGCGATCTTCTCGCCCGGTCGAACGACGAACTCGTCGCCAACCGCGAGCTCGCTCGTCGGAATCTTCACCTCGACGCCGTCGCGGAGGACCGCGACTTCCTTCGCCCCGAGTTCAAGCAGCGCGCGCAGCGCGGCCCCGGCCTGGCGCTTCGAGCGCTTCTCGAAGTAACGGCCGGCAAGGATGAACATGGTCACACCCGCGCCGACCTCAAGGTAGATGTTCGCTGCGCCATCGGACGGGGCGATCGTGAACTCGAACGCGTGCGTCATGCCGGGCGTACCGGCGGTGCCGAAGAAGAGCGCGTAGACCGACCAGAGCAGCGCGACAGAGGTGCCCATCGAAATGAGCGTGTCCATCGTCGCGGCGCCGTGCTTGAGGTTCGTCCACGCCGCCTTGTGGAATGGCCAGGCTGCCCAGATGATCACCGGTGCCGCGAGCGCGAGCGAGAGCCACTGCCAGTAGGTGAACTGCAGCGCGGGGATCATCGACATCGCGATGACGGGCACCGTCAGCACGACCGAACCGATCAGGCGCTGCCGAAGTGAGGTGAGCTCGCGGTCTTCCTCGGGCTCGCCGTCGACGTCTTCCGAGGAACCCCTGGGCGCCTTCGGCTTCGGCAGGGCTGCCGTGTAGCCGGTCTTCTCAACCTCGGCGACGAGCAGTGCCGGGTCGTAGCCAGCGGGCACCGTAACCTTGGCTTTCTCAGTGGCGTAGTTGACCGTGGCCTCAACGCCGTCGAGCTTGTTCAGCTTCCGTTCGATCCGGTTCGCGCAGGAAGCGCAGGTCATCCCGCCGATTTCGAGCTCAATCGCCGACCCGCCCGTGATGGGAGCTGATGCACTCATCCTCTTCCTTCTTTCTCAGCTTGTCTGCGGCGACTGACGCGAGCGTCAGTGGCCGGAGTGCGAATCGTCGGTCTGCGCGCCGTCGCTCGGCACCGTATCCAGCACGAACTCGGCCGTGTGCACCTGCCCGCCGACCTGGAAGTCGAAGTAGAGCAGGTAGCGATCGGCGGTGGGCGCGTGCGCCGCGAACTCGATCTCGGGGCCTGCGGTCACACCATCTTCGGGCGCATCGCCCTCGGCGTGCACATGCAGGTAGGCGAGGTCGCCCTCGCGGAGTGCCACGAGGTGGCCGTAGGCGGCCAGGTAGGGCTCGAGGGTCGTGACCGGTTCGCCGTCGCGCTCAACCGTGACAGTGAGGTCGCTCTGCGTACCGGCGGCGAGGTCGCCCGTGATGCTCACGGTGAAGCCGTCGACCTCGTCGACCGTCTGCACCTCGGCCTCGACCGGGGCAAAGTCGCCCGCGACCTCGACCCCGCGTGTCAACGTCAGTCCCTCGGCACCGTCAGCGGCGGGTGTGAAGTCGGCGTAGACGCGGTAGGTTCCCGCGGCATCCCAGCTCCAGGGCGTCGACCAGGTGCCCGTGCTCGTGTCGAGTTCGGGATGCACGTGCCGGAACTCGACGCCGTCGGTGCGAACGACGATGAGGTGGAGATCTTTGTCATGCGCCGTCGCGTACTCGGTGACCGGGTCGCCGGCAGCGTCGAGGATCTGGAAGCTCAGCTCGCCGGCTTCGCCGACCGTGGCGGGCGCTTGCACTGGCGAAAGCTCGTAGCCGTTCTGGCTCACCGAGACGCCGTTCAGGATGGTCTCGGTCGCCTGCTCATGGCCGCTGTGACTCGTGCCGTGCGAGTTCATGTTGCTGTCTTGCGCCCATGACGCCGCAGCGTCGTCCGGAATGACGGCGCCGGCGACGGCGAAGGCCGCACCGAACGCCACCACGAGCCCCGCGCCGTAGAGCGCGAGTCGCCCTGCGGCGTTCATTAGACGCGCACCGCCGAGTAGCCGGCCTCCTCGACCGCAGCGAGCACCTTGGCGTCGTCGATGTCGCCATCGGCGGTCACGCTGAGCTTGCCGGTCTGGACGCTGACCTGGATGTCCGTGATGCCGGGAATCTCGCCGACCTCTTCGCGGACCGACAGTTCGCAGTGGCCGCAGGTCATGCCGGTTACCTGGTAGTCGTTCGAAGCCATTGGAGTTCCTCCTCGCGTTTCGATACCCCCAGTGGGTACCTGGTCAACTTCAACGCTATACCCCCAGTGGGTATTCCACACCGCGCCAAAAAACTGACCACTCAACCCCCTTTCAGCCGTAGTGGTGGCGGTAGCGGGATGCGGCGGCCGGGTGGAGCGGCACGGGGGCCGTGTCGATGAGGTTGGCCGAGGTGAGATACTGCACACCCACCGAGCCCTCGGGCACGAGACGTTCCGCGTCGGAGATGAGCACGTCGACGAGGCCGGCCGCGATCTCGTCCGCGAGGTCGGGTCGCGCGAGCAGGTAGTTCGGTGTGCCGACGGTCGGGGTCTCGGCCGAGCCCCCGTACGCGCCCGACGGCAGCGCGGTCGCCAAATAGCTGCCCGGATGCTGTTCCTCGAGCCCGGGCAGCGCATCCGTCAGGTCGACGAAGCGCACGCCGGGCGACGCCGTAAGCTCGGCAATGATGGGCGCGGGAATGCCGCTCGACCAGAACAACGCATCGATCTCGCCCGCGACGAGCGCGTCGCTCGCCGTCTGAATGCCGAGTTCAACCTCGTCGACCGGATCGTCGCCCTCGCGCAGGCCCGTCACCTCGAGTATCAGCCCCGCCGTATAGGCCGCACCCGAGCCGTGGGCACCGATGCCCACGCGGTGGCCGTGCAGGTCGGTGAGCGCCACGATGTCGCTGTCGTCGCGCACGACACACTGCAGGTAGTTCTGATAAACGCGGCCGATCGCGACGAGATCGTCGTCGCGCGACGCGACCGAGTCGGCGAGCGCGATGCCGAGATCGGCCTGGCCCGACACGAGCTGGTCAAGGTTGTCGAAGCTGCCCTTTGTCGCGCGCACCTCGAGCTCCGCCACCCCGGCCCGCGAGGCGGCGTCGCGCAGCAGCGCGCCGAACTGCAGGTAGGTGCCACCCGCCTCGCCGCTCGCCATAGCGAGCGGCGTCGCCTCGCGCCGCAACCCGCAGCCGCTCACACCGAGCAGCGCGACGGTGCCGAGCGCCCCGAGAAATCCACGCCTCGTCAACCCGCTCACTGCGGCACCACCTCGACGCGCACGAGCAGTCCCCCGGCGACCGAGCGGCTCACTCGCATGTCGCCGTCGTGCGCGAGCGCGAGCTGCCGCACGATCGTGAGCCCGAGGCCGGTGCCGGGCAGGCCGCGGTGCCGGTCGGAGCGCCAGAACCGATTGCCGACCTGGGCGAGGTCATCGGCGTCGAGGCCGGGGCCATCGTCGCCCACCTCGAGCACGGTGCTGCCCGCTTCGTCGCGAAGTGACACGGTCACCGTCGCCGCCTCGCCCGCGTACTTCGCCGCGTTCTCGAGCAGAATCTCGGTAATCTCGACGAGATCGCCGAAGGCGCCGAGCACGGGCACGCGCTCCCCCGCGATGGCCCGGATGCGCAACCCGTCCGGCGCGTGCGCGGCCGCGACCACCTCGGCCGCGTTCGCCCGGTCGGTGAGGTCGAGCTGCTGTGTCATGCTCGTCGGCGCCCCGCCGCTCGCCGCCGCGGTCGCGCGGTGCTCAGCGTTCGCGAGCACGAGCATCCGGTCGACAATGTGCTCGAGGCGGTCGAGATCGCCATCGACCGCGCGCGTCTCTTCGCTCGGCGGCAGGCCATCGATGCGAAGGCGGATGGCCGCGAGCGGGTTGCGGAGCTGGTGCGAGGCCTCGGCGACGAAGCCGCGCTGCTGCTCGAGCGCATCCTCGACACTGCCGGCCATGCGCGCAAACGACCGCGCGAGCCGACGCAGCTCGGGCGGGCCCGACCGCTCGGGCAGCGTCACGGCGCGGTGCTCCTCGATCGCGTGCGTCGCCCGGTCGAGCGCGTGCACGGGGCGCAGGATCCAGTTCGTCCAGCGATACAGCGCAAGCAACAGCACCCCGAGCAGCACGAAGCCGATGAGGGTGATGAGCGCCCACGAGGTCGTGACGTCGGTGCGCGCCTCGACGAGATTCGTCTCGACCACGACCGCACCGGCGGTCACGCCCGGCAGCCCCTCGAACGGAGCTGCAAGCAGCGCGGTCGCGTCGCTCCAGGGGCGGATGGTCGGAATCGTCAGCCGGGGAACGGAGCGGCCGGCCGACAGCGCGAGCGCCGTGACGTCGCCGCGGTGCGTGTCGAGGCCGCCCGAGTCGGCGAGCACGGCGCCCCGGCCGTCGATGACGGCGACCGCATCACCGTAGGTCTCGGCAAAGCGGTCGAGGTACCCCTGAAGCTGCCCGGTCTCGCCCGAGGTCACCGCGACCTCGGCGCGACTCACGATCTCGTTCATCGCCGCCATGCGCTGCAGCGTCGCCTCGTGGGTTCGGGTCACGGCGATCCCATGGCCGGCCGTCACGAGAATCACGATGACCGTGATCAGGCCGAGGAGCACCGAGGGGATGAGCACCCGACGCCTCACGGCGCCGCCTCAAAGCGATAGCCGAAGCCGCGCAGGGTCGTGATGGTGCCGGGCGGCAGCTTCTGCCGCAGCTGCGCGAGGTGCACGTCGACCGCGCGGGAGCTCGTCGGATACTCGGGGCCCCACACGGCACGCACAAGCTCTGGCCGGCTCACCGCGGCGCCGACGTTGCCCGCGAGTTCGGCGAGCAACGAGAACTCCGTCGGCGTCAGCGAAATCTCCGTGCCGTCGACCGTGGCGCTGCGCGCGCCGAGATCGACCACGACCGAGCCCGCGCGAATTTCCTGCACCTCCGGCTGCCGCTGCACGTACCGGCGGCGCACCGCTTCGATGCGCGCGAGCAGCTCGTGCACACGCACTGGCTTGAGGAGATAGTCGTCGGCCCCGCGACGCAGCGCGACCACGGTCGAGCGCTCGTCGCCCCGGGCGGTGACGACGATGACCGGCACCTCGCTGCGCGTGCGCAGCAACCGCAGCGCCTCGAGCCCGTCCATGTCGTCGAGGCCAAGGTCGAGCAGCACGACATCGGCGCCCTGATAGCCCTGCAAAAGCCCGGCGCCCGACGTGACGTGCGCGCACTGATGCTCGGCCCGCTGGAGCACCGCGGTGAGCGCGGCCGCGACCGAGGCATCATCCTCAACCACCAGCACTCGCATGGGTGTCATCCTATGCGCAGCCGACACTCGGCGAGTGCCTGTTAAGGCCCCGTAAGGATTCCCGGCGGGCAGTTCGGCGCGTCGATACGGTAGCCAGGCGCCACCGTGGACGCAGATGTCGACGGTTGCGCAAGACCCGCACAACCCCCGCATCCGATAGGACACGCATGTCGACGACAACCGCGCCCGCAGCCTCGCTGCGGCGATCTATCTCCAACACCCTGAAGGGTTCGACCGGCAATCTTGTCGAGTGGTACGACGTCTACGTCTACTCGGTATTCGCGACCTACTTCGAGTCGCAGTTCTTTGACGCCGACGACAAGAACTCGACGATCTACGTGTGGGCCATCTTCGCGGTGACCTTCCTCATGCGTCCGATTGGCTCGTGGTTCTTCGGCCGCTTCGCCGACCGCCACGGCCGCAAGCTCGCACTCACCGTCTCGGTGACCATCATGGCGATCTGCTCGTTCGCGGTGGCGATCACCCCGACCGCCGAGACGATCGGTGCCGGTGCCGCCGTCATCCTCATCCTCTGCCGCCTGCTGCAGGGCTTCGCCACCGGTGGTGAGTACGGCACGAGCGCGACCTACATGTCGGAGGCCGCGATCCCCGGCCGCCGTGGTTTCCTCTCGTCGTTCCACTACGTCACGCTCGTCGGCGGCCACGTGCTCGCGCAGACGACGCTGCTCATCATGGTGCTCACGATCGACACCCAGGCGATCTCCGAGTGGGGCTGGCGCGTCGCGTTCGGTATCGGTGGCGTCGCTGCCCTCGTCGTGTTCTGGCTGCGCCGCACCATGGACGAGTCGCTCTCGGCCGAGGTCATCGCCGAGACGAAGGCGGGTGGAGCGAAGGCTTCGGGCTCGATGCGCGAGCTGCTCGTGAACCAGTGGCGCCCGCTGCTGCTTTGCTTCCTCGTCACCATGGGTGGCACGGTCGCGTTCTACACCTACTCGGTCACCGGCCCGGCGATCGTGAAGTCGGCCTTCGCCGGCGACGACGTCGTGACCGGCACCGTCATCAACCTCATCGCGCTGACCATCCTCATGCTGCTGCAGCCGCTCGGCGGCTGGATTTCGGACATCGTCGGTCGCAAGACGCTGCTCGTGTTCTTCGGCATCGGCGGCGTGCTCTACACCTGGGTGCTGCTCACCCTGCTGCCGCAGCAGACGAGCGCACTCACCTCGTTCGCGATCCTGGTCGGCGGCTTCATCATCCTCACCGGCTACACGTCGATTAACGCGGTCGTGAAGGCCGAGCTGTTCCCGTCGCACATTCGCGCGCTCGGCGTCGGCTTCGGCTACGCCATGGCGAACTCGATCTTCGGCGGCACGGCACCCGTGCTCTACCAGGCCGCCGGCGCGGCCGAGCAGGTGCCGATGTTCATCGTCTACGTGACCGCCGTCATCGCCGCATCGCTCGTCGTCTACGTCTTCTTCCTCAAGAACCACGGCCGCACCTGGCTCGACCACGAGAAGGAGCTTCACGCCGAGGCCGAGGGCCGCACCCTGGAGCGCCAGCCCAGCTAACCCTTCCGTCGCCACCTAACGCAGTTGAGTGGGCAGTTTTTGTAGTTCTGGCGCCGGCGGGTTCGTGGGGTGAGTGCAATTCCCTGAAGTTCAGGGAGTTGGTATGTATCCACTGGCGTACCGCGTACGCGTGATCGAGTTGGTGCTGGACGGGATCCCGGCACGGTCCCGGGCACTGCGACAGCAGTGTCCGGGCCTGGGCATGGCAACGTTGTCGCGTTGGCTTCGATGGGCAGGAGTACGCATGCAACAAGGACGACCAAGCGCGACCCGCTCCCCGGTCGTGTTCCCCACCCCGCTCGACCCGGACACGCTCCCGCCGACCGGGCACGGGCGCCGCCTCCAACTCGGCGACCGGATGCTGATCCAGCTCGGCCTGGAACAAGGCCTGTCCCAGGCCCGGATCGCGAAGCTGATCGGGTTCTCCCCGGCAACCGTGTCCAGAGAAATCCGTCGCTCCCAGCTCACGCTCGACACGAGCGGGACGACACAACACCAGTACAGCGCCAAGTTGGCGCAGTACCGTGCAGAACATGCCCGCGCCCGCCCGAAACCCCGCAAACTCGACACGAACACGCCGTTACGGGACGTGGTCATCGGCTACCTCAACAAGAAATGGTCCCCGCCCCAGATCGCCGCGCGCCTGCCGGTCGTGTTCCCGGAGAATGCGGCCATGAGGATCAGTCACGAAGCGATCTATCAAGCCTTGTACGTCCAAGGCACGAGCGGGCTGCGCCACGAACTCACCGTCGCGCAAGCACTACGGTCGGGCCGCACCGGCCGCAAACCTCAATCGAAACTCCCTCCACGCAACTCCCGGCCGTGGCTGGACGGATACCGGCTCGCGGACCGCGACGAGCAACTCGCGGCCGAACACGCCGGCCGCGCGGTACCCGGGCATTGGGAGGGCGACCTCGTGGTCGGGCCGAACAATTCCGGGATCGTGACATTGATGGAACGCGCGAGTCGGGTGTGCCTGATCGGCCGACTCCCCGGAGCGCGGGACTCGCAGACCGTGATCGATGTGCTCACGAGCATGGTCGAACGACTCCCGGCCGCGGTGCGCGCGTCAGTGACGTGGGACCAGGGCACGGAAATGGCGCAGCATCGACAGTTCACGGTCGCGACCGGATGCCCCGTGTTCTTCTGCGATCCGCACTCGCCATGGCAGCGGCCAAGTAACGAGAACTTGAATGGCCAATTGCGGTGGGACTTCCCGAAGGGCACTGACTTCAACACGATCACGGACCAGGAACTCCAAGCCGTTCAAGACAGTCTGAACTCCCGGCCCCGTGTCGTGTTGCAGGGCTACACGCCAGCTGAAAGACTCCAACAACTCATCGATGGAGTTGCACTCACCGACTGAACACCCCAGTGCCAGAACTACAAAAACTGCCCACTCAACTGCGTGAGCGATTGACTTATTTAGTTGTAGTTGCAAGTATTTGAGATGTGATGAATGAAAAACTTGCTGCCGACACGACCATGGGCGCCGTCACCCTGTTCGTCGCCGACCTCGACGTGATGATCCGCTTCTACCGCGATGGCGTGGCTCTCGACCTCATCGCGCAGGAGGGTGACACCGCGTATCTCGGCCGCGGCGCCAAGACTCTCGTAATCCTGAAGCACTCCCCCGAGCTGAAGCACGCAGCGCCACACGAAGCCGGGCTATTCCACACGGCCATCCTGTTCGACAGCGAGGCCGCGCTCGCCGCATCCGTCTATTCGACGGCGCAGAGGTACCCCGGCCAGTTCACCGGCAGCGCCGACCACCTCGTGAGCCGCGCGTTCTACTTCAACGACCCCGAGGGCAACGGCGTCGAGCTGTACTGGGATCGCGACCGCACCGAGTGGTCATGGGTCCACGGCCAGGTCGAAATGGACAGTCTCTTCCTCGACCCCAACGCCTACCTCCGCGAGCACCTCACCGAGGCGACCGTCGCGGCACCGAACGTCGGCGACGCCACCGTCGGCCACGTGCACCTCAGCGTCGGCGACATCGACTCGGCCCGCGAGTTCTACGTCAACCAGCTCGGCTTCGACACGACGAACGACTTCCGGGGTTCGGCCCTGTTCGTCAGCGCCGGCGGCTACCACCACCACATGGCCATGAACATCTGGAACAGCCGCGGCGCCGGCCGCCGCCAGCCCACCCTGGGCCTCGGCGAGGTCGACCTCGTCGTGCCCACGTTCGACGAGATCGGCACACTGACCGAGCGGATGCGCCACTACGGTGTCGACGCCCGCGACGACGGCCGCTCGGTCACCTTCGACGACCCCTGGGCGAACCAGGTGCGCGTCACCGTCGCTGCCTAACCCCGATCGACGCCGACGCGGCGCAGCAGCACGACCGAGTCGTCGATCGTCGACGGGGTGCCGTCGGGCGCCGTGATCTCGCGCTGGCGCAGCTCGGCGAGCTCGACCTCCCACTCCGCGCCGTCGAGGTCGAGCGCCGCGAGCTCGTCCGCGGGCTGAATGAAGCGCCCGGGCCCGTGCCCGGCTCCGGCATCCGCGTGCTCGGCAGCCCACGCGGGCGGCGCGGCGTGCGAGGTCAGCAGCAGTCTCCCACCGGGGCGGATGCGCGCCGCTGCAGTCCGCAGCGCGGCCGCACGCTTGAACGCGACGGGCGACTGGAAGAAGCTCGCCGTCACGAGATCGAACTCCTGCCCCGAGAGCTGCGCCAGCGCATCCACGACGTCGGCGGCGACAAACGTCGCGCCGCTCACGCCGGCATCGGCGGCCACGGTCTGCGCCCGAGCCACCGCGCTCGACGAGAGGTCGATGCCCGTCGCATCCCAGCCACCGGCGGCGAGCCAGAGCACATCGGCGCCCTCGCCACAGCCGAGGTCGAGCGCGCGGCCGACGGGCAGGGGCGCCACCACGTCCTCAAGCACGCGGTTGACCCGGCCCGACCAGACGCGGTCCTCGCCACCGTACTTGGCCTCCCAGAACTCGGCGGCGATCGCCCGATCGGCATCCTCTTCGACAAGGAACCAATTCACAATCGAACCCGTCATTGTGCCGCTACCGAGCGAGATCGGCACATTCGCCATCGGCGTGACGACGTTGCCGGTCGCCCACACGCGCGGGTTGCTCGTCTGACCAGTTTGGTCAACCTTGATGACCGAGCCGAACGGCGTCTCATCGCGCACGAGCTCGAGCCCGGCGACCATCGCGTCGTGCGGCACGAACGCGCCGGCGGCGAACACCGCGTCGATGTCGAACGATCGCCCGTCGTCGAGCCGCACCTGCTCGAGCCCCAGCCCCTCGCCCGAAAACGCCACGACGGCCGCATCCGCAACCACCTCGACGCCGCGCGCCCGCAGACGCTGCGCGACCTCGTCGGGCACCGTCACCGCGGGCACCACGAGCTCGCCCTCGGCGTTGCGCGCGCCACCGACGAACACGGTCATGCGATCGCTCAACTGCCGCACGAGCTGGGCCGGATGCAGTGCCGCCTCGCTCGTCACGAGCACGCCGAGGCGCTGGTCGCGCACCTCGTAACCGTGGCAGTACGGGCCGTGCAGCACCGAAACGCCCCACCGCTCGCGCAGCCCCGGCACGTCGGGCAGCACGTCGGTGAGCCCGGTCGCCACGACGAGCGAGCGCGTGACTTCGACGCCCGCCCCGGTCACGACCTCGAGAGCATCGCCGCGATCGCGCACCGTCGTGACCTCAGCCGCACGAAACTCGACGCCGTACGCGGCGGCCTCGTCGCGGCCACGAGCGCGCAGCTCGGCCGGCTCAGCGCCATCGAAGCCGACGACGCCGTGCATGTGCTCGGCGAAGCGGTTGCGCCCGCTGCCCGAATCGAGCACGAGCGTGCGGCGGCGAGAGCGCCCGAGCATCTGCGCTGCCGCGAGGCCGGCCGGCCCGGCGCCGATGATGATTACGTCCCACTTTGAAGTCTGCATGTTCGTAGGTTGCGACGAACTTGTTATTCTTGCAATCGAGTTTGCAGAAATGGCAAGTTAGGAGCATCTCATGCACGCCGACCTCGAACTCCTCGGCGCCCGAATTCGCGCCGCCCGGCAGGCCCGCGGCATGACGCTTGCCGAACTCGCCGCGGCGGCCGACATGTCAACGAGTACGCTCTCGCGCCTCGAATCGGGCAAGCGCCAGGCGAACCTCGAACTGCTCATCCCGATCAGCCGTCGCCTCGGCATCCGGCTCGACGACCTCGTGCATCCCACCGCACCCGACCCGCGCGTGCGTCGCGACACCGAAGAGCGCGGCGGCATGCGCGTCACTCCGCTGACCCCGGAAGACTCGCCCGTGCAGACCTACCGCGTGACCTACCCGCCCTCGCAAGAACTCCCCCAGCTGCGCATGCACGACGGTTACGAGTGGTGCTACGTGCTCAGCGGCAAGCTGCGCCTGCGCGTCGGCGACCACGATCTCGAGCTCTCGCGCGGCGAGGCCGCTGAATTCGACACCCGCACGCCGCACGCGATGTCGGCGGCCGGCGGCAAACCCGCGACGGTGCTCAGCATCTTCAACCAGGCCGGCGAGCGGATGCACACCCGCCTCGGCGACGCCGGCGCGGCTCCCAGCGCCGGCGAGCCCGCGCCTGAGAGCTAGCTCACCGCGACGCTCTCGCCAACACTGTGGCGAACGAGCGCTACCCGATGCGGATCGGCCCGGTGCCCGAGGCCGCGAGCGCGCGATCGCGAGCCTCCCGCTCCGCCTCGGTCTCCGAGCTCGAAGCGCCGGCGCTCTTGCGCCGGTCACCGGCCAGGCTGAACAGTACGAGGATGAAGCCGACCCCGGCGAGCGTGAAGCCGACCCAGCCGGGCGCGAAGTAGCCGAGCCCCTGGGCGATGACGAGCCCGCCGCCCCAGGCGCCGATGCTGTTGCCGATGTTGAATGCCGCGTGGTTTGTCGCCGCGCCAATGAGTGGGGCGTCGCCGGCGAGGGCGATCAGGCGCGACTGCACCGACGGCGTGAGCGTCGACGAGGTGCCCGCGACGAGCGGCATGAGCACGAACAGCAGCACGGGCGTGGTCGCGAGGGTCGAGAACAGCGCGAACATCGTGAGCAGCGCGATGAAGCCGACGACGATGCTGCCGCGCGGGAACCGGTCGCTGAGCCAGCCGCCGACGAAATTGCCGATGGTCATACCGACGCCGACCATGGCGAGCAGCCACGGCACCTGCGATTCCTCGAGCCCGACGCCGAGCACGGCGATGTCGGCAATGTACGAGTACACGGCGAAGAAGCCGGCGAAACCAATCGCGCCGACGAGGATCATGAGCAGGAACGGCCCGCGCGTATACGCGCGCAACTCATCCATGGGGTTGCGCTCGGGCGTGCCGGCGAGGCGGGGCAGGCTGAGCCAGGCGAGCAGCAGCGAGAGCGCGAAGATGCCCCCAACCGCGACATAGGCCCAGCGCCAGCCGGCGGTCTGGCCAAGCCAGGTGCCAAGAGGCACACCGAAGATGTTCGCGATCGTGAGGCCTGAGAGCGCGATCGAGATGCCCAGCCCCTGCTTACCCGGCCCCATGATGCGGGCGGCGAGCAGCGACGCCACACCAAAGTAGGCGCCGTGTGGCAAGCCCGACAGGAAGCGGGCGATCGCGGTCGTCGTGAAGTCGGGCATCAGCGACGAGAGCGCGTTCGTGACCGCGAGCGCGGCGAGCAGCAGCATCGCGAGGCGGCTCTGCGACATGCGCGAGCCGAAGACGGCAATCGTTGGCGCGCCGACGACCACGCCGAGCGCATACGCCGTCACGAGCCAACCCGCGTCGGCGATCGCCTGCTCGCGGTGGCTCTCGAACGCCGGCACGAGGTCGGCCGCGATCTGAGGCAGCACGCCCATAGTGCTGAATTCGGTCGTGCCGATGGCGAACCCGCCAAGCGCGATCGCGAACAGCGCCAGCAGCGTGCGCGACTTCGACATCAGCGGCATCTTGAGACCTTTCCACGGTTATGAACAGACGTGGAGCCTCGTTGCGCCAGGTGCCAAGACTACGACGAATTCGCCCTACGCAACAGAGCTGAAGGTTCGCTGAGCGCGCACGGCAGCCGCGCGCGCCCAGCGGCCTAGGCCTGGCCGAGCTGCATCGTGCCGTTGTCAATGACCGCCTGGGCGCTCTCGATCGTTTCGGAGCGATACGTGCCCGAAGAGCGCGCCTCGATCAGCGCCGCATGCTCGGTCGTCAGGACGATGCGCTGCAGTTCAGCGTGCTGCGCGCACGCCGTCGGCGCGTGTGTGTTCGAGCAGTTGCGCGTCGCCCTGCTCGAGCATCATCGTGTTGCGGTCGAGGATGCTCTGCACGATCTCCTGGTCGAACTTCGACCCGTCCGGTCGACGCAGTTCGGGGCTGCTGAGCGCGTCGTTCGTCGCGGCCGCGAGCTCGCGCAGCAGCCGGATGCGCTCCCGAGCGAGCTCCTCCTCCGGCGTCCCCTGCACCCCAAGCACGCGGATGAGCAGTGGCAGTGTGCCGCCCTGCAGTACGAGGGTCACGATGGCGACGGTGAAGGCGATGAGCACGAGCTGGGGCCGATACGGAATGTCGACCGGTAGGGTCTGCGCCGCCGCGAGCGTGACGACGCCGCGCATGCCCGACCACGCGAGCACCGCGCCGCCGCGCCAGTCGAGCCCTTCGTTGACGTAGAACTTCGCGTCGGCGACGCGATGTCGGATCGCCCGTTCGATGCGCGGCGAGGTCGCCTTCAGCGTGCGCTCCGGGTCATCAATGGTCGAAATCACGCGTTTATACGCGGTGATGCGGTCTTGATGCTTCGCCTGGTTCTGCCGCAGCCAGTAGACGAGCGGCACCATGAACACGGCCCGCAGCAGGATCAGCGCGACGGTGGCGATGAGGCCGATGCCGATGGTGGCGGCAACGCCGAAGTCGGCCGAGTCGACGCCCTCGAGGATGTGCGTCAGCTGCAGGCCCATGAGCAGGAACACGCCGTTCTCGAGCAGCAGCTGGATGGTGCGCCAGTTCGTGCGCTCAGATATTCGGTCCTCGGCACTGAGCTTGCGCGGGCTGAGGGCTCCGGTCACGAGCCCCGCGGTCACCACCGAGAGCACACCCGAAGCGTTGAGTGCCTCGGCCGGCAGGTAGGCCAGGAACGGCACGACGAACGATACGGCCGTCGTGAGCTGCACCTGGCTGATCTTCGAGCGGAAGTACGTGGTCGCGAGGCCAACGACGGCGCCGAGCACGATGGCGACGATGACCGCGTAGCCAAAGTCGACCACCGCATCCCAAGCCGAGAAGGTGCTGCCGATCGCGGCGATCGCCGAACGCAGCAGCACGAGGGCGGTCGCGTCGTTGACGAGCCCCTCCCCCTCGAGGATGGTCACGAGGCGGGTCGGCAAGCCGAGCTTCTTACCGATCGACGTCGCCGCGACGGCGTCGGGCGGGCTGATCACGGCACCCACGGCGACCGCCGAGGCGAACGAGAGATTCGGAAACACGAGGTAGATGAGCGCGCCCGCGCCGAACGCGGAAACGAGCACGAGCACGACCGAAAGCGCCGAGATGGTGCCGAAGTTGCGTCGGAAGTCGGTCGTCGGCATGTTCACCGCGGCGCCGTAGAGGATCGGCGGCAGCACGACTGCGAGGATCAGCTCGGGTTCGACCTCGAAGTCCTCCATGCCGGGCAGGAAGCTGACGCCACGGCCGAGGAGTGCCACGATGATCGGCACGGCGACGCCGAGTCGCGACGCGAACACCGAGCCGAGCACGATGACGAGCACGCCGATGACGACGAACAGTTCGGTTTGGAGCAAGGCTCGTTCCTATCTGTCTCTGGAAACGACGCGGCGGGGACGCCGGAAGCGCTCCGGCGTCCCCGCCATACCGAAACATTATGCGGTTACATCCGCAGATTGGCTGGCTTCCGCCTCCTCGTTTGCCACCGTGGTCGCGAGGTTCTTCTCCTTGACGAAGAAGACGAGCACGAGCCCAATCAGCACGAGCGGCACGATGTAGAGCAGGATCGGCAGGAGCGCCTCGTTATAGGCCTCGATGATCGGTTGGCGCACCGCATCCGGCAGGCCGTTCACGACGGCCGGCGTGAGCGAGGTCGCGCCAAGGTCACTGCCCGAAGCGGCCGGCGCCTGCGACATTTTCTCGGTGAGCAAATCGACGAGCCGGGATGAGAAGAACGAACCGACGACGGCCGAGCCGATGGTCGCGCCGACCTGACGGAAGTAGTTGTTCGCGGCGGTCGCCGTGCCGACCACGCGGCCGGGGAACTCGTTCTGCACGACGAGCGTGAGGATCTGCATGCTAAAGCCGATGCCGATACCCATCACCGCAAGGTAGGCGCACATCACCCAGATCGGCGAGTCGACAGCGAGCGTCGACAGCAGCGCGAGGCCGATCGAGAGGATCACGAGGCCCACGAGCGGGAACGCCTTGTAGCGGCCCGTGCGTGAGACGACCTGACCCGAGACGATCGAGGTGACGAGCAGCGAGCCCATCATCGGCGTCATGAGCAGGCCCGCCTCGCTCGCCGTCACGCCGGTGACCATCTGAATGTAGGTCGGCATGTAGCCGAGCGTGCCGAACATCGCGATGCCGACCGCCAGGCTGGCACCGGTGGTGAGCAGGAAGTTGCGGTTCTTGAACAGGTAGCCGGGCAGCACGGGGCTCTCGGCCTTGCGCTCGACGAGGGCAAAGGCGATGACCGCCACGACGGCGCCGGCGATGAGGCCGATGATCGTGGGCGAGTTCCACTCGTAGGTGGTGCCGCCCCAAGTGCACACGAGCACGATGGCCGTGGTCGCGGCCGCGATGAGGGCCATGCCGAGGTAGTCGATGCGCGGGATGTCGCGCTCGCGCTTGTGCGGGTGCAGGAAGAGCAGCACGGCGACGATCGCGAGCACGGCGAGCGGGATATTCATCCAGAAGGCCCAGCGCCAGCCGGGTCCGTCGGTGAGCCAGCCGCCCACGAGCGGGCCGGCCACCGAACAGACGGCGAACACGGCGCCGAAGATACCCATGTACTTGCCGCGCTCGCGAGCCGGAATGACGTCGGCCATCGCGGCCTGCGAGAGGATCATGAGGCCACCGCCGCCGAGTCCCTGAATGACGCGGGCGACGATGAGCCACCCCATGTCCTGCGCGAGGCCACCGATGACCGAACCGATCATGAAGAGGGCAATCGCGACGACGAGGATGGCCTTGCGGCCGAAGATGTCACTGATGCGGCCGTAAATCGGCATCACAACAGTGCTGGCGAGGATGAATGCGGTCACGACCCACGCCATGTGGTCGGCGCCGTTGAGTTCGCCAACGATGGTCGGCAGCGCCGTCGAAAGCACGGTCTGCCCGAGGGCCGACATGAGCATCGTGACGAGCAGGCCGACGAACAGCATGACGATGCTCTGCTGCTTTTCGGGCTCGGCCCGCTGAGGTGCGCCCGTAGTTGGGAGCGTCTTGGTCATTGCACTTCTTTCAAGGCGGTACGGAAGGCGCGAATGGTGGGCTCGAAGGCCTCGCGCGTTGGGTTATCGAGAATGTCGGGGTTGCGGCGGAAGCTGTACTTCAGCACCGCGCCCGCGAGCGTGATCATGGCTTCGGAGAGGGCCTGCGCGTCCGCGCCGTCCTCGCCGATCTTTTCGACGTCGCCGAGCTGATCGAGCTTGTCGAGTGCGAGCTCGGCGACCTTGTCCTGGATCTCCTGGAACCGCTGGTGCATGCGCTCCTGCAGCTCCGGGTAGCTCGTGGCGAGGCGATGGACCTCTTTCCGGCTCGTGCCGCTCTGGCGCATGTTCAGCGCAGTGCGCGCGAGCAGAACGACGATGCGGGCGAGCCGGTCGCCGGCCTGCTGGTTCTCGAAGAACTCGTCGATCGCCTCGGCGGGGATGATCGTCTCGGCTAGTCCGAGCACAGCATCCTCTTTGGTTGCGTAGTAGTTGAAGAAGGTGCGCCGCGACACACCAGCACGCTCCGCGATGGCCGCGATCGTGGTCGCGGCGAAACCGTTCGCCTCGACGAGGTCGCGCGCGGCTTCGTGAATCTGCTTCAGCGACTCAAGCCGCTGACGCTCCCGAAGTCCGGGTGCCGGTGCAGTCTCAGCGACCTGACCGGTCGAAATAGAATTTTGCACCCGTGCATCTTATGCACTGATGCACCTCGTAGGCAAGGAGCACACACAGCAAACTCCCCACCACGAGACGTGATGGGGAGTCGGAAATGTGCCGGGCGGCTAGAGCTCCTGCGCGAGCAGGGCTTCCTTGAGTTGCTTGCGCGCCCGATTGAGCCGCGAGCGAACCGTCTGGACCGGCACCTGCTGGTACTCGGCGATCTGCTCGTAGGTGTAGTCACCGAACTCGCGCAGCACAAGCGCCACGCGGAAATCTTCGCCAAGCGTACTGATCGCCTGTTGTACGCGGTCGCGCACCGCGTGGTCCTCCGCGAAGTCCGGCCCGCCGTCGCCCTCGAACACGAACTCGGCCTCATCATCCACGGTAATTTCGCGGCGCTTGCGCACGAGGGCGAGCGCCGCGTTCGTCGCGATGCGGAACGCCCACGTGCTGATCGACGCCTCGCCGCGGAACTTCGGCAGGTTCTGCCAGATCGCGATCATCGCGTCCTGCAGCGCATCCTCCGCATCCGCTCGGTTGCCGATCGTGCGCACGCACACGGCGAAGAGCCGGTCGCGGTACGGATGCAGCAGCGCACTGAACGCGGCACGGTCCCCCTGCTTCGCCTTTGCCAGCAGGGCGGCTTCGGTGGCGGATGCGTCCAAGATTTCGTCTTCCTTTACGTCGATTCCCCCAGATCCATCGCGGCACCGATCGGGCGGCCGCGACGCGTAATTGTTCGATCGTAACCGCCACAAGCTAACGGGAGTCTCCGCACCCGCCAGGCGTACGCGGGGATTCACCCAAAGTCGGATGCGACGGTCAGGCGAAGTTCTACATGATGTTCTTATTGCCGCGGGAACTTTCCGCGCATCCGGCACATCCAATCTTCGTTCTGCACGCCAGATACAGGGAGAACCCAATGACTACCAACGGACCCGAAGCGACCAACGGCTACGCGAGCCAGACCGGCTACGACACCGACGGGGACGGCAACGTCGAGACCGTCGAGTACGACGTCTACGGCCAGGGAGAGGTCGACGAAACGCACTACGACACGAATGCCGACGGCAAGATCGACGACATCTACTCGGACACCGACGGCGACGGCTACATTGACGCCCGCTTCATCGACACCGACGGCGACGGCGTGATCGACTACGCCGATGTCGACACCGACGGCGACGGCATCATCGACACCACGATGTACGACACCGACGGCGATGGTGTGCTCGACGAAGCGCACGTCGACACCGACGGCGACAGCTACGCCGACGAGTACTACTCGATGGCCGACGGTGAGGCGCCAGCCCCAAACGTCACGCCGAACGCCGATGTCGACGAGAGCAACACGGCCCCCGAGGGCGAAACCCCCGCCGAGCCCGACGCCCCGGCCGACGAGGCTGGCGCCGAGGACATCCCCGGCAGCGAGGACGCCGAGAGCGGCGAGGGTGGCGACACCGCCGAAGACGACGGCACGATCGACACCGACAGCGTCGACTACTCCGACTCGCAGTACCTGGAGGGAGAGGCGACGGTCGACAGCGACGGCGACGGCGTCGCCGACAGCGCCGAGGTCGACATCGACGGCGACGGCGAGATCGACGGTCTCATGACCGACCTCGACGGCGACGGCCTGGCCGAGGACATCGCGTACGACAGTGACGGCGATGGCGTCTACGACACGTTCGGCCACGACACCGACGGCGATGGCGTTGCCGATGAATACTCCATCGACACCGACGGCGACGGCGTCGCCGACACCCCGGTGGACATGTAGTTCGACGATTGGGCCCGGCCGCATTGCGGTCGGGCCCTTCCGCCGTTCATGCCCATCCCCGAAGAACTCGCCAATCAGGATGCACGGGTCGGGAACTTTACCGGCCCCGACCGCATCCAATAACCGATCGCAGCCCACACCACCAACAAAGGACGAGGATCATGAGCAATACGAACGGCATCCAGCACTCCGACGGCGCCCAGGACCCCACCACTGACACGACGACCGGCAACGCCGATGAGTACAGCAACTACTCGTCGGACGGACGCAGCCAGTACGTCGACACCGACGGTGACGGCCTCGGCAACGTCTACAACGTCGACGAAGACGGAGACGGCTACGCCGAATCGACCTACATCGACACTGACGGCGACGGTACCCCAGACTCGATCGTGACCGACACCGATGGCGATGGCGTTCCCGACGAGAACTGGTCGGGTAACGACACGACCGACGAGTACTCGAGCGACAGCTCGACTGACTCGAGCGAGTCGGAGCCGATCCCCGCGAGCCCCGAGTCGACTGACTCGACCGACACGACTGAGTCGACCGAGTCGAGCTACACCGACGACCCAACCGACGTCATCAACCCCGACATCACCGGCTACGCCTCCTCGGTGCAGTACGACGTCGACGGCGACGGCGTCATCGACGCGACCGAGTACGACACCGACGGCGACGGCTACGTCGACACCACCACCTACGACAACAACGGTGACGGCGTCGCCGACGAGATGCTCATCGACGCGGACGGCGACGGCTACGCCGACACTCAAGTCATCGACACCAACCGTGATGGCACCTACGACTACGCCGAGATCGACACGAACGGCGATGGCGTGACCGACGTCTGGGCCTACGACACCGACGGCGACGGCAAGATCGACACCGTCGACTACGACACCGACGGCGACGGCCTCGCCGACGTCACCGAGAGCGCCAACGGCGCCGAGTCACAGAACACGAGCTACGCGGCGCCCACCACCGGTGCGCAGCTCGACCTCGACGGCGACGGCGTCAACGAGTCGACCTACGTCGACGTCGACGGCGACGGCGTGATCGACGGCATCGGCAGCGACTTCGACGGCGACGGCATTGCCGAAACCGTGTACGTCGACACCGACGCCGACGGCGTGGTCGACACGGTCATCATGGACACCGACGGCGACGGCTACCTCGACAGCGCG
Organism: Gulosibacter sediminis; assembly: GCF_023370115.1. Taxonomy (NCBI): domain Bacteria; kingdom Bacillati; phylum Actinomycetota; class Actinomycetes; order Micrococcales; family Microbacteriaceae; genus Gulosibacter; species Gulosibacter sp. ACHW.36C. The sequence continues at coordinate 966,354 of NZ_CP097160.1, read as the reverse complement.
GCGACCGACGCCGACGGCGATGGCTACGCCGAGACCGAGGTCTCGTTCTAGCGAGAACGCGGCTGCAAAGAATCTCGCAAAAAAATCTGCGCGGGGCGGGAACTTTTCTCCCGCCCCGCGCATCTCATACGTAACGCGACATTTGTAATCGAAGGATCCGATCATGGTGAATGAACCACAAGAAGAGTCACTCCTCGGCGATGTCCCCGCCGTCAGCGACGCGCAGTGGGACAGCATGCTCTCGTCGACGTTCAGCGCCCCTCCGGGCTTCGCTGACTACCTCGTCGACATGTTTGACTCCGTCACGGAAGATGGCACGACCCCCGATGCGGCGGCCGGCGAGACCGACACCGCAGACGACGGCTCGATTGATCCCGACGCGATTGACGACCTCGACGCCGACGACACGCAGCCGCAGGCCGACGCATCCGACGATGCCGAGACTGACAACCAGAGCGACACCGACGACCAGACGGCCGGCGAGCACGTCGACGACACCCTCGTCGACGACGACCCCACCGACTCCCTCACGGGTGCCGGCGAGTCCACCGACACCGACTACGACGCGTACGACACGACCGCCGACTACTCGCACGACGATGCGCTCGGCGGCGACGACATCGACCTCGGCGACCTGGGACTCTAGGCACATCCCCAACGTGGCCAAATAAGTTTTTCGCCACGGGAACTTTCGACCGCCCAACCGCATCCAATCTACGTCCCCCAGCAGCAAGCACAAACAAGGGAAAGCAGACATGAGCAACTACCAGCCCAACGAGAGCATCGACCTCAACCAGGACGGCATCACCGACGCTCAGGCAGTTGACAGCGACGGCGACGGCTACGCCGAGTCGGTCGTGATCGACAGCGACCAGGACGGCGACATCGACATGTCGGTCTCCGACCTCGATGGTGACGGCTACGCCGAGACCACCCTGCTTGACACCGACGGCGACGGCGCCGCGGACACGCAGCTGGTCGACACCGACGGCGACGGCTACGCCGACGAGGTAACGAGCCTCAACGGCAGCGAGCCGGTGGCCCCGACCGACACCACCACCGAGACTGAGACCGACACGGTCACGGACACCACGACCGAGACCGACACCGACACCACGACCGACACCGGTTCGGGCTACTCGGGCGGCTCGGGCTACACCGACGCCCAGTACGACACCGACGGCGACGGCGTGAACGACTCGGCATACTTCGATCTCGACGGCGACGGCTACCAAGAGACCTTCGGCACCGACACCGACGGCGACGGCTACATCGACACGGCGGTCATCGACACCGACGGCGACGGCTCGTTCGAGACCTACGCCGAAGACACCGACGGCGACGGCGTGCTCGACTCGACCTCGAGCGCCGACGGCACGAGCTCCGGCACCGAGACCGACTCGGTCTCGAACGAGACCTCGACCACCGACACGTCGGGCACCGAGACCTCGACCTCGACCTCGACCTCGAGCGACGGCTACTACGACCTCGACGGCGACGGCTACGAAGAGACCTACGGCGCCGACACGAACGGCGACGGCGTCGTCGACGCGATGGCCTCGGACACCGACGGCGACGGCGTCTATGACCTCTACGGCGAGGACACCGACGGCGACGGTGTGATCGAGAGCTTCGACACCGACGGCGACGGCGTCATCGACACCGTCTACTAGGCCGCGAGCCACTCCGCACCGCGAAGATCCCCGCCAGGCACCAGCCTGGCGGGGATCTTGCTTGTATGCACGGCAGACAAAACGGCGCGTGGCAAGTGCGTCGGTGCGTGCCGAAATCGGCTCAGCCCTGGCGGACCGCCATGAGCGTGAACGAGCGGTCGAGGATCTGGTAGGCGTTCTGGCGTTCGGGGTACGGCTCGACAACGGCCGCGCGGCGCGCCTCAACACTCCAGCTCAGCGCCTGCTCGCGCAGCTGCATCGGCGAACTCTGCGCCGGCATGGCGAGGCGCTCGGCGTCGTTACGCGCCGAGAGCTGGCGGTCGAGCATCCCGACGAGCGGGTGGTTCGGTTCGATGGCGGCGAGACGCTCGAGCGCATCCAGCTCGGCGAGCGGATGCAGTTCGGCCCGCAAGCGCGCCTCGGCCACGATCGCGCGCAGCGGCGGTGGGGCTCCGTTCGACCAGGCGAGCCGGTCGAGGGCGTCGAGCGCGCGACGCGCCTTGACGTGGGCGTAGCGGCCCACGTAGCGGTTCGCGAGGGCCCGGCGCAGGTCGTCGATGCCCGAGGCCTGCACGAGCCAGTCGCTCATGGCCCGGGCGCCGCGACGCGCCTCGTTGCGACCGTGGCGGATGCCATACTCGCCGATCAGGTCGGCCAGGCGTGAGATCTCGGAGCCCGGGATGCCCGGGCCGACGACGCCTTCGCCGCTCGGGTCGCGCAACTCGAGGTCGAGGTCGTCGACGTTTGCGAGCTGCGAGAGTGTGCCGGCATCGTGCTCTCGCACGAGCCCGGCGCGCGCCGCCTGCGCCATGTTGCCCGCCACCGCGATGACCGTACCGAGGTGGGCGCCGTGCTGACGCGAGAACTTCTCGGCGCCGGTGCGTGCGAGCTCGATCGGGTCCTGATTGCCCCAGGGCGTGCCGCCAAAGGTGTCGGCGTGACTGAGCACACCGATCGCCCGCGAGGCCGACTCGGCCGGGGTATCGGTGATCGACCCCCACTCGTGTAGAAAGTCGGTGTCGTCGCGCAGCATCATGTCGTGGAACACGTAAATGAGCGCGTCGGCCTGCTGCACGCTCTCGTGCCCGAGCACCGTGCGGCGTGCCGCATCCTCGAGTTCGGTGGTGGTGGTCGACAGACCCGGGGTGTCGATGAGCGTCAGGTCGCGCAGCACCTCGGACTGCAGGAACACGACCGCGTGCGCGATGTGTTCGGTCGGCACGGGCAGCCGCTCGGGCAGGCAACCGTGGTCAAGGTCGAACGGCACTTGCTGGCCGTCGCGCGTGATGACGAGCCCGCGTTCGGGCCCACCGAAGGTGTAGTGCGTCGAAATGCGCGTGCATTCGGTCGCCCCGGTTGGCGCCACCACGCGCCCGACAAGCGCGTTCACAAGTGTCGACTTACCCGCCTTGACGCGCCCGACGACCGCGAGCCGGATCGTCTCGTTGAGCTGCCGCCGAACGCCGTCGGTTACCCGCGCGGTGCCGCGCCGGTCAACGTGGTCGAACGCATCGCACACGTCGAGCACGGCTCGACGCATGAGTTCGGTGACGGTAGCCCACGTGCTCATTAGTTACTTGAGGAGGTGCGGTCGGTCGTCGCGACGGCGTACGCAACGTCGGCGAGCGGCTTCGGCGTGAAGCGGCCCTGGATGTCCGAGAGGTTGTCGTGGTTGCCGCTGTCGTCGTTGCCGAGGGCGATGAAGACGCCGTACGGCTGGTCTTCGTAGACGTAGTAGTGCGAGTAGCCGCCGCCAGCGTCGGTGTACTCCCCCTCAAACTGCGTGCCCGCGACCTCGTCGCCGACCTTCCAATCGGTGTCGGTGTCGTACGACGTCTGCCCGTACTCGAGCGCCTGCTCGTAGCTGTCGAACTCCATGACGTAGAGGTGGGTGTTCGAGCGGTCGTACCAGGTGCAGTCGATCGTCGACTTCACACCGAGGTCGGCATCGGTGCAGCTCGCACCGTCGACCTTGACCACCCATTCGAGCCCCTGCGTGCCCGTGAGTTCGGCGCAGTTTTCCTGGCCCGAGACGGTCGAACCGTCCCAGCACTCGATCTCGCCCGAGGGAACCTCCGGTGAGAGCGCCTCTTCGGCGGGCTGCTCATTCTGGTTGCTGAAGAGGGCGATGCCGCCCCAGATGCCGCCGCCGATGACGATGACCGCGATCACCGCGATGATCGAGATGAGCAGTCCGCGGCGCTTCTTCTTCGGCTGGCCACCCGAGTTCGAGTCGGGGCCAGAGCCATAGGCCGCCTGCGCCGTGGGCGTGTAGCCCCCGCCGTAGCCCGAGCCACTGTTGTTCGACGACGAGTAGGCGCCATACGACGGCGCCGACGAGCCGGAGTCCTGGCGGTCACCGCCGGGGCCGCGGCCGGTCGACTGTGAGTCGAGGCTGCCGAAGCTGCGGGTCGGCGCCGACGACGTGTTCTGCCCGTAGCCCTGCGCGCCCGAGTTCGACTGCTGCTGTTGCTGCGGCGGCGCACCGTACTGCTGGGTCGAGTTGTACTGCTGCGTGTTGTATTGCTGCGTCGGCGGCTGCTGCTGATTGCCCTGTTGCTGGCGCGGCATGCTGCTCGTCTGCGGCGCCACCGAGGGCTGCGCGGCGGTGTCGTTCGGTCGCTGGCCCTGCGGCCCCGTCGGGCCCACCGGAGCGGCCGGGGCGGGCGGGAAGTGGCCGGTGGGAGGCACGGTGCCCGGGGCCTGCGCGGGCCGAGTCGAACCCAGCGGCGCAACGTAGAGCGCGCCCTCGGCGACGACGAGCTTCGGGTCGTCGAGCGTCGCAATGCGAATGCCGGTGCGCTCGCGAATCATCTCGCTAATCGCGGGCGTCCGCGACGAGCCACCCGTGAGGTACATGACCTCGGCGCCGGGGCCCGAGACGGTGTCGAAGACTTCCTTGAGCAGCTTGCCGGCTCGGTCGAGGTCGTCGGCGATGAGCGTCTCATACTCCTGCCGCGTGATCGTAACCACCGCATCCTCGTCACCGAGGCTCACCGCAATGTCGGCGTCGGGTCGCGTCGACAGCTCGGTCTTCGCGGCCGTCACGGCGCGGCTCAGTGAGGTCTGCGCGCGGAGCTCGGCCATCGTCTTCGGCTGGTGCAGGCGCTTCGCGAGCTCCTCGCTCCCGCGGTTCGACAGCGTGTCGAGGGTCCAGTCGAGCAGGCGAGCGTCGAACGAGCGGCCACCGAGCACCGGGTCGCCACCGTAGGCGAGCACGCGGTAGCCCTGGGGTTCGAGGGGCGCGCGCTCGAGCACCGCAATGTCGAGCGTTCCGCCACCGAAGTCGAACACCGCGACGCGCGAGCCCGGCGCCGCCTGGTGGTTGCGTGCGTAGTGCGCGGCCGCGGCGATCGGCTCGTTCACGGTGCGGATGCTCTCGGGCGCGAAGCCCGCGGCCACCGCGGCGCTGCGCAGCGTTTCGATCTGCGAGGGCGCCCACGCCACGGGATGCGTCAGCCACACCTCGGCCGGCGGCTCGTTGTTCTGACGGCGCAGGCTCGCGGCGCGCACATAGCTGTAGATCTCGCGCGCGATTTCCTCGGGGTCGACGATCTTGCCGGCGAGCACCACCTCGCTGCGACCGATCAGCGTCTTTGGCGTGCGCTCGAACCCGTCGGGGTGGCGCAGCTGCGCGTTAATCGCCTCGTCGCCGACGCGGTAGCCGTTCGGCGTGAGCACGATTGCCGAGGGCATCGAAATGCTGACGTCCGACAGGGCGACGGGACGAACGTTGCCGTTCGTGTGGATCGCCGCAGCCGTGTTTGACGTACCGAAATCGATCGCGAGTCGCCAAGCCATCTGTGCGGTTTCCTTTACTGGTGAGGGTGTGCGTGCGCGGGCTTTCCACGAAATCCGCAACGCGTGTGCAAATTAGGATACGAGGTCAGGGTTTCTCGCCCGTGCGTTTCTGTTCAATTGCACGTGCTTCCTGCTCCGCGAGCGCGATTGCGTCACGCAATTGCTTGATCTGCGGGTCGAGTTTGCCGATGCGTTCGCGGCGCTCGGCCTCGGATGCGCGGCGCGCCGACTCGAGGCGCTGCAGCTCAGACTTCGCGGCATTCGCTGACTCGCGCAGGTCGCGGTCAAAGACCTTCTTCGCGTCGGTCGTGATCACGCCAAGCACGCCGCGCACGGCTCGGTCGAGCACCTCGCGCATCTCGGTCGAGGCGTCGGCGACAACCTGAATGACCGACTGCCGCTTCGCCTGGCGGCGCGCGAGCACGAACGAGAGGGAGCCCATCACACCGGCGCCGATGGCCGTGCCGATGCCCGGGAAGATCATCGAGCCGATGCCCGAGCCCATGAGGAACCCCGACATGAGCATGCGCGGGTCGGAGCTTGCGGCCTTGCGATCGCCGAGCTCGCGCTTGCTCTGCCCTGCCTCGTGCGCACGTCGCTCGACCTCGCCGAGCAGGCTGCGCTGCGGGTCCATGCCCGCGGCCGAGTAGAGCTCGTGCAGCAGCATCGTCGAGCGCTGCACGATGCCGTGCATGGCCCGGCCGATCTGCACTTCGACGTCGGCGGCCATCTCGTTCGTCATCGCCTGCGACTGGCGCGCGCTCATGCCCGTGCCCTTGCTCTGCGCGAGCTCTTTCCAGTGCGTGCCGAAGTCGCGGGCGAGTCGCGCATTCGCGCTCGTGAGGTCGACGCGCACCCGGTCGACGTTCGCGCCCCAGTCGTACTTCGCATCCTCGAACTTGCGCAGCAGCTGGTCGCGGTGTTCCTTCACGGCCGTCATCGACGACTGGTCTTCCACCACGCCTCCGAGGGCCTCGCGCTCAGTTTCGAGGGCGATGAGGGGCTCGCGCAGCAGGTCGGCACCGCGGCGCAGCGCGTTGAGCGTCGGCAGCTGGCCGGCCATGCGCAGCGGGTCGCGCAGCGTCGCCGCGAGCTGTGGGATGCCGCTCATCTCGAGCAGCCGGCCGCGGCGCTGCTCGTCGGGCTCGGCGGCGGCACGCTCGCCCCAGGCGCCCGAAACCCCGACGATCGGGATGTTGCCGAGGCGCGGCTCGCGCTGGGCCAAAATCTGGCGGTTCTCTTCGAGCACGGCCTGCCAGTTGCCCCGGTAGAGGTCGATCTTCGTCACCGCAAGCACGAGCTGGTCGATGGTCGCGCTGCAGCGCACGAGGAACTCGAGCGCGGGCGCGGTGATGCGGCCGGATGCGTCGGTCACGAGCAGCAGCACGCTCGCGTCGTGCGAACGGGCGATCGCGCGCATCGCGTAGGCCTCGCTGAGTCCGCCCGAGCCGGGCGTATCAACGAGGGTGGCGTTCGGCACGTAGCCCGGCCGCACGGCGAGCGACGCCTGCAGCGGCTGCTCGTCGGCGTTCATGAAGATCGGCGAATCGACCTGCACCCAGCCCGGCAGCTGCTGCGCGGGGATGCGCCGGCGCGTCGGCTCCGACGCAAACTCGAGCTCGGCGGTGCCCTGCGGGAACTCCTTGGTTGCCGGCGTGTAGTTCACCGCGAGGGCGGTCGTCTCGATCGGCGCCGTCGGCGCGAGGCCGGGGGCTGCGAGCAGCGCGTTGATGAGCGTCGACTTGCCGCGGTTCATCTCGCCGACCACCACGACCGACGGTGCGACGCCCTGGGCGTTCTTCACCATGCGGGCGATCGCCGAGAACTCCTGGCCGAGACCGTGCGCCTTCGCGGCCTGGCCTACGCCACGAAACGCGACGGTCGCCGGGTTCGCCTTCTTGGCGGGCCGTTGCGCGGGGACAGTCGTCGTCATGACGTCCACGCTACTTGCTCAGCGCATCCGCCTGCCACCTTCGGCCGGTGCACGAGACGTACTACTCCAGGCGGTTTAGCCCGCGAACTGGGCCGCTTGCGCCGCCACGAGCTCGTCGATGGTGTGTCCGGGCTCGAGCGGTTCGCGGATCTCGCCGGGCGCCGTGCCGTCGCCGAACGGCGAACCGCCGAGCTGTTCGCGGTGGTGCGGCGTGAGCCAGTTCGCGAAGAGCGGGCCCTGCGGCACGATGCGGGTCGGGTTGATGTCCTCGTGCACCTCGTAGTAGTGGCGCTTGATGTCGACGAAGTCGATCGTGTCGCCGAAGCCGGGCGTCTGGAAGAGGTCGCGGGCGTAGGCCCAGAGCGTCGGCAGCTCGCTGAGCTTGCTGCGATTGCACTTGAAGTGGCCGTGATAGACCGCGTCGAAGCGCGCGAGGGTCGTGAACAGCCGCACGTCAGCTTCGGTGATGTGGTCACCCATGAGGTAGCGGCGGGTCTCGAGCCGCTCAGACACCTTGTCGAGTGCCGTGAACAGGCGCAGGTACGCCGCATCGTAGGCCTCCTGGGTGCCCGCGAAGCCGCAGCGGTAGACGCCGTTGTTGATTTCGGTGTAGATGTGGCGCATGACGGCGTCCATCTCGTCGCGCAGGGCCTCGGGGTAGAGCTTGGGCGCGCCATCGCGGTGGAACTGCGTCCACTCCGTCGAGAAATCGAGGGTGATCGAGGGGAAGTCGTTCGTCACCACGCCGCCCGTCGGCACGTCGACGATCGCCGGCACCGTGATGCCCTTCGGGTAGTCGGGGAAGCGGGCGAAGTAGGCCTCCTGCACGCGCTCGTAGCCGAGCACGGGGTCGCGGCCGCCCGGGTCCTTGTCGAAAGTCCAGGAGCGCACGTCGTGCGTCGGCCCGCACACGGCCATAGAGATCGCGTCCTCGAGGCCGAGCAAGCGGCGGACGATCGTCGTGCGGTTCGCCCAGGGGCATGCCCGCGAGACGACGAGCCGGTAGCGGCCAGCCTCGACCGGCCAGGTCTGGATGCCCTCGCCGACCGAGCGGCCGTCGCGAGTGATGCGATCTTCGATGTAGTTCGTGTCGCGCGTGTACGCGTCGCCGGCGTTCATGTACGCGCCCTTTGTTGAAAAGTCATCGACCATGATGCAAGCCTAGGCGGCCAAGGTGCGTGCCGCATGGATGCGCGGTGCGGGTTGAGCCGCGAGCCCGGTTGGATACGCGGCACAGCTTCGACAGCAATCCCCGCCGGATGCGCGAGCCGCGCTAGTTGTAGCTCCCTGACACGTTGTGAACGTCTTAGCCGGTGGGGTCCTCTCCGATCCCCGAGGCCGGCCTGCGCCGCACCACCGTGCCGTCGCCGCACGAAGGGGCGCCGTCAGCGACAACTGGCGCCGGCAGCATCGCGCCAATTGTCGCTGAAAGCGCCCCTTTCGCTCCCACCGCGTCGCTGAGCGCGCCACTTCCATTCGGCCGCGTCGCTGACAGCGCCACTGCTGAGACGAAAGTCATCCGAACGCAGTTGGGCGACGGCCGCGACACAAATTGGGGCCCCCTGGCACCGAAGTCCGCGGACACTTCACGAGGCGTGCCCGCTCCATATGACCCAGCTGTCCCCCATATGGCGCAGGAGGTATCTATCCCTTCTGCGCCATATATGGGACGGCTGGGTCACGTTGCCTCGTCGAGCCGTTGAGCCGTTGAGCCAACGAACTCGCCATCACACCGTTCACAACGTGACCGGGAAGAACAGCTAGTCGGCGAGGATACGAGCGCCGCCACTCGGCCCGTTCGCGCGCACGACGGTGTCGCCACGCGCGCGGAACTGCTCGGCCAGCGCATCCGCCGCCGCCGCATCCGCCGCGAGGAACGCGAGCGTCGGGCCCGAGCCCGAAACGATGCCGGCGAGCGCGCCGGCGCCCTCGCCAAACTCGAGCGCCTCGACGAGGTCGGGGCGCAGCCGCAGCGCCGGCGCCTGCAGGTCGTTCTGCATTGCGTCGGCGAGCGCGACCGGGTCGCCCGAGCGCAGCGCGAGCAGCGCGGCCTGGGGCACCACGGGAACCGGCTTCGTGAAGAGGTGGCTCGCGTGCTGGGCGCGGTGTTCGTCGAGCGCGCGGTAGGTCGCGGGGGTCGACATGCCCTCGTCGCTGAGCCGCAGCACCCACTCGAAAGCGCCTCCGGCGAGCGTCGGCGCGAGCTCGGTGCCGCGGCCGGTGCCGACGGCGACGTTGCCGAGCAGCGCGAACGGCACGTCACTGCCGAGCTTCGCGCCGAGATCGGCGAGGTCCTCGCGTGTGAGGTTCGTCTGCCAGAGCGCGTCGAGGGCCACGAGCGTCGCGGCCGCGTCGGCCGAGCCACCGCCCATGCCGCCGGCGATCGGCACCTGCTTGCGGATCACGAGCTCGGCGAGCGGCGCGCGACCGGTGAACTCGGCGAGCAGCCGCGCGGCTCGGATCGCGAGGTTGCCCTCGCCCGCCTCGAGCCCCTCGGTGTCGATCGGGCCGGGCGCGAAGCGCAGCGACAGCGTTTCGGCCTCGCGGGCCTCGACCTGCTCGACGAGGTTGAGCGCCATGAACAGCGTCGCGAGCGGGTGGTACCCGTCGTCGGCGACCTCGCCCACAGACAGCGTGACGTTGACCTTGCCTGGGGCCGTCGCCGTCACGCGCCGCGGTGCGTCTGTCATGGCTCCTAGCCTACCCGGGCGGCCGCGCCCGGATTCGCCGCTAGGAGGCGTCGCGCGCGAGGCGCAGAAAGTCGTCGGCCGCGAGCTGCTCGCCGCGCGCCGTCGGCTCGAGTCCGACGCGTTCAAGCGCCGCCGAGGCCTCCTGGGCCGAACCGCCGAAGCTCGGCGCGAGCGCCTGGCGCAGCATCTTGCGCCGCTGGCCGAAGGCGGCGTCGACAAGCTCGAACAGGCGCCGGCGCAGTGCGTCGTCACCGAGGGGCTCGTCGTGAGCGCGGAACTCGACGAGGATCGAGTCAACGTTCGGCACGGGCCAGAACACCTTGCGGCCGACGAGGCCGGCCGTGCGCCACTGCCCATACCAGGCGGCCTTCACGCTCGGGGCGCCGTAGATCTTCGAGCCTGGGCCGGCGGCGATGCGCTCGCCGACCTCACGCTGCACCATGACGACGCCGCGGCGCAGCGAGGGCACGCGCGCGAGCAGGTGCAGCAGCACCGGCACCGAGACGTTGTAGGGCAGGTTCGCGACGAGCGCGACGGGGTCGCCCTCGACGGCATCGACCTTGAGCGCATCCGACTCGACGACCCGCAGCTCGGCGCCCGGCGCGCGCTCGGCCACCGTGAGCGGCAGCTGCTCGGCGAGGCGAGGGTCGATCTCGATCGCGGTCACGCGCGCGCCCGCCTCGAGCAGGGCGAGCGTGAGCGAGCCAAGGCCGGGCCCGACCTCGAGCGCGTGCTCCCCCGGCGTCACCTCGGCCGTCGCCACGATGCGGCGCACCGTGCCGTGATCGTGCACGAAGTTCTGGCCGAGCTTCTTCGTCGGCTGCAGGTCGAGCCGCTCCGCGAGGTCGCGGATCTGCGCCGGGCCGAGCAGTTGGACGTCAGCCACGTCGCGCCGCCCGCCACGAGGCTCGTGCTTCGACGCCGAACGGGCCGTAAAGGTCGAGTGTGTTGCTCGCGATCTGCGCCGCGAGCTCCTCGGCGTCGACGCCGAGCTCGGCCGCCATGAAGCGGATGGTGACCGGAATCAGGTAGGGCGCGTTCGGCCGGCCACGGAACGGGACGGGCGTCAGGAACGGCGCATCGGTCTCGACCAGGATGCGCTCGCGCGGCACGACCTGGAGCGCGTCGCGCAGCAGCTGCGCGTTCTTGAAGGTGATGTTGCCCGCGAACGAGCAGTACCAGCCCTCGTCGCCGGCGATCTGCGCGAGCTCGGGGCCGCCAGAGAAGCAGTGGAACACCGTGCCCTCGGGCGCGCCGACGCGGCGCAGCAGGGCGACCACGTCGTCGTGCGCGTCGCGGTCGTGGATCTGCATCGGCAGCCGCTCGCGCTTGGCAATGTCGATGTGCCCCTCGAACGACGCGTGCTGCGCGCGCAGCGCCTCGTCGCCCGAGGTGCGGAAGTAGTCGAGGCCGGTCTCGCCGATCGCCGCGACCCGAGCATCCTGCGCGAGCCGCGCGATCTCGGCGAGGCCCTCGTCGAGCTCTCCGGCCTCGGCGTAGCGCGGGGCCTCGTTCGGGTGAATCGCGACGGCCGCGAGCAGGCGCTCGTGCGCGTTCGCCGCCTCGACCTGCCACCGGCTCGACGGCAGGTCGCCGCCGACGGTGATCGCTCCGACGACGCCGGCCTGGGCCGCGAGCTCGAGGTGCTCGGCGAGCTCGAGCCCCGCCTCACCGTCCTCGATCTCGAGGTGCGTGTGGTTGTCGTAGCTCGGCACCGCGAGCGCCTCGGGCACGTCCGGATACCGCAGGTCGCGGCGCTGGCCGTGCTCGGCCGTCGCGTCGCGCTTGCGCGGATGCTGCGAGACGGTCACGAGGCTAGTCGGCCTGGTCGATGCGCGGGAACAGCGCCTGCAGCTCGCCGATGCGACCGGTCGAGCGCCACTCGAGCGCCGCATCCGGCCGTACCTCGCCGAGCTCGCCCTCGCCGCCGACCGCGGCCCAGAGCTTCTCGGACGCGAGCGGGATGATCGGGTGCAGCAGCACCGCGAGAATGCCGAGGCCGCGCACGGCCGTGCCGAGCACGCCCTCGAGGCGCTCGCGCAGCGAGTCGTCCTTCGCGAGCTGCCAGGGCGCCTGGTCGGTGATGAACTGGTTGAGCGCGTCGACGAGCCGCCAGACTTCGGCGATGGTCTGGTCGATCGCGAAGCGGTCGATGGCGTCCTCAGCACCGGCCACCGCGGACTTCGCGAGGTCGAGGAGGGCGAGGTCATCGACATGGGTCGAAGCCGCGGCCGGGATCTCGCCATCGAAGTACTTGTTCACCATCGCGACGACGCGCGAGGCGAGGTTGCCGAGGCCGTTCGCGAGCTCGGAGTTGTAGCGCGCGTGGAGGTCCTCCCACGAGAACGAGCCGTCCTGGCCGAGGTGGATGGCGCGCATGAAGTAGTAACGGAACGCGTCGGAGCCGAAGGTGTCGGTGATCTCGCTCGGCTCGATGCCGGTGAGCTTCGACTTCGACATCTTCTCGCCGCCCACGAGCAGCCAGCCGGTCGCGAAGACGCGCTGCGGCGGCTCGATGCCCGCGGCCATGAGCATGGCGGGCCAGATCACCGCGTGGAAGCGGATGATGTCCTTACCGACAATGTGGTTCGCGGGCCAGCGGCGGTCGAAGTTGCCGTCGTCGTCGCCGTAGCCGACTGCCGTGATGTAGTTGAGCAGCGCGTCGACCCAGACGTAGACGATGTGCGCGTCGTCCCACGGCACCCGCACGCCCCAGTCGAAGCTCGTGCGCGAGATCGACAGGTCGTGCAGGCCGCTGCGCACGAAGCTGACGACCTCGTTGCGCGCCGACTGCGGCTGCACGAAGGTCGGGTTCGCCTCGTAGAAGTCGAGCAGGCGCTGCTGGAAGTCGGAAAGCTTGAAGAAGTAGTTGCGCTCGGCCATGAGCTCGAGCGGCTTCGAGTGGATCGCGCAGACCTTTTGGCCCTCGTACTGGCCCTCGCCGTCGACGATTTCGTTGTCGGGCTTGAATTCCTCGCAACCCACGCAGTAGAGCGCCTCGAACTCGTCTTCGTAGATGTAGCCGGCGTCGTTGAGGTGCGTCAGGAACTTCTGCACGCGGGTCTCGTGGCGCTCCTCGGTCGTACGAATGAAGTCGTCGTTCGAGAGGTTGAGCGTCTTGAGCATCGGCTTCCACGCGCCGTCGACGAGCTTGTCGGCCCACTCGCGCGGCGTCATGCCGTTCGCGACGGCCGAGCGCATGATCTTCTGCCCGTGCTCGTCGGTGCCGGTCAGGAACCAGGTGTCGTCGCCGCGCTGACGGTGCCAGCGGGCAAGCACGTCAGCAGCCACCTCCGCATACGCATGCCCGATGTGGGGCACGTCATTGACGTAGAAGATGGGAGTGGTGACGTAGAACGATTCGCCAGAAGCCATGCCGGAAAGTCTATCGGGTTGCGTGGGCGTCAATGACACGGCCGTTGCCGATGGTCATACGGCACCATTCACACCGCGTGCCGCGAGCGCCGCGTCGTAGAGCGCGCGCTTGCGCAGGCCCGTGCGAGCCTCGACCTCGGCCGCCGCATCCTTGAGCCGCAGGCCGCCCGCCGCGAGCCGCAGCACCTCGGCAACGGCGTCGTCGAGCTGCACCTCGCGCGCCTCCGCGCCCGCGAGCACGAGCACGATCTCGCCCCGCACGCCCTCGCTCGCCCACTGCGCGAGCTCAGCGCAGGTGCCGCGACGCACCTCCTCGTGCAGCTTGGTGAGTTCGCGGCAGACGACGACCTGGCGCGCGGGCCACGCGGCGGCGAAGTCGTCGAGCGTGGTCGCGAGGCGGTGCGGCGACTCGTAGAGCACCGTTGTTCGGGGTTCGTCGGCAAGCTGCTCGACGAGCTTCGCCCGGTCGGACTGCTTGCGCGGCACGAAGCCCTCGAAGCAGAAGCGATCGGTCGGCAAGCCGGCCACCGCGAGCGCCGTGATGACCGCGCTTGGCCCGGGCACCGACGTGACCGTCACGCCGGCCTCGGCACAGGCCCGCACGACGCGGAAGCCGGGGTCGGAGATCGCCGGCATGCCCGCATCCGACACGAGCACGACCGTCTGCGCGGCGGCCAGGCGGGCTACCTCATCCGCCGCCTCGTGCTCGTTGTGTTCGTGTAGCGCGATGAGCTTCGGGCGCTCGGTGACCTCGAGCAGGCCGAGCAACTTCGCCGTGGTGCGGGTGTCCTCGCACGCGATGAGGTCGGCCGCGCGCAGGGTGTCGGCCAGGCGACTCGAGGCGTCCCCGAGATTGCCGATCGGGGTTCCGGCAAGGATGAGCATGGCCTAGTACCAGCCCGGCAGCCAGTGAGTGAGGTTGAAGTACCAGTCGGGAATCTGCAGGCCGGTCCACACCGGGTAGAAGAACACCGACACGAGGATCGCAAGCACAAAGAACCCGGTAATGAGGTTGACGGCGAGCGTGCGCTGTTTTCGCGGATCCTTCGCTTCGCCCGCGAGCGTCTGGAGCGCGAGGGCGGCCGCGAGGAACATGAACGGCAGCCAGACGATGACGTAGAAGTGGTACACCGAGGTGCGGCCCGTGAGCAGCCAGGGCAGGTAGCCCGCCGCGTACGACACGAGAATCGCGACGTACGGCCAGCGCGGCTTCACGAACAGCATCATGATGAGGAACACGACGGCGATCGTGCCGAGCCAGTACAGCAGCGGGTTCGACAACGAGGTGACCGCCTGCACGCACTGGTCGGCATGGCAGCTCGGGTCGGTCGCCGGGTCGATGTAGGTGTACTGGAATGCGGTGGGTCGCAGCAGGAACGGCCACTCGTACGGCGCCGAGTTGTAGGAGTGCCCCGCCGCGAGCCGCGAGTGGAACTCGTAGACCTGCATCTGATAGTCGACGAAGTGCGAGAGCGACAGCTTCGCCCACTCGAAGAAGTTGCCGCCCTGCCACGCGCCGGTGTCGACGATGCCGTTGAAGCCGCGACCGGTGATGAACCAGCCCGCGTAGCTCGTGAGGTAGATGACGACCGTGAGCGGCACGGCGAGCAGGAACGAGATGGGCCCCTGCTTCAGCGTCGCCGACGAGAGCCAGAGCGTGATGCCCGACTGCTTGCGGTTGTATGCGTCGAGCGCGATCGTGAGCACGCAGTAGAACGCGAGGTAGTAGAGGCCCGACCACTTCACGCTCGTGGCGAGCGCGAGGGCAATGACCATCGCCACGAACCAGGGGCGGCGCCAGACGACCGGACCCCAGTCCGGACCGGTCGGCCGCTTGGCGGGCGGGTCGATCGTGCTCGTCCACTTGACCGGCGTGCTCTCAAGCGGCACCGACGCATCCTTCGCGTGCTCGCGCTGCCGCCACGCCGCCACCCAGCTCGCGAGCTGCCGCTGCTGGTCGTCGCGGTCGTAGAGGAGGAAAAGGAAGGCGAGCAGCACGAAAAACATCACGAAGATGTCGAGGATGCCCGTGCGGCTCATCGCGATGGCGTGGCCGTCGATCGCGAGCATCGCCGCGGGGATCGCGCCCATCGCGATCGAGCGGAACAGCTTCTTGCCGACGAGGTAGAGCAGCGGCACTGAGGCGGCGCCGAAGAGGGCGACGCCGAAGCGCCAGGCCCAGACGTGCTCGACCCCGAACAGGTGCATGAAGATGCCGATGAGGTACTTGCCGAGCGGCGGGTGAACGACGTACTCGGCATCGTTGAGGTAGCCGCCGTAATCGCCCGTCGCCCAGAGCTCATCTTTGTTCTCGGGCCACTCGGATTCGTAGCCGTTGTTCGTGATGGTCCAGCCATCGGGCACGTAGTAGATCTCGTCAAAGACGATGCCGTTCGGCTGGTCGAGCCGCACGAACCGCACGAGCACCGCGACGAGCGTGATGATGCCGACGATGATCCACTCGGTGCGGCGCCGAGCCTGCGGCGTTGCCGTCCACCGGCCCCAGCGATCGTCCGCCCACGACCCCACCGGCGGCGTCGGGGTGCTCGCGCCGTCACGTTGGAGTTGGGTCGGGGCAGTCACTCGACCATCGTAGGGGATGCCCCTGTCACCTAGACTGGTGGGCCGATGGTCGCCATTCACTTCCCACCCGAGCTGCCGGTCTCGCAGCGCCGCGACGAAATCGCCGCGGCGATTCGCGAGCACCAGGTGGTGATCGTCGCGGGCGAAACCGGCTCGGGCAAGACGACGCAGCTGCCAAAGATCTGCCTCGAGCTCGGGCGTACCGCGATCGGGCACACGCAGCCGCGCCGCATCGCGGCCCGCACGATCGCCGAGCGCGTGGCCGAGGAGCTCGGGGGCAAGGTCGGCGAGCTCGTCGGCTACCAGGTGCGCTTCACCGACGCCTCGAGCGAGTCGACGCGCATCAAGCTCATGACCGACGGCATCCTGCTCGGCGAGCTGCGCCGCGACCGGCTGCTGAAGCGCTACGACACGATCATCATCGACGAGGCGCACGAGCGCTCGTTGAACATCGACTTTCTGCTCGGCTACCTCAAGCGCCTGCTTCCCGAGCGCCCCGACCTCAAGCTCATCATCACCTCGGCAACAATCGACCCCGAGTCGTTCTCACGGCACTTCGACGACGCGCCGGTCATCGAGGTGTCGGGCCGCACCTACCCGGTCGAGGTGCGCTATCGGCCACTCGTCGGCGAGGCCGCCGAAGACGACGAGGCGGATGCGCAGGACGCGCCGTCGGCGACCGACGACCGCGACGTGAACGAGGGCATCGTCGCGGGGCTGCGCGAGCTCGCCGGTGAACGGGCCGGCGACGTGCTCGTGTTTCTGCCCGGCGAGCGCGAGATTCGCGAGGCCGAGGCGGCGATTCGCGCATCCCTCTCGACCCGCGAACTCGAGGCGACCGAACTCCTCCCCCTCTATGGCCGGCTCAGCGCGCACGATCAGCACCGCGTGTTCGAGCCGAGTACGCGGCCCGGCGTGCGGCGCCGCGTCGTGCTCGCAACGAACGTCGCCGAGACCTCGCTCACGGTGCCGGGCATCGCCTACGTCATCGATGCGGGCCTCGCGCGCATCTCGCGTTACTCGGTGCGCGCGAAGGTGCAGCGGCTGCCGATCGAGGCGATCTCGCAGGCCTCGGCGAACCAGCGCTCGGGCCGCTCGGGTCGCACCCGCGACGGCATCGCGATTCGGCTCTACAGCGAAGAGGACTTCGAGCGTCGGCCCGAGTTCACCGACCCCGAGATTCTGCGCACGAACCTCGCGAGCGTGCTGCTGCAGATGCTCGAGCTCGGACTCGGTGCGATCGAGGACTTCCCCTTCCTCACCCCGCCCGACTCGCGTGGCGTGAAGGACGGCGTCGATCTGCTGCGCGAGCTCGGCGCGATTCGCGGCGGCACCGCCCGCAGCGTGCCGCAGCTGACGAAGATCGGCCGGCAGCTCGCATCCCTGCCCATCGAGCCCCGCTTCGCCCGCATGGTGGTCGAGGCGAAGCGGCTCGACGTCGCCCGTGACGTGCTCATCATCGTCGCCGGCCTCACGGTGCAGGACATCCGCGAGCGGCCGCTCGAGCAGCGCGCCAAGGCCGACCAGTTGCACGCGCGGTTCCGCGACCCATCGAGCGACTTCTTGTCGCTGCTCAAGCTCTGGGGCTACCTCGAGGAGCAGCAGCGCGAGCTCGGCTCCTCGGCGTTCCGCCGGCTGTGCAAGGCCGAGTTCCTCAATTACGTGCGCCTGCGCGAGTGGCAAGACCTTTTCCGACAACTGCGCGAGACCGCGAAGCCGCTCGGCCTGCGCATCCAGCGGCCGGATGCGGGGGCCGAGCCGGGCGAGAACGCCGACGCCGTGCATCGCGCGCTGCTCGCGGGCCTGCTCAGCCACATCGGGGTGTTCGACCGGCAGCGGCGCGACTATCGCGGGGCGCGGAACACGCGATTTCGGGTGTTCCCAGGTTCGGGGCTCAAGGGCTCGAACCCCGAGTCGGTCATGGCCGCCGAGCTCGTCGAGACCTCGCAGCTGTTCGCGCGCACCGTCGCGAAGATTCAGCCCGAGTGGGCCGAGTCGCTCGCGGGCGAACTCGCGAAACGGCAGCACTCCGAGCCGCACTGGGAGCGCAAGCAGGGGCAGGCGGTCGCGCTCGAGACGGTGACGCTCTACGGCGTGCCGATCGTGACGCAGCGCCGGGTCGGTTTCGCGAAGATCGACCCGTCGTGGAGCCGCGACCTGTTCATTCGGCACGCGCTCGTCGAGGGCGATTGGACGGGCCGGTACCCGTTCGTGCGCCGCAACCAGCAGCTGCTACGCGACGTGGCCGAGTTTGAGGAGCGCACGCGCACGCGCTCGCACCACGACGACACCGAGGTGCTGTTCGAGTTCTTCGACGAGCGGTTGCCGGCCGAGGTCGTATCGCAGTCGACGTTCGACCAGTGGTGGCGCGCCGCGCAGCAGGAGCAGCCGAAGCTGCTCGACCTGCGCCGCGGCGACCTGCTCGAGGACGAGGGCGAGACCGAGGACGCCGAGGCGTACCCGCGCACCTGGCAGCAGGGCGAGCAGCAGCTGCGGCTGCGCTACAAGTTCGACCCGCAGGCGCCCGACGATGGCGTCACGGTCGTCGTGCCCGTGCAGCTGCTCGCGATGCTCACGCCCGACGGTTTCGACTGGCAGGTGCCGGGCCTGCGCGCCGAGCTCGTGACGGCGCTGCTGCGCACCCTGCCGAAGGCGACGCGACGCAACTTCGTGCCGGCCGCCGACTGGGCGACGCGCCTGCTTGAGCAGGTCGGCGAGGTGCGGCCCGATCGCGGCGAGCCCGTCGACGCGCCCCTCACCGAGGTGTTGCACGGGCACCTGCAGCGGCTCGGCGGTATCCGCTTCGACGCCGGCGAGTTCGAGCCCGAGCGGGTGCCCTCGCACCTGCGCATGCGCTTCCTCGTGCTCGACGACCGCGGCCGCGAACTCGGTGACGGCAGCAACCTGCTCGAGTTGCAGCAGCGGCTGAAGCGCCAAAGCGAGGCCGCGCTCGTGCGCGCGACCGAGGCTCCTCCGACGCCCGGAAATCGGCGCGGCCGCGGCAGCCGCAAGGATACGCCGGGCGGCGATGCCGCAGCCTCGGCGGGGCCCCCGGGTGGGTCGAAGGAGTCCGTCGCCGAGCAGCGCGAGCTCGACGGCTGGCCGGAACGCGATCTGCCCGAGACCTTCGAGATTCGCCGCAAGAACGGCGTGATTCGGGCCTGGCCGACGCTGCAGCTGCGCGACCCCGCGCATCCCGCGGCGAGCGAGGTCGACCTCGTGCTCGCGACGACGAGCGCCGACCAGGTGCGGGAGCATCCACGGGCCGTCGCTGTGCTGCTCGCCCGGAGCGTGCCCTCGCCGGCGACCTACGTGCTCGCGCACCTCACCTCGCAGGAGAAGCTCGCGCTCGCGGCGAGCCCGTACCGCTCGACCGAGCTGCTGCTCGCCGACGCCACCATCGCGCTTGCCCAGCGGGCCGTCGACGCGGCCGGCGAGCCGGTGCGGACGCGGGCCGCGTTCGACGCCATGCGCGAGCGGTTCAACGCCGAACTCATCGACGCGCTGTTCGACGTCGTGCGGCTCGTGGGACAGGTGCTCACAGCGCACCGCGACGCCCTGCGGACGATCAAGGGCAGCAACGCGATGGCGTACCTCGCGACCCTCACGGATGTGCGCGGGCAGCTCGAGGCCCTCGTGTTTGACGGCTTCGTGTCGCGCACCGGGCTCGAGCAGCTGCAGCACCTGCCTCGGTATCTGCGGGCCGCCACGGCGCGCATCGAGCGGCTCAGCATGAGCGCGGCGACCGAGCGCGCGGGCGCCGCCGAGCTCGAGCAGGCGCTCGCGCTCTACCGGGATGCGGGCGGCACGCTGCCGCTCGGGCTCGACGCGCCGGAGCACCTCGTCGCGGCGCGCTGGCTGCTTGAGGAGTTCCGCGTCAGCCTCTTCGCCCAACAGCTCGGCACGGCCCAACCGGCCAGCCTCAAACGCCTCCGCAAACTTTTAGGGGGTTGAGTGGTCACTTTTGTAGGTTTGGCGGCGGTGGATTCATACGGTCGTTGCAACATGAGGAGGATGTTGCATGCCGAAGAATCCCCACGGGAACCGATACAAGCAGGCCGTTCGGGACCAGTTCGTTGACCTGATCTGCAAGGACGGGTTGCCGCCCGCCAGGGCGGCAACCCGTCTCGGCATCGGGTCAGGCACTGCGGCCAGGTGGCGACGGAAGTATGTCGGAATGACCGCGTTCGAACTCCGCCACCACACCCCAATCACTATCGATCAAGAACACATCGGACGCGGCCTCACGTTCGAAGAACGCGTGCTCATCCAGGCCGGGATCCGTGACCAATGGACCCAATCCCGCATCGCGGCAGAGATCGGCCGGGACCGGTCCGTGGTCTGCCGCGAACTGCACCGCAACACCCACGCAGACGGCCAGTACTCGGCCGCGGCCGCGCACCTGAACGCCCGCCACCGACGACGTCGGCCAAAACCCCCGATCCTGTGCCGCGAGGACACCGCTCCGTTACGCGGGTTCATCGAAGACGCGATGGATGTGGGCTGGTCCCCGAAACTCATCGCGGACATGTTGCGCCGGGAACCCGACGCCACAATGGGGCGTGTGAGCCACGAAACGATCTACCGCGCCCTGTACGTCCAAACCCGGGGCGGGCTGCGGCAAGACCTGGCAAAACAGCTATCCCTGGGGCGTAGCCAACGCAAACCCCAGGGCACGACCGAGCGGCGGGGCCGGTCAATCTACCAGGATGCGTTCACGATCAGTGAGCGCCCGCCCGAGGTCGAAGACCGCGCCATCCCCGGGCATTGGGAAGGCGACCTCATCGTCGGGCCGGGGAGTAAGTCCGCGATTGGCACGCTCGTGGAACGCGCGACCCGGTTCGTGATCCTGCTCCACCTCCCCGACGGGCACACCGCGAACCAGGTCGCGACGCAAATGATCCAACAAATGCGCCAACTCCCAGAACAACTACGGCAATCGATCACCTGGGACCGCGGCACCGAATTAGCGGAGTACCGGCGCATCCAAACCGAACTCGTGGACGCCGTGTACTTCGCCGACCCCCACTCGCCCTGGCAGCGCGGATCGAACGAGAACACGAACCGACTGCTGCGGCACTGGTTCAAAAAGGGCACCGACCTGTCCGGGCACACGCAACAGGACCTGGACGAGGTCGCACGCAAACTCAACACACGACCCCGCCCAACCCTGGACTACGACACCCCAGCCAAGCGCCTCAACCAGATCCTTGTTGCATCCACCAGTTGACAATGCCGGCGCCAAACCTACAAAAGTGACCACTCAACCCCCTCTCCGCTCGCCAGAGGGAGTGGTTATTCGTCTTGTTCGGGGGCGTCGGGGGTGCGGGTGAGCACGGCGACGAGGAAGTCCTCGGCCGGGGCGTGGAGCTGCCACGTCGAGTAGTGCTGCTCGAGCACGAGACCCGACTCGAACGCATCCGCCGTGAAGTCGACGAAGTCGTAGCCGCGGCCCGCGCCGAAGCCGACGACGAGACGACCGTTCGGCGCGAGGTGGCCACGCAGTCTCTCGAGCGCAGGCTTGCGCTCGGCCTCCGAGAGGAACGTCATGACGTTGCCGGCCGACACGATGAGGTCGAACTCCTGCAGATCGCCAAACTCATCGTCGACCGCGAACGTCGCGAGATTGCCGACCTCCCAGCGCGCCTGCGGGTAATCGGTGCGCGCCACCGAGATGAGGTACTCGTCGAGGTCGACGCCGACCACCTCGTGCCCGCGCTCGGCGAGCCAGCCGCCGATGCGCCCGGTGCCGCAGCCCGCGTCGAGGATGCGGCTGTGTCGTTCGGCCATCGCGTCGATGAGCCGCGCCTCGCCGTAGATGTCGCGGCCCGCATCGGCGAAGCTGCGCCACCGCTCGGCGTAATTGCGGGCGTGATCGGGGTTTGCTCGCACGGCGGCGAGCCAGACGTTTTCTTGGGGAGCGGGCATTCTTCCAGTATCTCGCACCCGGGCCCGGCCGGGCTCCCAGCACCGCGGCGAGTAACGTATCGCCCCGTGACTGACTCCGCGCCCTCCCCCGACCACCTCCGCCGCACGACTCCGCCGCACGCGCCTCGGCCCTGGCCGCTGCCGGTCACCGAGTCCCCGCGCATCCGGGCGCTCGAAACGGCACTCGCCGGCGCAGCTGCCGCGGATCGCGCCGGGCACGTCGACGCGTTCCTCGCCGAGCTCGGGGCCGCGGGCGCGCCACTGATCGAGCCAGCGGATGTGCCGAGCCACCGCGTCGTCACGTTCCTCTACCGCGGCCCGGCACCCTTCGTGTATCTCTTCGCGAACAAGCTCACCGACCCGTTCACACCGGCCGAGGGGCGCCTTCGCCAAGTCGGCGAGAGTGACCTCGCAACACTCTCGCTGCGCATGCCCGCCGACTGGATCTGCTCGTACCACTTCCTCACTCCCGAGGCCGAGCTCGAGGCGGGCGGCCGTCTCAGCATCCGCGACGTGATGCGGCAGTCGGCCTCGCTGCTGCCCGACCCGCGCAACCCGCGCCAGCGCCCGAACAAGCTGCTGCCGCAGGCGCCGCACAGCATCGTCGAGCTCGATCGCGCGCCGCAGGAGCCCGCCACCGCGGACTTCGACGACTGGCGCTCGGTGGGCGCGCCCATCACGCTGCCCGTGAGCCGCACCAAGGTCGAGGCGACCGTGCGCAGCCACCCCGCCGCGAGCCCCGATTCCCCGACAATGCTGCTGCTCGATGGTGAGGTGTGGCTCGACGACGAGCTGCTCGCCGGCGCGCTGAGCGCCCGGATCGCCGAAGGCACGTGCCCGCCGCTGCACCTCGTCTACCTGCCGTCGGGCGGCCCGGACGACCGCATCCTCGACTACCCTGCCGGGCCGCTGCAGCAGCGCGAGCTACTCACGCAGGTGGTCGACGCGCTCGAGGCCGCGGTGCCGGGCTGGCACGGCGGCCTGATCCCGGCCGGGCAAAGCCTCGGCGGGCTCTTCGCGCTGTTCGCCGCCGTGCGCGCGCCTGAGCTCGTGCGCGCCGCGGTCGGCCAGTCGCCCTCGCTCTGGTGGCCCACGGTCGAGGCCCCCGAGCTGAGCCCCGGCGCCTGGTTCGCCGAACTCGGCGCCGCAGGCGAGTGCGCGCCCTGCGTCGTGCAGCTCGGTCGCACCGAGTGGGTGCTGCAGGAGGCGGTGCTGCACGCCCGCGAGTTCCTGCGCGGCATCGGCAGCCTCGTCGAGACGCCGACCGATCTCGTCACGGGCGGTCACGACGTCGCCTGGTGGCGGCGCACCCTCCCGGACGCCATCGCCGTCGCGGCCACGTCGATCGGCGGGCCGTCGGCGAATTCCTGACTTTGCGTCGTGTCCGGCCGCGCCGTCATGTAACTTAGGTAAGCCTTACCTTCCTTGGAGAGCTGTCTGATGCTCAGGTCGGTGCGGAATGACCATGCCTGTGGCGCAGCCGCAGCGGAAGGGATGCACAGTGAAGTCTGGTGCGATCAAGTCGACAGGAATCCCGGGGCGCGTCCGCGCCGCGCTCGTCGGGGTGGCGGTGACCGCACTCGCGCTCACCGGCTGCGCCGCGAGCGACGCCGACGCCGAGTCGACGGATGCGGCCACGGGCGAGGCCGCCGCGTCGAACGTCGAGTACCCCCTCACGTTCGAGAACGCCGACGGCACCACGACCGAGATTCCCGAGCAGCCGACGAACATCGTCTCGACGTCGGTCACCGTCACCGGCTCGCTGCTCTCGTTTGGCGCGCCCGTCACCGCCTCGGGCGCCGCCGCGAACGGTCAGTTCTTCGCCCAGTGGGCTGACATCGCCGACGAGGCCGGCGTCGAGGCGATCTGGGCGGCCGGTGAGGTCGACGTCGAGTCGGTCATTGCAGCCGACCCCGACCTCATCGTCGTCGCCGCCACCGGTGCCGACTCGGCGATCGACAACCTCTCGGACTTCCAGGACATCGCCCCGACCATCGTCGTCGACTACGGCGGGGAGACCTGGCAGGAACTCACCCTCGAGCTCGCCGAGGCGACCGGCCTCACCGAGGATGCGCAGGCCACGATCGATGGCTTCGAGGCGCACGTCGCCGAGGTGAAGGAGCAGATCACCGTGCCCGAGGGCGAGGCGAACATCATCTCGTGCAACGGCCCGGGCGAGAACAACCCAATCGGTCGCGTCGGTGGCCCGCACGCCGAACTGCTCACCGAGCTCGGCTTCACGATCGAAGACCCGAACGTCGAATGGCACAACCAGGAGGGCGACCCGCGCAACGACTTCGTGTGGGCCAGCTACGAGAACCTCACCGAGCTCACCGCCGACACCACGTTCATCCTGTCGCAGGACAACGAGGGTGCCCAGGCATTCGCTGACGACAGCGTGCTCGCGAACCTGCCGAGTGTGCAGAACGGCCAGGTCTACGGGCTCGGCGTGAACTCGTTCCGCGTCGACTTCTACTCGGCAACCGAGATCGTCGACGGCGTGCTCGCGAACTTCGCCACCGCGTAAGCGCCTTCGTTTCTGAGGACTTGAGCACGACCAACGCGCGCAGCGCGCAGACCGCACGGGGCACCGCCAATTCGGCACTGCCCCGTGCGGCGTCCCCGTCGCCGGCCACAGCCCCGGCACGGGCTCCGCGCTCGCGCCGCCGCGGCACCCCGACGGGCGCCAAGCGGCCCGGCCTCTGGCTGACCCTCATCGGCGTCCTGATCGTGGCGCTGTTCCCAGTCTCGATCGTCGTCGGCACCGTCGATGTGTCGTTCGCCGACGCCTGGAACGCCTACTTCGCCTTCGACCCCGCGAACACGAACCACCTGCTCGTGCGCGAGGTGCGGATGCCCCGCACCGTGCTCGCGATCATCATCGGTGTCGGCCTCGGCGCCTCGGGCGTCGTGATGCAGGCCATCACCCGAAACCCACTCGCCGAGCCCGGCCTGCTCGGTGTGAACGCCGGCGTCACCTTCACCGTCGCCGTCGCGATCGCGTTCTTCGGCTTCGGCACGCTCACCGCATCGATGGTGTTCGGCTTTCTCGGCGCGGGCCTCACCGGCGCGGTCGTCTACATTCTCGGCGGGGTGCGCCGCGGAGCCGGCCCCGTGCGCCTCGTGCTCGCGGGCGCCGCGGTCAACGTCGTGTTGCTCGCGGGCACCCGCATCATCCTCGTCAACGTCGACACGACCGTCTTCGACCGCTTTCGAAGCTGGACCGTCGGTTCGCTCGAGGGCCGCGGGCTCGAACTCCTCCTGCCCACCGGCAGCGCCGTGCTCGCGGGCCTCATCATCGCCTACGCGCTCTCGGGCGCCCTCGACGCGAGCGTGCTCGGCAAGGACCTCAGCCGCTCGCTCGGCGCGAACCCGAACGTCGTGCTCTCGTTCGCGGCGCTCGCCATCATCGTCATGTGCGGCGCCTCAACCGCCGCGGCCGGCCCCATCAGCTTCGTCGGGCTGACGGCCCCGTTCGTCGGCCGCCTCATCGTCGGGCTCAACCACCGCCCGCTGATTCCCGCGACCGCGCTCGTCGCGGCCGCGGTCATGCTCGTCGCCGACATCGCCGGCCGCCTCATCGTGCCCTCCGGCGACATCGGCGTCGGCATCATGGTCTCGCTCGTCGGCGCCCCGACCTTCATCGCCATCGTGCGCCGGCGAAAGATTGCGCAGCTTTGACCGATTCCAAGACCCGTCCTGCCCCGCGGCTCGTGCGCGGGCGCGCGGTGCGCCTGCGCCGCGTCTCGTTCATCGTGCATCCGCGCGCCGTCACTATCACGCTGGCGCTGCTGCTCATCACGCTCGCGCTCGCCTCGCCCGCGATGACGCTCGGCAAGGTGAGCGTGCCGCTCGACGACCTGCTGCCCTCGATGTTCGGCCTGTCGGACGAGAGCAAGCACAACACCGTGGTGCAGAACCTGCGGTTCCCGCGCGTACTCGCCGCACTCTCGGCCGGCGCCGCGCTCGGCGTCTCGGGCGCGGTGTTCCAATCGGTCTCGCACAATGCGCTCGGCTCCCCCGACATCATCGGCCTCACCTCGGGCGCCGCGACCGGTGCCATCAGCCAGATCATTTTCTTCCAGGCCGGCCCGATTCAGGTCACGATCGGCGCCCTCATCGGCGGTGTCGGCACCGCGCTCATCATCTACCTGCTCTCGCTCAAGGGCGGCGTCACGGGCGGCTACCGGCTCGTGCTCATCGGTATCGGCGTCGGCGCCCTGCTTTCGTCGCTGAACAGCCTCATGATGGTGCGCGGCGACATCGACAACGCGTTCGCAGCGAAC
This sequence comes from Gulosibacter sediminis, assembly GCF_023370115.1. Classification (NCBI taxonomy): domain Bacteria; kingdom Bacillati; phylum Actinomycetota; class Actinomycetes; order Micrococcales; family Microbacteriaceae; genus Gulosibacter; species Gulosibacter sp. ACHW.36C. Next base: position 940,085 of record NZ_CP097160.1, on the reverse strand, counting down.
GTTTGGATCTCGGGGTCGCTCGACGACGTGAAGTGGGCGCAGGCGCTGCCGGCGTTCCTCGTCACGCTCATCGTGATTCCGCTCGTCGCGCTCTCGGCCCGACGTGCGACCCTGCTCGAGATGGGCGACGACATGGCCCGCCAGCTCGGCGTCAACGCCGAGGGCACGCGCCGCACGCTCATGCTGCTCGCCGTGATCCTCGCGGGCATCGCCACGAGGGCGGTCGGCCCGATCGCCTTCATCGCGCTCGCCTCGCCGCAGCTCGCGAAGCTCCTCACCCGGTCGACGACGTTCTCGGTCGTGGGCGCCGCGGCGATGGGCTCGTGCCTGCTCATGGTCGCCCACGTCATCACCGCCGTGCTGCCGGTGAGCATCAACCTGCCGATCGGTCAGGTCACCGGCCTCATCGGCGGCGTCTACCTCGCGTGGCTGCTCACCCGCTCAAACCAGGTCTGATGCCGAACCCGACCCCCGCATCCGCGCACCCAAACCAGCCCGACCCCGCCACCGCATCCGAAGGACTCTCGACCGCCGTGACCGCCGCACCTGCCCTGATCAAGGGCGAAGACCTCTCCCTTTCGTACGAGGAACGCCTCGTGTCGGAGCACCTCGACGTCGAGATTCCCAAGGGCGAGATCACGATCATCATCGGCCCGAACGCCTGCGGCAAGTCGACTCTGCTGCGCGCGCTCTCGCGCCTGCTCACGCCGAAGACGGGGCACGTCTCCCTCGACGGCAAGGATGTGCATCGGCTGCCCGCGAAGGAGTTCGCCCGCCGCCTCGGGCTGCTGCCGCAGCAGTCGAGCGCGCCGTTCGGCATCACGGTCGGAGACCTCACCGCCCGCGGCCGCTACCCGCACCAGAACCTCATGCAGCAGTGGACCGAGGCCGACGAGACCGCCGTCGACCGCGCCCTGCGCGCGACCGACCTGCTCGCGCTTGTCGACCGGCCCGTCGATGAGCTCTCGGGCGGGCAGCGCCAGCGCGTGTGGATCTCGCTGCTGCTCGCGCAGGACCCGCCCGTGATGCTGCTCGACGAGCCGACGACCTACCTCGACATCGCGAACCAGCTCGAGGTGCTCGAGCTCTGCCACCGACTCAACCGCGAGGAGGGGCGCACGATCGTGCTCGTGCTGCACGAGCTCACGCTCGCCGCACGCTACGCCGACAACCTCATCGTGATGCGCCAGGGCGAGATCGTGCGCCACGGCCCGGTGCGCGAGGTGCTCACCGAGCCCCTGCTCGAGGAGGTCTTCGGCATCACCTCGCACATCATCGACGACCCGGTGTCACACCGCCCGCTCGTGATCCCTCTCGAAAGCGTCAAGGCCCGCGCATGAGGCCGGCGCCGCTCGCAGGCCTCTCGCTCTCACCTACCTGGCTTCGCGGTGGGGCATGGCGGGATGCGCCGCAGCGCGCCCGCGAGTACGTCGCGGGTGCCGGGGCCATCGCCGTCGCGCAGCGCGCCGAACGCGCGGGCTGGGACTACCTCCTCAAGCCGGATGTGCCGGCACTGCCCCTCGTGCGTGCGGGCCGCGGCGCGGAGTTCTTTGGGCCCGACCCGCTCACGCTCATGAGCGTCATTGCGGGCGCGACCGAGCGCATCCGGCTCTTCCCCACCTGTTCCACGACATTCTCGCGACCGTATCAACTCGCCCGCGAGTTGCGATCGCTCGACGCCCTCAGCGGTGGCCGAGCCGGCTGGAACGCCGTGTGGTCGCTTGCCGGACACGACAACTTCGGGCTCGTGCGCGAGGATGCGCCGGCAACCCGCCTGGCGGCAGCGAACGCGGCGCTCGCGGCGCTGCACGACCTCTGGTCAGGCTTCGACGCGGATGGCCTCGTCGCCGACGCCGCGACCGGCGAGTTTGCGCGACTCGAGCGGCTGCGCGTTGGCGATGCGCAGCTCGCCGCCGGCGTGCAAGGCCCGCTCACGCTGCCCGGCCGCGGAGCGTTGCCCATGATGACCGCGGCTGGTTCGCCGTTGATGCTCGACTTCGCCGCCAGGTGGGCCGATTCGATGTTCGCGGCGACCGGCAACGTCGCAGCTGCCCGCTCGCTCGCCACTGACGTCTCGCGCCGCGCGCTCGAGCATGGCCGGGCCGCCGACGTCGTTGGCGTGCATCCGGGCATCATCATGTCGGTGCGCTCCGGCGGCGCCGCGCCCCTACCAGAGGCGGACGGCGCGGGCGCGCGTCACTTCGTCGCGGCGGGCACACCCGAGGAGGTCGCTGCTCGCGTCGCCGAGTTTCTGCACGACAGCGATGCGCCCGGCTTCGTCGCCCTGCCGTTCGGCGGGTGGGAAAGCCTCGAACTCGCTCTCGAAGAGGTGCTCCCCCGCCTTCGTGCCCGGCTCGGGGCCGCCACCACGTGATCGGCCCGCGGCCGGCCGTCGCGCCATGGGTGTCGGGTTTGGCCACGTTCGCGGCTCGTTGTCGCGAGTTCTTGGGGCTGACCGCAACACCTATGCTTCGGCGGGCGCCTCGACGAATGCCGGGTCGGGCTCGGTGATGTCGACGCGCTCGGCGCCGAAGTGGGCGAGCAGGTCGTCGCCGTCGAGGTAGATCCCGACCGAGTACGCCCCGCCGCCGACGGTGATGGGCCCGGGCTCGACGAGCACGTCGGCCACGACGTCGAGCGGCGTCAACGTGCCGAACGGCGTGATCGTGCCGCGGGCGAAGCCGGTGACCGCCTTCGCCTCGTCGGCCGAGGGCATGGCGGCCTTGTTCACGCCGAGCACGGCGCGCAGCTTCGGCCACGAGATGACCCGGTCGCCGGGCACGAGCACCACGTGGTACTCCCCCGTGCCGTCCTTCACGATCATCGACTTCACGATCTGCCGGGGCCGCACGCCGCGCAGCGCCGCCGCCTCGGCGAGCGACGACGCCTTGCCGTGCGTGCGCACCTCGTGGCGGATGCCCGAGGCCGCGACAGCCGCGACCGCCCGGTTGTTCGCGGGGTCGAGCTCGGGTGATTGCACAGAAGTCATACGAAAGAAGACGACGCAGCTCTGCCGATTATTCCCGCCCCACTACGCCTCGAAGAGCGTCGCCCCCGCGTAGCTGCCGTCGGTCGGAATCGGCGGTACGGCCCAGACCCCGCTCGAGACGTGGCGAATGTACTCGTTGAGCAGGTCGCGCGAGAGGTTCTTCTGAATGTCGATGAACTGCTGCGGGTCACGCTGGAACGAGATGAACAGCAGGCCCGCGTCGAGCAGCCCGAGTTCGTCGTTGCCGTCGACGTAGTTGAAGGCGCGACGAAGGATGCGCTTGCCCCCGTTCTGCTCGGGATGCGCGAGGTGCACGTGCGATTGCACCGGGATGCGGGGCTCCCCGGCCGAGTCGGTCGCGGCGAAGTTCGGCGCGGTGAACTCGTCGCCGCCCGAGAGCGGCGCCCCCTCGCCCTTGTCGCGGCCGAAGACGCGCTCCTGCTCGCCGAGCTGCGAGCGATCCCACGACTCGATGAGCATGCGGATCTTGCGCACGATCATGTACGAGCCGCCGGCGAGCCAGTCGGGGCCGTCGCCCTGCTGCACCCAGACGTAGTCGTTCGTATCGTCGACGTCCTCCGCCATGATGTTGTGCGTGCCGTCTTTGAACCCGAAGAGGTTGCGGGGCGTGCGCTGGGCGCGGCTCGTCGAGGAGGTGCGCCCGAAGCCGAGCGAGCTCCATTTCAGGGTCGCGGTGCCGAATGCCATGCGGGTGAAATTGCGGATCGCGTGCACCGCGACCTGCGGGTCGTCGGCGCATGCCTGCACGGCGAGGTCGCCGCCCGAGATCGCCGCGCGCAGGTCGTCGCCCGAGAATGCCGGCAGCGGGGCGAGGGCCTCGGGTCGCTGGTCGCGCACGCCGAAGCGGTCGTTGCCATCCGCATCCTCAAATACCCCGGGGCCGAAGCCGATCGTGATCGTAAGGCCCGACGGTGGCAGACCAAGCGCCTCGCCGGTGTCGTCGGGCGGCGCGTACTCCGACCCGCCGACGGCGCCCGAGGCCGAAACGTCGAGCCCAAGCTGGAGGCGCGACGCGGCGTAGCTCCACCGCTGCAATAAGTCGATGAGTTCCTCGCGCGACGCGTCGTCGTCGATGTCGAAGGCCGCGAAGTGCACGCGGTCCTGCATCGGCGTGGTGATGCCGGCCGGATGCTCGCCGAAGAAGGCGTACGTCGTGCCGTCGCCCTCTGACTGCTCGGCGATGGTCTGGCCGAGCCGCACCCCGGCGCCGCCAGCGAGCATCCCCATCACGCCGCTCGCGGCGATGGCGCCGAAGAGCCCGCGCCGGCTGACGTGCTCGGGCTTGGGTGTCGCCGCCGAAGCGCCCGCCTCGCCCGAGTCGGTGGACTCGGGCGAGGCGGGCTGGTCGTCGTCGGCGCCGGTGAGACCGGTTGTTGCCATGGTGTTCTTCCTCCCGCTCACGCGGGGTTACGGATGTGCCTTAGCCGAGCAGCAGCGCGGTGAGCTGCGACAGCGGTTCGGCGAGTGCCGAGACCTTGTCGCTGAGCCCCTTGATCTGCTCTTCGGTGAGATCCTCGTAATTCGTGAAGCCGTCGTCAAGCGACCCGTACTGCGCGAGTTCGGCGTTGAGTTCGTCGAAGCCCGCGTCGATGTCGGCGACGAGCTGCGCACCCTCTTCGCCCTTCGCGAGCGCCATGTCGCGCACGATGCCGAAGGCCACCTCGGCGCCCTCGACGTTCGCCTGGAAGTCGGTGAGGTCGGTGCCCGACCACCAGTCTTCCTCGCCGGTGATCTTGCCGGTCGCGACCTCGTCGAGCAGGCCGATGGCGCCGTTCGAGATGTCACCGAGCTGCAGCTCGAAGTCGTCGGAGGTCACGAGGTCGTTGAGCTCGGCGATGTCCGAGACGAGCTGCTCACCGAGTTCGGCGCGCTCGGCGTCGGTCGACGGGGTCCAGCCCTCGAGCGCATCGGTGTCGTCGGAGTTGAGGTCGCCATCGGTCGGCGGCCAGAGGTCCTTCTCGATGCGGTGGAAGCCGGTCCAGTCGAGGCCCTCCTCGCGGGCATCCACCTCGCGGTAGTCGATCTTCGGGTCGAGGTCGCCGAAGGCCTCGGCGGTCGGCTCGATGCGCTCGTAGTAGACGCGGGTGCTCGCGAACAGCTCGCGCGCGGTCTCGTCGTCGCCCGAGACGTAGGCCTCGACGAACTCGTCGACGGCGGGCACGAGCTGCGACACCTGGTCGCGCACGTAGGCCTTGTAGTTGTCGATCGCCGTTTGCTGCAGCTCGGCGTCGTCGCCCGAGAGCTCGACGCGGTCGCCCGAGACCGAGAAGTCGGTCTGGCCGACGTTGTCGCCGACCATGCCCGGCTTGCAGGCGGTGAAGTAGCTGCCCGGTTGCGCGACAACGGTGAGCGTTCGCACGGTGCCGGGCGCGATGTTCTCGACCTCGCCCACAATGCGCAGGCCGTCATCGGCGAGCAGGTAGAACTCGGTGACCCGGTCGCCGTCGTTCGACACGTTAAACGTGAGGGTGCCCGCGGTGGCCTCGGCGGTCGAGACCGTGCACTTCGAGTCGGTGCTCGAGACGGTGATTGCTTCGCCCGCCGCGTCGGTGCCGGCGTTCGGCACGCAGCCAGCCAGCACGAGCGTGAGCGCCGCAAGGCCGGGCACGAGCCCGAATCGTAGTTTGCGCATGAGTGTCCTGTTCTTCTGATGCGTGAGAAGGGTGATCTAAAGGTGCTGGCGGGCGGATGCCGGGGTCAGGCGGTCGCGACGCGTGCGGCTTTGGCCGCGGCCCGGGCCGCGCGGCTGCGGCGGTACTGGCGCAGGAACAGCAGCATCGTGATGAGGAGGTAGGCGATCCAGGCAATGACCGAGAGCTTTGACATGTCGGGCACGAAGCCGATCGTGCCCTTGAGCAGCGAGGCGACGAAGCCGTCGGGCGGGATGCTGCTCGAGAGCTGGAATGCCCAGGCGTCCTGCCCGTACCAGCTCGCGAGCCAGGCGGGCGCGCCGTCCGGCGCCGCGAGGTACGGGCCGGGCAGCACCGCGGCTTCCTGGAGGTCGCCGATGGCGTAGGCGAGCACGCCGCCCGCGAGCACGACGAGCACGATACCGGTGACGAGGAAGAACTTTGAGAGGTCGACGCGGAGCATGCCGCGCATGAGCAGCCAGGCGATCGCGACGGCGGCGAGGATGCCGAGCACCGCTGAGCCGAGGCCGGTGTACCACGGGGTATCGCCGGTGCCGCGGGTCGTCGACCAGACGAACAGCGCGGTCTCGAGGCCCTCGCGGCCGACCGACACGATCGCGAGCGCGACGATGCCCCAGCCGCTGCCCTGGTGGATGCGCGCATCCACTTCGCGCTCGAGGTCACCGCGGAGGTTCGCCGAGGTCTTGCCCATCCAGAAGACCATGAAGGTCACCATCGCGACCGCGACGAGCGAGAGCGAGCCGCCGATGATCTCCTGCGCCTGAAACGAGAGGCCGTAGGCGCCGAAGGTGAGGATCGCGCCGAGCAGCAGGCTGATGGCGACGGCGATGCCGACGCCGATCGTGATCGGGCGAATCAGATCGCGGCGGTCGATGCGGCGCACATAGGCGAGCAGAATGCCGACGACGAGTGCGGCCTCGAGCCCCTCACGGAGGCCAATCAGGAATGCTCCGAGCATTGGGGTAGCGGATCCATCTCTGGTGCAGTACGGCCCCACCCGGGTTAGGTAAGGCTCACTTAATAAACTATAAATCACACGCGGACCCGAGATGAGGAAAAACGAGCCCCGGGCCCCAAAAACCTGCGGCGGCAGGGTTTCGGAACCCGGGACTGTGGTTGCGCGCTACTACTACGTTTGGTTGCGGCGGCGCAGCACGAGCGCCGCGCCCGCGGCGATGGCGCCCGCGGCGAAGAGGCCGATCAGCGCGATCGTGCCCGCGTCGGCACCGGTGGTGGCGAGGTTGCCGTTAGCGTCGGTGGCGGTGTCGCTCGGCGAGGCGGCCGGCTCGGATGCGCCATCGGTCGACGAGGCGCTGGCCGTCGTGGTGGGCACGGCGGTCGAGGTCGGCTCGGTCGTCTCGGTGGGCTCGGGCGACTGCGTCGGTTCCGGGTCGGTACCGAACGCGTCGTCCGCCGAACCGAGGCGGAGGAACACGGTCTCGCCGGTGGCGTCGTCGAGGCCGTCGTTGTCGGTCACCGCGTAGAGCTGGCCGTCGGCCGAGATGGTGAAGCCCTCGAGCTTCTCCTGGGTCCAGCCCTTCACGGACTGCAGCTCGGGCAGCACGTCGATCGCGAGGTTCTTCTCAACGGGAATCACCGCGCCATCCGCGTCGGCGATCGCCTGTGCATCCGGAATCTCGACCGTGTAGATGCGCTTGATCGCGGCATTCGGGCCGTTGAGCTTGTCGCGCTCGATCACCGCGAGGGTGTTGTCGTCGACGACGGTGATCTCCGAGAGGCCCATCCAGTCGCCGGCGACGTCGGTCGACTCGAGCTCGTAGCCGAACCAGGCGAACTCGCCGGTCGCCGTCGAGAACTGGCCGATGCGGGTCGTGTTCGCGCCCTCGAGCGGCTCAAGCGGCGACGCGGCGGGGTCAACCCACAGCGGGCGCTGCACCGCGAAGTAGAGCACCTCGTTGCCGTCGGCGTCCTCGGTCACCGTGACGCCCTCGAGGCCCCACTTGCCGATGTGCGCCGAGACGTCCTCCGGCAGCGAGATTTCCTGCACCACGTTGAGCTCGGCGTCGAGTTCGACGAGGAGGTTCTCGGCGCCCGTCGCCCCCTCCGAAGCGAGCCAGAATCCGCCGTCGGCCTTTGCCGCGATACCCTCGATGTCGTACGAGGTGACCACGCCATCCTTCGTGACGTCGCGGGCCTCGGTGATGAGGGCGGGCTCAGCCGACACGTCGATCGTGTAGATGCGGTTGTTCTTCAGCGCCGCGTCGGTCGCCGAGTAGAGCAGGTTCGCGTCGCTCGGGTCTGCCGTGAGCGCGCCGAGCGCCGACCAGCCGATGGGCAGGCCGTTCTCGTCATCGCCCGAGACGATGCTCGGCTGCGCCGGGGTGGCGTCGCCGAACTGGAAGATGTTCACCGAGCTGCGGAAGCCGGCCGAAGCCTCGTCGACCTCGCTCGAGACGAGTAAGAGGTCGCGCGACGGCACGGGCAGAACGCCCTCGGGGCCGTTCGTCGTGAACAGCAGCTGCTCGTAAGCCGGGTTGGCGGGGTCGTCGACGTTGTAGACCGCGACGAAGTTCGAGCGCTCCGAGGCGATGAACGCATAGTTCGTGCCGTTGTACTCGGCGATCGCGAGGCCCTCGGGCTCGGGGCCCTTCTTGCCGGCGCGGCCGTCGTTGTAGAGGCCGTGCTGGATCGCGAGGTGCTCGAAGCTGTTGCCGGCGTCCCACTGCACGGTGCCGTCGATGCCGAAGACGGTCCAGCCGCGGGTGCCGCCCTTCCAGTCGCCCTCGTTCGCGGTCGCGAGCGTGGTGTTGTTCACCCAGCCGACCGCGTCGGGCTCGCGCGGGGTGTCGGTGATCGAGCCGCTGAGGTCGATCACGCCGTCGTCCTCGGTGTCGAGCTGGTTGACCGAGACCGTGCCGGCGCTCCACGCATCGGTGACGGTGCGCGTCTCGAGGTCGATGATCGCGACGCCGTTGTTCTCCTGCAGGGTCACCGCGGCGACGTTGTCGCTGTTGATCGAGACGTACTCGGGCTCCGGATCCTCCGGGGTGTCGAGGCCGGCGTTCGCCATGACCTCGATCGGGGCGCCAGTCTCGTCGACGAGGTCGACGCGCTCCGACTGCCAGGTCGTCGGGTCGCCCGCGAGGTCGATCACCGAGACGAAGCCGGCGGGGAGCTGCGGTAGGCCGCCGTCGACGTCCTCGCGCTCCTCGTCGCGCTGGTTCTCGATCGCGATGGCCGCATACTGGCCGTCGTCCGAGATGTCGATCGAGTCGGGCTGCCCCTCGAGGTCGATCGAGGCAACGCGCTCGCGGTCGCTGATGCGGAGCACGTCGACGCGGCCCTTGGGGTGCTCGAAGTCGCCGCCGGTCTCGTCGATGACGACGAGCACGTAGTCGCCGATCGCCGCGACCGAAGTCGGCTGGTCGTCGGCGTGGCCGAGCTCGGCCAGCGAGACGGTGCCGGTGCCCTGGGGCGACGAGGGGTCGGTGACATCGATGAAGCCGATGCGCTGGCCGAGCGCGTCGGTGTAGATCATCGTCGAGCCGTCGGGGGTGATCGTCGAGATCTCGGCGACGGTCTCGGCCGCGGGGTCGACGCCTTCCGGCACGTTGAGGTACACGGGATAAGTGGCCGTGCGGGTGAATGCCCCGTCGGCGGCAACGGCGGGTCCGGCAGCCACGAAGCAGCTCAGGGCGAGGCCCGAAACGGCAAGCGCGGCGACCGGAGCGATGCGGCGAATGCGCATGGTGCTCCTTTGCAGATGTCAGCGTGTGCGACTTCCCACTCTGGTCTGCGCGCGGAAACGCACAGCGACCTCCGGGTAAACACGGAGGTCGCTGTGGGTGGTGATTTCGCTAGAGCACCTTCGAGAGGAAGTCCTGCGTGCGGGCCTCCTTGGGCGAGTCGAACAGCACCTTGGGGTCGCCCTCTTCGACGACGACGCCCTCGGCCATGAACACGACCCGGTCGGCGACCTCGCGGGCGAAGCCCATCTCGTGCGTGACGAGCACCATCGTCATGCCGGATGCGGCGAGGTCGCGGATCACCTGGAGCACCTCGCCGACCATCTCGGGGTCGAGGGCGCTCGTGGCCTCGTCGAACAGCATGATCTGCGGGCTCATCGCGAGCGCGCGGGCGATCGCCACGCGCTGCTTTTGCCCGCCCGAAAGCTGCGACGGGCGCGCATCCGCCTTGTCGGCGAGACCGACGCGCGTGAGCAGCTCTTCGGCCCGCTTGCGCGCATCCGCCTTCGACATCTTCTTGAGCTCGGTCGGCGCGAGCGCGACGTTCTGCAGCACCGTCATGTTCGGGAACAGGTTGAAGTGCTGGAACACCATGCCGATGCGCTGGCGCACCTTGTCGAGCTTCTCGCCCTTCGCGGCGGCGATGTTCTCGCCGGTGATGAAGACCTCGCCGCTCGTGACGTCCTCGAGTCGGTTGAGGCAGCGCAGCAGCGTCGACTTACCCGAACCCGAGGGGCCGATGACGGCGATGACCTCACCGTTCGCGACCTCGAGGTCGATGCCCTTGAGCACCTTGTTCGAACCGAAGGCCTTGTGCAGGTCGACGACCCGGATCGGCGTCTCGTCGGCGGTGGAGACAGGCTGCGTGTACAGCGTTTTGTCGTTCGTCATGTTCTCGCCTTACTTGTTGAGCTTGCGGTCGACCCAGTTGCTCAGCAGTGTGAGCAGCCAGATCACAATGAAGTACATGAACGCGACGACGATCCAGATCTCGAAGGAGCGGAAGGTCGAGGCGATCACGATGCGGCCCTGGTAGGTGAGCTCGGCGAAGCCAAGCACCGACAGCAGCGAGGTGTCCTTCAACGTGATGATGAACTGGTTGATGAGGTTCGGCGTCATGATCTTGAACGCCTGTGGCATCACGACGCGGCGCATCGAAGCGCCCCAGCCGAGACCGAGCGAGCGCGACGCCTCCATCTGTCCCGGGTCAACCGACTGCACGCCACCGCGCACGATCTCGGTGATGTAGGCACCGGCGTTGAGCGAGAGGGTGATGACACCGGCCGTCAGCGCGTCGAGCGTGACCTGCTGTCCCAGGAATTGCTGGAAGAACGCGGGCACACCGAAGTAGAAGAAGAACGCCTGCACGATGACTGGCGTGCCTCGGAAGATGTTCACGTACGCGCCCGCGAGGCCGCGCAAGAACCAGTTGCTCGAGAGCTTGAGAATGCCGAAGAGGATACCGAGCACCATGGCGAAGACGATCGAAAGGAACGTCGCCCAGAGGGTGAAGCCAAGACCCTGCATGAGGGCCGGCATCGCGTTCGCGACGAGGGCGAAGAACGACGTGCCCGCCGCCTCCTCTTCATTCGCGAGGTAGCGGTCGATGATCTGCTGGTAGGCACCCGATTCCATCGCGGCGTCGAGGCCGGCGTTGAACATCTCGAGCAGCTCGGCGTTCTCACCCTTGTTCACCGCGAAGCCGTAGTCGGCACCGGGCTCGGGGTCGGTCACGATCTTGAGCGGTACATTGCCCGAGGCGATGCCGTACTGCAGCACGGGCGCATCCTCGAACGCGGCCACCGAGTTGCCGGTCGCGACGTCGTTGTACATGTCGGCCGAGTCCTGAAACGAGTTGAGTTCGAAGCCGATGTCCTTCGAGAGCGTCTCGGCGAACGCGTAGCCCTCGGTGCCGGTCTTCACGGCGACGGTCTGGCCCGCGAGGTCCTCGTAGGTCGAGATGTCGCTGTCTTCGGCGACGGCCATCTGCACGCCCGACTGGTAGTAGGGCTCGGAGAAGTCGAAGACTTCCTTGCGCTCGTCGGTGATGCTCATGCCGGCCATCACCGCATCCGCCTGGCCCGACTGCACCGCCTGCAGGGCCGCGTCGAAGCCGAGCGACTGGATCTCGACCTCGAAGCCTTGGTTCGCGGCGATGGCCTTGAGGAGGTCCATGTCGATGCCGACCATCTCGCCGTTCTGCTGGAACTCGAAGGGCGCGAAGGTGGTGTCGGTGGCGACGACGAAGGTGCCGTTCTCGACCGGGGTGTCGGTCGCGAAGTTCGGGTTGTCCGGCAGCTCGCCGGGCTCGCCGTAGTCGAGCTGCTCGTTGCCGAGCGCAGCCTGGCCGTTACCGATCGAGGCGGCCTCGGGCGCGTTCTCGCCGAGGTACTCGTCGAGGATGTCCTGGTAGGTACCGTTCTCGATGACGTTCTTCAGACCGTCGTTAAAGGCGGCGACGAGCTCGGGGTTCTGGCCCTTCTGCACGCCCATGCCGTAGCTCGAGGCCTTCTCCTGGTCGGTGACCGTCTTGAGGCCCGAGTTACCGGTCGCGATGGCGTAGGCGAGGATCGGGTAGTCGTCGAACACGGCGACCGAGTTGCCCGACGTGACGTCGTTGTAGGCGTCGGCCGCATCCTGGAAACCGGTGACCTCGAAGCCGTAGTCCTCCGCGAGCGTCGTCGCGAAGTCGTACCCTTCGGTGCCGGTTTTCGCCGACACCGTCTCGCCGGCGAGATCCTCATAGCCCTTGATGCTGTCGTTGTCGTCGGCGACGGCCATCTGGATGCCCGAGTCGAAGTAGGGGTTCGAGAAGTCGAACGACTGCTTGCGCTCGTCGGTGATGCTCATGCCGGCCATCACCGCATCCGCCTGGCCCGACTGCACGGCCTGGAGCGCGCCGTCGAAGCCGAGCACCTGAATGTCGATGTCGAAGCCTTGGTCTTCGGCGATCGCGTTGATCAGGTCCATGTCGATGCCGACGAGCTCGCCGCCCTCTTCGAACTCGAAGGGCGCCCACGTCGTGTCGGTGGCGATAACGAAGGTCTGCCCCTCCGCGGGCTTCGGATCCTCAGCCGACTGCGCCTGGTTGCCGGTGATCGCCTGCGCTGCGCCGGCGGCGGTGCCGACCGTGAGCAGCAGTACGAGTAGCACCGCGAGAGTCGAGAGTGCCGAATTGCGGTGGTGTTGCCACTGCAGGAGGCGTTGCTGGAACGATTTCATGCTCTTCCTCTGGTCAACGTTGACCCCAGCTTGTGAATCAGATGCTCACTTGCTGAGAATTCACCTCACCACCCTAGGTGACTTGGCTCGCATGCCGTGGAAGTCGGCGCGATCCGCGCGCGATCGTTACCCGATTGCGGGAGATACCGGGGTTCTCACGGCCATTTGTCCGGGTGGAGCGTGTTCACACGCGTCGCACAGGGCAGCCTTCCCTTGCTGGTGCGTTCGCTGCGAGCACAGTAACTTGGCCGCAAGCGGCGCGAAAAAGCGGATGCGTGCCAGGCGGAAGGCGAACATCATGACGGACCTCACGGCAGTTCAGGCGTGCAGCACCACGGCATGCTCGTACAACAACGGCGGCTGCACCGCAGCCGGCATCACCGTCGGCGGCAGCGAGCAGGGCGCGAGCTGCACGACCTTCATCACGCTCGACGCGCGCGGCGGCCTGCCTGTCGCGAACTCGCACGTGACCGCGTGCCAGCGCCTCGAGTGCGTGCACAACACCGACCTCATGTGCTCGGCAGCGGCCGTCTCGATTCAGGGCGACACCGCGAACTGCTCGAGCTACGAGGTTCGCTAGCCCTTCTTATCGAATTCGCCCGGGCTCACCGGCGTCTCGGTCGCACAGTCTGCGCGGCCGGCGCCGGTGAGCTTTTTCGTGAAGAAGACGCGATTGAAGCCGCCATCGCGGCGTCACTCGGTTTCGACGTGGCCGCGCGAGCGCCGACATTGGGGTGGAGCTATTCGCTCGCGGACAGGTCGAGGTCGAGCAGCGCCTTGAGGTCGGCGCGGAGTTCGCTCTCGCTGCGCGCGGCCTCATCGAACGGCGCGAACACGATGGTCGTGTCGTCGTCGCCGACGTGCATGAGTGTGAGGCCCGACTGGTCGACGTCGACGACGAACGTGCGGCCGACGACGGGAACGCACGGCTCGGTCGTCTCGCGGCGCGACAGCGTGATGCCGCCGAACCAGCCCTCGATGAAGGCGGCCGCGTACATGCTGAGTAGGTCGTCGTCTGCCGCGAAGGTGAGTTCCGCGGCGACGTCGTCGACGCGGCGCGCGAAGAGGGCATCGCAGGTGCGGTGGCGGGCCGCGATCTCACCGAAGGGCATCGCTGTGATGCCGTTGCTCGTGTGTGTGACGACGCGGTCGCTATGAACGATGCCGAGGCGGCCGCCCGGCTGCGACGCGAGCTCGACGAGGTGCGCCGGCAGCAGCACGTCGCGGAGCGCGAAGTCGGCCTCGGCCAGCGTGAGCCACTCGAGTGTGCCGAGCAGGTGGGTCGTCGCCGAGATGATGCGCACGTCGAAGGCGGGCGACTCCTTGAGGAAGTCGAGGCGCACCTCGATCGGCTCGTCGCCGCGGAAAGCGTCGTCGACGTCGTCAACCGCGACATTCGCGGCGACAAGCAGCGTGCCATCGCTCGCGAGACCGTGCGCGACCGAGTGCAGGTGCGGCTGCTCGGCGGCCTCGAACGCAATGATTGCGCAGGTGCCGGCGCCAGTGAGGATGCGGTGGGTCAACGAGTGCGCCCGGTTGTCGAGCAGTGTCTTGGTCTGCACGGACTCCGCAGCGTTCGTCATTTGCATCCTCTTCTCGGTGGGCAAGTAAGTACAGCCTAAGCTAAGTGACCCTGTGGGCATAAGTCCCACGTCATTGCGTTACCTCTCAGGGACGAATTCGCGCGCATGGAGGCTGGGATGTTTGACGTTGTGGTGATCGGTGCCGGGCAGGCCGGGCTCGCGGCGGCGTACTGGCTGCAGCGCCGCAGCCTCGTACCCTGGCGCGACTTCGTCGTGCTCGATCGCAACGACGGCCCCGGCGGCGCCTGGCGGCACCGGTGGCCGACCCTGACGCTGGGACGCGCCCACGGCATCCACGACCTGCCGGGCCTCGCGCTCGGCGAGCCGGATGCGGAGCGGCCCGCGAGCGAGGTCGTCGCCGAGTACTACGGGCGGTACGAGCGCGAGTTCGGGCTGCCGATCGAGCGCCCCGTGCGCGTTGGCCGGGTTGAGGCGGAGCATGCGGGCGCGGATGCGCCGCTCGTGGTGCGCGCCGGCAAGCGGAGCTGGCGAACGCGGCTCGTCATTTCGGCGGCGGGCACGTGGACGAAGCCGTTCGTGCCGCACGTGCCGGGCATCGAGTCGTTCGCGGGGCGGCAACTGCGCACCGTGGATTTTTGGGATGCCGAGGAGTTTCGCGGCCAGCACGTGGTCGTCGTGGGCGGCGGGCTGAGCGCCGTGCAGTTCATCCTCATGCTCGAGCAGGCCGGGGCGACGACGACCTGGTCGACGCGGCGCGAGCCGGACTGGGTCGACGACCCGTTTGACGAGCGCTGGGGTGTCGCGGTCGAGGAGCGCGTGGATGCTCGTGCGAGCGCCGGGCTCGTGCCGTTCTCGGTCGTGCGCAACACCGGCATCCCGCCCTGGCCCGAGTATTTGGCCGCGCGCGACCGCGGCCGGCTCGTGTCGTCGGGGCCGATCCGCCGCATCCGGCCCGACGCCGTCGAGTTCGCGAGCGGCGAGGTGGTGCGTGCCGACGCGATCCTCTGGTCGACCGGCTTTCGCGCCGACCTCGACCATCTCGCGCCCCTGCGTCTGCGCGAGCCGGGCGGCGGCATCGCGACGCGCAACGGCGTCGAGGTTGTGCGCGACGACCGCGTGCTGCTCGTCGGCTACGGCGCATCCGCCTCGACGGTCGGCGCGACGCGCGCGGGCCGCCGCGCCGCCCTCACGGCCCTCACCCGCCTCCCCGCCCCCGCGCTGCTCGGTTGAGTGGTCGTTTTTTGTCGTTTCCAGTCCCTGGAAACGACAAAAAACGACCACACAACCGGCGGGAGCGGAGGCGAGGGCGGCTACCAGACGGCGCGGTCTGCGTCGAAGCGGGGGCCGCGTTTGACCGTGCTGGCAAGCATCGCCGCGATGCCCGTCGTGAGCGGGATCGCGAGCACGAGGCCGATCGAGGCGACGAGCGTGCGGAACACCTCGGCGCCGATCTCGCCGGCGGTGATCGTGTCGAAAAAGCCGCGATGCCGGCGCAGGTGCCGATCACCGCCGTCGTGGTGCGGATCGAGATGCCGTGGGCGATGTAGACGCTAGGGAAGATCATCGCGCCGGCCGCGACCAGGGCGACGAGGGTCGGGCTCACGCCCGACAGTAGCGCGGGTGCGAGGAACCACGCGACGACGCCGACACCGACGCTGAGGCCGAGCACCGCGCGCAGGCCCCGACCTCGGGCGACGAGCACGACGACAAGCAGATAGAGCACGAAGAGCAGCCCGAGCGGGAGCTTTCGCTCGTGGTCGAAGTAGGAATAGGTCTGCGCCGCCTCGGCGTTGGCAGCCGGGTCGGTCGCGCCCGTCACCGAGATGATGCGGATGCGGTCGCCCTCGTGCATGCCGCTGAGCACGTCGGCGGTTACGTGCACCTCGATTGACTCGCCAGCGATGGAGTCGGAGACGCCCGTCGCGCTGACGGTGCCGAGCTGCGGATCTGCGGGCACCTCGTCGACGGTCGCCTCAAGCAGTTCGACGCCCGGCGCGAGCAGCTGCGTTTGCGGCACCTGCGACGCGTTCGGCCAGAGGGCGATGAGCCCGACGATGGTGGCGATGAACAGCGCCACCGCGATCGCGCCGAGGGTGATGGTCGAGGCGCGCGAGGGCGCGGTCTCATGGTCGACGGTGTGCCCGCGCACGTGGGAGGAACCCATGCCGCCAACCCTAAGACGCGAGGACGCTCCCCCACCTCTGCCTCGCCGCGAGGGGGTTGAGTGGTCAGTTGTTGTAGTTCTGGCAGTGCCAGAACTACAACAGCTGACCACTCAACCCCCGCACGAGACTGGAGCGGGTGACCGTCTAGCCGGTACACTCAGCCGAACTCCGTGCATCGAAGCACGGGCCAGGTCATAAAGGAGCTGCCATGCCTCCGATCGCCACCAACCGTCGCGTCGAGTTCATCGACGCCTACCGCGACCTCGTGCTCGAGCGCGGCGAGCGAGGCGCCACCCTCGACGCGCTCGCGAAGCACGTCGGCGCCTCCAAGGGCGGACTGCTCCACCACTTTCCCTCGAAATCCGCGCTCGTCGACGGGCTCTGCGAACGCTTCACCGAGCTCGTCGCCGAAGACATCGCCGACCTCCCCGGCAGCGGGCTCACGCCAACCGAGTGGTACCTCGGCACCTCGAACGACTACACGGCGCCGCTCGAGCGCACCATGTCGGCGCTCATCCGTCTCACCCCGGCGAACGAGGCGACGATCCGGCCAGTGCTGCGCCGCGCCCGAGCCCAGTGGTACAGCATCATCCTCGCCGACGTGGGCGACGCGGTGCTCGCGAAGTCGATCATCCTGCTCGGCGACGGCATCGCATATCACGCCGAGACGTATGGCACGAGCGATGACTCGGAGTTCACCGATTCCGCCAGCGTCGAGCGGGTCGTCGAACTCGTCGCGCAACTGCGCGAGCAGCGGGCCTCGCGGCCCAACGCATCCCCCCACTGAAATTCGTTGAGATATACCGACCAGACGGTGTACTCTCAGTCCAACTCAACCCGACGCCACTACGTACGCGACCCGGCAACATCCCACCGGCACCGCGCCACGGCACTGGTAACCCTCGGAATGCCGAAGTTTCGAGCAGTGCACACCGCGGAGTCGGACCCGGTGCGCAAATGTCGAGGCGTCCTGTTCAACCAGGAGCCGATATGTCTCGTGAGTTCGTTTTTCCCGACGCCAACGCACCCCGCGACCCAATGATCGAGTCGCTCGTGCGCATGAGCCGCCAGGCCGCAGGCACTGGCCTCACGCGGCGCTCCCTCCTCGCCGGCGCCGGCGCCGCCGGCCTGCTGTCGCTGCTCGCGGCCTGCGGTACCGGCGGCACGACCCCTTCAGGCGGCGGCGAAACCGGCGCCGCGCTCACCCCGGCGACCGACCTCTCCGACACCGAGAAGCTCGTGCGCTGGTCGAACTGGACCCTCTACCTCGACTACGACGACTCGAGCGGCACCTACCCCACACTCGAGAAATTCATCGAGACCTCGGGCATCGACGTCACCTACACCGAAGACATCGACTCGAACGACTCCTACTTCGGCAAGTACCAGAACCAGCTCTCGAACGGGCAGGACATCGGCGCCGACGTCATGACCCTCACCGACTGGATGGTCGCCCGCCTGATGCGCCTCGGCTACGTGCAGCCACTCACCCTCGACAACATGCCGAATGTGCAAGCGAACCTGCTGCCCGAGTACATGAACGCGAGCTTCGACGAGGGCCGCAAGTATTCGGTCACCTGGCAGGGCGGCTTCACCGGCCTCGCCTGGAACAAGGAACAGGTGCCGAACGGCCTGCACACGCTCGACGACCTGTGGGACCCGGAATACAAGGGCCGCGTCGTCGTGCTCGACGAGATGCTTGACACCATGGCCCTGCTGCTCATGGGCAACGGCGTCGACATCGCGAGCGACTGGGGCGACGACGAGTTCGACGCCGCGCTCGACGTGCTCAAGGAGCACATCGCCTCGGGCCAGATTCGCCAGGTCAAGGGCAACTCCTACAAAGAGGACCTCATCTCGGGCGACGCCGTCGCGGTGCTCGCATGGTCGGGCGACATCACACAGCTCAACTTCGAGAATGGCGACCGCTGGGACTTCGCGCTGCCCGAGTCGGGCGGCGACCTCTGGGCCGACAACTTCACGGTGCCGATGGGCGGCACCCACACGAAGAACGTCGAAACGCTCATCGATTACTACTACCAGCCGGAGGTCGCCGCCGAGGTCGCGGCCTACGTGAACTACATCTGCCCGGTCGAGGGTGCCCGCGAGGAGATGGAGAAGATCGACCCCGAGCTCGCGAACAACGAGCTCATCTTCCCGACCGAGGAGTACCTCGCGAACTCGCAGACCATGCGCGCGCTCACGCCCGAAGAAGACTCGAAGTACAACCAGCTCTTCCAGCAGGCGATCGGAAACTAACCATGACCACCACATCGGCTGCAGACCGCGCCACGGGCGCGTCGAGCTCGGGCGGCTCCATGCTCGAGCTCGACGCCCTGGCGAAGCACTACGGCGAATTCACCGCGGTGCACCCACTCGACCTCAACATCCCTGCCGGGCAATTCTTTGCCCTGCTCGGCCCATCCGGATGCGGCAAGACCACCACCCTGCGGATGGTCGCAGGCCTGGATGCGCCGAGCGCGGGTTCGATTCGCATCGGCGGCACCGACATCACCCAGCTGCCGGCCCACAAGCGGCCGGTGAACACGGTGTTTCAGTCGTACGCACTGTTCCCGCACATGAGCGTGTTCGAGAACGTCGCGTTCGGCCTCAAGCGTCGCCGGGTCGGCGATTGGAAGGCACGCGCGCAGGAGTTCCTCGAACTGGTCGAGCTCGAGCACCTTGCCAATCGCAAGCCCACCCAGCTCTCGGGCGGGCAGCAGCAGCGCGTCGCCCTGGCGCGGGCGCTCGTGAACAAGCCTGAGATCCTGCTGCTCGACGAGCCGCTCGGCGCGCTCGACATGAAGCTGCGGCGGCAGATGCAGACCGAGCTCAAGCGCATCCAAACTGACGTCGGCCTCACCTTCGTGCACGTGACGCACGACCAGGAAGAGGCCATGTCGATGGCCGACACCGTCGCCGTCATGAACGCGGGCCGCATCGAGCAGCTCGGACCGCCACAGGAGCTCTACGACCTGCCGCGCACGGCGTTCGTCGCGAACTTCCTCGGTCGCTCAAACCTCATGCCGGGCACGGTGGTTGGCCGCCGCGGCGAGTTTCTCGAGGTGGATGCGGCGGGGCACCGCGTGCTGCTCTCCTCGGCTCGCGCCGTGTCCGAGTCGGGCGGCGTGCTGGTCGGCGTGCGGCCCGAGAAGCTCGACATCCGAGCCGCGACGCCCGGCGAGGACTCCACGGCCGAGAACGAGCTGGCCGGCACCGTCACCGACACCGCCTTCGCGGGCATGTCGAACGAGTACCACGTTGAGGTGCCCGGGCTCGGCGACTTCGCCGTGTTCGCGCAGAACCGCGGTGCGGCGATCCTGCAGCCGGGCGACGCGGTGAAGCTGTCGTGGCACCCCGAGCACGCGTTCGGATTGGACGGCGCCGAAGACGCCGACGCGGGCGAGGAATCGTGACATGGCCCGCACCGACTCTGACGCCACCACCGCCATTGTGGTGAAGTCGGGCGGCGAGGTGCCGAAGGGCCGCCGCTCGAGGGCGGGCTATGGCCTCATCGCCCCCGGTCTGCTGTTCCTGCTCATCTTCTTCGTCGTGCCGGTGTTCACGCTGCTCGCGACGTCGCTCTACGTGAAGCCGCCGGGGGCCGACATCGGACAGTACGCCCCGGCGCTCGAGTTTGGCAACTACGCCATCGTGCTCGGCGACTACTGGCCCGAGCTGCTGCGTTCGTTCGGCTTCGCGCTCATCGCGACGGTGCTCTGCCTCGTCATCGGGTACCCGATGGCCTATCTCATCGCGGTGCGGCTGCGGGGGCACGGGTTCTTGCAGGGGTTACTGCTCGTGCTGCTGATCGCGCCGTTCTTCACGTCGTTCGTGCTGCGCACGCAGGCGTGGCGGCAGGTGCTCGCCGACGAGGGCTTCATCGTGCAGTCACTGAAAACACTGCACCTCATGCCCGCCGACGCGACGCTCACCGCGACGAGCTTTGCCGTGGTCGCCGGCCTCACCTACAACTTCCTGCCGTTCATGGTGCTGCCGATCTTCGCGAATCTGCAGGCGCTCGACGGGCGGCTGCTCGAGGCGGGGCGCGACCTGTACGCGAACGACATGACGGTGTTCCGCAAGGTCACCTTCCCGTTGTCGGTGCCGGGCGTGCTTGCGGGCACGCTGCTCACGTTCATCCCCGCGGCGGGCGACTACGTCAGCGCCGCGATCCTCGGCAATAACCGAAATACGACAATGATCGGTCAGGTCATCGAGTCGCGGTTCATGCGGGTGCTCGACTATCCCGGCGCGGCCGCGCTGTCGTTCATCCTCATGCTGTCGATCCTGATTCTCGTGTCGCTCTACGTGCGCCGCTTCGGCACTCGAGACCTCGTCTAGGAGACCCGCAATGGCTATCGCAACTCAAAGCCGCGGCGCGAAGATCGGCGCCGCGCTCGGACGCTGGGCGATCCCCGTGCTCGGCGGACTCGCGTTTCTCTACCTGCTGCTGCCGATCGCGTACATCTTCGTGTTCTCGTTCAACGAACCGGCGCGCACGAACCTCACGTGGCGCGGCTTCACATTCGAGAACTGGGCGAACCCGTGTGGTGCGCCGGGCGTGTGTCAGTCGGTCGGGGTGTCGATCCAGATCGGCCTCGTGGCGACCCTCATCGCGCTCGTGCTCGGCACACTCCTCGCCTACGGACTCGACCGCTTCGCGTTCAAGTTCCGCGACTCGATGGGCTTTCTCATCTACCTGCCGCTCACGACCCCCGACGTCGTGCTCGGCGCATCTCTGCTCGCGTTCTTCCTCAACGTCGGCCTCGAGCTCGGGTTCTGGACGATCGTCATCGCGCACTCGGTGTTCTGCATGTCGTTCGTGATCGTGACGATTCGGGCGCGCATCGCGACGCTGAATCCGTCGATTGAGGAGGCCGGCCGCGACCTCTACGGATCGCCAGCCCAGGTGTTCCTGCGGGTCACGCTGCCGCAGCTCATCCCCGGCATCCTCGCCGCCGGCCTGTTGTCATTCGCGATGAGCTTCGATGACTTCATCATCACGAACTTCAACTCAGGCACGGTCGAGACGTTCCCGAAGTTCGTGTACGTCGCGGCGGCCCGTGGCATCCCGGCCGAGGCGAACGTCATCGGCTCGGCGATGTTCCTCATCGCCGTGCTCGTGGTCGTGCTCGGCCAGGTCGTGCCGTGGCTGCAAAAGCGCCGGATGCGGGCGGCCACCGAGGTGCCAACAACCACCCGAGCCCTCTCCCGCCGCTAACCCCCTCTCGGCGGGCAAGGAAGAGGCCCGGTCCGCGAATTGTCGCGGGCCGGGCCTTTCGCGCGAGCCAGGAGCTCAGCGGGACGGGGCTAGAACGCCCAGTCGTCGTCCTCGGTGTTTTCGGCCTTGCCGATGACGTACGACGAGCCCGAACCCGAGAAGAAGTCGTGGTTCTCGTCGGCGTTCGGCGAGAGCGCCGACAGGATCGCCGGGTTCACGTCGGTCACGGTCGACGGGAACATCGCCTCGTAGCCGAGGTTCATCAATGCCTTGTTCGCGTTGTAGTGGAGGAACTTCTTGACGTCCTCTGACCAGCCGACCCCGTCATAGAGGTCGTGCGTGTAGGCAACCTCGTTCTCGTAAAGCTCGTACATGAGCCCGAAGGTCCAGTCCTTGAGCTCGTCGCGACGCTCCTGCGATTCGCGCTCGAGGCCCTGCTGGTACTTGTAGCCGATGTAGTACCCGTGCACGGCCTCGTCGCGAATGATGAGGCGAATGAGATCGGCCGTGTTCGTGAGCTTCGCGTGCGACGACCAGTACATCGGCAGGTAGAAGCCTGAGTAGAAGAGGAACGACTCGAGCAGCGTCGAGGCCACCTTCTTCTTCAGCGGGTCGTCACCGTGGTAGTGGTCGAGCACGATCTGCGCCTTCTTCTGGAGCAGCGGGTTCTCCCGCGACCAGCGGAACGCGTCGTCGATCTGCGGCGTGTTCGCGAGCGTCGAGAAGATCGACGAGTAGCTCTTCGCGTGCACCGACTCCATGAACGCGATGTTCGTGTAGACGGCCTCCTCGTGCGAGGTCACGGCGTCGGGAATCAGTGAGATTGCACCCACGGTGCCCTGCAGCGTGTCAAGCAGGGTGAGCCCCGTAAACACGCGCATCGTGAGGCGCTGCTCGTCTTCGGTCAGCGTCGCCCACGACTGAATGTCGTTCGACAGCGGCACCTTCTCGGGCAGCCAGAAGTTGTTGGTCAGCCGGTTCCAGACCTCAAGATCTTTATCATCCTGGATCCGGTTCCAGTTGATTGCCTCCACGTGCGTGAGCAGGTGATCACCCATAGAAACGCTCCTCCTTGTCGCGACGAGTCTAGCCCGAGTGGAGGGCCGACTCGGGTGTAAACACGGGCCCCAGCCATTCGATTCCGCCCGCGGTGAACACGCTACGAATCGAAGCCGAGCCCGACCGCATCCATCGTGCGCAGCCAGAGGTTTCGCCGCCCCGTTTCATCCTCGCGCGCCATCGACCAGCGCGAGAGGTTGACGCCGAGCGCGCGGGCCGGTTCGGGCGGGAACCGCAGCGGATGCTTGCGCACGAGATCGAGCGCGAGACGGTCGGTCTGCTCCCCCGTGAGCTGGTCGAGCATCACCTGCGCGCCGAAGCGCGTGGCGGCGACGCCGAGCCCCGTGAACCCGACCGCGTACGCGATGCGCCCGCGCGACACGACATCGCTCGTCACGCAGAACTGCGTCGACGTGTCGATCATGCCACCCCACTGGTGTGTGAACCGCACGCCCTCGAGCTGCGGATACGTCGCGAAGAAGTTGCGCTCGAGGGTCGCGAACGTCTCGGCGCGCTGCGTCAGTGACTCGCTGCGGCGCGAGCCGAAGTAGTAGACGGCGTCGTAGCCGCCCCAGAGAATACGGCCGTCGTCGGTCTTGCGGTAGTAGTGGAACTGATTGCCCGCATCCGAAAGCCCCTCCTGGCCCGTCCAGCCGATGCGCTCGAACTGCTCGTCGCTCAGCGGCTCGGTCATGAGCGCATAGTCGTACACCGGCACCGTCACACCCGCGAGGCGGCGCAGCAGCGGCGGATACGCGTTCGTCGCGAGCACGACCTGCTTCGCTCGGATGCTCCCCCGCTCGGTGTGCGCCCGCAGCTCGCTCGCGTGGTCAAGTCGACGCACGATGCTGTGTTCGTACACCTCGACGCCCGCCGCGAGCACCGCATCCAGTAGACCGAGGGCGAGCTTGTACGGGTCGACAGTCGCGCCGGCCGACGTGTGCGTCGCGGCGACGTAGGCGGGCGACTTCGTGAACTCACCGATGCGATCGGGCCCGATGAAGGTCGTCGGCTCGCCGTGCGCCGTCGCCTCGGGCGCGAAGTCTTCGAGCGCATCCGCCTGCCACTGCGTGCGCGCGAACGTGAGGTTGCCGGCCTCGGTCCAGTCGCACGCGATGCCGTGACGGGCGACGTCGGCGCGCATCCCCTCGAAGTTTTCGTCGCTGAGGCGCGCGATCTCGCTCGCCTGCTCGGGCCAGCGTTCGAGCGCGTTGCCAATGCCGTGGCTGATGCTCGGCTCGACAAAGCCACCGTTGCGGCCGCTCGCTGCGTGGCCGATCGTGCCGCCCTCGAGCAGGGTGATGCGGCGGCCGGGTTCGCGTTCGGCCGCAAGCAGGGCCGACCAGAGGCCGGTGTAGCCGCCGCCGATGATGAGCAGGTCGGTGTGCTGATTGCCGTGCAGCGACGGGCGCGGGGCGCGCTTCGGTGCGCGATCGATCCAGAATGAGCGAGCAATACGGTCGTGCATCGGTGCCACGGGTGCATCCCGGCGAGGTGCCGGCTGGGCGACTGCACCCACCCCCTACCGTCCAGACGGTACAGTATCAAGCCGGGAGTCCGCCACCCCCACGCCAGTAGACTGTCACGATGACTTCGCCAGGAGCAGCACCCGCAGCCGGCACCGAGCGAAACCGACGTCGCGATCTCCTCATCGCGTTCGCCGATCTCGTGCTCGAAGAGGGCGAACGCGCCGCGACCCTCGACGCCGTCGCCGCCCGGGCCGGCGTCTCGAAGGGCGGCCTGCTCTATCACTTCCCGAGCCAGCGAAAACTTCGGCACGGACTCGCCGAGTTCTACCTCCAGCAGCTCGATCTCGAGATCGAAGAGCTGCTGGCCTCAGGCGAGTCGCCCGCGCGCTGGTACCTGCGCACCTCATCCGACTATCTCAGCGAGCTCGAGCGCATCACCGCCGCGCTCGTCGCGATCGAAAACACGAGCACCGACGAGATTCGCGAGACACTGCAGCGCGGACGCGACCGGTGGGCAGAGCTCATCCGCGACGAGCTCGGCGATGACCTCACGGTCGTCGTGATCCAGCTCGGCGACGGCATCGCCTACAACGCGCAGGTCGACGGCACCGGGGATGCGGGCGGCAGCGCGAGCGAATTTGGCACCTCGGCGCGTGCCGAGCGCCTGCTGGATGCGCTGCGCGAGTATCGCGCGAGCGAATCCATGTCCTAGCGCGACAACACGGATGCTCGAGGCAAGCACGCGCTCACCCCGAGCATCCGTCGGGTCACGATCAGTCCGTGCTCGTCTTCGCCGGTCGACTCGCGCCCATCATGACGGCGACGATCGAGACCGGCATATCGGTGCGGTTGCTCCATGCGTGCACCGCGCTGACCGTCCGCTAATACCCGGCCGCAGCAAACGCGCGCGCGTAGATTTCGCGGATGTACGCCTGCTTGCGCGCGTTGTATTCCATGACGGTCTCGGCGCCGGCCGTGGCCAGGCGCGATGCCTCGCGCTTCACCTCGGCATAGCGCTCCCGGTCGCCGTCGTCGCGACGTAGGTGGTCGCGGAAGATCCGGTGCTTCCACGGCTCGGGCGAATCGGGTGAGAAGGCGTGCACGTTCGCAATGGGATCCGCATGCTTGACCAGGCGGTGCTCGTGCCACCAGGGCTCGCGCACCGTGAGCACGAAGCCGGCTTGCTCAAGCGCCGGTAGCCAGCCCGCCTCATCCCCGGGATCGGCGACGATGAGGTCGGCGTCAATCACCGGCTTCGCCGGAAGCCCAGGCACCGAGGTCGACCCGACGTGCTCGAGCGCGAGCACGCGCCCTCCAAGCGCAGTACGGATGCGCGCGTCGAGTTCGTCGAACCGTCGCGGCCATTCGGGGTCGGGCTCGGCGACGACAATCGGCTCGCGCGTCTGCGGCACCACCCACGGCGACTGGCCGACGGGCGGCTCGTCGTCGGCAAACTCAAGAATCTCAGCAGCACTCGGCACCCGCCCACCCTACTAAGGGGGTTGAGTGGTCACTTCCCTAGGCAGCAGCACGTGGGGGGCCAACCTGGTTGGGGCGGAAACGGAGGGCGGCCGGCCCCTGGTGGGGTCCGGCCGTCCTGGTGGGCGCGCGTTAGCGCGTGGGAGGGGTGGAGATTAGAGCATGCAGCTGACGCAGCCCTCGACCTCGGTGCCCTCGAGCGCGAGCTGGCGCAGGCGGATGTAGTAGATCGTCTTGATGCCCTTGGTCCATGCGTAGATCTGCGTCTTGTTGATGTCGCGGGTCGTCGCGGTGTCCTTGAAGAAGAGCGTCAGCGACATGCCTTGGTCGACGTGCTGCGTCGCCTCGGCGTAGGTGTCGATGATCTTCTCGGGGCCGATTTCGTAGGCATCCTCGAAGTACTCGAGGTTGTCGTTGTCCATGAACGGCGCTGGGTAGTAGACGCGGCCGATCTTGCCTTCCTTGCGGATCTCGATCTTCGAGGCGATCGGGTGGATCGACGAGGTCGAGTTGTTGATGTACGAGATCGAACCGGTCGGCGGCACCGCCTGCAGGTTGCGGTTGTACATGCCGTGCTGCTGCACGAGGGCCTTGAGCTCGCGCCAGTCATCCTGCGTCGGGATGTGGTGCTCGGCGAACAGCTCGCGCACGCGCTCGGTCTTCGGCGTCCACTCCTGCTCGGTGTACTTGTCGAAGAACTCGCCCGACGCGTACTTCGAGTTCTCGAAGCCGCGGAAGCGCACGCCGCGCTCACGCGCGATCTCCATCGACTCACGGATCGCGTGGTACACGACCGTGTAGAAGTACATGTTCGTGAAGTCGAGGCCCTCTTCGGAGCCGTAGTGGATGCGCTCGCGACCGAGGTAGCCGTGCAGGTTCATCTGGCCGAGGCCGATGGCGTGTGAACCGTCGTTGCCCTCGCGGATCGACGGCACCGAGTCGATGCTCGACATGTCGCTCACCGCGGTGAGCGCGCGGATCGCCGTGCCGACGGCCTTGCCAAGGCTGTCCGAGTCCATCGCGAGCGCGATGTTCATCGAGCCGAGGTTGCACGAGATGTCCTCGCCGATGTGGTCGTACGAGAGGTCGTCGTGATAGGTCGACGGCGAGTTGACCTGGAGGATCTCGCTGCAGAGGTTCGACATGTTGATGCGGCCCTCGATGGGGTTCGCACGGTTCACGGTGTCTTCGTACACGATGTACGGGTAGCCCGACTCGAACTGAATCTCGGCGAGGGTCTGGAAGAACTGGCGCGCGTCGATCTTATGCTTGCGGATCTTCGCGTTGTCGACCATCTCGTAGTAGTGCTCGGTGATCGAGATGTCGCCGAACGGCTTGCCGTACTCGCGCTCGACGTCGTACGGCGAGAAGAGGTACATCGGTTCCTTGCGCTTCGCGAGCTGGAACGTGATGTCGGGAATCACGACGCCGAGCGACAGCGTCTTGATGCGGATCTTCTCGTCGGCGTTCTCACGCTTCGTGTCGAGGAAGCGCATGATGTCGGGGTGGTGCGCGCTGAGGTACACCGCGCCCGCGCCCTGGCGAGCGCCGAGCTGGTTCGCGTAGCTGAAGCTGTCTTCGAGCAGCTTCATGATCGGGATGATTCCGCTCGACTGGTTCTCGATGTGCTTGATCGGGGCGCCGGCCTCACGCACGTTGCTCAGGCTGAAGGCGACGCCGCCGCCGCGCTTCGAGAGCTGCAGGGCAGAGTTGATCGAGCGACCGATCGACTCCATGTTGTCTTCGATGCGCAGGAGGAAGCACGAGACAAACTCGCCGCGCTGCTTCTTACCGACGTTGAGGAAGGTCGGGGTGGCCGGCTGGAAGCGGCCCGAGACCATCTCGTCGACGAGCGCGGTGGCGAGCTTTTCGTCGCCCTGCGCGAGGCCGAGCGCGACCATGAGCACGCGGTCCTCGAAGCGCTCGAGGTAGCGCTGGCCATCGAAGGTCTTCAGCGCGTACGAGGTGTAGAACTTGAACGCACCGAGGAAGGTCGGGAAGCGGAACTTCGCGCGGTAGGCGCGGTCGCGCAGCTGACCAATGAACTCGAGCGAGTACTGCTCGATGACGCCACCCTCGTAGTACTCGTTGTCGACGAGGTAGGTGAGGCGTTCTTCGAGGTCGTGGAAGAACACGGTGTTCTGGTTGACGTGCTGCAGGAAGTACTCGCGCGCCGCCTCACGGTCCTTGTCGAACTGAATTCGCCCCTCGGCGTCGTAGAGGTTCAGCATCGCGTTGAGCGCGTGGTAGTCAATACCCGAGCTCTGCCCCTTCTTCGGGGCCTCGATCGTGATCACGTCGTCGCGAGCGTCGGTTGCTGTTGCCAAAACTGGTCCAATCCCTTGTTGACGTTCTGCACATCTTCTGGAGTGCCGAAGAGTTCGAAGCGGTAGAGCACGGGTACCTGGCATTTCGCCGCGATGACGTCGGCTGCCAGACCGTAGGCCCGACCGAAGTTGGTGTTCCCGGCGCCGATGACGCCGCGCAGCAGCTCCCGATTCTCTGGGAGGTTCAAGAACTTAATGACCTGCTTGGGTACCGCGGTTTTCGGTGTACCCCCGCCGTAGGTGGGAACGATGAGCACATAGGGCTCGTCGGCGAGGATCGTGGGTTCGTAGGTAAAGAGAGGGATGCGCCTGGCCTCGCGCCCCAGCTTGGTCAGAAACCGGTGCGTGTTTCCCGAAGCACTCGAGAAATACACGAGGCCAGACATGACACCTCCCGAAGTTATGCGCTGCGCAGCTGCGCGAGCTCGGTGATCTTGTCGGGGCGGAAGCCCGACCACGAGTCGTCCTCGGTCACGACGACGGGCGCCTGGAGGTACCCGAGCGCCTTGACGGCCTCGAGCGCCTTGTCGTCAGCCGACACATCGAAGACTTCGTACTCGATGCCCTGGTTGTCGAGGGCACGGTAGGTCGCGGTGCACTGAACGCAGGAGGGCTTGCTGTACACGGAAACGGTCATGCTGCTGCCTAACTAAGCGAGATCTGACTGGGGTAAAACTTTGCGATCGTCATGGTGTCTCCGAAGCGGTGGCGCCACTAGATGTTGTGTTCAAGGAATCTAGCACCACTACATCTCGGATTACAAGCGTGTAATTATCCACATGAACATCCACAGATTCACGGCGTGTCTGCACAGTTTTTCGGGTGTTATCCACACGGCCTCCACAGTTCGATGCACACTGACACGACAAGTCGACCATGAGCCTCCGACATGCTTTGCCTGGCGCGAACGACCCGGCAAATCTGCGGCCCCTCACCGTGTCCAAGTGCCGTTCCGGACGCCGATCCACTAGCGTTCGTACCGGCCCTCAACCCGTCTTACGGAGCACCCATGAGTTACAACCCCGCACGCCCCGAAGGTCTTCCCGCGACACGCCTTGCAGCGATCGCCCAGGCCGTCGGCGCGACTTTTGCCGACCCCACAGCCACCAACGGTGACGTGGAGGTGAACGGTGTTTCGAGCTCGACCAACACTGTCGTCGCGGGCTCGCTCTTTGTCGCACTCCCCGGCGCACGCACGCACGGTGGGAAGTTCGCGGGCAAGGCGGCCGAATCCGGTGCCACCGCGGTACTCACCGACCCGACCGGCGTCGAGCTCGCGAGCGAGACAGGCCTGCCAGTGCTCGTGCATCCGGACCCCCGCGCGGTGCTCGGCCAGGTGGCCGCGCTCGTCTACGGCACGCACCGCGACTCCCCCGTGCTCATCGGCGTGACCGGCACGAACGGCAAGACCACCACCGCCTACCTCGTCGACGCCCTCCTGCGCGCGCTCGACATTCGCAGCGGCCTCTCAGGCACGGTCGAACGTCGCATCGGCGACACGAGCATCACGACCCGCGACTCCGGCCGCCTCACGACGCCCGAGGCCGACGACCTGCACGCGCTGAACGCCGCCTTCCGCCTCGCCGAGGTCGAAGCCGCCGCGATCGAGGTGTCGGCGCAGGCGATCACGCATCACCGCATCGATGGCCTGTTCTTCTCGAGCGCCATCTTCACGAACTTCGCACAGGACCACCTCGACGACTACGGCACGATGGACAACTACTTCGCGTCGAAGCTCGCGCTGTTTACGCCCGACCGGGTCGGCCACGCCGTCACCCTCGTCGATGACGAGTGGGGTGCTCGGCTCGCGAACGAGGCGAAGGTGCCAGTCACGACGATCAGCACGGATGCGCAGACCGCGGCCGACTGGCACGTCACGACCCGAGAGGTCGAGCTCGACCGCACCGAGTTCACGCTCACCTCGCCCGACGGCCGCTCGCTCACAAGCTGGGTCAATCAGCCCGGCTCGTTCGTCGCCGTCGACCTCGCGCTCGCCGTCGTCGCCCTCGTCGAGGCCGGCTTTGCCTTCGACCGCTTCCTCGCGGCCCTCGACACCGAGCGTGGCGTCGAGTTCACGCTGCCCGGCCGCCTTGACCCCGTCAACCCGGGCGGCTCCGGCCCCCGCGTGTACGTCGACTACGGCCACACGCCTGCCTCGTTCGCGGCCGTGCTCACGACGCTGCGCCAGTTCACGAAGGGCCGCCTGTTCATGGTGTTCGGCGCCGATGGCGACCGTGACCAGACGAAGCGCCCCGACATGGCCCGCTCGGCAGCGATCGCCGACGTCGTTGTCGTCACCGACTACAACCCGCGCTTCGAAGACCCCGCGGCGATCCGCAAGACGCTCGTCGACACGCTCCACACCGAGTTCCCCGACCGCGAGGTCTACGAGATCGGCGACTCAGCCGAGGGCATCGCCAAGGCCGTATCGCTCGCGAACGAGAATGACATCATCTTTGTCGGCGGCCACGGCCACCGTCAGGATGTCGAGGTGCGCGGAACGCTCGTGCCCTACTCGGTCAAGGACGCCGTCCGCGACGCCCTGCGCGCATCCGGTTGGGACGCGTAAGCGCGCCAGTTTCACCGTCACGCACGCCGCGAGCCCTCAACTAGGCTCGTGGCGTGCGTCACTATTTTGAGGTGCTGCGGTCGCGCGGAGTTGCCCGGCTCCTGTTCTCGCAGCTTGCTGCCCGCTTTCCCACCGGGATGCTCGCGATCGGGCTGCTCATTCACGTCGAGCAGCGCCTCGGCAGCTACACGGCCGCCGGTATCGTGCTCGCCGCGTTCGGCATCGCCGAGGGCATTGCCGGCCCGCTCGGCGGCCGCCTTATGAGTCGCTTCAGCATGCGCGGCATCCTCGTGCCCACCATGCTCATCTGCGCCCTCGCGCTCGGCGCGATCGCGCTCGTGCCGATGCCCACCTGGCTCACCGCCGCCGTGGCGTTCGTGGCCGGCATCACGGTACCGCCCGTGTCGTCCGCCGTGCGCACCGTCTACCCCACCCTCGTGCGCGGGCCGAAGCTCGTCACGCTCTTCTCGTTCGACGCGACGCTGCAGGAGCTCATCTGGATTCTCGGGCCGCTCGTCACGATCGGCATCGGCGCGATCTGGGGCACGAGCCTCACGATCCTCATCGCCGCGATCGTATTGCTCGTCGGCAGCGTCTGGTTCGCGAGCGCGCCGGAAATCGGCATGGTAAAGATTCCACCCTCGCCTCGGCGCATGGGCGCGGTGCTGCGCAACCCCGTCGTCGTCATCATGTGCGTCGTGCTCATGCTTACGCTGAGCATCTGGGGCGCCATCGACGCGTCGATCGTCGCGCACTACGGCCACGACTCCCCCATCACTGGAGTGATCCTCGCGGTCTCGGCGGTCGGCTCGTTCGCCGGCGGCCTACTCACCGGCAACCTGCCGATGCGCCGCAGCTCGCTCACCTCGCGCGTGTTCCTCGCCGTCGTCGGCACCATGCTCGCGCTCCTCGTCGCCGAGACGCCCTGGCTACTCGCGATCGCGCTGTTCGTCGCCGGCGCCTCCTGTGCGCCCGTCATCGCCGTCGCGAACGCGAGCGTCAGCGCGAAGGTGCGCTTCAGCGACACTGCCGAGGCCTTCGGCTGGCTCGCGACCGCGATCATGTTCGGTTCATCGCTCGCGAGCAGCCTCGCGGGCATCGCGATCGACCACCTCGGCGCGCGCGGCGGCCTCTACGTTGCCGCGGGCCTCGTCACCGCGGCCTTCCTCGTGGCGTTCGCGACCATCCGCTGGCACCCCGACCTGCGCCAGGCCAGCCTTGAACCGAAGGCCGATACCGGAGCAGCACCCATCATCGATCTCCGGCAGGAGATCTAGCGGGCCGGATGCGCCGGTCACCGCCGAGGGTTAGGGTCGAGGGCGTGAGTGAACTTTCGCCTACACGTGAACTTCGCTGCGGCAGTCGCATCCCGCTCCTCGGCCTCGGCGTCTACAAGATCAGCAACGAGGATGTGCCCGGCGCGATCGAGTCCGCGGTCGAAATCGGCTACCGGCACTTCGACACGGCCACCCTCTACGCGAACGAGGCCGGAGTCGGCGAGGGACTGCGCCGCAGCGGCATCGACCGCAGTGACGTCTTCCTCACGACGAAGGTGTGGCAGGACAGCCACGGTTATGACGCCACCCTGCGCTCGTTCGACGATTCGCTCGAGGAACTCGGCGTCGAAGAGGTCAACCTCTACCTGATCCACTGGCCGTCGCCCGCGCAGAACAAGTTCGTCGAGACGTGGGAGGCCCTGCTCCGTCTGCGCGACGAGGGGCGCGCCCACGCCATCGGCGTCGCCAACTTCACGCCGGCCCACCTGCAGCGCCTCATTGACGAAACCGGCGAGACCCCCGAGGCAAACCAGGTCGAGCTGCACGTGCGCTTCCAGCAGCCCGAGCTGCGCGCCTTCCACGACGAGCACGGCATCGTCACCGAGGCCTGGTCGCCGCTCGGCCGTGGCATCGACCTCGAGAACCCCACGGTGCAGGGCATCGCGCAGCAGCACGGATGCACGCCCGCCCAGGCGATCCTCGCGTGGCAGCTCGCGATCGGCAACGTCGTGATCCCGAAATCGGTGCACGCCGACCGCCAGCGCGAAAACTTCGAGTCGCTCCAGGTGCGCCTCAGCGAAGCCGACCTCGAGGCCTTCGCGGCGCTCGACACCGGCGAGCGCGCGGGCAAAGACCCGAACCTCTTCGGTTAGGCCCGGTGGGCGGAAAGTTCCCGCCCACCGCGAAACTACTCCCGCCGTTGCGTGTCTGACAGGTCACGATCTGACGTCAGGGTGACGATTTTGCTGCGCAGAACGCGGAGACTGAGGGCATGACTCCTACACGACGACGCCTCATTGCCTCCCTCACCGGTGGGTTCGCTCTCGTGGGCCTGCTCACCGCCTGTGCCGTCGGCCCCGGTACCTCCGGCGACGCCGACCAGCAGGTCTCCGAACCGCAGCCAGGCTACGACTCGAGCGAAGGCGGGGCCCAAGACGAGGCCGCGCCCCAGGAACAGGCCGGCGACTCGGACCCCACCGCCGAGCGCGCCGTCATCACGACGACCTCCGCCTACGTCACCGTTACGGACGTACCCGGCGCCATCTCAGCGCTGCGCACCCTCGTGGACAAGTACGACGGCTACATCGAGGCGCGCGACGAGTCGCTCGACTCGAGCAGGCCGAGCGCCTACGTCACGGTGCGCGTGCCCGCCGAGCACAACGACGCCTTCATCGCCGAGCTGAGCGACTTCGGCGAGGTGACGAGCCTGCAGTCGAGCTCGCAGGACGTCACGATGGAGAAGGTCGACCTCGAGTCGCGCATTTCCGCGCTCGAGTCGTCGATCACCTCCCTCGAGGCCATGCTCGAGGCGACCGACAACGTCACCGAGCTGCTCGAGGTCGAGGAGAAGCTCAGCGAGCGCCAGGCCGAGCTGCAGAGCCTCGAAAGCCAGCTCGAGGTGCTCGACGACGACGTGGCGATGTCGACCGTCACGGTGAACTTCAGCACCGAGTATGCCGCGCCCGATGACGACAACGGCGGCACCTTCCTCGACGGCCTCGGCCAGGGCTGGCACGACTTCGTCTCGTCGCTCGGCCGTTTCTTCCAGGGCCTCGGCTACGCGATCCCCGGCCTCGCCATCTTCGCGATCATCATCGCCGTGCTCTGGTTCGCGGTGGTCCGCCGCCTCATTCGCCGGGCGCGACGCGGCCCAGGCGGCCCGCGAGGCGGCCGCGGCAACTCCGGCCCGCAGCCGCCGACCTGGCCCGCCGGCCCCGGCGCACCGCAGTCCGCGGCGCCGCAGCAGCCAGCGCCGCAGCAGGGCCCGCAGCCCCAGCCACAGCGGGAGCCGGCCCGCCCGGAGTCAGCAAGCAGCGCATCCGAACCACCGGCGAACGGCGCCGGCCGCCCCGCCGACGCGACGAGCGACGCCCCGGTCAAGCCCCACGACCACGACGCGACCCCGCAGCAGCGCCTCGCCGACGGTTTGCCGCCCTTGCCGCCACCCGGTGACCGCTAGCGGGCAGCAGGCGCTCTGCGTGATTGGATAGTCTGCACAGTGCGTGTATTCGCGCGAAGTCCAACCGCAGAGGAAAGCAATGGCTGATTCGAACGACTTTCAGGACGACGCTGTCGACCCGACCAGCGACGACGCAGCGTCGGTGCCCGCCGACGCCGTGAGCCCCTCGGACGACTCCGTTGACGCATCGATCGAGACGCCCGAGGGCGGCGACGACGAGATCTCGGTCGCTCCGAGCGAGGTCGAGAACGCCGCGCCGAGCGAGGAGGAGCTCGCCGCGCGCGAGGCCGAGGCCGCGCTGCTGCTGATCTTCCAGTCGACCGTGTTCGACAAGAACGGGGCGAAGATCGGTCGCGTAGGCCAGGTCTACCTCGACGACCAGACACAGGAGCCCAACTGGGTCACGGTGAAGACCGGCATGTTTGGCACCAAGGAGTTCTTCATTCCGCTCGACGAGGCCGAGCAGACCGAGAAGCGCATCACCGTGCCCTATGAGAAGGCGAAGGTGCACGGTGCCCCCTTCACCGAGATCGACCAGAACCTCTCGCCCGAAGAAGAGGACGAGCTCTACAACTACTACGAAGTGCCAGGTCGCACCACGACCGAGGGCACCCTCAACGTCGCCGACCCCAACGACGACGCCCCGAAGCAGAAGGCCGAGCCCGAGACCATCGCTCCGCTGGGCGGCGGCGTCTCGCGCGAGGACACCCCGCTGAAGGCATCGGAGCTCCTCGGCGACGACACCGAAGCGGCAACCGACGACGCCCCCACGACGTCGGCGTTTGACGACATCGTCGCGGATGCGCCGAGTTCGCCGGGCGCGGAGGACTCGGCCCCCGACGCGGACACCAGCGATGCGTCACCGTTCGACGCGCTGGCGGCCGACGCCGAGGCCGAGACCCCGCAGCGCGGCGACTCGGATGCGTTGAGCTTCGACGCCTTCACTGACGACGGCCAGGACGCGGTGGATGGCGATGCCTCGCCGTTCGAGCGCCCCGACCGCGAGAACTGATACCCACGCACACGGCCCGGCGGAATATGACCGCCGGGCCGTGTGTTCTCTCCACTATCGATCGAACTCCGCACCGGGTGTGCGGTTAGGAGGAGGCGTTTATGGCAACCACCGAGCTCACCGAGCAGAACTTCATGGAGACCGTGACTGGCGAGGGCATCCACCTCGTCGACTTCTGGGCCGCCTGGTGCGGTCCGTGCCGCCAGTTCGGCCCCATCTACGAGAAGGTGAGCGAGACTCACCCCGACATCACCTTCGGCAAGGTCGACACTGAGGCGAACCAGCAGCTCGCTGGCGAGCTCGGCATCCGCTCGATCCCGACGCTCATGGCGTTCCGCGACGGCGTGCTCATGTTCAACCAGGCCGGCGCCCTGCCCGCAGCCGCCGTTGAGCAGGTCATCGAGGCCGTCGCAGCGGCCGACATGGACGAGGTGCGCGCCGAGATTGAGAAGCAGCAGTCGGCTGCCGCAACCGGCGAGCCCACGCCGCGCACCGACGGCGCGCAGGTCTAGGGCTAGCTCACCAAGCGAGCCAGCAACGCCAACGGGGCGTGGTAACGAGGGTTCCCTCGCGACCACGCCCCGTTGGCGTTTGGGCGGCGGCTCAGAACCGCTGCGCGAGCAGGGTCGCAAGGTGCACGCCCTCCTTGCCCGCGAGCTGCTCGGCCTGGGTGCGGCATGAGAACCCGTCGGCGAGGAAGATCGCGTCGTCGCTCGCCTGCCGCAGCGCCGGCAGGAGCGCGTTCTCGGCGACCGCGACGGAGACGTCATAGTGACCCTTCTCGAGGCCGAAGTTGCCCGCGAGGCCGCAGCAGCCGGCGAGCTGCGTGAGCTCGGCGCCGAGCGAGGTGAGCAGCTGCCGATCGGGCGCGAAGCCCATCACCGAGTGCTGGTGGCAGTGCGGCTGCACCACGAGCTCGAGGCCATCGAGGCGCGGCAGCTCGACGTCGGCGTCGGGGGTCACCGGCGAGCGCCCCATGAGCACCTCCGAAAGCGTGAAGGTGTTCTCGGCGATCAACTTCGCGCGGGGGTCGTCGGGGAACAGCTCGAGCAGGTCGCTGCGCAGCACGGCGGTGCAGCTCGGCTCGACGCCGACGACCGGCACGCCCGACTCGACGATCGGGGCGAACTCGTCCATCAGCTGCGCGAGGCGCTTGCGCGCGCCATCGAGCTGGCCCGTTGAGATCCACGTGAGGCCGCAGCACACGGGCTGCGCGGGCGTGACCACCTCGAGGCCAACGCGCTCGAGCACGCGCACGACGTCGTGGTCGACGCCGGGCGCGAAGCCGTTCGAGAACGAGTCGGCCCACACGAGCACGCGGTCGGTCTTGGTGCGGGCATCGGTCACTCGCAGGGCCACGCCTGCTTTCTCGGCGCGGCGGCGGTCGGCCGCGAAGCTGCGGCGCGCGACCTTCGGGATGCGTCGGCGCGAGTCGACGCCCGCGACCGGCAACAGCAGCTTGCGCAGCCAATCCTGGCCCATCACGCCATTCACGACGGGCGCGAACGGCACCATGAGCTTCTCCCAGCGCGGCAGCTGGCCGAGCACGTAGTGGTTCATCGGGCGCAGCTTGCCCTTGTACTTGCGGTAGAGCGACTCCGACTTGTACGCCGCGACGTCGACGCCCGCCGGGCAATCGCTCGCGCAGGCCTTGCAGCTCAGGCAGAAGTCGAGCGAGTCGGCGAGCTCGTGCGAGCTGAAGCCGCCCTTGATGATGCCGCCGTTCGTGACCTCCTGCAGCACACGCGCGCGGCCACGGGTCGAGTGCGTCTCGTCCTTCGTTGCCTGGTAGCTCGGGCACATGAACCCGCCCGCGGCCGAGTTGTCGGCGCGGCACTTGCCCATGCCGACGCAGCGGTGCACGGCGCGCGTGAAGTCGCCGCCGTCCTCGGCCCACGAAAACCCACCGCGGATGCGCGGGGTCGGCAGGGCTTGCGGGCGCCGCAGGTCGGCGTCGAGCGCCGCGGGCTGCACGAGCACGTCGGGGTTGAGCACGTTGCGGGGGTCGAACAGCGCCTTCACCTCGCCGAACGCGGCGATCGCCTCGTCGGAGTACATGAGCGGCAGCAGCTCGCTGCGGGCGCGGCCGTCGCCGTGCTCGCCCGAGATCGAGCCGCCGAAGTCGGCGACGAGGCGGCCGGCGTCGAGCATGAAACGGCGCATCGCGGCACCGTCGCGCTCGAGCGGAATCGACAGGCGCACGTGGATGCAGCCGTCGCCGAAGTGGCCGTAGGGCATGCCCTCGATGCCGTGCTGCTCGGTGAGTTTGTCGAACTCACGCAGATAGTCGCCGAGGCGCTCCGGCGGCACCGCCGCATCCTCGAACCCCGGCCAGGCCTGCTCCCCCGCCGGCGTGCGGCTCGCAAGCCCCACGCCGTCCTCGCGCACGCGCCAGATCGGGCGCGCCTCGGCCGGGTCGGCGATGACGTTCGAGGAGATCGCGGCGGAGGCGCGGATCAGCTTGTTCGCGCGATCGAGCGCGTCGGCCTCGTTCTCGCCGGGCATCTCGATGAGGAGCCAGCCGGCGCCCTCGGGCAGCGCTGAGACCGCCTCGGCGCCATGGCTGCGACGCACGGCGTCGACGAGGCGCGCATCCATACCCTCGATCGCGCCGGGGCGCTGCTCGAGCAGGTACGGGATGTCGTCGGCGGCCGCGTACATCGACGAGTAGCCGAGCGCGATGGTGACAGGCGCCGACGGCACATCGACGAGCCGCACGGTCGCGCCGAGCGTGACGCCGAGGGTGCCCTCGGAACCGACGAGGAACTGCGCAAGATTGTGTCCGCGTTCGGGCAGAAGCGCCTCGAGCGCGTAGCCCGACACCTGGCGGCCGAAGCGGCCAAACTCGGTGCGAATCAGCGCGAGGTGGCTCGTCGTGAACTCCTGCAGGCCCGGCACGACGCTGAGGTCGTCGGCCGCGGTAAAGCGGCGGCCCTGACCGTCGACGACGTCGAGGTCGATGACGTTGTCGGCGGTGCGGCCGAAGCGCAGCGAGTGCGATCCGCAGGCATTGTTGCCGATCATGCCGCCGACGGTGCACCGGGTCCACGTCGACGGGTCGGGGCCGAAGCGCAGGCCGTGCGGTTTCGCGGCGTTCTGCAGCTGCGCGACGATGACGCCCGGGTCGATGCGGGCGATCTTCTCGACCGGGTCGATCTCATGAATGCGGTTGAGGTAGCGCGAGGTGTCGACGACGATGCCGGGGCCCATCGCGTTGCCCGCGATCGACGTGCCCGCGCCGCGCATGTGCAGCGGCGTGCTCGTGGCACGCGACACGTCGGCGACCGCGACGAGGTCGTCGGCCGAGCGCGGGAACACCACCACCTTGGGCACGATGCGGTAGTTCGAGGCGTCGGTCGAGTACTCACCGCGGCGCAGCGTCGACGAGTCGACATCGCCCTCAATCGCGTCGCGCAACATACCCGCCAACTCGCGGGATTCGTCGTGCTGAGTGCTCGTCAGGGTGTCGCCGACCGTCACGTGGAACCTTTCTTCCGCACCACTGCCGCGGCCTGGGGGTGCCGCGCAGAAAGCGTGTCTTCGATCGTACCGGCTTCCACGCAGCCGACTTTCGGACGCGGTTTTTACACTGGCGCCGCGGGCACCGCAGCCCGCGCTCATCCGTTCGTGCGCCGCCCGCGCACCCAACGACAAGGAGCCGCTATGACCACCAACGAGTCCCAGCAGACCAACGACGACGACGCGCTGGCCGCCGCCCTCGCCACTCCGACGAAGTCCGAAGCGAGCACCACAGCGACGGGCAGCTGGATGCGCCCGTCGCGGGCACGTCGAACGCCAACGACACCGATGCAACCGCAGCCCCGGCAGCCGAAGGCAGCGCCGCACCCGACGCGCAGTGGAGCACGGGCCGCCCCGTGCACTTCGAGATTCACGCGGCCGACCCGAAGCGCGCCGCGGAGTTCTACGCGGCCGCGTTCGGCTGGAAGCTCGAGGACTGGAGCGAGTACGCCGGCATGCCGTACTTTGGCGCCACCACCGGCGTCGGCAACGGCATCGACGGTGCGATCATGCAGCGGCAGGGCGCGAACCCGCCCGCCGGCGGCGCCGTCGCCGGTGCGGTGATCACGATGGGCGTCGCCAACTTCGACTCAGCCGCCAATGCGATTCTCGCGGCGGGTGGCACCGTGGCGCTACCGAAGTACGCGCTGCCGGGCATGGCGTGGCAGGGGTACTTCCTCGACACCGAGAACAACGTCTTCGGCATCCACCAGCCCGACCCGAGCGCCGCGTAACGGCGCCGAGCTACCGAAGCGAGCGGTTAGGGCTCGTCGCGGTTGCGGCGGTTGCGGATGAGAATGAGCGCCGTGCCCAGCACGAGCAGGGCCGCAACCACGCCCGCGGCGA
Organism: Gulosibacter sediminis; assembly: GCF_023370115.1. Lineage (NCBI taxonomy): Bacteria > Bacillati > Actinomycetota > Actinomycetes > Micrococcales > Microbacteriaceae > Gulosibacter > Gulosibacter sp. ACHW.36C. The sequence continues at coordinate 900,826 of NZ_CP097160.1, read as the reverse complement.
TCCCGAAGCCGCTCGCGCCGGTGACGGCGAGGGGCATCGCGGCGATCGGCGTGATGTCGGCCGCGTGGGCCACGCTCACTCCGGTGAGAATCAGGACGAGGCTCAGCATTGACGTCAGCACACCGAAAATAACGTTCTTGATCTTGTGCATGGCATCTCCTCCCCGAGAAGCCGGCTGCGGCGCCGGGCCCTTAGCTACGACTTTAGGCGCAAACGACACCGAAATGTGGCGCTGACCCGAGTTATTTACCCGCGTTACGCCGACGGCGTAGCCACGCTCGTGACTCCGGCGAGGTCGATCACCTCAACCGTGACTTCGGCGGGGTCGACGCCTGCCGGAACCTCAAGCTCGGTCTCGAGTCGGCCGCGCGCATCCCGCCACGCACTCGCGAGGCGCGCGTCGCGGTACCGCAGCGTCCACCCGCCGACGCCGGCGAGGGCGTCGGCCCCGACCCGGGTCACCGCATTGGCCGGCGCGTTGCGGGCGGCACGAAACGCGCCGAGCGCCGCGCACGCGCTCGACTCGAGCCGCACCGTCGTTCCATCGACCGACGCGCGGATGCTCGCCTCGCCCCAGTACTCGCGCCCCACGAGGTACTCGTGGCCGCCGCCGTCGAGCCGCGCCTGCGTCGTCGCGACGGCCTGCGGGTTGCTGTCGACGCTCATCCACTCGCGCCCGAGGCTCGCCGCCGCGAGCGCGGTCGTGCCCGAGCCGCCAAACGCGTCAACGACGAGATCGCCGGGGCCCGTCGTCCAACGCAGCAGCACCTCGAGCAGGCCGAGCGGCTTCTGCGTGGCGTAGCCGGTGCGTTCGGCCGAGACGTTGAGCACGGGGCGCACGCTCACCGAGTGCACGCCGCCGTCGCTCACGAGATTGAACGAGCCCTCGAGCACGTCGCGCAGCAACGTGTCGACGTAGTGGCGGCCCTCGTCGTCGACCTTGCTGCCGATGAACGGCCGCTCGAGATATTGCCGCTCGGTGAGCGGGCGGATGCGAAACGCGTCGCTGCGGCGGTAGAGCAACAAGTCGTCGTGCTTGCGGGGCACCGAGCGCGTGCGCGAAGCACCGCCCGAGCGGTAGCTCCACACGAGCGCGTTGACGAAGTTGTCGACGCCGAAGATTTCGTCGAGCACGACCCGCACCCAGTGCGAGGCGTGCCAGTCGACGTGCACGCACACCGCACCGTCGGCGGCGAGCAGCTCGCGCACGAGCACGAGCCGGGCCACGAGCATCCTCAGGTAGTCGGGTGTGCCGCCGCCCCAGCGGTCGGAGTAGGCGAGGTGTTCGAGCGCCACGATCTCGCCATCGGCGAGGGCGGTCGTGACCCGCGAGCGGTAGTCAGCCTTCGAATCGAACGGCGGGTCGAGGTAGACAAGTGCTGGGCGCCGCTCCCCCGCCTCGGCACCGACGACGAGCTCGGCGAGCGCCCGCAGGTTGTCGCCGCACACGAGTCGGCCGGGCACGGCGTGGGTGTGCGGCACGATCGGCGCCTCGCCGGCGCGCGCCCGCTCGAGCGCCGCCTGCGCATCCGCCTCGGCCGCCCGCAGCAGGCCGGGCAGCTGGCCGAGCACGCCGGTCACGGTCACGCGCTGACGTAGGCGGCGAGGTGCTGCCCGGTCAGGGTGGAGCGGGCCTCGACGAGCTCGCGCGGCGTGCCCTCGAACACGATCTCGCCGCCCTCGTTGCCGCCGCCGGGGCCGAGGTCGATGATCCAGTCGGCGTGGGCCATGACGGCCTGGTGGTGCTCGATGACGATCACCGATTTGCCGCCGTCGACGAGGCGGTCGATGAGCCCGAGCAGCTGCTCGACGTCGGCAAGGTGCAGGCCGGTGGTCGGCTCGTCGAGCACGAAGATCGCGCCCTTCTCGGTCATCTCGTTCGCAAGTTTGAGGCGCTGTCGCTCGCCGCCCGAGAGCGTCGTGAGTGGCTGGCCGAGCGTGATGTAGCCGAGGCCGACGTCGACGAGGCGCAGCAGAATCTTGTGCACGGCGGGGATGCGCGCGTCGCCCTCGGCGAAGAACTCCACGGCCGCGGCGGCCGGCAGTTCGAGCACCTCGGCGATGTCCTTGCCCCCGAGCGTGTACTGCAGCACCTCGCCGTCGAAGCGGCGCCCCTGGCAGACCTCGCAGGTCGTGGTGACGCCCGAGGCGATCGCGAGGTCGGTGTAGATGACGCCCGCGCCCTTGCAGTTCGGGCAGGCGCCGTCGGAGTTCGGCGAGAACAGCGACGGCTTCACGCCGTTTGCCTTCGCGAACGCCTTGCGGATGCCGTCGAGCATGCCCGTGTAGGTGGCGGGGTTGCTGCGGCGCGAACCGCGGATCGCCGACTGGTCGACGAGGATCACCCGGTCATCCTTGCCCACAACGTCGCCAAGTAGCGAGCTCTTGCCCGAGCCCGCGACGCCCGTAATGGCGGTGAGCACGCCGAGCGGGATGTCGACGTCGACACCCTTGAGGTTGTGCGTGCTCGCGCCACGCACCTTGATCGCCTCGGTCGACGAACGTGTGACCTCCTTGAGCTGAGTGCGGTCGTCGAGGTGGCGGCCGGTGAGCGTGTCGCTGCGGCGCAGCTCGTCGACGGTGCCCTCGAAGGTGATCGTGCCGCCGGCCGTGCCCGGGCCAGGCCCGATGTCGACGACGTGGTCGGCGATCTGAATGGTCTCGGGCTTGTGCTCGACCACGAGCACGGTGTTGCCCTTGTCACGCAGCTCGCGCAGCAGCTCGTTCATGCGCTCGATGTCGTGCGGGTGCAGGCCGACGGTCGGCTCGTCGAAGACATAGGTGACGTCGGTGAGTGAGGAGCCGAGGTGGCGAATCATCTTCGTACGCTGCGCCTCGCCGCCAGAAAGCGTGCCCGAGGCCCGATCGAGCGAGAGGTAGCCGAGGCCGATGCGCACGAACGACTCGAGCAGGTGCGAGAGCGAGCGCAGCAGCGGGGCGGCCTCGTGCGCATCCAGTTCGCGCACCCACGCGGCGAGCTCGGTGAGCTGCATCGCGCAGAGCTCGCCAATGTGCTTGCCCGCGATCTTCGACTCGCGAGCGGGCTGCGCGAGACGTGTGCCGCCGCACTCGGGGCACGGCCGGAACGCGACAGCGCGATCGACAAACGCGCGGATGTGCGGCTGCATCGACTCGCGGTCCTTCTGCAGGAACGACTTCTGGATGCTCGGCAGCAGGCCGTTGTAGGTGATGTTGATGCCGTTGAACTTGATCTTCGTCGGTTCTTTGTCGAGGAAGTCGTGGCGCTCTTGCTCCGTGAAGTCCTTGATCTTCTTGTCGGGGTCGAAGAAGCCCGAGTCGATGAACATCTTCACGTTCCAGCCGTCGGGCGTGTACCCGGGAATGTCGAACGGCCCCTCGCGCAGCGACTTGTTCTTGTCGAAAAGCTCGTCGAGGTCGAGATCGCTCACCTGCCCCATTCCATCGCAGTTCGGGCACATGCCGCCGAGCACCTCGAAACGGCGCACCTCTTTCTTGCCGCCCTGCACCGACACGGCGCCCTGGCCCGAGGCCGACGCGACGTTAAACGAGTAGGCCTGCGGCGAGCCGAGGTTCGGCTCGGCCAGGCGAGAGAAGAGGATGCGCAGCAGCGCGTTCGCGTCGGTCACAGTGCCGACCGTCGAGCGCGAGTTCGCGCCCATGCGCTCTTGGTCAACGATGATCGCGGTCGTAAGCCCCTCGAGCAGGTCGACCTCGGGGCGGCCGAGCGACGGCATGAAGCCCTGCACGAACGCGCTATAGGTCTCGTTGATCATGCGCTGCGACTCGGCGGCGATGGTGTCGAAGACGAGCGAGCTCTTGCCCGAGCCCGACGCCCCGGTGAATACGGTGAGGCGACGCTTCGGCAGATCGACCGACACGTTCTTGAGGTTATTCTCGCGAGCGCCGTGCACCCGAATGAGGTCGTGCTGGTCGGCGGGATGCGGCTGGGTCGCAGTCATGCGCCCAATCTTGCCACTGGGCGCGGGTCGGTCACCTACCCCTGGCAGAATGGACACGAGTAGTCGTCGAGTCAAAAGAGGACCCCAGTGCAGTTCGTATCCACACGCGGCGGCATGCAGCCCGCATCCTTCAGCGACATTCTTCTTGAGGGGCTCGCGCCCGACGGCGGCCTCGTCGTACCGCAGGAGATTCCGCAGGTGACGAGCGAGCAGCTCGAGTCGTGGCGAGGGCTGAGCTACCCCGAGCTCGCGGCCGAGGTGATCGGCTTGTTCTGGACCGACATCCCGCGCGAGGACCTCGACGCGATCTGCGCCCGGGCCTACGGCGAGCAGTTCTCGGCGGTCGTGCCGATCACGAAGCTCGACGAGCAGCTTTCGCTCGTCGGCCTCTCCGAGGGTCCGACGCTCGCGTTCAAGGACATGGCGATGCAGTTCCTCGGTGAGGCGATTCCCTACGTGCTCGAGCAGCGCGGCGAGACCCTCAACATCCTCGGTGCCACCTCCGGCGACACCGGTTCGGCGGCGGAGTATGCGTTCCGGTCAAAGCCGAACATCGGGGTGTTCATGCTCTCGCCCCAGGGCCGCATGAGCGAATTCCAACGCGCCCAGATGTACTCGCTGCAGGATGACAACATCCACAACATCGCCGTCGAGGGCGTCTTTGATGACTGCCAGAACCTCGTCAAGGCGCTCAACGGCGACCTCGAGTTCAAGGCCGAAGTCACCCTCGGCACCGTGAACTCGATCAACCTCGGCCGCGTCGCGGCACAGGTCGTCTACTACTTCTGGGCCTGGTTGCGGGTGACCGACGCGCTCGCCGAGTCGGGGGCGGATGCGGCGACCCTCGCGGGCACGCAGGTCTCGTTCTCGGTGCCGTCGGGCAACTTCGGCAACATCTTCTCGGGGCACTTGGCGAAGCAGATGGGAGTGCCGGTCTTCCTGCTCGTGCTCGCGACGAACGAGAACAATGTGCTCGATGAGTTCTTCCGCACCGGCATCTACGCGCCGCGCTCGCGCGCCGAGACGCTCGCGACCTCGAGCCCGTCGATGGACATCTCGAAGGCATCGAACCTCGAGCGCTTCATCTACACGCTGCTTGGCAGCGACCCGGCCAAGCTGCGCGCAGCTTGGGAGGAACTCGACGCCACCGGCACACTCGACCTCTCGGCCGAGCAACCGCGCTTCGTACCCGAGTTCGGCATCGTGGGCGGCATGAGCACGCACCTCGACCGCATCGCCGCGATCCGCGCGACGTATGAGAAGTCGGACTACATCCTCGACCCGCACACCGCCGACGGCGTCACCGTCGCGCGCGGCTTCCACGAGCCCGGCGTGCCCATGCTCGTGCTCGAGACCGCGAAGCCGCAGAAGTTCGCCGAAACGGTGCGCGAGGCGATCGACCGCGACCCCGAGGTCTCCGAGGAGCTCGCCGACCTCCTGCAGCGGCCGCAGCGCACCGTGAGCATGCCCGACGATGCCGAACAGCTGCGGGCTTTCATTCGCGCGCACGCCATCCGCTAGCCACCAGGGCAAGCAACGACATCGTGTTGCGAGTTATCTGGTTCATTGCGTTCGGGATGGTGCTCGCCGCCATTTCCATGTCGTTGCTCGGTGCCTGGGACGCGTTTACGTGGACGTTCACCGTCGGGATGGTGGTGTTGGTGCTCGCCAGCATCCTCATCATCCTCGCTTCGGTGTCGGACGTCGGCATGGCGAGCGCCGCGCCGAAGCTGATTGAAACGGCGCTTCGGCAGCGACGCGGCGCCGTCGCGCGCATCGACAAGATCCGCACCACCGGCACCGAGCTGAATGACCAGCCGCTGTGCGAACTGGAATTAACCGTGCGCTCGGCCCACGGTCTCGCGTACCGCACGAAACTGCGCAAGGTCATTCGTCTGACCGACCTCGGCCTGTTCCAACAGGGCACGGTGCACCCAGCCGCCGTGCTCACTGAGGACGGCCCCGAGCTGGCGCTGCTCGCCAATGACGCTGCCGCCGCAGGTACCGCGCTCGAGCAGACCCGAGGGCTCGAGATTCCCGACGCCACCGCGGCGGGTGAACTGCGCGTCGCTCCCGACGGCATCGTGCGCGACGATGGCACCCGGAGAAAGCCGGTGCTCGGCCGCGGCAAACAGGGCCGCGCCGGCCGACGCGTGCTCTTTGCGGTAGCCGTGATCGTCGGCTTCGCAATCGCCGTGCTGCCGAACGCGCGTTTCGTGAGCTACACGGCGCTCGCGCTGCAACAGGGGCAACTCACCCTCAACAACTGGGACTCGGACTACCTTGGGTTCATCATTCCGAAGCTCGAAGACGAACTCGGGCACGACCTCGTCGAGTCGGTCTACCTCGGCAGCGCGATCATCTCGGTCAACGCGCCGATCGGCACGGATACCACCAATACCGACGGCTGGACGATTCGCGCTGGTGGGTTTGAGCACGACGGACCGTACTCGTCCCAGCCGGAATCCACGGCGGAATTCTTCTCCCTCAGAGAAGTCAATTGGGCCGGCATCGAGTCGCTCGTTGCGGAGGCGCTCGTCGAGGCGAACCCCGAAATCGGCGAGGTGGCCGAGGACGACATCTCGGTGTCGATCACCAGGGCAACCATCAGCGACGTTGACTCGGACCACTTCGGCCAGAGCGGGGGCAGCATCGAGATTCGTATCAATCTCACCGGCGCCTACTCGAGCGCCCAATTCCTCGCCGATGGCGACGCCGAGCACCTGGAACTAATTTCGGTCTCGTAACCGAGGCAACACGCGCCCGCCACGAGCCCGACGAGATCTGCGCGGAGCCTAGCGAGCGACTCGACGCCCCGCCGCCGTGAGCACGGCGAGGGGAACTAACAGCGCAAGGGCAACGAGCGCAAGCACCGAGAAACTCGTGGCCGCCATGAGCGGCCCCGACGCGAAGGCGGCGACCGCGGCACAAAGGTTCGCGAGCGCATCCACGCCGCCCTGCGCCTGCGCGCGGTGCGCGTCCGCCACTACCCCGCTGAAAAGTGCCGAGGCGGCGACGTTGACGAATGACCAGCCCACGCCGAGCAGCACGAGCGAGACGACGACCCAGTTCGTGTCGCCGGGGCGCAGTGCCCCGACGATGCACGAAGCGGCAAGGCCGACCACGCCGATCGCGATCGTGGCGCGGTGGCCGAACCACCCTACACACCAGCCAACGACGGGCGCAAGCACGTACATGCCCGCGACGTGGAGCGAGATGGTGATGCCGATGATGGTGACCGAGTCGCCAAGATGGGTGAGATGCACCGGCGTCATCGTCATCACCGCGACCATGACCGATTGCGCCACGAGGATGGCGATGAGCGCGTAGCGGGCCTGCGGGTTGCGCCGGATTTCAGCCGCGACGAGCCGAAGCCGCGTGCCACGGTGCGTGTCGCTCGCAAGAGGTGCTGGCGCCATCAGCTGCAACGTGCGCAGTGGATCGGGCCGCAGCAGCGACCAGACCACCATCGCCGCGACCGCGAGGCAGACCGCGGCGATCAGAAATGCGCCCGCGAACACCGTGAGCCCGAGCCGTTCGCCGAGCCAGGCTCCCGGCACACCGAGGTTCGGCCCGAGCACCGACCCGAGCGTGCCGACCCAGACGACGAGCGCGAGCGACCTTGCCTTCGCGGATGCGGGGGCGAGGTCGGTCGCGGCAAAGCGGGACTGCAGGCCGGCCGCCGTGCCCGCACCAATGCCAAAGAGCCCGAGAAAGAGCGGCACGACGAGCGCCCCCTGAGCGGCAAGGACGAGCAGGCCGGCACCCAACGCGGCCACGAACCAGCCGAGGGTCAGCGCGGTGCGGCGCCCGAAGCGGGCGGCAAGGCTGCCCAGCGGCAGGCCGAAGAGCGCCGCGCCGAGCGTGGTAGAGCTTCGGGCGAGCCCCGCGACGGCCTCATTCTCGGTGACCTCATTCGCGAGCAGGATGCCCACCGAAGGCGCCGCTCCCACGCCGATCATGCCGATTACCTGCATGCCCACGAGCACCCACATGGTGCGCTGCTGCACCGACACCGCGTCGAAGTTCTGACTGGAGCTCACCCGCTCACACTACTGGCGCCCGGGCGGGGCACATGACCCGCCCGGGCGCCAGTTTCGCAGGCCTCGTGCTAGCGCAGCTGGGTGCGCCGCACGAGCACGAGCCAGGCCACGCCCGAGACCACGGCAACGATGGCGAGGGTGAGCATGTATGCCCACCAGTCGAGGGTGAAGAGGCTCCCGAACCACGTCGCGAATTCGAACGACCGCATCGACAGAATCGCGACGGCGAGGCCAACTACCGCCACGGTGACGAAGAAGCTCCAGATGAAGGTCTGGCGCCAGCGGAAGTAGCCCGAGATAAACGCCGCACCCACGAGCATCGCGCTCATGGCGATAAGGAAAGTCTGAATCGCCGTCTGCCACAGCGGGCCAAAGCCGACGTACGCGACATCAAAGAACCGAACCCGCAATCCGTAGCCGTCCGTTGCGAGCTCGATGCTCTTGCCGATGAGCACGATCGCGGTGAACACGACGGCGTAGCCGAGGAACACGAGCGAGGTGCCGAGCACGTATTCGCGCCGGGTCAGCCCCAGGCCGAGGGCGAGCGGGAAGTACTGCCCCATCGAGATGAAGCCGAGCATGACGATCGGGCCGAGCACGGTGAAGATCGCGCCGTTGAAGCGCATGCCATTGTTCATGCCCTCGACGCCCTCGGCGTCCGACACCGAGTGCACCGTGAGGCCGATCGCGATGACGAAGGCCATCGCAATCAGCATAATCACGAGCGGCCAGCCGTACGTCTGCATGCGGTTGACGGTGTGCATTTTGACGACACTCTTGTAGCGCATGGCTACTCCTTTCCTGCCGTGACGGCGCCCGGCGCCGCCGAGGTCGTGAGGTGAACGATGTAGTCCTGCAGCGACACGGGCGCGGTGTCGAGCCCAGCGGCGGATGCCGCGGCGACGATCTCGCCCCGGTCGCCGAGCACCGCGGCCGTCGCGAGGCTGCCGAGTGTCTGCAGCTGCAGTGTCTCGCGGTCGGCGGCGAAGGCGCGCACGTCGCTGGCCCGCCCCGAGACCTCGGTCGCCGCGCTGCGCAGTTCGTCGACCGAGGCGTCGGCGAGCACGCGGCCCTCGTCGAGCAGCACGACGTGCTCGAGCAGCTTCGAGACCTCGTCGATGTGGTGAGTCGAGAGCAGGACGGTGCGCGGATGCTCACCGAAGTCGGCAAGCAGGCGGTCGAAGAACAACCGGCGCGCGATCACGTCGAGGCCGAGGTACGGCTCGTCGAAGATGGTGAGCGGTGCCCGCGAGGCGAGGCCGATGATGATACCGACGGCCGAGAGCTGGCCGCGCGAGAGCTTCGGGATCACCCGTTTCACGGGCAGGCGGAAGTCTTCGACCAGCTGCGCCGCGAAGTCGGCGTCCCACTCGGGGTAAAGCCCCGCGGTGATGTCGAGCAGGTCGCTCGCGCGGAACTGTTCGGGGTATTTTTGGCTCTCTTGGATGAACGAGGTGCGCGACAGCACGCGCGCCGACTCGACGGGGTTCTCGCCGAACACCCGCACGCTGCCGGAGGTCGCGAATTGCTGCCCCGTGAGCAGCTTCATCAGGGTGGTCTTACCCGCACCGTTGCGGCCGAGCAGACCGTAAATTCGGTGCTCGTCGAGGGTGACGGAGACGTCGTCGAGCGCGTGGACGTCGCGGAAGTGCTTGCTGACATTGGTGAGTTCGATAGCGTTCATGAGGTGGTCTCCTCCGTGATCATGGTGGCGATCTCTTCGGGGCGGATGCCGAGCTGCGCGGCTTCTCGCAGCAGCGGCCGGATGTACTGCTCGCGAAAGCCGTCCTTGCGACGGCTCCGCAGGCGGTCGATCGCGCCGACGGCAACAAACATGCCGATGCCGCGGCGCTTCGTGAGGATGCCGGCATCGACAAGGCGGTTGAGTCCCTTGCCGGCGGTGGCCGGGTTGATCCGCAAAAATGCGGCCAGTTCGTTGGTAGAGGGGACGGCGCTGTCTTCGGCGTAGGTGCCGTCGAGAATGCCATCTTCGATCTGTTCGGCCACCGCGATGAACAGCGGTTTGGAATCGTCGAGCATGTCACCTCCGGTCGGTCAAGGCGATGGGTTCACCACCGCCGTGGTTCATTACTCAACTAACTAACCATGGAACCTAGCCCAGGTCAACCCCCAGCAACCGCCGTGCCTTACTAGGCTGAGGGTGAACCACCCAGGCCAGCCCCGAGGAGACCGCCATGACTGAGAACGTGCCCGCGCTGCTCGCCGAGTTCGACACCATCAGCGACCCGAAGATGGCCGCCATCAACGCAAAGCATGGCGACGCGCACTCGGTCAACCTCACGAAGCTGCGCGCGATCGCGAAGCGCGTGAAAAAGCAGCAACCACTCGCGCGCGAACTCTGGGCGACCGAAGACCCGAACGGCCGCCTGCTCGCGCTCCTCATCTGCAAGCCGCGCGAGTTCGACCGTGCCGAGCTCAACGACTGGCTGCGGGGCGCGAACACGCCCAAGGAGCAGGACTGGATCGTCAATTACGTGGTGAAGAAGAGCAAGCACTCGGAATCGCTGCGCGAGGAATGGTTCGCCGACGCGGACGCCGTCGTCGCGAGCGCCGGGTGGGCACTTACGAGCGAGCGCGTCGTGAAGAGCCCCGAGGGCATCGACGGGCCAGCACTGCTCGACCAGATTGAGCGCGAGATGCGGGATGCGCCCGAGCGCCTGCAGTGGGCGATGAACCAGACCCTCGCCGAAATCGGCATCGCGAACCCCGAGCTGCGCGAGCGAGCCATCGACATTGGCGAGCGGCTCGAGGTGCTCAAGGACTACCCGACTCCCCCGAACTGCACGTCGCCGTTCGCGCCGATCTGGATCACCGAGGTCGTTCGCCGCAACGAGGCGAAGGCGTAACCCCCGCCTCGCATCACCCCGCTGCGCGAAAGGGGCGATGCGGCTTGCGTATCGCTGGCCCAACACTGCTGCCCTCACGGGCCCATGTTGGCTAGGCTTGCTAGTCGGGCCACTCTCACGAAAGGGAATGCATGTCGAACTCGCCGAAGCAGAAACTCGAGGTTCCTCCGGAGATCTCGCGGTCGTGGCTACTTCTCTCTGCCCGCTCGACCGACAAGTTCGACTCGGCCCGCGCATCCCGTACCGACCAGCTCATCCTCGACCTCGAGGATGGCGTCGACCCGAACTACAAGAACGAGGCGCGCGAGGATGTGCTCGAGTGGTTCGCCGGCGGCGGCTCGGCCTGGGTGCGCATCAACCCCCGCAGCACCGAGTTTTGGGCGGGCGACGTCGACGACCTCGCCGGGGTAAAGGGCCTGCAGGGCGTCATGCTCGCGAAGACCGAATTTCCCGAAGAGGTCTCGGAGACCTTCGACCGCCTCGGCGGGAACACCCCCGTCATTCCGCTCATCGAGTCGGCCCTCGGCATCGAGTCGGCCGTCGCGATCGCCCAGGCGAAGGGCGTGTTCCGCCTCGCGTTCGGCTCGGGCGACTACCGCCGCGACACCGGCACCGAGGCGTCGGACCTCGCCATGGCCTACCCCCGCTCGCGCCTCACGACGGCGAGCGCGATCGCCGGCCTCACCGGCCCGATCGACGGCCCGACCGTGAGCAAGAGCCACCCGGTGATCCGCGATCAGTCCGAAACCGCGGTCAGCCTCGGCCTCACCGGCAAGCTGTGCCTCGATGTGAACCAGCTGCCGGTCATCAACGAGTGCCTGAGCCCGCCGCCCGCCGACGTCGGCTGGGCGCGCGACTTCATCGCCGAGTTCGACGCGCGCGGCCGCATCGTGCGTGACGGCAGCGACCTGCCGCGCCTCAAGCGCGCCGAGCGCATCGACCACCTCGCGCGCGCCTTCGGCATCGAGCCGGTGCGCTACTAGCGTCGCCGAGCAAGCGAAAACGGCCCCGGAACCCACCAGCGTGGATTCCGGGGCCGTTTCCGTTGTGCGCTACTTCTTCGCGGCGAAGCGGAAGAGCTTCTTGTTCGCGAACTCGAGCATGCCGACCTTGCCGAGCTCACGGCCGTAGCCCGACTTCTTCACGCCGCCGAAGGGCACGTCGGCTCCCTCGAGGCCGGTGGCGTTGATGAACACCATGCCGACGTCGAGCTGGTTGCCGACAGCCTCGGCGTGCGCCTCGTCGTCGCAGAACACGGCCGAGCCGAGCCCGTACGGCGACGAGTTCGCAAGGCTGATCGCCTCGTCGTCGGTCGAGAACTTGTAGAGCTGCGCGACGGGGCCGAAGAGCTCCTGGCTGTAGACGTCCATCTCGGGCGTGATGCCCGTGATCACCGAAGGCGTGTAGAGGTTGCCGTCGGGCGTGTTGTTGCCGACGAGCTGCTCGGCACCCTGGTCGAGCGCGCCCTGCACCTGCTTGGTCAGGGTGCTCGTCGCACCGGCCGACGAGAGCGGGCCGAAGTCGCCGTTCTCGTACGACTGGCCGGCGATGGCCTCCTTGAACTTCTGCGCGAACTCCTCGAAGACCGACTCGTGCACGACGATGCGCTTCGAGCCGTTGCAGGCCTGGCCGGTGTTCTCCATGCGGCCACCGACAGCGTGGCGCACTGCGCGGTCGATGTTCGTGGTGCCCTCGAGCACGACGAAGACGTCGGACCCACCGAGCTCGAGCACGCACTTCTTGAGGTGCTTGCCGGCCTGCTCGGCGACGATCGCGCCCGCGCGCTCCGAACCCGTGAGCGAGACACCCTGGATGCGGTCGTCGGCGATGATGTCCGAGAGCTGCTCGTGCGTCGCGAAGACGTTGACGTAGGCACCCTCAGGGAAGCCAGCGTCGAGGAAGAGCTGCTGCAGCGCGAGCGCCGACTCGGGGCACTGGGCCGCGTGCTTGAGGATCACGGTGTTGCCGAGGATCAGATTCGGCACGGCGAAGCGGGCGACCTGATAGTACGGGTAGTTCCACGGCATGATGCCGAGGATCACGCCGGTGCCCTGGAAGCGGAAGAACGAGCGCAGGCCGTCCTCCACCTCGAGCTCCTCGTCGGCGAGCCACTTCTCGGCGTTCTCACCGAACGCCTTCGAGATGGCGCCCGAGAACTCGGCCTCGCCGATCGACTGGTCGAGCGGCTTGCCCATTTCGCGGTTGATGATCGCGCCAAGCTCCTCCTGGCGCTCCTCGAACAGCTCACCGAGACGCACCGCGAGCTTCGCCCGCTCGGCGACCGTGGTCTTGCGCGACCACTCCTGGTAGGTCTGCTGCGTCGATGCGAGCGCCTGCTCGATCTCGGCCGCAGTCGCGTCGGGGTACTCGGCAAGAGTCTCTCCCGTGGCGGGGTTAATGACAGCAAAGGTGGTCATTCTGGACTGCTCCATTCTGGGTTCGGCGTTGAAGCGGTAAATGGCATTCAATTATTGCAGCACGGGGCTGAACGCGACCCCAGCATGCGTAAATCCGAACATTTTCGTGCGGCTGCACGCCGTTCGAGGGCGGGGAGCGATACCACTTCTGCCGGGAAATTCCCCGAGTGCTAGGACGAGCCCTGGTTGGTCCGGTTCAAGTACCGCGCAGTTTCGCGAGCCGCTGGCGACAGGTCTTCTCGGGCACGCTGCCGCCGGTCGCCGCGACCGTGCGGCGGCGCAGGCGACCGCCCTCGCGCTCGGCCCTCTACATGCGCAACACCTTCTGGAACGCCGCCATCACGAGCCGCGCCACGATCGTGACCGGCAGGGCGAAGATGAGCGTCGCGTACTCCATGGTGCGCACGCCGCCGGCGTCGACATCGACATCGACATGCTGTTCTACTCGGTGACCGGCCCGATCACGCAGTACATGACGCCGCCCGACGCCGACCCGCAGAGCGCCGCGGCGCTGCAGGACTCGGTGGTGTGGACGATGTTCCACTACGGCGTTGCCGGCTGGGCCATGTGCTCGCTGCTCGGCATGGCGATGGGCTACTTTGCCTAAGGCTGGGGCATGCCGCTCTCGATTCGCGCGGCGACGGGCCCGAGAAATTCGAGGGTGATGGTGAGTCCGAGCCCGATGCGGTCGATGGCGACGTACACGCAGAGATTCATGAGCATGAACGTGAAGGCGAGCACGAGGATCGGCCGCCACTGCGAGGCCCGGAATCGCCAGAACTTTGGCCGCGCCGCCGCGCCGAGCACGATCACCGCCACCCATTGCCGCACCGCAACGACGCCCACCGGGCCGATCGCGGGGAACGCGAGGGCGCCGAACGAGGCGCCGAACAGCGTCGAGGTCCCCGCCGTGAGCATGAGCGCCACGCCGGTCGCCCGCTGCCGCCCCGTGCTCTCGATCGGAGCGGGAACCGGCGCGGTCGGCAAATGCTGCGGGGACAGGCTGCGGGCCATGCTGCCCACGCTACGGTCGCGCCATCATTACGCAAAATGCAATTGAACGGCCATTGATACGCTGAGCGTATGGATGTGTTTGGCCCAGATCGCCTCGAGCTGCGGCACCTGCAGCACTTCGTTGCCGTCGTCGATGCCGGTAGCTTCACGAGTGCCGCGCAGCAGCTCGACGTGTCGCAGGCCGCGGTGTCGCGCAACATCAGCTCGCTCGAGCGCGCGCTTGGCGTACAGCTGCTCGTGCGCAACAGCCGCTCGGTACGGCTCACGACCCCGGGCACGCGCATCCTGCCGCGGGCGCGGGCCACCCTCGCGTCGGTGGATGAGCTGCTGCGCGAGGCGGCGTCGGGCGCCGACACTGTGCTCCTCGGCCACGCGTGGTCGTCGTTCGGCGCGCGCACCCAGGCCTTCCAGCGGCGGTGGCAGCGCGAGCATCCCGGCACCACGCTGCGGTTGGTGCACCACAACCTCGCCAACGGTGGCCTCGGCCAGGGGCTCTGCGACATCGCGGTGGTGCGCGACCCGGTGAGCTTCGGGCCCTGGCCGCACGCCCTCATTGGCTACGAGCGGCGCTTCGCCGTACTGTCCTCCGACGACCCCTGGGCCCGGCGGCGCAGCGTGAAGTGGGACGAGCTGCGCGAGCGCACCCTGCTCGTCGACCGAGCCTCGGGCACGACGCATGCCGGGCTCTGGGACGGCGAACCGAAACCGCGCGTGCTTCCCACGGGAGGCATGGACGACTGGCTCGCGATGATCGCGGCCGGCGAGGGCACCGGGGTGAGTTCGGAGGCGACGGCGGCGCAATACCGGCGCGAGGGCATCACGTATCGCCCGATTCGCGACGCGCCGCCGATCAGCGTGCACCTCATCTGGGGCACGCAGGATGCGCACCCGCTCACGCCCGCGCTCGTCGCGCTCGCGATCGACCTCTACCGCGACAGCCTCGCGTTGCAGCCCGGCGCGAGCTAACGGGCCCCACTCCCCCGATTCACGACTGCGGGCAGGCCTCGAAGACGTAGTCGGGGTCGCCCGCCGCCACGAGCTTCGGGTCGCGCAGGATCATCGTCGTGGGGCGATCGGGTGCCTCGCATGCTGCCGCGAAACCGGCCTCGCCGAGTTCGTCGGTGTACTCGATGTCGAGTACCACGGGGTACGCGTCGGCATAGTCGGCGCACTCGTCGAACTCGGCGCACGACTCGGTAATCGCGAAATCGAAGCCGACGTCGCGCAGCTGGCTCGCAAGCTCGACCGCGTTCTTCTGCGCGACCGCGAGGCCCGCCTGGTGTGCGAGCTGCGCGTAGGTGCTCGCGAGGGCGACGTTGTCGGCCTCGGTCAGCGCCCCGTCGGCACGCAGGTAGGAGTCGAGGTTGTCGAACTCGACGGCGTCGTACCCGGCTGCCTGGCAGTCGTGAATTTCCTCGCCCACGAGCTCCGCAATCCAGGCGCGGTTCGCCTCGGTCGAGGTGTCGTAGAGGAATTCGTCGGGCCAGCCGGGGTCGATGAGCGGCTCGCCACCCGCCGTCACGAGCAGCTCCCGATGCTCGGCGGCGAACGTCTCCGATGCCTCGGGTTGGGTTTGAAAGCCGTTCACGTAGCAAATGTCGTAGCCGAGCCCGGCAGGCTCCGCCGTGCGGTCGCGCTCGACGACCGTCACACCCTCGGGTGGGTCGTACGCGCCACCGAGCTGGTAGTCGAAGCCCGCATCCGTCGGCGGCTGGCGCACCTGCGCGCCCGAGTCGGCCGCGCATCCGCTCAGCGACAGCGCCGCCGCGAGCGCGAGCGGGCCGAGCGCGGCGAGTGTCGGTCGTGCCATGCCTACCTTCCGATGTCTCGGCGCCGGAAGCTGACGACGCCGACCAGGGTGAGCGCGATCGTCACGAGACTGATCCAGAGTAGCCCCCACCAGTCGGCGTTCGCGTCGGTCACACTCGGCACGTGCCAGAAGGGACTGATCGCGAGCGCCCAGTCCCACAGCTTGAACGTCGGGCCGAGCAGCGTGAGCACGAACGAGACGAGCACGCGGGCCCAAGCGGCGAGCGAGACGGCGGGATGCGCGCCGATCACCGCCACCGCGACGGCGAGCGTCACGGCCGAGCGCGCCCGAGGCGAGTAGCTCGGCCTGCCCCGAATCCTCCTGGCCGCGGGCGGCGCGGGTGACGGTGAGGATCGCGCCGAGCGCGACGAGGAAGCCGCCGAGCGCGAGCGAGCGCCACGAGGTGAAGCCGTCGTTGGTCGAGAGGTCGAACACGGGCCCGAACACCAGCCCGAGCGCCGGGTTGCCGTCGATGACGGCCGAGAGCCCGGCGCGCTCCGCCGCATCCGGAAACACCCAGGGGTACGCGACGACCGACGATACTGGCAGCAGCGTCGCGATCGCGATCCACGGCGCGAAGCGTCGCCCGTCGTAGCGCAGGTTGGCCCGCAGCAGGGTGCCCGCGCCGGTGAGCGCGCTCATCAGCGGTCCTCATACAGGTCGAGAAAGAGCGACTCGAGTGACGGCGGCTCGACGGTGAGCGCGACGATGCCGTACGGCGCGAGGCGCGCCAAGGCATCGCTCACGCGATCGCTGTCGACGGCGGCGGTGAGCCGGGCGCCGTCGACGTGCGCGTCGTGCAGTCCGTGCAGCGCGGCCCGGTCGATCGGCCGCTCGAGCGTCGCGCGCACCTCGGTGCGGGCATGCGCCCGCAGTTCGTTTAGGGTGCCCGCGCGCACCGTGACGCCGTCGCGAATGATGCTGAGTCGGTCGGCAAGCTGCTCCACCTCGGCGAGAATATGGTTCGACAGCAGCACGGTCGCGCCCCGCGCCGTCGCCTCGCGAATCACCTCCTGGAACACGTTCTCCATGAGCGGGTCGAGGCTGCTCGTGGGCTCGTCGAGAATGAGCAGCTCGGCGTCGGAGGCGAGGGCCGCGACGATCGCGACCTTCTGCCGATTGCCCTACGAGTACTGGCGCCCGCGCTTGCTCGGGTCGAGCTCGAACTGGTCGATGAGTTCGTCGCGCCGCGCCTCGTTGAGGCCGCCCCGGAGCGAGCCGAGCAGATCGATGGCTTCGCCGCCACTCATGTTTGGCCAGAGCGACACGTCGCCGGGCACGTAGGCGAGCCGGCGATGCAGCGGCACGACGTCGCGCCAGGGGTCGAGGCCGAGCACGGATGCGGTGCCCGCGTCGGCGCGGAGCAGGCCGAGGAGCACGCGGATCGTCGTGGACTTGCCGGCGCCGTTCGGCCCGAGCACGCCGTGCACCTCGCCGCGCGCGACCCGCAGGTCGAGGCCGCGCAGCGCGGGGAACTTGCCAAACGACTTCGTGAGGCCTTCGATCGTGATGACGTCGGAATCGGTCATGCGTGACCCTCCTGATTCGCGAGCCCGCGCGGGGTGCGCGCGGGGAGCATCCGCTTGAGGTCAACCTACGCCGAAATCTCGCCCCAGGCTGAGGGAATGACCAACCCCGCGGCGCCCTCACGCGAGCCAGGAACGCATGGCGGACCCGACCGGACCTCGGTGCTGCGGGCCCTCGGGCTCGTGCTCGTCGGCTCGCTCGGAATTCAAACCTCGGCCGCGATCTCGTCGAGGCTGTTCGGCGACTACGGCACGTACGGCACCTCGGCGGTGCGCATGCTCATTGCTGCCGTGATCATGCTCGTGATCGTGCGGCCCCGGCTGCGCGGGCGCGGTGGGCGCGAGTGGCTCGGCATCGCCGTCTACGGCGTCGCAATGGCCGCGATGAACCTCTGCCTCTACAACGCGATCGACCGCATCCCGCTCGGCGTCGCCGTGACGCTTGACTTCCTCGGGCCGTGCGCGATCGCACTGCTCGGCTCGCGACGACTGCGCGAAGGCCTCTGCGCGCTCGTCGCCGTAGCCGGGGTGGCGCTCATCTCGGCGGGCCCGCTCGGCTACTTCGACCTCGCCGGGTACCTGTTCGCGCTCGGGGCGGCGTTCTTCTTCGCGGTCTACACCGTCGGCGCCGACCGCATCGGTAAGGCGAGCAGCGGACTCGACGGCGTGGCGCTCTCGGTGACGATCGCGGCGATTGTGACGCTGCCGATCGCCGTGCCGCAGTTGCCGCGCATCGACGGCCCCGACTGTTGGCTGTTCACGCTCTCGGCCGTGATCGGCGTCGCGATTCCGTTCTCGGTCGACACCATCGCCGGCCGCATTACCTCGGCGCGCATCATCGGCGTGCTCTTCGCGGTCGACCCGGCGCTGAGCAGCCTCGTCGGCTTCGTGCTGCTCGGCCAGGCGATGTCGCCGCAGGCAATCGCGGGCATCGGCCTCGTCGCCGTCGCGGGCGCGCTCATCGTCTGGTTCGCGAAGCAGCCGAATCCGGCTCATCGCATTCCAGGGTGTAGGCGGGGTCTGAAGCCACCCGCCCCGAGCAGGGATCGGGCGATGCAGTGCGTGAGATCTCGGAAGCCGAGGGCGGATCCGTGGGGGTGTTTGAGCCTGCCGTTGGTGGCCTCGGTGGGGCCGTTGCTGGCGCCGGGTAGGTCGAAGAATGCCAGCACGTCGCTGGCTCGCCGACGCAGAGCTCGACCGAGGCGGGCCTGTTCGTCGAGGCCTTCGGGGATAGCCGTGCGGAGGACGTCCATGACGGCCTGCATCTCTGGTTTCCCGAGTGTGCGGTCCGGGAGGCGGCGATCATGCGCTGGGAGATGCCCCAGGTCGCTTTCATTTCGACGTGTTGCTCGTCGGCATACAGGTCCTGGATCCGTTCGACCTGGCGGTCGGTGATGAGCGCTGCTCCAGTGTGAAGGGTGCATCGGCAGGAATAGAGCGGGTCGCCGGCGCGGCGCGGTGTCCGTGCAGGAGTAACTGGATGCGCCGTCGGCAGACGTCGACCGCTTCCCCGGCGAGCCGCCCGACGCGGAAGGGGTCCATTACCGCGACCGTGTCCGGGAATTTCTCGGCTGCGGCGGTCTTGAACCCGGTGAAGCCGATTGTCACAACAACTTCCACTGCCTCGCGCCAAGTCTAGGGGCGGGCGGCGAGCCAGGTCTTGAACACTGCCTTGGAGCGGCCTTCGACCATGTCCAGCAGCCTGGAAGGGCCGCTGTCCTGGCGAACCGTGGTCAAGTCGATGATCACCGTACAGTGCGGCCCGATATGCGACGGCGGGCTTGCAGGGCGGAGACCACCCGCGCGCAGGATCCTTGGCCTCGTCTACCCCACACCGAACAGATCCTGGCGGAGCGTGCTACCTTGTGGCGCATGGAACCTGACGCTGTTCACCTCGTAGGGCAGTTGCGCCGCGGCGCCCTCGAACCATGTGTCCTCGCCGTCATCGCCCAGCAACCGACCTATGGTCTCGACCTGGCTCGAACGCTGAGCGAACGAGGACTCCTCGAGAGCGAAGGGACGCTGTACCCGCTCCTGTCGAGACTCCGAAAACGCAACCTCGTGACCACTGCCTGGCAAGAGTCCCCGAGTGGACCCCCGCGCCGCTACTACCACATCACCCCGGCAGGCAAGACCGGACTTGCTACATTCACCCAGGAATGGGGCCGCTTCCGGCAAGCCGTCGACCTCGTCATTGGAGACCACGCATGACCACTCTGCCCTCGTCCGCCGCCGCCCAGGCCTACCTCAAGCGCCTCACTGCCCTGACCGAATCGCTCCCCTCCAGCGAGCAGCTGGATCTTCTCACCGGAATCGAGGAACACCTCAGGGACGCCGAACAGCGAGGCGTGATCCAGGCGGCACTCGACAGTCTCGGCCCACCTGAGCAGATCGCCCTGGAAGCCGGGGCAGAGACGGCCGGCACACCGCGGTGGATGCGGCTGCTCGCCGTAGCAAGCGCCGTGGCCACAGTGGGAGGCTTCATGGCACTGGGGGCACTGCTGTGCTTCACGGCGTACTTCGACGATGACTCCGAATACGCTCTACACCCGATGCTCATCCTGCTCGCCTTCGGTGCCGGCAGCATGACAGGAGTCTTCTCGACCGTGCTGTCCTTCCTCGTCAGAGAGCTGACCGGACAGCAGCGGGTTCTGCTGACCGCTTCGTGGATCGCCTCCTCGCTGCTGGCCATCGTGTTCGGCATCGCGGGCGGGAGCGTCCCGGTCGGAGTCAACCTCCCTCTCAGCGCCCTCCCGCTCCTGATGGGTGCCATCGGGGTCGTCCTCGTCCTGCGCTACACCGCACCGAACCCCGCTCGCAAACTGGTCCGAAGCTGAGCCACCCTGGGCCCCATCGCACGTCGCGCTGGGCCGGGTTTCGGGGCTCCTCACAGATGAGGGTGTAGCTGTGGTGCGACCTGGGGCGGCGCGTCGGTGTCGGGGTGAGGGTCGAGGTCTTCCGATGATGGGAGTTCTCACACAACCCGTCCGGAAGACCTCGACGTGCCTGACGCTACCTTCACGCGCCCTGACCTGACTACCTTCACCCGCCTCGACGGCCTCGGTCTGGAGGTCACCGGCCAGCTGCTCGAGCCTGACCGGTCCGTGCTGGCGTGCCGGGTCGTGGAGCCGGACGACTGGTGCAGGCGGTGCGGCTGCCAGGGCGTGCCCCGTGACACGGTGAGCAGGGAGTTGGCGCACGAGCCGTTCGGGTGGCGCCCTACCACGCTGGTGCTCACCGTGCGCCGCTACCGTTGCAAGGAGTGCTCGCACGTGTGGCGTCAGGACCCCACCGCTGCGGCGCCGCCGCAGGCCAAGATCTCCCGCGCCGGCCTGCGGTGGGGTCTGGTCGGGATCGTCGTCGGCCACCTGTCGATGGCCCGAGTTGCCGAAGGACTGGGCGTGGCGTGGAACACCGCCAACGACGCGGTCCTGGCTGAGGGCCGGCGTCTGCTCATCGAGGACCCGACCCGCCTGGACGGTGTCAAGGTCGTCGGGGTCGATGAGCACGTGTGGCGGCACACCGGCGCGGTGACAAGTACGTCACCGTGATCATCGACCTCACCCCGGTCCGGGACGGCACCGGGCCCTCACGCCTGCTGGACGTGGTCGAAGGTCGGTCGAAGAAGGCGTTCAAGGACTAGCTGGCCGAGCGGGACCAGGCTTGGCGCGATGGGATCGAGGTCGTGGCCATGGATGGGTTCGCGGGCTTCAAGACCGCCACCACCGAGGAGCTGCCGGACGCCGTCACGATTACGGATCCCTTCCACGTCATCCGGTTGGCCGGGGACGCTCTCGATGAGTGCCGCCGCCGAGTCCAGCAGGAACTGCACGGACACCGCGGACGCAAGGGCGACCCGCTCTACACCGCGCGGCAGACCCTGCACACCGGGGCTGACCTGCTCACCGACCGCCAGCACGAGCGCCTTGACAAGCTCTTCGCTGGGGACCGGCACGTGCAAGTCGAGTGCACCTGGGGGATCTACCAGCGCATGATCTCCGCCTACCGTCACCCCGACCGGGCAGCCGGCCGCGTCGAGAAAAGCTCCGTGATCGACGCCCTCGCCGACAGTGTGCCTGAGGCGTTGGTAGAACTGCGCAAGCTCGGCCGCACCCTGACCAGACGCGCCTGCGACGTCCTGGCCTACTTCGACCGGCCGCGCACGAGCAACGGACCTACCGAAGCCGTGAACGGTCGCCTCGAGCACCTGCGTGGCCTGGCCCTCGGCTTCCGCAACCTCACCAACTACATCGCCCGCGCACTCCTCGAAGCCGGCAGATTCAGACCACACCTACACCCCGAATTGTGAAGAGCCCAATATGTTCAGGCAATGTGTTTCAGCAATAGCCTCCGGGCTCGTCGATGTGGCCGGTGGCGAGGATTTCGCCGGTGTGCCGGCCGTCGCGGGTCAGCTGACGGCGTGAGGCGATGACCCGTTCTCGGACCGGGCGCGGCCCTCGCCGCCACGCGATTCTATGGCCTGCCCAGCCTCTGACCGATGTCTCGACTCATCCGTCCCGGTGGACCTAGGGAGTCGAGCCCTAGGTCCACCCGAGATGGATAAGACATCGCTCAGGCTCTCACGGCGTCGCGCTACCTTGGGGACTTAGGCCCAGTCCTTGTGCGGCGACGTGCCGCCGATACCGGCGTTGAACGTATTCGTCGGATCGAGCTCCTTGAAGTGCTCTTCCATGGACTCCGGCAGCTTGTAGATGCGACCGTAGTTGTGCTCGGCGGGCAGCTTCGCGCCGCGCTCCTCCAGCAGGTGCTGGATGCGGTCGTGCAGCGCCTCGGGATCCACGCCCTGCTTGGCGACATAGTCCTGGTGCATCACATGGCAGAAGAAGTGCCCGTAATACGCCTTGACCTCAAGCTGGTCGTCGATCTCCTCCGGCAGCACCTCGAGCCAGTTCCAATCGTCGCGACGCAGGGCCACATCGATGGGGATGAGCCCTGCGATGTGCCGGCGCTTCAACGCGGCGTAGCGAGTGGCGGCACTGGCCGCGCCGAACCGGTTGAGCGACGCGCTCTTTTCTTCATCAGACGTGCAGATGAAGAACTCACCAGTGTGCTCGGGCTCTGCGAAGAACTCCTTGAGCATCTTCTCGCTCGCGGCCTTCTGCGACTCGCTGACGGTGAGCAGCAGGTGATGCTCGAAACGGTTGCGGTACTCCATCATGCGCTTGGGCAGCTGGTTGGGCAGCACGCTGAACATGGCTTGCGATACCGTGTCGGCGAAGGTCGGACCAATGCCGGGAATCTTCGAGAACAAGCCGTTGGCCCACGTCTTGAACGAGAACATGCGCGTCTGCAGCGCTGGACTCATGAACTTCAGGAAGACGAAGGTGTCTTTGCCGTACTTCTCGGCCAAGTCGAAGGCACTGCGGCCCATGTACTCACCAGAGATAGGCAGCGGCATGTCGGCTTCGAGGAACAACCGACGGATCTCTTCGAGCTCGTGCGTGTTGTTCGTGCCGATGTAAAACACGGTCGGGTGCACTTCGCGAGGGAAGGTGCGGGTGCGCACCGCGAACACCATCAGCTTGCCGGCCGAGCCGGATGCCTCGAACAGGTACTCGGGGTTCGCATTGTAGCGAGCAGGCGAAGGCACGATCTTGCGCAAGTGCTCGGCGTACTCGGTCTCGTTCGAGTCTTCGGGAGCTGGGGTGACATCCTCGGGAGACCACTCGCCGCGCTGTAGACGGTCGAGTGCGACCTCAGGGTCGTCTCCGAGCGGGATGCCCAGGTGATTGACCAGCTCGACCTTGCCGTCGTCGTTGACGCGGGCGAAGATCGCTTCGCGCGTGAATGCCGGACCCTTGCGAATCTGGCTGCCGCCCGAGTTGTTCGCGATGCCGCCGATGACCGAGGCGCCGATTGATGTCGACCCGATCACCGAGTGCGGCTCGCGCTGGTGCTTGGCGAGCGCGTCGGTCAGGTGTGTCAGCGGGGTGCCCGCGAGCGAGATCGCCTCGCGCGCGTCGTTGATGAGGTGCACCTCATCGATGCGGTGAGTCGAGATGATCACAATGGGGCGATCGTAGTCTTGGAAGCCGGGGCCGGATCCACCAGTCAGGCCCGTGTTCGATGCCTGCGGGATGACGATGAGGTTGTTGTCGACGGATACCTGCAGCGCCCGCCACATCTCGACCAGCGTGCCGGGGCGCACCACGGCGAAGACTGGTCCTCCGCCGAATCGATAGCCTTTGCTGAATGGCATCGTGGCACGCTCAGAGGTCAGTACATGTTCGTCGCCGACGATTCTCTTGAACGCATCGATCGCTTCGTGCGAAGTCGTGGTGGTCTGTCCTCGTTGCGTCATCTCTAAGCTTCCTATATTCAGTTGCATCACAAGCGCGTCATGATGCTGAAGGGGATGTCGCCTTGATCCGAGCTAGTCCGCGGTCGTTCATTTTTTGATGGGCGGGGAAACGAGCCAGGGGGACGACGTCTGCGACCGTCTGCCCGGAAGCTCGCTACGGCGTCCAAGGAGTGTGCGTGTGCGTATGCATGTGCATACGCGCATCCTCATTGTAGAAGATGCGCATCAGATAGTTTCGGACCGCGGTACTTTCGGACTCCGGTAGGTTCGGACCGCGATAGTTCGGACTGGGCTGACCCCGTTCGGTAGGTCCGGTGGTTGTGTGAGTCGTCCTGTTGCCCGGGGGGGCCGGGCAGGGAGACTGGTCAGATCATGACGAACAGCAGGAAGCGCCACACTCCGGAGCAGGTCGTCCGTAAGCTCGGGCAGGCCGACAGGATGCTCGCGGGCGGGAGCGACATCGCCGGGGTGTGTCGAGAGCTCGGGGTGTCCGAGCAGACGTACTACCGGTGGCGGAACCAGTACGGCGGATTGAAGGCCGACGACGCGAAGCGGCTGAAGGAGCTCGAGAAGCAGAACGCCACGCTCAAGCGGCTGCTCGCCGAGGCAGAGCTCGAGAAGGCCGCGCTCAAGGAGCTGGCTGAGGGAAACTTCTAGGACCGGGCAGGCGCCGCGCCGCCGTCGACCACCTCAAGCGCAAGCTGCGGGTGAGCGAACGAATGGCGTGCCGTCTGGCCGGGCTGAGCAGGTCCGCATACCGTCGCCCGCTCCAGGGCGAGACGACAGCCGACCCGGACCTGGCGTTGCGGGACTGGCTGCGGGCGTATGCGAAGAAGCGCCCGCGGTGGGGATACCGCAGGGCCTACCACGATGCCCGCGGCGAGGGGTGGGTCGTGAACCACAAGAAGATCCAACGGCTCTGGCGCGAGGAAGGGCTGCGCGTCCCGCAGCGGCGTCGCCGCAAACGCGTTGGGTCTTCGACCGTCGACGCCCCGGCAGCGGTCGCACCGAACCTCGTGTGGGCGGTGGACTTCCAGTTCGACGCGGACGAGCAGGGCCGTCCGATCAAGATCTGCTCCATCGTCGACGAGCACACCCGCGAGTGCATCGGCGGGCTCGTCGAACGGTCGATCACCGCGGACCGGCTCACCGCCCACCTCGAGGACCTCGTCGCAGTCCGCGGCGCCCCCGCGGTGCTCCGATCCGACAACGGCCCCGAGTTCATCAGCGACGCGATGGCCCACTGGGCCGGCAACCGCACCGGCCTGTTCTACATCCCGCCCGGTTCGCCCTGGCACAACGGGTACGTCGAGTCGTTCAACAGCAGGCTCCGCGACGAGTGCCTGAACATCAACAGCTTCTACTCGCTGCTCCACGCCCAGGTCGTGATCGGCGACTGGAAGACCGAATACAACCACGACCGCCGGCATTCATCGCTCGGCTACCTCGCACCCGTCGACTACGCTCGGCAAGGCACCCATCAATCGTAAACCGACGACTCGCACAGCGACCGGACCGAATGAAGGGGGCGGCCCACCATCTCCACCGCGTTCACCGCGATGCGGGCCTTCATCCGCGAATCGATCGAGTACCCGACGACACGGTTCGAGTAGACGTCTTGAACCGCGCAGCAGTACAACCTCCCCTGGGCGGTCCGGTGCTCGGTAATATCGGTCAACCACAGCTGGTTCGGACCATGCGCGGTGAACTCGCGATTCACGAGATCGTCATGCACCGGCGGCCCCGCTGTCCGATACCGGCGTTTGCGGGACGTGATCGTCGAACGAATCCCCGCGACACGGCATAACCGCCACACACGCCGCTCGCTGAGCTGGTAACCACGCTCGGCAAGATCGTCCGACAGCACCCGATACCCGCCCTCAGGGTCGTCCTCGTGCAGTTCCCGGAGCACCTCGATCAGGTGCGCTTCCTCGACTTCACGCGCCGACACAGGCCGGCGCAGCCACTTGTAATACGCCTGCTCAGAGAACCCGAGTACCCGACACGCCACCGCGACCGGCACCCGTACAGGGGCGTCGACCGCGGCCATCTCACGGACGAGCGGGTAGATCATTTTGGGGGCAGCAGATGCGCCTGCGACAGATACGCCGCAGCCCGCCGGAGTACCTCGTTCTCCATCTCCAGCTCCCGGATCCGCCGCAACGCCGCGGTCATCTCGCGACGCTCATCAAGATCCGTCGTAGGGGTCATCCCATGCGAACGGAACCGGTCATCTCGGATCCAGGTCTGCAACGCGGTCTTCGAGATCCCCAGATCCCTGCACACCTGCCGCTGCGACGAGCCCGCAGCCACCATCGCTACAGCGTCCCGTTTGAACTCATCAGAATAGATCTTCGGCACGATAGCCATCCTTCCAGCACGACTCCTGCTTCGGAATCATGCGGTCAAGGACTCAACCAAACCTTCAGCAGACCCGACCCTGCACACCGGGGCTGACCTGCTCACCGACCGCCAGCACGAGCGCCTTGACAAGCTCTTCGCTGGGGACCGGCACGTGCAAGTCGAGTGCACCTGGGGGATCTACCAGCGCATGATCTCCGCCTACCGTCACCCCGACCGGGCAGCCGGCCGCGTCGAGAAAAGCTCCGTGATCGACGCCCTCGCCGACAGTGTGCCTGAGGCGTTGGTAGAACTGCGCAAGCTCGGCCGCACCCTGACCAGACGCGCCTGCGACGTCCTGGCCTACTTCGACCGGCCGCGCACGAGCAACGGACCTACCGAAGCCGTGAACGGTCGCCTCGAGCACCTGCGTGGCCTGGCCCTCGGCTTCCGCAACCTCACCAACTACATCGCCCGCGCACTCCTCGAAGCCGGCAGATTCAGACCACACCTACACCCCGAATTGTGAAGAGCCCCGAATCCCGTCGGCGTGCATCCACTGCCGCCCGAATAGCTAGGGTCGACGGCTCAGGCCGGCGCGACGGGCTGCCGCAGGATCGTGCAAAGGCGCTCGGGTGCGGTGCGCCGCGGGTCGCCGAGGTAGACCTCGTGGTGCAGGCCGCGCGGGCGCAGTCCGTTCGCGGGCAGGAATTCGTCGTGCAGCCGGGCGAGCACCGGCGTCTCGTCGTCGTAGCTGCCGATGTGCAGGGTCTGCACGCAGGCGCCCTCGTCGAGCTCACGCAACTCGACTGCGTCGAGCCAACCCGGCGCATCCTTGCTGCGCACCTGATCGATTGCCGCAGCGACCTCGGCTTCGCCGAGCCAGTCGGGCACGAGCAGCAGCATCGTCCAGCGCCAGCGTGACTTGTCGCGCGCGGTGGTGAAGCTCGCGTAGTCGTCAGCCCACCAGAGCCCCTCGAGCGGCGGCACGACGTAGTCGCGCTCGAGCGTGCGTTTGCTCGCGAACTTCAGCGCGTACGCGACCGGGTAGAGCGCCGCGAGCGCGGCCGCGTATTCGGGCGCCGCGTTCGGGTCGCCTTGTCCGTCGACCGCGAGGTACTGGCGGGGCGGCAGCTCGAGCTGGCGAAACTCGCCACGTTTCGCACGGTAGGAGTCGAGCGACTTCTTGAAGTCAACTTTCTCGGGCATGCGGGCTCCCATCACTCGGTGACGTCATCACCCGACACAGTTTGTCGCAGCAGGGCGTGCGTGTCATCGGTGCTGAGCGCAGGGATGGGCAACTCGGTTCGCGTCGCCGGCTCGCGGATGCCGTCGAGGAATACCCCGAGGTAGCGCCGATACAGCTCCGGGGCGTCGGCGCGATTGATGTGGTCGGCGCCGTCACGCGCGGTGGTGGCGATCGCCGTAAGTCCGATCTGGAGAAAGATGAGATCGGTGCCGGTGAGGTCGGCCCGCACGACACCGGTCTCGCGCGCCCGGTCAGCCAGCCGATTCACGAGGGGCGCGAGCCGGGCTCGCTGCGCGTTGTACTCTTCAAGGCTGGCCCAGCTGCCCGAGAGAATCTGCGCCATGCCGCGGTCACGGGCCTGTATCGCGAGGGTGCCCTCGAGGTAGTTCACGAGACCCCGCCAGGCGTCCTCATCGGCAAGTGACTCATTGAGAATCGCGCCGAGTTCGTCGACTTGCCGCACGAAGATCGCGTCGATGAGCTCGTCCTTGTTGGCGAACCGCCGGTACGCGGTGCCCACGCCGACCCCGGCCGCCTTGGCGACGTCGTTGAGACTCGCGCCGAGGCCGCGCTCGGCGAACACCTTGCGCCCGGCCTCGAGTAGCCGCTCGCGGTTGCGCTCCGCGTCCTTCCGAAGACCCTGCTCGTTCATGCAGACAACTCTAACGAAAAAACGGATGCGCGGCATCCACTTATTCGCTACACTCGCTAACCGGAAAGAAAATTCCACTTTTATGTTCGACGCAGGAACGGACGCACGCACATGACTTCCAACGACACACTGACCCTGAACAACGGCCTCGCGATTCCGGCGCTCGGCTTCGGCGTCTTCCAGACCGCACCCGCCGAGACCTCCGCCGCGGTCAGCGAGGCGCTTCGCGTCGGCTACCGTCACATCGACACCGCCGCGGCCTACGGCAACGAGCGCGAGGTCGGCGCCGCCATCAAGGCGAGCGACCTTGCCCGCGACGAGATCTTCATCGAGACGAAGATCTGGATCAACGACTTCGGCTACGACGAGACCCTGCACGGCTTCGAAAAGTCGGCCGGCAAGCTTGGTGTCGAGCAGGTCGACCTACTGCTCCTGCACCAGGCCGTCTCGACCGAGTTCGACCGCGCGCTCGAGGCGTACCGCGCGCTCGAAACCCTCCTCGCCGACGGCCGCGTGCGCGCCATCGGCGTGAGCAACTTCATGGTGCCCGAGCTCGAGCGAATCCTCGCCGAGCGCGACGTCGTGCCCGCCGTGAACCAGATCGAGGTGCACCCGTACTTCCAGCAGCGCGAAGTCGCCGAGTTCGGTGAGTCGCACGGCATCCTCACCCAAGCCTGGTCGCCCATCGGCGGCATCACGTTCTATCAGGACGGCAGCAACGGCTCGACGCTGCAGGACCCGATGCTGCTCGACATTGCTGCGGCCCACGACAAGTCGGCCGCCCAGGTCATGCTCGCGTGGCACCGTCAGCAGGGCCGTCAGGCGATCCCGAAGTCGATCACGCCGAGCCGCATCGCCGAGAACTTCGATGTGTTCGACTTCGAGCTCACCTCCGACGAGCTCGCCCGCATCGACGCCCTCGAGACGGGCGTACGCGGCGGCCCCTAACCCGCGTCGATCACTATCGAGAGCTTCTCGATCGAAATCCCCGAGGCGTAGTTCGACCTCGTTCGAAGCCACAGCCCCATTCGCGCCGATCGCCCTACCTCGAGTGGGCGGTCGGCGCGACGCTGTTGACGGGGTGTGTCATGGCTGCGTCACATGTGACGCCCCGTGAATCATCGTGACGCGGCCCACTTTTGCCCGCGCAGTCTAGCCCCTAGCTTGGCCGGACGTTGAAACGACCGACCAAGTGAGGGGCCATGACCACGAACCAGCAATTGCAAGACCATTTCGCGCCCGTGTTCGCGGCGATCGCGGCGGGTGCCGTCGAGCGCGAACGCGGGCGCGCCCTGCCGGTCGCCGAGGTGCGCGCCCTCGCCGAGGCGGGCTTCGGGCGGGTACGCCTGCCCGAAGGCGCCGGCGGCTTCGGCGCGACCGTGCCACAGCTCGCCGCGCTCCTCGTCGAGCTCGCCGCTGCCGACTCGAACCTCGCGCAAATCTGGCGCGGCCACATCGCCTTCGTCGAGGATGTGCTCGTGTCCCGCCACAGTGACTTCCGCACCCGCTGGCTGGCCCGCCTCGCCGAGGGTGCCGTGGTGGGCAACGCGTGGAGCGAGATCGGTGCGGTCGAGCGCGGCCAGCTCGGCACGCAGATCGATTTCGTGGGCGACGCGGCCAGCGTGACCGGCGAGAAGTTCTACACGACCGGCTCGATCTACGCCGACTACTCCGATACCACGGTGCAGGGCGACGATGGCACGCCGTACATCGCCGTCGTGCCGCTCGCGCAGGACTCGGTGACGATCAGCGACGACTGGGACGGCTTCGGCCAGCAGCTCACCGGCACGGGCACGATCGTCTACGGCGGCGCCGTGGTCGAGCGCGCCGACGTGATTCCCTTCGACGACCGCTTCGCCTACCAGACCGCGCTCTACCAGCTCGTGCTGCTCGCGACCCACGCCGGCATCGCCCGCGCGGTGCTCCGCGACGCCTCGTCGGCGGTCGCCGCCCGCGAACGCACCTACAGCCACGGCAACGCCGACCGGGTGCGCAACGACCCGCAGATTCTCCAGGCCGTCGGCGAGATCGGGGCGACCTCGTACGCGGCGGATGCGCTCGTGCAGCGCGTCGCCGAGTCGATCGAGCACGCGTACCAGACCGCCGCAGCGGTGCGGGGTGGGCTCGGTGGGGACGACTCGGTGTCGGCTGCGCAGGCCGCCGTGGTCGCTTCCGAGCTCGATTCGGCGCGCGCCCAGGTGACGCTCTCGCGCCTCGTGCCCGAGGCCGCGACCCGCCTGTTCGATGCGCTCGGCGCATCCGGCGTGCGCGCCTCGGCCGCGCTCGACCGACACTGGCGCAACGCCCGCACCGTCGCCTCGCACAACCCCTGGCTCTATAAGGCGCGCACCATCGGCGACTTCGAAGTCAACGACACCGAGCCCGGGTACCAGTGGGCGATCGGCACCGTGACGCAGCCGACGCCGGCAAGCGCGCCGGTGTCGTAGCGTTCGTGTGCAGAAGTCGGGCCGCGCAGCTGGTAGCTGGGCGGCCCGACTTCGTGGTGCGCTAGGCGCGCCGCGGACGCACCGTGAGCGTCTGCGCGAGGGTACCGATCGGCCCTGCGGCGTCGTGCAGGACGCTCTGGGTGAGCCCGGCGCCGCGCGGGCCGATCGAGACGTGCGTGTCGAAGCCGAGCCACTCCCCGACCGGCACGCGGAAGAGGTGCGCCGTGAGGTCGAGGTTCGGGAACGCGACCTCGTCGGGCGACACGAGCGTCGCCGAGCCGTTCGCGACATCGGCGACCGAGAGCATCCGAGCCGTGCTGCTGACCGGCTCGCCCGTCAGCAACGGCCGCTGGGGCCGGATCCAGTACTGCGCGACCCCCGGGCCGCTCGACTGGCGACGCACATCGAGCGTCTCGACGAAGGCGCCGTCCCAGGTGTCTTCCATGTCCCAGCTCGGCAGTTCGTCGACCGACGGGATGCGCGGCACGGTCGAGCCCGCGATGTCGTCGGTGTCGAACTCCTTCGTGAGCCAGGCGCGGGCACTCACCGCCGGGCGGCCGCCGTGCGTCAGCACCGCCTCGACGAGTTCGATCGTGCGGCCGGGGCGCACGACGCGAATCTCGACGTCGAATGGCTCGATCGGGATCACGCCGAGGATGTCGCACGAGAGCCGGCTCATGCGCAGCGCGCTGTCGCCATGACGCTCATCGCGATCGGTGAGGATCAGGTGACTGATGAGCCCGACGACGGGCGCGATGTGCTGCTCCTGCTTGTTCCAGCTGCCGCCGGTCTCGGGGTTCGGGCGGAACCGCGTCGCGGACTCGCGCACGAAGTAGGGCGCGGCGTCGGGGTTGAGATTGGGAGTCGTCATGCCGTCGGGTCTACGCCTCACGAGCGAAGGCGGCGGCCCGGTCGATCTGGTCCTGCGTCAGCTCGACGCCCGTGTAGCGCTTGAATTGGCCGGCGGCCTGCAGCGCGAACACCTCGGAACCCGAGATGGTCGGCACGTTCGCGGCCTGCGCGGCGCGAATGAGCGGCGTCTCGGCGGGCAGTGCGACGACATCGAAGACCTGCTTCGCCGCGCCGATGTGCGCCTCCGAGAACGAGAGTGTCTCAGCATCCGCCCCTTGCATGCCGAGCGGCGTGACGTTGACGAGCAGGTTGTGGCCGGGCTCGGGGTCGTCGGTGACCGCGGGGTAGTCGTAGCGGTCGGCGATGGCCTGGCCCGCCTCGGCGTTGCGCGCGACGATCGTGAGGTCGTCGAAGCCGGCGCCGCGGAACGCCGCGATGACGGCCTTCGCCATGCCGCCCGAGCCGCGCACGAGCACCGACATCGAGGTGTCGAGCTGGTGGTTCTTGAGCAGCTGCACGACGGCCTCGTAGTCGGTGTTCGCGGCAGCGAGGTGACCATCCGTGTTGACGATCGTGTTCACCGAGTCGATGGCCGCGGCCGATTCTTCGAGCTCGTCGACGAGCGGAATCACGGCCTCCTTGAACGGCATCGAGACCGAGCAGCCGCGGATGCCGAGGGCGCGCACGCCGGCGATGGCATCGGTGATGTTCGTCGTCGTGAACGCCTTGTAGATGTAGTTCAGGCCAATTTCGTCGTAGAGGAAATTGTGAAACCGCGTGCCGTAGTTCGACGGCCGCCCGGCGAGCGAGATGCAGAGAGACATGTCTTTGTTGAGAATCGGCACATCGCCATTATGTACCCCGTAGGCTGGGCCCGAGCGGCGGACTTCGCCGCGAACGAGCCGAAGGAGCCCCGCGCATGAGCACCGGATCAACCGGCGAACTACAGCTCGAAACCGAGCACTTTCGCGTGATGAAGTGGACGATCGCGCCTGGCGGGGTGATCCCAATGCACCGCCACGACTTCGAATACGTGGTGGTACCGATGGTGACCGACCGCATGCACGTCGTCACCGCCGAGGGCGAAGAAATCGTGGCCGAGCTCGTCGCGGGCACGAGCTACACGCGCGCCGCCGGGTCGGAACACCAGGTCGAGAACCGGGGCAGCGCATCCGACATCGTGTTCGTCGAGATCGAGCGACTCGCCTAAGCGGTCGCTCGGCGCGGGTCGCTACGCGTCGACCCAGGCCTGGCTCGCGGCCGAGGCGAGCACCCGCTCGGTGAGTTCGACGGCCCGCAGGCCGTCGCGCACCGTCGGCAGGCCGTCCGGAATCACGCCGGTCGAC
This sequence comes from Gulosibacter sediminis, assembly GCF_023370115.1. Taxonomy (NCBI): domain Bacteria; kingdom Bacillati; phylum Actinomycetota; class Actinomycetes; order Micrococcales; family Microbacteriaceae; genus Gulosibacter; species Gulosibacter sp. ACHW.36C. Next base: position 868,000 of record NZ_CP097160.1, on the reverse strand, counting down.
ATCGCCGCGTAGCTGTCGCCGACGAAGGCCGCGAACGCGTCGAGGTAGCCGAGCGGATGCCCGGAAGGCACGTTGCTGAGGCGGGCGACGTCGCCGCCGATGAGCTTCGGGTCGCGCTGCAGCAGCGCCGAGCCCCCGCGGTGGCCGATCCAGAGCGTTTCTGGGTTCTCCTGCTCGAAGCGGACCGTCTCGTGGGCGCCGCCGATCTCGACGCTGAGCGAATTCTTGCGGCCGGCCGCGACCTGCGAGATCGAGAGCGTGCCGAGGGCCCCCGACTCGAACTCGACGAGCAGCACCGCGAGGTCTTCGGTCGTGACCTCGCGGCCGGAGCGCTCGGCGTGCACAGTCTTGGTGCGCGCCGTGAGCCGCGCGATGCGCTCGCCCGCGAGGAACTCGGTGAGGTCGGCAAGGTGCGAGCCAATGTCGGCGAACGCGCGGGAGGCGCCACCCGCCTCGGCGTCGACGCGCCAGTTGTCGTCGCCAGGCTCAAGCAGCCAGTCCTGGTGGTAGACGCTCGTGATGCCCGTGAGGTGGCCGAATGAGTGGGCGGCGATGCGGCGACGAGCCTCCCGCGTCATCGCGTGGAAGCGGTAGGCGAAGGGCACGGTAAGCAGCCGATCGCTCGACTCGACGTCGGCGACGAGCTGGGTTGCCGCGTCGAGGTTGACGCCGATCGGCTTCTCGCAGACGACGTGCTTGCCGGCCGCGATGGCCGCGCGGGCGAGCGGCACATGGCTCGCGTTCGGAGTGCAGACGTGAATGACGTCGATGTGCGGGTCGCCGATGAGTTCCTCGGCGTTCGCCGCGCGGTCGATGCCGATCGTGGCTGCCGCCTCGCGAGCTCGCTCGAGGCTCGACGAGGCGATGCCTGCGATCTCGCCGCCGGCGATGCGGATCGAGCGCGCGTGCACCTCCCCCATGAACCCGGCACCGATGATGCCGGCGCGAAGTCGAGTCGTCATGAGGTTCTCCTTTGAACCGGGCCCCGTGGGGCGAGGGGTGGGTGATGCGGTGGTCGCGCGCGGCTCGCGCACCGAGCGTGGTGGGCCGAGCGCCATCGCTCGCCCGCCCATCCTGCCACCGCTTCTGCAACGCTGGCCGGAAGCGCCCGGCCGGTCGGCCGTTAGCGAATGCGACCCCGCCGCCGCGTGACGCTCTGCAGGGTGTCGCGAATCGGCGCGCCGAGGAACAGGCCGAGCGACGCCCCCGACGCGAGGGCGAGGCCGATCGCGCCAGCGCTGACGAGTTCGGCGAAGCCGACGATGAGGCCCTGCGGGTCGTTCTCGGCCGCGACGATCGCGAGGATGCCGCGGAAGACCATCGAACCGGGCACCATCGGCACAATCGCGGCCGTGGTCACGGCGATCGACGGCACGTGCCAGCGGTGCGCGATGAGCGTGCCGAGGAAGCTTGCGAGCAGTGCACCGAAGCCGCTCGCGGGGGCCATACCTATGCCGCCCAGCAGCGCGATGCTGTAGCCGCCCCAGGCGGTCGCGCCGAGCGCCGCCGAGATCGCGATCGTGCGAAGGCCGGCGCCGTTCCAGACCGCGACGGTGACGGCGATGAGGATCGCTCCGATGACCTGCATACCCACCGAGCCGAGCGCAGGCGGTTCGCTCGCGAGCGGGATGCCGATGCCCAGCGACTGGGTCAGCGCTACCCCGCCGACAATGCCGATGACGACGCCGAGGGTGAGCAGCGCGAGGTCGAGGATGCGCCCGCCGGCCGTGAGCGAAAAGCCGTCAATCGCATCCTGTGCGGCCGCGACCACCGACATGCCCGCGAGCATCAACACGATGCCGGCCGCGACGATGACGGTCGGCCGCACCTCGTCAAACAGCGGCACGCCGAGGTCGCGGAGCCAGTTCGAGACCGCGGCGATCGCGACGACGACGAGGGCGCCGGCGGCCTGCGAGAAGAAGAAGGGGACGTGCCATTTCCCGAGCAGCCGCTGCGTCATCGCGGCCGAGCAGGCGGCGAGCGCGATGATGAGCAGCACAAACCAATTGGCGCCGTAGAGCACGCCCACGCCGAGGGCGAGGGTGCCCTGGGCAAGCACGATGACGGCGGGGCGGTACGGGAACGGTCGGCGGCGGATCTTGTGGAAGCGTACTCGCGCGTTGTCGAGGGTCACGCTGCCCGATTCGATGTCGGCGACCAGCGCCTGAAGCTGTTGGAGCTTCGTGTGGTCGGGCACGGGCGCGCGCACCACACGGATGAGCGTGAAGGGCAGCTCGGTCTCGTTGCGGTGGTAGGAGACACCGATTGAGTTGTAGGTGATGTCGACGTGCACGGGCTTGATGCCGAGCGCTGCCGCGACGCGGATCACGGCGAGCACGACCTCGTTCGCGGAGGCGCCCACGGCGATGAGCGCCTCGGCGATGCGCATCGCGAGGTCGATGACCTTGCGGGCATACACCTCGTCGATCGACAGCAGCGCCTCAGTCATCGGCCTCGACGCGGGGTCGGTGCGGATGACGTTTTCGATGCGAGCTCGCCACTGCCTACGTGAATTCACGGCCCCATCGTCCCACGCCCCTTTCCCCCTGTGTCTAGTCGCGGTTGAGTGGTCGTTTTTTGTGGTGTCCAGCGCCTGGAAACGACAAAAAACGACCACTCAACTTCTCGGAGAGAGCGGCGAGACCGGCGGGGCGGGTTATGGGAGGAGCGGGGAGAGGTAGGGGGCCGTGGCGCTGGCCGGGGATGCGGCGACCTCGGCCGGGGTGCCGGTCGCGACGACGCGACCGCCGTCGATGCCGCCGCCCGGGCCCATGTCGATGAGGTAGTCGGCGTTCGCGATGAGGTCGAGGTCATGCTCGATGACGACCACGGTGCCACCCTGGTCGACGAGGCGCTGCAGCACACCAATAAGCACCCGCACGTCGAGCGGATGCAGGCCGACGGTCGGCTCGTCGAACACGAAGAGCGTGTGGCGCTGGCTGCGATCGAGCTCCGACACGAGCTTGAGTCGCTGCGCCTCGCCGCCCGAGAGCGCGGGCGTCGACTCCCCCAACGTCAGATACCCAAGCCCCACATCTCGCAGCCGCGCCATGCGCGTCGCAGCGCGCGGCAGGTCGTCGATGAACGCCACGGCCTCGTCGACAGTCAAACGCAGCAGCTTCGGCAGCGAAATCGCCAGCTCTCCGGCGCCGCGCTCGAACGCGTCGGCCTCGGGCCCGTACCGCGTGCCATCGCAGTCGGGGCACACAATGTCGATGTCGGGTAGGAACTGCACGTCGAGCGAGATCTGCCCCGTGCCGTCGCAGCGCGGGCAGCGCAGCGAGCCCGTGTTGTACGAGAAGTCGCTCGCCTTGAGGCCCGCCGCCTTCGCGCCGTCGACCTTGGCATACGCCTTGCGCAGTTCATCGAGCACGCCCGAATACGTCGCCACGGTCGAGCGCACGTTCTGCCCGATCGGCGTCGCGTCGACGACATTCACCCGCTCGATCGTCGCCGGTTCGATCGACGCGACGTGCTCGGGCAGCGCGCCGTCACCCGCAGACAGCGCCGGCGCCAAGCTCTCGAGCACGAGGGTCGTCTTGCCCGAGCCTGAAACGCCCGTCACCGCGGTGAGCCGGCCCACCGGAATCGCGACATCGAGCGCCTCGACGGTATGCACCGGCGTCGTCTGCAGCCGGATGCTCCCGAACGCAAACGTCTCGGCCCCGGCCACGCGCGGGCGCACCACGATTTCCTCGCGGCCCGCGAGGAAGCCGCCGATCCGCGACTCGCTCACCCCGGCAACCTCGTCGACCGTGCCCTGCGCCACAACCGCTCCGCCGCCGCGCCCCGAATCGGGACCGATCTCGATGAGGTGGTCGGCGTGCCGCAGCACGGCGACGTCGTGGTCGACGAGCACGACCGAGTTGCCGCCGTCGAGCAGGTCGTCGATCACCCCGAGCAGTCCTTCGAGATTCGACGGATGCAGCCCGATCGATGGCTCGTCGAGCACATACAGGACTCCAGTCGTCTCGTTGCGCACGGCCCTCGCCAGCTGCACGCGCTGCCGCTCGCCAGTCGAGAGCGTCGAGCCCGCCCGGTCGAGCGAGAGGTACCCGAGCCCGAGCTCGAGCAGGCGCCGAGCCATCGGAATGAGCGTGTCGGCGAGATTCGTCGCCATCGGTCGCATCTCGGGCGGCACCTGCTCCGCGAGCCGCCCGGCCCACTCCACGGTGTCGTGGAGCGCGAGTGCCGTCACCTCGGCAAGGTTCTGGCCGTCGATTGTGGGCGCGAGCGCCATCGGCGACAGCCGCGTGCCGTGGCAGGCTGGGCACACCGACTCGACGAGAAACCGACGCACCCGCGCGAGTCGCTTCTCGTCGGCGGCACGCTCGAGCTCTTTCGTGACGGTAAGCCGCGCGTTGCGGAACGTGAAGTCGAGGTCGTGCACCCCCTTCTTCGACGTGACGGTGATGTGCTTCTTCTCTTCGGGCCCGTCGAGCACGATCTCGCGCTCCCAATCTGCGAGCTCGCGCCACGGCACGTCGGTGCGCACACCAAACTCGCGTGCGATCTGCGGCTGCACGTTGAACCCGAACGTCTGCCACGGCAGCACGGCCCCCTCGTCGATGGTGAGGGCTTCGTCGCGAATCAGCGTCGCGTCGTCGACCTGCCGCACCGTGCCGATGCCCTCGCACGTCGGGCAGGCGCCCGCCGAATTGAACGCGAGCGCCTCGGCTCCCGGCGCTTCAAACTCGACGCCGCACGTCTCGCACGCAATCGGTTGTTCGGCCGCGACGGCGAGCGTCGGCGGGTTGCGGTGCCCGTTCGGGCAGACATGGGATGCGAGGCGAGAGAACATGAGCCGCAGCACGTTGAGCAGTTCGGTCGAGGTGCCAAACGTCGACCGCACACCCGGCACACCCGGCCGTTGCCGCAGGGCGAGCGCGGCGGGCACGTGCGACACGCGGTCGACGTCGGCGCGCGTCGCCTGCCCCATGCGCCGGCGCGTGTAGGTCGACAGTGCCTCGATGTAGCGGCGCGAGCCCTCGGCATAGAGCACGCCCATCGCAAGCGACGACTTGCCCGAGCCCGAAACGCCGGCGATCGCAACGAGACGGTCGAGCGGCACATCAACGTCGACGTTCTTGAGGTTGTGCACGCGCGCGCCGCGCACCTCGATTACCGACGGTTGACGATTTGTTCCCATAGGCCGCCACGGTACTCGCCGCCTCCGACACGGAGAGGAAGTTTGCCGAATCTGGAATGCTGGACACGAACGCTCGGTTATACCCCACAGGGGTATAAAGGATGCGTGGCCCGGGCGGTCGCGCGAGGGAAGCAAGAGGGTAGACGAGATGGCGAATCACACGCACGACGAACACCAAGAACTGGCCGGGCAGGAGGCTCAGCCGAGCGCCGATCCGCACGCCGGGCACGAGCTGCCTGCCGGTCACAGTGGGCACGATGCTCATGCGGGTCACGGATCGCACGATATGCACGCCGGCCACGTGAAGCACGCCGATCACTCGAGCCACGAGGGACACGACGCACACGCTGGACACGACATGCACGCCGGTCACGACATGCACGCCGGACACGGCGGTCATGCAGGCCACGGCGATCACGTCGGCCAATTCCGCCGCCTCTTCTGGCTCATGCTCGTCATCGCAATCCCGGTCGTCGCAGCCAGCGCCATGTTCGCGAGCATCATTGGCTACGAGTTGCCCGACGTGGCCTGGCTCGCGTGGGTCTCGCCAGTGCTCGGCACGGTCATGTACGTGTGGGGCGGCCGCCCGTTCCTCACCGGCGCGGTGAGTGAGATCCGCAGCCGTAAGCCGGGCATGATGCTCCTCATCGGCCTTGCGATCACGGTCGCGTTCCTCGCTTCGTGGGGCGCGAGCCTCGGACTGCTCCACCACGAGCTCGACTTCTGGTGGGAGCTCGCGCTGCTCATCGTGATCATGCTGCTCGGCCACTGGGTCGAGATGCGCTCGCTCGCGCAAACCACCTCGGCCCTCGACTCGCTCGCGGCGCTCCTCCCCGACGAGGCCGAGCGCGTCGTCGGCGACACGACCGAGACGGTCTCCCCCGCCGAGCTTGCCGTCGGCGACGTTGTGCTCGTGCGCCCCGGCGCGACCGTGCCGGCCGACGGCGAGATCGTCGACGGCGCCGCCGCGATGAACGAGGCGATGGTCACCGGCGAGTCCACGACCCAGCGCCGAGGCGTCGGTGACCACGTCGTCGCCGGTACCGTCGCGACCGACTCGGCCCTGCGCATCCGCGTCACCGCCACCGGCGACGACACGACGCTGGCGGGCATCCAGAAGCTCGTGTCCGACGCGCAGGCCTCGTCTTCGCGCGCGCAGCGCATCGCCGACACGGCGGCCGGCTGGCTGTTCTGGTTTGCCCTCGGCGCCGCGGCCATCACCGCGGTCGCCTGGTCACTCGTCGGCCTGCCCGACGAGGCGGTCGTGCGCACCATCACCGTGCTCGTCATCGCCTGCCCGCACGCGCTCGGCCTCGCGATTCCGCTTGTCGTGTCGATCGCGACCGAGCGCGCGGCCCGCGGCGGCGTGCTCGTCAAGGACCGCCTCGCACTCGAGTCGATGCGCTCGGTCAACGCCGTGCTCTTCGACAAGACCGGCACCCTCACGAAGGGCGAGCCGACCGTCACCGACATCGAGCCCACCTCGGGCCTCGAGGCGGATGCGGTGCTCGCGTTCGCGGCCGCCGCCGAGTCCGACAGCGAGCACCCGCTCGCCCGCGCGATCGTCGGCGCAGCCGAGCACCGCGGCCTCGCGCTCGCGAGCGCCACCGACTTCTCGAGCTCGCCCGCGGTCGGCGTGCGCGCATCCGTCGAGGGCCGCACCATCGAGGTCGGCGGCCCGTACCTGCTCGAGCAGCATGGACTCGCCGAGGCTGCCCCGGCCGCGGCCTGGCACGCCGAGGGCGCCATCTTGCTCCACGTACTCGCCGACGGCGAGATCATCGGCGCGCTGCGGCTCGCCGACGAGGTTCGTTCCGAGTCACGCGACGCCGTGGCCGCCCTGCACGCGCAGGGGGTCGAGCTCGTCATGATCACCGGCGACGCCCAGGCCGTCGCCGAATCTGTCGCGGCCGAGCTCAGCATGGACCGCGTATTCGCGGGTGTGCGCCCCGAGGACAAGTCGGCGAAGGTCGCCGAGTTGCAGCGCGAAGGCAAGCGCGTCGCAATGGTCGGCGACGGCGTCAACGACGCCCCGGCCCTCGCCCAGGCCGACGTCGGCATCGCGATCGGCGCCGGCACCGACGTTGCCATCGCCTCGGCTGGCGTCGTGCTCGCGTCGAGCGATCCCCGCTCGGTACTCTCGGTGATCGAACTGTCGCGTGCGAGCTACCGCAAGATGCGCCAGAACCTCTGGTGGGCGGCTGGCTACAACCTCATCTCGGTGCCGCTCGCCGCGGGCGTCCTCGCACCGATCGGCTTCGTGCTGCCGATGAGCGTCGGCGCGATCCTCATGTCGCTGTCGACGATCGTGGTCGCGCTCAACGCGCAGCTGCTGCGCCGCCTCGACCTGACGCCCGAGGCGAGCGCGAGGCGGATGCGCGCCGGCAGCTAGCGGCGCCCGCTCACGAATACACGAGCACGAACGCCTCGCACACGACCGGCATATCGGGCTCGAACCCGCGCGGGTTCTCGGAGTATTCGCGCCAGAACCGCTCGTGCACCGCGCGCCAGTGCGCGAGCGTGCGGTCGCCCTCACCCTCGGCGTGCGCGTGGCGCGCATCCACCTCGTCAAAGGGGCGGATGCGCACCTGCGTCGTCTCGATGACCGCGCGGGGCTCGCCCACCCCGTCGAGCAGGATGCTGTGCTCGCCCTCGCGGGGCATGGCCTCGCCGGTCGCCTCGAAGTCCCAGAGCGACGAGGCCGTCGAGGTCTTCGTGCCGGCGAGCACCAACGCGAGCAGCTCGTCGGCGTGCGCCGGGGTCGCGCCGAAGGCCCACGCTTCGGGCACCGCTTCCGGCAGCTCGGGCTTCACGTCGCGCACCTGGCGCCAGTACTCGGCGGGTGTTGTCATTCCGCCAGCATAATTGGCCACACGAGGGCCGCCGCCCGCGCCGCCACCGCACGCTAGGAGCATCCGTGCCGCAGTACGACCTCATCCTCACCGAAACCCGCAACCGCGTCGGCTACATCACGCTGAACCGGCCCGAGGCGCTCAACGCGCTCAACCTGCAGCTCAGCGGCGAGATCATCGAGGCCGCGCTCGCCTACGATGCCGACCCCGAGATCGGCGCCATCGTCATCACGGGCTCGGAACGTGCCTTCGCCGCCGGCGCCGACATTCTCGAGATGGCCGACCGCAGCTACGCGAGCATGTTCCTCAACGGCCCGTTCGCTCGCTGGGACGCCTTCACCGCGATGCGCACGCCCGTCATCGCCGCCGTCGCGGGCTTCGCGCTCGGCGGCGGCTGCGAGCTGGCGATGATGTGCGACATCATCCTCGCCGCCGACACCGCGAAGTTCGGCCAGCCCGAGATCAATCTCGGCGTGATTCCCGGCATGGGCGGCTCGCAGCGCCTGCCCGCCGCGATCGGCAAGTACAAGGCCGCCGAGATGCTGTTCACGGCGCGCGTCATGCACGCCGATGAGGCCGACCGCGCGGGCCTCGTCTCGCGCGTCGTGCCGGCCGCCGAACTGCTCGACGAGGCGACCAAGGTGGCCGAGACGATCGCCGCAAAGTCGCTGCCCGTCATCTACGCCATGAAAAACGCGCTGCGCGTCTCGCAGGACTCCGGCATCACCGACGGCGTGCGCTACGAGCAGCAGGCGTTCACCTCGGGGTTCTCGCTGCACGACCAGAAGGAGGGCATGGCTGCCTTCCGCGAGAAGCGCGACCCGGAGTTCCGCGGCGAGTAGCCGCCGCACGCCGCCGCCTCCATGAACTTTTGCGGTGGCGTGACTACGGTGGGCGGTACGCGCGCGACCGCCAACGGCGGCGGTCGGCGGAAAGGTCGACATGGACGTCACTGACCAGGTAGCGGTCGTCACCGGGGGCGCCTCGGGCCTTGGCCTCGCCACCGCGAAACGGCTGCGCGACCGCGGCGCGCGGGTGCTCGTCGTCGACCTGCCGGGCACGCCGGCGACCGACGCCCTCGCTGCCGAGCCGGGCATCGCCTTCGCCGACGCGGATGTGCGCGACGAGCAGCAGGTCGCGGCCGCCCTCGACGCCGCGGCCGAGCTCGGCGACCTCCGCGTCGTCGTCAACTGCGCCGGCGTTGCCGAGGCCCTCAAGGTCGTCTCGAAGCACGGCCCGCACCCGCTCGACCGCTTCGAGCGCGTGCTTGCGATCAACGTCGTCGGCACGTTCAACGTGATTCGGCTCGCGACCGAGCGGATGCTCCGCCTCGACCCGCTCGGCGAAGAGCGCGGCGTCGTGGTCAATACTGCGTCGGTCGCCGCCTTCGACGGGCAGATCGGCCAGGCCGCCTATTCGGCGTCGAAGGGCGCGATTCACGCGATGACGCTGCCGATCGCGCGCGAGCTCGCCGAATATCAGATCCGCGTCGACACGATCGCCCCGGGCACGTTCGACACGCCCCTGCTCGCGGCGCTGCCCGAGGCGGCGCGCGAGTCGCTCGGCAAGCAGGTACCGCATCCGGCCCGGCTCGGCCGCCCCGAAGAGTTCGCGCTCCTCGTTACCCAGATCATTGACAACCCCATGCTCAACGGCGAGACGATTCGGCTCGACGGAGCGATTCGAATGGCTGCGAGGTAAGCACAATGCGTTCCACGTTCTATGACGATGACCACCAGGAGTTTCGCGAGCTGGTGCGCGACTTCATCGCGCGCGAGATCACGCCGAACTACGCGCGGTGGGAGGCCGACGGTGGGCTGCCGCTCGAGCTCTACCCGAAGATGGGCGAGACCGGGCTCGTCGGCCTCGCGATTCCCGAGCAGTACGGCGGCATGGGCCTCGACGATTACCGCTTCCGCATGGTCATCAACGAGGAGCTCTCGCGGGCGCAGGCTCCGAGCGTCAACGCGGCCTTCGGCGTGCACGACGACATCGTCATCGCCTACTTGCTCGACCTCGCGACCGATGAGCAGCGCGAGCGCTGGCTGCCCGGCATGGCCGACGGCACGCGACTCAGCGCCGTGGCCATGACCGAGCCCGGCGCCGGCAGCGATCTGCAGGGTATCCGCACCCACGCCGAGCGCGACGGCGACGACTGGGTGCTCAACGGCTCGAAGACGTTCATCACGAACGGCGTGAACGCGTCGCTCGTGCTCGTGTTCGCCCGCACCGACCCCGACGCGGGCTCGCACGGCTACTCGCTTTTCGTGGTCGAGAACGGCATGCCCGGCTTCGAGCACGGCCGCAAGCTCGACAAGGTCGGCCTCCACTCACAAGACACGGCCGAGCTGTTCTTCAGCGACGTTCGGGTGCCCGCCGCAAACCTCCTCGGCGAGGCCGGGCAGGGTCTCATCTATTTGCTCGAGCGGCTCCCCCGCGAGCGCATCTCGATCGGCGCGGCGGCGCTCGCCTCGGCCGAAACGGCCTACGACTGGGGCCGCGAGTACGTGTTCAACCGCAGCGCGTTCGGCCAGACCATCGGTGACCTTGCCACGGTGCGATTCACCCTCGCCGAGCTCGAGACCGAGATCGACATCACGCGCGCGTACGTCGAGCGCTGCATCCTCGCGCTCAACGACGGCGAGCTCACGACGGTCGAGGCATCGAAGGCGAAGTGGTGGGCGACCGAGCTCGAGCAGCGCGTTATCACCCGCAGCCTACAGTTGCACGGCGGCTACGGCTTCATGGAGGAATACCCGATCGCGCGGGCCTTCCGCGACTCGCGCGTGCAGTCGATCTACGGCGGCACGACCGAGATCATGAAAGAGATCATCGGCCGCGACATCGCGAAGCGCTCGCGCTAGCAAAGGGGCGACGGATGCGCGAAGCAGTCATCGTCGACGCGGTACGGACCGCGTCGGGTCGCGGCAAGCCGGGCGGCGCGCTCTCAGGCGTGCATCCCGTCGACCTGCTCGCCTCGGTGCTCGAGCAGCTCGTCGAGCGCACTGGCCTCGACCCCGAACTCATCGACGACGTCATCGCCGGCAACGTGAGCCAGGTCGGTGAGCAGGGCGGCAACATCGGCCGCACCGCCGTGCTCGCCGCCGGGTTTCCGCACACCCTGCCCGCGACGACGATCGACCGGCAGTGCGGCTCCAGCCAGCAGGCCGCGACCTTTGCAGCGCAGGCGATCATGTCGGGTAGCCAGGACGTCGTGATCGCGTGTGGCGTCGAGTCGATGAGCCGCGTGCCGCTCGGCTCCTCGACCGCGGGGCAGGATGCACTCGGCCCGCGCGTGCGCGCCCGCTACCCCGAGGGCCTCGTGCACCAGGGCGTCTCGGCCGAGCTCATCGCCGCGAAGTGGGGCTTCTCGCGCGCCGAGCTCGACGACTATGCGGCCCGCTCGCACGCGCTTTCCGCGGCCGCCGCGAGCGCGGGCGACTTCGACGCCGAGCTCGTGCCGATCGAAACCGAGGCGGGTGCGCATCTCGTCGACGAAACGGTGCGGCCGAGCACGACCTCCGCATCCCTCGCCGGCCTTTCGCCCGCGTTCGCGACGCCCGAGTACACCCGGCGCTTCCCCGAGCTCGACTGGAAAGTGACGCCCGGCAACTCCTCACCCCTCACCGACGGCGCCTCGGCCGCGCTGATCATGTCCCGCGAGCGAGCCGATGCGCTCGGCCTGCGACCGCGCGCCCGCTTCGTCGCGTTCTCGGTCGTCGGCGACGACCCGATTCTCATGCTGACCGGGCCGATCCCGGCGACCGAACGCGTTCTGAAGCGGGCCGGCCTTGGCATCGACGACCTCGACGCCTTCGAGGTGAACGAGGCCTTTTCTTCGGTCGCGCTCGCGTGGCAGCGCGAGACCGGCGCGCCGATGGAGCGGCTCAACCCGCGCGGCGGCGCCCTCGCCCTCGGCCACGCGGTCGGCTCATCGGGCACGCGGCTGCTCGCAACGCTCCTCAACCAGCTCGAGGCGAGCGGCGGACGCTACGGGCTACAGACGATGTGCGAGGGCGCGGGTATGGCGAACGCGACCGTCATCGAGCGGCTCTAACTCTCATTCGAAATGCACTCGCCGAGGCGCCACGCCCGCTCTAGAGTGACCTCATGGCGGGTTTGCGGTGGCGCAGCCACCGGCACTGGATCTTCGTCGTTCTCGTGGGTGTGTGGACGACCTATTTCTTGAGCCCGCCGGCATCGCCGTGGGTGTGGAGCGTCGTGCCGGTATCCGTCGCCGGCGCCGCGATGCTCATGAATCGGCCGATCGCCGGCAATGTCGTGACCCTCGCCGCGAGCCTGATGTCGGCGGGTTTCGAGGTCGAATACGGGCGCACCGAGGTGCTGCTGCCCGTCATCGGGGCCCTGTTCATGTTGGGGCGCTCGCGCGCGCCCATCAGCGTCGGGGTGGCGTTTTTGCTCGCGCAGATCGGCACCACGCTGCTGCGCGACGGCGCGACGATCGAGTCGATCCCCACCCAGTTCATCGTCTATGCCACGCCCTGGCTCTTCGGCCACATCGCGGGTCGGCGCGCCGACTCGGCGCTCGCCGCGGTGCACGAGGCCGAACGGCTCGCGGCGATCGACGTCGCCCGCGTCGCCCAGAGTGTCGCCGAAGTCGAGCGGCAGCGCGTCGTCAACGACTCGATCGACACGCTCGGCACCGCCCTCACGCAGATTCAGCAGCGCACGACGTTCGCGTTGCAGGCGCCACGCGACGACCGCATCCGGGCGATTCAGGATGCGGCGAAGGCCGCGATCCAGCGGCTCCACGTCACGCTCAGTGCCCTTCAATCCGTGCCGCCCGCCGTGGCGCACAAGCGCAGTTCCGGGCCGGCCAAACCGCCGCTGACGCCGCGACGACGCCTCATATTCGGCGCGCTGCTCGCGGTCGTCGGTACCCTCGTCATGCTGCTCTTCTCGGCGCCCCTCGACAGCGACTGGTACCGGCCGGTGTCCCTCGTGCCCGCGCTCATACTGCCCGCGGCCGCGCTGCTTGCCCGACAGTTCCCTCTCCCGGCGGCGCTCGCGGCGGCCGCGGCGCTCGTCACCGCGGCGCTTGACTCACCGCATCCGCCCGAGGCGCTTACGCCCTGCGCATTCCCTGTCGCCGCGCTGTGTTGGCGCATCGCGCAGGCCGAGTCACGGCAGCGAACCTGGGCGATCGCACTCGTTACCATCGCGTCACCCGTGCTCGGCATGAACCATGGCCGCGAGGGCGTCGGGTTCTCGCTGCTCGTCGTGTTTCTCGGCGTCGTCGGCGGGCTCGCGTGGAGCGACCGCGACGCGGTGTTGCAACGCGAGGAAGCCCGCGCGGCGAAGCTCACGGCGCAGCTCGCTGCGGTGCGCATCGGCGCGGCCCGCGAAGAACGAGTGCGCGTCGCCCGCGAACTCCACGACGTCGTGAGCCACGCCATCGCGAGCGTGAGCCTGCAGGCGCAGCTCGCGCGCGTCCGCCTCGACGACGACCCCGACGAGAGTGAAGCCGCGCTCGGGCGTGTGCTCGTCACGACCGCGCACGCCTCGCACGAACTCGCGGTCATCGCGCGGCTGCTGCAACCGAGCGACGCAGGGCTCGACGTGTGGCGACTCGTCGAAGGGGCAGCCGACCTCGGCCTGCGCGTCTCGCCGCACATCTACGACTCCCTACGCGGCGATGAGCTCGCGTACCGTGTCGTGCAAGAGTCGCTCACGAATGCCTCGCGCTACGCGCAGGGTTCGAGAGTCGACGTGCGGGTCGCTCTCGAGAACGGACGGGTACACATCATGGTGCGCAACGAAGCGCCGCTGCTGCCGACGATCGACTCGGTCGGCACCGGCTCAGGTTTGGCCGGGCTGCGCGACCGGGTGGATGCGCGCGGCGGCGCTATTACCTGGGGGCCGGTCGGTGACTGCGGCGGCTTCGAGGTGAACGCGAGTTGGCCCGTCGGCCGCGTGCCGCTTGACGATCCGGAGGGCATGCGCCACGGCGACGGGGTGCGGCCGTGATCCGCGTCGTAGTCGTCGACGACCACGAGCTCTCGCGCGAGGGGATCGCGGCGATTCTTGCGAGCGAGCCGGATATCGAGGTGGTGGGTACGTTGCCCGACGGCGCACCGGCCGCAGCGTTCGTGGCCGACAACGCGATCGATGTCGTGTTGATGGATGTGGCGATGCCCGTCGTTGATGGCATCACCGCGACCGCCCAGGTGCTCGAGCGCACGCCGCAGGCCGCGGTGATCATGCTGACGACGCTGCCCGATGACGAGCACGTGCGCGAGGCCCTGCGGGCGGGCGCGCGTGGGTACCTCCTCAAAACCTGCTCGGCCGAGGAACTCCGCTTCGCGGTGCAGGCAGCTCGGGATGGGCGACGCTGGTTCGACCCACTCGTGCTGGAACGCCTGGCCGCGGGTTTCGCCGGCCTCAACCCCGCCTCGTCGGGTGGCGTCGACGAGCCCGGCGAGGTGCCCGAGGTGCTCATGACGCTCACCCAGCGAGAGCTCGAGGTCTTCCGCGAAATCGGCCGGGGCCGCTCGAACGCCGAGATCGGCGAGACGCTCTTCCTCAGTGAGAAGACCGTGAAGACCTACGTCAACCGCATCCTCGGCAAACTCGGGCTCTCGAGCCGGGTGCAGGCGGTCGTGCTCGCATTCGAGTCGGGTTTCATCACGCGGGCGAGTACGACGCCCGACGTCGAGTCACCAAACGTCAACGATCGTCGTTGACTTCGGGTGATTCCGAATTCGTAACGCCGAGGTCACGATGAGCTGGGGGTGACCTGGGAGCGCGGTGCTCTCGCCCTGAGCGAAGGACGAACGTAGTGCAGCGCAGAGCAAGACTCGGGAAAAGGACGGCCTCGGTCGTCGCACTAGGGGCGCTCGCGGGCGCCGGACTCATCGGCCTCGGCAGCGGTGCCGCGAACGCCGCGCCAGGCCAATTCTTTACGGTATCCGGCGTCGTACTCGATGAGAACGGGCAGACCGTCATTCTTCCCTACGACGAGCCGTGGGACGTCACCGCGACGTCGGCGGCGGCGAGCTACAACAGCGTTGAGCAGGACAATCCCTGGGGCATCAACGCCGATGACGCACCCGCCGGCACCTATCACGTCACTATCGACCCTTTCCAAGACGCCCTCGAGTTGGCCACGTTCGCCTGCTACGAGTTCGACGCGAACAACGCCGAGCTCCCGACCGCCGTGGCAAGCGTCACCGGTAGCAGCACGAGTGGCTGGAACGTGCCGGTCGGCGAACTCTCAATCGCCTGTATCGCCGAGTACCGACCGGCTGGCCAACTCGCCGAACCTCGCGTTTCGATCGACCTCTCGGTCTTGATCGGCGATGGAGCCGACGGCCAACCCACTCCGGTCGGCACGGAGTCGGACTTCGAACTCGGGCTGCGAGATGCCTCGGGCACGGTTCACGCGATTCCCGCCGAGGGCGAAATATCGGTGCCCGCGGGTGATTACACCCCGGTGCTGAGTGCCTCCGCCAACGCCCAGGCCGGTTTCGACATCAGCGAGTGGTCCGTCTACCTCTGGGGATGCACGGGACACATCGGCAACGAGTTCGGCGACGCACTGACCCTCACTGCGGGCACGCTCACTTCCTGTCAGCTCTTTGTCGCGAACAGCGACGTCGACCTTTCGCTCGATACCGAGGTCGAGGGCGACTACGGGCTCGACTGGTACGGCATCACCGGCGCCGTTGGTACGCCCATCGACTACTCGCTTACCGTGACGAACTCCGATATTTTTACGGTTGGCGCCGGCCGGACTGCCCCGGTGGCGATTCGCGTGACGCTCGGCGACAACATGCAGGCCCGCGACCCGTTCGTCCTCACCGACGGCTTCACGGCCGAACTCGAGAGCGAAGGCACCTACCTCATTACCGGCGACGCGCAGCTCGCCTCGGGTGAATCGGTCACCGTGCGACTTGGCCTCGAGTTGACGGCCGAGGTGCCCGGCAGCCCCCTCAGCGCATGTGTGCTGGTTCCCGCGGGGTACACCGATTTGTACGCGCAAGACAACTGCTGGACCGAAGAGCTCAAGGCAGACGGTGGCGGCGATGGAGGCGAGCCGACGCCCACTCCGACCCCCACACCAACGCCGACCGCGACTCCCACGCCGACGGCCACACCCACCGCGACGACGCCGGTAGTGCCGACCGTCACGCCCACGCCCACGCCCACGGCGACCGAGTCCGCGACGGCGACCGAGTTGGCCACGGCATCGGCAATCCCGAGTTCCGATGACGACCCGGCGGCCCCTGCAGCCGACGGCGACCTTGCGACGACCGGTGCTAACACGGCACCGATGATCACGCTCGTCCTCGCTCTCCTCGTCGCGGGCGGCGCGCTCCTCGTGCTGCAGCGCCGACGCGAGCAGCAGTCGGCCTAGCGCGAACTAGCGGATGCGCGGGACTGGTCGGCTTCGGTCGGCCGCCCCGCGCATCCCGCGTTTTCCCGAAATCGGATGCGGCAGGAACTGGCACCGCGTCCGCCCGCACTCTCCCGGCAACTCGGCTCAAGAAAACTCCCACAAAAAAACTCATCCACAGGGGTCACGTTTTACCGTTCTGATGCGTCTACCTTGTGTGAGCATGAAGCAACCCTTCGACCAGGCCGTCGAGCGTCACGGCGTCACGGTGCTGCGCGTCTGTCGCGCGGTGCTCGGGGCGACCGCCGACGCTGACGATGCCTGGTCGGAGACGTTTCTGGCGGCCCTTGAAACCTGGCCAGAGTTACCACCCGACACGAACGTCGAGGCGTGGCTGGTGCGCGTTGCCTATCGCAAGGCCATCGACGTCACCAGAGCCCGGGCGAGGCACGCGGTCCCGGTCGCCGATGTGCCCGAATCGCGCACCGAGCTGGGCGTGCCCGAGCGCGACGAGGATGACCTTTGGCGCGCTGTCGGCACCCTCCCCGAACAACAGCGGTTCGCCATCGCGTACCACTTCTTCGGCGGACTCACCCATGCCCAAACGGCCGAACTCATTGGCAGCACCGAGGCCGCGGTGCGCCGAGCTGCGGCCAACGGCATGCGCACCCTCCGCAAAACGTTTGCACCTGAAGACTCCTTGAAGGGAGGCCACTGATGCCCGGCCCCACACCAAACCTCTCCCCCGACTACCTGCCGCTCGGGCCGGTTGATCTCACCTCGCTCCGCGGCCACTTGGCCGAGCAAGCGAACCGACGAGGTCTCCTCGACGTCGCCTACCGCACCGTCGACAGCCCAGTCGGCCCGCTCTTGCTCGCCGCCACCGAGCGCGGTCTCGTGCGGGTGGCCTATGAGCGCGAGGATTTTGACGCCGTGCTCGAGCGACTCGCTGCCAAGGTCAGCCCCCGAGTGCTTCGTGCGCCCCACCAACTCGACGACGCTGCTCGGGAACTCGACGAATACTTCGCCGGCCGCCGCCGCTCGTTCGACCTCCGGCTCGACTTCGCGCTCTCCAACGGCTTCCGTCAGTCGGTGCAGCGGTACCTGCCGCACATCGACTACGGGCGCACCGAGTCCTACCGTGAGGTCGCCGAGCACGTCGACAATCCCAAGGCCGTGCGCGCGGTCGGCACCGCGTGCGCGACCAATCCCCTCCCCATCGTGGTGCCGTGCCACCGCGTGCTGCGCGCCGACGGAACCCTCGGCGGCTACATCGGCGGCCTCGACGCCAAATCCACCCTTCTCGAACTGGAGCAGACGACATGAGCGACCACACCCCTACCGCGACTCAGCCCTCCATTATCGACCTGACCCCCGGCCTCGTCATCGGCGACGATGGTCTCGCCCGGCCACTCTGGGCGAGCAGCGACGAACTGCTGCGCGACTACTACGACACCGAATGGGGCATGCCGGTGCGCGACGAGCACGGCATGTTCGAGCGGCTCAGCCTCGAGGCCTTCCAGTCCGGGCTGTCGTGGGCGACCATCCTGCGCAAGCGGCCCGCCTTCCGCGCGGCGTTCGACGACTTCCACCCCGACGTCGTGGCCGAGTACGACGAGCGCGACGTCGAACGTCTGCTCGGTGACGCGGCAATCGTACGCAATCGCGCGAAGATCATGGCCACCATCGGCAATGCCCGCGCCACGGTGCAATTGCGCGACAAAGGTGGGCTGAGCGAGTTTGTCTGGTCGTTTCAGCCGGCCGTTACGCCGGCGCCACGGTCAGCTGAGGAGGTGCCGAGCCGGTCGGCGGAATCGGTCGCTTTGGCCAAGGCGCTCCGCAAGGAGGGATTCTCGTTTGTCGGCCCGACCACCATGTACGCGCTCATGGAGGCCGTCGGCATGATCGACACCCACCTCATGGGCTCCCACCGACGCGGAAGTTCTGGGGTTTGGCCCGAGTAGCTGTGCTTCGCTGGGCGCATTCGTTCGATCGCAGGAGCTGACATGTCAACGCAGAACGCACCCGTCGGGCCACGCGCCGTCGACTACGACCTCGTCGTCATCGGCGCAGGCCCCGTCGGCGAGAACGTCGCCGACTACGCCGCGAAGCAGGGCCTGCGCGCGGCCATCGTCGAGGCCGAACTCGTCGGCGGCGAATGCTCATACTGGGCGTGCATGCCGTCGAAGGCACTCCTCCGCAGCGGCCAGGCGCTCGCCGCAGCGCGACGTGTCGACGGCGCGAAGCAGGCCATTGGCGAGATCGACGTCGAGGCGGTGCTCCGGCGCCGCACGGCGTTCACGAGCAACTGGCGCGACGACGGTCAGGTTGCGTGGCTCGAGTCGGCGGGCATCGAGCTGCTCCGCGGCACGGGGCGGCTCGTGGCGCCGGGTCGCGTCCAGGTCGGCGAGCACACCTATTCCGCGAGCGCCGTCGCGCTCGCGACCGGATCCGTGCCAACGCTGCCGAGCATCCCGGGCCTCGCCGAGGCCGAGCCCTGGGGCACGCGCGATGCGACCTCCGCGAGGTCGGTACCGCCCCGGCTGGCGGTGCTCGGTGGCGGCGTCGCGGGCGTCGAGCTCGCCTACGCCTACGCCTCGCTCGGTTCGAAGGTCACGTTGCTCGCGCGCAGCGGCCTGCTGCGGCAAGAAGAACCATTCGTTGGCCAGCTCGTGGCGGATGCGCTGGTCGAGGCCGGTGCCGAGGTGCGCGTGGGCGTCTCGCCGCGTCGAGTCGACCGATTCCCCACGAACGATGGTGGCCGCAACGCAGTCCGCATCGAGCTCGACGACGGCACGATCCTCGAGGCCGATGAGCTACTCGTGTCGACCGGTCGACGCGCCAACACCGACGGGCTCGGACTCGAGGCCGCCGGAGTCGACGCGCTCGAGGTCGACGACACCATGCTCGTGACTGGCACCGACTGGCTCTACGCGGTCGGCGACGTGAACGGGCGCGCCCTCCTTACCCATCAGGGCAAATATCAGGCACGCGCCGCTGGCGAAGCAATCGCCGCGCGCCTACGGGGTCAGTCTCTCGATGATGCGCCCTGGGGCCGCCACGTCGCGACGGCCGACCACGACGCGGTGCCCCACATCGTGTTCAGCGACCCCGAGGTCGCGAGCGTCGGGCTCACCGAAGCCCGCGCGCGCGGGCGTGGGTTTCGCATCCGGGCCGTCGAGTTCGACCTTGGCGCAGTGGCAGGCTCGGCGCTGCACGCCGACGGCTACACGGGCCGGGCCAAGCTCGTCGTCGACGAAGACCGACGCGTCGTCATCGGCGCCACCATTGTCGGCCAGGACGTCAGCGAGCTTCTGCACTCCGCCACCATCGCGATCGTCGGCGAGGTGCCCGTCGACCGGCTCTGGCACGCGGTGCCCTCCTACCCCACCATCAGTGAGGTTTGGCTACGCCTGCTCGAGACGTATTTCAGCTAACGACGCCCCGCGCCGATACCGCGGACGAGCCGCACTCCGCGTTACCAAAATTTCAATTGCACTTTCACTAACAATAGTGCAGACTTGCACTCTGTGATTGAGAGTGCAACTGACGCCCGGGAGCAGCGCAAACGCGAAACTTCCCGGGCGTTAACTTGTCATGCCCGCCAGCTGACCTCCGAACTTGGCTTCTCCGGTTTCACGATCGAAGAACTCTGTTCCTCCGTTGGCGTCTCCCGGCGCACCTTCTTCAATTACTTCGAGTGCAAAGAGAACGCGGTGCTCGGCTATGGCTTCGCCACGGCCGACCCCCGCGAACACGCGATCGGTGAGGACTTCGTTGCTGCCCGGGGCGACCTGATCGACGACTTCGTCGAGATGATCATCTCCCGGTGGGAGATCGTGAACCCCGTCGAAGACACCGAGGCGATGTTCGCGGCGATCGAAGACGAGCCTCGCCTGATCAAGGCCGCGTTCAGAGAGCTCCACAAGAACGAGCTCCGCGACGTCGAACTCATCACGCGGCGCTTGGGCGACAGCCCAGAGACGCAACTTCGAGCCGAGGTGATCGTGCACGGCATCGGCGCGCTCATCCGGCTCGCTCTCGACCAACTCATCCACCACCACTCGACCGACTCACCGCGCGAGTTGCTCCTGCAGCGAGTGCGAATCGCCCGAGCCGAATTCACCACCTCACAGAAAGCCAGCTAATGCCAACCTCCGCAGCGCAGGGCGCACCATTCCTGCTCACTCGGCGACGAATCTGGCTCATCTTCGGCGCCCTCATCGCGGGCATGCTGTTGTCGAGCCTCGACCAGACCATCGTGTCAACCGCCATGCCGACGATCGTCGGCCAGCTCGGCGGCGTCGACCACCAGGTGTGGATCACGACCGCCTACCTGCTCGCCAGCACGATCGTCATGCCGATTTACGGCAAGTTCGGCGACGTCCTCGGCCGCCGCAATCTGTTCTTGATCGCGATCGCGATCTTCACGCTTGCCTCGATTGGCTGCGCCTTCGCGGGCAACTTCTGGGCGTTCGTCATCTTCCGTGCCGCGCAAGGCCTTGGCGGCGGCGGCATGATGATCCTGTCGCAGGCCATCATCGCCGACATCGTGCCGGCGAACGAGCGAGGCAAGTTCATGGGCCCGCTCGGCGCCGTGTTCGGCCTCTCGGCCGTCGCCGGCCCGCTCCTCGGCGGCTACTTTGTCGACCACCTCACCTGGCAGTGGGCGTTCTACATCAACATCCCGATCGGCATTGCAGCGTTCGCGATCGCATACTTCGCGCTCCAGCTGCCGTCACGCAAGCCCGAGAAGCGCATCGACATTCTCGGCGTCGTGTTCATCTCAATCACAACGGTCTGCCTCATCTTCTTCGCCGACTTCGGTGGCGACACCGCCTTCGGTTGGGGCTCGCTCGCGACCTGGGCGTGGGGCGCGGGCTTCGTCGTGGCGGCAGCCGCGTTCGTCTTCACCGAGGCGCGCGCCGAAGACCCGATCATCCCGCTGAGCCTCTTCCGCAACCCCGTCTTCATCAACGCCACCGCGATCGGACTCATGCTCGGAATCGGCATGTTTGCCGCCATCGGCTTCATCCCGACGTTCCTGCAGATGGCCTCCGGAACCTCGGCCGCGGTCTCGGGCTTGCTCCTCGTGCCGATGATGGTCGGCATGATGGGCACCTCGATCGCCTCCGGCCTGCTCATCACGAAGACCGGTCGGTACAAGATCTATCCGATCCTGGGCACGGTCGTCACGGCGCTCGCGATGGTCGCGTTTACGAGCCTCACCGCGGAGACGCCGATCTGGCTCACCTGTGTGTTCCTGTTCGTCTTCGGCGTTGGCCTCGGCCTGATCATGCAGGTCGTGGTGCTCGTGGTGCAGAACGCGGTACCCGCCGACGAGATCGGGACCGCGACGAGCACGAACAACTACTTCCGTGAGGTCGGCGCGTCGCTCGGCACCGCGGTGTTCGGCACGATCTTCACCACGCGGCTCACCGAGAACCTCGTGAACGTCTTCGCTACGAGCGGGGCGTCGGCCGATGCGGCATCCCAGGCCGCCTCGACGATCGACCCGGAGACGCTCAACGCGCTTCCCGACGACGTGCGCACGGGCATCATCTCGGCCTACGCCGACGCACTTGCGCCCGTGTTCTGGTACCTGCTGCCGTTCATCGCGCTCGCGTTCATCCTCGCGCTGTTCCTCAAGCAGATCCCGCTCTCGGATCAGGCCGGGCTCGTCGCGCGCGGCGAGGCGATCGGCGGGGCCGAAGCCGAGCAGCTCGAGGCGCAGCGACACGAGAACGCGCTCGTGGATGTCGTCACCGGCCCGACCACGACACTCGAGTCGGGCGACGTCGAACCTGATCGCCTCTCTTCATAGCGTTCAATCCTGATGCGACGGCCGCTGCCGCCCGCCATACACGGGCGGCAGCGGCCTTCTTCGTGTCGCTGGCCGATCGGCACGGTTTCGATCCACCACCGCTTGTGTCCGATCCTTATGCGTTGGGTCCCTCGGCAACGCACACGAGATCGCGCTCAAGGAGTCGATCAACGAGATCTACCAAGCCGAGTGCGGGCACACGGAACTCTTCCGCGACGGCCAGCACAAGACGATCGCCATCATCGACTTCGCTACCCTGACTTGGTCAACTTGTACAACGCCCGCAGACTCCACGCTAGCCTCGGGACGGTCAGCCCCGACGCGTTCGAGCCTGCCTACTCAGCCGCGCTCAGGAGAGCGCCGCTCCCCCGCATAGCAGCGGCGCAGATCTCGGGACGGTTCGTCCTCAACTGGCTCGACGACCACGACCGATACCTGCTCTCCTGCACCGTCCACACCTCAGTCACCGGCGACGACGTCGTCCCCAGCTTCCTCGCGAACATCGAACGCCACGGCCCACCCGCGTCCACCCTCACCGACAACGGCCGCGTCTACACCACCCACCACGGCGGCGGCCGCAACGCCTTCGAATACGTCCTCGCGATCGCCGACGACACCACCGTCACCGTCACCCACCTCACCACCGGCGAAGTGCTCTCCACCCACGACATCGACCCCGACCGCGGCTACTGGAGAAACAAACAACGAGAGCCTGGCCGATGGCCAGGCTCTCGTTGAGTGACATATCCCGTGACTCATCTGGGACATATGTCCCGACTCATCACAATGGTGGACCTAGCGGGAGGCTTGTCGAAACTTGCCCCGCCGCTGGCCCGCTTGAGTTTGATGCACCGCGCGATCCGTCTTCGTGCGCGGCATGGTGTCCGTCGCGAGGAGCCTCACGTCCGACAGCAGGCAAGGGTCAGCGGTGAGGTGCTCCTTTCGGCAGAGGCTCAATACGCCGCCGGTGAGACGCTGCGCACGATAGCCACGGAAGTCGGCGTGAGTCGGCAGCGGCTAGCGTCACTGTTGCGCGAGCGAGGTGTGCGTCTTCGTCGCACCGCTCCCTCGAATGCGGAGGTTCAGGAAACTATAAGTACAAGAGCGTGTCCGCGACAGGTTCGGGTAGGCGGTCGATGGCACCGGAGCGCTCGCTGAGCGTGCGCAAGTTCCACCAGGTCGCTGCGCGAACCTCTTGTGAGCTTGTACCCCAGGCCTGACTCAGCAGTAACTCGATGCTTCCTGTGTCGGCTGGCCTGCGGGAACGCACCTTGCGTGCGGGAAAGTCGGTCTCGCACAGAACCCGGTCCCGCGGAAGTCGTCGGATCTGATCTTCGGACATTGCAGCGTTGACCGAAAAGTATGCATCGACGTCGATCGCCCGCTTGACATCGGTGTCATCTCCGTTGAACCAGTGCAGGATCGCTCCGCGCGTCTTGGCATCGGTAAGGTACTGGACGACCTCGGTTGTCGCTCCGGAGCTGTGAATGGAGACCAGCACGGGCCCGCTGCGCACGATGGTCAGTACGTCTTGGAAGATGGAGCACTGCCGAGCCCAGTCGCCTCCGCGGCGGTCCAGGCCGACCTCGCCAACTAGCGCGAAGGAACGGAGGAGGTCTTTGAACCGTTCCGGGTCCCATGCGGCGCGGGCGGTTGCGACTGCCGGATGGATACCGAGCCCCCAGATGAGCGAGTGATCGCGTCGGTTCTTGACCTGACTAGCTTCGTGGAGGCTTCGGGTCATAGCGAACACGACGGCGTCGCCGAGGGCTGTGATTTGGTCTCGGGTGACGTCGGGAGTGATGTGGACGTGGGCGTCCAGCGCCGGAAGGTCGGCGCTGGTCACGTCAGGTCGACCTTCCCGAGTTCGGCGAGTCCGCACCAATGCGGCTGACATCATCACGTGCCAGGGACGAGGTTCGCGCCCTCGTCAGCGACGACGCAGATCGGGCCATGATGGACGCGTTGCGTAAGGGCATCCGCAGTACGCAACTCGCCCCCACGCCCGGCATGGCTGATCAGCCTTCGGGAACCACGACGACCTTGCCGCCGGCGTGCCCGGTCTCCACGGCTGCGATCGCCTGACCTGCGTCATTGAGGTCGTACTGGGTGTCCGCATGGGGGTCGACCAGCCCGTACTGGATCACCTCGGTGATCTTCCCCATGGCCTCAGTCGTACGTGCCAAGCCCCGGCCGCCCAGTTCGACCGCGGCGTCCGGATCGGCCGCGGAGATAATCCGCCCCGGATCGGCCACCAGATCGGCGACGGCACGCAGCGCGTCACCGCCGACGAGATCGACGATCAGGTCGATGCTGGAAGCGACTTCTCGCACGCGATCGGCCACGCCCGAACCGGATCCGATGAAGGCCGCACCGGTGGACTCGATCAGTTCCCGCTTGGCCACGTCGGCCACGCCGAGGACCGTGAACTCGTGTACCCGGCCGATCTGCGCGGCCATCAGCCCCACCCCGCCGCCAGCGCCCAACAAGAGCAGGGTCTGGCCTGGTTCCAGTTCGATTTGGTGGGTGGCGTCATAGGCGGTGGCTGCGGCCACCGGAATGGTGGCGGCGTCGATGAAGGAGATCTCCTCGGGCTTGGCCACAGTGGTGGAGGCGCTCAAGAGCGTGTGCTCGGCCAGTCCGCCCTGCCCGGGCGCCACCAGGCCGAGCACCTCATCGCCCACCGCGAAGCCTTCGGTCCCGCCGCCCACCGCGATGACCACGCCGGCGGCTTCACGGCCCATCGGCGCCGGCAACGACCAGGCACGACCCAGCCGGCCCTCGCGCATCTTCCAGTCGGCCGGATTCACACCGGCGGCCCGGACCTCGATGGCCAGTTCCCCGGGTCCAGGCTCCGGAATAGGCCGGTCGATCAGCTGCTGGGTTTCGGGTCCGCCGTAGTCGGTGAAGACGTAGACCTTGGACATGAATGCGATCTCCTTCTGATCTGAGCGGTGTGTCTTAGTGCCCTAGATAACGTGACGATGGGGGTCAGAGCCGAGGGGGTTCGTCCTCACCGGCGGCTTCGGCGGCGTCGGCTTCCTCCCGGGTCGCGAAGGCGGCGCCGGCAGCATGCTCCGGTGGGCTGTAGATGGTGTAGAGCACCAGCGGCTCGTCGCCGGTGTTGCGGAAGTTGTGCCGGGCTCCGGCCGGTACCGCGCATTGGTCACCGGCATCGATGGGGTGGGTGTGGCCGTTGAGATCGGCTTCGCCGGTGCCGGAGACGAAGGTCAGGATCTGGTCGGTGTGCTCGTGGACCTCGTCGCCGATCTGGCCGCCGGGCGGGATGGTCATCACCACGATCTGGGCGTGTTCACCGGTCCACAGCACCTTCCGGA
This sequence comes from Gulosibacter sediminis, assembly GCF_023370115.1. Taxonomy (NCBI): domain Bacteria; kingdom Bacillati; phylum Actinomycetota; class Actinomycetes; order Micrococcales; family Microbacteriaceae; genus Gulosibacter; species Gulosibacter sp. ACHW.36C. The sequence goes on along the minus strand of NZ_CP097160.1, from coordinate 842,481 downwards.
AGTCGGGGTTGTCCCGGGCCACGTCCGCGATGGTGAAATGCTCGACGTTGTCTCCCAGGGTGAAGTTCTTTCCGTTCATGATTGCTCTCCTCCAGTTGCGTTTTTCGTTTTCGGTGTTCGGGTCGTTGTTGTGAATTTGTCGGTGTGTCCCGCGCCGGGAGCGGTAGCGGCTGGGTACCTGTTTGCCGCTTACGCGGGTTCGATGTCAGGCGTTGACCTGTTGCACCGCTGTTCCGGTGGTCCTCTCGCTCTTGGGCATCGTGGTGGAGCCGCGGGCGTTGCGCAGTAGTCGCATCGCGTTGGCGATGACCACCAGTACGGAGGCTTCGTGGACGAGCATGCCGATCGACATGGTCACTCCGCCGGCGAAGACGCCGGCCAGCAGCAGCACCACGGTGATCAGGGCGATCGCGATGTTCTGCCGCATGACGGACACGGTCCGCTTGGCCAATCCGATAGCTTCCGGCAGCTTGAGCAGGTTGTCGCCCATCAGGGCGATGTCCGCGGTCTCCACGGCTACGGCCGAGCCGGCCGCCCCCATCGCCACGCCGATGTTCGCGGTGGCCAGGGCCGGGGCGTCGTTGACGCCGTCGCCGACCATGGCGATCGTGTGGCCCTCTTGCTGCAGCTGCGCGACCACGTCCAGCTTGTCCTCGGGAAGCAGGGAGGCGTGGATCTCGTCGATCCCGGTCGCCTTCCCGATGGCCTCGGCCACCAGCCGGGTGTCACCGGTGAGCATGACCACCTTCTCCACGCCGGCCCGGTGCAGGCGGGCAACCATCTCGGGTGCATCCTGTCGGACCTGATCGGCGACGGCGACGACGCCGATCACCTTGTCATCGACCGCCACGATCATCGGCGTCTTGCCCTCGGCGGCCAGCGATTCCGCCGCCTGGGCGGCGCTGCCGTCATCGACAACGCCGTACTGGAGTAGTAGCGGCGGGTTACCGATCAGTACCCGCCAACCGTCGACATCGGACACGATGCCCTTGCCGGGGACCGGGGTGACCGTGCCGGGGATGCCGTGCGGGCCTACTCCCTCGGCCTGGGCGGTGTCCAGGATGGGACGGGCCAGCGGGTGTTCGGAGCCGGCCTCAGCGGCGGCAGCCCAGCGCAGCACCTCGCTGCGCTCCAACGCCGAGTCCAGGACGACGACGTCGGTCAGCTGCGGGCGTCCCTCGGTCAGGGTGCCGGTCTTGTCCACGGCGACCGCGGAGATCTTCGCCGAGGTCTCCAGGAATTCGCCGCCCTTGATCAGGATGCCGTTGCGGGCGGCGCGGCCGATGCCGGCCACGATCGCGACCGGGATGGAGATCACCAGGGCGCCGGGACAGCCGATGACCAGCAGAGTCAGGGCCAGCACCACGTCGCCGGAGATCAGTCCGGCCGCCAGGGCCAGCACCATCACCGCGGGGGTGTACCAGCCGGAGAAGCGGTCGATGAACGCCTGGGTGCGGGCCTTGGCGTCCTGGGCCTCCTCGACCCGGTGAATGATCCGGGCTAGGGTGGTATCGGCACCGATGCCGGTGGCCAGCACCTGCAGGAAACCGCCGCGGGAGACGGTGCCGGCGAAGACCTGTCCGCCCTTGGATTTTTCCACCGGGATCGATTCGCCGGTGATCGAGGCCTCATCGATGGCGCCGGTGCCCGAGACGACTCGACCGTCGACGGGGACCTTCGCGCCGTTCTTGACCAGCACGATCTCGCCCATTCTCACCTGCGCGGCAGGGACCTCCTGTTGCTGACCGTCGCGCACGACGGTCGCGGAATCCGGGGCAACAGCGACCAGTTCGGCCAGTGCCGAGCGCGTCTTGTTCAAGGTGGCAGCTTCCAGGGCGTGGCCGATGGCGAACAGGAACGTCACCGCCGCGGCCTCCCAGAAGTTGCCGATGATGACAGCGCCGATGGCCGCGACCGACACCAGCAGGTCGATGCCGATGACCTTGGCGATCAGCGCGCGAACCGCCTTGAGTACGATCCCGTAGCCGGCGACGGCGGCCGCGGCGATCATGAAGACATCCCCGAGGGTGAAGGCCGCGCTGGCATGCGCGGCGTGGGTGCCGGCGTCCAGCCACCACTGCGGGCTGACGGTGAGGTTGGCGACACCTCCGCCCAGCCACTGGAGGGCGAACGAGATGATGATGAGCACGCCGGACACGACGGGAACGGACCAGTTTCCATAGACCCATTTCTGGAGCCTGTTCACTTTCGGGTACGACCTTTCTGCGTCTTGAGCCGGCGTACCGGCAGGATGAAGGGGGAAATGTGAGCGGGCCCCGTGGGGCCCGCTGGCGTTAGAAGGCCGCGGGCGTGGCCTTGTAGCCGGCCTTCACGACGGCGGCAACAAGGTCATCCACCGAAACGCGCTCGGCGTCGTGGTCGATCTCGATGCGGGCGGAGGCGAAGTGGACCTTCACGTTCTGGACACCCTTGAGGCGGCCGACCTGCTTCTCGATCTTGGCCACGCAGGAAGGGCAGGAAAAACCTTCCGCGCGGAGGATGGTGTGGGTTGTGGTCGCGGTGGTCATTGTGGAGTCCTTCCGTCTTGGTGTTTCTTACTGACACCTTCACCGTAGGTTCGCCGTGCCGCGAACTCCTTGACATAGATCAAGTTCGCGGGGCTCCTCCCCGAGCGCCGCTGGCCCGTCCGTTACGGTCGCGTCGGGTCGGCGTGGGATAAAGTGGTGTCATGCCCGAGGATGACTTGTGCGTCACCCGCGTCCCGATCTTCCAAGGCCTCACCCGTCAGGAACAGTTGCGTGTTGCGGACTTCGCCCGCCCGGTACTCGCCGAAAAGGGGGAGATCGTCTATGCGCCCGGACAGCCGGTCTCGCGCCTGCTGGTGATGCACAGTGGGCAGCTCAAGGTCAGCCACGCGGCCGCCAATGGTCAGGAGCAGATCCTGCGAACGGTGACCGAGGGTGACGTCGTGGGTGAACGTGCCTTCCTGACGGGCCACCGTCCGAACGATCTCGCCGTCGCGCTGGAAGAGAGCAGGATGTGCGTGTTCGACCATGCCGACCTTGCAGTCCTACTTCGTGACTACCCCGACATCAGTCAGCGGATGCTGCGGACGCTCTCCGACCGCCTCTCTTCCGTCGAGCGACTGCTGGCCGCCATCACCTCCAGCGATGTCAATGCCCGTGTCGCGGCCTACCTCCTGGACTTACCTGGCACCATGCGGGACGGAGCGGCCACGGTGAGACTTCCGATGGCGAAACAGGAAATCGCGGCGTACCTCGGCACGACACCAGAGACCCTGAGTCGACGCCTTGCCGCGCTCTCTGCCTCCGGCCTTATCGAATTGCACGGGCGCCGGGAGGTCACGATTCTCGATATCGATGCGCTCGAACACGTAGCCACACCTCGATAGTCGGGTGCCGCTGCGGCGTGGCGGCCTCCTGGGCAGTATCCGGTGCAACTCGAACCCGCCCTTGACCTTCTTGCAGTGGCGTCACCTGTGTGGGCTGCTCGGGTCTGCTGAGGGTTGAGTTGAGTCCGGGGTTTATGCCGCCAGAGCGACGGCATCCATCATTATGGTCTCGAACTCGACCGGTGTCAGCTTCCCGAGCCGGCGCTGTCTCAGTTTCCGGTGATGCTTCCCCTCGATCCACGACACGATCGCGAGGCGCAGCTCCTGCCGGCTCCGCCAGGGCCGCCGGTCGAGCACGTTCTTCTGCAACAGCGAGAAGAAACTCTCCATCGCCGCGTTGTCCCCACACGCCCCGACTCTGCCCATCGACCCCTGAAGCCCATACTGTTTCAGAGCCTTCTGGAATTTCCGGCTTCGAAATTGGCCCCCACGATCAGAATGTATGATCACACCCTTCGGGTAGCCGCGCTGCAAGAGCGCATTCTCGAGCGCACGAACCGCGAGCGACGCCTTCATTCGCTTATCGATCGCGTACCCCACGATCCGGTTCGAACAGACATCCTTGATCGCGCAGAGGTAGAGCTTGCCCTCCCCGGTCCAATGCTCGGTGATGTCGGTCAACCACTTCTGGCCGAGAGCATCTGCGGTGAAATCACGCCCCACAAGATCGTCCCCCACGGGCTCCCCGGCCTTCTGATAGCGGCGTTTCCGCCTCGAGATCACGGGCTGGATGCCAGCGATCATGCACAGCCGCCACACCCGCCGCTCCGAGACCTGATAGCCAAGATCGTGGAGGTCATCGGCAAGGACCCGATACCCACCCTCGAGGTCGTCTTCGTGCAACTCCCGTAGCACCCCGATCAGATGCTGCTCTTCGGCCTCACGGGCCGACACTGGCTGCTTAAGCCACTGGTAGTACGCCTGCTCACTGAACCCCAGCACCCGGCACGCCACCGCGACCGGCACCCTGACACGGGCGCCGGCCGCAGCCATCTCACGGACTAGCGGGTAGATCATTTTGGGGGCGTGATGTGCACCTGTGACAGGTACGCTGCCGCACGGCGCAGCACCTCGTTCTCCATCTCGAGCTCACGGATACGCTTCAACGCTTGCCGCATTTCGCGCTGCTCGTCAGGATCCTTCGACGGGGTCATCCCACAGGTTTTGAATCTGGAATCTTGGATCCACGCGCCGAGCGCGGACTTCGAGATCCCAAGGTCTTTGCACACGGTTTTCTGTGCGATACCGGACTCCACCAGCGCGACAGCGCACGCTTGAGCTCCTCGCTGTACTTGATCGGCATGGCGATTATCCTTTCAGCGCTGCTCTCCCGAGCGGAGCAGTCTTGGACTCAACCAAACCCTCAGCAGACCCATACCCGCAGTCGATGACCCACTGCTGCAGGTGCGCGACCGAGGTGGTCTCGGGGTCGTAGGTGACGGTCGCGGTCTGCGAGACCGGGTTCGCGTCCACGGCGATCACCCCGGGTTGGCGGCTCAGGTGGGCTTCGGTGACGTTCTTGGAGGTCGCGCGGATCATGCCGCTGACCTGCAGGGTCACGGTTCTGGTGTCACTCATTTCGGTTCCTTCCCGATGGTGGGTCGGTGGTGTCGGGGTGGGGCCAGTGCCAGTCGGCGACGGCGGGGATGTCGGTGCCGTGCTCACGGGTGTGGGCGCGGGCATGCAGGCGGGCGTCCTGCAGCTCCTGCCGCAGCTCCGCGTGGCGGGCGGCGAGGCCCGGGACGTGGTCGAGGACGTCGATCGCCAGCCGGTACCGGTCGAGGTCGTTGAGCATGACCATGTCGAACGGGGTCGTGGTGGTGCCGCGCTCCTGGAAGCCGTGCACGTGCAGGTTCTGGTGCCCGGCGCGCTTGTAGGTGAGTCGGTGGATCAGCCACGGGTAGCCGTGGTAGGCGAAGATCACCGGCTTGTCGGGAGTGAAGATCGCATCGAACTCCCGGTCCGGGAGACCGTGCGGGTGCTGGTCCTCGGATTGCAGCCGGGTCAGGTCGACCACGTTCACCACCCGCACTCTCAGGTCGGGGATGTGCTCGCGCAGCAGCGCCGCCGCGGCGAGGGTCTCGAGGGTGGGGACGTCGCCGGCGGCGGCGAGCACCACATCCGGCTCGGTGCCTTCGGTTTCGGTGCCCGCCCACGGCAGGATCCCGAGCCCGCGGGTGCAGTGCTCGATCGCCTCGTCCATCGTCAGCCACTGCGGGGCGGGCTGCTTCCCGGCGACGACGACGTTGATGTACCCGGCCGAGCGCAGGCAGTGGTCGTAGGTGGACAGCAGCGTGTTCGCGTCGAACGGCAGGTAGACGCGGACGATGTCGGGGCTCTTGTTCAGGGCGAGGTCGATGAACCCGGGATCCTGGTGAGAGAACCCGTTGTGGTCCTGCCGCCAGACGTGGCTGGAGAGCAGGTAGTTGAAGCTCGGGATCGGGTCCCGCCACGACACCTCCCGGGCCGCTTCGAGCCATTTGGCGTGCTGGTTGAACATCGAGTCGACGATGTGGGTGAACGCCTCGTAGCAGTTGAACAGCCCATGCCGGCCGGTAAGGACGTAGCCCTCGAGCCAGCCCTGGCACTGGTGCTCGCTGAGCACCTCCATCACCCGCCCAGTCGGGGCCAGGTGCTCGTCGACGGGCTCCACGGCCGCGTTCCACTGCTTGCCGGTGGCCTGGTAGACGGGTGGGGCGAGCCGGTTGGAGGCGGTCTCGTCCGGGCCGAAGATGCGGAAGTTGTCCGGGTTGTCCCGGATCACCCCCGCCAGCCACTCGCCCAGCACGCGGGTCGCTTCCCCGGTTCCCGCACCCCGCTCGGCCGGGTCGACCGGCTGCGCGTGCTTGTGGAAGTCCGGGAGCCGCAGCGGGACGGTGAGTTGTCCGCCGTTGCCGGCCGGGTTCGCGCTCATCCGCCGATCCCCGTCCGGGGCGATCGCGACCGTGGCCGGGCGGGGGGCGCCGGTCACGTCGAACAGCTCGTGCGGGCGGTAGGACGCCAGCCAGTCCTCGAGGATCCGCAGGTGCTCGGGATTGTCGCGGACCTCGGCGAGCGGCACCTGGTGTGCCCGCCAGGTGCCCTCCACCGGCAGACCGTCGATGATCTTCGGGCAGGTCCACCCCTTCGGGCTGCGCAGCACGATCGCCGGCCACGCCGGCCGCCCCTCCAGCGTCCCGGCCGCCGCGGCGGCCTTGATGTCCGCGATCTCATCCAGCACCGCATCCAGGACCGCCGCGAACGTCGCGTGGGACTCCTGCGGGGTCTCGCCATCGAAGCCGACCGTGACGACGTGGGGGTGATGGCCGTAGCCGCGCAGCAGCGCGACCAGCTCTTCCTCGGGGATGCGGGACAGCACGGTCGGGTTGGCGATCTTGTACCCGTTCAGATGCAGGATCGGCAGCACCACCCCATCCGCGGCGGGGTTGAGGAACTTGTTACCGTGCCACGCGGTCGCCAACGGCCCGGTCTCTGCCTCCCCGTCACCGATCACGCAGGCGACCAGCAGGTCGGGGTTGTCGAACGCGGCCCCGTAGGCGTGCACCAGGGAGTAGCCCAGCTCGCCGCCCTCGTTGATCGACCCCGGCGTCTCGGGTGACGCGTGCGAGGGGATCCCGCCGGGGAAGGAGAACTGCCGGAACAACGCCCGCAGCCCCTCTTCGGTGCGGTCGATGCCCGGGTAGCGTTCGGTGTAGGTGCCGTCCAGGTAGGCGTTGGCGACCATGCCGGGTCCGCCGTGCCCGGGCCCGGTCACGTACAGGGTGTTCAGGTCGCGGTCGCGGATGGCGCGGTTCAGGTGGGCGTAGAGGAAGTTCAGGCCCGGGGTGGTGCCCCAATGGCCCAGCAGCCGCGGCTTGATGTCGTCTCGGATCAGGCGGTGGCGCAGCAGCGGGTTACCCTGCAGGTAGATCTGGCCGATGCTCAGATAGTTCGCCGCCCGCCACCACGCATCCACCGCCGCCAACTGTTCGGCGGTGGCATCGGTGGTGCGGTGCGCCCACGCGGGGGGTGCCGGTGTGGGGGTCATGGTCGGTCTCCTTCCGATCCGCGGCCGCTCGGGTCGCGCCAGGTGCGAATGACGGTGGGGGTCTGCTGAAGGTTTGGTTGAGTCCGGGGTTTATGCCGCCAGTGCGACGGCTTCCATCATTATGGTCTCGAACTCCACCGGGGTCAGTTTCCCAAGTCGTCGTTGCCGCCGCTTGCGGTGGTAGACCCCCTCGATCCACTGCACAATCGCCAGACGCAACTCAGCACGCGTGGCCCACAAGTGCCGATCCAGGACGTTCTTCTGTAACAAGCTGAAGAACGATTCCATCGCGGCGTTGTCGCCACACGCACCCACACGCCCCATCGAGCCGATCAGGTTGTACGTGTGCAGGGCCTTGACGAACTTCCGGGACCGGAACTGCGAACCGCGGTCGCTATGCACGATCACACCCTCAGGGATACCGCGATGCGCGATCGCCATCTCCAACGCGTTCACCGCGATGCGGGCCTTCATCCGCGAATCGATCGAGTACCCGACGATACGGTTCGAGTAGACGTCTTTAACTGCGCAGCAGTACAACTTCCCCTGGGCGGTCCGGTGCTCGGTAATGTCGGTCAACCACAGCTGGTTCGGACCATGCGCGGTGAACTCGCGATTCACGAGATCGTCATGCACCGGCGGCCCCGCTGTCCGATACCGGCGTTTGCGGGCCGTGATCGTCGAACGAATCCCCGCGACACGGCATAACCGCCACACACGCCGCTCGCTGAGCTGGTAACCACGCTCGGCAAGATCGTCCGACAGCACCCGATACCCGCCCTCAGGGTTGTCCTCGTGCAGTTCCCGGAGCACCTCGATCAGGTGCGTTTCCTCGACTTCACGCGCCGACACAGGCCGGCGCAGCCACTTGTAATACGCCTGCTCAGAGAACCCGAGTACCCGACACGCCACCGCGACCGGCACCCGTACAGGGGCGTCGGCCGCGGCCATCTCACGGACGAGCGGGTAGATCATTTTGGGGGCAGCAGATGCGCCTGCGACAGATACGCCGCAGCCCGCCGGAGTACCTCGTTCTCCATCTCCCGGATCCGCCGCAACGCCGCGGTCATCTCGCGACGCTCGTCAAGATCCGTCGTAGGGGTCATCCCATGCGAACGGAACCGGTCATCTCGGATCCAGGTCTGCAACGCGGTCTTCGAGATCCCCAGATCCCTGCACACCTGCCGCTGCGACGAGCCCGCAGCCACCATCGCTACAGCGTCCCGTTTGAACTCATCAGAATAGATCTTCGGCACGATAGCCATCCTTCCAGCACGACTCCTGCTTCGGAATCATGCGGTCAAGGACTCAACCAAACCTTCAGCAGACCCGCTCGGTCTTGTAGAGGTTGTTGACCGCCTCGGCGAGGGCGTTGTCATACGAGTCCCCGACGGTTCCCGTCGAGGGTGTTGCGCCAAGCTCGACGACCCGGTCGGTGTAGACCATCGACATGTAGTTCGAGCCGTGATCGGCGTGATGGATCAGCCCGTCCAGCGGGCCGTCCGCGCCCCAGGCGGCCATGTCCAGCGCTTGCAGCGGCAGCACCTCCGCGCGCAGCGTCGCCGCGACGTTCCAGCCCACGATCCGACGTGAATAGACGTCGGTGACGAACGCGACGTATGCGAAGCTCGCCCAGGTGGCCACATACGTGATGTCTGCAACCCAGAGTCGGCGCGGCGCGTCCGCACGGAACCGCCGCTGGACGAGGTCCCGCGGTAGGGCCTGCGCCTTGTCCGGCCTGGTCGTGAACACCTTCTTCGACTTGCGAACCCCACGCACTCCCGCGAGGCGCATGAATCGCTCGGTCTGGTCGCGGCCGATGTCCCACCCCTGCCGTTTCAGGAGAGCATGCATCTTCCGCCGCCCGTAGACGCCGTAGTTCTCCGCATGCAGCCTGGCGACCTCGGGCACCAGCAGCTCGTCGCGCAGCTGCCGGGCGGAGGCTACGCGGGTCTTCGCGGCGCGATACCCGCGGGACGTGATGAATCCCTGCACTGCCGGGCGCAGCGTCCGGCAGATGAGCTCGACCCCGAACCGCTCTCGATACTCGTCGATGAAGCGGATCATCTCGGTCAGGGCCGGTCGAGCTCCTTCGCGAAAAACACGCTCGCAGCCTTGAGGATCTCATTCGCCTTTCGCAGCTCGGCCACCTCGCGGCGCAGGCGCTTGTTCTCCTCAGCGACATCGCTCGGGACACCGGGCTTCGCGCCGGCGTCGACCTCGCGGCGGCGATGCCACACCCGCAGCGTCTCCGCGCTCATGCCGAGGAGCCCCGCAACATGCCGCACGGCGGACATCAGATTCGAGTGCTCACCGGAGGCCTTGGCCTCATCGAGCATCCGCAGCGCGCGCTCGCGCATCTCGGGAGAGTACTTCTGGTTCATCGTGTTCCATCCTTGCTTCAAGAACGGAACGAAACCCAGGCCGATTCACCACACCCTCCCAGCCGGCGAAGCCGGTCACCACCACGGGGCTGCACAAGGTCCTGACCAACCCCTACTACCAGGGCAGCACCGTCACCTTCCGCGGCGTCACCTACGACGGCGCCCACAGCCCGCTGGTCGACACAGACACCTGGCTGCGAGTCCGGACGCAGCTCGATGCGAAGAACGCCGTCGGTGAGCGGCCCCGGAAGTACGACCACTACCTCAAGGGGACCGTGTGCTGCTCGTGCGGCGCCAAGCTCATGATCGAACGGCCCCGTGACAAGCAGGGCGATCGCTACGAGTACTTCACCTGCTCAGGGCGACGCAAGAAGAACGGCTGCACCCGCTCGGCGATCCTCGCCGAACGGGTCGAGGACCGCATCGAACGCGACTACGGCACCAACGGGCTCACCAATGAGGAAGCCGAGCACGTCAGCCAGGTCCTGCATCAGGTGTTCGCCCAGCTCGAAGCCTCCAGCGACGATGAACGCGCCGTGCTGACCGCCCAGCGCGACAAGCTCGAAGCCGAACGCCTCAAGCTCGTCCAGGCCCACTACGCCGATGCCATCCCGCTCGACCTGCTCAAGAGCGAACAGGACCGCATCCGCACCAGCCTGGACGCGATCACCAACCGCCTCGACAGTCTCGCGACTACCTACCACAACGCTCACGAGGGACTCGATCAGATCCTCGGTGTCCTCACCGACCTCGGGGACCTCTACAGCAAGTCCGAACCTGCTGAACGCCGCATCCTCAACCGCGCGCTGTTCAAGCGGATCTTCATCGACGAGGACGAACACGTCACGTTCCTACCAGCCGAGCCGGCTGCCGCTGTCCTCGCTCAGGAGCACCGGGGCGAGACGCCCCAACCGGACCCGGACGCGAACCTGCCCCGCCATCAGGCGGGGCAGGTTTCGAATTTCTCAACTTACGTGGACCTAAGGGGATTCGAACCCCTGACCTTCTCATTGCGAACGAGACGCGCTACCAACTGCGCCATAGGCCCTTACAACAAGAGTCAACGTTACCATCCGTTTCGCGGCAGCGCGAAATCGATGGCGGCCACCCACGCGCACGAGCGAACTGGCACCGACGCCAACAAGCTCGCGGCGCGCGGGCGAGGCGCGAACAATATGGGAATGTTGGCTTACTGAACTCAGCCCAATAGTCCTGCGCCCCATGAAGACTCAGGCGAGTCGACGGACGAGCAGTAAGCCTTAACCGTTGCCCAGGCCGTTGCCGCCGCCGTTACCGGTGTCGTCGCTGGTCTGCGTGGGCTCCGGGTCAACCGGGTCCGAAGGGGGCTCGGGGTCACTGCCGCCGCCACCGATGCCACCGGTCTCGGTGGGCTCCTCGGTCTCCTCGGGCGCCTCGGGCGCCTCGGTTTCTTCGGGCTCCTCGGTCTCCTCGGGCGTTGCGCTCGGGCTGGGGTCGGGCGTCGCAGTCGGCGAGGGCGCGACATAGGTCACGCGGTTCGCGTAGTGCTCGTCACGAGCGTCACCCAGCGCGGTTGCCAGCTGAATCACCGCGTTGGCAATCTGATCAAGCTGGCCCCCGGCGAGCGCCGTGTTGACCTGCTCGGCGGCCGTGTCGATCTCGGTCGAGGTGTCCCAGTTCATCGCCGACCAGTTCGCCTTGTGCTCGGGCACCATCGACACGAGCTCGGGCGCGTAGGTGCCCGTGAAGTACGAAATCGAGTCATCCGAAAGCGACTGCGTCTCGCCAGCATTGTTGTCAATGACCGACGACGACACGGCCTCGATGCGCTGCTGCATCTCGTCGCTCGTCTCGTCGGCCACGAACGCCGACGACATCGCGTAGGCGCCGAGCACGGGGCTCGACGAATCGGCCGCCGCCTGCACATCGGCGTCGATCACGACCACATTCACAGGCTGCACGCCAGCAGCATCCGCCGCGGCAATCGCCTCGCGACGATTCGCCCCCACAAAAGAAATGAGCATGGGCAGCACGATCACGACGACGAGCACGACGATGAGCAGCGTGACGAGGTTGACGCGGCGCTGCTGCGAAGAACTCCGCCAGCGAGCCCCGGGGCCACCGCCCGCCGCACGGGCATTCGACGCGCCGGTGCGACCGCGGTCGCGACCAGCGGAGGTAAACAGGCCCGACTCAACCTGCAGCGAATCGTTGCTGGTCTGGTCGAACGGATCCGGACCTTCGCGTCGCGCCATCGAGTGCCTGCCAACCTTGTTGCTGAATACGGGGAGCTGCCGGGCCGTCACGAACGACGACCGTCAGCCCCTCATCCTACTGACTAACCCGCGCGACGGCGACGAAGCAACGCGTCCAAGTCGTCGTATTCGCCGGCGCCGGCGTCCTGCACGATCGCGTCGACGTCGCCCATGTGGCTCCACTCGCTCGCGCTGCCGACGGTGATCGGGCGGATGCGCTGCACACCGTTCGGCAGGCTCGCGACATCGCGGTGCGCGTCGCGCAGTGCCTGCGTCGAGCGGTCCGACTCCTCGCGCAGCAACTGCGCGAGGTCAGCATCCATCTGGTCGCGCTTGCCGCCGGGCCCGTCGGGACCACCGTCGGGCCCGTCAAGCTCGTCCGACGTCGCCCGACCGAGGTAAAGCGGCTTCGGCAGCGGCACGGGCGTCCACGAGTTCGCGGGCGCCGGCGCCGCATCCTCTCGCGTCTCGACGTCAAAGAAGATGAGGTCGCGCTGCTTCGGCCGCGCCTCGGCAATCTCCTCGAGCTGCTCGGCAATCTCCTGTGCTTCGGGGGCCGCCGCAACGACAACTTCGTCCTGCTGCGCGAGCCACACCGAATTAATGCGAGAAAGCATCCAGCCAGCGCCAACCGCCGCCGTGGCGCCGAACACCAGCAGCGAAATACCGAGCCCACTGAGACCGACGACCAGGCCGATCACGGCGAGCAGCAGACCAAATGCGCCCACGCCGGTCGCCGTCAGTCGGCCACGCTGCCGACGCTTCGCCGCCTCACGCGAGCCATCGATGCGGGGCACCTGACCCGTGATCTTCCGCTCGACTGCACGTTCCGAACCCGACGAGCCACCAGCCCACCGCTCCTGCGCCGTCTCGCACGTGCCGCGAATCTCTGCTTCGCGCTGCGCCGCACGCGCCGCCGCGGCCCGTGCCCGGGCAGCGGCCTCACGTCGTGCAATTGCGTCTGCCATCTCCGCCTCCGCTGCCTCTCGTTCTTGTCTGCTTGCCCGTGCCTCGGCCAGTCGCAGCCGGGCGGATGCCTCTCGTTCTGCCGCGACCGCGCGCGCCTGCTCCCGCACCGCGTCGGCCTCAAGCTGCCGGGCACGCTTCAGCTCGCGGCGCTGCGTGCGAACCTCGCGGGCGTTCGCCTCGAGTTCGTACACCTCGGGGTGGGCCGCCGTCTGCGCGAGCGCGCGAATCGTCTGCTGCAGGCGCACCGCATTTCGTTCGCTCGCCCGAGCGTTGTGCTCGCGAACCCACGTCGGCACGTAGAATCCGACGGCAAGCAACGCGATCAACGCGAGCGCGAGACTGCTTGCCCCTCCGAATTCCTGCATGCGATCACGTTAGGGTGCCGCCCGATCGTTGCCGCGGATTGTTCCGGGAGTGTCTGGTGTGACGTATGTGGTTTCCCAGGTATTTCGCAGTTTCCCGCATCCGTGGACGAACTGCCAGGTCATCAGCGCCCACACTCCCCCAACGAGCAGCAACAGAATCGGCACGTACCAGGGCCACTCCGGCATCGCGTCCAGGGCGGATGCGGTGGGCGGCTTATGCGCGAGGAACCCGTAGTTGGCACCCGAAATCACGTTGCCAACTCCTGCCACAACGGCCCACGCCACCGCCGACCCGAATGCCCACCAGTACTCGCGCCAGCTCGGCCGATACCCGTGGCCCCACACGATGACGATCGCCGCGAGCTGGACGAGCAGGTGAAAGCTCCAGTAGTCAACGAATTCGGCCCCGGGCGACACGTAGTAGTTCAGCGACGGCGTCACGACGGCCTGCAGGTTGAGCGTGAGACCCCAGAAGAACAACAGTGCGAGCCAAAACCGCTGGCGCGTGATCAGCGCGAGCGCCGCGATGAGCCGCAGCGCATCCGAATAGTGCAGCGGCAGCGACTCCGCGGGGTTCCAGTTCTCGGGCAGCATCGCCCAGACCCACCACCCGATCGACCAGAGGAGCAGTGCCCAACCGCACCAGCGATACGCCTGCGCTTCGCGCGCAGTGTCACGGATGCGCCGGCCCAGCGGCACGCACACGGCCACGAGCACGACGAGCAGCGCCAGCATCGCCCAGTGCGCGGCCCCGTAGTTCGGCATCGAGCCGATGATCTCCTGCACGCCCGCAGCGCTATCTAGGAAAGCGGTCCCGTTTCGGGCCGCGCCGCAACCCGCTCATCGACGTCGCCCGCGCGCCAGCGTGCCAGCACGCCCTGCGGCACCTCGTCACGCACGAGACCGAAGCAGTAGTGATCGCGCCAGTCACCATCGATGTGGATGTACCGGTCACGGCGCCCCTCAAAGCGAAAGCCGAGCTTTTCCACGACCCGCAGCGACGGTCCGTTCTCGGGGCGAATGCAGATCTCGACCCGGTGCAGGCCAAGCTGGCGAAAACCGTAATCGGTGGCCATCGCCACCGCGCTCGGCGTAAACCCGCGACCCGCGACGCTCTGCGCGACCCAATACCCGATCGTCCCTTGCAAGACCGCGCCCCACTGAATGTTCGACATCGTGAGCTGCCCCACGAGCTGCCCGCCAACCTCGAGCACCCAGGGCACAGCGGTGCGCTGCCCCGACTGCTCAAGCAGCGAGCGCACCGCGCCGCGCACGTTCCAGTTGCCCGAACCTCCTGGCAGCGTCGCCTCCCACGGCTGTAGCCAGGGTCGGTTCTCGAGCAGCACGCGCTCGAGTTCCCGCGCATCTCGCGTGCGCAGCGAACGCAGGGTGAGCTCGCCGTCAGTGAGCGCGGGATGCTCCACCCCGGCAAACATAGCTAGCTTCCGCTCTGCGACTGCTGCGCGAGTTGCTGCGCGTACTGCTGGATCCACTCGCGCACCTCGGGGCCGTGGTCAGAGTTCGCAATCGCGAGCTCGATGTTCGCTTTGAGGTACTCGAACTTGTTGCCGGTGTCGAAGCGACGGCCGCCGTAGACGAGCGCGACGACGCCGCCGGTCTCCTCACGGTTCGCGGCCATCTCGACGAGGGCGTCGGTGAGCTGAATCTCACCGCCGCGTCCGGGAGGCGTGTTCTCGAGAATCGCGAACGCCTCGGGGCGCAGCACGTAGCGACCGATCACCGCGAAGTTCGACGGCGCGTCCTCAACGGCGGGCTTCTCGACGAGTGAGTTCACCCAGTAGGTCGGCCACTCATAGTCACCCGCGCTCTTGAACTCGCCGTCGACGAGCTGCGGCGCGACGACACCGTACGACGACACCTGCTCCTGCGGCACTTCCTGCACCGCGACAACGCTCGCGCCGGTCTCGCGGTGCACGCGCACCATCTCACGCAGCAGCTGGCCACCCTCGGCAATGATGTCGTCGCCAAGCAACACGGCGAACGACTCGTCGCCAACGTGCTGGTGGGCGCGGTACACCGCGTGGCCGAGGCCGAGCGGGCTGCCCTGACGCAGGTAGTGCACGTCGGCGAGGTTGCTCGCGTGCCGTACGGCCTCGAGCTTGTGCTGGTCGCCGCGCTCCTCGAGCGCCGACTCGAGCTCGAGCACGCGGTCGAAGTGATTCTCGAGCGGCGTCTTGTTGCGCCCGGTCACCATGAGGATGTCGGTCAGCCCCGCCTCGACGGCCTCCTCGACTACATACTGGATCGCGGGCCGGTCGACGACCGGAAGCATCTCCTTCGGCATCGCCTTCGTTGCCGGCAAGAATCGGGTGCCGAGACCAGCTGCGGGAATGACCGCCTTGTTCACCTCAAACGTCATAATGTGCATCCTAATCATCCGCGTTGACCGCTAGCGTTGACCCATGGCCAGCAAATACGAGCTCCGCGCAACGGTGCGCGGCATGCGACGGATGCGCGGGCAGACCGCCACCGCGGCCCTCGCCGACAGCCTTGCCGAGCAGCTGCGCGGCCTCACGCGCAAGTTCGACGCCCGCGTGGTCGCCTGCTTCGCGTCCACCACCCTCGAGCCACCGACCACCGCGTTCCTGAGTTGGGCCCGCGACCACGACGTGCAGGTACTCCTCCCCCGCGCCAGCTCCGAAACCACCCTCGAGTGGTGCGTCGACACGGGCGAGCTCACCGAGCATCCCCGCCTGCGCGTGCCCGAGCCGCTCGGCCCGGCCCTCGCATCCGGCCTCGACACGGCCGAACTCCTCCTGCTACCGGCGGCCGCGGCCGACCGAAGCGGCACGCGCCTCGGCTGGGGCGGCGGCTACTACGACCGTGCCCTCGAGGTGCTCGAACCCGAGCAGCGGGCCCGCCTCGTCGCGGTCGTGCACGATGACGAGGTGCTTGAGCGGCTGCCGCGCGAGCCCCACGATGTGCGCGTCGCGGGCATCGTGACCCCATCGATGTATCTCGATACCCGCGCCAATTCCAGCTAGCCAGCGCCCCAAATTCCGATGAACTGTGCGGCGTGTCGCACTTGTTTATTTAGCGCAGGGTTATGCTCAGTTCGCTGCTGCGATGATTGCGCCCAGCCGCAAGCGCGACGGGTGCGCTCTCTCCCCGGTAGCCGGACATGACGCTAATTCCGACTCACAAGGAGGAGCCATGCAAGGCTTCAAAGAATTCATTATGCGGGGCAATGTTGTCGAACTTGCCGTCGCGGTCATCATCGGTACGGCATTCACTGCGATCGTCAACGCGCTCGTTGAGGGCATCTTTAACCCCCTCATCGCCGCAATGTTCAACGCTGACCAGCTCGCCAGCGCCGTGTGGCAGGTTGGCCCCGTCGCCTTCGGCGTCGGCCAGGTCATCGCCGCCGTCATCAACTTCCTGCTCATCGCGCTCGTCGTCTACTTCGTCATCGTTCTGCCGATGAACAAGCTGAACGAAGCCATGTACATCCGAAAGCACGGCCACCGCCCAGAAGAGGAAGAGGCCGCGGCGACCGAGACCGACCTGCTCGTCGAGATCCGCGACCTGCTCGCGACCCGCCACCAGTAGTCGCTGCTTACCGAATTGGGCTCGGCCGTTGGCCGGGCCCACTTTCGTTTCCCGGCAACGTGTCGCGAGTGAACGCCCACGCAATCGCCGGCAGCAGCAGCACACCGGCGGCAACCACAAAGGCGAGCTCGTAGCTCACGAAATCGATGAGCAGCCCCGCAATCATCGGCCCGGCGATCTGGCCGAGGTCCTGCAGCATCTGGAACAGCGACAGCGCGCGGCCGCCCGAACGGTTCGGCCCGATGATGTCGCCCACCGCCGCCTGCGACACGGGGCCGCAGAGGCCGCTGCCGATGCCGGCGACGAAGCTGACCAGCAGCACCGCCCAGAGTTCGTGCGACCACACCATTGCGACCATCGCCGCGGCCGACACGACGAGTCCCGCGAGAATGAGCGGCCGACGCCCGCGGTGGTCGCTCGCCCGACCCGACCACTGCAGAATCAGCACCATGCCCACCGCCGCGGCGGCCACCACGAGGCCCGCGGCGTACGGCTCGTCGTTGACGACCTGGCTCACGAACAGCGGAATCACGGCGGCGCGCATGCCGAGGTTCGCCCAGCCGTTCGCAAAGCCGAACAGCAGCGAGGTGCGGTAGGCCGGAATCGCGAGGGCCTCGGCGAACGTCATCGGCGGCGCCTTCACCGCACCCTTTCCAGCGCGCGTTGGGCCGCCCCGCAGCAACACCGCCACGAGCACCGCGGCGACCACCAGCGCGCAGCCGTAGACGAAGAACGGCACGCTCATGCCAGCCTGACCGAGGATGCCGCCGAAGATCGGCCCCGAAATGTTGCCGATGAGGAACGTGCCCGACCACAACGAGGTCACGCGGCCGCGGATCCGCGGCGGCGAGAACTTCACGACCATCGCCGACGCCGACAGGGTAAAGAGTGCCGAGCCGATGCCGCCAAGCCCGCGGAAGATGAGCAGCTCGACATAGCTGCTCGCGAAGGCAGATGCGAAGCTCGAGATCGCGACGATGAGCAGGCCGGAAATGTACATCGGCCGTTCGCCGAAGCGATCGACGAGGATGCCGCCGACGGGCGCCGTGATGAATCGCATGAATGCGAACGCGCTCACCACCACCGACACGAGGAAAGCGCCGACGCCGAAGCTTTCGGCGTACTGCGGCAGCACCGGCACGACGAGCGCGAATCCGACGGCCACGAAGAACGTTGCACCGATGAGAATCCAGATCTCGCGTGGGATGCGGTCGGCCTGCTTCGCGGCGGCGGCGATGTCGCCCAGGGGAATCTGCCCGGTTTCGGCGGCGACGAGATCACGTTCTTCGTCGTCGCGCTCGGGGTGACGCGTACTCATCGACACCTAAACGTTCACGTTGTGTGGCGGCACGTTATCGCGCAGCCGGTCATCGTTCGCGGAGTCCTCCGCCTTGCGCGGCGCATCCCCCCACTGCTCGGGGCGGTCTTCGCCCGCGAGCTCGGGATAGGTTTCGGCCGGATGCGGATCGCTGCCAGCGGGTGCCTCGGTGGTCACCCGCCGATGCTTGCGGGTCACTCCGCCTCCGCTCGCGGCAGCTGCGGCTTGCCGCGCGTGAGCTCAGGCAGGTCGGCGGCATCCTCGTCGGGAATCGGCACGTCGAGCGCGATCGCGATGCGCCGGGCCACGGCCTCGGGGTTCGCGAACAGCTCGAACGCGCGCACGCGCAGGTAGTACCAGCCGAGGCGCTTGAGTAGCTCGGGCCGCAGGCGCAGCGACTCCCGCAGCGTCGTGGTCGGCGTCGACTCGCCGGCGGCGACATCCATGTCGATGACGATGGCGCGGTTGCCGTACGACGCGGCGAGCGGAATCTCGCCGCGGAAGCCGAGCTCGACGCGCATCCCGAACGACGCGAGGCGGCGTGCGAGGTCAACGAGCATCGGCGCCTCGCCGCTGCCGTCGGGGTCGGAGCCGCCGGGCTGCTCGGTGCGCTCGCCGAGCTCGGTGAGGATCTCGGCGAGCCCGACGGTGCCTCGGGTCAGGCGCGACACCTCGAACTGGTCGGGGCGCACGCAGGTGACGATGACGAGCGAGCGACGCGCGCGGGTCATTGTCACCGCGAGTGCGCGCTCGCCGAGCGGGCTGCCGAGTACCCCGAAGTCCGAGAGCACGCGGCCGTGCGGCGTCACACCGTAGCCGAGCGAGAAAATGACACGGTCGCGCGCCTGCGCCGCCGAAGCCTCGATGGTCGCGACGGTGAACGGCTCGTTGCGCGGCTTCGTGAAGAACTCAGCGAGGTCGCTGCGCTGCGAGACCGCCGACCAGATCGCCTGCTCGACGCGTTCGGCGTGGGCCGCCGACGCGCTCACAATCATGAGCGATTCGCGCGGGCGGTGAATCGCGTGGTCGAGCACGAGCTCAACGACGCGGGTGACCTCGGCATCGGTCGCCTCGACGGTGCCGGTGCGGCGGTCGGGCAGGCCGGTGCCGCCGGGCACGTACGAGTACGTGAGCGACGAGTGGCCGAGGAACGCGCCGGCCCAGGGCATCGAGTGCAGCCGGCCGCCGTAGAAGCGCTCGTTGACGAGCTCGGTGAGGTCCTCGCCGCCGGCGCGGTACGAGCGCGTCAGCGAGATCGTCGGCAGCAGCTGCGCGAGCTGCGCGTACGCGGTGTCGTCGATGCTCGCCTGCACCTCGGCCTCGCTGCGGTTCACGCCCGGCTGCGGCTCGCTCGGCGGCAGCACGGCCACGCTGAACGGGGTCGGGTACTGCGTCACCGGGTCGCCGAAGGCGATCACCTGCGTGCCGCGGCGAATCGCGCCGACGACTTCGGCGGTCTGCACGGCCGCGGCATCGACGAGCAGCACGGCGTCAAACTTCGCGCGCGGGTCGATGCGGGGCACGTCGTAGGGCGTCGTGATCCACACCTGCGACACCGAGCGCGAGAGGCCCGCTGCCTGATCCACGAGCTGGCGCGAGGTGAGGCCCGGCGTGCGCAGCAGCTCGCGCAGCGAATCCGCTTCCTCGGCCCGGTCGACGAGAGCGACCTTCCACGCCTGCGCAAGCTGCCAGGCGAGCTGGTCGGCGCTGGATGCGGTGTGCGCCTCGTCGACGACGCGGAAGTCGCTCTCGAGTCGCGTCAACACGCGCGTGTTCGCGTTGAGCAGCGCCTTCTCGTTCGCGAGCTGCTCCTCGAGCACCGACTGCCACCAGGCGAGCTCGAGCTCGTCC
Organism: Gulosibacter sediminis; assembly: GCF_023370115.1. Taxonomy (NCBI): domain Bacteria; kingdom Bacillati; phylum Actinomycetota; class Actinomycetes; order Micrococcales; family Microbacteriaceae; genus Gulosibacter; species Gulosibacter sp. ACHW.36C. The sequence continues at coordinate 822,390 of NZ_CP097160.1, read as the reverse complement.
TCGACCTCATGGGACTCGAGGTGGCGCTCGCCGAGGTCGTCGAGCAGCTCGCCGAGGCCCTGGCCCCGCAGCTGCTCGTTGAGGGCGAGCCGATCTACGGCGTTGTCGAGCACCTCCGACTTCGCCGCGAACTGCTGCAGGCGCTCCTCGAGCTCGTCGAGCTTCGTGTCGGCGAGGGTCGTCTTACCGGCGTCACCGAGGGGCGCGTCGACAATCTGCACGAGCGCGTTCACATCTCGCCACTCCGAGCGCATGCGGTCGATGCCGGTCGGCACGTTCGGCTGCGCCGCGTCACGCACGTAACGGTGCCACATGATGCGCTGTCGCTGCACGTACTTGAGCGACTCGTGCAGCTCGTTCACGGTCACGCCGGGGCGCACGAACTCGCGCGAGTAGTTGCGCAGCTCACGGCGACGGGAGGCCGACATGTCGCTGCCCTCGCGGCGTGGGCCGGTCGCCTCGATGAGCTCCGACAGGTCGGCGTCGAAGATCTCGGGCGTGAAGCGGTCGAGCGTCTCGCGAATGTCGGCGAGCAGCCGCAGGTAAATGCCGAGCTCGGCGAAGGTCTCGGGCGCGCGGAGGTTCGTCTGCTCGATGAGCTTCTCGCCCGAGCGCAGCAGCTCGCTCGTGCGGCCGTCGGCGAGGCGCACTGCGGTCGAGTGCACGTGCTCAACCTCGTCGGTGCTCTGGAAGCCGAGCCCGTACCAGGGCGATTCGTCGTGCGAGAAGCGGAACTCCCCTAGCTCGGCGAGGTCGCGCATCTGTGCGGCGACGCCGGCTCGTTTCGCGGGTTCGCGCAGCGCGACGAGCTGCTCGTGGCCGAGGCGCGCGGTCGTCGACGGCGGCACATCGCGCAGCTCGAGTCGGCTGAGTTCCTCGAGCGCGTCGAGCGGCGACACCCCAAACTCAGGGTGGTCGGTCGTGAGCGCGCTGCGGTAGTCGGCGAGGACGCGACGCAGGCGCACGAGCGCGTCGTCGAGGTCGGCCGTGTTCGGGCGATCCGCGCGCTCATTGCGCGAGATCGCGGCGATGACGTCGCGGCGCAGCGTGCGGGGCGTCACCGCGAGGCCCTCGAGCCCCACGTGCTTGAGCCGTGCGCGAATGGCGCGAATCGAGGCGATACGCGGCGTCACGACGAGCACGCGGCGGTCGCGGTCGACGAGGTGGCCGATCGCGTTCACGACGGTCTGGGTCACGCCGGTGCCGGGCAGCGTCTCGACGACAAAGCTCGAGCCGCCGAGGATCGCGTCGACGACGCGCTCCTGCTCGGTGTCGGCATCGAGCAGTAGGCGGTCGGATGCGGGGTCGCGGCGGTCGGGATCGATCGAGGTCTCGGCGCTGATCGGCCGCGAGAGCCGCTCGCGCGCATCCCGATCGCCCGCGAGGGCGTCGAGCACCGGGTGGCGCAGCTCCTCGGCGTCGTCGAGCATCGCGCCCGAGAAGTCGGCGAAGGTGGAGAGCGCTGCCATCGAGTCGACCTCAAACTTCGGCAGCTTCGCCCCCGCCTCGCGCACGTACTCGAACGCCGAGTCGGGGAACAGCGAGCCCGAGTCGCCGACGCGCGTCTGCAGCTCGCTCGCTCGCACGGTCACGCCGTCGTCAAACAGGGCGCGCAGCAGGGCGATGTTCGGCTGCAGCTTGCCGCGGAGACGAATCTCGTAGTCGCGCCCGAGGCGGCGCAGGGTCGCGGTGCGCAGGAAGATGGGAGCGTGGAGCTCGCCGTCGCTCGACAGCCAGCTCGCGAAGCCGATGGCGAGCTGCACGCAGCTCAGCCCCCGGCCCGCCTCGAGCTCGGCGCCACGACGGGCGACGAGGCCGGCGGCCTCGAGCGCGGTGCGGAACGCGATGGGCTCGCGCACGAGACTCGAGAGCATGACGGGGCGTCGCGCGAGCAGCGTCGCGATGCCGGAGGGATGCGCTGTCGTCAGGTCAATGTAAGTGCCGCGGCGAGCCGCGAAGTTGCGCAGCGGCGAGGTGCCGCCGAGCTCAGCGATCTCTTCGCGCCAGCGAACGTGCGTGTCGACAATATTGACCGGCTGCGCCGCCACAGGCGAGGTCTCGGGTGCGGCGAACTCGCTGTCGGCCGGCGACTCGGACTCGGCATCCTGCTCCTCTACCTCGACTGCGGGCAGGGTCGGCATCGGCGCAAACGCCGTGGTGTCGGTCGACTCGGATGCTTCCTCGGCGGGCTTGGTCGCACGGGTCGCGCGCGCCTGGTTGATCCACTCGGTTGGGCGGTCGCCAACCGCGACGCCGTCCTCGAGTTCTCGCTCACCCTGTTCGCGTTCGAGAATGGGTTCGGTCGCGCTCGCCTCCTTGCGATCGCGCTCCGCCGAGACGTCGACGGCTGGTTCGTCGTTGTTCTTGGCGTTCTGCCTACGGAAAATGCCCCACACAGGTTTCAACCTATTCGACGTTGCCCGGTGATTGCCGCAGTGGCCGTGGAGTTTCACGCATTCGCGGGCCCGCTACGATTGCACTGCGCCTTCGTAGCTCAGTGGATAGAGCGTCCCTCTCCTAAAGGGTGTGCGCGGGTTCGATTCCCGCCGAGGGCACGAAACACGATCGCGGCCCCACTCATGCGAGTGGGGCCGCGATCTTCTTCAGCGCGATTACGCCTTGGGGATGGTGATCACGTGCGGCTGGCCGAGCGCCTTGAGGCCGGCAGTGCCGAACTCGAGGCCGTAGCCCGACGCCTTCGCGCCGCCGAACGGGATGCGCGGGTCGATGGCGCCGTGCGCGTTGATCCACGTGGTGCCGGCCTCGAGCTGGCGGGCGACCTCGACGGCCTTGGCCGTGTCGGAGCTCCACACGCTCGACCCGAGGCCGACCTCGAGGCTGTTCGCCCACTCGATCGCCTGGTCGAGCGAGTCGTACTTGATGATCGGCAGGGCGGGGCCGAACTGCTCCTCGGCCACGAGCGGATTGTCGTTGCTGATGTTCGACACGATCGTGGTCGGGTAGAAGAAGCCGGGTGCCGAGGCATCCGGGTCGCCGCCGACGTTGATCGTCGCGCCGCCGTCGCGGGCTGCGTTCACGAGGCGGTCGACCACCTCGTACTGGCCCTGATTCTGCAGCGGGCCGAGCACGTTCTGCTCGTCGAGGCCGTTACCCATCGGCATGTTCTTCGCGACCTCAACGAGCGCCTCGACGACGTCGTCGTAGATCTCGGCCGGAACGTAAAGGCGCTTCAGCGCCGCGCAGGTCTGGCCGGTGTTGATGAACGCGCCCCAGAAGAGATCCTCCGCGATCGCCTTGGCGTCGACGTCGGGCAGCACGATGCCCGCGTCGTTGCCGCCGAGTTCGAGGGTGACGCGGGCGATGTTCTCGGCGGCGTCGCGCGCGATGATGCGGCCGACCTCGGTCGAGCCCGTAAACATGACCTTGCCGATCTTCGGGTGGCGCGTGAGCGCCGCACCGACCTTGCTGTTCGCTGGCACGACGATGAGCACGTCTTCGGGCAGCGCCTCGTTCATGACCTTCGCGAGCGCGAGCACCGAGAGGGTGGTCGAGCTGGCCGGCTTCGAGACGACCGTGTTGCCCATCCGCAGCGAGGGCGCGAACTGCCAGATGGCGATCATCATCGGCCAGTTCCACGGGTTGATCGCGGCGACGACGCCGATCGGGTCGTAGTGGAGCTCGGCGCGCTGGGTGTCGTCCTCGACGAGCACCTCGGGCTCGAGCTCAAACGCGGCATTCGCGCGCAGCCAGCTGACGCAGGCGCCAACCTCGAAGCGGGCGTTCGGGCCGTTGAGCGGCTTGCCCTGCTCGCGCGACAGGAGCACCGCGAGGGCCTCGCTCGACGCTTCAATCGCATCCGCCGCCTTATTCAGGTAGTCGCTGCGCTCTGCGTGCGACAACTTTGCCCACGACTTCTGCGCGGCCTCGGCGCGGTCGACCGCCGCATCGAGGTCCTCGGGCGTGGCGACGGGCACCTGCGTGAATGCTTCACCGGTGCTCGGATCAATAACGTCTCGACCGCCGCTTGCGGGCTGCAGCGCGGCAATGAGTTCGTCAGCAGTGGAGAACATGGACCCTCGTTTCATCGACGTTGATGGTGTTCGGCCAGCCTATGTCCGCCCCCTGGAGTAATCCGCCTCCGCCGCAAGGGGTGCACCGGCGGGCAAGCAGTGAGCGCGCCTGGTCAACGCGTGTATAACTTGCAGCAAGACGAAAGGAACGCACCATGCGCAGCCCCATCTTTGACAAGGACAACTTTCGCGACCCGTCGACCGACCGCTGGGTGCTCGAGAGCAGCAGGCTCCTCCGTACTGGCTTCGGCCCCGGCGTGATCGCGCGCAAGGGCGTCATGGTCGCCTACCGTGGCGGGCTCGACTTCGCGCACCAGGGCTCAAAGTCGGTTGGTCAGTTCTTCAAGAAGCAGTTCACGGGCGAGGGCAAGGGACTCATGCACGTGACTGGCCAGGGCGAGGCGTGGTTCGCGAATCGCGCCCAGCAGGTCTTCATGATGGAGCTCGAGAACGAGGGCATCACCCTCAACACCGACCACCTCCTCGCCTTCGACGACACCCTCCAGTACGAACCGCGGATGCTCGGCAACGCCGGGCTGCTTGCTGGCGGCCTCTTCAACCTCGAGATTGGTGGCACGGGCACCGTCGCGCTGACTTCAGACGGCACGCCCTTCGTGCTCGACGCGAGTCAGGGCCCCGTGTACACCGACCCGCAGGCCACCGTCGCCTGGTCGGCCAACCTCCAGCCCACGCTGAAAAACGACTTCAAGATGGGCTCGCTCATCGGTCGCGGCAGCGGCGAGGCGTTCCAGCTCGCGTTCCATGGGCAGGGATTTGTCGTGATCCAGCCCTCCGAGGGGTGGCCGCTGCAGACCAGTTCGTAGACTGGAAGCATGTCGCAGTCGTACGAGGTCACGGCCACCGTTCCACTCATCCCCGAGGAAGCGTTCGCGCTCGCGCACACGCTCGGCCCCGACCGCACGGCGTGGGACACGCGGGTCGTCAAGCAGCTCTTGCTGCGGGATGCGGAGGCACTCGGCGAGGGCACGCAGGTGTTCGTGCGCCTCGATGACGGCCTGCGACTCATTCAGGAGTACGACCTCTGGTTGCCCGGGCAGCTCTCGAGCACCAGGCTCATCAAGGGCCCGTGGTGGCTCGAGAGCTACGGCGAGGGTTGGCACTTCACTCCGACGAACGGCGGCACGCGCGTCACGTGGAAGGTGGCCTTTCGCCACCGAATCCCCCTGTTCGGGCCGCAGGCCGAGCAGGTCGTGCTCGTCAAGCTTCGCGCCCAGCTCGAAGCGCGCATGGAAGACTTCCGCGCGGCTGCCCGCGACGTTGAGCTCATCGAGCGCGCGACCGCGGAGTCACTCCCCCACGGCGCGCGCCACCGCGACCGCTAGCTAGGCCGCGAGGTACGGCGCCCACTCCTCTGAGGACTCCCGGTCGACGCCGCGCACGTGCCAGCCGTGGCTGACCGGGGCCGCAGGGCGGCGCAGCAGTTGCCAGCCCATCTCCTCGGGTGTGCGGTCGCCCTTGACGTTGTTGCAGCGCAGGCAGCACGCCACGAGGTTCTCCCACGAGTCGCGTCCACCGCGCGAGCGGGGCTGCACGTGGTCGATCGTGTTCGCGAAGCGGCCGCAGTAGGCGCAGCTGTTGTCGTCGCGACGCAGCACGCCCTTGCGCGACACTGGCATGCGGCGCGCCATGGGGATGCGCACGTAGCGCTTGAGCAGGATCACCCGAGGCCGCGAGAACTCCTCGTTCGTGGAGCGGAGCGGCACGGTGTCGTCGGCCTCGAGCATGGCGGCTTTACCGCCAAGCACCAGCACGAGTGCGCGGCGGTCTGAGACCACGGCGATCGGTTCGTACCCGGCGTTCAAAACGAGTGTGCGCATGTTTGCTCCTGGAATGCAGACAAAAAATGGCACTGCCACAGGGCAGTGCCATCACTGGACGCAGGCGCGACTATTCCATGGTGGAAATGGCGCTCGAAACCGGAGCAGGCGCACGCCTGCGGCCTGACCTGACGACGTTGCAAGGTCATGACTGCTCCTTTCGGACTCGAGTCACCGGGGTGATCTGTGGAAGATGCTACTGCCCCACTCGCGGGAGTAGCCGATTTTGCCGCGGCGACGCGCGAGCTCGTCACGCAGAGTTCACGCATTCGACACCTCGCCGGCGTGCTGGGGCGGAAACGCAAACGGGCGGACACCACTCGAAGAGTGCTGCCCGCCCGCATGCGAAACCGGTACTAGCCGTTGACGCGAATGATGACGTCGTAGAAGTACGGGTCGGCCTGGTACGAGGTGAGGACGTTGTCGTCCGCCGCACCGTTCCAGCCACCGTGGTACGCCTGGCCACCACCGGCGTACACCGAGACGTGGTAGCCGTACTTGATCATGATGTCGCCGGCCTGCGCCTGGCTCGGGTCGATCTGGGTGCCGAACTGCGTGAAGTCGCCCACACCGTAGTCGTAGCCGCCGTCGAGGCGAGCGGTCGTGAGGCCAGCCGCGGCAAGCGCGTTCTGCACGTAGTCGGTGCAGTCCATGCCGTACGAGCCGAGCATCGACTGGAGGTAGCTGAGCATGACCTGCTGCACGTTGCCGGTCGCCGGGGCCGGAGCCGGGGTCGAGGCCGAGCTGCTGCTGCCGGTGCTGTCGGACGACGAAGCCTCGGTCGACGACGAGCTGCTCGTGTCGGCAGCAGTCGTGGTCTCTTCGGGCTCTTCGGTCGGCACGGCGACGGCCGCCGAGGCGACGGTTGCGGTGTCGAACGACTCGATCTCGGTTGCCTCGGTCGACTCGGCGGCGGGAGCGGCCTGCTCCTGCGCGGCGGCCTCTTCGGCCTTCTCGTCTTCGGCGGCCTGGCTCGCGGCGTCGGCGGTCGCGCCGGTCACCTGCGAGTTGACGGCCGAGAGCAGGTCGGCCTGGTGCTGCGTGTCGGCAACAACGGCGCCCTGACCGGCGACAGTGGTGAGGCCGACGGCGGCGAGTGCGGTCACCGAGGCCGCGGCGGCGAAGCCACCCGCGGTACGACGACGACGCTGCGCGATGAGCGCGGCCGGGCGGGCGGCGCGGACCGTGAGGCCGCGGGGTGCCTCGGCCTCGGCGGCCGGCTCGCTGAGCTGCGTAATGAGTTCGGTCGGGAGCACCGAGATGAGCGCGGTCATCTCGTTGCGCTCGATGCGACCGGTGTCCTCGCGGTGGAACGACGAGCCGGGCTCGGCGTTTGCTACGGGACGGACGCCGGTACGACGCTCGATCTCACGTGCCTGACGGCGGGTGAGCGTTGCGCCATTCTGAGTGGTGTTGTCCAATTTCGACCCTCCGCACCGCGGATATTTCCCCGCCCACCGAGACTTTGGTGAGTGTACCGAGGGGGCGGGTTTGCGGTGCCTCGGTATGACCTGAACACGGTCGTGTTCGTCGACAAAAATGAGCGTAACGAAAGATCACGGGAATGTCACGCCCATGTGACGGAAATCTCACAAAAAGATAACGAGATTTGTCACGGAGTCCGATTTAACCGAGGTGCACGAAGTAGTGCGAGCCCCAGTCAATGGTGCCGTAGCGGACGACATCGCCTGCGTACGGAGCGTGCAGCATCGAGTTCGGGCCGGCATAGAAGCCGATGTGACCGTCGTAGATCACGAGGTCGCCCGGCTGCGGGTCGGTCGTCACAGTGCCCATCGACGCGAGCTGCGCGATCGAGGTCGTGGCGCTGTAGCCAGCCTCGTTGAGCACCCACGCGACGTAGCCGGCACAGTCGAAGCCCGACGGCGTAGTGCCACCCCAGACATAGGGAGTGCCCAGGTACTGCTCGGCGATCGACATGATCGAGCTGCCCGAGGTGCTCGCAGATGCGGTGGCGCTCGAGTCGGCGGCGGCCGTGGTGTCGTCGGTCGCGGTCTCGGTGGACCCTTCGGCGCTCACCTCGGTGACCTCGACCTCGGGCTCCTCAACCTCGGTGGCCGCAGCAGCGGACGACACCGAGGCGGCGTCGAACGACTCGATCTCGGTCAGCTCGCTCGACTCGGCGGCCGGCTTGCTGGTCTCAGCGGTTGCATCCTTCTCAGCGTCGCTCGCTTCGTCCGACTTCACGATGCCGTCGGACTGCTTGAGCGCCTCGTTTGCGCCGACGCGGGCGAGCAGGTCAGCCTCGTGGTTCGAGCTGTCGGCCACAACGGCACCCTGGCCAACGACCGAGGTGAGGCCGACCGCGGCAAGCGCGGTGATGGATGCGGCGGCGGCGAATCCGCCGGCGGTGCGGCGACGGCCCCGGGCCACGAGCGCGGCGGGGCGCTCGGCGCGAACCGTGAGGCCACGGCCTTCGCCGCTCGTCGCGGCGGCGGCCTCAGCTTCGGCAGCGAGCTCGGTAGGAATCACCGAGAGCAGCGCGGCCATTTCGTTGCGGTCGATGCGACCGGTGTCCCAGACGTTCGAGGTGGTGGGGCACGGGGAGGCAGTCGTCGACGCGAGGGGCCGGACGCCGGTGCGGCGCTCGATCTCGCGGGCTTCCCGACGAGTAAGTGCGCCAGTGGGGGTGGTGTTCTGCAAGGTTTCGACCCTCCGCACCGCGGATGCTCCCCCGCCCACCGAGATCTAGGTGAGAAGTACCGAGGGGGCGGGTTCGCGGTGCCCCGGTACATCGTGAACGCGGCTGCGTTCGTCGATATACCAACGGTAACGAAAGATCACGAAAATGTCACGGTAATGTAACGAATTCGGATACTTTAGATAACGTTTCCCTGGTCAGACCCACTTTTTAATTATAACGGCGCGTCTACTCGGCCGTGATGTACACGTGCCGGGCGAGCTGAATTGGCACGTCGACCTTCGTCGACCCGCCCACCGGCGAGAGCCGAATGTCATCGCCGAGGTACTCGACCACGACGCGACTGCCAGGCAGCACGCCCTGTTCCCGGAACATCCGCATCGACTCGAGATCGGCCTGCAGCGGCTCGCCCAGGCGGCGCACCTCGGCGACATCGCCCGAAGAGATCTCGGCCTGGTCGAGCGACGCGACGCCGCGAAAAAACTCCACGTCGGGCTGCAGCCCGCAGTCGACCTCCGAGGGGATCGGTGTGCCGTACGGCGATTCGGTCGGTTCCCCGAGCAGCTTGTAGATGCGCTCTTCGGCCTCGTCGCTCATGACGTGCTCCCAGCGGCAGGCCTCATCGTGCACGATGGCGAGGTCGAGGCCGATCACGTTCGCCAGCAACGACTCGGCGATGCGGTGCTTGCGCAGCACCCGAATCGCTTTTTCCCGACCCGTCGTGGTCAGCACGAGTCGTCGGTCTGGGGCTACCTCAACGAGGCCATCGCGCTCCATGCGCGCAATCGTCTGCGACACCGTCGGCCCCGAGTGTCCGAGTCGCTCGGAAATTCGGGCACGCAGCGGAGTGATGTCCTCTTCTTCGAGGTCAAGAATCGTTCGGAGGTACATCTCCGTTGTGTCCACCAGGTTCGACACCATGCACCCCCTTCCGCTGTTCGCCAGGCACGTTATCCAAATATATCGGCTCCGCCCGAATGCAATGCGCAGGCGCACGCCGGACGTATTCTTATTGTCATGACTGACATTCGCATCCCCGTCGATCTTCTGCCCGCTGACGGCCGGTTCGGCTCGGGCCCCTCGAGGATCCGCGAAGCGCAGCTCGACGAACTCGTGGCCCGCGGTCGTGACGTGCTCGGCACCTCGCACCGCCAGGCGCCGGTGAAGCAGTTGGTGGCATCGGTGCGGGCACAGCTCGCCGAGCTCTACGCCCTGCCCGACGGCTACGAGGTCGTACTCGGTAACGGCGGTTCGACGGCATTTTGGGACGCGGCGGCATTCGGGCTGATCGAAACGCGCGCACAGGTCGCGTCGTTCGGCGAGTTCGGCGGCAAGTTCGCCAAGGCCGCGGCCGCGCCGTGGTTGCAGGCGCCGGATGTTCGACAGGCGCCGGGCGGCGAGGTCGCGCTCCTCGAGGCGGCCGAGGGCATCGACCTCTACGCCACCCCGCACAACGAGACCTCGACGGGTGCCATGGTCACGCCGAAGCGAGTCGACGTCGCCGGCGCGCTGACGATGGTCGACGCGACAAGCTCGGCCGGCGGCACCGAGGCCACGCCGAGCGAGTGGGACGTCTACTACTTCGCCCCGCAGAAGAACTTTGGCAGTGACGGCGGCCTCTGGTTCGCGCTGTTGAGCCCCGCGGCCCTCGAGCGCATCGAGCGCGTCGCCGCATCCGGCCGCTACATCCCCGAATCGCTGAGTCTCACGCAGGCCGTCGCGAACTCGCGCAAGGAGCAGACGCTCAACACGCCCGCGGTCGCGACGCTCTCGCTGCTCGACTCGCAGCTGCGGTGGATGCTCGAGCTCGGCGGCCTGCCCGCCGTTTCGGCACGCACGAAGGCCTCGAGTGACTACCTGTACGCCTGGGCAGGCGAGCGCGACTGGGTCACCCCGTTCGTGCAGCAGCCCGAGTACCGCTCGCAGGTCGTCGCGACGCTCGATCTCGTGCCCGAGGTCGACAGTGCGCAGTTGCGCACGATCCTGCGCGAAAACGGCGTCGTCGACATCGACCCGTACCGCAAGCTCGGCCGCAACCAGCTGCGGGTCGGCACCTTCGCCTCCGTACCAACCTCCGACGTCGAGCGCCTCGCGGCCGCGATCGACTACGTCGCCGAGCGCCTCTAGCTAGGAGCTCCGGCGGCGGCGCCGGCGGCGCGTGCGACGTTGCGTGCGCGTCGAGGACTTGCCGCGCGTGCTGCGGGGCGCGTCCGACTCGGCTTCGGCTTCCTCGACTTCGGGCGCTTCGCCCTCGTCGTCGAGTTCGTCATCCTCGTCCACGAGCTTGCCGTTGCGGTCGTGGGTCGCGCGGAACTCGGCCAGGCGCTCGGCCCACGGAATCCATGCGGGCGCGAGCAGGGCATCCTCGCCGGGCAGCAGATCGCACTCGAGCACGGTCGGTTCGTCGTCCTCGACCTGCGTCGTCCAGACGGTCCAGAACCAGTCGGGGTGCCCCGGAACATCCGAGGCGAAGCGGAGCGTGCGCACGCCCTCCTCGTTGGGCTCGCTCGTCGAAACGAGCTCGCCAATCTGCTCGGCGGGGGCGACCTCACCGAGCGCGACGAGCGCGAGCTGCGTCAGCGGCTCAGGCATCGAAGTCATCCGCAACGCGGCGCAACATCGCCGCAATCTTGGCGCCGGTGGCACCCTCGGGGTACTTGCCGTGACGCAGCTGGCCGGCCGAGCGGTCGAGCACCTTAATGAGGTCTTCGACCACGACCGCCATGTCGTCGGCCGACTTGCGCTTCATGCGCGTCACCGAAGCGGGAGCCTCCACGACGCGCACCGACAGCGCCTGCGGGCCGCGACGGCCGTCAGCGATGCCGTACTCGAGCTTGGTGCCGGCGCGCAGCTGCGTCACCTCGGCGGGCAGCGCGGTGGCGTGCAGGAAGACTTCCTGACCGTCGTCGCCCTGCACGAACCCAAAGCCCTTGTCGGCGTCATAAAACTTGACCTTGCCCGTTGGCATGGCACATCTCCTTGTGCAGCGCGGTCGCGGCTGCGTCGAATCGAACGAACCCTCATTCTACCGACGCCCGCGGTGGCTTAGGCTTGTTCGGTGACCAAGTCCCAGAACCAGGCTCCGGTGGGTCGAGGCGAGCGTGTGCTCGCCAATGCCACCGCGACACTCGCGATCGTGGCGGTTATCTGCCTGCTCGCCGTGCTCATCGCCCCGCTCGTGGGCGTCGATTTCGCAACTGACGCGACGTGGTTCTGGCCCGTGGCGTTGCTCGTCGCCTGGTGGGGGTTCCCGATCGCGCTCATCGGCGTCACCGCGGTGATCGTCTGGCGCATCATCGCGAACCGCAGGTACAAGTGACTCCAGTCCCCGACTCGCTACGAATTCTCGCTGCGCTCCGACAGCTTGATGAGTCGGGGTTTGTCCGTTTGCTGCGCGCGCGGCGCGTGCCGACGCGCGGGCTCACCGACCCGATCGACCTCGCAGAGTGGCTCAGCGACGACGTGAACGTCGCCTCGGGACTGCGCCGCCTGCACTGGCGTCTGCTGCGCGGCCTTCGCCTCGGGAGTGACGCTGCGCTCGAGGCCGCCGCCCGGCTACAGCTCGCGGTGCGCGGCGATGCCATCGAGCTGCTGCCGCACGCGCGGGCCGAACTCGAGCGCATGCTGCCCGAGGTGCCCGAGTACGCGGCCTCGCTCGCCGACGACGCGCCGAGCGGCAGCGACCGGGCCCAGGAGGGCGCACAGCTCGCGCTCGACGCGCTCTGGCAGCTGGATGCGCGGCGCCGCGCCGTGCAGCACGCGCGCACCGGCGTTCGGCTCAGCGCGATCGAACTGCGACGCCTCGCCGGCGAGCTCGAGCGGCCCGTCGAGGTCGTCTCGGCCGTGTTCGCCTGGCTCGCCCACGCAGAACTCATGGCACCAGCCAGCGATATTTGGGCGCCCACCGAGGCCGGTCGCGGCCTCGCCGCGCAGCCGATCCAGCAGCGTTGGCGCATCCTCGCCGAGGCCTGGCTGGCCGAGCTCACGCTCGACGAGGTGCGCGAGGCCGCCTGGCTGCGCGACCCCGAGCATCCGGCGGTTGCGCTCGGCCTCGCCGACGCCGCGCGTGGCACGCTCACGCGGCTCGGCGCGCTCGTGCTCGACGGGCGCGGCGACGAGGCGAGCGAACTGCTCGCGGGCGAGCTCACGCCGCCGGTGCGCGGCGTCTACGTGCAGCCCGACCAGACCATCATCGCTCCAGGCCCGCTCAGCGCGGCCGACGATGCCGCCCTGCGCGGCGTCGCCGATCTCGAGCACCGCGCCCTCGCGAGCCAGTTCCGCCTGACGCAGGCGTCGATCGAGCGGGCCCTGCTCTCCGGCGAGACGCTGGCCGGCATCCGAGGGCAGCTCGAGCAGCTCTCGCTCACGGGCATCCCACAGCCCGTCGCCTACCTGCTCGAGTCGAGCGCCGAGCGCTTCGGCCGGGTGCGCGTGCGCGCACATGTCGACGACCTCGGCCGCATCAGCTCGCGGGTGCGCGCCGAATCGCCGGAGCTGCTCGACACTCTGCGGATCGACACCGCCCTGAGCTCGCTCGCGCTGCGCCCAACCGAGGCCGAACTCGCCTCCGCTGCGAGCCCCGAGACGACGCTACTCACGCTCATCGAGGCCCGCTACCCCGCGGCGCTCGAGGACCTCGACGGCGAACTTCGCCGCGGCGTCGACCCGGTCACGGCACCCGCCTACCGGCCCGAGCCGAGCGCGACCCTCCGCGCCGCAGCCGCCGCCCTCGCCGAGCACACCGCGGCCGAGCCCGAGCGCGACGACGAGGCGACCTGGCTGCGCCGCCGCCTCGAGCTCGCGCGGCGCGACCGGGCCGAGCTCCGGCTCGAGATTGCCCTCGGGGGCGACCGCACCGCGCAGCTCGAAGTGGTGCCGATTTCGGTCACCGAGCAGCGGCTGCGGGCCCGTGACACCGAGGCCGAGGTCGAGCGCACGGTTCCACTGCGGGCGATCGTCGCGGTCGAGGGCACCCGGGTCGCCGGACGCGACTAAACTTGCAGGTTATGGCTGACGGACCTCTCATCGTTCAAAGCGACCGCACGGTGCTGCTCGAAGTGGCGCACCCCGACGCGGATGCGGCCCGTCACGAGCTCGCGGTGTTCGCCGAGCTCGAGCGGGCGCCCGAGCACATCCACACCTACCGCATCACGCGGCTCGGCCTCTGGAATGCGCGGGCGGCCGGCCACGACGCCGACGAGATGCTCGGCACGCTGAATCGTTACGCAAAGTTTCCGGTGCCCGATGCCGTCGCGATCGACCTGCGCGAGACCGTGAACCGCTACGGCCGCCTCACGGTCGACCGCGATGAGGACGGCGGGCTCGTGCTGCGCAGCACCGACGAGTCGGTGCTGCGGCAGGTCTCGTCGAACAAGAAGATCGCGCCGATGCTCCATGGTGAGCTCGCGCCCGGCGTCATGCGGGTCGACGACTGGGCGCGCGGCGAGCTGAAGCAGCAGCTCGTGAAGCTCGGCTGGCCAGCCGAAGACCTCGCAGGCTACACGCCGGGCACTCCGCACGAAATCGACCTCAACGAGGACGGCTGGAGCCTGCGCGACTACCAGCGCGACGCCGTCGACCACTTCTTCACCGGCGGCTCGGGCGTCGTCGTGCTGCCCTGTGGCGCGGGCAAGACGATCGTCGGCGCCGGCGCGATGGCCGCGGCCGACACAAACACCCTGATCCTCGTGACGAACACCGTCTCGGCGCGCCAGTGGCGCAGCGAGCTGCTCGCCCGCACCTCGCTCACCGAGGAAGAAATCGGCGAGTACTCGGGCGAGGTGAAGGAGGTCAAGCCGGTCACGATCGCGACCTATCAGATCCTCACCGCGAAGCGGAAGGGCCAGTACGCCCACCTGTCGCTGCTCAACGCGCTCGACTGGGGCCTCATCGTCTACGACGAGGTGCACCTCCTCCCCGCCCCCGTCTTCAAGCTCACGGCCGAGCTGCAGGCGCGCCGACGCCTCGGCCTCACCGCGACACTCGTGCGCGAGGACGGCCGCGAGGGTGACGTGTTCTCGCTCATCGGGCCGAAGCGTTTCGACGCGCCCTGGAAAGAGATCGAGGCGCAGGGCTACATCTCGCCCGCCGAGTGCTTTGAGGTGCGCGTCGACCTGCCGTATGAGGCCCGCATGGAGTACGCCGGTGCGAGCGACGAAGACCGCTATCGCATCGCCGCAAGCGCCGAGGTGAAGCACGACGTCGCGCGCCGGCTCGTGCACAAGCACGCGGGCGAGCGCATCCTCATCATTGGCCAGTACCTCGACCAGCTCGACGCGATCGCCGAGGAGCTCCAGGCGCCGAAGGTGACCGGCCAGACCCCGGTTGCCGAGCGCGAGGAACTATTCAACGCGTTCCGCTCGGGCGCCGAGCCGATCCTCGTCGTGTCGAAGGTCGCGAACTTCTCGGTCGACCTGCCGGATGCCTCGGTCGCGATTCAGATCTCGGGGTCGTACGGCTCGCGGCAGGAGGAGGCGCAGCGCCTCGGCCGCCTGCTGCGCCCGTCGTCATCCGGCGTCACCGCGTCGTTCTATACCGTCGTGGCGCGCGACACTGTTGACCAAGACTTCGCGCAGAACCGACAGCGCTTCCTCGCCGAGCAGGGGTACTCCTACTCCATCCTCGACGCGGACGAAATCCCCGCAAGCTAGGAGCATCATGGCGTTCACCCACCTCGGATTCATCCACCTCGTTCCCTTCGAACGCGACGCCCCGCGCGCCGGTTTCGAGGATGCAATCGAGCTGTTCCGCTTCGCCGACGAGCTCGGGCTCGACTCGGGCTGGCTGCGCACGCGGCACATGCAGTACGGCGTGCCTTCACCCGCGGTGCTCTTCGGCGCCCTCGCGCGCGA
Source organism: Gulosibacter sediminis (assembly GCF_023370115.1). Taxonomy (NCBI): domain Bacteria; kingdom Bacillati; phylum Actinomycetota; class Actinomycetes; order Micrococcales; family Microbacteriaceae; genus Gulosibacter; species Gulosibacter sp. ACHW.36C. The sequence continues at coordinate 807,011 of NZ_CP097160.1, read as the reverse complement.
GACCTCCCACCTCCAGCTCGGCAACGCCGTGATTCCGGTCGAGTTCGAGAACCCGTTCCGGCTCGCGGAAGACCTCGCGACGGCGGATGTCCTCACGGGCGGCCGTGTGCTGCCCGGCCTGAGCGTGCATCCTCCGCGCTACGAGGAGGCGACGAACGACCTCGTCTTCGACTCCGGCTGGCGCGAGGAGGACTACGGCTACGGCCGCATCGAGCGGCTACGCTCACTGTTGCGCGGCGAGCGAGTGCGCGAGCTCGAGGCGTACTCGGGCTTCGGCGGCGACTTCGACTCCGAGCGCGTCGAGCCGCACGCCGAGGGCCTCGCCGAGCGCCTCTGGTATGGCGGCGGCTCGCTCAAGTCGGCCACGTGGGCCGGCGAATCAGGCCTCAACTGGCTCGTGAGCAACATCTCGTCGTCGGAGAACGGCATCACCAACTTCTCGGAGGCGCAGCGCAAGCAGATCGACACCTACCGCGCGGCCGGCGGCTCGCGCGTCACGGTGGCTCGCGTCATCGTGCCCACCGACGGGGCGACGGATGCGCAGGTCGAGAAGTACCGCGCGTACGCCGAGGGCCGCAACCCGCGCACCGAGGGCATCGTCGGCCGCAACACAATCATCGCGAAGGATGTGCTCGGCTCGCTCGACGAGATCCTCGAGTTTGTTGCGAACGACGCCGCGATTCAGGCGGCCGACGATCTACTGTTCGAGCTGCCGTTCGAGATGGAGCTGGCCGACTGGAAGCAGATGCTCGAGCAGCTCGCGACGCGCATCGGCCCCGCGCTCGGCTGGTCGCCGAAGCGCTAGGCCGCACGCCCGCTAAACCGTCGGCCGGAAGGCGAGGAGCTCGCCGTGCGTCATGATGAACATGGCGTCGGCGTCGCTCCCCCAGGCCTGCCAGGCGCTCGAGATCTCCTCGAGTTCCTGCTGGCTCGCGAGCTCGCGTTCGAGCACCTCCTCGGTGAAGCGTGACGTGAGCGCCCGCTTCTGCCAGAGGTTGCCCCACCACGAGCAGGTCTCCTCATCGGCGTAGGCCCAGGTCGAGGCACCGAGCTCGATGTTCTCGAGCCCCGCGGCCCGCGCCCACGCGCGCAGGTGACGCGCCGCATCCGGCGTCGCCTCGTTCGCGCGCGCGATCGCCAGGTAGAGCTCGCGCCACCGGTCGAGCTCACGCGGCTGCGGGTGCCAGGACATCTCGGCATAGTCGGCGTCGCGCACCGCGAGCACCCCGCCCGGCGCGAGCACGCGCCACATCTCGCGTAGCGCTGCGACCGGGTCGGTGAGGTGCTGGAGCACCTGGTGGGCGTGCACGACGTCGAAGCTGCCGTCGGCGTAGGGCAGCGCCATGACGTCGCCGGCCTCGAAGCGGGTGCGCTCGTCGCCCCGGCGTGCGGCCTCGGCGCGCCCCAGCTCGAGCGTCTCCTCGAGCAGCTCGAGGCCCGTCACCTGCCCGCTCGGCCCGACCAGCTCGGCGAGGTCGAGCGTGATCGTCGCTGGCCCGCAGCCGACGTCGAGCACGCGCATCCCCTCGCGCAAATGTGGCAGGAGATGACCGCACGAATTCTCGGCGGTGCGAACGGTGTGGGACGCGAGCACCGAGGGTGCGTGTCCGTGCAGGTAACGAGCCATGTGCTCAACGATATCGACACATAACTTCCGCATAACCGCGCATCAGACGGCATTCAGCAAGCTCGCGCCAAAATAGCTGCATGACTGATGGTGGACCAAAGATCCTGGTGGTAGACGACGAGCCGAACATTCGCGAGCTGCTCTCGACGAGCCTTCGCTTCGCAGGGTTCATGGTGCGCACGGTGGGCAACGGCGCGGGCGCGATCGCGGCCGTCATTGACGAGGAGCCCGACCTGATCGTGCTCGACGTCATGCTGCCCGACATGTCCGGTTTCGCCGTGACCAAGCGCCTGCGGGCCTCGGGGTACGTGTCGCCGATCCTCTTCCTCACGGCGAAGGACGACACCGACGACAAGATCGAGGGCCTCAACTCGGGCGGCGACGACTACGTCACGAAGCCGTTCAGCCTCGACGAGATCGTCGCCCGCATCAAGGCGATCCTGCGCCGCACGATGCACACCGAGGAGGAGGCCGTCATTCGTGTCGGCGACCTCACGATGGACCAGGACACGCACGAGGTGTTCATCAACGACGAGCCGGTGGATCTCTCCCCCACCGAGTTCAAGCTGCTGCGCTACCTCATGCTCAACCCGAACCGAGTGCTGTCGAAGTCGCAGATCCTCGACCACGTGTGGGAGTACGACTTCAACGGTGACGCGGGCATCGTCGAGTCCTACATCTCGTACCTGCGCCGCAAGCTCGACGCGCACACGTCCGAATCGCTGATCCAGACGAAGCGTGGCTTCGGCTACATGCTCAAGGTTCCCGGGGTCAAGGCGTAACGCGTTTGACCTCCGGCCCCTCGCGGTGGGATCAGTTTTCCCTCCGAAACCAGCTCACGATCGTCAACGTGGTGCTGCTTGCCCTCTCTCTCGTGATTGCGGGCAGCGGCACCACGTTGCTGCTGCGACCCACGCTCGTGGGGCAGCTCGACGCGAGCCTGCGTTCGATCGCGGCCGATCCGACGCTCGTGCTCGGCGGCGACGCGAGCACGGGCGAGTTCGGCTTCGAGAACATCCGCACGGCGCCGCAGCCGTACTACGTCGCGGTCGTCGACGACTCGGACCAGGTCATGGTCGACAACTGGGAGTGGCAGCCGCGTTCGGTGGCCCCCGACCTGTCGACCATGGAGCTGAAGTTCGACAGCAATAGCGGGGCCGGCTTCGCCATCTACGAGCTCAAGGATGGGCTCGGGGCGCCCTGGCGCGCGGTCGTGGTGCCCGAGGACCAGTACAACTCGAACCAGGTGTTCGGCACGCTCATCGTCGCGATGCCGATGTCGAGCGTGAACGCGACAATGGCGAGCTTCCTCGCAATCTTCTTTGGCTTCGGCCTTTCGGTGCTCATCTTCGCCGCCGTGCTCACGCGCATGCTCGTCTCGGCGACGCTGCGCCCACTGCGCAAGGTCGAGTCGACCGCCATGAACTTCGCCGCCGGTGACTACGACCAGCGCCTGCCCGAGGCCACCCCGAACACCGAGGTCGGCAGGCTCTCACGCTCACTCAACTCGATGCTGGGGCAGATCGACTCGGCGCTGATCGAGCGAGATAGAACAATCAGTCAGATGCGCCGATTCGTCGGCGATGCGTCCCACGAGTTGCGCACGCCGCTTGTGACGGTGCGCGGCTACGCCGAGCTCTACCGCATGGGCGCGCTCGACGAGCCCACCAAGGTGGGCCAGGCCATGGACCGCATCGAGGGCGAGGCGAAGCGCATGGGCGGCCTCGTGGAGGACCTCCTGCAGCTCGCCCGGCTCGACGAGAACCGCGAGATGGCGAAGGATGTGCTCGACCTCGAGCCGCTCGTCGAGGATGCGGCGATGGACACCCGCGCGCAGGCGCCCGACCGCACCATCCGCGTGCATCCGACCGTGCTCGTCGCCGACGAGGATCACCCCTACCGACCAGAGGAGACGGCGTTCACCGATCTGCCGGTCGAGACGGAGGCCCCCGCCGAGCCCGAGCCTGACACCGACGCACCGGAGCCCGCGAAGGACACCACCCGCGGCCGCCTGGCGCGCGTTCTCGGCCTGCGGCGACGCTCCACCCCCGCTGTCTCGGCCGAGCCTGCCGACGCCGCAGACGCGCCCGCGGGCGTACCGCTCGAGGCCGCCGACGAGTTCGAGTCGGACGACGACGTGCCCGCGATGATCTACGGCAACAGCGACAAGATTCGACAGGCGATCCAGAACATCGTCGGCAATGCGCTGCGCTACACGCCCGAGGGCACGCCGCTCGAGCTCGGCGTCGTGATCGACGTGACGCGCGAGCGGGCGATCATCGAGGTGATCGACCATGGCGAGGGCATCCCCGAGCAGAGCCGCGCGCAGATCTTCCAGCGGTTCTGGCGCGCCGACACCTCGCGCACGCGCGACACCGGCGGCACGGGGCTCGGCCTCGCAATCGTGTCAGCGATCGTGCAGACCCACGAGGGCACGGTCGACGTCGTGGAGACGCCGGGCGGCGGTGCCACATTCCGCCTGAGCTTCCCCCTGCTCATGGCGCCACCTGTGGATGAAGAACCCTCCACAGAATCATGACTCAGAGCCCGGCGCACGCAGCGCCGGGCTCTACTTTTGGGGCCGTGCCTCGCACGAACCAAGGGTGTGGGGCCGCAGGAAGGGAGCCCCACATGGCCAAGTTCACCGTTGACAGCGAAATTATTCAGAGCGCGGTCTCGACGGTGCAGATCGACATCGAGTCGGTCCGCACCGCAGCCACTCAGCTCACCACGCATCTCACGAGCCTCCAGGGCTCATGGCAGGGTCAGGCACAGGCCCAGTTCCAGGGCATCGTCGACCAGTGGAAGTCGACCCAGGGACAGGTCGAGACCTCGATCGAGCAGATCAACCAGGCGCTCTCCTCGGCGGGCGTGCACTACGGCAACACCGAGAACGACGTCATCCGCCTGTTCACCGTCTAACGACAGCGACGGCGGGCGACTCGGTCGAGTCGCCCGCCGTCGCGGGAGCAGCTAGCGCTACGGACTAGAAGTCCATGCCACCCGTGGGGTCACCGGCAGGAGCGGCGCCAGCCGGCTGCGGCTTGTCGGCGACAACGGCCTCGGTGGTGAGGAACAGGCCGGCGATCGATGCGGCGTTCTGCAGCGCCGAGCGGGTCACCTTGACCGGGTCGAGGATGCCCTCGGCGATCATGTCGACGTACTCGCCGGTCGCAGCGTTGAGGCCGTGACCGGTCTCGAGGCCGCGGACCTTCTCTGCCACCACGCCCGGCTCGAGGCCAGCGTTGAGGGCGATCTGCTTGAGCGCGGCGTCGAGGCTCGACTTCACGATCGCAGCACCGGTTGCCTCGTCGGCCGACAGCTCGAGGCCGTCGATCGCGGCGCCCGACTGGGTGAGCGCAACGCCACCACCGGCGACGATGCCCTCCTCGACGGCAGCCTTCGCGTTGCGGACGGCGTCCTCAATGCGGTGCTTGCGCTCCTTGAGCTCAACCTCGGTGGCCGCGCCCGACTTGATGACGGCAACGCCGCCGGCGAGCTTGGCGAGGCGCTCCTGGAGCTTCTCGCGGTCGTAGTCGGAGTCGGTGTTCTGGATCTCCTGCTTGATCTGCGCGACGCGACCCTCGATCTGCGCGGCCTCGCCGGCGCCCTCGACGATCGTGGTCTCGTCCTTCGAGATGATGACTTTGCGTGCGCGGCCGAGCATGTCGAGGTTCGTGTTCTCGAGCTTGAGGCCGACCTCTTCCGAGATGACCTGGCCGCCGGTGAGGATCGCGATGTCCTGCAGCATGGCCTTGCGGCGGTCGCCGAAGCCGGGAGCCTTGACGGCGACCGACTTGAAGATGCCACGGATCTTGTTGAGCACGAGGGTGGCAAGGGCTTCGCCCTCGACGTCCTCGGCGATGATGAGCAGCTGCTTGCCAGCCTGCATCACCTTGTCAACGACGGGAAGGAGGTCCTTCACGTTCGAGATCTTGCTGTTGACGATGAGGATGTAGGGGTCCTCGAACACCGCTTCCTGGCGGTCGGTGTCGGTGACGAAGTACTGCGACAGGTAGCCCTTGTCGAAGCGCATACCCTCGGTGAGCTCAAGGGTGGTCTCGAAGGTGTTCGACTCTTCGACGGTCACGACGCCCTCGCGGCCGACCTTGTCGATCGCCTCGGCGATGAGCTGACCGATGTGCGGGTCAGCGGCCGAGATCGACGCGGTTGCGGCGATGTGGCCCTTGCTCGAGACCTCGACGGCCGAGTCGAGCAGGTGCTTCGTGACGGCCTCAACGGCCTTGTCGATGCCGCGCTTGACCGAGATGGGGTCGGCGCCGGCAGCAACGTTGCGCAGGCCTTCCTTCACGAGGGCCTGAGCGAGCACGGTCGCGGTGGTCGTACCGTCACCGGCGACGTCATCAGTCTTCTTCGCGACCTCCTTGACGAGCTCCGCACCGATCTTCTCGTACGGGTCCTCAAGCTCGATTTCCTTTGCGATCGAGACTCCATCGTTCGTGATGGTGGGGGCGCCCCACTTCTTCTCGAGCACAACGTTGCGGCCGCGCGGGCCGAGGGTCACCTTGACGGTGTCAGCGAGCGTGTTCAGGCCACGCTCGAGACCGCGACGAGCCTCTTCATCAAAGGCGATCATCTTCGACATAAATGTGTCGTCCTTTCAGGACCTGAGTGGTCTTCGGATTAGCACTCAGTGTCGTGGAGTGCCAAGACCAATGTTGGCACTCTCACCCTGAGAGTGCAAGGAGAGTCCGCCTACAGCGAGCGCACGTGCTCGGCCTGCGGCCCCTTCTCGCCCTGCGTCACCTCAAACTCGACCGCCTGGTTCTCCTGCAGCGTGCGGAAACCAGTCATATCGATCGAGCGGTAGTGCACGAATACTTCCTGCGCGGGGGTGGTGTCACCGTCGACGGTGATAAAACCGAAGCCCTTTTCCGCGTCGAACCACTTCACGATGCCTGTAGCCATAGCGGCACCCTAGGCAAGGCTCGCAACAGGCACGTGAAATTCGAGTGACGAGATGGGCAACGTTGCCGCTAGAGCAGCGCGTCACCCGCATCCGAGCCAAGGATCACGACGAGCGTGCCCTCGGCGGCGATGTTCGGGTCGACCGAGATCTCGCCGAAGCCGAGCGTCTCCTGCGCACCGAGGGCCGCGCCGCGCTGGTCTTCGCTCGCGACGACAATGCTCGTGGTCTGGTAGTCGAAGCTGTCGGCGTCGGCGACCGTGCCGACGGTCCAACCGCCGCTCGTCATGGCCTCCGAGCCCGCGGTCGCGAGGCCGGGCGTGCCAATGCCGTTGAGCACCGTGACGCTGAGCGAAGCATCCACCGTCGCGCTTGGGCCGGTCTCGGTCGGCGTGGGGGTCGGCCCAGCGCTGCTCGACTCGGTCGGTGACGTCGTCTCTTCCTGCCCGCCCATGTCGGCGGTGAACTGCACCTGGTTGTCGATCGCCCACATCACGCCGACGCCGATGCCGACGAGCAGCACGAACGCGACGATCGCCACAATCCACGACATGAACTTCGACGCCCAGGTTCGCGGCGCGCGGTGCGCCCCGCGGCGCTTGAGCGTGCGGGGGAAGTCGTCGAAGCGATCCTTGGGGTACTTCACGTGTGCTGAATCTTCCTGCAGGGGTGGGGCTAGTTGCGGCCGTCGACCGTACCGAAGCGGTGCGCTCGACGTGCCTCGCGCATCCGCCGAAGCCGGTGCACAAGCATCGGATACGCGACGAGCGCCGAGGGCGACTCAATGAGCGTACCGAGAATCTGATAATACCGAGCAGCGGAATAGCCGAACTGGGCGCGAATCGCATCCTCTTTCGCGCGTCCGTGGCGAGGATGCTCCGCTTCGAATTCGAGCAAGGCTCGGTCTTCGTCGTGGAGCGGCGGCGGGCTCGAGTGGCGCAGGGCGCCTGCGGCTTCGGGCATATTCGCCTCCTCAGCGGTGTTGAACTCATTACGGAATGCTCGTCCCGAGCCTACGCGCGCTCGGGCAGATTGCCCTCGCGGCGCGCGTACACTTGCCTATCCAGGAGGTCCCATGTCGTACGAAGTTGAACGCACTGATGCGCAGTGGCGCGAGGTGCTCAACCCCCAGGAATTCCAGGTGCTGCGACAGGCCGGCACCGAGCGGGCATTTACCGGCGCGCTGCTCAACGAAGAACGCCCGGGGACCTACACGTGTCGCGCCTGCGGCAACGAGCTCTTTAACGCGACGACGAAGTTCGACGCGGGGTGCGGCTGGCCCAGCTTCTGGGAGCCGCTGCGTGAGGGCGCCGTGGAGTACCTCGAAGACAACACGCTCGGCATGCGCCGCGTCGAGGTTCGCTGCGCGAAGTGCGGTTCGCACCTCGGGCACGTGTTCCCCGACGGCTACGGCACCCCGACCGGCGACCGGTTCTGCATGAACTCGGTCAGCCTGGAGTTCGTGCCCGCTACTGCTTAACTAGGGCGAGTTCGAACTCGAGCGTGATCTTGTCGCTGACCAGCACCCCGCCCGAATCGAGCGGGGTGTTCCAGCGAACATCCCACTCGCGGCGGTCAATGCGTCGCGAGCCTTCGAGGCCAGCACGCGTTGCGCCCATCGGGTCGTGCTCAACACCCATCAGCTCGAGCGGGATCGACGTTTGACGGGTAATCCCCCGAATGGTCAGGTCTCCGGTCACGATGAATTGGTTGTCACCAATCTCGTCAATCGAGCTCGAAACGAACGTGATCTGCGGGAACTCGCCGACGTTGAGAAAGTCGGGGCTGCGCAGGTGGTCGTCGCGCTCCGGCTGGCGAGTGTCAATGCTCGCGGCCTCGATCGTGACCTGCACGTTCGACTCGGCCAGGTTCTCAGCGTTGATGTTGGCCTGACCCTGCACGTTGTTGAACGCACCGCGAACGCGCGACACCATGGCGTGGCGCGTCGAGAACCCCACGCGCGAGTGCGCGTTGTCAATCTGCCAAGTTCCGGCAAGCTGCGGATCAATTGCCATGTGCTGGCTCCTTTTGTCGTGCAGTGGTAGCGACTCACCTTACCCCTGCAAAACACTGGAGCCGCCTATCGGGTTCGAACCGATGACCTTCTGTTTACAAGACAGATGCTCTACCAGCTGAGCTAAGGCGGCAACAGCATCCCATACTACGGGGTGATGGGATGCTGCGGTGACAGGCTAGACGGCCGTGTAACCGCCGTCGATGAGGTAGTAGCCGCCGGTGACGAACGAGGCGTCCTCGCTGAGCAAGAAGCGCACCACCTTGGCGACCTCCTCGGGCTCGCCGAGGCGACCCAGCGGGTGCTTCGCGGCGAGCGCGTTGTACATCTCGTCGGGCATCTGCTTGAGCAGGGGCGTGTTGATGTAGGCCGGGCCGACCGAGTTGATGCGCAGGCCCTGGGCGCCGTACTCGGCGGCGGCGTTCTTCGTGAGGCCGACGACCCCGTGCTTTGCCGCTGTGTACGCGCCATTGCCGAGCGCCGCGACGGTGCCGTGAATCGAGGCCATGTTGACGATCGCGCTCTCGGCAGCACCGGCTTCGAGCATGGCGGGAATCTGGTAGCGCATGCCGTAGAGCACGCCGTTGAGGTTAATGTCGATGACGCGGTCCCAGTCGTCAAGGTCGACCTGCCCGGCGGGGGCGTTCGCGCCGCCGATGCCGGCGTTGTTCACGGCGTAGTTGAGCTTGCCGTAGGTCTCGATCGCGAACGCGACCGACTTCTCGCTGTCTTCCTTCACCGCCGTGTTCGCGACGAAGGCGACCGCGGTTCCGCCGGCGCCGGCGATCTCGTCGACGACGCGGTTGGCGCCATCCTCGTTAATGTCCGACACGACGACCTTGACGCCCTGTGCGGCGAGTTCCTTCGCGATGGCTTCACCGATGCCCGAACCGGCTCCAGTGACCAGTGCGACGCGACCTGCAAATGACATGAATATGACCCCTTCTGTTCTCGATGGGAGGTCTCCTCATGGTCGCACCGCGCACTGAACGACACCCGACTACGATGGCTCGGTATGGCCGCAGTTACCTTCGCGAGTGTCTCGCGCCGCTTCCCCGGCGCCACCCGAAACGCCGTTGACGATCTCAGCATCGAGATTGCCGACGGCGAGTTCTTGGTACTGGTGGGCCCCTCGGGCTGCGGTAAGACCACGACGCTCCGGATGCTCGCGGGCCTCGACCCGGTCGATGACGGCCGCATCCTCATCGGCGACGATGAGGTGACGAACGTCGCGCCGAAGGATCGCGATATCGCGATGGTGTTCCAGAATTACGCGCTCTACCCCCACCTCACGGTCGAGCAGAATATGGGCTTCGGCCTCAAGACGCGCGGCGTCTCGAAGGCCGAGCGCAACGAGAAGGTACGCGAGGCGGCGAAGCTGCTCGACCTCGAGCCGCTGCTGCACCGCCGGCCCTCGGAACTCTCGGGCGGCCAGCGCCAGCGCGTGGCCATGGGTCGCGCCATCGTGCGCGAGCCCCAGGTCTTCCTCATGGACGAACCGCTGTCGAACCTCGACGCGAAGCTGCGCGTACAGACGCGCGCGCAGATCGCCTCGCTGCAGCGCCGGCTCGGCACCACGACGGTCTACGTGACGCACGATCAGACCGAGGCGATGACCATGGGCACGCGCATCGCGGTACTCAATGAGGGCAAGCTGCAGCAGCTCGGCACGCCGCAGGAGCTCTACGACCGCCCCGTGAACGAGTTCGTCGCGAGCTTCATCGGCACGCCGGCGATGAACCTCTGGACCGAGAACGGCGAACGCGTCGGTGTCCGTGCCGAAGACCTCCGCCTCACAAACGAGGGCGGCATTCCGGCGCGCGTCACCCTCGTCGAAGAGCTCGGCTCCGACGGCTACCTGTTCTGCTCCGGCGAGATCGCGGGCGACGAGGTCCAGCTCGTCGCGCGCGTCGACGGCCGCGATCACCCGCAGATCGGTGACGAGGTGCGCCTCGAGGCGAACCGGCAGCGACTGCACCGGTTCCGCCTCGACGACGGCACTCGCCTGAACTAGAGCAGGGCTTCCTTCGCCTCGGCGGCCGCCGCACGCAGCTTCGAAATCTCGTAGCAGGTGACGGATGCGGCGATGCCCGCATTGAGCGACTCGGTCGCGGCATCGATCGGAATCGACACGATCGCGTCGCACTGCTCGGCGACGAGACGCGACAGGCCCTTGCCCTCCGAGCCGACAACGACGAGCAGCGGCGAGGTCGCGAGGTCGAGTCCGGGCAGTTCGACGTCGCCGTCGCCGTCGAGGCCGACGACGAAGACGCCCTGCTGCTTGAGCGACTTGATCGTGTTCGTGAGGTTGCTCGCGAGCGCGACGGGCAGGCGCGCGGCGGCACCCGCCGAGGTGCGCCACGCGGTCGCCGTCATACCCGCGGCGCGGCGCTGCGGGACGATGACGCCGTGGCCGCCGAACGCGGCCACCGAGCGGATGATCGCGCCGAGATTGCGGGGGTCGGTGATGCCGTCGAGCGCCACGAGCAGCGGCACGTCACCGCGCGAGATCACTCGTTCGGCCAGCTCGACCGGGTCGGAGTACTCGTACGGCGGAACCTTGACTGCGACGCCCTGGTGCACGGCGTCGAACGGCACCATGCGGTCGAGCTCCTGGCGGGTCACCTCGAGCATCGGGATCTGGCGCTTCGCCGCGAGCTGGATGATCTCCTTGATGCGGTCATCCACCTCGATGTTCTGCGCGACGTACACCGTCGTGGCGGGAATCTCAGCACGCAGCGCCTCGACCGCGGCGTTGCGCCCGGTCACCAGCTCAGTGTCGTTCTGCGCGCTCGACGACGCGCGGCGCTGCCGCTGCTGCGGGCGCGCCTGACGGTTCTTCGCCTCGGCAGCCTGCTTGCGCCGGCGGTCCTTTGCCCAGTGACGGTCTTCCGCCCGCGGGGTCGGGCCCTTGCCTTCGAGTGCCTTGCGGCCGAGGCCGCCGGTGCCCTTCGAGGGGCCTTTCTTCTGTGACTTGGTCATTCGTTCACGCTCCAGTGTGGTCCCTGCGGGCTGTCTTCAATCGTGATGCCGGCCGCGGCGAGGCCGTCGCGGATCCGGTCGGCAGCGGCCCAGTCCTTCGCCGCGCGCGCCGCGGTGCGCTGTTCGAGCAGTTCGCCGACGAGCTTGTCGAGCACGGGTTCGAGCGAGGCCGACTGGCTGTCTTCGGCCCATTCCTCGGCGAGCGGGTCGAGGCCGAGGATGCCGAGCATCCCGCGCACCGCCGCAACGGAGTCCCGCACGCGCTCGGCGTCACCCGCGCTGACCGCGTTATTGCCCTCCGACACGGCGTCGAAAATGACGGCGAGGGCCTGCGGCACCGAGAAGTCGTCGCGCAAGTGCGCCTCGAAGGCCTCGGGCAGCTCGACCGCGGCGTCGACCGCACCGACGAGCCGCGTGGCCCGCTCGAGGAAGTTCTCGACGCGCGCGAACGCGGCCTCGGCCTCTGCGTAGGCGCTGTCGCCGGCCTCAATCGTCGAGCGGTAGTGACCGGTGCCGAGCAGGTACCGCACGACGATCGGCCGGCGCGTGCGCACGAGCTCGGTCGCCGAAATAACGTTCCCGACCGACTTCGACATCTTCGTGCCGCCAAGCGAGACGAGTCCGTTGTGCAGCCAGTACCGCGCAAACTCGTCGCCCGCCGCCTTCGACTGCGCGAGTTCGTTCTCGTGGTGCGGGAACCGCAGGTCGCGGCCGCCACCGTGAATATCGAACGCGGTGCCGAGGTACTTCGTCGACATCGCCGAGCACTCGATGTGCCAGCCGGGGCGCCCCTCACCCCAGGGCGAGGCCCAGGCGGCCGAGGCGGGCTCGTCGGCCTTGCGGCCCTTCCAAAGCGCAAAGTCGGTCGCGTTGCGCTTCGCGCGCTCGGGGCCGTCCTCGGCTTCGACCATGTCCGCCGGGCGCTGATGCGTGAGCTCACCATAGGCAGGCCAGCTCGCGGTGTCGAAGTAGACGTCGCCCGAGCCGTCGTTCGCGGCGTAGGCGTGGCCCCGCTCGATCAGGCGCGTGATGAGCTCCTGCATCTCGGGGATCGCGCCGGTCGCGCGCGGCTCGTACGTCGGTGGCAGGATGCGCAGCGCGCCGTAGACCTCACCGAACTCGCGCTCGACGCGGTACGCCAGCGCCCACCACGGCTCCTCGGGCGTCGCGTTCGCGAGCGTCTTGTCGTCGATGTCGGTCACGTTGCGCACGAGCGTCACGCGGTAGCCCTCGTGCGTGAACCAGCGGCGAATCTGGTCGTACACGAGCGCCGAGCGCAGGTGCCCGAGATGCGGCCCCGACTGCACCGTCGGGCCACAGACATACAGCGATACCTCGCCCGGGCGGAGCGGGGCGAAGTCGACGAGCGATTGCAGTCGAGTGTCGTAAAGGCGCTGAGTCACGCCCTCTATCTTAGGTTCTCGTTTTCGAGCAGCGCCGTGGCGATCGCGAACACGCCGCCATCGGTCGTGCGGGCCATGAATCCGAGCCCATCGCTCGTCGTCGCACTCACCGAGATCGGTGCGCCGAGCACGCGGCTCAAGAGCTCCGAGGCCTCCTCAGACCTGCGGCCGAAGCGGGGCCGGCGGCAGATTACCTGCACGGTGGCATTGCGGATGCGCCACCCGGCCTCCTCGAGCAACTCGCGCGTCGCGCGCAGAAAGACCTCGCCGTGCGCGTTCGCGAAGCGCGGGTCGTCGGTGCCGAAGGTGCTGCCGATGTCGCCGAGTCCGGCGGCGCCGAGTAGCGCGTCGACGAGGGCGTGGCTCGCAGCGTCGCCGTCGCTGTGGCCCGAGAGGCCCGGCTCCCCCGGGAAGTGCAGGCCAGCAAGCCAGCAGGGCGAGTGGTCGTCGAAGGCGTGAATGTCGGTGCCGACGCCGACTCGCAGCTCGACCGTGGCGCCGGCTCGGCGGGCAAGCTCTCGCTCGACCCGCGCGAAGTCGTGCGGCGTCGTGATTTTGAAGGCGTCCTCGTGGCCGGGGATGATCTTGACCGTGCCGCCGGCGGCGGCAAACGTCGCCGCGTCGTCGGTGTCGGCGACGCTCCCCCGCTCGTACGCGCGACGGAGCGCATCCGCGGGAAATCCCTGCGGGGTCTGCATGGCGCGCAGCGGCGAGCGATCGACCGTCTCGAGCACGACCTCGTCGTCGTCGACGCGCTTGATCGTGTCAACGACGGGCAGGCCGGGCACCGCACCGTGGCCGGTGGCGCGCACCGCGCCGGCGACGCGCTCGTGCAGTTCGCCGGGCGTAAGCGCACGCGCGGCGTCGTGCACGAGAATGACGTCGCAGACGTCGGGCAGCTGCGCAATCGCGGCCCGCACCGAGTCGTACCGCGTCGCGCCGCCCTCGACGACGGCGGCGCTGATGAGTCGTTCGGACCCCATGCTCGCGGCGAGTGCCGCCAGCAGCTCATGGGCGATGCCGCCGCGCTCGGCATCGGCGGGCGGGGTCGCGATCGCGACGGCCACGCGCCCCGGCAACGCGTCGAGGGCGCGCACGGTATGCGCGAGCATGGGCTCACCGGCGAGCTCCGCGAACGCCTTCGGCACCCCAAAACCAAGGCGGGTACCGCTGCCCGCCGCCACAATCACGACGCCGGTGCAGGGCACCCCCAGGTGCATAGTGGTCACCGCGGAACTAGGCCGCGAGCACCTTGTCGAGGTGCTCGTTTGCGGCAACCTCGTCAATTTCTTCGGCGAGCGCGAGCTCGCTCACGAGCACCTGGCGTGCCTTCGCGAGCATACGCTTCTCGCCTGCCGACAGGCCCTTGTCCTGGTCGCGGCGCCACAGGTCGCGCACGACCTCCGACACCTTGAGCACGTCACCCGAGGCGAGCTTCTCCTGGTTCGACTTGTAGCGTCGCGACCAGTTCGTGGGCTCCTCGGTGATCGGTGCTTGGAGGACATCGAAGACCTCCTGGAGGCCGCGCTCGTCGATGACGTCGCGCACTCCGACCAGTTCGACGTTCTCGGCCGGCACCTCGATCGTCAGGTCGCCCTGCGATACGTTGAGCTTCAAGTAGGTCCGCTCTTCACCCTTGATGATGCGAGTCTTGACTTCTTCGATCGTTGCCGCGCCGTGGTGCGGGTAAACGACGGTCTCGCCGACCTCAAGATTCATAGATGGGCCCCTTTCTCCAACGGCCCATTCTATCACGGAGGAGTGCTAGTATTCCGCGCCGCCGACGCGGTGCGCGGCGCAGCGCCCACAATCCGCTAGGCTTGGGACAGCTTTATTGGGCGAACCGGGAGCGGTTCGCAACCACACCGGGAGGCCCCTGCCGTGAAGATCCGTGCCGTCGCCGCATCCGCCCTGGCTCTTGCGCTTGCTGCAGGCCTGACCGGCTGCAACATGTTCAGCCCGCAGCGCACGACCATGGAGTACGCGGCGAGCGATGGCGTCAACATCGACCTCGGCGACGTGCACGCGCGCAACGTGCTGCTGCTCACCAACGACGCCGGCACCGAGGCGAACCTCGTCTTCACCGCGGTCAACACGACTTCCGAGAACGCCCAGCTCAACCTCGACATTGAGGGCACGACGGTGAGCCTCCCCCTCACCTACACTGCGGGCCAGCAGCTCACCGACATCGGCTTCGGCGACCAGGGCCAGCAGCTCGTGCAGGGTGACTTCACCACCGGCACGACGGTCGAGGTGACCTTCCAGGCTTCCTACACCGACGCCGACGGCGCTCGCCAGACGGTCGAAGAGACCCACGCGGTGCCCGTGCTCGGCGACGACGACGCCGCTTCGGTGCATGAGGAATACCAGACGCTCCTGCCGCAGCAGTCGACCGACGCTGAGAACGCACCGGTCGGCTAAGGCCACGCAGGCAAAGAGGGAGGGCCCCAAGCGATCGCTTAGGGCCCTCCCTCTTTGCGTATCGCGCGCTTAGCCCTCGAAGCGGTAGCCGAGGCCACGCACGGTCACGAGCAGCTTCGGCGACGACGGGGTCACCTCGATGCGCGAGCGGATGCGCTTGATGTGCACGTCAAGCGTCTTCGTGTCGCCGTAGTAGTCGGGCCCCCAGACCCGGTCGATGAGTTGGCTGCGGGTGAGCACACGGCCGGCGTTGCGCATGAGGTACTCGAGCAGTTCGAACTCCTTGAGCGGCATCTGCGTGAGGTTGCCGCGTACGAGCACGGTGTGGCGATCGATGTCCATGCGGATGTCACCGACCTGCACGATGCTCTCGTCTTCGTCCTCCGAGTCGACCTCGCTGCGACGCAACACGGCGCGCACGCGGGCGAGCAGTTCACGGGTCGAGTAGGGCTTCGTGACGTAGTCGTCGGCGCCGAGTTCGAGGCCGACGATGATGTCGACCTCGGAGTCCTTCGCCGTCAGCATGATGATCGGCACGGTCGAGGTGGCGCGGATGCGCTTGCACACCTCGGTCCCCGGCATCTCGGGCAGCATGAGGTCCAGCAGGATGAGGTCGGCCCCGTCGCGCTCGAACTGTTCGACCGCGTCGGTGCCGGTTTCGGCGATCGCGGTCTCGTAGCCCTCCCTCTTAAGCAGGAATGCGAGTGGTTCGTTCAGGGATGACTCGTCTTCGACGATCAGGATTCGTGTCACGTCTCCATTGTGCATACGGCGGGGAAACGTTTCGTGAACCTGCAGGCGCGCTGCATGTTCGGGTGTTAAGAGTTCACCTTTTTGGGCAGCCGGATGCTCTCGGTCGTTTCGTCGCGGCCCGAGCGGCGCGCTTCCGCCGCCTGCAGGCGAACCGTGAACGTCGAGCCCGAACCGAGCTTCGACCACACGCGGATCTCACCGCCGTGGTTCTCGATGATGTGTCGCACGATGCTCAGGCCGAGCCCGGTGCCGCCGGTGTTGCGCGAGCGCGCGGCGTCGACCCGGTAGAACCGCTCGAAGATGCGTTTCTGGTCGTCCTCCGAGATGCCGATGCCGCGGTCGGCCACCGAGACCTCGATGACGTCGCTGAGGCGGCGCGCGCCGATGCCGATGTGCGAGCCGACCGGAGAGTAAGTGATCGCGTTGGTGATGAGGTTCTGGAAGCACATGAGCAGCAACCGCTCGTCGCCCCAGACCACGAGGCCCTCGGTGATCTTCGCGTGCACCCGGATGTCCTTGCGCTCGGCGTTGACGCGCGTGAGTTCGATGGCCTGTTCCACGATGTCAGACACCTCGACGTCGGCGGCCTCTTCGAGCGTGTCCATCGCCTGCAGCCGCGAGAGGTCGATGAGCTCGCGCGTGAGTCGCGCCAGCCGTTCGGCCTCGAGCAGCATCCGGTCGGAGAAGTACTGCACCTGCTCGTGATCGTCGGCAGCCTCTTTGACCGCCTCGGCGAGGAGCGTGACCGCGCCGATCGGCGTCTTGAGCTCGTGCGACACGTTCGCGACAAAGTCACGCCGGGTTGCCTCGACGCGGAGCGACTCGGTGATATCGGTCGCGAGGATCAGCACGTAGCGCGGTTCGAGCAGCGCGGCACGCACGCGGTAGGTCAGCTCGACCGAGCCGAACGGCCCACGGGGCACCCGCACCACCTCTTCAACCGGGTTACCGGTCTGCCAGGCGCGGGAGGCGATGTCGTGGATGTCGGTCGTGAGCCGCCCCGGCCGCGAGACGAGGCCCGAGGTGTAGGCGTTGTCGGAGGCCCGAACGACGTTGTGCGACGGGTCGGCGACGATCGCGGTCTGCGGCAGTGCCCGCAGCACCTCCTCGACGCCCTGGGGCACGTGCGGGTTGCGCAGCGCCGCGACCTCGGCCCGGTTGCGTCGCGCAACAAAGACCACCGAGGTGCCGACGATGCCGATGACAACGCCCGTCAGAATCGCGAGGAAGAAAATCAGGCCGGGGCTCACAACCTCTAAGCATAGGAGCCGTCGGTTTCCTCGCCCCTGAGTTCGTCAATCATCGGTTTGGCGCGTGCTGTTCACCGCCACGTCACCGGAAACCACTAGCTTGGAGAATGAACCCCGAGTTCATCGGCCCTTCTTTTTGGCACAAGCCCACTAAGTTCCACTTCCATCGAAGGACAGACCATGCGTGAAATTTTCCAGCAAGAGCTCGCCCAGGTGCAGGGCGGCCTCGTCAACATTGCCAACCACGTGCAGTCGGCCATGACTCGTGCCCTCGCCTCGTTCGCGCACTCTGACGTCGCAGTTGCTGACGAGGTCATCGGTGATGACCTTAAGATCGACGAGCAGACCGCGCAGCTCGACGACCTCACCCTCGAGATCCTGCTCATGCAGGCACCGGTCGCGAACGACCTCCGCTTCATCGTCTCGACGATGCGCATGAGCGGCTCCCTCGAGCGCATGGGCGACCTCGCCGCGCACATCGCGCAGCTCGCCCGCATGCGCTACCCCGAGGAGTCGGGTGCGTCGCAGGTGCGTCAGCACCTCCTCGAGATGGGTGCGCTCGACGTCGCGCAGGCCGAGCGTCTCGTTCGTCTCTTCGAGACTGAGGAGCCCCGCCTCATCGACGAGATCGTCGCGGCAGACGACGAGATCGATGCAAAGCACAAGCAGGTGCTCGACACCCTCGGCGAGCTTGAACAGGACGGTAACCAGGAGGCCTCGCCGACCCAGGTCGTCGACGCGACCCTCGCGAACCGCTACCTCGAGCGCTTCTCCGACCACGCCGTCTCGATCGCCAAGCGCATCCGCTACCAGCAGGAGGGCACCGAGCAGGAGGCCTAGGCCCGCTCGACGCCAACGAAGAACGGCCCGCTTCCACTCGGAGGCGGGCCGTTCTTCGTTGGGCTCGCTACTTCTGGGCGCCCTGGTTTGCGACGGCGGCGGCACCCGCGGCGGCGGCCTCCGGGTCAAGGTAGGCGGCAGGGGCGACGGGCTGCAGCGTCTCGGGGTCGAGCTGGTAGACGAGCGGGATGCCGGTGGGGATGTTCAGCCCTGCGATCTCGTCGTCCGAGATGCCGTCGAGGTGCTTCACGAGCGCGCGCAGCGAGTTACCGTGCGCCGCGACGAGCACCGTCTTACCGGCCTTGAGGTCGCCCGCGATGTCGGACTCCCAGAAGGGCAAAAGTCGCTCGAGCACGTCCTTGAGGCACTCGGTGCGGGGCGCGTCGTCGCCAAGGGCGGCGTAGCGGCGGTCGCCGATCTGCGAGAACTCATTGTCGTCGGCGATGGCGGGCGGCGGCGTGTCGTACGAGCGACGCCAGGTCATGAACTGCTCCTCGCCGAACTCATCGCGCACCTGCGCCTTGTTCTTGCCCTGCAGCGCGCCGTAGTGGCGCTCGTTGAGACGCCAGTCGCGCTTCACCGGAATCCAGTTAAAGCCGGCCTCCTTCAGCGCGATGTTCGCGGTCTCGATGGCGCGCGTGAGCAGCGAGGTGTAGAGGATGTCGGGAGCGAGCTCGGCGTCGCGGATCAGCTCGCCGGCGCGCTTGGCCTCCGCGCGACCCTGATCCGTGAGGTCGACATCGACCCAGCCGGTGAAGAGATTCTTTTCATTCCAGTCACTCTGACCGTGGCGGACGAGGATGAGCGTGAGCGGTGCGTTCATGCCTTCAGCGTAGCGAGGTCACGTGTCCAATAACCATCCACGGTCCCGAGCAATCCGCGCGGCCTCGGCACGGTTGCCGGCGCCGGTCTTACCGATGGCCGCCGAGAGATGATTTCGCACCGTGCCGGCCGAAAGATGCACCCGCGAGGCGACCTCTCGCACGCTCGCACCGTCGGCCGCCGCGGCCAGCACTTCGGCCTCGCGTGGGCTGAGCGGGCTCTCCCCCACCCCCATTGATTCGGCCGCGAGCACGGGGTCGACGACGCGGCGCCCCGCCGCGACCTCGCGGATCGTCTTTGCGAGCTCCTCGGCCGGGGTGTCTTTCACGACGAAGCCGCGCGCACCGGCCGCCATCGCACGGCGAAGGTAGCCCGGGCGGCCGAACGTCGTGACGATGAGGGCCCGGCACGACGAGCCCGAGCTCGTGAGCTCGGCCGCAACGTCGATGCCGTTGCGGCCGGGCATCTCGATGTCGAGCAGCGCCACGTCGACGTCGTGCTCGGCCACGAGCGCCGCCACCTCGTCCCCGCGGCCGGTCTGCGCGACGATCTCGAGGTCCTCCTCGAGCCCGAGCAGGGCCGCGAGCGCCCCGCGGATGAGGTCCTGGTCGTCGGCGATAAGGATGCGGATGCTCATGACTCGTACTCCACGATGAGTTGGGTGCCGGGGCGCTCGAGCGCGGCGTTCGCGGGCCGCAGGCGCAGGGTGGCCCCAGCATCCTCAATGCGCCGACGCAGCCCGGTCAGCCCGTGGCCCTCCTCGGCGCAGATGCCACGACCGTCGTCGGCAACCTCGAGGCGGTCGGGCTCGAGGGCGATCATCACGTTCGCGGCCTGGGCGTGGCGCACGACGTTCGTCGTTCCCTCGCGCAGGGCCCAGGCAAACAGCGCCCGGCGCGACGCGGGCACCCGTTCGCTCGCACCCCGCACCTCGACGTGAATCTCGGCCGCCTCGAGCACTTCGCGCGCCGCGGCGAGCTGCGATGTCAGGTCGGGGGTGCTCATGCGCCCCACGACGCCGCGCACCTCCTCGAGCGAGCGCTGCGTGAGCTGCAAAAGCTCCTCCAGCTCGGCCTCGGCGCGATCCGGGTCGGCACGCAACAAGCGCCGAGCCACCTGCGCCTTGAGCGACACGGCCGTGAGCGAGTGGCCGAGCAGGTCGTGCACATCGCGCGCGATCTCCTCGCGTTCGCGCGCCGTCGCGAGCTCGGTCGCGAGCGACTCCTCGCGGGCCGCGCGTTCGTTGAAAAAACGGAAGAAGCAGATGAACAGGAGCGCCATGGTCGGGCCGATCCAGACGCTGGCCATGTCAGTGCCGAGGTAGAGCCAGATGAACCCCATCGACACGCACCACCACGCTACCGCCGCGAACATCGCGAGGCCCATCGGCAAGGCCCACATCCACACCGCCGCGAGGAACGGCATCATCGCCGTCGCGTTCGGGCCGAGCGACGGCAGCGTGAGGGCGACGCAGCCGAGCAGCAGCACCGTGCCGATGCTCGCCAAGCCGAGGTTGGGGCGAGCACCGGCGACGATCGACGGCATGTCGCGCGCGATCATGCATCGAAAGACCGCGATGTAGATCACCGAGAACGCGGCGATGGCGAGGTAGGCTGCGACGTCCCACCACACGCCGGCGTCGGAATAGAGCGCGACGAACAGCACCGGGAGGAGCAGGAAGACCAGCCATACCCCGGCGTAGAGGTCTTCGTATCGCAGGATTCGCTTCACAGTGCCATCAGCCTAGAGGCTGGAGTCAGCGACGGCTCGTGCCGCGGCGCGCCCCGAGCGCGGCCAGACCGGCGAAGATGAGGCCCCACACCACAACGTTGGTGATCGGCTGCCACAGCTCGTACTGCGTGAGGGCGTCGGCGCTCAGCACCGTTCCCTCTTGCAGCGGCCACAGGGCGAGCTGCATGACGCCCCAGACCGGAGTGAACGGCGAGAGGTCGAAGAGGAAGCCCGACAGCGGCATGAACGCGTTCCCGAGGAACATGAAGATCACGATCATGCCGCTCGCGGCGCCCACGGCCGTCTCGCTGCGAAACAGCGTGCCGATCGCGAGCCCGTAGAGCGAGAACACGATGGCGGGCACGAGCACGAGCACGCCGCACGCGACCCAGATCCAGCCGTCAAGCCGTGCCGTCGTGAGAGCACCGGCGAGGAAGATGACGCCGACCGGCAGCAGCGCGAGCACCATCGCCACGATCGTCTTTGAGATAAGGAAGTGCGTGCCGCGGAACGGGGTGATACCGAGCTGGCGTCCCCAGCCTTGCTGCAGCTCAATCGCGGCCGAGCCGGCCAGCCCTGCGGTGGCCGTGATCGCGCCGTAGGAGGCGAACGACACCATGATCGACGCCGACACGTTGCCGTTGCCATTCGGGAGTTCGGTGGTCGAATACTCCTGCATGGCGCCGAAGATGAGGAAGAGCATGAGCGGCAGGCCGACCATGAACACGAGATTTGAGACCTGGCGGAGCTGGCGCACGAGCTCGATGCGCACATACGTGCCGATCATGTTGGTGCTAGCCACCTTGGCGCTATCGCGGGGTGTGGCGGCGGGGGCGGTGGCAGTTGCAGACATCTCTGGCTCCTACTTGGTCGTGGCCGGCGTGCGGTCGGTCGAGGTGAGCGCGCTGAAGGCATCGTCGAGGCTGGCCGCAACGATTTCGAGGTCGGATGCGGCGGTCTCGGTGAGGAGGTAGCGCGCGGTCGCGTCCGCGTCGCCCGACTCGAAGGTGATGCGCTCGCCGGTGCGGCGCAGCACCCGCTCGGCGCCCGCGACCCGCGCGAGCTCGTCATCGCGCGCATCCGCCCACCTGGCCGACACGTGCTTGCGGCCCGCGAGGGCGCGGATCTCGGAGACGCTGCCGTCAGCGACAATCTCGCCACCGGCCATCATGACGATGCGCTGGGCGAACTCGTCGGCCTCCTGCAGGTAGTGCGTCGCGAAGATGATCGTGCGGCCCTCGAGCGCCTCCTTGCGCATGGTGCCCCAGAAATCACGGCGGGCGTTGACGTCCATGCCCGAGGTCGGCTCGTCGAGAATGAGCAGTTCGGGCTCCGAGAGCAGCGACAGCGCGAAACGCAGCCGCTGCTGCTCGCCGCCGGAGCACTTCGCGACCGTGCGATTCGCGAGCCGATCGAGACCCGTTCGGCGCATCACCTCGTCCACGTCGAGGTGGTGGCGGTAGGTGCTCGCGATGAGCTGCACCGTCTCGCCAACCTTGAGGTCGCGCAGCAGGCCACCGGTCTGCAGCACAGCCGAGATGCGGCCGTTCGCGACCGCCTGCTCGGCCGTGCCGCCAAGCACGCGCACCTCGCCCGAAGTGGGCGGGGTGAGACCGAGCACCATGTCGAGCGTCGTGGTCTTTCCGGCGCCGTTCGCGCCGAGCAGCGCGACGATCTCGCCGCGCTCAATGGAGAGGTCGATGCCTCGGACGGCGCGGACCGTTTCGGTGCCGACGCGGAAGGATTTCGTGACGCCCGTGAGTTGCAGTGCGGTGCCTGAGCTGCGTTCGGTGTTCATGCCACCAGCATGCGTCGCGAGGCAACGCTCGGGCTCGCTGAAGCGTCACGACTTCGCCGTGACATTCGTCACAGCGTTCGTGGGCTTAGCTAGCGGCCGCGGAAGGCGCTGAGGTCGACCGTGCTGCCGGCGCCCTGGGGCACAATCACGGTCTGCGCCGCCGCGATGCGCGCGTCGTCGCCGTCGGCGACCTCGAGCTGCGCGTCGACGTCGGTGCCGCGCTTCACGATCGCGAGCGCGATCGGGCCGTCCTCGAAGTGATTCGCGCTCGACGTCACGCGGCCGACCGGCTTGTCATTGCCGGGCACGTACACGAGGGCGCCCGGCTGGGCGAGCGTGCCGTCGAGGTCGAGCTGCACGAGACGCCGCGGCGGGTGGCCGAGGTTGTGCACCTTCGCGACCGTCTCCTGGCCGCGGTAGCAGCCCTTCGTCAGGTGCACGGCGCTGCGCAGCAGGTCGAGCTCGTGGGGCAGCACGCGGTCGTCGAACTCGCGGCCCTCGCGCGGTCGCCACGCGGCGATGCGCAGCGCCTCAAGCGCGTCCACGCCGGCGAGCTGCTCGGCCTGCGCGGCGGCACGGTAGGCGTCGGCCTCGAGCAAGTGCAGCTGCAGGGTGTATGCAGTGCCGGGGTGAGTGCCGGTCGCGGCGTAGGTCACGCCGCCGATCGCGCCCTGCGCCCACGGGTCGCGCCACACGAGGGTGGCCCCGAGGTCGCGGTCGGCCAGGGTTCCGACCGGGAAGATGTCGTCGCTGCGGTCGAGCACCTCGACGCGCATCATGAATCGCATCTTCGTGAACCAGGCGGCCAAGTCGGCGGCCGCGGCAGTCTCGGTGATGAGCCAGGCGCTGCTGCCGTCGTCGAGCATCCCAAATTCGTGCTCGATGCGACCCTGCGCCGAGAGGAGCAGGTTGTCTGCACTCACGCCATCGGCGAGGTTGACGACGTGCTGGCTCGTGAGCGAGTTAATCAAGGTGAGGCGGTCGGCGCCGCGCACCTCGACGACGCCGAGGTGGCCGAGGTCGACGATGGCTTCGCCGGCCGCGAGCGCACGCTGCTCGGGCAGCGGCTGACCGTAGTGCGCCGCGACGCCGACGTCGGGGCCGGACTCAACGGCGACCGCGCCGGCGCGGTCGAGGAAGGGGGAGGTCACGATTCGTCCGATTCGTTCGAAACTCGGCTGAGCTGGCCGGATGCGTGAGTCGCGAGCTCCTGCCCGAGCGCCGCGATGTCCCACGCCCAGAACAGCATGTTGTTGACGAGGCCGTACATGCGCGTCGCGGACTCGTAGGCGTGCGCGCCCTCGGCGAGCTGCACCGAGCACGTCGCGAGGTCGATGCGCGGGCCAGCGATGGTGCCGGTGTAGATCTCGGTGAGGCCGGTCGGATGCGCCAGCGTCACCTCGAGGTCGAAGCCGCCCGTCGCATTGCGGAGCGCCTCGACGTCGTCAACGCCCTGCACCGGAGCGTCGCCAGACGGCGGTAGGATGCCCGGGCCGACGTCGCCGTCGGTGCGCGGACGCGCAAGTCGCCAGTAGCCGGACTCGGCCGTGAGCGGGGTCTCTTCGCCCGACTCGTCGTCGAGCAGCCACAGCTGCGAGCGATACTCGAGGAACGGCAGCTCGCGGTGGGTGAATTCGAGTTGCTGGCGGAACGCGTGTTCGCGGAGCTGCCCGTCGACCGAGTATTCGATCATGCCGGTGCCCTCCCAGGTGCCAATCACCCAGGCCAGCGGAACCAGTTCGGGTTGCAGCCCGACCGGAATCTCGATCATTTGGTTTAGCTCTGGCCCTTGAAGAGGCGGCGGAGCACGACGACGCTGACGCCCAGGATGCCGATAACCGCAGCGCTGAGCAGACCCAGGAAGAGAATCTCGAAGAACATTTCCATGCCCCTAGCCTATCGGGTGTTTCCGCGCCGGGGCGACGGTTACTCGCCTGTGGATAAGTCGGACCTCCGATTGCTGAAGTTTCGTACCCTCAGCGAGTTGCTTCATTTTGAGGAGGGCGGATGCGCACACCAGGTTCACCCCGCGGGGTCCGGCACGCCGCCGCGCTGCTCGCGGCCGCATCGATGCTCGCGCTGACCGGATGCGCCGGGGGCGGCGACGCGGCCCCGACCGGCACCGCTGCGCAAGAAACGTCGGCGGCTGCACCTACCCCAACGGCCACCGAACTGACCGAGGCCGAGGCCCTCGACATCGCGGTCGCGACCTACGAGGAGTACTTGGCCGCCGAACGTGAAGTGATTGCTTCGGGTGGCGACAAAACTGACGCGTTTGAGTCACTGACCACAGAGAACATGCAGGACTACTTCGACCAACTGGTCCAGCTTGCGGCATCTGACAATTTCACTGTTGAGGGTGACCTCTCGGTCGCGAACGCAGAAGTCCAACAATACAAAGACGACGAAATCACCGTGTACGTGTGTATCGATCTTGCGGATAGCCAGGTCTATGACGGCACCGGTGTCGAATATGGCGAAGA
The DNA here is from genome assembly GCF_023370115.1 of Gulosibacter sediminis. Taxonomy (NCBI): domain Bacteria; kingdom Bacillati; phylum Actinomycetota; class Actinomycetes; order Micrococcales; family Microbacteriaceae; genus Gulosibacter; species Gulosibacter sp. ACHW.36C. The sequence goes on along the minus strand of NZ_CP097160.1, from coordinate 781,960 downwards.
ACGATCCGGCGTCATTCAACCTGCAGAGGTTCGCGTTGTGAATCTCACTGACACCCCACAGATTGACGCACAGAAGCTATGGCCCGAACTCGATCTCTGTCAGTAGCGGTTCTTTTCGGATTCCTCGTTAGCCTGATCGCTCCTCAGGCTGTGGCAGCGGCCCCGAGTTGTGACTCGTCGTCGCCCTGGTTGACCACATGCGCTGATAGTGACGGGGCCTCGGTGGACGTCTCCATCGACTACTCGCAGGGCAGCGGTGGCTCGGGTGGATCCGGTGGCGGCTCCAGCGGTGGAGGATCCGGCGACTCCGGCGGCGGCACGTCGTATGTGCCGGAGGGTCCCTGTGTGAACGGCACCGCCGAGGAGCGCTGCTTGGACGGCCTCGACTTCGGCGACCCCGCCCCGGCCGATAACAACACATCGGGCCCGGCGCCGTTGCCCGATGTGATCCAGGTGACCGACCTCGCGAACGTCACCCCGGCGCAGGCGCAGCTCTTCATGGAGCCCAACGGTTGGGCAATCCTCGGCCAGCCGGTGAATTTCTGGACCACCGCATCCGCCCATTCGGTTGGGGCGACGGTGCTCGGGCATGAGGTCACCGTCACCTTCACGCCCGTCTCGACCACGTACGACTACGGTGATGGCACCTCACAGACCCTCGAGACGCCGGGCTCGTCGTGGGCTGACCAGGGACTCCCAGAGCTCAGCGACACCCACACGAGTCATCGCTACGACAGCAAGGATCCCGTCACCGTCGTCGCGACCATCAACTACTCGGCCACCGTCACCACCGACGGGCGCACGATCACCGTTAACGGCACCGTGCAGAACCTCACCGGCACGCTCTCGTTCGACCTCTACGAGTCCGACACGTATCTCTCGGCGAACCCGTAGCGCAGGGAGGCGGAAACGAGAGAACCGGGTGGCGGCGTTCCCCCTGAACACCACCACCCGGCGATTCCCTCCCCAGGGTCCCGGCAAGAAGTACCGGGAGTGCCACGGCTAGCGCGGCACAAACTCAATCTATGAGGAACACCGTCCAGGCACCATCACCCGCTTCGCCTATCCTCGTGTACAACTCACTGATGACTTCTGCGACGCAGGCCAAGTTGTCGCCCAAGTACGTCACATTTCGTCGCCAAATCGGAGGCAGCATGCAGATCGGCACCCGTTGGGCGGTCGGTTCTCCGGCCCCGAGTAGCATCCCGGCTGCGGTGGCCGAAGCCTGCACGAAGTTCGAGTCCGATGGCGACTTCGCCGGCGACTGGACCCTCACGTGGCTCGAGGGGCGCGCGGTCGCAACCCACACATCCGGGCTGCGCGTGCTCGAACGCGAGGATGGCACCGCCGCGACGCTCGCGCCGGGCGAATCCGAGTTCGACCTCGACGACGACGACTGGCTCAGTTAACCCAGACTGCGACGCGTAGGGTGAGGCGCATGACTGCCGCGCTCTCGCCTGAGAATCCGTTCGCCGCCCCTTCGCCGCTCCCCTACGAGCTCCCCGACTTCGAGCAAATCCTGCCGGAACACTTCGCGCCGGCCATCGATCAGGGTTTCCGCGACCGCGAGGCAGCGATCGACGCGATCACGAGCAACGCCGAGGCCGCGACCTTCGCCAACACGCTCGAGGCGCTCGAGGCCTCAGGCGAACTGCTGTGGCGCGCAGGCTCGGTGCTGTTCGCCCTCGCCTCGTCCGACGCAACCCCCGAAATTGAGGCACTCGAAGAGGAGTACGCCCCCAAGTTCGCGGCGCACGAAGACCGCATCCACCTCAACAGCGCCCTCTACGCCCGGGTGCACGAGCTCTACGAGCAGCGTGACTCGCTCGGCCTCCGCGACGACCAACTCAAGCTGCTCGAGGACTACGACCTCCAGTTCCGCCTCGCCGGTGCCAACCTCGGCGACGCCGACAAGGAACGCCTCGCTGAACTCAACCAGCGCGAGGCGCGCCTGCAGTCGCAGTTCGTGCGGCAGCTGCTCGCCGACACGAACGAACTCGCGGTCGTCGTCGACGACGAGGCCGAACTCGACGGCCTCGACCCGGCCGACAAGGCCTCTGCGCTCGAGGCCGCGACGGCCGCGGGGCTCGAGGGCAAGTACCGCATCACACTGACGCTGCCGGTCGGCCACGCCTGGCTCGCGAAGCTCACCAACCGGGCCCTGCGCGAGCGCATCTACCGCGCGTCCCGCAGCCGCGGCGCCCGCGATAACGGCAACAACAACTCGGCGATCGTGCGCGAGCTGCTGCAGCTGCGTGCGGAGAAGGCGACGCTGCTCGGCTTCGACACCTACGCCGACCTGCGCCTCGCCAACTCCACCGCGGGGTCGAAGGATGCGGTCAACGAACGCCTCGCACGCCTCGGCCGCGCGGTCGCCCCGAGCGTCGAACGCGAGCAGGCGAAGCTGCAGGAACTCGCCGGCGACACCCCGATCGAGCCGTGGGACTGGGCCTTCTACGCCGAGCGCGTGCGCCAGCGCGACTTCGACGTCGACGAGACCGCCCTGCGACCCTACTTCGAGGCGGGCCGCGTGCTCGTGGAGGGCGTGTTCCGCGCCGCGAACCTGCTCTACGGCATCACCTTCCGCGAGCGCGAGGATCTCGTCGGGCACCACCCCGATGCTCGCGTCTTCGAGGTGTTCGACGAGGACAGCAGCGGCCTCGGCCTCTACATCGTCGACTTCTACGCCCGCGACGTGAAGCGTGGCGGCGCGTGGATGTCGACCTACCTGCAGCAGAACGAACTGTTCGGGCACAAGACGGTCGACTTCAACATCCTCAACGTCACGAAGCCGCCGGTGGGCTCGCCGACGCTGCTCACCTTCGACGAGGTCGAGACGCTCTTCCACGAGTTCGGCCACGCACTGCACGGGCTCCTCGCGCACACCGTGTACCCGGCGCAGTCGGGCACCGAGGTGAAGCGCGACTTCGTCGAGTTCCCGAGCCAGGTCAACGAGTCGTGGATGCTCCACCCGCAGATCCTGCCCGGTTACGCACAACACTTCGAGACCGGCGAGACCCTGCCCGAAGAGATCGCGGGCAAGCTTCGGGCCGCCGCGACCTTCAACCAGGGCTTCCTCACCGCCGAGAACGTCGCCGCAAGCACGCTCGACCAGGCGCTGCATCAGCTGTCGCCCGACCAGGCCGCGAACGTCGGCGACCTCGCCGAGTTCGAGCAGCGCGTGCTCGCCGATGCTGGCCTCGATTTCACCGCAGTGCCGCCGCGCTACTCAATCACGTACTTCCAGCACATCTTCGGCGGCGGCTACGCGGCGTCGTACTACGGCTACCTCTGGTCGGAGGTGTTCGACGCGGCCTCGGTCGACGTGTTCGAGCGCTCAGACGACCTCGCGGCCACCGGCCGCCGTTTCCGCGAGGCCGTGCTGCAGCCGGGCGGTTCGCGTGACGAGCTCTCGATGGTGCGCGACTTTCTCGGCGAAGACCCGAGCATCACGCCCCTGCTGCGCCGTCGGGCGCTGCTCGACGGCGAGGAAGCCTAGTTCCAGCTATCGCAGGTGAGGCGGACCTCGAAGTTGATCGGGGTCGCATACTCAAAGTCGGAGTACTGAAATGCTTGCCCCTTGACGACGACGCGGTCGCCCTCGAAAACCACCTTCCCCGGGTCCACCTTGGTGGGCATTCTCGAGGTCTCGGCCGACGAATACCAGAGGAAGTTGTCGTAGGAGTCGGAGCTCCCAGCTGCCTGCAACTGCTCGACGGCCCCGTCGTCGTCAATGCGGATCGAGATGTAGGGGTCCGCCGCGGAATTGGTGCTGCCATAGGCAAACACGGCATAGTACTCATTCGGCTGGCAGTCGACGTCCCAGTCGACGCCGCTCAGGTCGGGCCCGCCATCCCACGTCACGACCTCGCCCCACGCCGAAGTGAAGTCGATACCGACCTCGTACCAATTACCGTCGGTAGGGTCGATGTCGGCCTTAGCGCTGCTCTGCGGCGAGCATCCGGCCGTTGACAGCATGACGGCACTGGCTGCCGCGACCGTGCCGATCCCTTTGCCAAGCTTGCCTCGCATGCCGCATCCCCTCTTCGCTAGTTCGTGGTGTCGCAGGTGAGCGTGACGTCGTAGCTGATGGGTTTCGCGTAATCGAAATCGTCGTATTCGTACGTTTGGCCGGTGATCGTCACCTTGTCATCCTTGAAGTCGGGCCCCGACGTTTCGAGGGCAGTGGACTCGCCCTCGTGCTCGTTGACCCAGTACCAGTACCGCACCGTCGAAGTACCGTCGTCGGGCGCGAATTCGAAACGTTCGAACTTGCCCTCGGTATCGACGAGCACGTACAGGTAACCGCCGTTGTCATTCGAGGCGTTGACGCGGTACGTACCCGTCGCGTCAGGCGAGCAAATGACCTCCCACGACGTCTCCGTGACATCAGCACCGTCAAAGCTAATGGTGTCCGTGCCGTCGCTCTCGCCACCGCCATTCGACGAACTACTCGGCGTCGGGTCAGGTTCGGAAGTCTGAGTCGGTGTCGGGTCGGACTCGTCATTTCCCGGCAGCGCAAACGGGAGGTTGCTGCCGTCCGACTCCGGGCGTTCGGGCTCAGGGTCGTTCCCGCCGGGCTGCGTGCAGGCGGTCAGCGCCAGGAGCGATACCGACAGGACACCGATTGTCATCAGCGCGCGTCGCGTTCGTGAGTTCACTGCCACTCCCAAGAGAATTGCCGTGTCAGTTAGAGCTTCGAGTCGCAGGTGAGCTTGATCTCGAACTGGGCGAGGTTTGAAGTGTCGTAGTCAAGGAAGGCCTCGCCGCTCACCTCAAAGTCCATGCCCTCGAACGACACCTTGGGCGGGTCGCCCTCAGAGAGATCGCTCGAGTAATAGAGCGACGACCCCTCCACCGGCATCACCATGACGTAGTCGACGTTGCCGTCACTGTCGAGCGAGACGCTGACGCTGTTGTAGTCGGCCGAGTAGTCGGTGCCCTCAATGTCACTCGCCATCAGGTAGTCATCCATGCACGTGACGGTCCAGTTCGAGTCGGACAGGTCAACGTCGCCGTACTTCACGACCGAGGTGCCATCGCCGCCGCCGGAGCCTCCCGAGTCACCGGAGCTGTCCGAGTCACCGGAGCTGTCCGAGTCACTGTTCGAACCGGAGTCGCTGCCTGTGGTCTCGGTCGGCCCGGGATCAGTTGTCGTACTGCCGCCGCCGCTGGCTGGCAGGTCGAACGGCAAATTGCTGCCGTTCGATTCGGGCCGGTTCTCGTCAGCTTCGGGCGAGTCACCATTCGAAGTCGAGCAGCCGACGAGCAATGTCATCGCGGCCAGCGCGGCGATGACGCCGCTCACGTGTCGCAGGTTTGCTCGCATGGCATGCACCTCTCCTAGGGGTCTGTTCAAGTTACTTGCTCGCTAGAACGTCGAGTCGCACTTGAGCGTGATCTCGAAGTCCTCATACTCGGTGAACTCGTAGTCGACCGTACCTGTTCCGCTCGCCTGCAGTTCAACGCCGGGCGTGTAGCTCGCGGTGGCCGCAAGCTCCGGGTAGCCGCTGACGCCGTCCGAGTAGTACAGCGAGAAGTTCGTGTCAGAGTCGATCATGACGTAGTCAACGGAGCCATCTTCATTCAGTGAGACCGACACGCTGTGATAGTCATCGCCGTTCTCGCCGTCAAACACGTAGCCGTTGGCGTAGTCATCCGTGCATGAGACGTCCCAGTCTTTGTCAGAGAGGTCAACGTCGCCGTACTTGACGACGTTGCCCCCGCTCGAGCCGCTTGAGCCGCCCGTGTCGGCCGTGGCCTGCGGAGTGTCCTGCGTTGCCTCCGGCGCTTCGGCCGTGGGCGGCGGTTCGATGGGCGCCGGGGACGGCTCGGGTTCGGTCGTGGCCGACTCCTCGCCCCACACAAACGGGGGCGCGGGACGCGTCGAGCCGGCGTCGTTGCTGCTCGAGGAATCGCTGTCCCCCGCTTCGGGTGAGCTGGTGCTCGCGCAGGCCGTGAGGCCGAGAGCGGCAACCGGAATCATCGCGGCAGCAAACAAACTTTGCAGAAGTCGGTCGTTCCGAGGCACGATGACGTCCTTTCAGTGGGTAACTCGTGGCAGTGAACGCCACGAAAGCCAAATTACCGACTCGCCATTCGTGAGTCGTCGGCCTGTGGGCGGAGGCGATCGCCAACCATCGGCGCCGGCGCCTACGCCGATGCGCAGGTCACTGCGAACGAATAGATCGTATCGGCACTCGTGCCGGTGACGTCGGGCCCAAATTCGAGGCCACGACCGGTCGACGTCACAGTCGACGAGTCGATCTCGAGCGAGCCGCTCCCGTGGCCCGCGCCGGGGTTCACCGTGAGGCCGGTGTTCGTGTGCGAGCTGCCGCCCGCTTCGCCCGCCGACAGCGTGAGCGAGTTCAGCGACGAGGGCGATGAGCCGAGCAGCACGAGGGTGAGGTGCAGCTCGCCGTCGCTCGCCGACGCGATGATCGTCGGGTTCGCTTCGAGTCCTGAGCAGGAGACGTGCCAGTCGAGGTCGGTGTAGTCCTCGTCGCCAACTTCGAGGGTGGTGAGTTCGGATGCGCGCGGGCCGTCGTCGGCCGACTGCGTCGGCACGACCACCTCGGAGCCGTCGGTCGGCGCGGGCGCGGCCTCGCCACCAAACTCGCTCGTGTTCATCGGCGGCTCGGTGCTAGGTTCGTCAAGCGGCTGCGCCGACGGCGACGCCGAGCTACTCGGGGTGACGCCCGTCGCGGTGCAGCCAACGAGCAGCGCTCCCACGGCACACAGCGCCGCCGCCCCCAGCAGGGCGGTGGCTACGGAACGCTGGCGAAGCGGCATGAGTGGAGCTCCAGGCGGATTGCCGAACAGGTGCGACAAATTCTACCTGGCGCGCCGTCGCCGCGCGCCCCGCGTCGTGCCGGCTACGCTGACTTCTCGTTCGGAACGGCCTTCGGGGGCTTCGGCACGATGGTCGGGGCCGCGTTCTTGCGCACCACGTCGGCCGTGATCTCGACCGTGCCGACGTCCTCACGCGAAGGAATGTCGAACATGATCGGCCCGAGCACCTCCTCGAGGATCGCGCGCAGGCCGCGCGCGCCGGTCTTGCGCTCGACCGCGAGCGTCGCGATCTCACTCAGCGCCTCGTCGGTGAACTCGAGCTCGACGTCGTCGATCTCGAACATGCGCTTGTACTGCCGGACGAGCGCGTTGCGCGGCTCGGTGAGGATGCGCACGAGCGCGTCCTCGTCGAGCGGCTCGACGGTCGTGAGCACCGGGAGTCGGCCGATGAACTCGGGGATGAGCCCGAACTTGTGGAGGTCTTCCGGCTGCACGTCAGAGAAGACGTCCTCAGTAATGTGCGGCGTGTGCAGGGGCGAGCCGAAGCCGATGCCCTTCTTCCCCGCACGCGACGAGATGATGTCTTCAAGCCCGGCGAACGCGCCGGCGCAGATGAACAGCACGTTCGTCGTGTCGAGCTCGATGAACTCCTGCTGCGGGTGCTTGCGGCCACCCTGCGGCGGCACCGAAGCGGTTGTGCCCTCGAGGATCTTGAGCAGCGCCTGCTGCACGCCCTCGCCCGAAACGTCGCGGGTGATCGAGGGGTTCTCGGCCTTGCGCGCGATCTTGTCGATCTCGTCGATGTAGACGATGCCGGTCTCGGCGCGCTTCACGTCGTAGTCGGCGGCCTGAAGCAGCTTGAGGAGGATGTTCTCGACGTCCTCGCCCACGTAGCCGGCCTCGGTCAGCGAGGTCGCGTCGGCGACGGCGAACGGCACGTTGAGACGGCGCGCGAGCGACTGCGCGAGATAGGTCTTACCGGTGCCCGTGGGGCCGATGAGCAGGATGTTCGACTTCGCGATCTCGACGTGGTCGTCGGACTGCTGCTCGTCGACCGCGGCGATCTCGCCGCGCGAACGGATGCGCTTGTAGTGGTTGTAGACGGCCACCGACAGGGCGCGCTTCGCGGCTTCCTGACCAACGACGTACTGCTGCAGGAACTCGAAGATGTCGCGCGGCTTCGGCAGCTCGAGCTCCGAGACCTCCTCGCCAACTTCTTCGCTCATCCGCTCGCGGATGATCTCGTTGCACAGTTCAACGCATTCGTCGCAGATGTAGACGCCAGGGCCAGCAATGAGCTGCTTGACCTGCTTCTGGCTTTTTCCGCAGAACGAACACTTGAGCAGGTCGCTGCTCTCACCGATTCGTGCCATGAGTTCCTCCCAACGCGGTGCGACCCAGCCTAACGCGAGCACCCGACAAAGCCGAGAGCGACGCACGCGAGGTTACGTTCGCCTACCGCGAGCAAACTCCCCCGAGGGTGCTAGACGTACGTGGATGGGTCGAGGCCGAGCCTGCGCCGGAAGATCGCGGTGCCCGCCCACTGCAAGCCAGCGATGCCGAGCAGCACGCTGCTATGGATGCTCGTTCTCTGCGATGTTCCACCCTGTCCGGTGCCGGCGGTACGGACCACGGCGACCACCCGACGTGGACCAATACGAGAGCTGCCCCGTGTAATTCTGGAAGTCGACGAAGTCGCTCGGGAACGAGCCCCCGTAAGCCAGGTGGTCAGAGCTCTTGGCGACCGACTGCTTAGCCATCGCGCGTCACTCCCCCGCGCCTCCTGCCCATCGCCCGAAGCGGACGAGCGCCCGCGCGTATTACCGAGCGTGACGCATCGTGACGTCGGGCGCTCGCCGGGTGCAAATTCCGGCGGCCGCCCGGCGCATACTGGCCCTAGTTCCGGCCGCTGCACACCCACCCGCGGCCTACGAGGCAGGAGCACGACGATGACGCAGACCACGCCGACGACACCGAGACCGAGCGACGAGACGGCCTTCGCGAACGACTGGCGCGAGTGGCGCGCGTCCCGCGAGCAGAACCTGCGTGACCCGAAGGGCTTCCTCGCAATCACGAGCCTGCTCTGGCTCGGCGAGGAGCCCATCTCGGCGTCGGATGCGCCCGGCGCCTGGACTTCCATCGACGACATCGTGCGCGTCAGCCTCGCCGACGGCGAGTGGCTCGAGCTCGACGGCGAGCGCATCACCGGCGAGTACGAGTTTGCGCCGATCCCCGAGCGCGGCGGCGTGCTCGTGCGATTCGACGGCGGCTGGATCGAGGTTGCGAAGCGCGGCGGCTTCGACATCATCCGCCCCCGCCGCGACGAGGCGAGCTTCCTCGACACCTACACGCAGACCCCGGCCTACGAACCCGACGCCCAGTGGCGCCTCGACGCGACCTTCCTGCCGTTCGACGAGCCCCGGCCCGTCACGGTCGACGGCGCGGTCGACACGATCCAGCACGTCTACGACTCCCCCGGTGAGCTCGAGTTCACCGTCGATGGCGAGGCGCACCGCCTGCTCGCCTTCCCGGGCCGCGACGACGGCCTGCTCGTGCTGTTCAAGGATGCGACGAGCGGCGTGACCACCTACGGCGCGCTGCGCTCGCTCGCAGTGGGCGCACCCGACGCCGACGGCCACACCCAGCTCGACTTCAACCGCGCGAGCAACCTGCCCTGCGCCTACACCGACTTGGCGACCTGCCCACTGCCGCCCGCCGAGAACCGCCTCGACTTTGCAGTCGAGGCCGGCGAGCGGACACCGCTCGAGCGCAACCACGCCGCACCGACTGAGATCGGCCTCGAACTCGTCGACGCCGCTCCCGCCTCCTAGCAGCACTAGCGCACTCGGCACCGGGTGCCGGCCGCCTGACGTTCGACGCCTGCCTCGGCGCGGGCTTCGCCACGGTGCTCGATTCCTCCGTCATTGCCTTCGTTGCCCCGGTGGCGCCGGCATCATCAGCGCGCATGGCCGCCGCGAACTGGGGCGCCGCGATCTACCTGCGGCACGGCGCGAAGTCGGTCGCGGCCGGCCTGGCAACGCAGGTGCACAGCATCTGCGGGTGGCCTCGCGCTCGCGCTCATCGTTTGTCTCGTAGCCACCCTCATAGCAGCGATCGCCTCACTGTCGCCGGCGCTGGTGGCGCCGGAACAGTGAGGCGATCGTGCGTGTGGTGACCGGGGCGTCGAACTAGTCGACGATCACCGGCTGCGCGCCCTTACGGCTCGTCAGCACCTGGTCGATGAGGCCGTACTCGAGGGCCTCATTCGCCGAGAGGATCTTGTCGCGCTCGATGTCGCTCGAGATCGACTCCTGGTCCTTGCCCGAGTGCTTCGCGAGGGCCTCTTCGAGCCACTGGCGCATGCGCAGCACCTCGTTGGCCTGGATCTCGATGTCCGAGGCCTGGCCCTGGCCCTGGCCGCTGACGGCGGGCTGGTGAATGAGCACACGCGCGTTCGGCAGCGCGAGGCGCTTGCCCGGCTGGCCGGCGGCGAGCAGCACGGCGGCGGCCGAGGCTGCCTGGCCGAGGCACACGGTCTGCACCTCGGGGCGGATGTACTGCATCGTGTCGTAAATCGCGGTCATGGCCGTGAACGAGCCACCGGGCGAGTTGATGTACATGGTGATGTCGCGGTCCGGGTCCTGCGACTCGAGCACGAGCAGCTGCGCCATGACGTCGTCGGCCGAGGCGTCATCGATCTGCACGCCGAGGAACACGATGCGGTCCTCGAAGAGCTTCGCGTACGGGTCCTGGCGCTTGAAGCCGTAGGCCGTGCGCTCCTCGAAGTTCGGCAGGATGTAGCGCGAGCTCGGCATGTTGTCGGCTGCGCCGGATGCGGGGTAATTGAACACTTTGGTAGTCCTTCTTCCTTCGCGCCTAGTTCTCGTCGCCCGGCTTGGAGGCTTCGCCCGGGTCGCTCGAGATGCGACGGTCGGTGCCGCCACCGCCGACGACCGAGGTGGCCGTCTCGGAGATGTGGTCGACGAAGCCGTACTCGAGGGCCTCTTCTGCGGTGAACCAGCGGTCGCGGTCACCGTCTTCGTTGATCTGCTCGACGGTCTTGCCGGTGCGCTTCGCCGTGATCTCGGCGAGGCGCTGCTTCATGTCGAGGATCAGTTGCGCCTGGCGCTGGATGTCCGACGAGGTGCCACCGAAGCCGCCGAGCGGCTGGTGCAGCAGCACGCGGGTATTCGGGGTGATGTAGCGCTTGCCCTCGGCACCGGCGGTCAGCAGCAGCTGGCCCATCGACGCGGCCATGCCCAGGCCGACCGTGACGACGTCGTTCGGCACGAGCTGCATGGTGTCGTAGATCGCCATGCCCGCGGTGACCGAGCCACCCGGCGAGTTGATGTAGAGGTAGATGTCGCGCTCCGGGTCTTCCGCCGAAAGCAGCAGCATCTTTGCGCAAATTTCGTTCGCGTTGTCGTCTCGAACGTCTTCGCCCAACCAGATGATGCGGTCCTTCAGGAGTCGGTCGAAGACACTATTCGGCATTTGCAGTTCAGCCACGGATGCTTCTCCTTCGTAGGTCTCCTGGAAAACCTAGCCGAGGCGACCTTGAGGATTCGCACCTGTTCGCCGTGGGCGTGGACGAGCATCCGTGGCCGGAAACGGCGGCGCCGGGCCGGTCACAATGACCGGCCCGGCGCACGTGCGGGAACTACTTGCTTTCGTCAGTAGCCTCGGCGGTTTCGGCCTCGACCTCAGCGTCGGCTTCGGACTCAGCTTCGGCCTGCTTCTCGCGGGCCTGCTTCACGACGGCGGTGTACTCCGAGATGTCGACCGCGTTGCCGGCGGCGTCAACGACCTCGGCGTCCTCGAGCACGTAGAGGATCGCCTTCGAGCGAGCAACCTCGCCGATGATCTGCGGCATCTGGTTGTTCTGCTGCAGCACCTCGACGTACTGCTGGGGAGCCATGCCGTACTGCGAGGCCTGCTGGAACAGGAACTCCGTGAACTCGTTCTGCTCGACCTCGACCGACTCGGCCTTGATGATCTCGTCGAGAATCACCTGCTGCTGGAACGACTTCTGCGCCGACTCGCGCACCTCTTCGCCGTGCTTGTCGTCGGGCTGGAGGCCTTCTGCCTCGAGGTGGCGGGCCACCTCTTCCTCGATCATCTGCTCGGGAACGGGCACCTCGGTCGACTCGATGAGCGCGTCGATCGCCTTGGCGCGGGCCTGCTCGACCTGGGCAAAGGTCTTCTTCTTCGCGGCCTGCTCGCGCAGGTCGTCACGAAGCTCGTCGACGGTGTCGAACTCGCTCGCGAGCTGGGCGAAGTCGTCGTCCACCTCGGGAAGCTCGCGCTCCTTGACCGAGGTCACAGTGACCGAGATCTCGGCGGTCTCGCCGGCGCGGTCGCCACCGAGGAGGGTCGAGTTAAAGGTGGTGTCCTCACCGGCGGTCAGGGTAAGCAGGGCTTCGTCGGTGCCCTCGAGCAGCTCGCCCGAGCCGACCTCGTGCGACAGGCCGGTGGCCTCGTCGACGATCTCGCCGTCGATCTTCGCGACGAGGTCGATGATGGCGAAGTCGCCGTTCTCGATCGGGCGGTCGACGGTCTTCAGGGTGCCGAAGCGCTCGCGCAGGGTGGTGAGCTCCGCCTCGACATCCTCGTCGGCGACCTCAGCGGTGTCGACCTCGATCTTGAGGCCCTTGTACTCGCCGAGTTCAACCTCGGGGCGCACGTCGACCTCAACGGTGACGACGAGGTCGCCCGAGAAGTCCTTGAGGTCAGGGGTGTCGGCGACGTCGGCCTCCGGACGGCCGAGCGGCAGCAGGCCCGACTCGTTGAGGGCGCGCTGGTAGAAGGTGTCGAGACCATCGTTGATCGCCTGGTCGACGACGACCTCGCGGCCGACGCGCTGGTCGATGATCTGGTTCGGCACCTTGCCCTTGCGGAAGCCGGGGATCTGAACCTGGTTCGCGATGGCCCGGTAGGCCCCATCGAGGTAGGGCTTGAAGTCCTCCGGCGTCACGTTGATCGTGAGCTTGGCGTGGGTCGGGTTGATCTTGTCGACCGTGGTCTTCACGTGCGAATTCTCCTGCGGATAGATGGAGGCCGAACGAGCGGCCAGAGCGTGGTGATGGCGCCGAACCCGAAGTCGAGTCACGTTACGGCACACAAACAGCGTCTAATACTACGCGCCGCAGGTGAAACTGCCCGAATTTTCCTTTTCTAGTGGAAAAGGCGGATGCGGTGGTCGCGCGCTCGCGCAACCACCGCATCCGGCTGGTCGAGGTCAGGACTACTCGGTCAAGCTATTGACGTAGTCCTGGTTCTCGCTGATCCACTCTTCGACGATCGGACCGTAGTCGTTCCCGTCGTATTCGTTGAACATCGCGTTCTCGAGCGAGTAGAGCGTCTCCGAATCCATCTTGAAGTCGGTGATCCACTGCGTCACGTTCGGGTGGGTGTCACCGAACTCCTGCGAGCTGAAGCTGTAGATCGACTCCGTCTCGCCGAGGGTGCCCTCCGGGTCCTCGAGATCCTTGATGTCGTACTCGTCGTAGGCCCAGTGCGGGCGCCACAGCGTGACGACGACGTTCTCGCCCGACGACATCGCCGAATCGAGTTCCGCGAGCATGGCCGGCGTCGATGAGGTGATGTATTCCATCCCCTCAAGGCCGTAGGTCGGAATCACGTTGTCCTTGGTGGCCGCCGTGAGACCAGCGCCGGGCTCGATGCCGTAGATGGTGTTGCCAAACTCGTCGGCGTGCTCGGCGAGCTCGTCAATCGAGTCGATCGGCGCATCCGCGTTCACCGCGAAGGTGAGCACGGCCTCGTCGTTCCACGCGCCGAGCTGCGTGATCTGGTCGCCGTATTCCTCGATGTACTGGGCGTGCGTGATCGGCAGCCAGGTGTCGAGTAGGAGGTCGTAGCGGCCCTGCGAGAGGCCGATGTACCCGGCGACGGCGTCGACGTACTCGAGGTTGACGGTATAGCCCTTCTCCTCGAGGATCGCCTTCCACAGCTCGCTGACGGCCTCACCCTCGGGCCAACCGGTGAAGACACCAATGGTGACCTCGGCTTCGTCCCCATTGTCGGGGCCGGAGCCCGCCGCGGGGCTCGGGATGAGGTTGGCGACGACCACCGCGACGATGACGGCGATGGCGACGATCTTGCCCCACAGGCCGCTGAAGCGCGACTTGCCGATGGAGCCGGTGATGCGGTCGAGGATCATCGCGAGAATCACGACGGACATACCGGCCTCGAAGCCGAGCGCGACATCCGCGGTACCGAGCGAGGAGGTGACCTGCTGACCGAGGCCACCCGCGCCGACCATACCGGCGATGACGACCATCGACAGCGAGAGCATGATGACCTGGTTCACACCGGCCATGATCGACGGCATGGCGAGGGGCAGCTGCACCTGGCGCAGGATGCGACCAGGCGTCGCGCCGAACGCGTAGCCAGCCTCAACCATTTCCTTGTCGACGCCGCGAATACCGAGCTCGGTCATGCGCACACCCGGCGCGACCGCGAACAGCACGGTCGCGAAGATGCCGGGCACCGGGCCGACGCCGAAGAGGATCAGCGCCGGGATCAGGTAGACCATGGCGGGCATGGTTTGGAGGAAGTCGAGCACGGGTCGGATAACCGATGAAGCTCGCGCGGATTTCGCCGCCCAGATGCCCACCGGAATCGCGATGATCAGCGCCAGCACACTCGCGACGAGGACGAGCGACAGCGTCGACATCGCGTTGCCCCACTGGTCGACGAAGTAAATGAAGAACAGGCCGATGATCGACCCGACCGCGAGTTGCCAGCCCTTCATCATGAAGGCGAAGGCCGCGATGAGGATGATCATCACCCAGAACGGGGGCCAGTTGAAGAAGGTGTTGAGGGCGTCGTAGAAGAACTCGAGGACAACGCGGACAACGTCGAAGAAGCCGCCGAAGACCTGGACAATCCAGTCAACGGCGATTTCGATCCACGTGCCGAATGGGGCGCGCCAGAACGGTTCGCTCATCGGGTGGCCTCCTCTCCGGGCTCGCTGGTGGATGCTTCGGTCGCAATCGCCTCCGCGGCAGTCTCAGCGGTGGTTCCCTCAGGCACGACGGGCAACTGCGGGTCGGTGAGGGCCGCGCTCTGCGGCAGATCGAGGGTGCCGGTATTCGTCGTCATCGAGCTGAGCAGCGCCACGCGCGGCACGATGCCGAGGATGCGATCGCGCTCGTCGACGACAGGCAGCGGCATCGAGGTGTCGACCGACGCTTCGAACAGGTCGCTCAGGATGTCTTCGGGCTTCACACGCGGAATGTCGCGGTCGACGATGTCGGCGAGTTGCACATCCCCGCGGCGACGCGCGCGGCCGATCTGCGCCTCGGTGACGCCGCCGACGAGCTTGTTGCGCTCGACGAGGAACACGCCCGACACCTGCATGTCGCGCATGACCTTCGCAACGCCGTTGACGCCGACGCTGAGCGGCACGACCGCGAGGGCCGGCTGCATGACCGCCGAGGCGGTGAGCACGCGCGAACGGTCGACGTCCTGCACGAACTGCTCGACGTAGTCGTTCGCCGGGCTTGTGAGGATCTCCTCGGGGGTACCGATCTGGACGATTTCACCCGCGCGCATCACGGCGATGCGGTCGCCGAGGAACATGGCCTCGTTGAGGTCGTGGGTGATGAAGACGATGGTCTTGCCGAGCTGCTGCTGCAGGTCGACAAGCTCTTCCTGCATTTCGCGACGGATCAGCGGGTCGAGCGCGCTGAAGGCCTCGTCCATGAGCAGGATCTCAGTCTCGGCGCAGAGGGCGCGCGCGATGCCGACGCGCTGCTGCATGCCGCCCGAGAGTTCGTTCGGGAACGAGTCGGCCCACTGATCGAGGCCGACAGTCTCGAGCACCTTGCGGGCCTGTGCCTCCCGCTTGTCCTTCGGCACTTCCTGGACCTCGAGGCCGAACGCCACGTTCTCGAGCACCGTGCGGTGCGGGAAGAGCGCGAAGTGCTGGAAGACCATCGAGATGTGCTCACGGCGGATCTTGCGAATCGTCGCCGGGTTCGCCCCGACGATCTCCTGGCCGCGCACCTTGACCGAGCCGGACGTCGTCGGGTTGAGGCCGTTGAGCATCCGGATCAGCGTCGACTTTCCGGAACCCGACAGACCCATGACGACGAAGATCTCGCCCGGTTTCACGTCAAAACTCGCGTCGATCACGGCTGCCGTTGAGGCAGGCGCGAGATCATCGCGAGTGGCGCCTTGCTTAAGACGCTCAACAGCCTCCTTGGGCTGCCTGCCGAACACCTTGTACAGGTGCTCGACCGAGATGGCTGTGTCTGGCACGAACGCTCCTTTTGGGTTAGTCGTTGCCGCGCACGCAAATCGCGCACGAGGGATGCTCCACGGCATCCGCTTGATTCGGTGCGGTGTCGCACATCGCCGAGCAATGACATCGGGTCTTGAACTCGGCGGGTTTCACCGCAAATGGCGCGGGAGCGCAGTGCTCACCGCGGCGCAATTTGGGCGGCGGGGCGCCCGAATTACGGCTCAATAGCAACGCAATACTACCGACTTGAGTGTTTCCGACAGGCGCCGGGAAGCCCGATTCGGCCGGTTTCGCGGCGATGTCGGGTGCTTCGAGGGGCGTCGGATCCTTGCGCTTTCAAGCGAGTCGCGCGTGCGGGGCTATCGTTATGAAGACGTTAAGTCTCCGTGCTGCCTGCCATCGATTCCGCGGTGTTGCGCTGTCAGTAGGTGGTCGCGTCACTTTGCTCGCCTCGGTGCCGCTGCCGTTGGGCGCATCCCGAGGATGTGTGCCCGAGGCTGCCGATCGCACGAACCGAAGGGAGCCACGCAATTGACGTCACCGAGCACCGGCCAGGATCCCGAGCGGAAGCCCGAGAGTGCGTGGACCGAAGTGAACCCGTTTACCTCGGTGCTGCGCATTGACCCGGCGAATCGAGACCACGAGGTGGCGATTCGCTGCACAATTACCGTGCTCGTGCCGCTATTGGTGTTGCTGCTGACCGACCGGCTCGACCTCGTCGTGTTCGTGTCGTTCGCCGCTTTTCCAGGCATCTATGGGCGCAATCTCGAGCACGGGCCGCGGCTGCGGATGCAGTTGCGCGCCGGCGTGCTCATGTTCGCGACGCTGATGTCGGCGACGATCATGGCACGGCTGCTCGACGGGGTGCCGGGTGAAGTCTGGATCGCCGTGCTGTGCACCTCGGTGATGGCCGGGTTGAGCGCACTCGTGGCGCAGTATTGGCAGCTGCGGCCCGGCGGCGCGATTTTCAACGTGTTCGCCTTTGGCGCGGTGGTTGCCGTGCCGAAGCAACCGGTGCTGTGGGAGGCCGCGCTCGCAACGCTGGTGGTGATTGCCTGGGCGGTGTTGATGGGCATGTCGTCGCGGCTGCTCGGTCGGCGCTTTCGGCAGCCGATTGTCTGGCCGCGGGAGGCGACGTTCGCGGGTCGGCCGCATGCCACGTTCTTGACGGATGCTGGACTCAACTTCGTCGCTGCGGGTGCGGCCGGGGGCGTCTCGCTTTCGCTAAGCGGGCCGTGGAACATCGACCACACCTACTGGGCGCAGCTCGCCGCGGTGGTGCCGCTCGCCGGCCACACGACCAAGCACGCCGTGAACCGTGGTTTTCACCGCATCATCGGCACGTTTCTCGGGCTGTTTGGCACCGCACCGATTCTTTGGTTGGCGACGCCGGTGTGGGTGCTCATTCTCGTGATCGCGCTGCTGCAGGGGCTGACCGAGCTGTTCGTGCTGCGGTCGTACGGGCTCGGGCAGGTGTTCGTCACTCCCCTGGCGCTCGTTTCGATTGCACTGGCGACGGTTGGGAGCGGCGGGTCGGTGCGCGCGGATGGGCTCGTGTACGACCGGTTGATTGAAACGGTGATTGGCTCGCTTTTGGGTGTTGTTGTCGTGTTGGTGCCGTGGGCGGTGCGACGGGCGCGGCGGGGGTAGTCGGCTGGAGTCGGCTGGTTTCGGCGGTTTAGCGCGCATGTCGGAGGCTCGTGCGAGAGTGAGGCTGAGCCAGGAATGGCTCACGGATGATCGAAGCGCCGAACGTTCACGGCGACGAATTTAGAACATCTGTTCGCTACCAATTTCACTGGCATACGTATATACTTGCTACAACGGTTCGCCCATTGACGCACCTTCGAGGAGGTGACGCCCGATGACCGCAACGTCTCCCGACAATGACTCCCCCGAGCAGCCCCGCCGCGCAAAGAAGCACCGACCCGATGGCACCACACCCGAGCCCGAGACCGACGGTCTGAACGAACTGTTCAGCGACATGACCGGCACATTCGTCGATGTGTTCAACGCTGTGAAAGCCGGCGAGTTCGCGATGGCGCTGATTCTGGCGAGGGCGTACGAGGGTGCGGAACTGCGCACGAAGTGGCAGACCGACGAGCGCAGCTATGTTGCGAACTACGACGACCAACTGCGCCTCAATCTGCGTTCCGTGCTCGCAAGCTTCGGAGTGCCGACGAACTTGTCCGACGTCGCGCTCATCAATCGTGCCTATGACGCGCACTGGTTGACGACAGAGTTCGCCAACTGGTGCGAGCCTCTGCAAACGGTCGAAGTGACCATGCAACATTCCGGAGCGCTTCTGCGCCACGCGAACAAGGTCCCCCAAGACCGTCGAGACGAGTTCTCGGAGCGCGTCCTCGACTTCGCTCGCACGGCAACGGTCGGACAAACCGAGACCTTCGCGAAGAAGCTCGCCGCCGCACTCGGGGCGGCGGAGTTTGAGGAGACCTGCGAGCGTGAATACGCCGAACGCCGAGTGACGATCGAAGACCTCGACTTTGGCATGTCAGTCATTACCGCGACCGTCCGAACTGGCGAAGCGCACGCGCTCTACGACCTGCTCACGAAACAGGCGATCGTGCTGCGAGACGAGCACCGCGACGACGCAAAGGCACACCGTCAGCGTGTGCGCGAGGCCGCGAACACGGGCACCGCTCTGTCGACAGTCGATGCGGAATTCGTCGAGGATCCCCGCACGCTCGACCAGATCCGCGCCGACCTGTTCATCGAGACGATACTCACCGCGACGCCGCAGAGCATCCTCGAGTCGCACACCGCAGGCGCGGCTCGAATCACCGCCAACGTGAGCATCGTCATCCCTGTCATGTCGCTGCTCAACCCCGACGCACCGCGTGATGTCGCCACCATCGACGGCCTGAACCCGATGAGCATGGTCGAAGCTCGCGAGATCGCGGGCACGGCGTCCTGTTTTCATCGGCTCCTCACCGACCCGATCACCGGGCACGCGCTCACCGTCGACACACGAAAACCGACCGCCGAGATGCGCAGATTCCTGCAAGCTCGCGACCAAACGTGCATATTCCCGGGCTGCCGCAGGCCAGCACCCCAAAGCGAACTCGATCACACGCACCCCTGGGCCGCGGGTGGCAAAACGAGCGTCAACAACATGGCACACCTCTGCGTGCGCCACCACACGCTGAAACATCAGAAGCCGTGGAGGTGCCGGCATAAGGGCAACGGAGAAATGGAATGGATCCCGCCCTACGGCGAAACCATCACGGTCGAACCGGCACGCGTCGGCCCGGTGTTCAAACCACTCGAAGACCCTGTTCCCTTCTAAGGGAGAGCTCTGTCCGAATCGCGACATCAGCAAATTGGTCGGGACGACAGGATTTGAACCTGCGACATCCTGCTCCCAAAGCAGGCGCGCTACCAAACTGCGCCACGTCCCGATGTGCATACGCACGCGCGATCTCCAAAGAGATCAGCCTCACGAAGTTACCACGCCCCAAGAGGGTTCACCAATGCGCTCGGTAGCCTGAAGTGATGAGTAACGACGGCACCTGGGACTGGCTCCACGCGCCCGTTGAGGTCGCGGCGCGCCGACTGCTCGGCTGCACCGTCGTGCGCGAACTCGACGGACGCATCCTTCGAGCCCGCATCGTCGAGGTCGAGGCCTACGACGAAGAGGATCCCGCGAGTCATACCCATCGCGGCCCAACTCCGCGCAATGCCGCGATGTTCCTCGCCGCCGGTCACGCCTACGTCTACCTCAGCTACGGCATCCATCACTGCCTCAACGTCGTCGTCGGCGAGGCCGGGCACGGCGCCGGCCTGCTGATCCGCGCCGTCGAGCCGCTCGAGGGCGAGGACGTGATGCTCGCACGCCGCGGCACGAGCCGCCGGCAACTCACGAACGGTCCCGGCAAGGTGTGCGCCGCCCTCGGCATCGACCTCTCGCTGACCGGCCACGACCTCAGCCTGCCGCCGCTGCAACTCGAGCGCGAATGCGAGCATCCGCTGAGCGACATCGTCGTGACGACCCGCATCGGCATCAGCAAGGCGGCCGAGGCACCCCGGCGCTTTTATCTCGGCGGATATCCGGATGTTTCGCGCAAATGACACGTTCTTAGGCCCTGCCCCACCGCGTCGTTACGATCGACGCACGCCTATCAGGAGCACGCATGACCACCACGAACACCGCCCACACCACCGAACAGCTCGTCAGTGAGCGCTACGGCGCTGACCCCGAATCGCCGGTCGCCGACGGCACCGAAACGATCGATCTCCAGCTCGCCCACCGGTCGGTGCGCGAGTTCTTAACCGACGAGATTTCGGATGCACAACTGCGGCTCATCATCGCCGCGGCCCAGTCCGGTTCAGTTTCGTCGAACCTGCAGACGTGGAGCATCATCGCGATCCGCGACGAGGACCACAAGCGCCGGGTGTCGCAGGCAATTGGCGGACGTTCGTATGTCGAGGACGCCGCTGTGTTCCTCGTGTGGGTCGTCGACTACCACCGCGCGGCGCAGATCGCGCAGCAGCGCGGCTCCGAGGTCGAGACCGTGAAGTACCTCGAGAACACGCTCGTCTCGTTCGTCGACGCCGGCATTAGCGCGCAGAACGCGCTGCTTGCGGCCGAGTCGCTCGGACTCGGCGGGGTCTTCGTCGGGTCGATCCGCAACAACCCACCCGGCGTGGTCGAAGAACTTGAGCTTCCCGAGCACGTGTTCCCAATCGTTGGGCTCGCGATCGGCGTACCCGACCCCGATGAGGCGGCGAGCACGAAGCCTCGACTCCCCCAGGCGGCCGTGCTGCACGAGGAAACCTACGATGCTGACGCGTGGGCGGATGCGTCGGCCGAGTACGAGACGCGCCTCGCCAGCTACTACGCGAACTACGACAAGCCCGACTACAGCTGGGCCCGCACGCTCGAGCGCCGCATCGGCAACGTGAAGGGCCTCTACGGCCGCGAGCGCATGCGCGAGTGGCTCGGCGAGC
This sequence comes from Gulosibacter sediminis, assembly GCF_023370115.1. NCBI lineage: Bacteria > Bacillati > Actinomycetota > Actinomycetes > Micrococcales > Microbacteriaceae > Gulosibacter > Gulosibacter sp. ACHW.36C. Next base: position 760,932 of record NZ_CP097160.1, on the reverse strand, counting down.
AGGGCCTCACCTCGGAATAGCGGCGAAGCCGCGAGGGAGGGGATGACGGGAATCGAACCCCGCACGCCGATGAAGCGACGCATCGCGTCGCGCGGCGGGCGCCGGCGGAGCCGGTTCTCGGGTTCTGAGGATTCCCGAGTCCCTGAGTGAAGCGGCGAAGCCGCGAGCGAGGGGATGACGGGAATCGAACCCCGCACGCCGATGAAGCGACGCATCGCGTCGCGCGGCGGGCGCCGGCGGAGCCGGTTCTCGGGTTCTGAGGATTCCCGAGTCCCTGAGCGAAGCGGCGAAGCCGCGAGTGAGGGGATGACGGGAATCGAACCCGCGTGACCAGTTTGGAAGACTGGGGCTCTACCATTGAGCTACATCCCCGCGTCGTGCAATACGACTCCGCAAGTCTAGCGGAAATCTGCTGAATCACGCGCGTCGCATTCTCCGCGCCAGCTTTCGGCTACTCCTCGTCGTCCTGAAGATGTCCTTTGTGGATAAACGGGCGATCCGTGATCCACGTTCGCCTAATCTGCGAAGAGGACGGGACTTCGAGGAGCGGCTATGGATTCGGGCAATGACACCCACGCACCGCGCTTTCCAGAAAGCCCGCAGGACCTCCTGTCGACGACGACGTGCCCGTACTGCTTCACGCCAACGCACGGCGCCCCGCGGTGCGTGAGCTGCGGACTCGACCTCACGAATCCGCGGCTCGCCGAGGTCTTCAAACTCTCGACGTCAAGCGCCGAACTGCTGACACAGCGGGGGCGAATCCTGGCGGAGATCCGAGCTGAGCAGGATGCTCAGTATGTCGAAGCGGAGGTGCCGGCACCGCCCGCGCTCCCCCAGCAGCAATCTGCGCCCAGCCCCGCGCCACAGGGCTCCATCGCTGGCGCGTGGCTCAACCAACCTGCCCCGCCCCTGCCACAGCCTGAGCCACGGTCTGAGGCAGAGCCTTCGACACCCAAGCGCTCGGGCGTGCAGCTCGCGATGCTCATCACGGGCATCGGCTTCCTCGCCGTCGCGGCGCTCGTCTTCGTCACGGTCGCCTTCGTCCTCTTCGATCTCATCGTTCGCGCGGCGATCACGGTCGCGATCACGGCGGGCGTCATCGCCCTCGCGAGTTGGCTGCGGCGCCGCAAGCTCGGCGCGACGGCGGAGGGCGTTGCGGTGCTCGGTGCCGTGTTGCTCGCGCTCGACGCGTGGGCGATACCGGCGCTGAAACTCTTCGGACTCGACCGAGCCGACCCCGCCCTGTACTGGGGTGTGGCGTTGCTGGTGCTTACCGCCATCTTCGGCGCGTGGTGGCGCTGGTCGAAGCTCTCCACGCCCAAGCTGCTTGCGTCGATCACCCTACTCCCGGCCATCACCCTCCTCATCGCCTGGCTGGCACGGTTGCCGCTCGACGACCACCTCGGCTGGGCACTCGGCCTCGCCACGGCGAGCGTCGGGAGCGTGGGCGCCGCCCGCGCCTGGCAGCGCGCGGCCGAGGCGCGAATCGACACTGACCCGCTCCCCGTGGGCATCTCGCTCGCGCTCGGCGTCGCCTCCCTGCTCCTGGTGCCGACGGTGCTGGGCATCGCGCCCGAGCCGAATGCGGGCATCCTCGTCGCGATCCTCGCGCTCGCGATTGCGGCGGTCGCGGCCGTGCTCATGGTGCTCTGGACGACCCGCGAGCCGCAGGCGCGCAAGTTCGCCTCCTTCGCCGATATTGCGGCAGCCGTCGCGGCGGTGCTGCTGCTCGGCATCGGCCTGCGCACCGGTGCGGCCCTCGTGCGCGCGCTGCCCGAGTATCCGAGCGGCATCGGCGACGACCCCGGCGTCGTGGGGCTCGGCTTCGCGCTCCCGTTTCTATTCGCGGGCGTGCTCGCGTGGCGCGTCGCCGCGAGCCAACAGCCCGCGCTCCGTCGCAGCGCCATGTTCGGCTCGTACAGCGCGGCCGCCCTCGCGACCATCCCGCTTCTTGTCATCCTCCTCCAGCTCGCGATCGCCGGCGTCGTCTTCACCGACCGAGGTGCGGATGCGCCGGCCCACCTCGCGCTCCTGCTCGCGAGCCTCCTCGGTCTGCTCGTGAGCGCCGTGCCGCTGTTCTGGCGGGGCGACGCGCATCTCGGCAAGGGCTTCCCAAGTCTCCTGCCCATCGCGGCCCCCGTCACCGGCACGCTCGCTTCGGTGACCGCCGCGTCGCTCCCCGGCGCGGCACTCGGTGCCGGCCTCAGCGTCATCGCCACGGCGGCGTGCGCCGGACTTGTCGCGACGCGCTTCATGTCGCCCGATCGCACGCTGACCCTACGATCCACCTCAATCGCCGCGCTCGCCTCGTCGCTCGTGCTCATGACCCTGTTCTTCGGCGTTGGCGAGCTGCTGCCGACAGTGCTGCTCGCGAGCGTCGCGTGCATCCTGCTCGTCGCCCGCACCCTGCGCCCCGCAACGCCAGGCCTCGCGGTCACGATCTTCGCGGTCGTCTTGGCCGTCGTCGCCTGGTGCAGCGTCATCGTGGGGATCGCGCTCGAACTCGAAGAGGTGGCGAGCGCCGGGTTCATGATGCGCATGGTCACTGGCGTGGTGATCATCGCGATGCCGCTCGTGGTCGGCGCCGCGGGGGCACGACTTGAGCTGCCCCGGGGCGAGTCACACTTGGTCGCCATCGTCGGCTTCGTGATCGCCTGCACGGGCATGCTGCTGCTCACGTTCGACACCAGTAACAACGACAGCGACTGGATGTTCTGGTCGTTGGGCGCCCTGTTCTTGCTCGTCGTGGCAGCGCTCGTCGCCGCAATTCTCTGGGATGCGCGAGGCAGTACTCCGCAGCCGACGCCGCGCTTTCAGGGCACGATCGCGCTCGCGTCGCTGTGGATGCTCGTCGGTACCGCCATCTTCGCGTTCGGTCAGCCACTCACCGACGAGTTCCGCTTCGGCTGGGGCTACGCGTTCGTTGGCCTCATCGTCTTTGGCGTCACACTACTCATTCGGCGCGCGTGCAACGGTCACATCAACACCGTGCCGGCCGAAGGATTTGGGCTAGTTGGGGTTGCGGGCGCGCTCGCCGCCGCCTTCATTCGCGCCGACCCGGACCGTCTCTGGCCCTGGTTCGTGTTCGCGATCGCCTGCGCGACGCCGCTGCTCGCCCGAGTTCGCCCCGACGCGGTACACCCCGGGTGGTCGCGCGCTGCGACCTGGGTCAGCGCGGCCAGCCTCGCCGTAATCGGCCCGATCTTCGTCTCCAGGTCGGTGGCGGATGCGCTGGCCGTCGTCATCGCCGCACCGACGCTGCTCGCGCTCGCGATCGTCGCGATCGTCGCCGTGGTGCGCGCATCGCGCTACCCCGCCGCGCCCGCGCAGGCGACGATTGCACTGTCGCTCGGGATCTCGCTCGCGACGACCACCTTCCTCGCCGACTGGCAGACCTCACCGACGGCCTGGTTCACGCTTGCGCTCGGCATCGCCGCCATCGTCGCGGCGATCACGCTGCCGGCACGCGGCGTGTGGGCGTGGGCCCGGCTCGGGCTCGCGGCGCCCGGTGGCCTCGGCGCCGCCCTCGGAATGGTCGCGCTCGGCCTCCGGTCGCTCGACGCCATTGACGCCACCGGCAGCATTCCGGGCGGGCTCGCCTCGGCAGTCTTCGTCACCCTCGGGATTGCCGTGCCACTTATCTTGCTCGCGCCGATCAGCCGCGTGCTCGGCACCTCCCCCGGCATCGACCCCGAGCTACGCCGCAACCTCCAGCTCGGCGTCTGGGCGGCGGTGTTGCTCACGGCGACGATCGCCCCCATCGGCATCGCGGCCGCGAACGCGCGCTCGGTCGACCTCGTCGGCACGCTCGTCGGTGTCGCGGCCGCGATCGCCGTGCTCGCCGCGATGTTCCGGCACACGAACCTGCTCGCGTGGGTCGTCATCGCCCTGCTCACCGGCGGCGCACACGCGTTCTTCGTCGCGACGCAGCCGGCGGGAGTCGCGAGCGAACTGCCGCTCGTCGTCGCCGCGCTCATCGGCCTCGGCGCCCTGGCCACGCTTCGAAGCGCAAGACCGCTGCTGCCGCTCGCGGCCTGGCTCGTGCTCACGACGCTCCCGCTCGCCGGCACCGGACTCGGCCTGTGGTGGACGGTCATCGCCGCGGGCATCCCCGCCGTCGCGGTCGCGGTGCTCGCCGTCGTGCGGTTCCGCCGCGACCGCGAAGCGACACCCACACTTGACCTGCTCACCCTGCTACTGCCGCTGTTCGCGACCGGCCTCACGTTCGACACCGACGCCATCAAGGTCGGCCTGCTGCTCAGCGCCGTCGCGGGCCTCGTCGCGGCGTTCGGCATCACGCTCCCCCGGCCGCGCACCTCCTGGGGCCCTGCGGCCCGCGCAGGCACCGCCGTCGCGACCATCGCAGCCGTGCTCTGGCTTTGGGAAGGCAGCAGCGAACTCGCGATCGGTGTGCCGGTCGGCGTGATTCTGGCCGCCTTCGTCGCCGGACTTTGGCTACTGCTGCGCCTTGCCGAGCGCGCCAGCAGCAACGTGGAACGCGCCGGCTACGCCGCGGCGGTTCCGCTCGCGTTCACGGTCGCCGCGCTCCCGGCTCTGCTCGAGCATCCGCTCGCGGCCGGCATTGCCGCCGTCGTCGGCGCGGCCGCCGCCGCGGCGCTCGTCAGCGCGTCGTTCCCCACTCGGCGCCTGGACCTCCGCCTCGGCGGCAGCGGCTTCGGCGCCGTGAGCATCGTGTTCGCGGCGATCGCCGTCGCCCAGGACGTCGAGGCGAGTGATGCCTGGGTGCTGCAGCCGCTCTGTCTCGCGGCCGCGGCCGTCGGCGCGGTCGCGCTGCGCACCTATCCGAAGCTGCGCAGTTGGGCGGCGCTCGGCGCGCCCCTCATCGCTTCGCTCGCCATCGCGCTCGCGGCCGAGTTCCAGCTGCCAAGCTGGTGGCGCATCGGCCTCGCGACGGCGCTCATCGTCGCGGCGATCCTCGTCGGCGCGCTCCTGCGTCTCCAGGCGCCGCTGCTCATCGGCATCGCCGCGGCGGTGCTCCACATCGTCGTGATGTGGCAGATGTTCCTGCCCCCGATCGCCGTGCCCTGGTGGGCATGGCTCGCGGCCGCGGGCGTCGTGCTCGTCTTCGTCGCGGCCACCTACGAGAAGCGGATGCGCGACGCGCGCAAACTCGCGGCGAGCATCGGCAGCCTGCGCTAGTTCAGGCCTGGCAGCTCGGGCACCAGTAGAGCTTGCGGTTCTGCATCTCGGCGAGCGAGATCGGCGTACCGCAGCGACGGCAGGGCTCGCCCGCGCGACCGTAGACCCAGTGGCGGTGGCGGACATCCTGCAGCGCCGCCTCATAGTCGTCACCGGTGAGCCCGTCGATCGTCATCATGCGGCCGACCTCGACGCCGACGCCCAGCAGCTTCACCCAGTCATTCCAGATGCCGTGCAGCACGTCGAGCGGCACCTCGTTGCCCGGCGTATAGGGATTGAGTCGGGCGCGGAACAGGATCTCGGCGCGATAAATGTTGCCGATACCTGCGACGACCGACTGATCCATGAGCAGCTGCCCGATGGGCACGCGACGCTTGCTCGCACGTTCGATGAAGCGGCGCTCCCCCACCTCGAGCTCGTCGACAAGCGGGTCGGGGCCGAGGCGATCGAGCACGGTGTTCACGCCGGCGGCGTCGAGCACCTCGCAGGCGGTCGGGCCGCGCAGATCGGCCACGACGTCTTCGGTGAGCAGGCGAAGCCGCACGGCGCCCACCGGCTCGGGCGGCCAGCCCTGGTCAAGCTCGGTTTCCTTCTCCTGCTCGGCCATGCGCAGCCGGGCGCGACGGGGCGCGCCGATCGACGACAGCGAGTCCTCGGCGTCCGCATCCTCGATGCGCGCGCCGCGGCCGTACTCGCCGGTCTGCCCGAGCTTCGTCGTGAAGTCGCCCGCGAAATCCCAGGCACCGTAGATGCCGAGGTGCACGCGCAGCCATACCGACGCATCCGCGCCGGGCGCCGTCGGGTCGTCACCGAACTCGGCGAACATCTGCTTGCCCACAGCGAAGCAGCGCAGCATCTCGCGGCCCGACAGCACCGCCGCGCCCTCGACGAAGCGCCCCTGCGGGCTCGAGGCCTCGCAGATGCGCCCGACGAAGTGCTTCGTGAACTGGCGCGCAATGCGGTGGACGGAATGCCCCTCGGGCACTCCTACGCCTCCGCCGCCGGGAGAACTGCCGGCACGTCGGAGTTCGTCGGCGCCAGCACCTCCTTGCCCGCGATCGACCCGGTGCCCTCGTACTCGCGCAGCTGCGAGATGCGGCGCACGTGGCGCTCCTCGCCAGGGAACGGCTCGGCGAGGAACGTGTCGACGAGCGTCACGGCCTCCTCAAGCGAGTGCTGGCGGGCGCCGATCGAGATGACGTTCGCGTTGTTGTGCTCGCGCGCGAGCTTCGCGGTCGCCTCGCTCCAGACGAGCGCCGCGCGCACGCCCGTGACCTTGTTCGCCGCGATCTGCTCGCCGTTGCCGGAGCCGCCGAAGACGACTCCGAGCGAGAACTCGCCCGCCGCCCAGTCGTTCGCGACCGCCTGCGCAGCGTTGATGCAGAACGACGGGTAGTCGTCGACGGCGTCGTACTCTTCGGGACCATGGTCGACAACCTCGTGCCCCGCAGCGCGCAGGTGCTCCTGCAGCTGCTGCGAGAACTCGAGCCCGGCGTGGTCGGTTGCTAGGTGGACCCGCATTAGTCGAACTGGGGGCCGCGCGTGCGCGAGCGCTTGATCTCGAAGAAGCCCTCGTAGCCCGCGGCTGCGACGACACCGTCGAAGAGCTGCAGCGCCATGTCGCCCTTCGGCGCCGGCGAAATCACGGGGCCGAAGAACGCAACACCGTTGACGGCGATGACCGGGGTGCCGACCTCGTCGCCGACGCGGTCGATCGCGCCGTTGTGCGAGGCGAGCAGCACCTCGTCGAACTCGCCAGCGTCGGCGCGGGCGATGAGCTCGCCGGGGACGCCGGCCTTCGCGGCGGCCTCCTCGAGCGTGCCGGCCTCGCCCGAGCGACCCTCGGGGTGGTTGATGGTGCCGATGGCGTCGTAGAACTTCACCATCGCCTCGTTGCCGAGCTCGGCCTTGACGCCGGCGGCGACGAGGCAGGAGCACTTCGAGAACGCGTGCGCCTTGCGGTGCTCGTCGGACATTTCGCGGCCCTCGTTGAGGATCGCGAGCGACATGACATTCCAGTCGACCTCAACGTCGTCGCGAAGTCGTTCGACCTCCTGAATCCAACGGGAAGTCATCCATGCCCACGGGCAGATCGGATCGAACCAAAACTCAACCTTGGTGCTTTCAGCCATGCCCCAAGACTACTGCGTTCTAGAGCGAGTCCTGCCAGGCTCGATACAGCTGCGCGAAGCGCCCGCCGGCCGCGATGAGCTCGCGCGGCGAACCGTCTTCGGCGATACGGCCATCGTGCACGACGAGCACGCGATCAGCGATCATCACGGTCGCGAGCCGGTGCGCGATCATGATGGCGGTGCGGTCGCCGAGCAGCTGCTCGAGGCCGTTCTGCACCGCCCGCTCGCTCGGAATGTCGAGCGAGCTCGTCGCCTCGTCGAGGATGAGCACGCGCGGGTCGGCGAGGAAGGCCCGGGCGAACGAGACGAGCTGCCGCTGCCCCGCCGAGAGGCGGCCGCCGCGCGTGTGCACGTCGGTGTCGTAGCCATTCGGCATGCGCTCGATAAACGCATGCGCGCCGATCGCCTTCGCCGCGGCCTCGATCTCATCGCGGGTCGCACCGGGCTTGCCGATCGCGATGTTGTCAGCGATCGAGCCGCCAAAGAGGTACGACTCCTGCGTCACCATGACCATCGCCCGGCGGAGGTCGTCGTCTCGGAGGTCGCGCAGGTCGATGCCGTCGAGCGTCACCCTGCCCTCGCTCGCGTCGTAGAACCTCGAGATGAGCTTCGCCACGGTTGACTTGCCCGCGCCGGTCTGTCCGACGAGCGCGATGGTCTGCCCCGAGGGAATCGAGAGGTCGAGCGGATGCAGCACCGTCGGGCCATCCTCGGTGTACTGGAACGACGTGCCCTCGAACTGAATCGCGCCGCCGCCCGTGGCCGGCAGCTGCTTCGGCTCGGCCGGCTCGGGAATGTCGGGGTCTTCGGCGAGCAGCGCCGAGATCTTCTCGAGCGCCGACACGGCCGACTGCAGCACGTTGTAGAAGTTCGCGATCATGTCGATCGGCTGGAAGAAGCGACGCGAGTAGAGCACGAGCGCGAGCAACATGCCGACGTCGAGGTTGCCGCTGAGCACGCGCAGGCCGCCGACGACGAGCACGACGACGACGATCACGTTACCGAGCAGGCGCAGACTCGGCTGGTAGATGCCCCAGATCTTGATGGCGGCGAGCGACGAGCGACGGTAGTCGTTCGCGATCTCGCCGTAGCGGCGGTCGTTCGCGGCCTCGCGGCGGAACGCCTGCACCGCGCGCATCCCGCCCATCATCTCAACGAATTCGACCGTAAGCCGCGCCGAGTGCGTGCGCTGCTCGCGGTAGGTGCGGCTCGACGCCTTCTGAAACCAGCGGCTCATGAACACCGCGGGGATGAGCATGAGCAGCATGATGAGGCCGGTCACCCAGTCCATCCAGAGGATGGTGACGACGGTGAGCACCATGAGCACGGGCGCGCCGACGATGGTCTCGACGCCGAACTCGAGCAGCTCGCGCAGCGACTCGGTGTCGTTCGTCTGTCGCGAAATGACGCGGCCCGAGGTGTAGCGCTCGTGGAAGCCGAGGCTGAGGCGCTGCGTGTGGCGGAACATGCGCCGGCGCAGGTTGTAGAGGATGTTCTGGCCGGCCCAGGTGGAGATGCGCAGGTACCAGTAGGTGGCGAGGGCGCGCCCGATGGCGATGAGGATGTAGGCGACCCCGACCCCCACCGCGAGCGCCGCGTCGCCGTCGATAAGGGTCGGCAGCGCGGTGTCGACGCCGTAGGCGATGAGGGCGGGGCCGACAACGGTGCCGAGCTGCACCAGCAGCGTCAGCACGGCGACCCAGGCGACCTGCCAGCGGTACGGCTTGATGAGCCCGCCGAGGAGCCCGAGCGAGCGGCGGCGCTTGTCTTTGTCGCTCACCGCGTCGGCGGCGAGGCCGCCATCGAGGTCTTCCTGCGTGGTATCGCTGCTCATCGTTCCTCCTCCCGGAGCTGTTCGAGGTCGAGCGCGCCCGTGAGGTTGAAGCTCGAGCTCGAGAGATCGGCCATGACGAATCCATAGCGCGGGTCGTTGAGCAGCAGCTCGGTGTGTGTGCCGACCGCGACGACGCGGCCGCCGTCGAGCAGCGCGACCCGGTCGGCGAGCGCGACGGTCGAGGTGCGGTGGGCGACGACGATCGTGGTCGTGCCCGCGAGCACGTCGCGCAGGCGGGCGGTAACGCGCTCCTCGGTGCTCGTGTCGAGCGCCGAGAGCGGGTCGTCGAGCAGCAGCACCTTCGGCTTCGCCGCGATCGCGCGGGCGAGGGCGACGCGCTGGCGCTGCCCGCCCGAGAGCGACATGCCCTGCTCACCGATGCGGGTCTCGATACCGTCGGGCAGCTCGTAGGCGAACAGCGCGTCGGCGGTTTCGAGCGCGAGGCGCGCGAGTTCGTCGAGTTCCTCCTCGCTCATACCCGGGGCAGCGCCGAGCAGCACGTTCTCGCGCACGCTGCCAGAGAACAGCGTCGCGTCCTCGAACGCCACCGAGGTGAGCTCGCGCAGTTTCTCGAGCGCGAAGTCGCGCACGTCGACACCGTCGATGCGGATGCTGCCTTCGGTGACGTCGTAGAGTCGCGGCACGAGCTGCAGCAGCGTCGACTTGCCCGAGCCGGTGATACCGACGAGCGCGAGGGTCTCGCCCGGGCGCACGCGCAGGCTGGCGTGGTGCAGCAGCAGGTCGTCCTCGGCCGCATCCGGGTAGCGGAAGGTGACGTCGTCGAACACGACCTCGCCGCGTACGACCTCGGGCTCGGTGGCGTGGGCGGGCGTCGTGATGGCCGGCGGTTCGTCGTTGACCTCGTTGATGCGCTGCAGCGAGGTGATCGTCGAGATGAGGTCGCTGATCTGCATGCCGAGCATCGCGACCGGCATCGTGATGAGCATGGCGGTGGCGAAGAATGCGCTCAGCGCGGCGACGGTTGTCGTGCCGTCGGCGACCTGGAACAGGCCGACGAGCAGGGCTACGCCAAGCGCGAGCTCGGGCAGGAGCGCGATGACCGAGTCGAAGCTCGCGACGAGGCGGCCGCGGCGAATCTCGGTGGCGCGCACCCGGCCGGCGTACTCGGAGTAGTCGTCGAGCGCATCCTCGGCCCGGCCGAAGGCCTTGAGGACGCGGATGCCGTGCACCGACTGCTCGACGTTCGTCGCGAGGTCGCCCGCCTGGTCTTGGCTGAGCCGCGAGATCTTCTGGAAGCGGGTGCCGAAGTTCGCGAGGATGATCACGAGCGGCAGCGCTCCGGCGAGGTAGATGAGAGCGAGCCAGCCGCTCGCGAACGACATGAGCACGATGCCGACGACAAGCATGAACACATCGTTGACGAGCATGATCGAGCCGAAGGCGAGCCAGCGGCGGATGCTCGTGTGGTCGCTCATCGAGCGCGAGAGCAGCTGCCCCGACTCCCACGCGTCGTGGAAGCTCATCTGCAGGCGCTGCAGCTTGGAGAAGAAGCCGCGGCGCATCTGGTACTCGACGCCCATCGCCGGGTCGACCGTGAAGACCCGGCGAAGCCAGATGAACAGGGCGTCGAGGATGCCAATGCCGAGCAGCGCCGAACCGGCCACGAGCACGGTCGTGACCGTCGCATCCTCACCGACCGCGTTGCTCACGAACGCTGCGAGAATCTGCGGCATGGCGAGGGTGGTGACGGCTGCGAGCAACGCCACCACGAGGCCGAGCAACATTCGGCCGCGAATTGGTTTGGTGACTGCCCACAAACGCCGCATTCAGCCCATTATGCCCCGTGGGCCCCAGCAACCGACATCCGTCGCTCGGCTGACAGTCGCCCGTCGTGCATCTCGTACTGGGCGTCGAAGCGCGGCAGCTGGCCGAGATCATGGGTGACGACAACGGTCGCGAGCTTGCGCTCGTGCGTGAGGTCGCGCAGCAGGCACATGATCTCGTCGGAGCGTGCCTCGTCGAGCGCGCTCGTCGGCTCGTCGACGAGCATGACCTCGGGGTCGTTCACGATCGAGCGGGCGATGTTGACGCGCTGGCGCTGGCCGCCCGAGAGCTGCGAGGGCATGAAGTGGGCGCGGTCGAGCATGCCGACCTCGTCGAGTGCGTGGTCGATGCGCTCGCGCAGCTGCGCCTTCGGGAGGTCGGCGAGCGGCTTCGCGCCCATGCGGGCCACGATTTCGAGCTGCTCGCGCACCTTGAGCGAGCCGATGAGGTTCGGCGCCTGGAACACGATGCCGAGCTTGTCGCGGCGCAGTTGGGCCGCCTGCGCCGTCGAGAGGCTGGATGCGGTGATCCCGTCGATCGTGACGGTGCCGCGGTCGGCGGTCACGAGCGTCGAGGCGAGCGCGAGCAGGCTCGACTTGCCCGAGCCCGAGGGCCCGGTGACGGCGACGAACTCGCCGGGCGCCACCGTGAGGTTCGCGTCGTCGACGGCGGTGAGGCGGCGGTCGCCGTCCTGGTAGGTGAGGGTGACGTGGTCGAGCTTGAGCATGGCGATTCTCCTTAGGCGAGTTACGCGGCGGTGGCGTTGAGGGCGACGAGCGGGTCCACGCGGTTGATCTGGCGCAGCGACACGAGCGCGCCGATGAGGCCGGCGATGAGCATCGCGAGGGCGGGCGGCAGAATCGTCCACCACGCGACGATGAAGGGGGCGACGGGTGCGATGAGCGCGCCGAGGCCAAGCGCGAGGGCCGAGCCGATGGCGATCGCGACGACGAGCAGGAACGCGGCCTGGCCGAGCGCGTCGCGGCGCAGCCAGCCCATCGGGGCGCCGAGCGCCTTGAGCACCGAGATGTCGCGCTGGCGCTGCATCGACCAGACGAGGAAGAAGACACCGACGATGAGCGCCGAGATGCCGAACAGCATGCCGATCATCATGCCGAGCGTGCCGATCTCGCTCTTGAAAGCCTCGAGGCCGAGGAGCGAGGGCAGCAGGCCCTGCGCCTGGGTGTCGCTGTCGGCGGCGACGGTGTCGGCGTGGTCGATCGTGCCGTTGACGAGCAGCACGCTCGCGGTGCGCTCGGGCTGCATCCTGTCGCGGAGGTAGCCGCGCCAGTCGTCGAGGGTGACGCGGGCGATGTCGGTGTGCGAGAACTGGCCGGTGTCGGCGACGGCCGCGACGGTGAGCTGCTCGCCCGCGAGCTCGATGGTGTCGCCGGTCGTGATGCCGAGGCTCGTCGCCGCATCCTCGGGCAGCACGATCTGGCCGTTCTCGAGCGGCGCGAGGTCGGTGCCGAGCGGGGTCGCGTCGGTGGGCTCGGCCCAGAGCGTCACGGCGGCGCTCGCGTCGCCGTGCTCGAGCCGGGTGGTCGAGACGCCCACGGGCGTGACGGTCGCGTCGGTGCCGGCGGCCGCATCCTGCCAGGCGGCGAGCTGCGCCTTGTCGACCTGGGCGGTCGACCAGCTGAATTCGTCGTCGGAGTTCGCGGCGACGACCGAGGAGGCGCCGGTGCCGAGGATGCCCGAGATGTTCTGGCCCGCGAGGCCACCGGTGAGGCCCGTGAGGAAGCCGACGAGCAGCATCATGAGCGCGATGACGGCGCCGATGAGGGTGAAGCGACCGGGGGCGTGCCGCAGGTCGCGAAGTGCGAGGTACATGCGAAGTCCTTTCTGGGATCCAGCGATCCGATACCTCCACACTCCGCTCGGCCGGCCCCCTCCACAGCGGCAGAACGGTCGGATTCGATCCCCTCCGTTTGGAGGAGGCGCCCGGCCGCAGGGCGCCTAGCATCGAGGTATGGCCGACCCCACAGCGCCAAGCGCGACCCGCCGCATCCAGCTCGGCACGCTCGCCGCGCTCTCGCTGCTGCTCGCGGTGCTGCTGTGGGTGCCCGTCTTGGTCGCGGTCGCCGACCCGATCACGGCAATCAGCGGCCGGCTCGGCTGGATGCTCTTCACGGCGATCGCGGGCACGGCCATCGCCGCCGGCGTCGCGGTCGTCGTGTGGCGCCGCCCCGACGCGTTCGGCGCGCCCGCGAGTCACCTCGACCCGCTCGGCATCGTCTGCGCGTTCCTGCTCGCGCTGCCGGTCGCCTCGATGACAGCGTTTTCGGTCGAGGGCGCCTACTCGGCGCTCGCCCTCTTCTTTATCGTGCTCTGGCTGCTGCCCGAGGGCCTCGGCATCGTCACAGTGCTCGTGCTCATGCTCGGTGTCGTAGCAGGCCAGGCAGTGCACCACGGCCTCGGCTTCGGAGGCGTCGCGGGGCCCGTCATCAGCGCCATCGCCGCGGTCGCGGTGATGTGGGGCTACCGCATGCTCGTTCGTTCGGCCGACGAGAACGCGCGGCTCGTCACCGAACTGCGTGAGACGCAGGCCGCGCTCGCGGCGACCGAGCGCGAGGCCGGCCGCGTCGCCGAGCGCGCTCGGCTCGCGCGAGACCTCCACGACACGACGGCGCAGCACCTCTCGAGCATCCGGCTGCTCGCCGCGAGCGGTGCCAGCCTCGACGAGATCGAGCGCACCTCGGGGGTGGCGCTGCGCGAGGTGCGCTCGATCATCGCCGGGCTCACGCCGTCCGAGCTGCGCGACGTCGACCTCGCGGCGGCGCTCGAACGCCTCGCCGTTGCCCGCCCGGGCGTAAGTTTCAGCGCGTCCCCCGCTCCGTGGCCGCTCGGCATCGCTGCAAGCACCGCGCTGCTGCGCGTCACGCAGGAGGCACTCAACAACGCCGAGACGCACGGCGAGGCCCCGCACGTCGCGGTGCGCCTCGAGTTCACCGAAGACGCCGTGAGCGTCGAAATCGACGACGACGGCGTGGGGTTCGACGCCGAGCGCTGGTTCGAGCAGCCCGAGCTCGCCGCGGCGCGCGCCGACGGCAGCGGCACGGGCCTGCGCGGCCTGCAGGCGCGCCTGCGCGAGCTCGGCGGCTTCGTCTCGGTCGTCGCCGACCCCGGCGAGGGTACGCTCGTGCGCGCCGAACTCCCCCGCCCCGCCGCCGAATCGAGGCGCTCATGACCCGCGTGGTCATCTGCGACGATCACCCGGTCGTGCGCGCCGGCCTGCGCGCCGTGCTCGCGCACGCCGACGGCCTCGACGTCATCGGCGAGGCCGCGAGTGCCGACGAGGCGGTCGCCCTCGCGCCGGGCGCCGACGTCGTCACGATGGACCTCCGCCTCGGCGAAGGCGGCGACGGTGTCGACGCGACCGCGCGCATCCGGGCCCTGCCCTCGCCACCGACCGTGCTCATCCTCACCAACTACGACACCGACAACCACATCCTCACGGCCATCGAGGCCGGTGCGTGCGGGTACCTGCTCAAGGATGCGCCGCCCGAGCGGCTCGTGCGGGCCGTGCAGCGGGCCGCCGCAGGCGAGAACGTCATGGACGCCGACATTCTCGAGCGGCTCGTCGGTACCCTGCGCGCCCCGCGCATCCACCTCACCCCGCGCGAGGCCGACGTGCTCGCCCAGCTCGCCACCGGCGCGACGAACCAGACCATCGGCGAGCGCCTGCACCTCAGCCCGACGACGGTGAAGAGCCACCTCGCGGCGATCTACGGCAAGCTCGGCGTCTCGAGCCGCACGGCGGCCGTGAGTCGGGCCCGCGACCAGGGCCTGCTCGACTGACCGCACTAGGCTGGTCGGGTTGCCAAAAGCGGCACCCAACACAACTGAACGAAAGGACGCACATGCCGGGCGAAAACCTCACCCGAGTCGAAGCCGACGAGCGTGCAGACCTCATCGCGGTCGACCACTACGACGTGGCGCTCGACCTGACGACTTCGGACACGACGTTCCGCACCATCACGAAGGTCACCTTCACCGCCACGGCCGGTTCGTCGAGCTTCATCGACGCCATTACCGAGACCGTGCACCGCATCGAGCTCAACGGCGAATCGCTCGACCCCGCCCAGCACGCCGACGGCGTGCGCATCGCGCTGCCGAACCTCGCCGAGCGCAACGAGCTGCTCGTCGAGGCCGACATGTTCTACATGAACACCGGCGAGGGCCTGCACCGCTTCGTCGACCCCGCCGACGGCGAGGTCTACCTCTACTCGCAGTTTGAGGTGCCCGACGCGCGCCGCATGTACCCGAACTTCGAGCAGCCGAACCTCAAGGCGACGTTCGCGTTCACCGTGACCGCGCCCGCGGCGTGGAAGGTCGTGTCGAACCAGCCGATCGCGCAGCGCACCGAGCTCGGCGAGGGCGTCGCGAAGTGGGAGTTCGAGACCACCGCGCGCATCTCGAGCTACATCACGGCGCTCGTCGCGGGCCCGTACCAGGAGTGGACCGACGAACTCACCTCGTCGGACGGCCGCACGATTCCGCTCGGCGTCTTCAGCCGCGCGTCGCTCGGCGAGTTCATGGACCCGGAGTACATCTTCGACATCACGAAGCGCGGCTTCGAGTTCTACGAGCGCGAGTTCGGCGTGCCGTACCCGTTCGACAAGTACGACCAGCTGTTCGTGCCCGAGTACAACATGGGCGCGATGGAGAACGCGGGCTGCGTCACCTTCACCGAGACGTACGTCTTCCGTTCGAAGGTGGCGGATGCGGTGCGCGAGCGCCGCGTCGTGACCATCCTGCACGAGCTCGGCCACATGTGGTTCGGCGACCTCGTCACGATGAACTGGTGGAACGACCTCTGGCTCAACGAGTCGTTCGCCGAGTTCATCTCGACGCTCGCGACCGCCGAGGCGACCGAGTGGACGAACAACTGGGTCACCTTCCTCGCCTCCGAGAAGACCTGGGCGTACCGCCAGGACCAGCTGCCCTCGACACACCCGATCGTCGCCGAGATCCGCGATCTCGACGACGTGCAGGTGAACTTCGACGGCATCACCTACGCCAAGGGCGGTTCGGTGCTCAAGCAGCTGTTCTTCTGGGTCGGTCGCGAGGCGTTCTTCAAGGGCGTCAACGCGTACTTCACGAAGCACGCGTTCGGCAACACCGAGCTGCGTGACCTGCTCGTGGAGCTCGAGGCGGCCTCGGGCCGTGACCTCAAGGACTGGTCGCAGAAGTGGCTCGAGACGGCCGGCGTGAACACGCTGCGCCCGAAGATCGAGATCGACGCCGAGGGCGTCATCACGAAGTTCGTGATCGAGCAGACGGCGACCGCCGACTACCCGACCTTGCGCCCGCACCGCCTCGGCGTCGGCCTCTACGACCTCAGCGACTCGGGCGACCTCGTGCGCCGCGAGCACCTCGAACTCGACGTCGACGGCGCCGAGACCGACGTGACCGAGCTCGTCGGCAAGGTGCGCGGCGACCTCGTGCTCGTCAACGATGAGGACCTCGCGTACGCGAAGATCCGCTTCGACGAGCAGTCGCTCGCGACCGCCCTCGCGCACGCCTCGAACATCAGCGACCCGATGGCGCGTGGCCTGGTGCTCGCGAGCCTGTGGGATGCGACGCGCGACGGCGAGCTGCCCGTGGCCGACTTCATCCAGCACCTGCTCACGTCGGTCGAGCACGAGACCGAGTCGACGACGCGTCGTCAGCAGCTCGGCCAGCTCGTGGTCGCCGCCCGCCGCTTCACGCCGAAGACGCAGCGCCAGGCGACGGTCGAGGGCGTGGCCGACCGCCTGCTCGAGCTCGCGAAGGGCGCCGAGCCGGGTTCGGATGCGCAGTTCGCGTTCGTCCGCTCGTTCGGCGACTTCGCGGCCACGGGCGCGCAGCTCGACGCCGTGCAGGCGCTGCTCGACGGTGACCTCGCGTTCGAGGGCCTCGAAATCGACACCGACCTCGGCTGGGAGCTGCTCACCGCGCTCGTCGCCGGCGGTCGTGCCGGCGAGGCCGAAATTGTTGCCCGCAACGAGCAGGACAAGACCTCGGGCGGCAACAAGCACGCCGCCGTCGCCCGCGCCGCCGCCCCGAACGCCGACGCGAAGCGCGCGGCGTGGGAGCTCGTGTGGGTCGGGAGTGAGCAGCCGAACGAGATTGTGCGCGCCACGATCGCGGGCTTCTGGCACGCCGACGACGAGCAGCTCGTCGCGCCGTACATCGCCCCGTACTTCGCCGAGTTGCGCAGCATCTGGGATGCGCGCAGCTTCCACAGCGCGGAAGACCTCATCGAGGGCTTCTACCCCACCTCGCTGCCGAGCGACGAGGTCGTCACCGCCGCGGAGGCCTGGCTCGAGGCGAACGCGGATGCGCCCGCCGCGCTGCGCCGGATGATCGTCGAGGGCCTCGACGACACCCTTCGCTGCCTGCGCGTGCAGGCCGCGGCGCAGTAGCCGCGACCGCAACGACGAAGCCCGGCGCCCACTGTGGGTGCCGGGCTTCGTCGTTGGCGCAGCGTTACGGGAACAGCACGCCGAAGAGCAGCGTCGACAGCGCGAGGCCCGCGATGAGGTTGACGATCGTGCCGGCGAAGAACACGAGCACCGGCTTCCAGCCCGCGTCGCGCAGCGCACCGAAACGGAACTCGAGGCCGATCGACACGAACGCGAGGGTGAAGAACACCGTCTGCAGCGTCTTCGCGGCGCTCATCCCGTTGTCGAGCCACGCGCCGTCCTCGAGCGCGGCCGGGAATGCTGCGGCGAGCATCGACACGACGAGCGAGGCGGCGATGAAGCCGAGCACGAACTTCGGGAAGCGCGACCAGACCTCGCCCCAGCCCGAGCGGGTGACGCGCATCGCATCCACGCCGGCAGGGCGGTCGACGCGCAGCGTGAAGTAGATCGAGAGCGCGACCGCGACGAAGCCGATGAGCGCGTTCTGAATCATCTTGACGATCGAGGCGTACTGGAGTACCTCGTCGCCCGCGACGGCGCCGGCCGCGGTCACGGCGGCGGTCGTGTCGATGTTGCCGCCGATCCAGGCGCCGGTGACGATCGGCGAGAGGCCCATGAGGTCGGCGAGCCACGGCAGCAGGAAGATCGCGGGCAGCGCGAAGACGATCACGAGGCCGGCGACGTAGGCGAGCTGCTCTTTCTTCGCGTGCACGGCGCCCGCCGCGGCGACGGCGGCCGAGACACCACAGATCGAGAGCGCCGAGGCGAGCAACGCGCGCAGGTGCGGCTCGAGGCCGATGATGCCGGCGAACCACCAGGTGAAGAAGAAGACGACCGCGATAAGCAGGAGCGCCTGCAGCACGGCGGGCAGGCCCATGTCGAGAATTACGGTGACGTTGACGCCGGCGCCGAGCAGCACGAGGCCGATCTTGATGAAGAACTCGGTGCGGAAGCCGCCCGACATGCGGTCGCGAATGCCGAGCAGCGAGAGGATGCCGTTGAAGGCGAAGCCGAGGATGATCGCGTAGACGGGGAACTCGATCGACTTCGAGACCTGGCCGAACCAGGTGCCCTCCGTCCAGTCGGGCAGGTTCGTCGTGAGCACCTGGACGATCCAGGCGAGGACGAGCACGAGCACGAAGCCCGCGAAGCCCCACGCGGGCGAGCCCTGCGGCTGCTCCTGCGCATCCTCGTTGACGATGGGCGCGTTCGTGTTGGTGGTAGCCATTAGAGGAACAGCCCCTTGATGTCGGGGATGACCTGCAGCAGGCACAGCCCGAGAATCACGAGACCGATGGCGGTCGCCGCCCAGTCTTCGTTGAGCGAAAACTTGCCGTGCGCATCCGGCGCTTCGACGTTGCTCGGCGGCACGTCGACGTAGTCGCCTGATTGGTTCGCCTGGGACATGGCAGCTCCTGTGTTACAAGATGTTCCGGTGACCTAACAATTCGTCATTGTAACCACGGCGCGTGGCTCAGAGGTTGCCCCGAGGTAACGGTCGCTGCAGGATTTCTCACGCTTCACGCCCTACGCTCGGTGGCGATATGCAAGAGTTTTTCGACAACGTCATCGCCGCACTCGGACCGTTCTGGCCCCTCGTGCAGGTCATCCTCATCATCGTCGGCGCCTGGGTGGCGCACTGGTTGCTGCAGCAGCTCATCAAGCGCTTCGTGCGGCAGATCGTCGAGGGGGTGAAGCGCAAGCGGGGCGTCGATGACACCCAGATGCTCGCGATCCGCTCGCCGCTCGAGTCGGTGCGCACCGTGCAGCGCACCCGCACGATCGGGCAGGTGCTGTCGAACATCCTCACAGTCGTCATCGTGATCATCGTGGTGCTCTGGTGCATCGGCGTCATCAGCCCGAGCTTCCTCCAGTCACTCACCGTGCTTTCCGCTGCGATCGGTGCCGGCCTCGGTTTCGGTGCACAGAAGATCGTCGGCGACGTACTCAACGGCATGTTCATGGTGATCGAAGACCAGATCGGCGTCGGCGACGACGTCGACATGGAGTACGCGATCGGCACGGTCGAGGCCGTCGGCATTCGTGTCACCCAGGTGCGCGACGTCTACGGCCAGCTCTGGTACGTGCGCAACGGCGAGATTCAGCGCGTCGGCAACTATTCGCAGGGCTGGAACCGCGCGATCATCGACCTGCCCGTGCCGTACTCGGAGGACCGCGAGCGCGTGCAGCGCGTGATTGAGCAGGTCGGCAGCGACATGTACGAGGACATCGACTGGATGATGAAGCTGCTTGAGAAGCCGAGCGTGTGGGGCCTCCAGACCCTCTCGGCCGACGCCGTCATCATGCGCCTCGCGGTGAAGACCTCGCCGGGCGAGCGCTGGAGCGTCGAGCGCGAGCTGCGCGCCCGCATCCAGGATGCACTCAAGGCCGAGAATATCGCGCTGCCGCCAATGAACCTCGTGCGCTTCGACGGCCCCAACGGCATCGAGCCCCGCCCGACCGAGGAGGACTAGACCTGTCACCGCCGGAGTATAGGTGCCCCTGTGGCTAGGCTGGAGGCATGTCTGATTCGTTGGCGCCCACTCTGTATGACGAAGTCGGCGGAATGACGACGTTCGAAACGCTCGTGCGGCGTTTCTACGACGGCGTGCAGCAGGATCCGGTGCTCTGGCCCATGTACCCGGCCGACGACCTCGAGGGGGCAATCTGGCGCCTGAGCCGGTTTCTCGGCCAGTACTTCGGCGGGCCGGCCACCTACTCGTCGATGCGCGGGCACCCTCGCCTGCGCATGCGCCACGTCGAATTTCATGTGAACCCCGACGCGCGCGACCGCTGGCTCACACACATGTGTGCGGCCCTCGACACCATGGGCTTTTCGCCGATGGTGCGCTCGTCGATGGATGCCTACTTCGACCGCGCCGCGCACGCGATGGTGAACACATTCGAGCCAACGCCCGAGCCATAACCACCACGCGGAAAACGAGCAACGCCCCGGCCTGACGACCGGGGCGTTGCTCGTAGTGCGGTGCTTACTGTTCGAAGACGAGCACTGGCTTGATAACCTCGCCCGACTTCGACGCCTCGAAGGCCTCGTTGATCTGCTCGAACGAGAAGGTCTTCGAAATCTTCTCGATCGGGAACTTGCCGAGGCGCCACAGGTGCACGAGGCGCGGAATGAAGTCCTGCGGCACGGCGTCGCCCTCGACGATGGTCTTGAACGACCAGCCCTTGATGAGCGAGGCGCCCACCTCGAAGTTCACCTCGGCGCCGGGCTTCGCGGCACCGACGAGGCCAAGGGTGCCCTTCACTGCGAGCAGCGGCGCGGCCGAGCTCGTCACGGCGGGCACGCCGGTGGTGTCGAGCACGAAATCGAGCCCGCGGCCGCCGGTGATCTCGGCGACGCGCGCCTCGACGTCTTCCTTGCCGGAGTTGATGCTGTGGGTTGCGCCAAGCTCCTTCGCGAGCGCGAGGCGATCGTCGTTGAGGTCGAGCGCGATGATCGTGGTGGCGCCAACTGCTGCCGCGGCCATGATCGCGGCCGAGCCGACCGCACCGGTGCCGAAGACGCCCACGCTCGCGCCGGCGCCGACCTCGAGCGAGTTGATGATCGCGCCGGCACCGGTCGAAAGGCCACAGCCGAGGGGGCCGAGCAGTTCGAGCGGGGCGTCGTCGTCAACCTTCACGACGTTGCGCTCGGTGGCGATCGCGTAGGTGGCGAAGCTCGACTGGCCGAAGAAGTTGCTGCTGACGGGCTCGCCGTCGCGGCTGATGGCGCTCGAGCCGTCGGTGCGGCCGCCGCCGAAGTTGTAGGCGTTGAACTCGAGGCAGTACGCGGGCTTGCCGCCGAGGCAATTCTCGCAGTGACCGCACGAGTTGAAGCCGAGCACGACGCGGTCGCCGGGCTTCACCGAGGTGACAGCGGTGCCGACCGACTCGACGATGCCGGCGCCCTCGTGGCCGAGCACGACCGGGAAGTTCGTGGGATACCCGCCGTCGCGGATGAACGCGTCGGTGTGGCAGACACCGGTCGCGACGAGCTTGACGCGAATTTCGCCTGCGCGCGGGTCCTCGAGGTCGAGGGTCTGAATTTCAAAGTCGGCGGAGGCCGCCGACACGACTGCTGCACTAATTTGCATGCGTTTTCCTCTTTTCTGAAAGGAGTGACCATACTCCTCCTACACGAGGAATGCATGCAGGTTTGTTGATATGTGCGTGTTAGGCGTCGCCGAGGCGAATCGACGAGTCGATCGTTTCGATGAGCGCCACGCTGTCGTCGGTGTCCTCACCGGTGAATTCGACGGCGTAGATCGTGCCGGTCTTCTCGTCCTGGAGGAACCACCAGTGCGTCACCATCTCGGTGCCGGCCTCGGTCGCGAAGTAGTGCTCGGCGGTGCGGGCGGTCACCGCGCCCGGATACGGCTGGCCGGGCTGCGTCGTCGAGCCGGTGATGCCGTGCTCGGTCTCGGCGTCCTCGTCGGGCGCGCTCACCTGTGAGACGGCCTCGGCGACGGTCGTGGCGTTGTGATAATCGGGAGAGAAGCGCAGCGTCGAGGTCGCACCTCCCTTGTCGGTGCTCGAGTAGGCGACGGGATACACCTCGGTCGCGTCCGAGCGGCTCACGTCTTCCCAGTTCATCGGGACGTCACAGTGGAGCGCTGCGATCGAGATCGTCTCGGTCGCCATCGTCTCTTCCTGGCTGTCGGCCGCGCTCCATTGACTCGCGGTGTTCGACAGCGTCGGGGCGCACCCGGTGAGGCACACAGCGACGAGCGCCGACAACGCTGTCACCACTGCTCGCCTCGATTGCACCCCTAGACACTAGCAACACCTGAACCGATGCAAAAACCGATTCTGCTTGACTTGCTGCATGCGCGCGCACGAGCTGTCCCCCGCCGATCCCAAACCTCGTCGCTGGCCAGCCGTTTTTCCTCCGGCCGCGATGCTTGCCGTGATGTGGCTCGTCGAGATCTTTGACCGGATCCTCCCAGGTCAATGGGAGCGCTTCGGTATTCGGGCGTGGGATTTCTCGTCGTTGCCGGGAATCGTGCTCGCACCGCTGCTCCACAGCGACTGGAATCACCTCATCGGCAACTCCCTGCCGTTCCTCGTGCTCGGCGCGCTCGTGGCGCTCGAGGGGGCGCGGCGATTCTGGCTCGTGACGCTCATCGTCGCGCTGATCGGCGCACTCGGTCCCCTCTTCCTGACGGCGCCGGGCACCATCACGGTCGGCGCGTCGGGGCTCGTGTTCGGCTACTTCGCCTACCTCCTCACCCGAGTCTTCGTTGCCCGCGAGATGCGCCATCGCCTCCTCTTCGGCGTCATCGCGGTGGTCATCGTGCTGCTCTACGGCGGCGCGATGCTCACCGGCATCTTCGCGGCGGGCGCTGGAGTCTCGTGGCAGGGCCACCTCACGGGCGCGTTCGGCGGTCTGGCTGCTGCCCTAGTGCTTCGAGATCGACCACGCGATCCGCAATCGTCGTCGCCTCTTGGCGGTCGTGCGTGACGTAGATCGCGGCGGTTCCTGTCGATTTCAGAATATTGCGAAGATCGACCGCGAGTCGCCCCCGCAGGTCCGCGTCGAGCGCCGAGAGCGGCTCGTCGAGGAGCAGGAGACGCGGCGTCACCGCGAGCGAGCGCGCCAGAGCGACGCGCTGCGCCTGGCCGCCCGAAAGCGTCTGCACGGCGCGATCCTCGTAACCGGGCAGGTCAACGAGTTCGAGCATCTCCGCGACGCGCTCGCGGCGCTGCGCCTTCGGCATGCCCGCAACCTCGAGCCCATAGGCAAGGTTCTTCGCGACGGAACGATAGGGAAACAGCTGGCCGTCTTGAAACACCATGCCGCACCCACGTCGGTGCGTGGGCAGCTCGGTGACCAGTTCCCCGCGCATCCACACCTCACCCGCGCTGACGCGTTCGAGGCCCGCGATGCCGCGCAACAGCGACGACTTGCCGAGGCCGGATGCACCGAGCAGGGCAACGACCTCACCGTCGGCGACCGTGAGGTCAATATCGCGCACCGGCGTGCTGCCGTCGGGGTAGCGCACGGTCACGCCGCGCAGTTCGAGTGCCGGTTTGGTCACCAGGCACCTCCGATCGTGGTTCGGGCCGAGCGTGGGCGCAGGTATTCGCTGAGCAGCATCATGGTGCCGCAGATCACGGCGAGCAGCACCGACGCCGCAAGCGCCATGCCGTAGTTGTCGCCGCCTGGTCGGCCGAGCAGACGGGCAATGAGGATGGGCAGGGTCGCCCGCTCGGGTGAGGCGAGGAAGCTCGTGGCCCCGAACTCGCCGAGCGAGGTCGCGAACGCGAAGCCCGCGCCGATGCCGAGCGCCCGCGCGAGCACTGGCCCGTCGACAGTGCGCAGGATGCGCCAGGGCGTTGCGCCAAGGGTCGCGGCGGCGTCGCGGAGCCGTGGGTCGATCGCGCGCATCGCCGGCACGAGCGAGCGCACGACGAGCGGCAGGGCAACGACCGCCTGGGCGAGCGGCACGAGCGTGCCGGAGTGCGCAAGCTGCGGGGCGACGGCCTGGAGCGAGACGACATAGCCGAAGCCGAGCGTCACGGCCGAGACGCCGAGCGGCAGCATGATCGCGAGGTCGAGCACGCGCTGCCCGGCCGCTGCGGCACCGCGCACGCGCCGCGACAGGAGCAGGGCGAGGGGAATGCCGAAGAGCAGCGAGATCCAGGTGGCGTCGACCGCGGCCTGCAGCGAGTGTTGCAGGGCTTCAACCACGGTCACTCCCCCAGAGAAACCGTCGCCACTGCTCGAGAGCGCCGCGTAGTTGTGCAGGCTCCAGGCGCCGTCGACGCGCACCGAGCGGATGAGCAGGGTCGCGAGCGGCAGCAGTTCGAGGCCGAACACCGTGAACGCGGCGACGACCGCGGCCGGAACGTCGCCACGGCGCAGCGGGAGCTCGGGGTTGTCGCGCAGCTTGATGCGCGCCTCGGTGCGCCGGTTGAGCCGGGCCGACACCACGAGGGTCGCGACGACGATGAGCAGCTGCAGGGTCGAGAGCACCGCCGCGGTGCGAAGGTCGAGGAACACCGTGGTCTGGGTGTAAATCTCGGTCTCGAGCGTGCCGGGCGCTGGCGTGCCGAGCGTGAGCACGATGCCGAAGGCGGTCGAGCAGAACAACAGCACGAGGCACGCTGAGGCAACGATGGCCGGCATGAGCTGCGGCAGCGTGACGGTGCAGAACGCGCGCGTCGGCGACGCCCCGAGCGTGCGGGCCGCCTCGGCGAGGCGCGGGTCGAGGCCGCGCCAAAAGCTCCCCACCTGCCGAGCGACGACCGCGACGTTGAAGAATACTAGCGCGAGCACGACTGAAAACGTCGTGCCGTCGAGCCCGAGCCACCCGAGGGGGCCGGTCGACCCGAGCAGCGCCCGGAAGGCGACCCCGACCACCACGGTGGGCAGCACGAACGGCACGGTGATGAGGCCGCGCAGGAGCGCTCCACCGGGCACTCGGCGGCGATAGAGGATGCTCGCGGTCGGCACCCCCAGCACGACCGCGCCGAGCGCGGCGGCGAGGGCGAGGCCGACCGTGTTCGCGAGCAGCTGCCAGGTGCGGGCGCTGGCAAGCACCTCACCGTAGCCGGTGAGGTCAATGCCAGAGTCGCTCGAGATGCCCCGCCAGAGCATGCTGGCCACTGGCCAGCCAAAGAATATGGCGAGGAACGCGAGGACTACTGCGCCCGCAAGCCAGCTAGCTCGCCTCATACAGCGTGTTCCACTCCTCCAGCCAGGCGTCGCGGTTGGTGGCGACCTCGGCCGGGTCGAGGTCGAGCGGCTCCTCGACGAGGCTCGCGTGCTGCGCCCACTCGCTCGGCAGCTCGACCGCGTCGTCAACCGGGTACATGTACATCGACTCGGGCAGCGCCTGCTGGAAGTCTTCGCTCAGCATGAAGTCGATGAAGGCCTGCGCGCCGGTCGGGTTTTCGGCGCCCTTCGTGACGCCGGCGTACTCGACCTGGGTCGTGCAGCTCGCCTCGAGCACGCCCGTGGTGCCGCCCGATTCGGCCGGCGACGACGAGTAGCTCAGCACGAGCGGGAACTCGCCTTCACCCTCGGCGCCCGAGAAGTCGACATAGTAGACATCAGACCAGCTGCCTTCGACCTTGGCGCCGCCGTCGAGCAGCTGCTGCCAGTAGTCCTGCCAGCCGTCGCCGTACTCGGCGACGGTGGCGACGAGGAACGCGAGGCCGGGCGACGAGGTGAGTGGGTTCGTCACGGCGAGCAGCGGCGCGTACTCGTCGGTGGCGAGGTCGTCGAGCGTCGTCGGCTCGTCGACGCCATTCTCTTCGAACCATTCGTGGTCGATGTTGACGCAGACCTGTCCCTGGTCGATCGGCGTGAGCTCATCGCTGAGCGTGAGGGCGCCGGCGGATGCGGGCAGGTTTGGCGAGGTGTACGGCGCGAGCACGTCGGCGTCGATGACCGTCTGCGCCGAGTAGTTGTCGAGGCCGTAGACGCCGTCGACGCCCGGGGCGTCGCCCGCGAGCAGCAGCTGGCTCGTCACGACGCCGGCGTCGCCGGGCGAGGTGATGACGAGGTCGTAGCCGGTCGCCGACTCGAACTCGGCGATGAGCTCGTCGCTCACGTTGAACGAGTCGTGCGTGAGCATCGTCACGGTGCCCGAGGCCGACGAGCTCGGCTCGTTCGCCCCGGTACCGCCGACGAGCGTGCATCCGCTCAGCAGGAGTGCCGTCGCCGCGAGGGCCGCGGTCGAGGTGAGTCGGGTGGATGATCGACGTAGCATTGTGTCCTCCATTCGCATGGAGGGCATCCGCGCGCGATGTCGCGCCCGGATGGAGAGAACTCGACTTCCTTCGCCGGTACTAACCGGATCAGGTTCGAGGGTCTGCCAGTGTGGCACTCTCAGCGCCGCTCGGCGCTCCCCTGTCGTTGTCGTTCATCCTACCCGGCTGGCGGGCAGCGGCGAATCGGCCTAGACCAGGCCCTGCGCGATCATCGCGTCGACGACCTTGGTGACACCGGCGATGTTCGCGCCGAGCACGTAGTCACTCGGGGCGCCGTACTCCTGCGCGGTGGCGCGGCAGGTCTCGTGCACGTCGACCATGATCTCTTCGAGGCGGGTCTCGGTGTAGTCGAACGTCCAGCGGTCGCGCGAGGCGTTCTGCTGCATCTCGAGCGCGCTCGTGGCGACGCCACCGGCGTTCACGGCCTTCGCCGGGCCGAACAGCACGCCCTCGGTCTCGCGCATGAGCGAGGCGGCGTCGGCGGTGAGCGGCATGTTCGCGCCCTCGGCGACGACCTTGAGGCCGTTGTTGATGAGCGTCTGCGCCGCGTGCACGTCGAGCTCGTTCTGCGTGGCGCAGGGCAGCGCGACGTCGACGGGCACCTGCCACACGTCGTTGCGGTTCTCGTGGAACTCAACGCGGTTGCTGCGGCGGTCGGCGTACTCGCTGATGCGGCCGCGCTCCTCGAGCTTGATCTGCTTGAGCAGGTCGAGGTCGATGCCGTCGGGGTCGTAAATCGCACCCTTCGAGTCCGAAGCGGTCACGACGACCGCGCCGAGCTCCTGCGCCTTTTCGATCGCGTAGATCGCGACGTTGCCCGAGCCCGAGACCGAGACGCGCTTGCCCTCGAAGTCCTCGCCGCGCGTCGCGAGCATCTCGCGCGCGAAGAAGATCGTGCCGTAGCCGGTCGCTTCGGGGCGCACGAGCGAGCCGCCCCACGAGAGGCCCTTGCCCGTGAGCACGCCCGACTCGAAGCGGTTGGTGATGCGCTTGTACTGGCCGAACATGTAGCCGATCTCGCGCGTGCCGACGCCGATGTCGCCCGCGGGCACGTCGGTGTACTCGCCGATGTGGCGGTAGAGCTCGGTCATGAACGACTGGCAGAACGCCATGATGTCGCGGTCGCTGCGGCCGTGCGGGTCGAAGTCGCTGCCGCCCTTACCGCCGCCAATGGGCAGGCCGGTGAGCGAGTTCTTGAAGGTCTGCTCGAAGCCGAGGAACTTCACGATGCCGAGGTTGACCGTCGGGTGGAAGCGCAGACCGCCCTTGTACGGGCCGAGGGCCGAGTTGAACTCAACCCGGTACCCGCGGTTGATGTTGACGTTGCCCTTCGAGTCGATCCAGGGCACGCGGAAAATCACCTGACGCTCGGGCTCGCAGAGGCGGCGGATGACGTCCTGGTCGAGGTACTCCGGGTGCGTTTCGAGCACCGGCGCGAGTGAGTCGAGCACCTCGACCACTGCCTGATGGAACTCCGGCTCTCCGGCGTTGCGGGCGAGCACATCGTTCTTGAGCACCTCGATGGTGGCGTGCATTGCGGTCAAGGTGTGGATCCTCTCGGTTATCGTCCCTAGCCTTTGTAGCCTAGTGCGCGCTGGCGTAATTTCTGCGCCGCACGAGCACTTGGCCCGCCGCGAAGCCGAGGCGCCACCAGCCGGGCGCCGTCGAAAGTGTCCCAGTTTCTCCGGCGCGAAGGAACCCCAGCGCGTGCGCCGCGAAGGCCGCGCCGGCCGGCGGAAGCCGATCGGGCGCATCCTGATCAGCGATTTCGCTCGCCACCGCGTCGTCCGGCAGCATGCGCGTCCAAACATCGGTGCGCACCCGCTCGGCGAGTAATTGGCCGAGTTCGTTGCCGGTCGCCTGCGTGATTTCGGCGATGCCCGCATCCGCGACGCGCGTGAGCACGCCGGCGTCGAGGGACGTGACCCGGTGCCAGCCGCCGAGCGGCGGCCGCGTGCCGGTCCAGGCCTCGTGCAGCCGCTCGGGCGGCAGCGGGATGCTGCGGGCCTCCGCGTCGCTCTCTGGCTCGCGCGCGAGCCGGTCGAGCATGCCCCGCAACGGCACGATGGCGTCGAAGTAGCCGTCGAGCCGGTCGGACTCGTCGGCGCCGGTAACCTGCGCGCTCAGCGCGCGCACGCCGATGACGAGGGGCGAATCGGTGAGGATGCCCGCGGGCCGAAGCACCGGCACCCAGAGGGCAATGCCGGTTTCGGCGACCTGCTGGATGCGCACGCCCGAGTCCTCGATGCGGCCCGCGCGCCCGAGATAGGTCGCGAGGTCGGCGCGGGCAATGGGGTTGCCCAGCTGAAGGGTGGCTGTCATACCCGCAGCTTCTTGTCGGCGCGCAGCTCGACCCGGGGGCCGACGTACGGCCGCCAGGCAGCGCGTTCGGCCTCGGTCAGCCGGCGGGGCCGGCCGCTTGCCGCATCGATAAACACGATCGTGCTGCGCGCGACGGTGTAGAGCGTGCGCTCGGCGTCGCCGACGGGGCTCCACACCTCGTACGAGACCTCGGCCGAGGCCGCGCCGATCTCGCTGATCCACAGCGCGATGTCGAGGGGACGGTGCAGCTGCGGAATCGGCGCGCGGTACTCGATCGACTGCGCGGCAATGAGCGTGTTCGTGTCGGCGTCGGCGCCGGCGTTCACGACGCCGAGCGGCCTGGGTGGTTCGCCACTTTCCGGCGGAACCACCCAGAACGCCTGCACACGGGCCTCTTCGAGCAGCGTGAACATG
The DNA here is from genome assembly GCF_023370115.1 of Gulosibacter sediminis. Lineage (NCBI taxonomy): Bacteria > Bacillati > Actinomycetota > Actinomycetes > Micrococcales > Microbacteriaceae > Gulosibacter > Gulosibacter sp. ACHW.36C. The sequence continues at coordinate 732,154 of NZ_CP097160.1, read as the reverse complement.
GTCGCGTTGTTGACGTGACCGTAGCCGTCGAGGTCGCGCCAGCGCACCGGAATCGGCACGTGGTAGCGACGCTCGCCGTCGACGTCACCGCTCGACCAGCACTGGGCGCCGCTCGACATTAGTCGCGCGTGAGCTTGCGGTAGGTCACCCGCGACGGCTTGGCCGCCTCGGGACCGAGTCGCTCGACCTTGTTCGCCTCGTAGCCCTCGAAGTTGCCCTCGAACCAGTACCAGTTCGACGGGTTCTCCTCGGTGCCCTCGTAGGCGAGGATGTGCGTCGCGACGCGGTCGAGGAACCACCGGTCGTGGGTGATGACGACGGCGCAGCCGGGGAACTCGAGCAGCGCGTTCTCGAGGCTCGAGAGGGTCTCGACGTCGAGGTCGTTCGTCGGCTCGTCAAGCAGCAGCAGGTTGCCGCCCTGCTTGAGCGTGAGCGCGAGATTGAGACGGTTGCGCTCACCACCCGAGAGCACGCCGGCCTTCTTCTGCTGGTCGGGGCCCTTGAAGCCGAACGACGACGCGTAGGCACGCGACGGGATCTCGACCTGGCCGACCTGGATGTAGTCGAGACCGTCGGAGACGACCTCCCAGACCGACTTCTCGGAGTCGATGCCCGAGCGGCCCTGGTCGACGTATGAGATCTTGACGGTCTCGCCGATCTTGAGGTCGCCGCCATCGAGGGGTTCGAAGCCGACGATCGTCTTGAACAGCGTCGACTTACCGACACCGTTCGGGCCGATGATGCCGACGATGCCGTTGCGCGGCAGCGAGAACGAGAGGTGTTCGAAGAGCACTCGGTCGCCGAAGCCCTTCTTGAGATCCTTCGCCTCGATGATGATGTTGCCGAGGCGCGGCCCCGGCGGAATCTGGATCTCTTCGAAGTCGAGCTTGCGGGTGCGCTCGGCCTCGGCAGCCATCTCTTCGTAGCGCGCGAGACGCGCCTTCGACTTCGCCTGGCGACCCTTCGAGTTCGAGCGGACCCACTCGAGTTCTTCGGCAAGACGCTTCGCGAGCTTCGCATCCTTCTTGCCCTGAATCTGCAGGCGTTCCTGCTTCTTCTCGAGGTAGGTCGAGTAGTTGCCTTCGTAGGGGTAGAGGCGACCGCGGTCGACCTCGGCGATCCACTGGGCGACGTGGTCGAGGAAGTACCGGTCGTGCGTCACGGCGATGACGGCGCCGGGGTACTTCTGCAGGTGCTGCTCGAGCCAGAGCACGCTCTCGGCGTCGAGGTGGTTGGTGGGCTCGTCGAGGAGCAGGAGGTCGGGCTTCTCGAGCAGGAGCTTGCACAGCGCGACGCGGCGACGCTCACCACCCGAGAGGTTGGTGACGGGCTCGTCGGCGGGCGGGCAGCGCAGTGCATCCATCGCCTGCTCGAGCTGGTTGTCGAGGTCCCACGCGTCGGCCGCGTCGATCTCGGTCTGCAGCGAGCCCATTTCTTCCATGAGCGCGTCGAAGTCGGCGTCGGGGTTGGCCATCTCGGCCGAGATCTCGTTGAAGCGGTCGAGCTTCGCCTTGATGGCGCCGACACCCTCTTCGACGTTCTCGCGGACGGTCTTTTCCTCGTTCAGCGGCGGCTCCTGCAACAGGATGCCGACGGTGAAGCCCGGCGTGAGCTTCGCGTCGCCGTTCGAGGGCTCGTCGAGCCCGGCCATGATCTTGAGGATGGTGGACTTACCGGCACCGTTGGGACCAACCATGCCGATCTTGGCGCCGGGGAAGAAGGACATGGTCACGTCGTCGAGGATGAGCTTGTCGCCCACCTTCTTGCGAGCGCGGACCATTTGATAGATGTACTCGGCCATATGTTCCAGTCTACTTACCAGTCGATGTCTTGCGTCTTACCGATGAGGCACTTGCCGGTGCTCATGGGCTCGGCAACCATCGAGGCGTACCCCTTGCTGCTGCGCTGCCCAATGAGGCACTGGTCGTCGGGCATCTTGACCGACACGATGATGTAGTCGGCGTCGAGGTCGATGGTGGTCTTGTCGAACGTGACCTCCATCTTCGACTTGTCGAAGCCCGCATCCGCGAGGGTGTCGACGAAGTCGTGCGAGCTCGCCTTGTCGTTGTCGGCGAGCATGTCCTCGAGCGTCGCGTCGAAGTAGGCCTTGTTCGCCTCGGCTCCACCGTTCGGGTCAAACGTCGGCTCGGCGCTCTGCGTCGCCTGCGTCTCGTTCGGTTCGGGTTCGGCATTGCTGGCACAACCCGCGAGGAGGGCGGTCGCTGCCGCCGCGGTCACAAGCAGGCGGATCAGGCCGGGCGTACGAGACGTGCGCACTCGCATCCTTTCAACGACTCTCTGGAGGCGATGGCCGGGAAGCGGCCATGACGCACCCACACTACTGGAGCGTCATGGCCGCCACCTCTGTTGCGCCGCTGCCCGTTTGCTTGGTCTCAGCTGTACCAGGTCGGCTGCGGGATCTCGTTGACGAGGACATACATGCCGACTTCGTGCTTCTTGTAGGGGACGGGGTCGTGCAGGCTGTGGGTGCGGAGGTTGCGCCAGTAGATGTCGAGCCCCACCTTGTTCGCGCTGGCGCGGGCGCCGGTGAGCTCGAAGATCTTGGTGGCGACCTCGAGGCCGTCCTCGATGATGCGCAGCTTGCCCGCGGCGATGCGCACGGCCACCTCGCCGCGAGCGCGCTCGGTGAGCTGTTCGCGTGGTGCGTGCAGGATCTCGCTAATCTCGTGGTCGATCTGGTCGATCAGCGCGGCATCGGCCCAGAGCTTGGAGGCGAGCTCGCCGTACCCCTCGAGGACGTAGAACTCCTCGACGCCACGCTGCTTGTGCTCACCGCCGAACGGCCACGCGCGCGTGTTCTCGCGGGTGTAGGCCGCGGCCGTCTCGAGCGCGCCCTCGGCGATGCCGAGATAGAAGTTGTTGAACACGGACTGGAGTGCCGGGACGTTGAGGGTGTTGTACACCAGCGGCTGGAACTCCTTGTCGACGAAGCCCGCGGCCCCCGGCCCAGTCGACGCGCACGTCGTTGATATCGACGGAGCCAGATTCGGTGAGCCGCTGACCGAGGTTGTCCCAGTCACCCGCAAACACGATGCCGTCCTGCGCTGTGGGCACAATGGCAAAAATGTGCGTCTCGGTGTCCTGAAGCACGCCTTCGAGCACGGTGAGGTCGGCGACGCGGCCACCCGTTGAGAACGACTTGTGGCCGCTGAAGACGAGTTCGTTCCCGTCTTCGACGATCGTGAGATCGCTGTCACGGGGATTGACGGCGCCCCCGAAGAAGAAGTTGTTGGTGGTGTAGAGCTCCTCGACCGCCGCGATTTGGCCCTCGGTGCCGACGAGCCGCACGGCCCACGCCCAGAGGTAGTGGTAGCCGAGGAGTTGACCGATGGAACCGTCGGCGCGGGCGATGATGCGCACAATTTTCAGCACGGTTTCCCACTGCAAACCGGCACCGCCATGCTCCTGCGGGCCGAGCACCGTGACGAGGCCCGCGCCCTTCAGGAGTTCGACCTCGGCGTGAGGTGCGGCGCCGATGCGGTCACGCTCGAGGGCGTCGGCGGCGAGAATATCGGCGACCTCCTGCGCGCGGGCGAGCCAATCCGCGTCGGTGGCAGGACGCGGGGCATCCTGCCACCGGTTCAGCAGTTGGTCTGGGGCGGAGGTCAGCGTGGTGTCAGACATGGTGGTGGCGCTCTCTTTCTGTTGGCGGCGTCACCTCGCGCGGGTTGCGGAGGCAACTGCCACCGAACTTCGCAGCGCTCCGGCGTCGCGGGCAACGGCGCAACGCCAAATGGTCGTACGTTGACGCCGCGTTACCGCCGTGCGTCAGTTGGTCGTCACATTGCGCAACCAGCGCCATGACCGACTCAGAACGTCGGCTCGACCTTGGCGTCGGCAAGATTCGCCCACGCCGGCTGCGCCCCGGCAGGCTCGGGCTCGCTCGCCGAGGGGGTCTCGATCTGCTGCGGCTTGGGTCGCTGTGCGTAGGCGAGGTCGCGGCCGACGTGCGAGGCAATGACCTCGATGCCGTTGCCGGTCGAGCCGTCAGAACGCTCGAATGTCGTCACGCGCTGCTTGCCGGTGAGAATGACGCGCTGGCCCTTGTCGAGCGCCTCGCTGGCGTTGTTCGCGAGCTTGCCGAAGGCGGTGACCGAGTACCAGTTCGTGTGCACGTCCTCCCACTCGCCATCGCGGTTCTGGCGGCGCTCGGAGCTCGCAAGGCGGAAGGTGAGGCGGTCGATCGTGTTGCCGGCGCCGACCTTGCGGAGCTCGGGTTCGGTGCCGATAGTGCCGGTAAGAGTGATGTGGTCGGTCATGATGCTCCTTCGTTCGAGAGTGTGCGCGGCCCGGCGCGGAGGTGCCGTGCGAGGTGGTGGTTCCGCGCCGGGACGCACCCACAGCTTGCGGGGCCGAGGCGACCGCCGCAGCTACCGGCCGTCGCGCGGTGGAAAGCCGCGCATCCACAGCTCCCCCGGTTGCGGTGCTGGCTGAACGCGAGCTGCGGGTTTCGGCGAGGTGAGCCGGTTGGCACCCGCGATGCTCATCGTGAGCAGGGCGAGCGCCGCGGCCACGACGACCGGCTGCGCGAAGCCGAGCACGAGCACCGCGCCGATGCCGACGACGCCGGCGGTCACGCTGAGCGCGGCGAGCGCGCGGTCGCCGATGCGTGGGGTCGGCAGCACGAGCCGGGGCGTCCAGCGCTCGATCGGCGCGAGCCGCCCGGCCAGCGGGAACACGAGCAGCGCGACCAGCGCGAGCCACGGTAGGCGTGTGAGCCACCACGCGAGTGAGTGCACCTCGGGCATCGGCGCACCGAGGGCAAAGCCGACCCCCACCAGCGTGAGCATGAGCGGCATGTGCCAGAGATACATGGTCATCGAGCGAGGACCGAGCGCAGCCGAAACTCGGGCGACACCTGGCCTGGCCGCGATGCGATCGAGCCATGGCTTGCCGAGCCGCACGAGCCCGAACGACACGACCCCGTAGAGCCCGAGCACAACATTCGGCGGGTTGAGGTTCTCGTACATGTCGGCCGAGGCGCCGGTCGCGACGCAGAGCAGCACGCCGACGAACGCGGCTACGGGCAGCGCGACGCTCCCCCGCGCGCCCGGGCCGACCTCGCCGTCGAGCAGCAGGTAGCCGAGCTGGTGCACGAAAAGCCAGACGAACGCGAGGTTCGCGTAGGCGAGCCCAGGCATCCCCGTTGCCGCCGCGAGCGCGTCGACCGCGACGACGGCGCCGGCGAGCGCGATGAGCGTCGCCGCGCGGTGGTGTTCGTGCAGCCAGCTCGTCACCGGCACGAGCGCGGTGACGCCGAGATAGACGGCGAGGAACCAGAGCGGCTGCCCGGCCCGCAGGCTCGCCTCCCCCACGAGTTCGGGTGCGAGGCCGAGCTCACCGGCGAACGTGATCGCGACGCCCACGACGGCGATCATCACGGCGGCGGGCACGACGAGCCGACGCGAGCGGCCCGCGACATACGCCCGCCAGCCCTCGCCGCGCTCGCGCATCCGCCGCCACTGGCTCAACGAGGCGAAGCCGCCCGCGATGAAGAACAGCGGCATCATCTGGGTGACCCACGTGATCGGCACGAAGAACGACTCGCCCACGAGCGCGACGCTCGTGCGCAGTTCGCCGTTCGCCGCGATCTCGGCGCCGACCATGAGCGAGTGCAGCGTCACCACCGTGATGAGGCTCGCGGCGCGCAAGAGGTCGATCGCGCCGTCTCGGTGGCTGGCTCGCGGTGGGCTGGGCTTCGTCGTGATGACGGTCATGGGGTGCTCCTCGTTTCGATGTGCGAGGAACGTATGGCCGCGGTCGCGGAGCGCGCGCCACCCGATCGGGTGGCCGAGGACCCTACCTTTGGGTCGAGTCGGGCGCGTCGCCCACCCGCACGAGGCCCGACTCATACGCGGCGACGACGAGCTGCGTTCGATCGCGCAGCCCGAGCTTCTGGAGCACGCGGGAGACGTGCGTCTTCACGGTCTGCTCGCCAAGGAACAGTTCGCCGGCGACCTCGGCGTTCGACATGCCGCGCGCGATGCGCTGCATCACCTCGAGCTCGCGCGCCGTGAGGTCGTTGAGCCGGGCCGAGTCGCGAGGCGCGGCGGGGCGGGCGGCGTAGTCGGCGATGAGTTTCTGGGTGATCGCGGGCGCGAGCAGCGCCTCGCCGCCCGCGACGACGCGCACGGCCTCGACGAGCGCATCCGCCGTCGCGTCCTTGAGCAGAAAGCCGCTCGCGCCCGCACGAATCGCCTCGAACACGTACTCGTCGGCGTCGAAGGTCGTGAGGATGATCACGCGCGGATGCTGCTCCCCCGGCAGCGCGAGGATCTGCCGGGTCGCCTCGAGGCCGTTCATGTTCGGCATGCGGATGTCCATGAGCACGACATCGGGCTGTGTGCGGCGCACGAGCGCGGCCGCCTCGCTGCCGTCACCCGCGCTGCCGACAACGGTCATGTCGCCCTGCGCGTCGAGCAGCGCCCCGAAACCCTGCCGCACCATCGCCTGATCGTCGACAATGAGCACGCGGATGCCGGATTCGGCCGTGTTCTGCTTCATGCTCCCCAGCGTAGGTCGGCGGCGGGGGCGCGGGCTCCCCCAAAGGTAGCGGTCGCGATCACTCCGTACAGTGACGTCCACGCGGTGGATTCGCCCGTATGGTGCCTGCGCACGACACGCACGACCACCGCAGACGAAAAGGAATCTCATGCAATCGCGTCAGCACTCCACCGCCACCCTGCGTCGCGACTTTGCTTACCTCCTGCCCGGCCCCGTATTTGCCCTCGCGTCGTTCACCTCGCTGATCACGCTGTTCTCGCTGTCGGTCGGCACGTTCATCATCTGGGTCGGCGCGGCCCTGCTGCCCATCACGCTGCGCCTCGCGACCTGGTTCGCCGACCGCTCGCGCGGCCGAGTGCGGGCATGGGGGCTCGAGGTGCCCGAGGAGGAAGTGCCGCCGCGGCAGCCGGGATTCGGCGGGCTGCTGCGCGAGCTGCGCCGCCCCGGCGCGTGGCGCGACCTCGTGTTCGAGCTGCTCGTGACGATGCCGCTGCGCTTCACGACGGGACTACTCGCCTTCTGCTGGCCGCTCGTCGCGGTCGGCGGCCTCACCTATTGGGTGTGGAGCTGGTCGCTGCCGGAGGGCGGCGGCAGCATGGCGGAATTGTTTGGTCTCGTGTTCCCCGACGCGCAGCTCGCGGCCTGGTTCGACGGCAACCTCTTCGACATCGTCATCAACCTCGTGCTCGGCCTCGCCTTTCTCGCGACCCTGCCCGCGGTGCTGCACGGCCTCGCCTGGTTCGACGCGCACGTCACGAGGTTTGTGCTCGGCCGGGTCGATTGGTCGTGGCTGCTCGGCGGCATCGCGGGCGTGACGCTGCTCGCCGTGACCTGGCCGGTGCTCGCCGCGATCTATGGCGTGCACGCCGCCCTCGCCGGGGCGCTCGCGCTCGCGACCGCGGGTGCCGTCGTGCTCGCCGTACGGCTGCCGGTAACCTCGACCATCGTCGCCGCGATCGGGCTACTCGCGACGGCGCTCGCGTCGGCCCCGGCGCCCGGGCTGCCGTGGCCCGTGCCGGCGACCGGCATCGTCGCGGGCGTGCTCGTCATCGCGATCGTCGGGCTGCGGCGACCCTGGTACCTCGCGGTGCTCACTTGGGTCGTGCTCAGCGGCGCGAGCCTCGCCGGCGCACTCATCGGCACGGGCGGCGGCACCGGCGGCGCGCTGGCCAACTTCACGACCTTCGCGTCGATCGCGGCGGGCGTGGCCGTGCTCGCGATGGTGGCTCGCACGCTGCGCTCGAACCGCGGCGAGATTGAGCAGGTGCGCGCACTGACAGCGCAGGAGCAGCGCAAGCGGGCCGAGCTTGAGGAGCGCAACCGCATCGCGCAGGAGCTCCACGACGTAGTCGCGCACAGCCTCTCGGTGACGAGCGTGCAGGCCACGACCGCGAAGTATCGGCTGCCCAACCTCGTCCCCGAGGTCGTCGACGAGTTCGACACCATCGCCGACTCGTCGCGCCGTGCCCTCGGTGAGATGCGTGGCCTGCTGCGGCTGCTGCGCGGCGACGGCGACGCCGAGCTCGCCCCGCAGCCGACGCTCGCCGAGCTTCACCACCTCATCGAATCCTCTCGCGCGAGCGGCGCCGAAGTCGAGTACATCGACGGGCTCGGCGACGCCGCCGCGCGCGAGATTCCGGCGACCGTCGCCCTCGCCGCCTTCCGCATCGTGCAGGAGAGCATCAGTAACGCGCTGCGCCACTCGCACGGCGCCAGGATTCACGTGGAGCTGCGCCGCGCATCCGACGCACTCGAGGTCGAGGTGGTGAATGGGTCGCCCGACGAGTCGAGGCCAGTGCAACCGAGCCCGGGCGCAGGGCTCGGCCTTGCGGGGCTCCGCGGCCGCACCGAGGCCCTCGGCGGCACCTTCGCTGCCGGCTCCGAGCGGGGAAACGGCTTCGCGGTGCGCGCCCGGTTGCCAATCGACTAACCGGGAGCGCACCGCGAAGGTGGGGCGGTGCCTACTGGCGCTTGGCCTGCTCGGCGGCGACGCGACGTGCCTCGACCCGCGCGGCAGCCGCATCCGCGGCGTCCTTGCGGTCGCGAATCGCGACGATCGCGCCGGTTTCGGTGAACTCGCGCTCGATCTCCTCGTTCGGCTTGGGCGCCGCAATGCTCACGATCATCGCCGTCGCGAGGGCGAGGATGAACGCGGGCAGCAGCTCGTAGAGGCCGATGCCGAGCGCCGCGTCAATCGCCTTGTAGACGAATACCGCGACCGCGCCGACGATCATCCCCGCGAGCGCGCCCCAGTTCGTGAGCTTGCGCCAGTAGAGGCTGAGCAGCACGATCGGGCCGAAGGCGGCGCCGAAGCCGGCCCACGCGAAGCTCACGAGGCCGAGGATCGAGTCGTTCGGACTGATCGCGAGAATACCCGCGATGATCGCGACCACGAGCACGCCGACGCGACCCAGCCAGAGCAGGTTCTTCTGGCTCGGCGGGGTCTTCTTGAGCGCACGGTAGGTGTCCTCGACGAGCGCCGACGAGCAGACAATGAGCTGGCTCGACAAGGTACTCATGATGGCCGCGAGCACCGCGGCGAGCACGAGGCCCGCGACGAGCGGGTGCAGCAGCACCTGCGAAAGCAGCAGCACGACCGTCTCGGGGTCGGAGGGGCCATCGCCGAACTTCGCGAAGTACGCGATGCCGACGAGGCCGCTGACGACCGCACCCAAGAGCGAAAGGAACTGCCAGCTCGTGCCAATGCGGCGCGCGGAGGCAGCCTCCTGCGGCGAGCGCAGCGCCATAAAGCGCACGATGATGTGCGGCTGGCCGAAGTAGCCGAGGCCCCACGCGAGGCCCGAGAGGATGAACATCACGACCGCGAACGTCGAGAGCGAGCCATCGCCGAACAGCGACAGCGCGACCGGATTGTTCTCGGTGATGAGCGTCGTCGTCTCTTGGAAGTTGCCGATGGTGAACAGCGCGACGACCGGCACGACGATGAGCGCGATGACCATCATGAGGCCCTGCACGACGTCGGTGAGCGAGGCGCCGAGGAAGCCACCGAACAGCGTGTACGCGAGCGTGACGACCACGACGAGGATCATGCCGAGCGTGTAGTCACCGCCGAACGCCGACTCGAAGAACTTGCCGCCGGCGACCATCCCACTCGACGCGTAGAGCGTGAAGAACACGAGGATGATGATGCTCGAGACCGTGCGCAGCAGCCGCGAGCGGTCGCGCGTGCGGTTTTCGAAGAAGCTCGGGATCGTGATCGAGTTGCGCGAGACCTCGGTGTAGGCGCGCAGTCGCGGTGCGACGAGGCGCCAGTTGAGGTACGAGCCGATGAGCAGGCCGATCGCGATCCAGCTTTCGAGCAGGCCGCTCAAGAAGATCGCGCCGGGCAGGCCCATGATGAGCCAGCCCGACATGTCGGAGGCGCCGGCGCTCAGCGCCGCCACCCACGGGGGCAGGCCGCGCCCTCCGAGCATGTAGTCCTCGTGGTCGCTGGTGCGGCGGAACGCGAGGTAGCCGATCAGCAGCATGGCGGCGAAATAGATTCCGAGTGCGATGTAGAGATACACCTGGTCAGACACCGTTGTCACCTTTCTCTCTCTATTGGGCGGCCGCGGCACGGCCAGGATAGTCGGACGATAGGCCGTCGGAGGCTAAATGAGCCCCTCCGACAGATGGTTCGGTGTGCCAAATCGATGGGCGGTGATGGAGACCGCCTGCTCACGCAAGTGTGGCAGCATTTCGACCCGCCCGGCGCGAACGACGTCACCGGAGTACACGGCAATGTCGGGTTTGCCAGCGCTCGCCTCGGTGATCGCGGCGTGCTCGGCCGCGTGCGAGGCGCCCGCGACAAGGCGGATGCGCGCCCCGGCGTGCGGCCCATCCTGCGCGGCGAGGCGGGCGACCCGGCCGCGCCAGATGTCGTCGTCCTCGACCACGACGGTGGCGCCGAGGCCGCGCAGCTGCTCGGCGATTTCGGCGGGCAACGCGGTGGCGGTCGACACCGTCGGCGTCGACTCGGCGGCGAGCGCGGCCGCGAGCACGCGCACGGCGTCGCGCAGAACGGCGTCGGCCGCGATGCGCACCGTGACGGGCACGGAGCGGTAGCGCAGCAGGTTGCGCTCGACGCCGAGCTGCGACGCGTCGCGGGCGATGCCGAACTCGTCGTTCCACGCGTGGGCGTCGGAGCTTGCGGCGTCGCGCAGCCACTCGAGGTCGCTGCCCGCGACGCCAGCGCGTTCCGCCGCGGCGAGCAACTCGGCCACGCGCGGGCGGGGTGCCGCGGGCGCAGCCGTCACCGGCGCATCCGCCCACTCGCCGAGCGCGTGCAGGTAGTTCGGGCCGCCGGCCTTCGTGCCGGGGCCGATTGCCGACTTCTTCCAGCCACCGAACGACTGGCGGCGCACGATCGCGCCGGTGATGCCGCGGTTGATGTAGAGGTTGCCGGCCTCGGTGCGCTCGAGCCAGGTCGCGAGGTCGCCGCGGTCGAGCGAGTGCAGGCCCGAGGTGAGGCCGTAGTCGATCTCATTGACCATGTCGATTGCCTCGTCGATGGTGTCGGCGGTCATGATGCCGAGGATCGGCCCGAAGTATTCGGTGAGGTGGTACTCGGAGCCGCGGCGCACGCCCTCGCGCACGCCCGGGGTCCAGAGCTTGACGTTGCCGTCGGCGTCGCTCGCGAGCGGGCCGGCGTGCTCGACCGGCTTCGGCTCGACGAGCCACGACTCGCCCTCGCCGAGCGTCGTGAGGCCGCGCAGCAGCTTGCCGCTCGGCGCCGCGATGATCGGGCCCATCTGGCTCTCGAGGCGGTCGGGGGTGCCGACCTTGAGCGAGTTCACCGCGTCGAGCAGCTGGCGGCGGAAGCGCTTCGACTTTGCGACCGAACCGACGAGCACGACGAGTGACGCAGCCGAGCACTTCTGGCCGGCGTGGCCGAAGGCCGAGTTCACGACGTCCTTCACCGCAAGGTCGAGGTCGGCGTGCGGGGTGACGATGATTGCGTTCTTGCCGCTCGTCTCGGCGAGGATCGGCAGGGCGGGGCGCAGCTCGCGCATCTGCACCGCAGTCTCGTAGGCGCCGGTGAGGATCACGCGGTCGACGCGCTCGTCGGCGACGAGCTTCGACGAGAGGCCGCGGTCGGCGAACTGCACGTACTGCAGCACCTCGCGGGGCACGCCGGCCTCCCAGAGTGCCTCGACCATCACGGCGCCGGTGCGGGCCGCCGCCGAGGCGGGCTTGAAGATGACGGATGCGCCCGCCGCGAGCGCTGCGAGGGTGCCGCCGGCCGGGATCGCCGTCGGGAAGTTCCACGGCGGAATCACCGCGATGAGGCGCTTCGACGCATAGCTTGCGCCGTCGACATGCTCGAGCGCCTGGCCGAGGCTCGCGTAGTAGTGGGCGAAGTCGATCGCCTCGCTCACCTCGGGGTCGCCCTGGTCGAGCGTCTTACCGCACTCCGAGCCCATCACCTCGAGCAGCTCGGCGCGGCGGGCCTCGAGGCGCTCGCCGGCGCGGTGCAGGATGCGCGTGCGCTCTTCCACGCCGAGGTCCTGCCAGGTCTGCTGGGCCTCGACGCCGCGGGTGATGACCTCGTCGAGCGCGGCCTCGTCGGCGATGCGCGCGGAGCCGACGAGCTCGGTGCCGAGCTGCGAATCGACCATGCGCTCAGCGATGCCGCGGCCCCAGGCTCGGTTGCCCGGCAGGTCGGGGTCGGTGTCGGGGGTGTTGTGGAAGCCGTCGATACCGCCGGCGGTCCACGCGTCGACGCGCGCCTCGAGGCCGGCGTCGTCGAACTCGCGGCGGTCCTGGCGTCGGTTCGGCAGCGGCACCGCGTAGTGCTCCTCCGAGCCGTCGCCGGTGATGGTCTCGAGTTCGGCGAGCGAGGCGAGGAAGCGGTCGCGCTCGCGGTCGAACAGCATCGGCGAGTCGTGCAGCTCGAATACGGCCGACATGAAGTTCTCGTGGCTCGCGCCCTCCTCGAGTCGGCGGATGAGATACGCGATCGCGACATCGAACTCGTTCGGGTGCACGACCGGGGTGTAGAGCAGCAGCGAGCCGACCTCGCGCTTGATCACCTCGGCCTGGCCGGTCGCCATGCCGAGCAGCATCTCGAACTCGACGCCCGACTCGGCGCCGCGTGCCTTCGCGAGCAGCCACGCGAGCGCGACGTCGAAGAGATTGTGGCCGGCGACGCCGACCCGCACGTGCTGCACGTGCTCGGGGCGCAGCGCGTAGTCGAGCACGGCCTTGTAGCTCGTGTCGCTGTCGCGCTTCGTCGACCACGTGGCCTGGGGCCAGCCGTGAATCATCGCGTCGACGTGTTCCATCGGCAGGTTCGCGCCCTTGACGACGCGCACCTTGACGGGCGCCCCGCCGATCGCGACGCGGTCGGCGGACCACTCCTGCAGTCGCATCATCGCGCCGAGCGCGTCGGGCAGGTAGGCCTGCAGCACGATGCCGGCCTCGAGGTTTCGGAACTCAGGGCGGTCGAGGATGCGCATGAACACCGCCATGGTGAGGTCGAGGTCCTTGTACTCCTCCATGTCGAGGTTGATGAACTTCCGCGGCGTCGCGGCCGCCGCCTTCTCGAACAGCGGCACGAGCTGCGACTCGATGTGGTCGACGGCCTCGTCGAACGACCAGTGGTTGTGGGGCGCGACGGTGGCCGACACCTTGATCGACACGTAGTCGACGTCGTCTCGGTCGAGCAGTCGGTGGGTGCCCTCGAGGCGGCGCTGCGCCTCGTTGTCGCCGAGGATCGCCTCGCCGAGCAGGTTGATGTTGAGGCGCACATCGTCGCGCTTGATCTTCGCGATGGCGGGGCCGAGCTTCTCGTCGGTCGCGTCGATGATGAGGTGGCGCACCATCTGGCGCAGCACCGTGCGCGCGATCGGCACGACGACGCCGGGCAGCACCTTGCCGGCGGCGCCCCCGAGGCCAATGGCGCCGCGCAGGGGTGCCGCGAGGAACTTCGGCGTGATCGGCGTGAGCTTCGCGAGGTTCGCGGCGGCGGCCGAGAGGTCCTCGGGTCGCACGACGCCGTCGACGAAGCCGACGGTGAAGTCGAGGCCGTTCTCGTCGCGGAGCACGCCGGCGAGGCGTTCGGCAGCGGCGTCGACGGGCTGCTTCGCCGACTCATCGAGCCACCGGCGCACGAGCGTGATCACCTCGTCGGCGAGGTCTTGCGGGCGAACATCACGGGTCACGTTGGGGTGCGACAGCACAATCGGCCTTTCGACAGATCGAGCACGGCTCGATGAATGGGGCGCCGAGTCAAGCCATCTTTGGCCCGCGGTCGCCGGGATTGACTCAAGTGTGCCGCCGAGAAACCTTGACGTAAAGTAACGACTTGTACCGATTACGGTGCAGTTTTTCTACTGTATTCGACGGGAGTCGACCTTGCTCGAGATGAAGCGTCTGCGCCTGCTGTGGGAGCTCAGCACCCGCGGCACCGTCGCGGCCGTCGCCGAGGCGCTCCGGTACACGCCGTCGGCGGTGTCGCAGCAGCTCGCGCTGCTCGAGCGCGAGGCGGGCGTGCCGCTGCTGCGCAAGGCGGGCCGGCGACTCGAGTTCACCGCCGCGGGCGAGTCGCTCGTGCGCGAGGTCGAGGGCCTGCTCAACGGCCTCGAGCGCGCCGAAGCGATGCTCCACTCCGCCGGCGACGAGATCACGGGCACGATTCGCGTCGCGTCGTTTCAGACCGCGGTGCTCGCGCTGTTCCCCGCGGCGCTGCGCCACCTGCGTGAGACGGCGCCGCACCTGCGCGTCGAACTCGTGCAGTATGAGCCCGGCGCCGCGCTGAGCGAGACCTGGGCCCGCAGCTTCGACCTCGTCGTCGCCGAGCAGTACCCGCACCACGCGACCCGGCACATCCCAGGGCTCGACCGCGTGCCGCTGACGACCGACCGCATCCAGCTTGCGGTGCCGCCGCTCGGCAGCGGCGTCGCCGAGTTCGACCGGGTCGAGTCGATCACCGATGCGGCTGGGCTGCCCTGGGTGATGGAGCCGCAGGGCGCCGCGACCCGGCACTGGGCCGAGCAGGCCTGCCGGCTGGCGGGGTTCGAACCGGATGTGCGGTTCGAGACCGCTGACCTCCAAGCGCACGTGCGGCTCATCGAAACGGGCAACGCGGTCGCGCTGCTGCCGTCGCTCGTGCACACCTCGACGCCGCGGGTGCGGCTGCTCGAACTCGAGGGTGCGCCTAGGCGCACCCTGTTCACGGCGGCGCGGGAGGCGAGCCAGGGCCACCCCGCGATCTCGGCCGTGCGCGACGCGCTCGACGTTGTCGTGCGCGAGGCCGAGGCGGCGCGGCTTACTTCATCCACTCCGTAAAGCCGGCGCGCACCTTGTTCACCTTGGGCACGGCGACCGCGAGACAGTAGCCCTGACCGGGGTTCTTCGCGAAGAAGTCCTGGTGGTAGTCCTCGGCGTCGTAGAACACGTCGGCGTCTTCGAGCGAGGTAACGACGCCGCCGCCCCACATCTCGTTCGCGCGCTCGACGGCCGCCTCGAACAGCTCCCACTGGTCTTCGTCGCTCGGAAACATCGCCGAGCGGTACTGCGTGCCGATGTCGTTGCCCTGCCGGTTGAGCTGGCGGGGGTCGTGCAGCGTGAAGAACATGTCGAGAATGACGTCGCCCGGAATCACCGACTCGTCGAACACGACCTTGACAGCCTCGGCGTGGCCGGTGCTGCCGGTGCAGACGAGCTCGTAGTTCGGGTGCTCGACGGTGCCACCGGTGTAGCCCGAAATGACGTCCTCAACGCCCTTCACATTGCGGTACACCGCATCGAGGCACCAGAAGCAGCCACCGGCAAGAACGTACGTCGTAGTCATGCCTCAATGCTAGGCGCCCTTGCTGCGCGGCCGCCAAGTGCGAGCGACCTCGCGAACGTGTCGGAGGCTCGGCTTAGCGTGCGAGTACGCAGCACGCGGCGCCGCAGGCGCCATTGCGAAGGGAATCGAAATGACCGTCACGCTTCTGCCCCGAACCACCGACCTCATCCGCGAACGCGCGGGCCTGCGCATCCACCAACTCACCGAGACGCGCTGGCGCGTATCGCAGCCAGCCGGCGCCATCGTCGGCTACCTCGAGCGGCGCGGCGCCGAGGTCGCGGTCATGCGCATGACCGCCGACCGGCGCGGCTTCTTCGACCTCGGCACGTTTGACGACCTCGACGAGGCGTTCGACGCGCTACGGCGCATGTAGCTCGCGGCTAGCGCCACCAAGTGTCGAAGGGCGTCACCGGCACGGTGCGCTTGTGGCGCGTGCGCGAGAAGTAGCCCTCGAGCTTCTCGGCGACCTCGTCGGCCACCTCGCCGCCGGTGAGGTAGGTGTCGATGTCGGCGTAGCTGAGCCCAAGTTCGTCTTCGTCGGCGCGGCCGGGCGTGCCGTCGAGCAGGTCAGCGGTGGGCTGCTTGAGGTAGAGCCGCTCGGGCGCGCCGAGGTGCTCGAGCAGCTGCCGCCCCTGCCCCTTCGTGAGGCCGGTGAGCGGCGTGAGGTCGCAGGCCCCGTCGCCGAACTTCGTGAAGAAGCCGGTGACCGCTTCGGCGGCGTGGTCGGTACCGATGACGAGCGCGCGGCGCTCGGCGGCAATCGCGTACTGCGCGACCATGCGGGTGCGCGCCTTCGAGTTGCCACGAGTGAAGTCGGCGAAGGTGAGACCATCGGCGCCGTGATCGAGGCCATCGACGGCGGGCTTGATGTTGAACGTGACCGCGTCGTCAGCCTGGATGAACTCGAGGGCGAGCTGCGCATCCGCCTCGTCGGCCTGCACGCCATACGGCAGGCGCACTGCGGTGAACTTGGCGTCGTGCCCCTCGGCTCGCAGCCGCTCGACCGCGAGCTGCGCGAGGCGGCCCGCGAGGCTCGAGTCCTGCCCGCCCGAGATGCCGAGCACGAAGCCGTGGCTGCCGGTGGCGACCGCGTAGTCGTGGAGGAATGCGACGCGGGCTTCAATTTCCGCGCCGGGGTCAATCTCGGCTTTCACGTCGAGTGCTTCGATGATCGCTGCCTGTGCCTCTCGCATGCGCCTAGTTTTGCACGATGCGCGACATCTGACGCGAAAACTTTCACCCAGGCAACGCTTACCTAGAATCCCTGCCGCCACCCCCACGACATCGAGTCAGGTCAGACCACCACTCGCTGCATGCCAACAATCCCGTCCTGCGATACGGCGGCACCGAAGTGGTCCACGGCGTCCCGCTCGTAGGCGTGCACGCGGTGGGTGGCGGCGAGCGTGGTCTGCTGCAGCCTCATCAATTCGAGCGAGCCGTCGCCCTCGACCTCCTCGGAGAGGTCGTGGCCGTTGATGGCGATGCGCGTCACCACTTGGCGTTCGCAAAGTCGGCGAGCAGCTCGCGCTCCTCAGCGTCGGTCAGGCCCGCGCCGTGGGGGTTCGGGATGCCGTGCTCGAGTTCGTGGCGCAGCGAGTCGGTGAGCGTCTCGCCGAGCGGCCGCAGCGTGAGCCCGGCCGCGCGGGCCCGCTCGGTCGAGCGCGCGTTCATGCCGTACCAGTCGCGCGCGGCGATCCAGAGCGGCAGCGAGCGCGGGCCCATCCACTGCGCGACCTCGCGGTCTTGGAGCCATGCTTCGGGCGCGGCCACGATCTCGGCCGGGCTGCCGGCGGCGGCGCGGGCGGAGTCGAGGTGGGCGGGCAGCGGATGCGCGTCGCCGAGCGCATTGAACGCGCCAGTTGCGCTGCCGGCCGCGAGCGCGACGATGAAGTCGGCGAGGTCGCGCACGTCGATGATCGCGGTCGGAAGCTCGGGGGTATCGGGCGCGAGCACCTGCGCCTCTTCGTTCGAGGGTGCGGCGAAGCGGCGCACCCAGTAACTCGTGCGGCCAGTCGGGTCGCCGGGGCCACCAATGAGCCCGGGCCGCACGATTGCGGCGCGCCGCTCGCCGAAGGCGTGGCGGACGGCCTGCTCGCACGCGGCCTTCGCCTCGCCGTACTGTTCCATGCTCGCCATCGCGTCGGCCTCCAGCGCAGGCAGCAGCTCGGTCGACTCGTCCGCTCCGATCGTCGCGTGACTCGCGTAGGCGCTGCAACTCGACACGAAGACGTATTTGGCAGCCACGGGCTCGAGGGCGCGCACCGCGCGGCGCACCCGACCGGGCTCGCTCGCGAGGTCGACCACGGCATCCCAGCGCTCTTCGCTCACTTCGTGCAGGGCATCGTCGGCATCGCGGTCGGCCCGCACGAAGCGTGCACCTTCCGGCGCTGGGGCACTGCCTCGGGCGAGGCAGGTGACGTCGTGGCCTTCGCCGATGGCGGCTTTGGCGACCGCGTGGCCGAGCCAGGCGGTGCCGCCGAGCAGAAGCAGGTTCATACCTTCAGCTTTGCAGCCGTGCCCGAACGCGAGGTGGCCGTTCGCGCTCGGCGGAGGCTGGGCATCCGGGCCGACAAGTGTCGTTTGCTAGGGTCGGCCGCACTACGTGACGAAGGAGACACGCATGAAGAAGCCACGTCGATACCTCGTGCCGATCGCGATCGCGGCGCTTGCGCTCACCGGCTGCCAGTCTGGCGGCGACACCGCCTCGACGGACGCGGCGACCCAGGATGCGGGGGCCACTGCCACGGCCGAGTCCGCTGCGCTCGAAGACGGCGTGCTGCAGGCCTGCTACACCGGCGACTATCGACCGTTCAGCTATGACGACCCCGACACCGGCGAGCGCACCGGCATCGACGTCGCCCTCATGGAGGACCTCGCCGAAAACCTCGGCGTCGAACTCGAGTGGGTCAAGACCTCGTGGTCTGACCTCATGTCGACCTTCCTGAGCTCGTGCGACATCGCGGTCGGCGGCATTTCCGTCACCGACGAGCGTGCCGAACAGGTGGCTTTCAGCGACCCCGTCATCGTCGGCGGCAAGGCCGCGATCACGACGTGCGGACGCGAGGATGAGTTCGACGAGCTGGAGGAAGTGAACCAGCCCGACACCACGCTCATCACTCCCGTCGGCGGCACCAACGAGGCGTTCGCTGACGAGAACGCGCCCGAAGCCGACATCGTGCGCTACGACGACAACAACACGATTTTCGACCAGATCGTGGCGGGCGACGCCGATGTCATGATCACCGATGCGCCCGAGGTCGTCTGGGCCGCCCACGAGCATCCGGAGCTCTGCGAGGTCAACGCCGACGACCCGTTCACCGACGCGACCCTCGCCTACATGCTGCCGCTCAACGATGCCGAATTCGCGGCGACCGTGAACACCTGGCTCGCGAGCACCCACGAGGATGGCACCTGGGATGCGGCCGTCAGCGATTGGTTCGGCGACGACTCGGTGTTCTCCGCCGAGCAGTTGCAGGAGGTGCTCGACTAGGGGCGATTAGGCCTCCGGGTCGATGCGCACGAGCATCTTGCCGGTGTTCGCGCCGCGCATCATCTCGAGGAACGCGTCGACCGAGTGGTCGATTCCGTCGACGATCGTCTCGTCGTAGGCAATCTTGCCCTCGCCGAACCAGCTCGACATGTGCTGCTGAAACTCGGGTGCGAGGTGAATGTAGCTGCCGAGCGTGAAGCCCTTGAGCGAGAGGGCGCGCGTGATGATGTTTGCCATGTTGTCGGGACCCGCGGGCTTCTCATCGGTGTTGTAGCCGGCGATCGCGCCGCAGAGCGCGATGCGGCCGCCGTCGTTCATGACGTCGAGCGCGGCCTCGAGGTGGTCGCCGCCGACGTTGTCGAAGAAGACGTCGATACCCTCGGGGGCGATCTCGGGCAGCTGCTCGCGGACCGGCGCATCCTTGTAGTTGATGGCGGCGTCATAGCCGTACTTCTCGGTGAGCAGCGCGACCTTCTCAGCCGAACCTGCCGAGCCGATGACGCGCTTCGCGCCGAGGAGGCGCGCGATCTGGCCCGCGGCGGTGCCGACGGCGCCGGCAGCGCCCGAGATAAAGACGGTGTCGCCCTCCTTGAGGCCGGCGATCGCGGTGAGGCCGACGTAGGCGGTCATGCCGGTCATGCCGAGGATGCCCATGCGCACCGAGTGCGGCACACCCGGCAGCTCGGGGACAGCGCGGAATGCGCTGGCGTCAGCCTGGGCGATGTCGCGCCAGCCGAGGTCGTGCTGCACGAGCGTGCCGACGGGCAGCGCATCCGAAGTCGAATCGACAACGCGGCCGATCGCGCCGCCGGTCATCGTCTCGCCGAGCACGTACGGCGGGGTGTAGCTCTTGACGTCGTTCATGCGGCCGCGCATGTACGGGTCGACTGAGATGAACTCGTTGCGCACCCGAACCTGGCCGGGCTCGGGGTCGGTGTACTCGACCTCGACGTAGCGGAAATCCTCGTGCGTCGGCCATCCCTGCGGGCGGGCGACAAGTTGAACCTGGGTGCTGACGGCTGCGGGCATGGAGGTCCTGCTTTCTGTTGGTGCGGTCGCGGTTGGACGGGCTAGAGCGCGACGCCGATGGCGAGGGCGATCACGCCGAGCGCCGGGATGACGCCCTGCTTGAGCGCCGCTGCGGCCTTGTCGGGACTCGTGATGAGCAGCACGAGCGAGGCCGCGACCATCGAGCCGGCGCCGGTGAAGACGAGGGTCGCGCCGATGGCGGGCTGGCCCGCGGCGTAGAAGATGATGCCGAGGATCACGGCGATGGCGAGGAAGAGGTTGTAGAAGCCTTGGTTGAAGGCAAGCTCTTTCTGCACGGCGGCCTCTTCTTCAGTGCCGGTGCCGAACGTCTTGCGGGCAAGCGCTCCCGTCCAGGCGATCGACTCGAGATAGAAGATGAACACGTGCACGACCGCCGCGATACCGGCGAGTACGAGACCTGCAATAACCATGATGAAGTTGCTCCCCCTTGCGTCGACTAACGCTTTCAATAGTGAACCGACCGGTTTAGAATATACTGAACCGGTCAGTTCACGCAATGGAGGAAATCATGGGTCGCACCCAAACCTTTGACACCACCGAGGTGGTGCGGGCGGCACGGGCAGTCTTCTGGCAGCACGGTTTCGAGAATGCCTCCCTCACTGAGCTTGAGCAGGCAACCGGACTTAACCGCTCGAGCATCTACTACGCATTTGGCTCGAAGCGCGGTCTGTTCGATGCAGCAGTCGAGAGCTATCTCGACGAGATCATCCGGCCGCGACTGCAGCCACTGACCAGCGCTGAAGTTTCAACAGACGCCCTCGACAGTTACCTCGTCGGCTTGCGCGCCGCACTGCTGCGAGGCGGTTCGCTGGCGGCGACGCACGGATGCATGCTGGTCAACACTGCCGGCACGCCGATCAGCCACGACGAAGCCGTTGCACAGACCATCCGCGCCTATACCGCGGAGTTGCGCGCAGCAATGACCGCGGGAGTGCGCGCCGCTCTTCCCAACGCACCCGCCGCATCGCAGGATGCACTGGCCGAGGCCTGCACGAGCCACGTGATTACCGCCATGGCGATCGTGCCAATCAGCCCCGATGACGCCGCCCGGGCGCTGGATGCGGCGCGCGGGTTGATCGCCGCGGGGTAGTTCGCGGGGCTCGCCTGCGAGTTGGCCAGGCCGCAGCCTTGTGAGCAGAGCGTGGTCACGTTGATATGGCTCCGGCGCTACCCAACACCATCCCACGCTGCACGATAGCCATGCCGATGCCGGAGGGTGGCGGTGAACTGAAACCAGCCACCAAACCGTCAGGAAACCGGCCCACCTAGGGCATGTCGGTGGCTCGTGCGAGAGTGAACCTAGGTCGAAAACCGGCCCATGGATGCTCGAAACCTCGAACATCCACGCCGGCAATATTAGAACGTATGTGCGCTTCAATCTTGACTCCATGCGTATATACTTACGACAACGGTTCCCCGCATTGACGCACCTTCGAGGAGGTGACGCCCGATGACCGCAACGACTCCCCCATCAGGCTCTGATGCTGATGAGCCGATGCGTCGTGCACCGAAGCACCGGCCAGACGGCACCACCCCTCCACCCGAGACCGACGGGCTCAATGACGCGCTCGCGGCGATTGAGGGCATGGTGTTGAACGGGGCGAAACTTGAACAAGTCGGCGCGTACATGAAGATGATGGGGCTCGCGCAGGCCTACGCGGTCGCAGAGCACCGGACGCACGCGCAACTGCAGGAACGTTCCTCGGTCGCGAGCCCGGACGATTTGCTGCGGTTGAACCTGCGGTCGATCGTGGCGGAGTTCGGGATTCACACGAACGAGTCCGACACCGCGCTCCTGAACCGGGCGTATGACGCGCATCGACTGGGTACCGATTTTGTTGTGTGGCTCGACCCACTCCGCGAGGCGGCGGTGACGATGCGGCATGCTCGCGCGCTGTTGCGGCATGCGGGCATCGTGCCCGACGGGCGCCGCGATGACTACGCGACCAAGGTGCTCGAGTTCGCGACGGGCGAGACCGTCGCCGCGACCGACACCTACGCCCGCAAACTCGCCGCCGAACTCGGGGCCGAAGAGTTTGAGGCCGCGTTCGAGCACGAATACCAGGCCCGCCACGTCAAGATCGAGGACCGCGAGTTCGGCATGTCGCGCATCACCGCCGACATCCCAACGCTGCAGGCCCACGCGATGTACGACCTCATGCAGCAGCAAGCCAAAGCGCTCCGTGAGGAGCACGTGACCGAGGCCGACGAACACCGGCGCCGCGTCCGCGACGCACAAGCACGCGGGGAAGCACTCTCTGCTGCAGACGCCGAGTTCATCGAAGACCCCCGCACGGTGCGCCAGCTGATGGCCGACCTGTTCGTCGAGACCTTCCTCACCACGACGCCGCAGAGCATGCGCGAGTACGACGCCAAGGGCCACTCGCGCGTGACCGCGACGGTGAGCATCGTCATCCCGGTCCTGAACCTCCTCAACCCGGACGCACCGCGTGATGTCGCGACACTGAACGGGATGATGCCGGTCAGCATGACCGAGGCCCGCGACATGGTCTCAAAGGCGAAGTGCTTCCAACGAATCTTCACCGACCCGATCACCGGGCACGTGTTGACCGTCGATACCCGCACCCCGACCCCATCGATGCGCAGATTCCTGCAAGCCAGGGACCAAGTGTGTTTATTCCCGGGCTGCCGCAGACCCGCACATCAAAGCGAACTTGATCACACGAAACCGTGGGCCGCGGGCGGCAACACCGATGTCGAAAACCTGGGACACCTCTGCCCAAAACACCACACGCTGAAACATCAGCGTCCGTGGGCGTGCGAGCAACTCGGTGGCGGCAAAGTCAGGTGGCGAACCCCGCGCGGCGAATGGGTCACCGTCGAACCAAGACCAGTCGGACCGATCTTCAAACCCGTCGACGACCAGAGCTATGACGCGATCAATGATCCCGCGCCGTTCTAGCGCGGCGGGACTCCGTCTCTCAGTTGCGCCCCCGGCAGGAATCGAACCTGCGACCAAGAGATTAGAAGGCTCCTGCTCTATCCGCTGAGCTACGGAGGCAACCATCTCAGTCTAGCGAGTTATGCACATCCGACGGGCAGATGGCCCGCACGGAACTACGATGAACTGCATGAGTGCCTCGAGTGACAAAAATGGCCGCATGGTGTGGATCGACTGCGAGATGACGGGTCTCGACATTGGCGTCGATGAGCTCTGCGAAATCGCGGTGTTCGTCACCGACTCCGAGATCAACGTGCTCGACGCGAAGGGCCTCGACGTCGTAATCAAGCCGTCGCAGGCGGCCATGGACAACATGGGTGAGTTCGTCACGAACATGCACAAGACGTCGGGCCTCGCGGAAGAGATCCCGAATGGCGTCACCGTCGAGGAGGCGCAGCAGCAAGTGCTCGACTACGTCAAGCGGTTCGTGCCTGGCGAGCGCACCGCTCCCCTGGCCGGCAACACCATCGGTACCGACCGCATGTTCCTCGCGAAGCAGATGCCTGAACTCGACACCTACTTGCACTACCGGAACATCGACGTGTCGACGCTGAAGGAGCTCGCGCGACGGTGGTACCCGCGCATCTACTTCCAGTCGCCAGAGAAGCACGGCGGCCACCGTGCGGCGGCCGACATCCTCGAGTCGATTCGCGAGTTGCGCTACTACCGCCAGGCCATGATCGTGTCGGCGCCCGGCCCCGACACCGAGTCGCTCAAGCAGATTTCGAAAAGCATCGTCGACGAGTTTTCACCCCTGCTCGAATCGTGATGTAAGATCGTGTGGTTGCCGCGCGAACGGTGCGGCGACATGGTGGGTATAGCTCAGCTGGTAGAGCGCTTGGTTGTGGTCCAGGAGGTCGCGGGTTCAAGCCCCGTTACTCACCCCAAATGGGTCAGGTTTGACCTTTCGACCAAGGGTCCGCCCTTGGTCAGGGTTCCAACCTGGCCCTCGTTCTTTTCTTGGGCGGACCAGCTCAGGGCGTCGGCATGGAGGCCGGGGACGCTCAGCCCGTCGCACGGGTTGCGGTAGCCGACGCGCACGTCGTTGTCCTCGTCGATCCAGGACTCGATGGTCTGCAGCGACGCGGTGATCCGATTCTGGAGGTCGGGCGGGATCGCTCCTGCGTAGTGGGCCTGGAGCAGCTTATGTTGCTCGCCTTCGCGATGGGTCCTCCGGGACGCGAGGTCGGCGAGTTCGGCGGCGCCTTCAGCCATGCCGGCTCGCGCACACGAAGTAGGGGTAGATCGTGCCCTAGTTGCCCTTGGCGTTGCACACGATCAGGCGCGAGCCGCACTGCCCGCAGAACATCCTGCCCTTCAAGTAGTGCTCGTGCACCCGCGTTGCGTCCGCGGCGAGCGGTGCCTACCGAGCACGGTCTGCACGTAATCCCACACCTTGTTCGGGACGATCGCCTCGTGCGCTCCGGCATAGGTGACACCTTGGTACCGCACGCTGCCCTTGTAGTACGGGTTCGTCAACATCCGGTGCACCGATGGCTTGGCGATGGGCCGAGAAGGTCGCCGCGGCGTCGCAGCTGTCGTCAGCCCGCGCGCCACCCGCGTCCTTGAGTGCAAGGTGGATCGTCACATCGTCGGCACGGTTGCGGGCGAGCCGGTCGACCCTGTGGACGATGCAGTAGTTCGTCGAGTGCTTGGCGACGTACTCGATGATCCGCATGAGTTCGGTCCGGTCAGCCTTACGTATGGACTCCCCCGCGTCGGCACCCTCCGCGGCGTCCGCGCCTCAACTGAACTCGGGTACACCTCCCTCGTCGTCAGTTACCGCAACACCGCAGAATGGCCACGAGTCGGACCCGGCCGAACAACCCTCGGCCGCACAGAGACGAACGGTGTAGACGAGGCCATCGGGTTCGCCGTTCGACGTCGAGCGCAACGCGTCGCGCTTTTCGGCCGGTCAATGGGTGCCGCCATTGCCCTCCAACTCGCCGACCACCCCGACACGAAGAGCTGATCGCTGCGCTCATCCTCGCTTCACCGGTCCTCAACTGGGCGGAAGTCATCACGACCAACTGCGCTTGCAGTGGACTACCCGCCGCAGCAGGGAAGCTCGCAATCCCGTGGCTCACCCTCGACTGGACCGCATGAGCCGTATACCTCGCCACGCCGACCCTGATCCTCCACGGCGCCCGAGACGACTCCGTTCCCGTCCGAATCTCGCAAGCACTCCGCGACGTCCGCCCGGACCTCATCGAGCTGGAGACCTTTGAGGCCGGCCACACCCTCTGCTGGAACACGGACCCCGACCAGGGGCGTGAAGACGCCCAAGGTATCGGCAGGCCATCCGAAGCCCCGGGCAGGCCGGCCTGGACGCTGAGAATCCACGAGGCGTTGAGCAGTTGTGACGCAAGGATCCACCATCCCGTGCCGCAATGCCTCTCCCGTGCGGCTTGGCGGGGAGCTCCTGCCAGCCAGCGTAGCCGAGCAGTCCGAGATAGATTACGCACCAGATCGAGAAGGTGGGAACGGCGGGGACGATGACCGTGGCGGTCGCGGACAGCGCCCCGTCCGCGGCATCCTGCACCCGCCGACGACGGAGACCTGCCGCGCACGGTCGGCGACGGTGCCTGCGGATTCGATCTCAGCGCTTGCGGTGATGTGCTCTATTTCATTCTGCGGCCTCCGCTGCTGCGGTGAAGCGATGAGCCATTCCACGGAAGATGAGCCCGTGAAAGGGCAGGACGGCGAGCCAGTACAGACGCCCGGCGAGTCCGCGCGGAAAGAACACCGCACGCTGGTCGAAGCGCGACCCGGTGCTTTCGGGACTTGCCCTCAGTTCGAGCCAGGCGAGCCCCGGAACCCGCATTTCGGCGCGCAAACGTAGCATTCTTCCCTGTTCCAGTGCCTCGACACGCCAGAAGTCGATGACGTCGCCGACTGCCACCTCAGAACGGCTGCGTCGTCCCCGCGACAGTCCCACGCCACCGGCCAGCTTATCGGCCCACCCGCGCAGCGACCACAGTAGCGGCGTGGAGTACCAGCCGTTGCTGCCGCCGATCCCAGCGATCACGGCCCACAACTGCTCGGCTGGCGCTCGGGTGCGCGCCGTCCGCACGTCGGTGTAAACGGTACGCCCCGCCCAGTCTGGGTCGCTCGGCAGCGGGTCGCTGGGTGCGCCGAGTACGGCCTGGTCCTGCCAACTCGTCTCGATCGAGTCGGCATCGATGCGGCCGAGCGCGAGCTGCACGGCGCGCCGGTAGGGAGTGAGTCCTCCCGCAGGCGGGGGGATGATCGCATCCACGCTGCGGTCGCGGACCACGCAGTCATGTTGAAGAGATTCGACGAGGGGCCGTGCGATGGAGCGCGGGATCGGGGTGACCAGGTTCACCCAGTGCGAGGCTAGCCACGGTGTCAGCACCGGCAGCGCGGCGATGTGTCGCTGGTGCAGACCTGCCTCAACGGCATACGCGTTCATCATCTGGCCGTACCGCAGAACGTCCGGCCCGCCGATGTCAATAGCCGCGTTGACCTCGGGCGGCACGAGGGCGGCGCCGAGCAGATAGTGCAGCACGTCGCGGACCGCGATCGGCTGGATGTGATTTCGCACCCAACGTGGCGCGGGCATATACGGCAGCACCTCCGTGAGGTGTCTGACCATCTCGAACGAGGCGGAGCCGGATCCGATCACCACACCTGCTTGAAGGGCCAGCGTGGGGACGCCGCTTCCCAGAAGGATATGACCGACCTCGACGCGTGAGCGCAGGTGCGGGGAGAGGTCCCCATCCGGATGCAAGCCGCCGAGGTACACGATACGACCGACGCCGCTTTCGGCAGCCGTCCGAGCTGTCGTATGTGCAAGCTGTCGATCGGTCTGCTCGAATCGCGATCCGGATGTCATCGAATGGATCAGGTAGTACAGCACCTGTACGCCTTCGGTAGCCGCTCGCATCACGGACTCATCTGCGGCATCCCCGACGATAACGTCCACGCGGCCCGCCCACGAGAAGGCGTCGAGTCGTTCCGGACGCCGAACGAGCACGCGAACCCGATAGCCGCCGTTCAGCAGCCGGGCCACCAGTCGACCGCCGAGGTATCCTGTGGCGCCGAGGACGAGCGCAAGAGGTGGTTGACCGTCGGCCGGAATGCGCGCGCGCAACTCTGGCTCCGCACCGGTCGGGGCGGACGTGCGGTCTGAATTCTGCTCCACGCGGCGACCTCCGATGATTGGAACCGCTGTTCGTTCCCTCATAGTGTTTCACTAGCGTATCTAGTGAAACAAGTGGGTTCCCATCGCACCCAGGCTGCCCTCGCGGTCCGGCAGCCCGCCTACATCCTCGTCGGCAAGAGCAATCTGACGGGTGCGGCGGATGCCGTGCTCGACCTGCCGGCGCGAGCAGCGCCGAGGTGAAGCTGCCGAACCACGGTGCGGACCCGGCCGTGCCGCTGTTCTCATTCGTGTTCCTGGTAGCGCTGAGGATCGACTACAGTATCTTCCTCGTGACGAGAGTGCGCGAGGAACCCCATCGGCACGGCATCCGTGAGTGGGATGTGCGCAGGCTTGGCATGACCGGTGGTGTCACCACATCCGCCGGCCTGGTGCTGGCGGCGACGTTCGCCGCACTCTCGATCATCCCCATCCCCTTCCTCGTCCAGATCGCGTTCATCGTCTCGTTCGGTGTGCTGCTTAACACCTTCCTCGTTAGGAGCCTGCTCGTGCCCGCGCTGAGCTATGACATCACCCGCGCGATCTGGTGGCCGTCGCGTTTGAGCCGAGAGTCTGCACCGCCGATCGGGCCTGACGAAGTGCGAAGCGAGGAGTTGGCATGAGGATCTGGTCGTTGCATCCTCGGCACCTCGACCGGATCGGTCTGGTCGCCTGCTGGCGTGAGGCGCTCCTCGCCCAGGCGGTGCTCGCCGAGCGCACGAAAGGCTACCGCCACCATCCACAACTGCTGCGGTTCCGTGCCGCACCCGACCCGCTCGCGGCCATCGGCTGCTATCTCGAAGGGGTCGCCGCCGATGCTCGCCGGCGCGGCTATCGTTTCGACAGCGAGCGGATCCTGCGACCAGGATCGGAGGCCGTCGCGTTAACGGTGACGCTCGGTCAGCTCGACTTCGAGTGGCGGCATCTCGGTGAAAAACTACGCGCCCGCAGCCCCGATGACGCGGCGATCTGGCTGACGGACGCCGCATCACCGCACCCGATCTTCCGAACGATTCCCGGAGGCATCGAATTGTGGGAACGCGCGGCGTCCGAACCGAAGAGCTGAGGCGAGGATGCCGTCATTCGTCGTCCATCGCTACGCCGATCGCGCTCAGTAGTCGCCGCGCTGCATCCAACTCGGCATCCGTGAAGTCCGTGAGCACGGCGCGCATGGCGGCGAGCCTCCGACCGAAAAGCCGGAAGAACTCCGCGCGAGCGGCATCCGTCAACTCGATCGAGCGAGCACGACGATCCGACGCATGCGGGTGGCGTGTCACGTGACCGGACTCCACCAGTCGATCAAGAAGCTTCGTCGTCGAGGCAGTGGAGATCCGAAGATGGCGAGCGATGTCGGCTGGAGTTACCACGAGCCCCTGTTCTTTTCGCATGATGAGCAGGCGCAGGGTGGCGACATCGGTGATGTTCATGTCCATCCCGTGCTTCATCCCACTGCTCATGCGGTCATGTGCATCGCCGAACGCACGAACTTCGCGAAGCACGTCCATGACCAATGCTTCGCGATCAGATGGCTCGATTCCAGGCATAGTCCTCCATTCTCCACGCGTGGCTATTCCATCATTCACCCGACTTTGCTAGGTTGCTAGAAAATCTAGTGATTGGGGCAGAATGGATGCGCGTGAGCAGGTTGTGCTCCTGAACGAGGCAGGCGTGCCGATCGGGACCGCGCTCAAGCATGAGGTTCATCATCGGCAGACCCCACTGCATCTGGCGTTCTCCTGCCACGTCATCGACGCCGCAGGCCGCCTCCTCGTGACGCGGCGGGCGCTGGGGAAGCAGGCCTGGCCCGGGGTGTGGACAAACAGCTTCTGTGGCCATCCTTCGCCGGGTGAAGAGATGGCGGATGCTGTCCGCCGACGTGCGCGGCAGGAGCTGTCCGTCGAACTCGACGATCTCGCGGAGGTGCTGCCCGACTTCCGCTACCGTGCGCTGGACGCGAGCGGCATCGTCGAGAACGAGATCTGCCCGGTCTTCCGCGCGACGATCGTGGGCGAGCCCAGGCCGGATCCGAACGAGGTATGCGAGCACGTCTGGGCGGAACCGGGTCGCATCCACGCCGCCGCGCAACTGACGCCGTGGGCGTTTAGCCCGTGGTTCGTGATGCAGCTCGCCCAGTTGGAGCAGCGATGTGCAGCCTGACCGACGCGGACCGCAGCCGTATCGAAGAGGAGCTGCAGACCGCCATCGATGCTCTCCCTCTCCCCGGTGAACCGGGTGAAACGCTTCGAGGACAGATGCGGGCAGCGGTCGCCGGCGGCAAGCGCTTCCGACCCGAACTCGTCATCCGCTCGTTTCGATCGTTCAGCACCCGGCGGCCCGAGCCTGCGGCGCTGTGGCAGGTCGCCGCGGCGTTCGAGCTCCTGCACGGCGCGTTCGTGGTGCACGACGACATCATCGACCAGGACACTCGTCGCCGCGGTGTGCTCAACGTGCGCGGCACCCTTGCCCAGGACGCTCGACGCATGGGAGAGGGCCTGGACGCGAGCCGTCGTGTGGGCGATGCCGGCGCGCTGCTGGTCGGCGACCTTCTGCTCTACGCTGCGTCGCGCACCCTGCTCACGGCAGATGTGCGATCGCCGATCAGAGGTCGCCTGGTGGCTCACCTCGACGAGGCGATCGCGGTGTCAGCCGTCGGCGAATGGGCCGATGCCACTCGCGGGGGCACGGACTCCGCAGCCGCGCTGCGGATAACCGCCGACAAGACTGCGGCCTACTCCTTCTCCGCACCGTTGCGCTGTGGTGCGCTGATGGCCGGCGCGGGGGGCGAAGACGACCGCGACCTCGCCGGGATCGGCATCCACCTGGGTATCGCGTATCAGCTCGTCGACGATCTCATCGGCGCCTTCGGTACTCCGGCGCAAGCCGGACGCGAAGCCGGATCCGACCTACGCGAGGGTAAGCGGACGCCTCTGGTCGCCTTGGCACGCGGCGCCGCGACATGGCCGGAGGTCGAGGGAGCGTTAGCGCTCGCCCGCACCGGACCGGTTGCCCTGCGGCATGCGCGGCTGGAACTCGAGCGCAGTGGTGCGCGGGATGCGGTCGCCGAGCTGGTGGAGCAGCACCTGGAGAGCGCTCGCTCGCTGGCGCGATCGTTCTCGAACGGCGTCGCGGCCCTCGTGGAGGACGTCGCGACCGAGATTGAGGGGCGGATGCCATGAGAGATGCCCTGGGAAGGGAAGCGACTGATGCCGAGCGTTACGACGCGGTCGCACGTGCCGCTGCGCTGGTGGTGATCGATCACTACTCGACGTCGTTCACGCTCGCGACCCGCCTGCTCGGACCCCGAGTACGTGATCACGTGCGCACCGTCTACGCTCTGGTACGCATTGCCGACGAGATCGTTGACGGACCCGGTCGCGCCGGAGCAGGGGACGAGACCGGGCTGCGTCGACTCGTCGATGCCTTCGAGTCCGAGACGATCGCCGCCGTTGCATCGGGGTTCAGCACCGACCTCATCATCCACGCTTTCGCGAGCACCGCGCGAGAATGCGGCATCCAAGAGGGTTTGATCCGCCCATTCTTCGACGCCATGCGCACCGACGTCACCGTCACCACGCACGATGCCGCGTCGCACGGAACGTACGTCCACGGGTCTGCTGAGGTCGTCGGACTGATGTGCCTGCAGGTGTTCCTGAACGCCGGACGACACCGCACTCTGACCGCCCCCGCTCATCTCAGGGCAGGTGCGCGGCACCTGGGGGCCGCGTTCCAGGACATCAACTTCCTGCGCGATGCCGACCATGACCGACAGGTACTCGGGCGCGACTACCTTGGCGGCGACGACGCGACCGTGCGAGCGGCGACCCTCGATCGCATCCGCCGCGATCTCAACGTCGCCGCCCGTGCGATCCCCGACCTTCCCCCGGACTGTCGCCGTGCTGTCGTCGCCGCCCATCAGCTCTTCGCGGCACTTGCACGACGCCTGGAAGCAGGAGGATCGGGCCGCGCCTCGGTGCCCAATTCGCACAAGGCGCTCATCGCGTTGCGCGCCTCGTTCGGGGGCACCGCCCGCGAGGTCACGGCATGACCCGGGCGATCGTCATCGGCGGCGGTGTCGCCGGGCTCGCGACAGCGGCGCTGCTGGCCGAAGGCGGACTTCAGGTCGACCTGCACGAAGCGCGCAACGAACTAGGTGGGCGGGCAGGCACGTGGGAGCAGGACGGGTTCCGCTTCGACACCGGACCGAGCTGGTACCTGATGCCGGAGGTGTTCGATCACTACTTCCGGCTGCTCGGGACCACCGCGGCCGATGAGCTCGATCTAGTGAGCCTCACCCCGGCGTATCGGGTGTTCAGCGAAGGTCACGACCCCTTCGACATCGTGACGGGTCGCGCGCAGACCACGTCGCTGTTCGAATCGATGGAGCCCGGCGCGGGGGCGCGGCTCGACGCATACCTCGAATCCGCCGGCAGCGCCTACCGGCTCGCGCTCGACCACTTCCTCTATGACAGCTTCTCCACCGCCGCCGTGCTGCGGCATCCGAAGGTCCTGCGCAGCCTGCCACGGCTCGCACCGGCACTGCTGCGCACGCTCGCCGGGCACGTAGAAGACCGCTTTCACGACCCGCGACTCCGTCAGGTGCTGGAATACCCAGCCGTATTCCTAGGTGGCTCGCCGTACGAGGTTCCCGCGCTGTACCAGCTGATGAGCCATCTCGACCTCGATGACGGCGTCCTCTACCCGATGGGCGGAATGCGAACGGTCGTCTCCGCGCTGGAGCGACTGGCGACGACTCGGGGTGTGCGCATCCACCGAGGCAGTGATGTGCGGCACATCGCCCACCGTGACGGGGCCGTCACCGGCGTTGATCTCGCCGACGGAGCGCACCATTCAGCGCAGATCGTCGTCTCCTCCACCGACCTGCACCACCTCGAACACGACCTCCTCGAAGGTGCGGCCGACAAACCCAGACGAAGTGACCGGTCACCGAGCTCCGGGGCGCTGCTGCTTCTGCTTGGTGTGCGTGGGGAGATCGAGCAGCTCGCGCATCACACGCTGCTGTTCACGGACGACTGGCGTGCGAACTTCGAAGCGATCACCCGCTCACCCGGCCACCTTCCCGACCCGGCGTCGCTCTACGTGTGCGCGGCGTCGCACACTGACCCCAGCGTTGCGCCGCCGGGCCACACCAACCTTTTCGTCCTTGTTCCCTCACCCGCTGACCCATTGTCCGGTCGTGGCGGAATCGACGGGACGGGAGATGCTCGCATCGAGCGCGCCGCAGACCGCGTCATTGAACAGATCTCGCAGTGGTGTCAGATTCCCGACCTCGCCGACCGGATCGTCGTGCGGCGCACGATCGCGCCCCAGGATTTCGCCACTGATCTGCGAACGTGGCGCGGGAATGCCCTCGGCATGGCGCACACCCTGCGCCAGAGCGCGATGTTCCGTGACCGGAACACCGTGCGTGGAATCGACGGGCTCTACAGGGTGGGCGCTGACGTGGCACCGGGCATCGGGTTACCGATGTGTCTGATCTCCGCCGAGATCGTCACCAAGCTCATTCGCGGGGATCGATCACCCGGACGGATGCCCGAGATGACGGCAACTGGCTGATGCCTGGCCTCTACCTGACAGCCATCGTCGCCGCGACCGCCGGTGTGATGGCGTGCGACGCCCGCTGGAAGCTAGCGCTGTGGCACCAGCCGGCGCGCACCGGCATCCTCCTCGGCGGCGGTTGGTTGTTTCTGCTCGCCTGGGACATCGTGGGCATCGCCACGGGCGTGTTCGTGCGCGGATCGGGCCCATGGTTCGTGGGTGTCGACATCGCGCCGCACCTGCCCATCGAAGAGCTGGGGTTCCTCGCCTTCCTCACCTACCTTGCGCTGGTGCTGTTTGCCGTCTTCGAGCGCGTGATCGGGGTGCGCTCGGCTGATAGTGACGGTGGTGACCGGTGACGTACTTCCTGATTAGCCTGCCGTTCCTTGTGGCTGCTGCGACCGCCGTCGGGTTCTCGATGCGGCGACCAGGGGCGAAGCGTCGGCTGGCCGCGTCGTCGTGCACGGCAGTGGTGCTGGTGGTACTGACGGCGATCTTCGACAACATCATGATCGCTGCCGACCTGTACAGCTACCCCGATCAGCTGGTCAGCGGTCTGCGCATCGGACTCGCCCCGATCGAGGACTTCGCCTACCCGATCACGATCGCATTCGGACTACCCGCCGTCGGTGCTCTCGCCTTCGACCGAGAGGTGACACGATGACCACCTCCGCAACGCCCCTCGCAATTCTGGTCTCATCGCGCCCGATCAGCTGGATCAACACCGCTTTCCCGTTCGCTGCCGCCTACCTGATGACGACACGCCACCTCGACATCGCCCTCGTGGTCGGAGCCGTATTCTTCCTGATCCCGTACAACCTGCTCATGTACGGCATCAACGACGTCTTCGACTACGAGTCCGACCTGCGCAACCCACGCAAGGGAGGCGCGCAGGGTGCCGTGCTTGATCGGCGTCTTCACCGCACCACGGTGATCGCCGCGACCCTGTCGAGCGCGCCCTTCATCGCCTGGCTGCTGATCATCGGCAACCCGGCGAGTCGCATCGTGCTCGTCGTGAGCGTGTTCTTCGTCATCGCCTACTCGGCCCCGCCGTTTCGATGGAAGGAGGTGCCATTCCTCGACTCCGTCACCAGCTCAGTGCACTTTTTCTCGCCGGCGGTCTACGGCCTTGTTCTCGCTGGTGCCGCATGGGACTTTCCGCTTGTGCTGACAATCCTCGCGTTCGCCCTGTGGGGGATTGCGACCCACGCGTTCGGCGCGGTGCAGGACATCATCGCCGATCGCAACGCCGGCATCGCCTCGGTCGCGACCTTTCTGGGGGCCGGACGCACCACCCGGTTCGCGCTGATCGGCTACATCGGGGCCGCTCTGGTGATGCTGCCCAGCTCGTGGCCGGGTCCACTCGCCGCCGTCGTCGTGCTGCCCTACATCGTAACGATCTGGAAGTACAGATCTCTGGCGGACGAACGCTGCGAAGAGGCCACGATCGGCTGGCGACGTTTTCTCTGGCTCAACCAGATCGCCGGTTTCCTCGTTACGATGCTGCTGATCTGGACGTGGGCGGTGCACGCCTGAACACTCACCTCAACCGTGCACGACACGTGTTATTCCTTGACACGTTCACTCGCGCAGTACCGGTTCAAGCCGCAAGCAAGGACAGTGCGGTCGCTGCATGCAGAGGCAACACTCCGTTGCCGAGCGCGGTGATCTTTTGATTCTGTGTCAGCTCGCCGCTGTCCATGACTCACGCTATGGGTCAGCGAGTCCACAGCACGTAGGGGGTCACGTCACCAAGATCGTCCAGGGGCGACTGGCCAGTCACTATCGCCTGGAATCAGTGCCGCCCGGCGAGGACACCGGCTACAGGCATGGCGATAGGTCAGGAACGGCGTCGCTCCCTGCGCAGGAGGGAGCGCAGAGTCTCGGCGTTCGCGTAGCCGACCCGTAGCGCGATCTCGGCGGAGGTGAAGTCCGTGGTTGCTGAGAGGTGCCGAGCTCGTTCGATGCGAAGCCGTTGGACGAAGCCGAGCGGAGTGAGGTTGAGCGCCGCACGGACTCGTCGTTCGAGGGTGCGCCGGCTGGTGCCGAGCGACTGCGCGACGGAGGCGACGTTGAACGGTTCGTCCAGGCGGGCGCGCACGAAGCGTTCGAACTCGACGACGATCGGGTCCTCGTGCCGGAGATGTTCGTAGGCGACGAAGGCCGCCTGCGACGGACGCTCGTCGATGATGAGGAGCTTGGCGACATGTTGGGCCAGGTCGGGGCTGATCGATCGCACGAGTGAGAGCGCGAGGTCGATGTGGGCGAACGCGGCGCCGGCGGTGACGAGGTTCCCGTCGGCCACGACCATGGTGTCGAGATCGAGGGCGACGGTCGGATAGCGCTTCAGGAACTCCGGCCCCAGGAACCAGCTAGTCGTCGCCCTCCGATGATGCATCCGTCCGGTCTCGGCGACAGCGAACACGCCGGTGCACGCCGCGGCGATCCGGGTGGTCGCCTCGTCGAGGCGCCCGAGCGAGGTGATGACCGAACGAGCATCTCGGCTCTGGAGGACGTCGTTGGTGGCGGCGGCCGTAAGGGTTCCAAGCGCAGGGACGACGACCACGTCGAACTCTCCGGACTCCGACAGCGGGTGGTCCACCGACAGGGTCATCGATGCCGTCGTGGTCACTCGCCGTTTCG
Organism: Gulosibacter sediminis; assembly: GCF_023370115.1. NCBI lineage: Bacteria > Bacillati > Actinomycetota > Actinomycetes > Micrococcales > Microbacteriaceae > Gulosibacter > Gulosibacter sp. ACHW.36C. Next base: position 696,972 of record NZ_CP097160.1, on the reverse strand, counting down.
GTCCGAGGATGGCGAGTTCGATCGGGTCGATCCGCGGGTCGACATCGCCGCGGGCTCCGTCGGCCACCCGCACGATGTCGATGATCGACGCGATAGCCGAACCGAAGCAGCCGTCGATCGCGATGAGTCCGATACGCATGACGTAAACAATAGCAATACTGCCGTATACGCCACTCCCCACCGGCCCTCGCTCGTCATACGCTCAACTCGTCCCACGAAGAACCCCGACGTCAAGGAGAGTCCCTCATGTCCACACCCGCATCACTCCCGTATGCCTTCGTCGCCAAGATCGTCGCGGCCGATGGACAGCACGACGCGGTCGCCGATCTGCTCGCCGGCGCTGTCACCCTCGCCAACGAAGAAGTAGGAACGATTGTCTGGTTCGCGGTCAGGACCCACGCCGACACCTTCTGGATCTTCGATGCATTCCCCGACGAGGCCGCTCGCGACGCCCACGCCAACGGCGCCATCGTCGCCGCCCTGATGGCCAACCAGCACCTCCTCGGCGCAGCACCCGAGATCCTGGCGGCCGACGTCCTCGCGTCCAAGCTCCCGTAGTCCGCCCACGCACGTTCGCAACGCGAAGCACAACACGAGCGCTGTCTGTCACAAACTCAACAGGCAAACCAACGGGCGGCTCTGGAGCGGCTCGAGTCACAAAGCGCACGCCACATTCGAAGGAGCAAGCGATGCTATCTATTCCTACATTGTCGTTGGACGACGCCAAACGTGTCATCGCGGCAGCAGAAGCTGAATCCAGCACGCAGGGTCAGCCCAGTAACATCGCCGTCGTCGATGCCGGCGGCAATCTCGTCGCTCACGTACGGATGGACGGAGCGTGGCTGGGCAGCATCGACATCTCGATCAACAAAGCCTTCACGGCCCGCGCGTTCGACACAGCCACCAACGACCTCGGCGACCTCGCCCAACCCGGTGAGCAGTTCTACGGCATCGACGCCTCCAACGACGGTCGGGTGATGATCTTCGCCGGTGGCATCCCGCTCGAGCGCGACGGCCAGGTCGTCGGCGCCGTCGGCGTCAGCGGAGGAACCGGTGACCAAGACCAGGCCGTCGCCGAAGCCGCCGCCAGCGCCTTCTGAGACCGACCCGCACCGAACCCGGCCCCCGGCCGGCAGCCCACCCACCGAAGGAGCCGCACCATGCGTGCTCTCGTGTACCACGGTTGTGAAGCGCCCCAGGTTTGATGCCGCTTTCTTGATGCGAGGACCTCGATCGTCGTGAATCAGAGTTGGGGTTTGAGAACTGTCTATGCAGGAACCTCACTCTGTAGGCCAGGACCCCAGCAAGACGCCGGGAAGGCGGAGAATTCGGCCAACGCTTCGAGGTACTCGTCACGCCGAAGCGATGCGCGGAGTGCGCCTTAGCAGGTGCCATTGCGGGCACGATGAAACGAACGATGGCCACGGTCGCGCAGACCGTGGCCATCGTCATGATCGACTAGCGACCTAGCCCTTGCGGCGCTGCATGATGTCGAGCACCGTGCCGGCGATGATCGCGAGGCCGACGAGCAGCACGACGAAGATGCCGAGGCCCGGTCCGAAGCCGGAGCCGGCGACGTTTGCCAGGGTCGCGATCGCGTCGATCACCGAGACGACGCCCGCGATGAGCGCGACAACCCACGAAGTGATGAGTACGGGTCGCTGCGTCGAGTAGCCCGAGAATATCGTGAGGCCGATCGTGCCGAGGAACAGAATCAGCAGCAGCACGCCGTCACCCGACTGAATGAAGCTCGCCGAGACGCTGAACCCGTACGCGCTCGCCGAAACGGCAGGCAAGAAGAGACCGATGAATCCAACGACGGCCGCAATCACGACGCCGACCTGACCCCACGTGAACTTGTTGAGGAAGCTATTCGGGTCGTCGCTCGCCCGCTTGCTCGCGCGCTGACCGGCATCGTTGAGGAAGCTCTTCGCGCCCTGTGCCATCTGCTGAGCACCATCGAAGAACTGGTTTGTGCCGCCCTGTTGCTGACCGGGCTGGCCCTGCTGCTGGCCGTACTGGTTCTGCTGCTGGCCGTACTGGCCCTGCTGCTGATCGGGCTGGCGCTGCTGCTGACCGGGCTGCGCCTGCTGCTGGCCGTGCTGGTTCTGCTGCTGCGCAGGCGGCACGTTCTGGACACCCTGCTGCTGGCGGATCCAGTCGCCGAGTTCCGGGTAGCAGTTCGGGTTCGCGAGAATAGCCGACCACAGGTCGGGGCGCACAGCGGCGGCCCGCGCGAGTGTCGCGGCGTCGGTGCTCGGGCTAGCAAGCTCTTCGGCGGTGAAGCTGCCGGGTTCGCGATCGGTCATCGTGGTCTCCATCCAGTTGTCCGCACCGAGGCGGGTCGTCGTGCCGGCCCTACGATTTTCCGACACCTGCGGGCAGCCTAGCTGGAGAGCAAGTACGTCAGCACCCGCACGACGCCGAACTCGTCGTTGCTTGGTGCCACGTAGTTCGCCTCGGCGAGCACGTCTGGGTGGGCATTCGCCATCGCGAACGACCAGTCGCCGGTCGAGATCATGTCAAAGTCGTTGAGGTAGTCCCCGAACACGGCGGTCTGCGCGGCAGTCACACTGAGCGCCTCCTGCAGGGCCCGCACGCCGAGCCCCTTGTGCACGCCGGGCACCATGATGTCGACCCAGTTCGCGCTTGAGACCACCACCTGAAGCGACTTGGCGAGGTCGCCGAGCAGCGCATCCGCCACCGCCTGCGAGCTCGTGAAGTCGAAGATCGCGAGCTTGAGCGCCGGGTCGTCAACGTGAGTGAGGTCGTCGACCACATCCAACTTCGCGTAGTACTTGCTCGCCTCGGCGAGGAAGGCGTCGTCAGTGCGCTCGACATACGCGCCGTTCACGCCGCAGTAGACAAGCCCGATGTCGAAGCCCTCGGCCTCGCGCACGGTGGCAACCACTCGCGTCACGGTGTCGCGGTCAACGCTCGTAGTCGAGATGACCTCGCCGTTGTGCACGACGATACTGCCGTTCTCGGCGACGAACGAGCCACCCTCAAGCCCGGGAAACATGTGCTCGAGCGTCGCAAGCTGGCGACCGCTCGCGGGCACGAACGTCACACCCCGCGCCCGCACGAGCTCACGCAGCTCGTCGAAGCCTTCGGGGAAATGCCCGGCGGTCGTCAGCAGGGTGCCGTCCATGTCACACACGACAAGCTGAATGTCGGTGGCGGCGGGGTCGATCGTTGTCCAGGATGCGGCAGTCACCAGCCCAGTCTAGGGATACGCGGCGAACGCCCTCGCGAACGTAGAATTGGCGACTATGGCCACTCCGAAGATCCTCCTCTATTACGTCTTCACTCCCCTGGCCGACCCCGACGCGATCCGGCTCTGGCAGCACACGCTGTGCGAGCGACTCGGGCTGCGCGGCCGCATCATCGTGTCGCCGCACGGTATCAACGGCACGGTCGGTGGCGACGTGGTGGAGTGCAAGAAGTACGTGCGCGCGCTGAAGCAGTACGCGCCGTTCAAGGACGTCGACATGAAGTGGTCGGAGGGCACCGGCCTCGACGACGAGGGCTTCAGCCTCGACTTCCCCCGCCTCACGGTGCGAGTGCGCCCCGAGATCGTGTCGTTCGGCACACCCGACGAGCTCGAAGTCGACGAGCAGGGCGTCGTCGGCGGCGGCACGCACCTCGCCCCGGAGGAACTCCACAAGCTGCTCGAGCAGAAGCCCGATGCCGTCTTCTTCGACGGCCGCAACGCAGCCGAGGCCACGGTCGGCCGGTTTAAGGATGCGGTGGTGCCGGACACCGTCACCACCCACGACTTCATCCGCGAGCTCGACTCGGGCAAGTACGACGACCTCAAGGGCAAGCCCGTGGTCACCTACTGCACCGGCGGCGTGCGCTGCGAGGTGCTCTCGGCGCTCATGATCAATCGCGGCTTCCAGGAGGTCTACCAACTCGACGGCGGCATCGTGCGCTACGGCGAGCGCTTCGGCAACGACGGGCTCTGGGAGGGCTCACTCACCGTGTTCGACGGCCGCCAATACATCGACTTCGCGCCCGACGCCAAGGTCATCGGCCGCTGCGTCGTCTGTGACTCCCCCACCCCGCGCCTGCAGAACTGCGCCGATGACACCTGCCAACAGCGGCTCGTAGTGTGCGAAAACTGCTCGGCCACCCACCCCGTGTGCGCGGCTACTGCGGCGAAACAGTGACGTCGTCGACCGAATCGACACCGAGGTCGTCGAGCGAGAACTCATAGGCGTAAACGGCCTGCGGGCTCCATGCACAGTTCATCTGGTCGTCGCCGCTCGACTCGCTCGTGACGAGGTCATAGGCGATTTGCCCCGCGCCGTCGGTCGCGAACGTCAGCGACTGCGGCGGGCATGAACCGAAGTTTGCGATGACGAGCACTTCGCTCGCAAACTCCGGGTTTGGCGTCTGCAGGCTCTCGTCGCGGAGGTCTTCCGGCAGATCCGACCACCAGGCCTCCCACCCGTCTTCGTCGGTGAAGAGCAGTGGCAAGTCATTGTTGGCGACGAGCGCATCGAACTCGCTGCGCGCCGCCACCACATCCTGCTGCCAGAGGTAGCTCTTGGATGCGGGGTCGAGTTCGGTGAGCTGCGTCGTCGCACCGTCGCTGGGGCCCGGCGCCGGGTTCGGCCCGGGCACTCCGCCCGCGCCGCAGCCCGCGAGCATTCCCACCGCAAGGGCCGCCGCGACGGTCTGCCACCAGCGAGAACGCGACATCGGCTACTCCTCTTCTTCTTCCGCCACAAACTTCACCTTAGTGCTTGCATCGACACCGAGATCGTCGAGCGCAAACTCATACAACACGACCTCGCGGGGGTCTTCCCCGCAGTCGTAATTGTTGTCGAGGTTGATCGGACGAAACTCGAGAAAGAGGTCGCCACCACCCGACGTCGCGAACTCCGCCTTCATCGGGTGGCACGTGCCGTGCACCACGAGCACCGCGACCGTGCTGCCGAAATCGAGTTCGGGCAACGGGCCCCACTGGTTCGCGACGTCGTCCTCGGTGGCAATGAACTCGCTCGAGTCGCGAAACGTGTAGCGGTCGACGAACGCATCGCGTTCGTCCTCACCCACCGAGTACTCGGTCCACAATTCCGTCGTCAACGCCGGGTGAATCTCATCGGCGTAACTCGGGGTCACGCTCCCCACACTGTCCGCACCATCACCTGTGCACCCCGCCAAGGGTGCTCCGGTGACGCCGGCCGCGGTGAGCGCGACCCCGCCCCGCATCACTCGCTGCTCCCCAACCATGGCCGCCACTGTTCCATAGTGGGCAGGATGCTGGGTGAACGAGCGCCCAACTACGAGAGCCTCAGCGGCCGCTCACTCGCACGCACCGGCGCGGGCAGCACCGTCGAGCCCGTGAGGTAGCGGTCAACTGCGGCCGCGGCTGATCGGCCCTCCGCAATGGCCCACACGATGAGGCTCGCGCCTCGACCGGCATCGCCCGCCACATATACGCCAGGCTCCTCGGTCGCGTAGTCGTCATCGCGCGACACTGCGCCGCGTTCGAGCGTCACACTGAGCTGCTCCGGCAGCGACTCCGCGTCGGTGCCGGTGAAGCCGAGCGCAAGCAGGCACAGCTCGGCGGGAATCTCCCGCTCGGTGCCCGCCTTCGGGCGGCGCACGCCGTCGACAATCTCGGTCTCGGCCACGAGTAGCGCGCGCAGTTTGCCGTCGTCGTCCGCGAGGAACTCGACGGTCGACGCGAGGTACTTGCGCTCGCCGCCCTCCTCATGGCTCGTCTGCACCTCGAACAGGTTCGGATGCGTCGGCCACGGCTGGTGTGCCGGACGCTCGCTCGGTGGCTGCACGCCAATCGCGAGGTTCGTCACGCTCTTGGCTCCCTGACGGTGCGCGGTACCGATGCAGTCCGAGCCGGTGTCGCCACCGCCGAGCACGACCACGTGCTTGCCCTTCGCCGAGATCTGCTCGGCGACCTGGTCGCCCGCACTCGCGTGGTTCTGCTGCACGAGGTACTCCATCGCGGTGTGCACCCCGTCGATGTCGCGCCCCGGCACTGCCAACTCACGCGACTTCAGTGCTCCGGTCGCCACGACGACCGCGTCGAAGCGCTCGCGCAGCTGGCGCCACGTCATGTCGCGGCCGATCTCGATGCCGGTGCGGAAGCGCGTGCCCTCGGCCGTCATCTGCTCGATGCGGGCGTCGATGCGGTCCTTCTCGAGCTTGAAGTCGGGGATGCCGTAGCGCAGCAGGCCGCCGATGCGGTCGTCGCGCTCGTACACCGCGACGGTGTGACCGGCGCGCGTCAGTTGCTGCGCCGCCGCGAGACCCGCGGGCCCCGAGCCGACAACCGCGACCGTCTGGCCAGTGAGGCGGGCGGGAGCGTGCGGCTCCATCCAGCCGTTCTCGGCGATGTCGTCAGCGATGGCCTGCTCGATCGACTTGATCGCGACGGCGGGCTGGTTGATGCTCAGCACGCACGACGACTCGCAGGGCGCCGGGCAGAGACGGCCCGTGAACTCGGGGAAGTTATTCGTCGAGTGGAGCCGGTCGGCGGCAAGCTTCGACTCGCCCCGCCAGATGAGGTCGTTGAACTCCGGAATCAGGTTGCCGAGGGGGCAGCCCTGGTGGCAGAACGCCACACCACAGTCCATGCAGCGACCCGCCTGACGCTGCAGCACCGCACCGTCACGTTGAATCTGCTGCACCTCTTTGAAGTCGAGGATGCGCACCGCCACCGGTCGCTTCGGCGGCAGTTCACGCTCAGTTACCTTGAGAAATCCACGCGGGTCAGCCACGGGTCACCTCCTTGATCTTTTCCCATACGAGTTCGCTGTCGGGGTCATCGCCCTGCTGCTCGGCCCGGTCACGAATCGCGTGCACCGCCGCCCAGTCGCGCGGCACGAGCCGCGTGAAGCGCGACCAGTCCGCAGCATCCAGCAGCCGTCGCGCGACGGCCGACTCGGTGAGCTCGGCGTGCCGCTCAAGCAGCACGCGCAGCTCCATGACGTCCTCATCGCTCAACGACTGCAGCTGCAGCTCGCCGCTCGCGAGGGCCTCGGGGTTCACCTTGCGGGTGTCGAGGTCGAGCACGTACGCCGTGCCACCCGACATGCCCGCGCCGATGTTGCGGCCGGTCGGGCCGAGAATCACCGCGGTGCCGCCGGTCATGTACTCCAGCGCGTGGTCGCCGACACCCTCGCAAATGCCGATCGCGCCCGAGTTGCGCACGAGGAACCGTTCGCCCACGACGCCGCGCAGCGCCAGAACACCGCTCGTCGCGCCGTAGCCGATGACGTTGCCCGCGATGACGTTGCGCTCGGCGACGAAGCTCGCGCGGCGGTCGGGGCGCACCACGACCTGCCCGCCCGAGAGGCCCTTGCCGACGTAGTCGTTCGCGTCGCCGAACAGCGTGATGTTGATCCCGCGAGGCACGAACGCGCCGAGCGACTGCCCCGCCGAGCCCGTGAAGTTGAGCTCGATCGTGCCGGGCTCCGCGCCGGCCTCGCCGAGCAGCTTCGTCAGCTCGTTGCCGAGCATCGTGCCCACGGAGCGGTCGGTGTTCGCGATCGCGAGATCAAGGCGGATGCGCTCCCCCGACTTCAGCGCCTCGCGCACCTGCGGAATGTAGGCCCAGTCGAGTTGCGCCTCAAGCTCGTGGTCCTGCTGCGTCGTGTGGCGGCGATCGCCGCGACCGGCCACAGCAAACACGCCCTCGAGGTCGAGTCCGTCGGCCTTCCAGTGTTCGACGGCGTCGTCGAGGTTGAGTAGCTCGGCGTGGCCGGTCGCCTCCTCGAGACTGCGGAAGCCGAGCGACGCGAGAATCTCGCGAACCTCCTCAGCGATGTACTCGAAGAAGGTCTCGACGAACTCCGGCTTGCCGGTGAAGCGCTCGCGCAGCTGCGGGTTCTGCGTCGCGACGCCGACCGGGCAGGTGTCGAGGTGGCACACGCGCATCATGATGCAGCCCGACACGACGAGGGGCGCGGTCGCAAAACCGAACTCCTCGGCGCCAAGCAGCGCGCCGATGACGACGTCGCGGCCAGTCTTGAGCTGTCCATCCACCTGCACCGTCACGCGACCGCGCAGCCCATTGAGCATGAGCGTCTGCTGCGCCTCCGCGAGGCCGATCTCCCACGGCGTGCCCGCGTGCTTGAGCGAGTTGAGCGGGCTCGCGCCGGTGCCGCCGTCGTGGCCCGAAACGAGCACCACATCCGCCTTCGCCTTCGCCACGCCGGCCGCCACTGCGCCGATGCCCGAGTGGGATACGAGCTTCACGTGGATGCGGGCGTCGCGGTTCGCGCGCTTGAGGTCGAAGATGAGCTGCTTGAGGTCTTCAATCGAGTAAATGTCGTGGTGCGGCGGCGGTGAAATGAGGCCGACGCCGGGCGTCGCGTGCCGCGTGCGCGCGACCCATGGGTAGACCTTCTCGCCGGGCAGCTGACCACCCTCGCCGGGTTTCGCGCCCTGCGCCATCTTGATCTGAATGTCGTCGGCGTGGGTGAGGTACATGCTCGTCACGCCGAAGCGACCCGAGGCAACCTGCTTGATCGCGCTGCGGCGCTCGGGGTCGAGCAGGCGGTCGGTGTCTTCGCCGCCCTCGCCGGTGTTCGACTTGCCGCCAAGGCGGTTCATCGCGATCGCGAGCGTCTCGTGCGCCTCCTGCGAGATCGAACCGTACGACATCGCGCCGGTCTGGAACTTCTTGACGATCTCGCTCACCGACTCGACCTCGTCGATCGGAATCGGCGAGCGCGCCTCGGTGCGCAGCTTGAACAGGCCACGCAGCGTCTTCAGCTCGCGCGCCTGGTTGTCCACAAGCGAGGTGTACTCGCGGAACACGTCGTAGCGCTGGCTGCGCGTCGAGTGCTGCAGCTTGAACACGGCCTCGGGGCTGAACAGGTGCGGGGCACCGTCGCGGCGCCACTTGTACTCGCCACCCGACTCGAGGCGGCGGTGATCGAGCGCCGCGCGTTCCGACTGGTACGCGAGCACGTGCCGCTGCCGGGTCTCCTCGGCGATCGTGTCGATGCCGATGCCGCCGAGGCGGCTCACGGTGCCGGTGAAGTACGTGTCGATGAGCTCCTGCGAGAGGCCGACCGCCTCAAATGCCTGCGCGCCGATGTACGACGACACAGCCGAGATGCCCATCTTCGACATGATCTTCATGACGCCCTTGCCGAGCGCCTTGATGAGGTTGTGCACGGCGTCGTCGACGGTGATGCCCTTAAGCGAGCCGCTACGCACGAGCTCCTCGGCCGACTCCATCGCGAGGTACGGGTTCACCGCGCTCGCGCCGTAGCCGAGCAGCGTCGCGATGTGGTGCACCTCGCGGGCGTCGCCGGTCTCGACGAGCAGGCCGACCTCCATGCGGTGTCCCTCACGAATGAGGTGCTGGTGCACGGCGCTCACGGCGAGCAGGGTCGGGATCGGTGCAAGCTGCTCGTCGGAGTCGCGGTCAGAGATGATGATGAACTGCGAGCCGCGCGCGACCGCCGCATCCACCTCTTCGCACATCGCCTCGAGGCGATGCTCCATGGCGTGCTCGCCCTCGGCCACGGCGTAGAGCGCCGAGATGACGCGCGTGCGGCGCGAACCGGGCGTGCGGTCAATGTGACGAATCTTCGAGAGCTCATCGTTATCGATCACCGGGAAGTCGAGGATGACCTGGCTCGCGTGCTCCTCGGTCGCGGTGAGCAGGTTGCGCACCGGGCCGAGCCCGCTCGACATCGACGTCACGACCGACTCGCGGATCGAGTCGAGTGGCGGGTTCGTCACCTGCGCGAACGCCTGGGTGAAGTAGTCGAACAGCAGGCGTGGGCGCTCGGACAGCACGGCGATCGGGGTGTCCGAGCCCATCGCGCCGAGCGGCTCGGCGCCGGTGCGAGCCATCGGCTCGATGAGCATCTTGAGCTCTTCTTCGGTGTAGCCGAAGGCGCGCTGGCGGCGCACGACCGAGGCGGGCGTGTGGCTCACGTGCTCGCGCTCGGGCAGGTCGTCGAGCTTGATGCGGGTCGACTCGAGCCACTTCCCCCACGGCTTCGAGCGGGCGAGCTCCATCTTCACCTCGTCGGAGGGAATGATGCGGCCGGCCTCGGTGTCAATGAGGAACATCACTCCGGGCTGCAGACGGCCGCGGGCGCGGATGCGCTCGGGCTCGAGGTGCGGCATGACGCCGGTCTCGCTCGCCACGACGACGAGGCCGTCCTCGGTGACCATCCAGCGGCCCGGGCGCAGCCCGTTGCGATCGAGCGTCGCGCCGACGAAGCGGCCATCGGTGAACGAGATCGACGCGGGCCCGTCCCACGGCTCCATGAGCAGCGAGTGGAACTCGTAGAAGTCGCGCAGCTGCTGGGGCATGTCGTCGGAGTTTTCCCACGCCTCCGGCACCATCATCATCATGGCGTGCGGCAGGCTGCGGCCCGAGAGCGTAAGCAGCTCGAGCACCTCGTCAAACGAGCCCGAGTCGCTCAGCCCCTCGGTGATGATCGGGTAGAGCGGGCGCAGGTCGCCGAGCAGCTCGCTCTCGAGCTGCGACTGACGCGCGAGCATCCAGTGGCGGTTGCCCTCGACGGTGTTGATCTCACCGTTGTGCGCGATCATGCGCAGCGGCTGCGCGAGCGGCCACGAGGGGAACGTGTTCGTCGAGTAGCGCGAGTGCACGATCGCGAGGCGCGAGGTGAAGCGCTGGTCGCTGAGGTCGGGGTAGAAATCCTCGAGCTGCAGCGTCGTCACCATGCCCTTGTAGGTAACGGTGCGCGCCGACAGCGAGGGCAGGTAGTCGCCGAGTTCGCGCTCGATGCGCTTGCGCATGCGGAACGTGAGGCGGTCGAGCTCGATGCCGCTCGCCCTGGTTGTCGCCGAAGTCACGAAGATCTGGCGGATGACTGGCATCGCGTCGCGCGCGAGCGAGCCGAGCACCTCGGGCCGCGTCGGCACCTCGCGCCAGCCGAGCACTTTGAGGCGCTCCTGCGACGCGATGCGCTCAATCGCCTTCGCCGCGGCGTCGGGCTCGTCGACCGGCAGGAACACGAGGCCGGCGGCGTACTCGCCCGGGCTCGGGAGCGAAAAGTCGACGACCGCACGGAAAAACTCGTCGGGAATCTGCGACAGGATACCGGCGCCGTCACCGGTGCCTTCGTCCGAGCCCACGGCGCCGCGGTGCTCGAGGTGGCGGAGCGCGTCGAGGGCGCCCTCGACCACGTCGTGGCCCGGTGCGCGGCGCAGGGTGGCCACCATGGCGAGGCCGCATGAGTCCCGTTCAAACACGGGATCGTATAGGCCCTGTCGTTCGGGCGTGTTGAGCGCCGAAATGCGCTGCTGCGACATGTCTCACCTCTTTGCGGGTTGGGTTTTGTGGCAGGTCGAAACGTCGTCGATTCGACCGACAGTTCGAAAGTTTACACAGAGCGCAGATCACACTAAATGTATGGGCTTCATTCTTGGTGGTGCGACCATGGCTCTGTGACTACCGCCGAACTCATCGTGAGGCTCTTCGACTACCTCGGCACCTTCGCGTTCGCTTTGAATGGCGCGATGGCGGCGACGCGTGTCGTGCGCCTCGACATTGTCGGCGTCGTCACGCTCGGCATCATCACGGCGACCGGCGGTGGCGTGGTGCGCGACGTGCTGCTCGGCGACACACCACCGGCGATGTTTGGCGACTGGATCTATCTCGCGGTGGCGCTCGTTGGCGCGCTCATCGCGTTCTTCGTCGCGCGGCCCCACCACATCCTCAACTCGACCGTGCAGGTGCTCGACGCGGTGGGTCTCAGCCTCTTTTGCGTCGTCGGCGCTCAGAAGGCGCTCGCATTCGGCGTCGAGCCAATTCCCGCCGTGCTCCTTGGCGTCATCACGGCCGTCGGCGGCGGCACGATCCGCGACATGATGCTCGGCCGGGTGCCGACCGTGCTCACGAGCGAGCTCTACGCGATTCCGGCGCTCGTCGGCGCCACCCTCGTGGTCGTGCCATTCGCCATTTGGCACCTCGACGGCCTACTCGGCGTCTCGACACAACTCGTCGGCGCGATCGTCTGCTTCCTCATCCGTACCCTCGCGATTCACTTCAAGCTCAGCGCGCCGATCGCGCGAGCGACGCCTGACAAGCACGATCACTAGGCTGGCGTCATGCCCGACGCGCCCCTCGAGTTCCCGAACATCGACCTGGATGCCTTCGAGCAACTCGTCTTCGCCGAGCTCGATGCCCTGCCAGATGCCGCGGTCGACGGGCTCGATAACGTCGTTTTTCTTGTCGAGGATCGCCCCGAAGATGGCTGGATGCTCGGGATCTACGACGGCGTCGACCTCACCGAACGCGGCACCTACGACTGGGGCCCGCTGCCCGACCGCATCATCTTGTTTCGCGAACCGCTGCTCGAGTTCTGCAGCTCACTCGACGAACTACGGCACGAGATTCACGTCACGCTCGTGCACGAGATCGGGCATTACTACGGCATCGACGACGCACAGCTCCACGACCTCGGCTGGGGCTAGGCCACCCGCTGCGGGGCCGGCCAGCCGTGGTCGGCGAGCACCGCGATCGCCTCGGCGACGCCGATGTCGGCGGGCAGTGTGAGGTCGGCAAGTTCGGCCGAGCCCTCGGCCGCGTAGAACGTGTCCTCCTGCTGACGCCACGCCTCCCACCAGGCGTCATCGCCGTCGCGCAGTGAGGCGCGACGGTGACGCAGTTCGGCATCGACCTCAAACCACGCGCCCACGGTCACGAGCCGTCGGCTCGCGCGCGTCAGGGCACCGCATCCCTCGACCACAATGAGCCCGGGATGCACGGGTACGCCGAGTTCGAACGCGTCGGCATGCCAGTTCCAGCGCCGCGGCACGACCACGTCACCCGCAAGCACGGGCTCGAGCACCTCGCGCACGAGGTAGTCGGCACCGTCGGCGAGTCCACCCCAGCCTGGGTAGAAGTCCTCGACGTGCACGAGCTGCGCGCCCGTCACGAGGGCGACATCGCTCGCAAGCGTCGTCTTGCCGGCGCCCGAGCGACCATCGATGGCGAGGATGCAGCTCGTGCGCTGCGTCGCCACCTAGCGGCGCTTCTTCTTCAGCGCCTTGAGAATGCGCGGCACCGCCCAGCCCGACACGACCATGAGCGGCGTGAGCACGGCCAGCAGCGCGACGATGTTCGGGCGGAAGCGAGTGCCATAGCCGTCGGTGAGCACGTAGCCCAGCGGCAAGGAGACGTTGCCTGCCGTGAACTCGACCTGTTCGATCGACTCGGATGCGGTGGTTGCGTCAGTCATACAACTCACGATAGGCGGCTCGTCTGGGCAGAGTCAGGAAGCCGCCGACCCCGCGCACTACGCTGGCAGCGTGACTCAAGACACCATCGAGAGCTGGCCAGGCACGCCTTACCCGCTCGGAGCAACCTATGACGGCTCGGGCACGAACTTCGCGATTTTCTCGGAGGGCGCCGAGTTGGTTGAGCTCTGTCTGTTCGACGACGAGGGCGTCGAAACGCGCGTGCGGTTGTACGAACGTGACGGCTTTGTCTGGCACTGCTACCTGCCCAAGGTGCTGCCCGGACAGCGGTACGGCTTCCGCGTGCACGGCCCCTACGACCCGGCGAGCGGTCAACGCTTCAACCCAAACAAGCTACTGCTCGACCCGTACGCGAAGGCGATCGACGGCAACATCGAGTGGAACCAATCGGTGTTCGCGTACAACTTCGGCGACCCCGACTCTCGAAACGACGAAGACTCCGCGGCGTCGATGCCGAAGGGTGTCGTCATCAACCCCTTCTTCGATTGGGTCGGCGACCGCCACCCGCGCACGCCCTACGCCGACTCGTTCATCTACGAGGCGCACGTAAAGGGCCTCACCCAGCTCCACCCGGATGTGCCGGAGGACATGCGCGGCACCTACGCGGGCATCGCGCATCCCTCAGTTGTCAACCACCTCAAGAACCTCGGCGTGACCGCGATCGAGCTCATGCCGGTGCACGAGTTCGTGCACGACTCAACCCTGGTCGAGAAGGGCCTGCGCAACTACTGGGGCTACAACACCCTGAACTACTTCGCACCGCACGGCGACTACTCATCGGCCGGCGACAACGGCCAGCAGGTGCAGGAGTTCAAGGCGATGGTGAAGACCCTGCACGCGAACAACATCGAGGTGATCCTCGACGTCGTATACAACCACACGGCGGAGGGCAACCATCTCGGCCCGACCCTGAGCTTCCGCGGCATCGACAACGAGGCCTACTACAAGCTCGAGGGCAGCGACAAGCGGTACTACACCGACTACACGGGCACGGGTAATTCGCTCAACATGCGCAGCCCGCACTCGCTGCAGCTGATCATGGACTCGCTGCGCTACTGGGTGCTCGAGATGCACGTCGACGGCTTCCGCTTCGACCTCGCCTCGACGCTCGCGCGCGAGCTGCATGACGTCGACAAGCTCTCGAGCTTCTTCGACCTCGTGCAGCAGGATCCAATCGTCTCGCAGGCGAAGCTCATCGCCGAGCCGTGGGATGTTGGTCCCGGCGGCTACCAGGTGGGCAACTTCCCGCCGCTGTGGACCGAGTGGAACGGCAAGTACCGTGACACCGTGCGCGACTTCTGGCGCGGCGAACCGGCAACGCTTGGAGAATTCGCCACCCGCATCACCGGCTCGAGCGATCTCTACCAGCGCGACGGCCGCCGGCCCGTCGCATCCATCAACTTCGTCACCGCCCACGACGGCTTCACGCTGCGCGACCTCGTGTCGTACAACGACAAGCACAACGACGCGAACGGCGAAGAGAACCGCGACGGCGAGAGCCACAACCGCTCGTGGAATTCGGGGGTCGAAGGCCCGACCGACGACCCGGCGATCAACGAGTTGCGCGGGCGCCAGCAGCGCAACTTCATCGCGACGCTCATGCTCTCGCAGGGCGTGCCGATGCTGCTGCACGGTGATGAGCTTGGCCGCACACAAAACGGCAATAACAACACCTACGCTCAGGACTCGGAGCTGAGCTGGGTGCACTGGGACACCGCCGACGCCGAGCTCGTTGACTTCACGCGGAGCCTCGCCGAGCTTCGCCACAACCACCCGACGTTCCGTCGCCGGCACTTCTTCTCGGGCCGCATCGCAAAGCGTGGCGAGGGTGAGGGCCTGCCTGACGTCGTCTGGCTGTCAACCGACGGCAGCCGCATGGAGAGCGAGGACTGGAACGAGGCGTTCGTGCGCGCCATGGGCTACTTCCTCAACGGCGACGCCATCACCGGCCGCGATTCGTGGGGCCAGCGGATCACCGATAAGTCGTTCCTCATCTACTTCAACGCGTCGGAAACCGACGTCGAGGTGACCGTGCCCTCACACGAGATCTCGATGACGTGGGAAGTCGTCGTCGACACGGCCAGCGGCGAGCGCACGCACGCGCAGCCCGGCGACACCTTCGTGATGCCCCAGCGGTCGATGGTGGTGTTACGCGAATGGAGCGAGGCGGATGCCGTGCCGACGGTCACGTCATCGATCTCCGTCGTCACCCCGTCGCCGACCGATCAGACGTCCATGAGCTAGCGAAAGGAATCGCATGCGCACCCCGGCGAGCACCTACCGACTCCAGCTTTCTTCGGAGTTCACCCTCGACGATGCCGCCCGTCTTGTGCCCTACTTTGTCGATCTCGGCGTGGATTGGCTCTATCTCTCCCCCATCCTGCAGTCGACCGAGGGGTCAACGCACGGGTACGACGTCGTTGACCCGAGCCGCGTCGACGAAGCCCGCGGAGGCCGCGAAGCCCTCGTACGCCTCGCCGAGGCCGCGCACGAGGCCGGCCTCGGCATCCTCGTCGACATCGTGCCGAACCACGTGGGCGTCGCAGTGCCGCGGCAGAACCCGTGGTGGTGGGACGTGCTGCAGCACGGCAAGGGCTCGCGCTACGCGCACTTCTTTGACATCGACTGGCCGGCTGGCGGCGGCAAGCTACTCCTGCCGGTGATCGGCGACGCCGACATGCCCACCGAACCGGGCGCGCCCATCAACGGCATGTCGGTTGATCGCGAGGCCGGCGTGCTCCGCTACTACGACCACGAGTATCCGCTCGCCCCCGGCAGCGCCGACGACGAGTCGCTCGGCGTGCGCACGGTGCACGACGCCCAGCACTACGCGCTCGTGCACTGGCGCCGCGGCGACTGGTCGCTCAACTACCGCCGCTTCTTCACGGTCACCGAGCTCGCAGGGGTGCGGGTTGAGGAGCCGGAGGTGTGGGATGCGGCGCACGCCGAGATCCTCTCGTGGGTGCGGGAAGGACTCGTCGACGGGCTGCGCATCGATCACGTCGATGGCCTGCGCGACCCCCGCGGCTACCTGCAGCGCCTGCGCGAGCACGCGAACGTCTACATCTCGGTCGAGAAGATTCTTGAGCCCGGCGATCAGCTGCAGCCGTGGCCGATCGACGGCACCACCGGCTACGACGCCCTCGGCGAGTTCGAGCGCGTGCTCGTCGACGACGAGGGCCGCGACGATCTCGACGAGCAGTCGGCGTCGCTCTCGCACGAGGACGTCGACGACTGGCAGACCCTCGTGCACGGCGCCAAGCGATTCGTCACCGATGGACCCCTGCACGCGGAGGTTCGCCGCGTCGCACGAGACCTCGACGGCGTCGCCGAACCCGACGAGCGCACCGTCGACGCGATCAGCGAGATCGCCGCGTGCTTCGGCGTCTACCGCACCTACCTGCCCGACGGCGTCGAGCACCTCGAGCAGGCGGCACGGGATGCGGCCGACTGGCGCAGCGATCTCGCCGACGCGATCGAGCGGGTGCTCGGCAAACTGCGCGACCCCGCCAACGAGGGCGCGCTGCGGTTTCAGCAGACGAGCGGCATGATCATGGCGAAGGCGGTCGAGGACCGCTCGTTCTACCGGTACTCGCGGCTCACCTCGCTCAACGAGGTCGGCGGCGACCCCTCGGTCTTCGCGTACTCGCCCGAGCGGTTCCACGAGTTGCAGGCCGAGCGCCAGGATCGCTGGCCGCACGCGCAGACCGCGCTGACCACGCACGACACGAAGCGCAGCGAGGATGTTCGGGCCAGGCTGGATGCGCTGAGCGAGCACCCAGAGCTCTGGCGCGACTCGCTCGAGCAGCTGCTCGAGATCGCGCCGATCTCGAACCCGGCCTTCGGCAATCTGCTCTGGCAGGCGATCATCGGCGTCTGGCCTGCGAGCCGCGAGCGCCTCTATGCCTATGCCGAGAAGGCGGCGCGCGAGGCCGGCGACCACACGACTTGGACCGAGATCAACAGCGGCTACGAGGAAGAGCTGCGCGCCGCGATCGACGCGGCCTTCGACCATCCGGCCGCCCGCGCAATCGTCGCGAACCTCATCGAGGAGCTGCGGCAGCCCGGCTGGTCGAACTCGCTCTCGATGAAGGCGCTGCAACTGCTCGGCCCCGGCGTGCCCGATGTCTACCAGGGCACCGAGCTCTGGCAGCACTCGCTCGTCGACCCCGACAACCGCCGGCCCGTGCCGTGGCTCGAGCAGACGGCGGCGCTGAGCGCGATTCTGCGCGGCGCTCGCCCCGCGTTTGACGAGAGCGACCTCACCGGCAGCGTGAAGCTGCTGCTCACGGTAATTGGTCTGCGCCTGCGCAAGGGCCTGCCCGACCGCTTCACCGAGTACCGGCCGCTGCACGCGCACGGCGCCTCGGCCGACCACCTCATCGCGGTCGACCGCGGTGGCGTCGTCGTGCTCGCGACGCGGCTGCCGATCGACCTCGAGCGCGGCGGCGGCTGGCACGACACCCGCCTGCAGCTGCCCGAGGGCCGCTGGGTCGACCAGATCGACGGCATCACCTATGAGGGCGAAGTCGGCGTCGCCCACCTGCTCAAGCACTGGCCCGTCGCGATGCTCGCGCGCAGCGATCGTGAGGAGCAGTAATGCGCGACAGTCGCTTCGATGTGTGGGCGCCACGGGCGCAGCGGATGCGCGTGCGCATCGAGTCCGACACTCACGACATGCGCCGCGAGCGCGGCGGCTGGTGGCGACCCGAGGGGCTCCCCGAGCTGCCGAGTGAAGTCGACTACGGCTACCTCATCGACGACGAGGAGACGGTGACGCCCGACCCCCGCTCGCGTCGGCAGCCGGCCGGCGTGCACGGCCCCTCGCGCACCTTCGACGCCGACGCCTACGAGTGGCAGGACGAGCAGTGGCGTGGCCGCCAGCTCGCGGGCAGCGTGATCTACGAGTTGCACGTCGGCACGTTCACGCCCGATGGCACCCTCGATGCCGCGATCGAGCGACTCGATCACCTCGTCGACCTCGGCGTCGACTTCGTCGAGCCCATGCCTGTCAACGCCTTCAACGGCGACGTCGGCTGGGGCTACGACGGCGTCTACTGGTATGCCGTGCACGAGCCCTACGGCGGGCCCGGTGCCTACCAGCGTTTCGTCGATGCCTGCCACGAGCGCGGCCTCGGCGTGATTCAAGATGTCGTCTACAACCACCTCGGCCCCTCGGGCAACTACCTCGGGAAGTTCGGGCCGTATGTGTCGTCGCGCCACCAGACCGACTGGGGCGACGCGATCAACCTCGACGACTTCGACTCCGACGAGGTGCGCCAGTACATCATCGACAACGCGCTCATGTGGGTCACCGACTTCCATGTGGACGGCCTGCGGCTCGATGCCGTGCACGCGCTCATCGATACCCGGGCGACGCACATTCTCGAGGAGCTCGCGAACGAGGTCGAGGCGCGCTCGGCGTTTCTGGGCCGGCCGCTGACGCTCATCGCGGAGTCCGACATGAATGCACCGCGGCTCATTTCGCCGCGCGCCGCCGGCGGCTACGCGCTCACCGGCCAGTGGTCAGATGATTTCCACCACGCCGCGCACGTGTCGCTCTCGCGCGAGTCCGACGGCTACTACGAGGACTTCGCGAGCACGCCCGGCCACGGCCTCGGCGCGCTCGAGAAGGTGTTCACGCAGGGTTTCTTCCACAACGGCGCGATGTCGACGTTCCGCCGCCGTCACCACGGCCGGCCGCTCGGCCCCGCCACGAACGCGTGGCGCCTCGTCGTGTCGACGCAGAACCACGACCAGATCGGCAACCGGGCCCGCGGCGACCGACTCAGCGAGACGCTCAGCGTCGGGCAGCTCGCGGTGGGCGCGACGCTGATGATGTGTTCGCCGTTCACGCCGATGCTGTTTATGGGCGAGGAGTGGGGCGCGACGACGCCGTTCCAGTACTTCTCGTCGCATCCCGAGCCCGAGCTCGCCGAGGCCGTGAGCCGCGGCCGCATCAGCGAGTTCTCGCGCATGGGCTGGGACGAGTCGCAGGTGCCCGACCCGCAGGATCCCGACACGTTCCGCGCATCCCGCCTCGAGTGGATGGAGCTCGACGGCCCCGAGCGCCAGTGGCTGCTCGACGTCTACCGGCGACTCATCGCGCTGCGCCGCAGCCGGCCGCAATTCACGCGGCCGTGGCTGCGCGACGTGTCGGCGAAGGCCGACGCCGAGCTCGGCGTGTTCACGTTCTGGCGCGGCGACCTCGAGGTGGTCTGCAACTTCTCGGATGCGGCGCGCGAGCTCGAACTCGACGTCGACATCGCGTGGACCTCGTACGAGGAACTGCCCGAGATCGTGTTCGCGACCGACGAGCGCGTCACGGTGGCCGGCACGCACGCGTTCCTGCCGCCGCACTCGGCCGCGGTGTTCGCCCCGCAGCTCGAGTAGCGCAGCGCTACTCGGCCGAGGAGATCAGGCGCTCGCCGCGGTCGTCGACGACGTAGGCCTGGTCGTCATCGACGGGCTGCAGCTGGTAGCGCTCGCCGTAGGTGGTGAGGATGCTCGAGATCAGCTCGGGCGGGTACGGCGGCAGCTGGCCATCGGCGTGCGGGACGATGACCGCGTCGATGAGGCCGAGGCCCCGGTAGCTCGGAAGGTTGGGAGCCTCGTCTGGGTCGTCCATCGGCACGATCGGCTCGAGGCTCGGGCCCACGACGATCGAGCCCGCGCTGAGGCCGATGTAGGGCAGGCCGGCCTTGACTCGCTCGATGATGAGCTTGTCGGCGCCCGAGATGCGCATCGCCTCGCGCAGCAGGAAGGTGTTGCCGCCGCGCACGTAGAGGGCGTCGATACGGTCGAGCGCCTCGGCGACCTCGTCGGGCTTCATCTCGGCGAGGAAAAGGTCGTCGACCGTCTCGACGAGGTCGACGACGCGCTGGCGCTCCTCATAGAGCCACGCCTGCATGGTGTCGTGCTCGGGCACGCGCCCAATCGCGTCGTGCACGAAGCCGATTCGCGCCTTGCCCGGATGCTCGAGGTGGTTGCGCAGGAAGCCCCACAGGGCACCGGCCTGCATGGACAGCAGCAGCAGCTTCATGCGCACAGGGTACCGAAGCCGCGTGTGCCGCGACCGATACCCTGGACGTTCGCCAGCCGACAGGAGCCCCATGCGAATCCGACACCTGCTGACAGTGACCCTCGCGACGGCGATGCTGCTGCTCGCCGGCTGCGCGAGTGGCGCATCCGAACCCGAACCGACGCGCACCGAGGCGGCCGGAACGAAGCCGGCCGAGTTGCCCGAGACGCCCGCGGGCGAACGGATGCGCTGGCTCCACGAACTGCTCGAGGGTGACGACGACGTCACCCCGCACGACCTCGACGGCGTGTTCAGCGAGGAGTTCACGGCCGCGGTTCCGCTCGACGAGGTCGTCTCGCTGCTCAACACGAACATCCGCCCCGCCGCGCCATTCGCGCTGCGCGACTACGTCGGCGACGAGCTCAGCGCGAGCGTCGTGTTCGAGGGCGCGATCGGCGAGCCGTTCACGGCACAGCTTTCGGTGACGAGCGACGGCACGATCACCGGCCTGCAGCTGCTGCCCGAGCTCGAGCACGAGGCGGCCACGAGCCTCGACGAGGTGCAGGAACGCCTCGCGGCCCTGCCAGTTTCGACGGAGCTGTTCGTGCGCGTC
This sequence comes from Gulosibacter sediminis, assembly GCF_023370115.1. Taxonomy (NCBI): domain Bacteria; kingdom Bacillati; phylum Actinomycetota; class Actinomycetes; order Micrococcales; family Microbacteriaceae; genus Gulosibacter; species Gulosibacter sp. ACHW.36C. Next base: position 676,105 of record NZ_CP097160.1, on the reverse strand, counting down.
GACGATGACGATGTCGCCGCCACGGACGGCGAGGCACGGCCGATCGGGTCGATCTTCAAGCTGTGGGTGCTGCTCGCGGTCGTCGACGCGATCGACGCCGGCGAACTCTCGTGGGGCGACGAGCTCACGGTGACCGACGACGCCAAGTCGCTCCCGAGCGGCCGACTGCAGGACGAGCCGTCGGGCACGACCGTGACCGTCGCCGAGGCGGCCGAGCTCATGATCTCGATCAGCGACAACACCGCGACCGACCTGCTCATGACGGCGGCCGGCCGCGAGCGCGTCTCCACCGCGGCGCCCGAATCGATGCGCCCCGTCGCGTCGACCGCCGAGATGTTCGAGCTGCTTTACGGCGGCGACGCCGAGCGGCTCGCGGCGTACGAGGCGGCGGATGCGGCGGGCCGGCAGGAGATCCTCGACGGCATCGACTCGCTCACGGTCGAGGTGAGCGACGTCGACCTCACGGTCTCGATGGTGGCGGCGCCGACCTGGCAGGCGACGCCCGCCGACATCGTCGATGCCTACGACCAACTCGCCGAGGACGCGACCGCGCATCCCGAGGTCGACGCGGCGCTCAGCGCGAACCCCGGCGTACCGGTCGAGGGATACGACTCGCTCTGGTTCAAGGGCGGCTCGCTCTCGGGCGCCGTCGCGGGTTCGTGGCGCGGCATGCTGCCGAGCGGCGAAACGGTCACCGTCGTCGTCATCGCATGGGGTGACACGCAGCCCGTCGCCGACGCCACCGTCGAGACGCTGCTGCTGGCCGGAGATGCGCTCGCGCTGCCTTGACCGAGCCTGTCTTGACCCGCACTTAAAAATGAGTATGCTCATTAATAATTGAGGTCAAGGTTTCGGACTCAGTGAAGAAGGTGATCCGGATGACCGACGCACCGCAGGGGCGGCGCGAGCGCAACAAGCACGAGAAGCGCACTCGCATTCTCGCCGAGGCGGGCCGCCTGTTCGCCAAGCACGGCTACGCCGCGACGACCACGAGCGCCATCGCCGAGGCCGCCGACGTCTCGCACGGCACGCTCTTTCGCTACGCGCCCTCGAAGCCCGCGCTCATGCTCATGGTCGGCAACGCCACGCTGAGCGCGCGGCTCGCCAAGTACTCGGTTGCGGGGCACGGCACCCCGACCGACCGCATCGTCGCGCTCGTGGCGCCGTTCTTCGACGACCGCACGCAGCTCGAGAACCTCGTCGCGTACCAGCGCGCCGCGCTCGACGGCGACCCACACGAGGAGCACTGCGCCGAGGCGGTCGCCATCGTCGAGCGGCTCATCGACGCGATCGGCGAGCTCCTGCTCGAGGTCGCGGAACGACCCGATTCGACCGACGGGGCGCACCTGGCGGCCGAGGCGATCTACGCGTCGCTGCACCTGCAGATCGAGCTCGCCGACCGTGACGGGCGCTCCCCCGCCGACCTCACGACACACTTCCGTGGCCAAACCGAGCTGATCGTTCGGGGCTATCTCGCCACGGTCACAGGAAAGAAGGAAAGCAATGACTGACATCAAGAACGTCACCGTGCTCGGCTCGGGCGTGCTCGGTTCGCAGATCGCGTACCAGACCGCCTACGCCGGCTTCACCGTCACCGCATGGGACATCAACGACGACGCCGTCGCCGCGGCGAAGGAGCGCTTCGCGGGCCTCGCCCAGCGCTACGACGCCGAGGTTGAGGGCGCGAAGGACGGCAAGTCGGCCGCCGCGCTCGAGCGCCTCACCGCGACGAGCGACCTCGCCGCAGCGGTGGCCGACGCCGACCTCATCATCGAGGCCGTGCCCGAGAGCCCCGAGATCAAGACCTCGACGTGGGAGCAGGTCGGCGCTCTCGCCCCCGAGAAGACGATCTTCGCCACCAACTCGTCGACCCTGCTGCCCTCGAGCTTCAAGGATGCGACCGGCCGCCCGAACAAGTTCCTCGCGCTCCACTACGCGAACCAGATCTGGGCGCAGAACACCGCCGAGGTCATGGGCACCGCCGACACCGACCCCGAGGTCTATAAGACCGTGGTCGAGTTCGCGAAGGAACAGGGCATGGTGCCGATCGAGGTAAAGAAGGAGCAGCCGGGCTACGTGCTCAACACGCTGCTCGTGCCGCTGCTCAACGCCGCCGGCTACCTCTATGCGAACGGCATCGCCGACGCCGAGACGATCGACAAGACCTGGCGCATCGGCACCGGCGCACCCCGAGGCCCGATGGAGATCTTCGACATCATCGGCCTCACGACCGCCTACAACGTGTCGATCATGGGCGACGAGGAGTCGCAGAAGTTCGCAAAGATCCTCAAGGAGGACTTCATCGACAAGGGCAAGCTCGGCATTGCCACCGGCGAGGGCTTCTACAACTACAAGTAAGCCCACCTAGGTCGACGGTCGGTTCGGGCGCTCGCTGAGTCCCGTGCCGCCGTCGCGCCGTTCACCCCGGCCGAGCAGCGACGCGGGGCGGATCGCGGCCTTGCCGAACTTCGCAACCGCCGCATCCGCCGCCCGCTCGGCCGCCGACCACTCGTCGTCGCGTTGCTCGTCCCAGAGCAGCAGCGACGTCGCCTGCCCGGCCTCGACGAGGTCGGCCGCGCGCACTCCGATGAGCCGCACCGGTCGGCCCTCCGCATGCAGCTCGTCGAAGAGCTGCCCGGCCGCGCGATACAGCGTAAGGCCCGTGTCGGAGGGCCGCTCGAGGCGCACCTGCCGCGAGACCGTCTCGAAGTTCGACCAGCGCAGCTTCACCGCGACGGTCGCCGCCGCGAGGCCGGCCCGGCGCAGGCGCGCGGCCACCGCATCCGCCTGCGCCCGCACCTCGCGCAACAGGGCCGCGTGCGAGGTCACGTCATCTTCAAACGTCTGCTCGTGCGACACCGACTTCTCGCGTCGCGTCACCTCGACGGGCCGCGAGTCGCGCCCCCACGCGAGGTTCGCGAGGTGCGCGCCCATCGACTTGCCGACGATACGCTCGAGCGCCGCGGGCGGCGTGTGCGCGAGCTCAAACACGGTGTGGATGCCGCGGCCCCGCAGCTTCGTCTCGGTCGTCTCGCCGACGCCCCAGAGGGCGCCCACCGGCAGGGCGTGCAGAAACGGGATCGTCTCGGACTCGGGAATCACGAGCAGCCCGTCGGGCTTGCACTTGCCGCTCGCGAGCTTCGCCACGAACTTCGTCGATGCGACGCCGACCGAGCAGGTAAGACCCGTGCGCGCGTGCACCTCGCGGCGGATGCGCCGGGCGATCTCCGAGGGCGAGCCGAAGAGTCGCACCGAGCCCGACACATCGAGAAACGCCTCGTCGATCGACAGGGGCTCGACGAGCGGCGTGAACTCGCGGAAGATCGCCATGACCTCGTCGGACGCCTCGCGGTACTTGTGCATGTGGCCCGAAATCACGGTGGCGCCGGGCGCGAGCTGCAGTGCCCGCGCCATCGGCATCGCGGCGTGCACGCCGAGCGCCCGCGCCTCATAGCTCGCCGACGACACAACGCCGCGGCCGCCGGCGCCGCCCACAATGACGAGTTCGCCGCGCAGCTCGGGGCGGTCACGCACCTCGACGGAAACGAAGAACGCGTCCATGTCGACATGCAGAATCGTGGCGCTGCCGTCGTCGTGGGCATCACCCACTTCGCGCGCGCCGAGCTGTTTCCGAGACATGCATCCATTCTGGTCAATAAACTGCACATATGAGCGATGCCGCAGTCAACGTTGCCGAGTTCAACGCGAATCGCGTGTGGACCAAGAACTACGCGCCGGGGGTACCCCGCGATATTGAGCCAGTCACCACCTCGCTCTACGACGAACTGGCCGACCGGGCCCGCAACTTCGGCGATCGGCCCGCGCTCGAGTTCTTCGGCGCCGAGCTCACCTTCGCCCAGCTGCACGATCACGTCGTGCGCTTCGCGAACGGCCTGCGCCGCATCGGTGTGAAGCGCGGCGACCGCGTCGCGATCGTGCTGCCGAACTGCCCCCAGCACGTCATCGCCTACTACGCGACCCTGCGCCTCGGCGCGACCGTCGTCGAGCACAACCCGCTCTACACCCGCAGCGAGCTGCGCACGCAGTACCAGGACCACGGCGCCGTGTTCACCATCGCCTGGGACAAGCTCGCGCCGGTCGTGCAGTCGCTCGCGGGCGAGGTCGACGTGCGCCGGGTGATCTCGGTGAACATGACGAAGATGATGCCGACGAAGATGCAGCTGCTGCTCAAGCTGCCGGTGAAGAAGGCGCGCGAGTCGCGTGACAAGCTCACCGGCAAGGCGCCCGGCACCGTGCCGTTCGAGAAGATCCTGCACCAGGTGCCGATCGGCGACGAGGTGCCGAAGCCCGGCCCCGACGACATCGCGATGCTCGCGTACACCTCGGGCACGACCGGCACCCCGAAGGGCGCCAAGCTCTCGCACGCGAACCTGCTCGCGAACGGCCGCCAGGGCAAAGCATGGATGCCCGAGTTCACGATGGGTGAGGAGACGATCTACGCGTTCCTGCCGATGTTCCACTCGTTCGGCAACCTGCTCGGCACGATCTACGGCGTCGTGACCGCGTCGCGCGTCACCCTCTTCCCCACTTTTGACCCCGACCTCATCGTCGACGCGTCGAAGGTGCACCCCGCCACGTTCTACCCCGGCGTGCCGCCGATGTTCGACCGCCTCGCGCGCATCGCCCGCGAGGGTCGCCTTGACCTCTCGAACGTGCGCTACGCGATGAGTGGCGCGATGACGCTGACCGATGCCGTGGTCGAGCGCTGGGAGGCCGTCGCCGGCGGCGGGCTCAACGAGGGCTACGGGCTTACCGAGGCCTCCCCCATCGTGTTCTCGAACCCGTTCGGTCCGACCCGCAAGATCGGCACGATCGGCCTGCCCCACGCCTCCACGACGATTCGCGTCGTGAACCCCGACAACCCCGATGAGGATGTTCCGCTCGGCGAGGTCGGCGAGCTCATCGTGCACGGACCCCAGGTTTTCCAGGGCTACTGGAACAACCAGGAAGAGACCGACAAGGTGCTGCTGCCCGGCCGCTGGCTGCGCACCGGCGACCTCGTGACGCAGGACGCCGACGGCTTCATCACCGTCGTCGACCGCGCGAAGGAGCTCATCATCACGGGCGGCTACAACGTCGCCCCGACCGAGGTCGAGCAGGTGCTCGTGCAGGTGCCGGGCATCGCCGAGGCCGCCGTCGTCGGCATCCAGCGCGGTTCGTCGGGCGCCGAGTCGGTGACCGCGGCGATCGTGCTCGAGGAGGGCGCGAGCTTCGACGAGGCGGCGACCCGCGCGTACGCGCACGACCACCTCGCCGAGTTCAAGGTGCCGCGCAGTTACACCGTCGTCGACGAACTGCCGAAGTCGCTGCTCGGCAAGGTGCTGCGCAAGAAGGTGCGCGAACAGCTCAGCGCCCCCAAGGCCGGCAAGTGAGCCGACCCACCCTGCGCGACGTCGCGGCCCGCGCGGGCGTGTCGACCGCCGCCGCCTCGCTCGCGCTGCGCGATCTACCGGGCGTGAGCCCCGCGACGCGCGACAGCGTGCTCGACGCCGCGGGCGCCCTCGGCTACGTCGTCAACGTGAGCGCCCGCAACCTGCGCCGCCGCCGCACCGACACGATCGGCATTTACCTGCCGCCCGGCACGACACTGCAGTGGTACTACGCCGACTTCGCGGTCGGGGTGAGCAACGCAGCCGGCGACCGGGGCGTCGCCGCCCTGATCCTGCCGCAGCACGGCGACCCTCGCCCGTTTCTCGCGCACGTCGACGGCATCGTCACGGTGGATGTGCGCACCACCGACCCGCTCGCCCGCGCCGTGCTCGGGGCGGGCCGCGAGGTCGTCACCGGCGAGCGCGTGCCCGAGGGCCAGCCACAGCCCGACGGCGTCGTCTTCGTCGACCACGAGCGCGAGATGACCGGGCTGCTGCGCCACCTCGAGCAGCGGGGCTCGACCTCGATCGGAGTGCTGCTGCCGCCCGAGGACACCGCCTGGGGCATCGAGGTCGCCCGCGCCGCCCGCCGCTTCGCCGACGACTCGGCGGTCGAGGTGCACGAGGTGCCGGTGTCGTTCTCGCCCGAAACCGAAGAGATTCAGGCCGCCTGCGCCGCGCTGCCCGCCGGCGTCGACGCGATCGTCGCGGTGCCCGACGGCACGGCCACGAGCGTCGCCGGCGTGCTGCGCTCGCGCGGCCAGCGCATCCCCGAGGATGTTCGGCTCGCGTCATACACCGACGCGCAGTCCGACCGCCTGCTCGACCCGCCGGTCACCGCGATCGACCTGCGGCCGAGCGAGTTCGGGGCGCGCTGCGCCCAGCTGCTGCTCGATCTGCTCGAGGGCGCAGACGTGCCCCGCGAGCAGCAACTCGACGTCGAGCTTCGTGCCCGAGCAGCAACCAACTAAATCGATTAAGCTGGCGAGCGTACCCGCCCGAAAGGACCTGCAACGATGAAGATGCCCGCGGAATGGGAGCGCCACGAGCGCACCTGGATGGCCTGGCCCGGCCCCGGCTACCTCTTTGGTAGCTCCGAGGCCGATGCCGACGAAGCCCGCGCCACGTGGGCCTCGGTCGCGAACGCCACCGTCGATTTCGAGCCCGTGACGATTCTCGTGCCGAGCTCCGAGCTCGGCGCGGCGAAGCGCGCGCTCTCGAGCCGCGTGCACATCGAGGAGGCCGAGCTCAACGACGCTTGGATGCGCGACATCGGCCCGACCTTCGCCTTCGACGGCGACGAGCTCGTCGCGGTCAACTGGGTGTTCAACGGCTGGGGTGCCCAGTCGTGGGCGAACTGGGACAAGGACCAGCACATCGGCCGCCGCGTCGCCGAGCTCGCCGGCGTGCGCGTCGTCGACTCGCCCCTCGTCAACGAGGGCGGCGGCATCCACGTCGACGGCGCGGGCCAGGTCATGGTGACCCGCACCGTGCAGCTTGACCCGGGCCGCAACCCGAACTGGAACACCGCGAAGGTCGAGCAGGAGCTCGCCGACAAGCTCGGCACGACCTCGACCGTCTGGCTCCCCCGCGGCCTCACCCGCGACTCCGAGGAGTTCGGCACGCGCGGCCACGTCGACATCGTCGCGAGCTACACGCCCGACGGCCGCGTGCTCGTGCACGACCAGCGCGACGAAGCACATCCTGACTTCGCCGTGACGAAGCAGGTCATCGCGGCCCTCACCGAGGCGTTCGACGCGACCGACACGCCCCGCGAGATCCTCCGCGTGCCCGCGCCGAAGGAGCTCCGCGACGCCGAAGGCTGGGTCGACTACAGCTACATCAACCACCTCGTGGCGAACGACGCGGTCATCGCCTGCGGCTTCAACGACGCGAACGACGCCGAGGCGTTCGAGGTGCTCGCCGAGGCGTACCCCGGCCGCGAGATCGTGCCGGTGGATGCGCGCCCCATCTTCGCGCGCGGCGGCGGCGTGCACTGCATCACCCAGCAGCAGCCCGCTCGCTAAGCTGACGGTGTGAACGAATCGCCACAGCACCCGGTCTCGCCGCTCGCGGCAAGTAGCAATCGCCCGAGCGGCGCGATCCTGGCGCCGGGCGACACCGTCGACCTCACCGAGCTCGAGAAGGTGCCACCGCTCGAATCGTTCCTGGGCACCCTCGCGCTCTCAGAGACCGGTGCGCGCACCTCGCGCGACATCTTCACGGGGCAGAGCCAGTGGATGCCCCACGGGCGCATCTTCGGCGGGCAGGTCGCGGCGCAGTCACTCGTCGCCGCGACCCGCACCGTCGCCGACGACCGGCACATCCACTCGATGCGTGGCAACTTTCTCCGCCCCGGCAACGTGCACGAGCCGATCACCTTCTCGGTCGAACGCAGCCACGACGGCAACTCGTTCTCGACGCGCCTCGTGCAGGCGTTCCAGTACGGCGAGCCGATCTGGTCGATGATCGCGAGCTTCCAGGTCGACTCGGAGGGGCTCGACCACTACGCCGAGATGCCGCACGGCATCCCCGGCCCAGAGCAGCTGCCGAGCGCAGCCGCCCAGGTCGCGGTTGCCGGTGAGGCCCTCGCGAACTACTGGATCAACCGGCGCCCGTTCGAGCTGCGCTACGCCGACGAGCCCATCTTCCTCCAGCCCGCCTCCGGCCGCGTCGCCGAGCAGGCCGTGTGGATTCGCGCCGTCGACCAGCTGCCCGACGACGAGGTCGTGCACCGCGCATCCCTCGCCTACGCGAGCGATTACCTCATGCTCGACCCCGTGCTGCGCCGCCACGGCCTCGCCTGGACCGAGCCGCGGCTGCGCGTCGCGAGCCTCGACCACAGCGTGTGGTGGCACCGCTTCGCGCGCGCCGACGAGTGGCTGCTGCTCGTGCTGCACTCGACGAACGCGCACGGCGGGCGCGCGCTCACGCACGGCGAGTTCTACACCCGCGAGGGCCTGCTCGTCGCGAGCGTGTCGCAGGAGGCGATGATTCGCCTCAAGCCCGAGGCGTAGGCGCTGGCGCCGCCGCGTCGGTGAACGCCGCCTTCGGCACGAACAGCAGTAGCACGGCCGCGATGAGCCCCGTGACGCCGCAGACGATCCAGACGGTGAAGTAGCCGGCGAGCGAGCCGGCGGTCGCATCGGCCGTCGCCGTGGGGCCGGCCGTGCCCTGCATGAGCGCGATGCCGAAGGTGGCCGACGCGATCGCGCCGCCGACGGTCTTCACCGAGTTCGTGAGGCCCGTCGCGACGCCGGTCTGCGTCGGTGGCGCGGCGGCTGCGGCGGCGGCCGGAAGCGCCGCGACAAGCGCGCCCGAGCCGACGCCCGCGACGACCATGTTCACGATGACCTGCGCGTACGTGTTGTGGAGCGGCAGGAAGAGCAGGTAGCCGACGCCGACGAGCAGCGCCGCGGCGACGAGCGTGAGGCGCGGCGTGATCCAGCGCGACACCCGCGAGAAGAGCAGCGCGCCCGCGATCATCGCGATGAGGTAGAGGCCGATGATGAGCGAGGTGCTGAAGCCCGAGGTGCCGAGTCCATAGCCGTAGACCTCGGGGTCGGTGCGGGCGAACGTCGACAGCGGCGCCTGCGAGCCGAGCACGCTCACGCCGAAGAGCCCGGCCGTGAGGAACACGGGCGCGAGGGCTGGCGAGCGGAACATCCGCACGTCGATGAGCGGGTCGGGGTGGCGCAGCTCGTAGCGCACGAACGGCACGAGCAGCAGCAGGCCGAGCGCGACGACGCCCCAGGCCACCGGGCTCGCGGCTCCCCCGAGCCGCAGCAGGCTCAGGCCGCCCGTGAACGCGATCAGCGCGAGTGACACGAGCACGAGCCCCACGAGGTCGATCTTGCCGCCCGTGAGCAGGTCGGACTCGCGCACGCCGAAGCGAATCACGAAGAAGCACGCGACGACGAGCAGCGCCGGCACAAGCAGCACGACCCAGAGCGGCAGCGTGTCGACGAGCTGGCCGCCGAGCAGCGCGCCGGTGATCGCGCCGGCCTCGAGGGTGGCGACGAGGATGCCGGCGGCGCGGGCTGTGAGCAGCGAGGCGTCCTCGCGGCCGCGGGTGCGCGACCAGATGATTGCGACCTCGAGGGGCAGCCACACGACGTAGACGCCCTGCAGCGCCCAGGCGGCGAGGAAGAGCCCGAATGAGTTCGAGAACGGCAGCGCGAGCGACGCGATGGCCGTGATCGCGGTCGACCAGAGCAGCATGCGCTTGTGCCCGAACATGTCGCCGAGCTTCGCGAACGCCGGCACGACGAGCGCGCTGAGCATGAGCTGCGCGCCCTCGAGCCAGTTGACGTCGGCATCGTGCACGTCGAGGTGCCGCGCGATGTCGGTGAGCATCGGGGTGTAGTACCCCTGCAGCACCCCGCTCGTGAACTCGACGAAGGCGAGCAGGCCAACGATGCCCGCGAGCGGGCCGAGGGATGCGCGCCGGCGCCGGGCGCTCACGCTCGGATTCCTTCGATGAGGGTGCGGTGGAACCGCTCGCCGCGCTCGAGCTCGGCGATGTCGACTCGCTCGTCGACGCCGTGAATCGAGGCGCGCTGCTCGGCGTTCATGAGCAGCGGCGCGAAGCGATACGTCGCGGGGCAGATCTGGTGGAAGTACCGCGAGTCGGTCGCAGCCATCGTCACATAGGGCACCGTGATCGCGGCCGGGTGAGAGACGCGCACCGCCTCGGCGATGAGCGCGAACTGCGGGCCGTCGCTCGGCGACTCGGGCGACGCGTCGCTGCCTTCGAGCACCTCGACCGCGACGCTGCGGTCGGCGATGCGACGCTGCAGCCGCCGCACCGTGCCGGCGACCGTCTCGCCGAGCGCGAGCCGCAGGTTGACGACGGCCTCGGCCTGCGAGGGCAGCACGTTGTGGGCCGTGCCGCCGGTGATCTTCGTGGGTGCGACGGTCGTGCGCACGAGCGCGGCGGCCTCCCCGCCGAGCCGCGCGAAGCCGCGCGCGTTGAGCCAGGGCCATGCCGCGAGCAGCCGGTAGAGCAGCCGGCCGACGCCGGTGCTGCGCGCGGCGAACAGCCCGAGCATCCGGGTAATCGCCGCCGGCACCCGCGCCGTGAACGTCGTGGGCGTGAGCCGCGAGACTGCGCGCGAGACGCGGCCGACGGCGGTGAGCGGCGGCGGAGTCGAGGCGTGGCCGCCGTCGCTGCGGGCAGTGAGCTGCACCGTCGCGACGCCCTTTTCGCCGACGCCGACCATCGCGGCGAGGCCCAGCACGAACGGGAGCGGCGCGTCGGTGACCGCGCCGCCCTCGTCGAGCACGAGCCACGGCGTGAGCTCGCGCTCGCGGAACACCTCGACGATCGCTTGCGCCGCGGCGCCGAAGGTCTCTTCATTGCCGCCGAACGAGAGGTAGACGTCGCGTGCGGGCACGAACTCGTCGGCGAGCAGGTTCTCAACGGCGTCGAGCAGCACGACGAGCGGCCCCTTGTCGTCGAGCGCGCCGCGGCCGTAGACGCTGCCGCCCTCGATGTGACCCTCGAAGGGCGGGTGGGTCCAGGGGTCAGACTCGTCGACCGGCACGACGTCGTAGTGCGCCATGAGCACGACCGGGTCGGCCGTCGGCGTTGCGCCCGGCCAGCGATAAAGCAAGCCGAAGTCGGTGATGCGCTCGAGCTCGAGCGAGGCGTGGATGCGCGGGTACAGCTCGGCCAGCAGACTGACGAACGCCTCGAACGGCTCGTGCCCGCGCACGTCGAGTTCGGCCGACACGGTTGGCACTTGAATCATGCGCGAGAGGCGTTCGGCAATGCCGGGCCGAGGCGACGCTGCTTGGCTCATGTGCTCAGCGTAGTGCGGTCTGGGCGGCGATTAGCCCCGGAGGTAGCGCCAGGGTTTCGTGGCCGTCTCGACGCGGTGGCGGGCCTCGCCGAGGGCCTCGGGGTCGTCGTAGATCGCGTCGCCCGGCCAGCAGATGATGCCGCCGTCGCGCGCCCGGGTCGGGAGTTCTTCGAAGCCGCCCGAACGCAGCTCGGCGAGGGCCTCGGCGACGCCGGCATACTTCGTGAGCTTGTCGAGCATGACCCAGGTCGGCACGATCAGCGTGAGCGCGTCGTTCGCGTGCGCGTCGAGCATCTGCTGCGGGCGCACCCACTCGAGCGCCACCGCCTCGGCCTCGGCAGGCACCGGCGTGCCCGAGAACGTCGGGGCGACGAAGAACCAGGTGCGAAATCGCGGCGTGACGCCCTGCGGCGGGCTGAAGATCGCGAGCGGCGTGAGGCTCGCCGGGTCGACCACGAGCTCGGTCTCCTCGCGCACCTCGCGGGCGGCCGCGACGCGCGCCGCTGCCTCCTCGTCGGCCAGGTGGCCGTCTTCGGGGTCGACCTTGCCGCCCGGGTACACCCAGGCGCTCGCAAAGGAGCCGCGCGACGGGCGCTGCAGCATGAGCACCTCGATGCCCTCGTCGCCGTCGCGCAGCAGGAGCACGGTGGCGGCGAGGCGTTCGGTGGTTTCGGGCGATGCGGGTGTGGTCACCTGTGCACCATATCTCGGGCGATACGCTGGCGGTATGGCTGTCGACATCGCGCAGGTGCGGGCGAACAACCCGTCACCGATGACCCTGACCGGAACGAACACGTACGTCATCACGAGCGGCGAGGTGAGCTGCGTCGTCGACCCGGGCCCGCTCGAGGCCGAGCACCTCGATGCGATCGTCGCGACCGCCGAGCAGATCGTGCTCGTGCTCTCCACCCACCGCCACAGCGACCACACGGCCGCGGTCGACGAGCTCGTGACGCGCACCGGCGCATCCGCCCGCGCCATCTCGCCCGAGTGGTGCCGGGGTGCCGAGCCGCTCCACAACGGCGAAGCGATCGCGCTCGGCGACACGAGCCTGCGCATCCTCGCCACCCCGGGCCACACGAGCGACTCGATGAGCGTGCTCGTGCCCGAGGCCCACGCCGTGCTCACCGGCGACACCGTGCTCGGCGGTTCGACCACCGTGCTCGAATACCCCGACGGCACGCTGCGCGACTACCTCGCGTCGCTCGACCAGCTCGAGAAGCTCGGCGCCAGCCGCATCCTGCCCGGCCACGGCGACGAGATCGAGGCGGGCGACGAGGCCGTACGCGAGCTGCGCGAGCACCGCCTCGGCCGACTCAAGCAGATTCAGGATGCGCTCGCGCAGCTCGGCGAGGCACCCCGCGTCGACGAGGGGCTCATCGACCGCCTCGTCGAGCTCATCTATCCGGGCGTCGCCGCGGCGGGCGCCGCCCGGTTGTCGGTCGCGGCTCAGCTCGACTACCTGGCGGAGACGTAAGAAGTGGGCGGTGGGCATCGTGCCCACCGCCCACTACTTTCTGTGGTTACGCCTGTGCGCGCTCGAGAATGAGCTCGCGCACGCGCTTCGCGTCGGCCTGGCCGCCCATGGCCTTCATGACCGCGCCGATGACGGCGCCGGCGGCCTGCACTTTGCCGTCCTGAATCTTCGCGAGCACGTCGGGCTGTGCCGCGAGCGCCTCGTCGATTGCGGCGATGAGCGCGCCGTCGTCCGAGACCACCGCGAGCCCGCGCGCATCCACGACCTCGCGCGGCGACCCCTCGCCCGCGAGCACGCCCTCGAGCACCTGGCGCGCGAGCTTGTCGTTGACGGTGCCGTCGGCGATGAGTGCCTCGAGCTCGGCAACCTGCTGCGGCGTCGCGAGGGCGGTCGGGTGCACGCCCTGCTCGTTCGCGAGGCGGCTCAGCTCGCCGAGCCACCACTTGCGGGCGCCCTGCGGGGCCGCACCGGCCTTGACCGTCTCGTCGACCGCGTCGAGCAGGCCACCGTTGACGATGTCCTGGAACACTTGACCGCTGAACTCCCACTCGCCGCGCAGGCGCCGGCGGCGCAGCACCGGTTGTTCGGGCAGGGCCGCCCGCAGTTCCTCGACGAGCTCGCGGCTCGGGCGAAGCGGCATGAGGTCGGGCTCGGGGAAGTACCGGTAGTCATCGGCGTCAGACTTCGGACGCCCCGACGAGGTGCGGCCGGTGTCTTCGTGCCAGTGTCGCGTCTCCTGCGTGATCGCGGTGCCCTGGTCGAGCAGCGCGGCCTGACGCTGAATTTCGTAGCGCACGGCGCGCTCGATCGAGCGGAACGAGTTGATGTTCTTCGTCTCGGTGCGCGTGCCGAGCTTCTCCTCGCCGCGGGGACGCAGCGACACGTTCGCGTCGCAGCGCAGGTTGCCGCGCTCCATGCGAGCGTACGAGACGCCGAGCGAACGGGCGATGTCGCGAATCGTCGACACATACGCCGCCGCAAGCTCGGGGGTGCGTGCCTCGCCGCCGAAGATCGGCTTCGTGACGATCTCGACGAGCGGCACACCCGCGCGGTTGTAGTCGACGAGCGACGAGCTCGCGCCCTGGATGCGCCCGGTCGAGCCCATGTGCGTGAGCTTGCCCGCGTCGTCCTCCATATGCGCGCGCTCGATCGGCACCTGGAACACCGTGCCGTCCTCGAGCTCAACCTCGACCTCGCCCTCGAACGCGATCGGGTCGTCGTACTGCGAGATCTGGTAGTTGCGGGGGCTGTCGGGGTAGTAGTAGTTCTTACGCGCGAACGACGACTCCTCGGCGATCGAGCAGCCGAGCGCGAGCCCGAGCTGAATCGAGTAGCGCACCGCCTCCTCGTTCACGACGGGTAGCGTACCCGGCAATCCGAGGTCGACGGGGCCGATCTGCGTATTCGGCTCGGCGTCATGTTCGTCGCCCGAGGGGTTCGGTGCGGGCGAGAACATTTTCGTCTTCGTCGAAAGCTCGACGTGCACCTCGAGGCCGATGACGGGCTCGTACTTCTCGAGCGCGGCATCGAAGTCCATGAGTTCCGGCTTCGCCATCTCGCTACGCCTCCTTCAGCTCGGGGGCCTGCGCGTAGAGCGGGCTCCCCCATTGTTCGTTGAGTGCTGCCTCGAGCGCGGCGCCGACCTTGTAAAGGCGGGCGTCCTCGCGCGCGGGCGCCATGAATTGGAAGCCGACCGGCAGGCCCTCGCTCAGGCCCATGGGCAGCGACAGGGCCGGGATGCCCGCAAGGTTCGCGGGAATCGTCGTGATGTCGGCGACGTACATCGCGGTCGGGTCGTCGAGGCGCTCGCCGAGCTTCCACGCGACCGTCGGCGACGTCGGTGCGACCAGCACGTCGACCTCGCCGAACGCGCGGTCAAAGTCACCTTGCACGAGGGTGCGCACCTTCTGCGCCGAGCCGTAGTAGGCGTCGTAGTAGCCGCTCGACAGGGCGTAGGTGCCGAGCAGGATGCGGCGCTTCGCCTCGTCGCCGAAGCCGGCGGCACGGGTCGCGCTCATGACCTGCTCGACGTTCGCGCCCTCGGGCGTAACGCGCAGACCGTAGCGCACCGAGTCGTAGCGGGCGAGGTTGCTCGAAACCTCGGCGGGCATGAGCAGGTAGTACGCCGCGACGGCGTAGTCGAGGGTGTCGAGGTCGATCCAGGTGATCGTCGCGCCGCGAGCGGTGAGCACGTCGAGCGCCTCCTGGAAGCGCTCGCGCACGCCCGCCTCGAAGCCCTCGCCCTCGGCCAGCTGGCGCGGCACGCCGACGCGCAGGCCAGCCACCGCATCCGACTCGAGGCCAGCTTGCGCGGCAGACGCGAACGACGGCCAGTCGTGGGTCATCGAGGTCTGGTCGCGCACGTCGTGGCCACCGATGACGTCGTGGAGCAGCGCCGCGTCGAGCACCGTGCGCGCGGCGGGACCGATCTGGTCAAGCGAGGAGGCCATCGCGATGGCGCCGTAGCGGCTCACGCCGCCGTAGGTCGGCTTCACGCCAACGGTGCCGGTGACCGAGGCGGGCTGGCGCACCGAGCCGCCCGTGTCGGTGCCGAGCGCGATCGGTGCCTCGAAGGCGGCGACGGCCGCGGCCGAACCACCGCCCGAGCCACCAGGGATCCGGTCGAGACCCCACGGGTTGTTCGTGGCGCCAAAGCCCGAGGTCTCGGTCGACGAGCCCATCGCGAACTCATCCATGTTCGTCTTGCCGAGAATCGGCATGCCGGCGGCGCGCAGGCGTTCGATGACGTGCGCGTCGTACGGCGGCTGCCAGCCCTCGAGGATGCGGCTGCCCGCCGTGGTCTCGAGGCCGCGGGTGACGAGGTTGTCCTTGACCGCGATCGGCACGCCGGCGAGCGGCGAGGTGGTGTCACCGGCAGCGCGGGCCGCGTCGGCGGCCTCAGCCTGCTGCAGCGCGCCCTCGGCGTCGACAGTGAGGTACGCGTGCACGACGCCGTCAACGGCGGTGATGCGGTCCAGGTGCGCCTGCGTCGCTTCGACCGAGGTCGTTTCGCCGGCCGTCAGGCGCTGCGCGAGTTCGGCGGCGGTGAGCTTGGTGAGGTCGGTCATTAGGCTTCCTCCCCCAAGATCGCGGTGACCTTGAACCGGGTCTCGTCGCGGTCGGGGGCCTGTTCGAGCACCTCATCGCGGTCGAGGGTCGGCGCCGCCTCGTCGGGGCGCGTGACATTCGCGTTCACGAACGGGTGGCTTGCGGGCGCAACGTCGGGCGTCGCGACCTCCTGAACCTTGCTGATGAGCTGGTTGATGGCGCCGAGCTGCTCGGTCATGCGCCCGATCTCTTCTTCCGTGAGATCGATGCGCGAGAGCTCCGCCAGGTGCTCGACGTCTGCACGAGTGATGTCTGACATACCGTTCCGTCTTCGAGTGCGATTACGACCAATCCAGTCTAGTTCGCCCACCCCACACCCCGACCCCTTCCGTTGAGTGGTCGTTGTTTGGAGTTTCCAGGGCGGTGAGACTACAAAAAGTGACCACTCAACATCGAGCAGGGCAGCCGAACCGCACCTGGCATATCACCCGACCCGGCGATTCCAGCTGAACTGGCGCCGTCACCGACAAGTGGCACGATCCTCACGGCGCCGGTTGTCGTTCACGGCGCCACTTGCGGCGCGGGCGACTGCGTCAGGCGTCAGGCGTCGGCGTCGGCAGCAAGCCCTGCCACCGCATCCGGGCCGCCGTCGAGCAGCAGGCGGAAGCCGTCGGCGTCGAGCACCGGGATGCCGAGCTCTTCAGCCTTCGTGAGCTTCGAACCCGCGCCGGGGCCCGCAGCGACGAAGTCGGTCTTCTTCGAGACCGAGCTGGCGGCCTTGCCGCCCGCAGCGATGATCGCCTCCTTCGCGCCCTCGCGCGTGAAGCCCTCGAGCGTGCCGGTCGCGACGACGGTGAGGCCGGTGAGCGGGCCCTCGATGTCTTCTTTCGCGCCCGGGCCCGGGTGACCGGGCGTCGCCCACTGCACGCCGGCGGCGGTCCAGCGGTCGACGATCTCTAGATGCCAGTCGACCTGGAGCCACTCGGCGATGGATTCGGCGATGATCGGGCCAACACCCTCGACGGCCGACAGCTCTTCGACCGAGGCCGCGCGAATCGCGTCGAGCGAACCGAACCAGTCCGCGAGCGCGCGCGCCGCAACCGGCCCGACGTGGCGGATGTTCAGCGACACGAGCAGGCGCCACAGCTCCTTCGTCTTCGCCTTCTCGAGCTCGTCGAGCAGCTTCTGGGCCTGCGTCGACGCGCCGTACACCGGCACATCCTTCTTGAACCCGGCCTTGCGGCGCTCGGCCGCGGTCATGCCCTCGGCCTCGGGCGCGTAGGTCTTCGACTTGACGACGCGGAAAGGCGTGCGCCGCCGCGGCGTCCCGTCAGCATCCACCTTCGGCTCGCCCGTGTCGGCGTCGCGCACTGTCACGACGATGGGCACGAGCTCGTCGAGCGTGAGGTCAAACAGCGAGGCCTCGGTCACGAGCGGCGGTGTCTCGGGTTCATCCGGTTGGGTGAGCGCCGCCGCGGTCACCTCGCCGAGTACCTCAATGTCGAGGCCCGAGCGTGAACCGATGTGCTCGACGCGGCCGCGCACCTGCGCCGGGCAGCTGCGAGCGTTCGGGCAGCGCAGGTCGACGTCACCCTCTTTCATCGCGCGCAGCTCGGTGCCGCACTCGGGGCACACCGTCGGCATCTCGAAGGGGCGAGCGTCGTCGGGCCGCTCCGCGAGCACCGGGCCGAGCACCTCGGGAATCACGTCGCCGGCCTTGCGCAGCACGACGGTGTCGCCGATGAGCACGCCCTTCGCCACCACGACATCCTGGTTGTGCAGCGTCGCGAACGTCACGGTCGAGCCGGCGACGCGCACCGGCTCCATCACGGCGTACGGGGTCACCCGGCCGGTGCGGCCCACGCCGACGCGCACGTCGATGAGCTTCGTGTGCACCTCTTCGGGTGGGTATTTGTAGGCGATCGCCCAGCGCGGGGCGCGCGAGGTCGCGCCGAGCTCGTCGTGCTGCGCGAGGTTGTCGACCTTCACGACGATGCCGTCGAGCTCGTGCTCGATCGAGGCTCGGCGCTCGCCGTACTCGGCGACGTAGTCGACCACCGCATCCGCCGAGTCGAGCACGCGCGTGTGCGGGCTCGTCGGCAGGCCCCAGCTCGCGAAGAGCTCGTAGTAGTCCGACTGATTCTCGAGTCGCGGGCTCGCGTTCGCGCCCTGCTCCCACGCGCCGATGCCGTGCACGTACATGCTGAGGCGGCCGAGCCGCCTGCGCATGAGGTCGAGCTTCGTGCCGGTCTTACCCTCGCGCTTCTGCCGCAACGAGCCGGATGCGGCGTTGCGGGGATTCGCGAACAGCGGCTCGCCCGCCTCGGCCTGTTCGGCATTGAGCGCGCGGAAATCGTCGACGCGGAAGAACACCTCGCCCCGCACCTCGACGAGCTCGGGAATGCCCTCACCGGTGAGCTGCTGCGGGATCGCCGCGATGTCGGCAATGTTCTCGGTGACGTCCTCACCCGTGCGCCCGTCGCCCCGCGTCGCGGCGATCGTCAGGGCGCCTCGCTCGTAGGTGAGCGAAATCGCGAGCCCGTCGATCTTCACCTCGCTGAGCCAGCGCACCGTGCCACCGGCCGCCTCGCCGGTACGCCCGAGCCAGGTGCGCAGCTCGTCGACCGAGAACACGTTGTCGAGCGAGAGCATCCGTTCGCGGTGCGTCACCTCGGCGAAGAGCGAGGAGGCGCCACCGCCGACGACCTGCGTCGGCGAGTCTTGCGACTGCAGCTCGGGGAACTGCGCCTCGAGCTCGCGCAGGCGCGCCATCGCGGCGTCGTACTCGGCGTCGGTGACGAGTTGCGTGTCGCCCTCGTAGTACGCGGCCGACCACTGGGTGAGCTGATCGGCGAGCCGATCAGCCTCCTCGCGAGCCTCGTCGAATTCCAGAGCGGGATCGCGGTCGGCCATGGCTAGCTCCTCTTGGCGCGGCGTTCGCGCACGACCGACTCGGCGGCGCGCAGGGAGGCTCCGAGGAGCCATTCGGTCTTGTCGTGCAGGCGCTTCTCGGCGCGCGCCGTGCTCGTCGTGTCGCGGTAAACGAGCGCGACGCCGAGCACGAAGATGACGATGGCGACGGAAACGAAGATCCAGAACCAGGTGATGTCGGGCTGCATCAGGAAGATCGAGGCCATGAGTACGCCGGCCGCGATGATGAGCCAGAGCAGCACGGCGAGAATCCAGTCCTTGACGCCGAATCGCCTCGCCGGCTGCGTGCAACGCGCGGCGAGCTGGCCGGCCTCGTGGCGGAACTTCGCGTCAAAGTCGGCGCGCAGCTTCGTCTCGTCATCGATGTGCTTGTAGCCGCGCGCCCAGCGCTCGGCCTGCTCGCTGAGACGATCGAGCGCCTGCCCATCCTTGAGCTGGGGTGCGGCTGCGCCGGTCAACTGGCCTCCTTGGCGAGGGATGCGGGCTCGAGGTCGAGCTGCGAGGTTGCGATGTCGATGGTGAACTGGCCGAGCACGCGGCTGCCGACGTAGACCACGGCCGACTGGCCGGTCGCGACGCCGACGAGCGGGGTGTCGACCCGCACCGAGATCTCGACGCCCGGCTCGGTCGCGTCGGGCCGGGTCGAGCGCGCGGCGCGACGGATGCGGCAGGTGCCGGGCTGCGGGTCGGCGTGCGCGCGAATCTGCACGTCGCAGCGAAACTCGGTGATGTCGGGGGCGGCGCCCGCCCAGCTAAAGCGCTGGCCGGCGATCTCGCCCACCGCGAGCGCCTCCTTCGGCCCGACCGTGACGGTGTTCGTCTGCGGGTCGGTGCCGAGCACGAACCGGGGGCGGCCGTCGGCAGCCGGACGCGAGAGGTTGAGGCCCTTGCGCTGGCCGACCGTGTACGAGCTCGCACCCTGGTGCTCACCAAGCACCTCGCCAGAGCGGTCGACGATCGCGCCGGGGCGCAGCGGGATGTGCTCGCCAAGCCACGAGCGCGTGTCGCCGTCGGGGATAAAGCAGATGTCGTAGCTATCGGGCTTGTTCGCCGTGACGAAGCCGCGCTCGCGCGCCTCCTCGCGAATGAGCTCCTTCGACGGCGTCGCGCCGAGCGGGAACCAGCAGTGCTCGAGCTGCTCGGCGGTGAGAACTCCGAGCACGTACGACTGGTCCTTCGCCTCCTCCGACGAGCGGTGCAGCTCGCGCTGGCCGTCCTCGCGGTCGACGACCTCGGCATAGTGGCCGGTGACGACCGCGTCGAAGCCGAGGTCGAGCGCCTTGTCGAGCAGCGCCGCGAACTTGATCTTCTCGTTGCAGCGCAGGCACGGGTTCGGGGTGCGGCCCTGGGCGTACTCGGCAATGAAGTCGTCGACCACGTCGAGCTTGAAGCGCTCCGAGAAGTCCCAGACATAGAAGGGAATGCCAAGGGCGTCCGACACGCGCCGCGCATCCATCGCATCCTCGATCGTGCAACAGCCGCGCGAGCCCTGCCGCAGGGTGCCGCCCGCGCGCGAAAGCGCGAGGTGCACGCCAACCACCTCGTGGCCAGCGTCGACCGCGCGGGCCGCCGCGACCGACGAGTCAACGCCGCCGCTCATTGCTGCAAGAACCTTCATAACCCGTCTAGTTTACGAGGGTCGCTTGGATGCGCTACTCTCCCGACTCGGCGTACAGGGTCGCGTAAGCTCCGCCGGCCGCGAGCAGCTCGTCGTGCGTGCCGCGCTCGACGATCTCGCCGTGGCTCACGACGTGAATGACGTCGGCCTCGCGGATCGTCGAGAGCCGGTGCGCAATCGCCACCACGGTGCGGCCCCGGCTCGCCTCATCAATCGCCGCCTGCACGTGCCGCTCGCTCACCGCATCCAGCGCGCTCGTCGCCTCGTCGAGCACGAGCACCGCCGGGTCTTTCAGCAGCACGCGGGCGATCGCGACGCGCTGCTTCTCGCCGCCCGAGAGGCGGTAGCCGCGCTCCCCCACGATCGTCTCGTAGGCGTCGGGGAACGTCATGATCTGCTCGTGGATGCTCGCCTTGCGGCACGCGGTCTCGAGCTCCTCGAGCGAGGCGTCGGGTTTCGCGAGCCGGAGGTTCTCGGCGATGCTCGCGTGCACGAGGTACGACTCCTGGCTCACCATGCCGACGTTTGCGACGATGTCGGCCCGGCGCAGCTGCTTCACGTCGGTGCCCGCGAAGGCGACCACCCCATCCGTCGCGTCGTAGAGCCGCGCCGAGAGGTAGGCGATGGTCGATTTGCCGGCGCCGGATGGGCCGACGAACGCCACGAACTCGCCCGACTTCGCCGAGAACGAGACGCCGCTCAACGTCGCCGGCTCGTCGTCGCGCTGGTCGGGGTAGCGGAAGACGACGTCGCGGAACTCGATGTCGCCGACGCGCTCGGGCCGCAGCGGCTGCGGCTGCTCGGGCTCGACAATGGCCGGCTGGAGGTTGAGGTATTCGAAGATGCGCGCGAACAGCGCCTTCGAGGTCTGCACGTCGAGGCCGGTGCGCATCAGGCCGAGCAGCGGGCGGCGCAGCTGCGTGTTCACGCTCGTGAAGGCGACGATCGTACCCGCCGTGAGCGTCGCGCCGCCGGTGATGAGGTAGCCGGCGACGACGTAGATGATGACGGGAACGAGCGCCATGACGACGCTGACGAAGGCGAAGAAGCGCTGGCCGGCCATGGCCTGCTGAATCTGCAGGCCCACCTGCTGCTCGTTCGCGGCGCGGTAGTCGGCGGTCGCGGCGTCTTCGCGGCCGAGCGTCTTCGTGAGCAGCACACCCGACACCGAGAGCTGCTCCTGGGTCATCGCCGTCATATTCGCGAGCGACTGCTGCGTCTTCGTTGCGATGCGCGCGCGGCGCTGGCCGACGCGACGCTGCAGCAGGAGCAGCGGCGGCAGGATAATGAGCGAGAGCACCGCGAGCTGCCAGCTCAGCACGAACATCGCGACGATCGAGGCGATGGTCGTGACGATGTTGCCGACGATCGAGGTGAAGGTGTTCTGCAGCACGTTCGCGACGCCGCCGACGTCGTTCTGCAGGCGCGACTGCACCTCACCCGTCTTCGTGCGGGCAAAGAACCCGAGCTCCATCGACTGGAGCTTCTCGAACAGGCGCATGCGCAGATCGGCCGTGACCGAATTGCCGACCTTCGCGGTGAGCCACGTCTGCCACACCGAAATGCCGGCGCTCACGATAAGCACGGCGACCATCGCGCCGACGATCCACCACAGGGCGACCAGGTCGGGGCCGCCACCCGCGACCGGGAACAGGCCGCGGTCGAACGCCTGCTGCGTGAGCAGCGCGGGCGCGACACCGAGTGCCGCGGTGATAAGCACGAGGATGAGCGCGACCGAGAGCGGCGCGCGGTAGGGCACGAAGAGGGTGCCGATGCGGCGCCAGAGGTGCGGTACCTCGGGCGCGGCGCCGTTCTGCTCGCGCATCACCGACTCGTCAGGAATGTTCCGACCGGTGCCTCGCCCGTGCATCATTGTCATGCGACCAGCGTAGGTGGGCCGGGCCTACACTTCGGGAACTAAATCGATTAAGCTGGCGCCGGTGCAGCCGGATACAAGGAGGTCGCCGTGACCCAACGCCCAGTCGACGTCGTCGAAGCGAGCATCGCCGAACTTCGCGAGGCCCTCGAAACGGGCCAGGCCACCGCGGTCGACCTCGTCGAGGCCTATCTGGCTCGCATCGACGCCTACGACGGGGCGCTCAACGCGATCGTCGTGCGCAACCCCGACGCGCTCGCCGAGGCGCGCGCATCCGACGAGCGCCGCGCCCGCGGCGAAACCCTCGGGCCGCTCGACGGCATCCCGTACACGGCGAAGGACAGCTACATGGCGCGCGGCCTCACCGTCGCCGCCGGCTCCCCCGCGTTCAAAGACCTCGTCGCGCAGCGCGACGCGTTCACAATCGAGCGGCTGCGCGCCGGCGGCGCCGTGCTGCTCGGGTTGACGAACATGCCACCGATGGCGAATGGCGGGATGCAGCGGGGCGTCTACGGCCGCGCCGAGAGCCCGTACCAGCGCGAGTGGCTCACCTCGGCGTTCGGCTCGGGGTCGTCGAACGGCTCGGGCACTGCGACCGCCGCGTCGTTCGCCGCGTTCGGCCTTGCCGAGGAGTCGTGGTCGTCGGGCCGCGCGCCCGCCTCGAACAACGCGCTCTGCGCCTACACGCCCTCGCGCGGCGTCATCTCGATGCGCGGCAACTGGCCGCTCGTGCCGACGATGGATGTCGCGGTGCCGCACACCCGCAGCATGGCCGATCTGCTCGAGGTGCTCGACGCCGTGGTCGCCGACGACGCCGAAACGCGCGGCGACTTCTGGCGCGTGCAGCCCTGGGTCACGATCCCCGCCGCCTCCGAGGTGCGGCCCGCGTCCTACCCGGCGCTCGCTGCGTCGGCGTCGCTGCAGGGCAAACGTTTCGGCGTGCCGCGCATGTACATCAACGCCGACGAGGCGGCCGGCACCGGCGAGCAGCCGCGCTTCGGCGGGCCGACCGGCACGCGCATCCATACCCGCGAGTCGATCATGGAGCTCTGGCGCGCTGCCCGCGCCGACCTCGAGGCGGCCGGCGCCGAGGTCGTCGAGGTCGACTTCCCCGTCGTGAGCAACTACGAGGGCGACCGACCCGGCACCCCGACCATCGGCACCCGCGGCCTGCTGCCCGAGGGCTACCTCGACCACGAGATTCTCGAGCTCTCGCTCTGGTCGTGGCACGACTTTCTCGATGCGAACGGCGACCCGCGACTCAACCGCCTCGCCGATGTCGACGAGGAGCTCATCTTCCCGCAGCCTGCCGGCGCGCTGCCCGACCAGTACGGCTCGCTCGACTTCGACATCCGCCGCTACGTCTGGTTCGCACGTGAGCACGGCATCCCGGTGCTCGAAGACATCCCAACCATCGGCGAGGGGCTGATGGGTCTCGAAGCGACGCGCCGCATCGACCTCGAGAACTGGTTGCAGGCGCTCGGCCTCGACGCCGTGGTCTTCCCCGCCGTCGCCGACATCGGGCCGGCCGACATGGATGTGAACCCGGCCTCGGCCGAGCTCGGCTGGCGCAACGGCGTGTGGGTCGCGAACGGCAACCTCGTGCCACGCCACCTCGGCATCCCGACCGTCACCGTGCCGATGGGCACGATGGCCGACATCGGGATGCCCGTGGGCCTCACCTTCGCCGGTCGCGCCTACGACGACAATGCGCTGCTCGGCTACGGCGCAGCGTTCGAGGCCATTCGCCCGCGCCGCACCGTACCGGGCGGAACCCCGCGGCTCTAGCTGCGGGGCGCATCCTGCACTGGGACCGACGACGTCGCGGTTTCGCGCGGGTCGGTGCCGGTGAGGCGGCCGAGCTGGTTCATCAGGTGGTAGATGATGAGCGCCGCGAGGGTGCCAAGGGCGATGCCGTTGAAGATGATGCCACCGAAGTCCCACGTGACGTTCGCGATGCCGACAACGAGTGCGACGCCCGCGGTCATCTGGTTCTTCGGCTTGGCGAAGTCCACCTTCGAGTCAACCCACATGCGAATGCCGACGATGCCGATGAGGCCATAGAGCACGAAGGTAACGCCACCAAGCACGCCGGCCGGAATCGAAAAGATGATCTCGCCGACCTTCGGGCTCATCGCGAGCAGGATCGCGGCGATGCCCGCGACCCAATAGGCCGCCGTCGAGTAGACGCGGGTGGCGCTCATGACGCCGATGTTCTCGCCGTAGGTGGTCGTCGGCGAACCGCCGAACGTCGCCGAGAGCGCGGTCGCGATGCCGTCGGAGGCGAGCGTGCGGCCAACCATGTGGTCGAGCTTGCGGCCGGTCATTTGGCCAACCGAGGTGACGTGGCCGACGTTCTCGGCGATGAGCACGAGAATCACCGGGAGGAACATTGGCAGCACCGCGAGGTTGAACTCGGGGGTGTGGAATTCGGGCAGGCCGATCCAGGCCGCATCGGCGACGCGGTCGAAGTTCACCTCGCCGCGGAAGATCGCGAAGACGTACCCGACGACAACGCCGAGGAGCACCGAGACGCGGCCGAGGATGCCGCGGAACAGTGCGGTGCAGAGCACCACCGCGAACAGCGTGACGACGGCAGTCGGCGCCGACTGTTCGAAGTTGTCGTAGGCCGTGGGCGCAAGGTTGAAGCCGATGAGCGCGACGATCGAGCCCATGACAACCGGGGGCATGAGCCAGGTGATCCAGCGCGTGCCGACGAGCTGCACGAGGATGCCGATGAGGGCGAGCACGATGCCAGTGATGAGCACACCGCCGAGGGCGACCGCCATATTGTTCGACGCGGTCGCGGCCATGATCGGCGAGATGAACGCAAAGCTTGAGCCGAGGTAGCTCGGCACCTTGTTCTGCGTGATGAGCAGGAACAGCAGCGTGCCGACGCCCGAGAACAGCAGCGTCGTCGAGGGCGGAAAGCCGGTGAGCAGCGGCACGAGGAACGTCGCGCCAAACATCGCGATGACGTGCTGAGCCCCGATGCCGATCGTGACGGGCCACGCGAGCCGCTCATCCGGTGCGACCACCTCGCCCGGCTTCACCGTGCGGCCATTCCCGTGCAGCTTCCAACTCAACATGCGCTCCCCATCCTCAAACCAGACCCGACAATTCTCCCCCACCGCAACCCCCTACGTTGCCGCCCTACTTAGGTTGAGTGGTCGTTTTTTGCAGTTTCCAGGCACTGGAAACTCCAAACAACGACCACACAACCCCCTCAGGGGGTCAGCGGGGGCGGTTGCTGAGGCCCGCTCGGCGGGCCGTGTTGTAGGCGGCGGGGAGGGCGTCGAGGAGGGCTGCGACGTCGGCGGAGGTCGAGTCCCAGCCGAGGGTGAAGCGCAGGGCGCCTCGCGCCGTCGCCTCGTCGTCGCCCATCGCGAGCAGCACGTGGCTCGGTTCGGGGATGCCCGCCTGGCACGCCGAGCCGGTCGACGCCGACAACTGCGCCATGTCGAGCAGATAGAGGAGCGAGTCTCCCTGCGCGCCCGGGAACGTGAAGTGCACGTTGTTCACGAGCCGCGGATCCGCACCATCGGCCGGTTCGGCCCCACGCAACCGCGCCTCGGGAATCGCCTCGCGAATTCCTTGGATGAGCGCATCACGCAGCCCGCGCAGGCGCTCGCGCTCGGCGGGGTCGGCTGCCTCGTCGAGCGCCGCCGCGAACGCCGCCGCGCCCCCAACATCCTGTGTGCCGCTGCGCAGCCCGCGCTGCTGGCCGCCGCCGTGCACGAGCGCCTCGAGCGTCGCATCCCGCGACACCACGAGCGCGCCCACGCCGACTGGCCCGCCGACCTTGTGCGCCGACACGCTCACCGCCTGCACACCCCAGCCGCGCAGATCAACATCCTCGTGCCCGAGCGACGCCACCGCATCGATGTGCACCGGCACGCCAAACCGCCGCCCGAGTTCGCCGAGTTCGGCCACCGGCTGCACCGTGCCCACCTCGTTATTGGCGTGCAGCACCGAGATCACGGCCGTGCGATCGGCGCCGTCCGCGAGCAGCCGCTCGAGCGCATCCAGGTCGACGCACCCCCGCGCATCCACCGGCACGAACTCGGCCTCGGCGCCCTGGTGCGCGACGAGCCACTCGACCGCGTCGAGCGTCGCGTGGTGTTCGGCCCGGGTGGTGAGGATGCGCGGCCGAGCGGGCGCGCCGGGCACCGGGTTCGCCGCCCACCAAAACCCCTTGATCGCGAGGTTGATTGACTCGGTGCCGCCGGAAGTCAGTACGACCTCGATCGCCTGCGCGCCGAGGTGCCGCGCGAGGCGATCGCGCGATGACTCGAGGCTCGCGCGGGCGCTCTGCCCGTGGGCGTGAATAGAGGCGGGGTTGCCGACGCGTTCGTGAGCCGCAAGCCAGGCGTCGCGGGCTGCGGGGCGAAGCGGCGTGGTCGCCGCATGATCCAAATAGATCGGCATACTCCTAATTGTAAAATCGGTGACCGATGCAGGCACACGACCTTCCCCCACTCGGACTCCACACGGGCACGCTCCGGGTTTGGTCCCACCACGCGAGCGATATGGCGCTCGTGCTCTTCGACGACGCCGGGCAGCTTTCCGAGCGCCTGCGGATGCGCCGCGACGGCGACATCTGGTCGGTCACATGCGATCGGCTGACGCCCGGCCGCCGCTACGCACTTTCGGTCGACGGCCCGAGCGGCGACGTGCACCGCTTCGACCCCGAGCGCTTCGTGCTCGACCCGTACGCCCGCTCGGTCGAAAACCTCGGGGATGCGCGTGAGCAGCGCTGGGTCGCGATCGTCACCGAGCACGAGGCGTTCGACTGGTCGACAAAGCCCGCGACGAAGCTGCAGGACTCGGTCATCTACGAGCTCCACGTGAAGGGCTTCACGAAGCTCGCCGAGTTCGTGCCCGAGCCGCTGCGCGGCACCTACGCCGGCCTCGCGGATCCGAACATCATCGCCCACTTGCAGCGCCTCGGCATCACCGCCGTCGAACTGCTGCCCGTGCAGGCGTTCACAAGCGAGACGCACCTGCGTCGCGCCGACACGACGAACTACTGGGGCTACAACACGCTCGGTTTCTTCGCGCCCCACGCCGACTACGCGACGGCCGATGCGCAGGCCGCCGGCCCCGAGGCAGTCGCCCGCGAATTCAAGTCGATGGTGCAGACGCTGCACGACGCGGGCATCGAAGTGCTGCTCGACGTCGTCTACAACCACACCGCCGACGAGGGCGACACCGGCGAGCCCGTGCTGTTCGCCGGCATCGACCGCGCGAGCTACTACCGCCACCTCGACGGCGAGCAGCTGCTCGACGTCACCGGCTGCGGCAACTCGCTCGACACGAACCTGCCGGCCGCGCAACGCCTCGTGCTCGACTCGCTGCGGTACTGGACCGAGGAGTTCGGCGTCGACGGCTTCCGCTTCGACCTCGCCGTGACGCTCGGCCGTGGCGCCGACCACGCCTACCACCGCGACCACCCGCTGCTGCAAGCGATGACGAACGACCCGGTGCTGCGCGAAACAAAGCTCATCGCCGAGCCGTGGGACGTCGGCACCGGCGGCTGGCAGACCGGCAACTTCCCCGGCGACGAGGAGTTCAGCTGGGCCGAGTGGAACGACGAGTTCCGCGACCGCGTGCGCAGCTTCTGGGTGCACAGCTTCTCGCAGGCGCGCATCACCGGCCAGCACCGCCAGGGCCTCGGCGAGTTGTCGACCGCGATGGCGGGGTCATCCGATCGCTTCAACGATGCCCGCGGCCCGCTCGCCTCGATCAACTTCGTCACCGCCCACGACGGCTTCACGCTTCGCGACCTCGTGAGTTACAACGTCAAGCACAACCTCCTCAACGGCGAGCTCGGGCGCGACGGCACGAACGACAACCGCTCGTTCAACTTCGGCCGCGAGGGCGACAGCGCCGACCCGCTGATTGACCGCAGCCGCCAGCTTGCGATCCGCAATCTGCTCGGCACGCTGCTCATCTCGGCCGGCGTGCCGATGCTCGTCGCCGGCGACGAGTTCGGGCGCACGCAGCACGGCAACAACAACCCGTACAACCAGGACAACGCCGAGTTCGGCTGGGTCGATTGGAACCTCACCGGCCCGCAGGAAGCCCTCATTCCGCACGTGCGCCGACTCATTCAGCTGCGGCAGGAGCATCCGGTGCTGCGGCCGCGCCTCTTCAACCACACCGACACCACGCGCTCCGAGGCCGCCCGCCTAAGCTGGTTCGACCCGCTCGGCGAGCCGATGCACGACTGGCAGTGGCACACCCCAACGCTGCGCTCGCTGCAGTTCCTCGCCTCGACCGAGGTGCCGGGCGATGGCCGCGACCGTGTGCTCGTGCTCATTCACGGTGTCGAAGACCCGGCGCCTTTCCGCATCCCGCTCGGCCCGAAGATCGACGGCTACCGCCTGCTCTGGGATTCGAGCGCCGAGCAGGTGGCCGAAATCGACTCGGATGCGATGAGCGTGCTGGTGCCCGGCGACCGTCTGCGCATGGTCGGCCCGTCGATGCGGATTTACGCGGCGGTCTAGGTCGCTCGGCGTTCCGCGAATCCAGGCAAGTTTCGCCCGCTGTTGCTAGCGTCGAAAATGTGGCAATGACAGCTGGCAACAACGCGAATGACCCCCACGAGTTCCCGGGCGACTACAGGCCGCGCTACGGGCGGATTCCCGTGATGCAGCTGCAGCCGCAGCTCGACGACAACCGGTTCCCGTCCCGCGCCTCGGTCGGTGAGGTCGTGCCCTTCCAAGCGGTCGCGTACCGCGAGGGCCACGACCTCATCGGCGCCGAGATCGTGCTCACCTCGCCCGAGGGCGTGACCGAGCGCATCCGCATGCGCCCCGGCCGCCCCGGCCTCGACGAGTGGGTCGCGTCGGCGCAGGTCACGACGGTTGGCACCTGGAGCTGGCACGTCGAGGCCTGGGGCGACGACTTCGCTACCTGGCAGCACAACGCCGAGATCAAGGTGCCCGCCGGCATCGACGTCGAGCTCATGCTCGAAGAGGGCGCCCGCGTGCTCGAGCGCGCGGCCGCCGACGCCGCCCTCACCGTGGCCGAGCGCGACACGCTCCTGCAGGCCGCGATCGTCGCCCGCGAGACCACACGCCCGGGGCAGGAACGCCTCGACGCCGCGACGACGGATGCGGTGCTCGAGCTGCTCGCGCAGCACCCGGTTCGCTCGCTGGTCACGCCCTCCGACACCCTCGAGATCCGCGTCGAGCGCGAGCGCAGCGGCTTCGGCGCCTGGTACGAGCTCTTCCCCCGCTCGGAGGGTGCGCGACGCAACCCGGACGGCACCTGGGCCTCGGGCACGTTCCGCACCGCCGCATCCCGCCTCGACGGCGTTGCGGCGATGGGCTTCGACGTCGTCTACCTGCCACCGATCCACCCGATCGGCCGCACCAACCGCAAGGGTCCGAACAACACCCTCAATGCAGGGCCAAACGACCCGGGCTCGCCCTGGGCGATCGGCGCCGCCGAGGGCGGACACCGCGAGGTGCACCCCGACCTCGGCACGATCGACGACTTCACCGCCTTCGTCGCGCGGGCTGAGGAACTCGGCCTCGAGGTCGCGCTCGACCTCGCGCTGCAGGCGACCCCCGACCACCCGTGGGTCGCGGAGCACCCGGAGTGGTTCACGACGCTCGCCGACGGCACGATCGCCTACGCCGAGAACCCGCCGAAGAAGTACCAAGACATCTACCCGATCAACTTCGACAACGACCGCGCGGGCATCTACCGCGAGGTGTTCGAAATTGTCGAGTACTGGATCGGCCTCGGCGTGCACATCTTCCGCGTCGACAACCCGCACACGAAACCGCTGCAGTTCTGGGAGTGGCTGATCCACGAGATCAACGCGCGCCACCCCGAGGTGATCTTCCTCGCCGAGGCGTTCACGCGCCCCGCGGTGATGCAGTCGCTCGCGAAGGCCGGCTTCCAGCAGTCCTACTCGTACTTCACGTGGCGCAACACCCGCGAGGAGCTCGAGGAGTTCCTCACCTCGGTGTCGCACGAGACGAGCCACTTCATGCGGCCGAACCTCTTCGTGAACACCCCCGACATTCTCACCGAGTACCTGCAGCACGGCGGCCGCGCCGCGTACGAGGCCCGCGCCGTCATCGCCGCCACAGCCTCGCCGAACTGGGGCGTCTACGCGGGCTACGAGCTCGTTGAGAACGTCGCGCGCCCCGGCTCGGAAGAGAACATCGACAACGAGAAGTACGAGTACAAGGAGCGCGACTGGGCCGCCCGCGAGGCCGACGGCTCGTCGCTCGCCCCGCTCATCACGAAGCTCAACGAGATTCGCCACGCGCATCCGGCTCTCGCGCAGCTGCGCAACTTCGAGGTGCACGACGCCGACTACGACCAGATCCTCACGTTCTCGAAGCACCTCTCGGGCGCCTACACGCCAACCGGCATCGACGACACGATCATCGTCGTCGTGAACCTCGACACCGCGAACACGAACATTGCGAACGTGCACCTCGACCTCGAGAAGCTCGGGCTGCCCGCAGCGAGCGCCTTCGGCGTCGTCGACCTGCTCAGCGGCCAGCGCTGGACGTGGCGCTCGTCGAACTACGTGCGCCTCGACCCCGGCCAGGCGCACGTGCTGCACGTGCAGCGCTAACCCAACTCGAAAGATCCACCTCGAAGAGGAGAACGCAGCATCATGAGCACGCCGACCGTACCCAGCCAGCCGAATCTCGGGCCGACCATCCCCGACGGGGAGTTGCTCGCACTCTCAGAGGGGCGCCACTCGGGCCCGCACGGCGTGCTCGGTCAGCATGAGCTCGACGGCGGCAACGTGTGCGTTCGCGTGCGCCGCCCGCTCGCCGACTCGGTCGCGGTGCTGCTCGCCGACGGCGGGCGCGTGCCGCTCACCCACGTCGCGCACGGCATCTGGGTGGGCGTGCACGAGCAGGGGCTGCAGGCCTACCGCATCGAGGCCCGCTACGGTGGCGGCACGACCGACGTGGCCGAAGACCCGTACCGATTCCTGCCCACGCTCGGCGACACCGACCTCTACCTGTTCGGCGAGGGCCGGCACGAGGAGCTCTGGCGCTCGTTTGGCGCGCACGAGCGGGTGATGGATTCGGTGCGCGGCACGGCGTTCAGCGTCTGGGCCCCGCACGCCGCTGCGATTCGCGTCGTCGGCTCGTTCAACGACTGGGATGGCGCGCGCCACGCGATGCGCAAGCTCAACGACCAGGGCGTGTGGGAGCTCTTCATTCCCGACGTGACCGCGGGGCACTCGTACAAGTTCCAGATCCGCACCGCCGAGGGCACGTGGATCGATAAGGCCGACCCGCTCGCCCGCTCCGCGGAGGTGCCGCCGCACACCGCATCCGTCATCACTGCCGCCTCGCAGTACGAGTGGGGCGACGAGAACTGGCTCGCCTCGCGGGCGACCCATGACCCCCACAACTCCCCCATGAGCGTCTACGAGCTGCACGCCATGTCGTGGCGCGAGGGCCTGAGCTACCGCTCGCTCGCCGACGAGCTCATCGACTACCTCGACGAGATGGGCTTCACCCACGTCGAGTTCATGCCGCTCGCCGAGCACCCCTTCGGCGGCTCGTGGGGCTACCAGGTCTCGGGCTACTACGCGCCGACGTCGCGCCTCGGCACGCCCGACGAGCTGCGCTACCTCATCGACCGGCTGCACCAGGCGGGCTACGGCGTGCTGATGGACTGGGTGCCCGGGCACTTCCCGAAGGATGCGTTTGCTCTCGCCCGCTTCGACGGCCAGCCGGTCTACGAGCACCCTGACCCGCGCCTCGGCGACCAGCAGGACTGGGGCACGCACGTCTTCGACTTCGGTAACTCGCAGGTGCGCAACTTCCTCGTCGCGAACGCGCTCTACTGGCTCGAGGAGTTCCACATCGACGGCCTGCGCGTCGACGCGGTCGCCTCGATGCTCTACCGCGACTACTCGCGCGACGACTGGCTGCCGAACAAGGACGGCGGCCGCGAATACTACGAGGCGATCGACTTCCTCAAGGAGGTCAACGCGACTGCCTACAAGCGCAACCCCGGCATCGTCATGGTCGCCGAGGAGTCGACGAGCTTCCCCGGCGTCACGAAGCCCACGAGCATGGGCGGGCTCGGCTTCGGGCTGAAGTGGAACATGGGTTGGATGAACGACAACCTGCGCTACTTCGAGAAAGACCCGATTCACCGCAAGTGGCACCACGGCGAGCTCACGTTCTCGTTCGTCTACGCGTGGAGCGAGCAGTACGTGCTGCCGATCTCGCACGACGAGGTCGTGCACGGCAAGGGCGCGATGTTCGCGAAGATGCCGGGCGACGACTGGCAGAAGGCGGCGAACCTGCGTGCGTTCTACTCGTACCAGTGGAGCCACCCGGGCAAGATGCTGCTGTTCATGGGCCAGGAGTTCGGCCAGACGCAGGAGTGGAGCGAGGCGCGCGGCCTCGACTGGTGGCTGCTCGACAACCCGACGTTCTCGGGCATTCAGCGCTATGTCGCCGAGCTGAACCAGCTCTACCGCGACGTGCCGGCACTCTGGGAACTCGACAACGACCCCTCGGGCCTGCAGTGGATCAGCGGCGGCGACAGCGACAACTCGCTGCTCGCCTACCTGCGCCGCGACCGCTCGGGCGGCGTCATCGCGTGCATCCACAACTTCTCGAACCAGCCGCTCGAGAACTACCGCCTCGGGCTGCCCGAGGGCAACTGGCGCGAGGTGCTCAACTCCGACGACATCGCGTTCGGCGGTGGCGGCGTCACGAACGCCGAGGTGCGGCTCGATGCCGACGGTTGCAACGGCTTCTCGCACTCGGCCGCGCTTCGCATCCCGCCGCTCGGCGCGACGTTCCTGCTGCGCGACTAACCGCCGCGCAGCAGGCGGGCGCCTAGAACTCGAACCCTTCGGGGAACGGGTCGCTCGGGTCGAGCAGGTACTGGCCGATGCCGGTCACCCAGGCGCGGCCGGTGATGGTCGGGATGGCCGCGTCGTACTTGCCGACCTTGGTCTCGGCGATGAGGCGGCCGGTGAACTGGCTACCGATGAACGACTCGTTGATGAAGTCGGTGTCGAGCGGCAGCTCGCCGCGGCTGAAGAGCTCGGCCATGCGGGCCGAGGTGCCGGTGCCGCAGGGCGAGCGGTCGAACCAGCCCGGGTAGATCGCCATGGCGTGGCGCGAGTACTCAGCGGTCGAGCCGGGCGCGATGAACTCGACATGGTGCACGTGGTCGAGGCCCTCGATCGTCGGGTGCTTCGGCGGCTGGGTCTCGTTGATCGCATCCATGATCTTCAGACCGGCCTGCAGAATCTCCTGCTGGTGTTTGCGGTCGAATTCGATGCCGACGTCGTCGAGGTCGACCATCGCGTAGAAGTTGCCGCCGAACGCGAGCGAGTACGGCACCGTGCCGAGCCCCGGCACCTCGACCTGCGCATCCAGCCGTTCGGTGTAGCTCGGCACGTTCTCGATCGTGACCGAGTCGGCGTGGCCGTCCGACACCGCGACGCGCGCGATAACGAGGCCGGCGGGGGTGTCGAGGCGGATGGTCGTGACCGGCTCGACGACCTCGACCATGCCGGTCTCGACGAGCACCGTCGCGGTGCCGATCGTGCCGTGGCCGCACATCGGCAGCAGGCCCGACACCTCGATGTAGAGGACGCCGAAGTCGCAGTCGTCGCGGGTCGGCGGCATGAGAATCGAACCGCTCATGGCGCCGTGGCCGCGCGGCTCGGTCATGAGCAGCCGGCGCAGGTGGTCAAGGTTTTCCTGGAAGTAGAGGCGCTTGTCGTTCATCGTCTCGCCGGGAATCGGCGCGAAGCCGCCCGTAACGACGCGCGTCGGCATGCCCTCGGTGTGCGAGTCAACGGCAGAGAACAGGAGTTTCGAACGCATCAGCTTTCGCTTTCTTCGGTGCAGGTGGTGGGCGCCGCGGCGCCAGCGGTGGCGAGGTCGGCAAGTCGAATGGGCGCGACGATCGGTCGTCGATCGGTGCGCGCGCTGTCGCCGACGGGGTCGCCGGTCGCCTCGGCGAGCAGCGCCTCGACGTTGCGGCCGCAGATGCGGCCCTGGCAGATGCCGAGCCCCGCGCGGGTCGTGAGCTTCGTCGAGCGGAGGCCCGCCGAACCGGTCACCGCGACGGTGTAGCGGAAGCTCTTCACGCTTGTCTCTTCGCAGCGGCAGAGCGTCGTGTCGTCGCTGAGCCAGGAGGTCCAGCCGGGGCGGATGCCGTGGGCGGCCTCGAGCCGACCGGCGAAGTGAGTAAAGGTGGCGCGCTGTCGCACCGCGCGGCGCAGCTCGGGGTCGGCGACGTCGCCGCCGGCGGCGCAGTGGCCGGCGATCTGCCCCTCGTAGAGGGCGGCATCGCTGCCGCCGATCGAGGTGATCTCGCCCGCGGCGTAGACGCCGTCGACGCTCGAGCGCTGGGCGTCATCGACGCGCACGAACTTCTGCGGCGAGATGTCGCAGCCTGCCGCGATCGCAAGTTCGATGCGGGGCGTGAAGCCGTGACTCACACAAACCGCGTCGGCAGCGTACCGCCGCTCGGTGCCGGCGATCGGGCGCCAGTTGCGGTCCACCTTGGCGATGGTGACCGCCTCGACGCGGTCGGTGCCGTGGGCCGCGACGACGGCGCGGCCGGTCTTGTAGGGCACGCGGTGGCGCACGTGCGCGCCCACGTACTCGAGCAGCTCGCCCGCCTTGTGGGATGCGCCGGCCAGCTTCCAGGGGCGGTCGGCGACCCAGCCGCCCAAGTTGCGCAGCGGGTTTGCCTCGAACACGCCGACGACGTTCGCGTTCGCCGAGACGAGCGACGTCATCACCGGCAGCAGGAACGGGCCCGCGCCAGCAATGACGACCTTCTGGCCGAGCGCGATGCGCTCACTCTTCGCAAAGGCCTGCGCGGCGCCGGCGGTGAAGACGCCCGGGAGGGTCCAGCCGGGGAACGGCAGGGTGCGGTCGTGCGCGCCCGTCGCGAGCACGAGCGCATCCGGCGCGAGTTGGAAGGTCTCGCGGCTACCGGAGTCGACCGGACCGCGGGCGATGTTGAGCTGGATGCTGCCCTGCGGGTCGCGCTCAAGCGACCAGACCTGGGCGTTCGTGAGCACTTCGCAGCAGGCCGCGCCGAGCACGGTGTCGCGCAGCTGCGTGTAGGTCGACCAGTTGTGGTGCAACCGCGATTCCTTCGCGCCGGCACGTTCCTGCGGAAGGTGCCGCCAGAACTGGCCGCCGAGTTCGTCGCCCGACTCGAGCAATGTGACCCGAGCGCTTGCCGCGATCGCGGCGGCAGCAGCGGCGAGGCCAGCCGGGCCGCCGCCGACCACGACAACGTGCCTGTTGCGTGAGGTCTCCCCCGCCATCAGTGCTTCACCTCCGGAAGTTCGTCGTGCTGCGGGCAGACGACGTCGCCGTCCTGCACCCGCCGCTGGCACGCGCGCACATCGCGCTCGTCGTTCACCGTGACGATGCAGTCGAAGCAGACGCCGATACCGCAGAAGAGCCCGCGGGGTCGTCCGTTGACGCTCGTCGTGCGCCACGAGTCGATGCCGTTGGCGAGCAGCAGGCCGGCCACGGTCTGGCCGGCCTCGCCTTCAAGGTGCTTGCCATCGAACGTCGCGGTGAGACGCGCGGCCGCCCGGCGCTCGATCGGGTCGTCTTCGGCGCGGATGAGCCGAGCGGTCATGCGGCCTCCTTGAGGTAGCTGGCGAGCGAGGGCCGGCGCAGGTCGAAGGGCTCGGTCTCGATCGGGCCGAGCGCGCTGCGCGGGGTGCCGCCGAGGATGAGCGCGGCGAGGATCTCGGCGGTGACGACCGAGAGCCCAATGCCCGCGCCCTCGTGCCCCGAGGCGAAGAACAGGCCGGGCACGCGCGGGTCGTCGCTCGCGACGGGAAGGTGGTCGGGCATGTAAGGGCGGAACCCGCCGTAGCTGCGCATGATGCTCGCCTCGGCGAGGAACGGGAACACCCGGAGCGCCTTCTGCGCCATCTCGCCAAGCACGCGCGCCCGCATCGACTCGTCGAAGCCGACCTGCTCGCGACTCGAGCCGATGAGCACGGTGCCGGCCTGCGACGATTCGATCACCGCGGCCGTCTGCAGGGCGGCGTCGGCTGACTGGGTCGCCCCGAAATAGTCGCCGTCGTAGACCTTGTGGAACACGCGGTGCGGCATGCGCGAGGTGACGAGCACGTTACCCCGCCGCGGGGCCACCGGCACGGGTGCGCCGAATCGCTGCGAGAGCTCGCCAGTCCAGGGGCCCGCGGCGATCACGACCGACTTCGCCGCAATGGTGCCGGTGGCAGTCTCGACGCCCGTGACCGCGCCACTCGCGTCGCGCACGAGCCCGGTCACCTCGGTGCGCCCGAACACCTGCGCACCGTGCTTCTTCGCGACCGCGAGCAAACCCTCAGTCGCAATCGTTGGCTGGATCTGCGCATCCTCGGGGTAATACACCGCGGCCGTGCACTCGGGGTTGAGCCACGGCTCGCGCTCGAGTGCCTCGGCAATGGTGAGCACGCGCGCGTCGATGCCCGCCGCACGCTGCTTCCCTGCGAAGTCGAGCAGGGGCTGCGCGCCCGCGGCGGTCGTCGTCACGACGATGCCGCCCTTCGGCTCGAACTCGAGCGACGGCATTCCTTGGCCCAGCTCATCCTCGATCTCGCGCGCGAGGGTCGGCCACATCGCGAGCGAGTGCCGGGCGAGGTCAAGCTCGGGCCCTGGCCCCTTGTCTGAGACGAGCAGGTTGCCCTCGCAGTGGCTGCTCGTGCCGGATGCAGGCAGCGAGCGGTCGAGCACGGCGACGGATGCGCCGCGGGTCGCGAGCGCGTGGGCGCACGCGGCGCCGACGATGCCCGCGCCGATGACGGCGATGTCAAAGGCCATATTCGCTCCCTGTGGTCACTTCTGCGTGAGTAATATGTCACACATTAAAGCGTGGGATGCGCGCTTCGCAAGCAGCCCCGCCAGGCTCGCGCTACTCGGTTTCGGCGCGCCCAGCCCAGATGCCGACGGTGTGCCCGACGTGGCGCCGCATGATCTCTTCGGCGAGTTCCATGTCGTGCGCGACCAGGGCATCCACGAGCTCGTGATGCTCCGCCGCCGAGGCATCGAGGTGCCCCGATTCGGCCATCCTCTGCAGATTCGTGAGACGGGCGCGGGTGCGCAGATCGTCGACGAGCTGTGTCAGCAGCGGATTGCCGAGCATCGAGGTGAGCCGCGAGTGGAACTCCACGTCGGCCTCGAGGTAGAGCTTGAGGTCGACCTCCTTCGCGCCCTGCGTGATGCGGTCGGCCAGCTCGCGCATCTCGGCTTCGCGCTCGAGGTCGAAGTTCGGCGCGAGGTCGCGCATGCTCGGCGGTTCGAGCAGCAGGCGAATCTTCGCGAGCGACTCGAGCTCCGCATCCGACACCGCGGTCACCCGGAAACCCTTGTTGCGCACGGGTTCGACCAGCCCGCGGTGCGCGAGGTCGAGGAGCGCCTCACGCACGGGAGTCGCCGACACCTCAAACTTCACGGCAAGCGTGGGCACCGTGAGCAGCTCCCCCGGCTCGAGCTGCCCCGAGACGATGGCGGCCGACAGGGCACGCTCAACCTGCGCGCGAAGACTCGGGCGGCTCGCGACATCGGCACCAATAGAAAAGGCCATGTGATCACGCTCCATCAGGTTGTCCACGCGGCTGCCCCATGGTACCGCGTGACACGGCACTGCTTTCTTCGAGCCAATTCGAATGTAAGGAAATTCACGCGGAACCCTCGACAACTTGACGACCACTTGTAATATGTCACATATTAACCAGCAAGCCGCGCTGCGCACCTACAGGCAGAGCGGCTCCGATTCCAGGCACACCACGACGACGTGAAGGAACCAAATGGACGGGCTATCAGGATTCATGGACTCGCTCACCGGCGTACTCCAGACCATTGGCAATATTGGCTGGGAGTGGCTCGCGTATCTCGCGCTCGCGCTCGGCCTGCTGTTCACCATCGTTGTTAAGTTCACCCAGGTCCGCCGCTTCCCCGACATGATCCGCCTCATCACGAGCGGCGGAAACAAGGACGAAGACGGCGGCGTCTCCTCTTTCCAGGCGCTTGCGCTCACGCTCTCGAGCCGCGTCGGCGTCGGCGCGATCGCCGGTGTCGCGACCGCCATCGCGGCCGGCGGCCCCGGCGCGATCTTCTGGATGGCCGTAACCGGCCTGCTCGGCGCGGCGAGCTCGTACGCCGAGTCGACCCTCGCCCAGGTGTACAAGCGCCGCATCGACGGCGAACACCGAGGCGGCATTCCCTATTACATTTACCACGGTCTCAAGCTGCGCTGGCTCGCAGTGGTCGCCGCGCTCGTCGCGTTCCTCGCCTACGGCTTCCTCGTGCCGGGCATCCAGTCGAACAACATCTCGTCGAGCGTTGAGTACGCCTTCGGCATCGACCCGTGGATCACCGCGACGATCGTGACCGTGCTCCTCGGCCTCGTGATCATCGGCGGCACGAAGCGCATCGTCAACGTCGCGCAGCTCATCGTGCCGTTCATGGCGGCTGGCTACATCATCGTCGCGCTCGTCGTCATCTTCTGGAACTTCCAGGCGATCCCCGAGACTGTCAGCGTCATCATCTCGAGCGCGTTCGGCGCGCACGAGGTGTTCGGCGGCATCCTCGGCTTCGCGATCACCTGGGGCATCCGCCGCGCGATCTTCACCTCGGTCGCGGGCGTCGGCGAGGGAACCTACGGCGCGGCCGCCGCCAAGGTGAGCCACCCCGGCAAGCAGGGCCTCGTGCAGGCCTTCTCGATCTACGTCGACGTGCTGTTCGTCTGCATGGCCACGGGCCTGCTCATCGTCGCAACCGACTCGTTCAACGTCATCACGCCCGCGGGCGAGCTGATCCACCAGGGCAACATCCCGGCCGACCTCGTGACCGGCGGCGCGAACGCGCAGGCCGCGATTGACACGGTCTTCCCCGGCTTCGGCTCGGCATTCGTCGCCGTCGCGATCTTCCTGTTCGCCTTCACGAGCCAGGTCGCGTTCTACTACATCGCCTCGTCGAACCTCATCTTCCTCACGAAGGAAAAGGTGAACAACACCGCCCTGTGGGTGCTCAAGATCGGTTCGCTCGTGATCTCGTTCGTCGGCGGCGTGATCTCGGCCGACATGATGTGGGCCGCCGGCGACATCGGCTACGTCGTGCTCGGCTTCATCAACATGGCGAGCATCATCCTGCTGCTGCCGGTCGTGCGCAAGGTCTACCGCGACTACGAGCGACAGCGAAAGGCCGGCAAAGACCCGGTCTTCCATCCCGAAGACCACGGCATCACCGGCGCCGACTTCTGGCTAGCGCCGAGCGCCACCACCCCCATCCCGACCGAGGAGCGTCGCCACCTCCAACGAGAGATCGATAACTCCGACAACCGGTAACTCTCCCCGCCTACGCACCATCACGAGGAGTCCCCATGTCAACGCAACAACCAACAACGTCAACCGATACCGCCGCCAAGAAAGGCATCGGCAAGGTGATGGCCGCCTCGGCCATCGGGCACTTTGTCGAGTGGTTCGACTTCGCGGTGTACGCCTACGCCGCACCGGTCATCGCCAGCCTGTTCTTCCCCGAGTTCGACCCGGCGTCGGCGCTGCTGTCGACGTTCGCGGTGTACTCGGTCGGGTTCATCGCCCGGCCGGTTGGCGCGTTCCTCATCGGCGCGCTCGGCGACCGCTTCGGGCGAAAGCGCGTCCTCGCGATGGTCATCCTGCTCATGGGTGTGAGCACCACGCTCATCGGTCTGCTGCCGACGTATGCGGTCATCGGCATCTTCGCGCCGATCCTGCTCATCGTGCTGCGGATGCTGCAGGGCCTCTCCGCCGCGGGCGAGACGATTGGCTCGAACTCGTTCGTGGCGGAGCACTCTCCGATCGCGACACGCGGCCGCAACGTCGGCTTCGTCTACACGGCGTCGAACTTGCCACCCGTGCTCGCGGCGCTGCTCGTGCTCTGGCTCACGGCGATCATGGCGCCCGAGGCGTACCACGAGTGGGGCTGGCGCGTGCCGTTCCTGCTCGGCGCACCGCTCGCCATCGTCGGCCTCTACATCCGCACCCGCGTCGATGAGTCGCCCGCGTACGTCGAGATGCGCAAGTCGAAGGCGGTCGAGTCGGCACCGATTCGCACCGTGTTCGCGACGCACTGGCGCGCGATGCTCGTGGTGTTTGCGATGTCGGCGGTGGCGAGCCTCGGGTACTACTCGCTCACGGGCTACTTCTACTCGTACATGACCGTGACGATCGGGCTCTCCTCCGACGACGCACTCATCTCGAACAGCATCGCGCTGCTGATCACCTTCGTGATAGTGCCGGTTTCGGCGGCGATCTCCGACAAGATCGGGCGCCGCAAGATGCTCCTGATCGCGATCGCGTTCAGCGCGATCGTCTCGCTGCCAGCCTACTTCCTCGTCGGCACCGGCACCCTGTGGGCGGCCATTGTCGCGCAGGGCCTGCTCGGTCTCGCGCTCGGCCTCGTGTTCGGGCCCGCGGGCCCTGCCTACGTCGAGATGTTCCCGGCACGGGTTCGCTACACCGGCGCATCGATCAGCTACAACCTCGCCTTTACGGTCTTCGGTGGCACGGCGCCATTGCTTGCGACGGCGCTCATCGCAATGACCGGATCGAATGTCTCGCCGGCCTGGTACATCGCGGCGGTCTCGGTGCTCGCGCTGGTCGTGCTGTTCGCCATGATGCCCGAGACGAAGGATCGCTCGATGCAGCACGGTGCCGACGAGCAGGACTTCGCGACAACTCGCCCCTAGGCACGGTGGCAGGAAAACGGGCCCCGCGATTCGTCGCGGGGCCCGTTCTCTTCTGTGACTTAGCTACTCGACCGCGTCGGTCTGCTGGCCGCGGTAGACGATGCTCGCGAGCACGAGGTCTTCCCACGACATGCCGACGCCGGTGTAGAGCGCGGGCTTGCCGGCCGTGCGCGTGAACTCGCCGCGCACGGCATCCCTGA
Source organism: Gulosibacter sediminis (assembly GCF_023370115.1). Classification (NCBI taxonomy): domain Bacteria; kingdom Bacillati; phylum Actinomycetota; class Actinomycetes; order Micrococcales; family Microbacteriaceae; genus Gulosibacter; species Gulosibacter sp. ACHW.36C. The sequence goes on along the minus strand of NZ_CP097160.1, from coordinate 635,020 downwards.
TGTTGCTCGGCTGCAGCTGCTGCCACTCCTCAAGGCTGCGGGCCGGAATGATGTTGCCGCCCTCGCGGAACATGCCGGTGCGACTCTCGAGCATAACGTCGGCGCGTTGCACGAGCTCCGCGTCGACCTCGTGGGCGTCGAGCCCGTGCTGCCCCACCGAGGCGACGAGAGCCCCGCCGTGCACGAGGCTGCCATCGAACACCGGCGTGCTCGACGACGTCACCGTAATGATGACGTCGGCGGCGCGCACCGACGCGTCGGCGTCGTCGCTCACGTCGGCAACCTCGATCCCCTCGGCTGCGAGTGTCTCGATGGCGACCTGGATTCGCTCGGGGCGACGGCCGACCACCTGGAAGCGGGCGTCGGGCCAGGCCCACTTCGCCGCGCGGATGTGGTTGATGCCCTGGATGCCGACGCCAAACACGAGCACCGTGGGCGCTGCCGGCAGTTCGTCGCCGGCCGGCGCGGCGGCCGCGAGCGCGCGCAGGCCGGTCAGCGTGACCGCGGGCGTACGCACGGCCGTCACCTCGATGCCGTCCATGACGCACAGCGGTGCGGAGGTGTCTGCGTCGTAGAGCAGGTAGAGACCCTGAATCTTCTCGAGCCCACGCGCCGGGTTGTCGGGCGACACCGTCAGCACCTTGACCCCCATTACCTCCGGGGCCGTGGCGGGCATGATCAGGAACTCACCGTTCGGCGTGGGCGCAAAGATACGTGGCCCGTCCGCCTCCGGGTCGACGCCGCCGCGGAGGGCCGCTTCAACACCCTCGATCGCGACGTCCCAGGGAAGGGCTTCGCGCACATCCGGCCCCGAGACATAGGGAATGCTGCTCATTGTGAAATCTCTCCTTAGCTTGTTCTGACTGACTGCATCACACACCGTGCCGAAGAACAAAACGGAGCCCGCCAACCGACACGGTTGACGGGCTCCGAAAGGTCAAATGGCAAGGCCTACTTGTAGCCCTTTGCGAGCACGGCCTCGGTGTCGGCGATGATCTTCGCGCGCACCTCGTCGGCGAGCGGGAGGCGCGGCGGGCGGCTCGGCCCACCGTAGCGACCGACGACATCCATCGAGAGCTTGATCGATTCGACAAATTCGGTCTTCGTGTCCCAGCGCAGCAGCGGGTGGAGGTCGACGTACATCTCGCGGGCCTTCGCCCAGTCCTCGGCCTTGCCCGAGGTCGAGAGGCGGTAGAGCTCGACGGTGCTCTGCGGGATTGCGTTCGGGTAACCGGCGACCCAGCCGACGGCGCCGGCAATGCCGACCTCAAGCACCGAGTCGTCGGTGCCGATGAGGATGTCCATCTCGGGTGCGAGTTCCTTGATCTCGTACGAGCGGCGCGCGTCACCGGTGAACTCCTTGATGCCGACGATGAGACCAGCTTCGTGGAGACGAGCAACGAGAGCCGGCTTGAGGTCGACCTTCGTGTCCTGCGGGTTGTTGTAGGCGACGACGGGGAGGCCGGCCTTGGCGACCTCTTCATAGTGCGCGAACACCTGATCGTCGTTGGCGCGGTAAGTGTTCGGGGGCAGCTGCATCACGGCCTGGGCGCCAGCCTCGGCGGCCTGCTCGGCCCAGCGGCGGCTCTCCATGGAGCCGTAGGCGCCGGTGCCGGCCATGACGACGAAGCCCTCAGGAGCGGCGTCGACGGCAACCTCGACGACCTTCGCGCGCTCCTCGGGGGTGAGGTTCTGGTACTCACCGAGCGAGCCGTTCGGCGCAATGCCATCGCAGCCGTTCTCGGCGAGGAACTGGACGTGCTCGGCGAACTTGTCGTAGTTCACCGAAAGGTGGTCGTTGAGGGGCAGCGCCGAAGCGACGAGCACTCCGTGCCAAGGCTTCTTGTTCTCAGACATGTGGGTTCCTTTCCGAGCTGTCGAGGTGCGTGGCGACCATCGCTCAGTAATATATTACCTGTCGCTTTGAATAATATGTTACTGATCCGCTTTTCGCCACCCAAGCCCGGAAATCGCTGAAAATACCTGATCAACGACAAGGGAGGGCGTGGCCTGCTGGCCACACCCTCCCTTTTTGCTTGTCAGTTCGACTACGCGAACAGCAGGCTCGTGAGCCGCTGTCGCGCGCGCACGACGCGGGGCTCGTCGCCGCCCACGACGTCGAAGAGTTCGATGAGTCGCTCGCGCACGCGCGTCTTGCCGTCGGCGTCGACCTTGGTGAACAGGCTGAGCAGGCGGTTGAACGCGTCGTCGACGTGCCCGCCCGAAAGGTCGAGGTCGGCGACATCGAACTGCGCGTCGATGTCATTCGGGTTCTCGGCGGCCGCCGAGCGAATCTGTTCGAGGGTCTTGCCCTGCAGCCGCTCGAGCAGGCTCACCTGCGCGAGACCGATCTTGGCGTCGTCATCGGCCGGCGATTCCGCGAGTGCACGCTCGTAGGCCGACTTCGCGGTGGCGATGTCGCCGCGCTCGAGGGCGTCCTTCGCCTCCTGGTGCAGCGGGTGCAGCGGCGCCTCCGCCGGCGCCGCGTCCTCGGCCACACCATCCGCGTCGCCCGTAATCTCGGCGTAGCCGGTGAGGCCCTGTTGCGCGGCGACGGCGAGCACCTCGCTGATCACCTGCACGAGCTGGTCCTTCGGCGGGTTGCCCGCAAACAGCGGCGCGGGACGGCCGCCAAGCAGCGCGAGCACCTGCGCCTGGTTGCCGAGGGTCGGATGCGCGTCCAGGTCGAGCCGCAGCAAGACCAGGCGACCTTCCGCCGATCGCACGATTTCCGCGAGCACCGGCGAGAGCGCCTTCGAGTCGGGCGACGACGCCGAGTGCATCTCCACGAGAACCGGCATGCGCTGCGAGAGCGCCGCGAACTGCTCGAGGTCGGCCTCGCCACCGTTCACCACCGCATCCGGCAGCGACAGCAGCGCCTCCCCCGCTGGCGCGCCGGGTTGCTGCGGCGGCTGTGCGGCGCCCGGCGCCTGGCCAAGGCCAGACAAATCAACGGCGCCTTGCAGCGAGATATCTGGCTGGGGCTGCGACGATGCGGCATTCGGCTGGGTCATCTAAATCCTCCTACTCGCTGAGTTCGCTGGCGCTGGTCATCGCCTGCGACACTCCAAGGAACTGCACCTCACCGCCGGTCTCGGCCGAAGGCACGTAGAACAGCAACTGGTCGGTATAGGTGCGGGTAAAACCGTACTCGGTTGTCTCGATGCCCGACAACGCGGCGGTGGCACCCGAGACGGTGATGCGCGCGCGGTCGTTCGCGGCGCTGACCGTCTCGATCTCGTTGATCGACACCGCGATGATCGCTCCGTCGTCGAGGCTGACCATGCCGAGCGGAGCGGTATCGGTGCCCTCGTACTGGAACTCGACGTCGGTCGCCTCCGGGTCGAGGGCCTCGGTCTGCGAGTCGCGGTAATCCTGGTTCACCTGCGCACGCAGCGTGTCGTTGTCGGCCGAGAAGAGCGACGCGTACTGCGAGTCGCCGCCGTTCGCGATCACGTCGGCGTACGCGCCCGCGAGGTCGCTCGGGGCGACGACGAGGTCGCCGGGCAGATCGCGGATGCTCGCCGAGCCAACGCTCGTCGGGGCCGACTCGGGCAGGCTCACGTTCGCCGCGAGCTGCGTCAGCGATGCCACCTTGAAGTTGTCGCGCGCGGTGTCCTGCACGAGCATGACGCCGAACGGCGCCTCGGAGGCCTCGGCATTCGCATTGACGACCACGAAGATCGTGCGCGGGAACTGATCGGTCGACTCCGGCACGGCGTACACCACGTCGCCGGTCGGGAACGCCGCCGGGCTTGGCAACTCGTCGTCTGCCTTCTTCGCCTTGTAGAGCGCGATGCGCTCGGCGAGGGCGTCACCCTCAAAGCGGGGCTCGAGCACCGACGAGTCGAGCTCACTGTCGGCCTGGTTCGCGAGGTCGGCGGCCTCGGTCACGACGTTCTGAATCTGCTCCATGTTGAGTGCGGGCGGATGCGCACCCTCGTCGAGCAGGGCCGCGTCGACGGTCGAGGTCGCGGTGCCCGTCGGCTGCAGCTCGGCGTTCGTCCACTCGGCGGGCCAGTACTGCGGCGCGCAGCCGGCGAGCGTGAGGCCAACCACCATCGCGACGGGCGCGATGAGGAACGAGCGCTTCGGCGCGCTCGAGCGGTTGCGGCCGCGCGGGCGGCGCCACTTCGAGTCGTCGTCGTCGGATGCGGTCGCCGCGGGCGTCTCCGGCGCAGGCTGCGGCTCGGGCTCAGCGTCGTCGTGCGACACGGTCTCCTCCGATTCGGGGGCACCCGCGTGCCGCGAGACGTGCTCGGGCTCGGGCTCGGGCTCGGATGCAGTTTCCGACGCCGACGCGGGCTCGGTCGCGTCGGTGAGTTCCTCGGCGGTCCAGGTGTCTGAAGAGTCCTCGCTCGGCGGGGCAAATGCCGAGTTCGGTGCCTCGGTCTGCTCGGCTTCAGCAGGCGCAGCCTCGGCGGGAGTCTCGACGACGGGCGTCTCTTCGGCGGGCTTCTCCTCGATCGACTCCGTACTGGGCTCCGGCTCGACGGGTGTGGGCGCAATTGGCTCGAGTTCGATCGGCTCCGCCACAACAGACTCCGATTCGTCGGACTCGGCGGCGACAGGCTCCGATGCAACGGGCTCCGGCACGACCGACACCGGCGCAGTCGCGGGCTCGGCCGGGAACTCGATCGGCGCATCCTCGTCGACGGCAGGCTCGCCGCCGGCCACCACGTTATCGGCGCGGGCCTGCGCGGCCTCGGCCACCTCGTCGTCCCACGGCACGGCCGACCACTCGGCATCCGCATCCGTGCCGGCGGCCGCGACCGCGACGGCACGGCTGCGCTTGCGCGTAGCCGTGGCGAGCTGACGCTTGACGCGGCGACGGTGCGCGATGGCCCACCACAGCAGCGCGAGGGCGAGCACGAACAGCACAGCGCCGATCACGAGCAACGGGCCAGACATCGGGGCATAGCCGCCGAGCGGCCAGGTCACCGAAACGCTCGAGGGCGCGGGGTTGTCGCCGTCGGAAGTAATGAGCATCGAGTAACCGGGAGCGACGACCGTGCTGAGCTGCACCGAGCCCTCACCCTCGTGCTCCTCGTACCAAAGGTCGTTGCCGATGGGGTTCGGCACCGACTCTTCGGTGCCTGACTCGGTGAACTTGAGGCCGATGTGTTCGCGCGAGTGGGTCGCGTCTTCGTCGAGCGTCACTACGTCGTGCCGCGCGTTGCCAACCCAGGCCTCGATGTCGCTCGTGCGACCGATGATCACGTTGATCGCGCCGTCGCCCTCGATCAGGATGTCCTGCAGGCCGGCTCGCGATGAGAAGACGTCGTCGTTAATGACGATGACCGGGGCGCCGCTGTCGGTGGTGCCGTCGGCGGTCACGGTCGTCGCCTGCGCGGCGCCAACGAATTGAACTCCTCCGACGACAAGCGCGACGACGCTCGCCACAAAGGCTACGGCCGCAAGGATGAAACGCACGGAGAAGCTCCTCGGGTCTCGGATACAGGGATAACGTTCGTTGCCCACTGCTTACCGGAAGCGTAGGGGCGCGGACGACGCCGCGGGGCACGCCACGCGCGAATTACCAGCAACCGGCAAACGGACAAGCGTCCAGACTAGCGCATTCACCAATTTGTGACCTTATTGTGACCAGGCTTCCTTCAGGGTGAACTCCACCGACGAGGACGAACTCGCGCGAATCTGCTGAGCTCTCAACCGCACCGATCTAGACTTTCATCACATCCTGCTTGCCGGTTCGGGCCAGCACCCCAACAATCCTTGGAGGATCACGCACGTGGAATCGTTCAACTTCACCACTGCAATGCGCGGCTACCAGCGCGAAGAGGTGGATCAGGCCCTGAACGACCTCCAACAGCAGCTCAAGCAGGCCCAGGCCGCCTACGAACGCGCGCAGCAGCGCACCAGCGAGCTCGAGCAGCGCCTCAAGAAGGCCGAAGCCGATCTCGCCGAGGCCGAGGCCCCGAGCTACGCCGGGCTCGGCACGAAGCTCGCGGGTACGCTGTCGACCGCCGAAGAGCAGGCGATGCGCATTGTCTCGGATGCGCAGCGCGAGTCCGAGAAGCTGGTGTCTGACGCGCGCAAGAACGCCGCGCGCATCCACGAAGACGCAAACGACTACGCCGAACGGGTCACCCGCGAGGCAGATCAGTCGGCGCAGCGTGTGGCGCAGGAGGCGCAGTCCTCCGCCGACCAGCTCGTTGAGAACGCGAAGCAGGAGGCCGAGCTCACGCGCATTAACCAGGAGCGCGAGATCGACTCGGTGAAGGACCAGGTCACGAGCGAGCTGCGCGAGCGCCGCCACGCGGTCGACCGCGAGATCGAGGCGAACCGCGCCGAGGTTGCCCAGGAGCTCGCCACGAAGCGCCAGCGCCAAGAGGCCGAGCTCGCGGATGCGCTCGCCAAGTTCACCGAGCAGCAGCGCGAGTTCGAGGCGAACCGCTCGGCGACCGAGCAGGATCTCGAGGAGCGCCGCGAGGCATTCGAGCGCGAAATGGTCGAGCGCCGGGGTGCGCTCGAGAGCGAGCTCTCGAAGCAGCGCGCCGAGCAGGAGAACGAGCTCGGCGAGGCACGGGCAAAGTTCGTTCGCGAGACGACCGCCGAGCGCGAGTCGCTCTCGGCCGAGGTCGCGCGCCAGCGCGCCGAGCTCGCCGACTCGATCGAGGCGACGAAGTCGGCGCACGAGCGCGAGCTGACGACGGCACGCGAGAACCACATCCGCGAACTCGAGCAGACCCGCGCCGAGGCCGAGGTGGCCGCGGCCGAGCTCGCCGGCACCCAGCGCCGCGAGCTCGAGGCCGAGCGCCTGCGCGTCACCACCGAGCTGGCCGAACTGCGCGAGACCACAATGCGCGAGCTGGCCGAGGCCCGCAGCTCGCAGGAGGTTGAGCTTACGACCAAGCGCAACGAATTCGAGCAGCAGCTCGTGGTCGCCGGCCGCAACGCCGAAGCGGCAGCCAAGCGCATGATCGACGAGGCCACCGAGCAGCTCGCCGACCTCAACCAGCGCAGTGAGCAGGTGCGCCGCGAGGCCGGCAAGATCACCGCGGATGCTCGCAAGCGCGCCCAGGAGACGGTGCAGGCCGCCGAGCGGCAGGCCGCCAACCTGCTCGAGAACTCGAACAAGCAGGCCCGCGAGCGCGCCCGCGAGCTCGAGACGCGCACCCTCGCCGAGCAGCAGGCCGCTGAGCAGCGCCTCACCGCCGTGCGCGACGAGCGCGATCAGATCGAGGCGTACCTCGAGCAGATGCGCGAGCTCGTCGGCCGCATGCCGCTCATGTCGTCAAAGAAGCAGGAGTCGCAGCCCGACCAGGGCACCGCGTCGCAGCAGGGCGCTGCCCCGAAGCAGGGCGCTTCGCGGCCCCAGAACGGCTAACACCAATGCGCATCGAGAATCCGTTCAAGATCGGTTTCCTCGCCACCCTCGGTGCGCTCATTGCGCTCACGCTCGGCGGCATGGTCGAGTCGCTCTCGACGGTGCTCACCTACATTGCGACGGCACTCTTCCTTGCCCTCGGCTTTGACCCCGCGATTTCGTGGCTCGAGCGCCGCCGCTGGCCTCGCTGGGCCGCGGTGCTCGTCCTAATCGTCGGGGTCATTGTCGTTTCCGCCCTCGTGGTCTGGGCGATCGTGCCGTCGATCACGGCGCAGGTGAACGAGATCTCGGCGCGCTACGGCGCGATCATCGGCGACATCGTCAATTCGAATGCGGTCGAGTGGCTCACGGTCACCTTCCCCGCGCTCGACGTGCAGTCGATGGTCGCGCAGGCCGCGTCGTGGCTGCAAGGCAACCTCGGCGCCATCACCGGCGGCGTCTTCCAGGTCGGCGTCGGCATCGTCAACGGCCTGTTCGCCACCATGATGGTCACGATCCTGACGATCTACTTCGTCGCGAGCCTCCCGAGCATCAAGCGGGCCTTTTACCAGCTCACCCCAGCGTCATCGCGCCCCCGGGTCGCGGAACTCTCAGAGCGCATCACAGGGTCGGTGGGTGCCTACGTGCTCGGCATGGTCACGCTCGCCCTGATCAACGGCGTGCTGACGTTCATCTTCCTGTCGATCGTCGGCGCCGCGATGCCGATGGTGTTCGCGGTCATCGCATTCATCGGCTCGATGATTCCGATGATCGGTACGATCTCGGCCTCGGCAATCATCGTCCTCGCCCAGCTCTTGCTCCTCGAACCCGGCTCGCCCGTCTGGTGGATCGCCGCGATCTACTACCTCGTCTACATGCAAGTCGAGGCCTACATCCTCACCCCACGCGTCATGTCGCGCGCCGTGCAGGTGCCCGGCGCGATCGTCGTCATCGCGGCCCTCACCGGTGGCACCCTGCTCGGCCTGCTCGGGGCGCTCGTCGCGATCCCTGTTGCGGCCAGCCTGATGATCATCATCAACGAGGTGCTCATCCCCCGCCAGAACGAGCGCTAGCCCCGCGGCGTGCTCAGCGACAATTGGCGCTGTCAGCATCGCGCCAGTTGTCGCTGAGCGCGCCCTGTCGTTCGTGCAGCGTCGCTGACGGCGCCACTGCTCGCCTCCCCGCCGGGAACGCAACTAGCCCCGCGCGGAGCATGTCCGCGCGGGGCTAGTTCTATTAGGTCTCGGGGCTAGGCGATGCGCCAGCAGTGGCTGTGCCAGTGGCGGCGATCGGCGATGGCCGCGTCGTCACCCATGATGTTGTCGGCGCTGAACACGACGACGTGCGCCTGCCCGACGGGAATCTCGAGGTTACAACCGGGGCAGGTGTACACCTTGATCGCTCGCTCGGCGCTCACCTGCTGCACGGTGTACTCACGACCGCGCCGCACCTCGGTGCGGCGAAGGCCGCCCCGGATGCGGTCGAGGTCGAGCGGGACGAACTCCCGGTTACGCCGGGAGTTGCGACGCCCCATCTCGGCTTAGTACCAGCCGACGGACTGCGAGTGGCCCCACGCGGAGCAGGGCGTGCCGTAGACGCCCGAGATGTAGCTCAGGCCCCAGGCGATCTGCGTGGTCGGGTTCGTCGCCCAGTCGGAGCCGGCGGTCGCCATCTTGCTGCCGGGCAGCGCCTGCGGGATGCCGTAGGCACCGGATGAGGAATTGGATGCCGACGGGTTCCAGTTCGACTCCTTGGTCCACAGGCTGTCGAGGCACGCGAACTGGTCGGAACCCCAGCCGTACTGCGACGAAGCCATCGACGCAGCCGTCTCCTTGATCGAGCCCGCGCTTGGCGCAACGTAGTCGGCGCTTGCGCCCGACGTGTCAGTCGACTCGGTCGAGGTCGAGTCGCTCGTCGTGGTGTCTTCGGTCGTCGTGTCTTCTTCAACGACCTCAGGCTCAGGCTCAGGCTCGGGTTCGGGCTCGAGTTCGACGCTCACGTCGCTGCGGCCCGAGGTAATCGACGCCGAGGAACCGGCGTCGTCGCCCTCATCGGCGGAGCCGCCGGTCGGCTGCTCCGAAACATAGCTCTGGGGGTTCGCCTTCGTGATGTCAGCCAGCGAGGGCTGGTACGACCCGGCGGCCTGCGTGGCAGTGGGCGCTGCGAGGAACGGCTGCGCGATACCTACTGCGGCGACTGCAGCCAGCGCGCATCCGGCGACCACCGAGGTGACCTTGCGGTTGCGACGCGACGAGCGAACTGCCCACGGCACGGCGGCTCGGGTCGACCCCGATCGCGTGATTTCCGTCATCTGCTGCTCTCCATTCGTAACTGGCACCCGTCTACGATAACGGATTGGTTACGAAGAGACAACGGAATGGTATAGCGCGTTCAGCTTGCGGTCAGACTTCGTTAGCGAATCGCGAGCATGACGTCGACGACCGCGTCAATGAGTAGGTCGACCTGACCCTCTTCATAGCCGCGACGCTTCGACGTGAACGCGACGCCGCGGGCCTCGCGCAGCGTCATCGACGCCTTGCCTCGCAGGAAGTCGTCGACGCGGTTGCAGAACGACTCGACCTCATCGACCGAGTAGCCCCGCTGCAGCAGCGAGACGCGACGGAAACGGTCACCTGAGGGGCGCTCGAGGCGCTTCAGCACGGCGCGGGCCGCGTCCTTGATCTCGGCCATGTACTCGTCGCGGCCGCGGTGTGCGATGCGCTCCTCATGCTCGCGCACGGCAACGGCATCTTCCAGCCGCTCGAGCGCGGCATCGACGTGGGGTGCGGAGTAGCCGCGCTTACGCATGGTGAATGCGGTGTGGCGGATGCTCTTGGCCGTCAGGCGCTTGCCTTCAGACCCATTGTCAAAGTTCTCGTACCGCTCGCGGGCGACGCGCAGAGCCCGGTCGACCTCTTCAGGGTCGTAACCGTACTCCCCTCGCGGGGCTCGGGGGAAAGGCGCCTCAGTCTTCATCATTGCTATTTTGCCTCAGCCGAGTCGCTGCGCAAACTCCATTAGCGGCGTTGACCAGAAATAGAGCGCGAACGCCATCGCTCCAGACGGAATCATCGAGTCGACCCTATCGAAAAAGCCGCCGTGACCGGGCAGCCAGTTCGACATGTCCTTCACCCCGAGGTCGCGCTTGATCATCGACTCGGTGAGGTCGCCGCAGACGCCGGTCACCGTGAGCGTGACGCCCATGATGATGCCGAACCACCACGGCAGCCCGAGCAGCAGCACGCAGGCCGCGATGGCGATGAGCGTGCCGAGCACGACACCGCCAGCGATGCCCTCCCAGGTCTTGCCCGGGCTGATGCGTGGCGCAAGCTTCGTACGCCCCCATTGCAAGCCCGCCGCGTACGCGCCCGTATCGACGGCCACGACGACCGCGATGAACGAAAGCACCCAATACTCCCCCAGCGGCTGCGAGAGCAGCATGACAGTAAAGGAGGCGAGGAAAGTCACGTAGAAGTGCACGAATGCGGTCGACGATGCATCGATCGCGAGCTGCCGCTTCGACGTCACAATACGGCCGCGCTGCAGTCGGTGGATGCCCGCCTCGACGAGCCGCCAGCCAACGACAAACATGACGCCGACCAGAAACGCGACCCAAAACGCCGAGGGCGGGAAGAAGTAGGCGATCGGCACGGTCGCAAGCGCGACGATCGCAGAGGGCACGCGGGGCACGCGGCGACCCACGCGCCGCATGGCAATCGTGAGCTCCATGACGACGAGCACGGCGATGGCCATGCCAAGCGGAATGAACAGCCGCTTGTCGATGAGCAGCGACAGCAGCACCGCCGCGATGAGCACGACGGCGATGCCAATCGCGCTGAGGAGGTTGCGGCCAGATCGCTCGTTGACCTGGTCGTTGATGCGGCGCACCTGGCGACGGATGCGCGCCGCCTCGATTTCCAGGGAGCGCGACGCGGGCGGGGTGGCGCCTGGTTGCGCGTCCCGCCCGTCCTCGTGCTCGCTGGGGGGAGTAGGCACTAGACCTCGAGCAGGTCGGCTTCCTTGTTCTTGAACGCCTCGTCGACGCGGTCAACGAAGCCCTTCGTGATCTTGTCGAGTTCCTTCTCGGCGCGACCGACCTCATCCTCACCGAACTCGCTCTCGAGCGCGGAGAGGTCGGTCATGCCCTTGCGGCGGATGTTGCGCACGGCAACGCGCGCCTCCTCGGCTTTGTCGCGGGCGATCTTCACGTACTCCTGGCGGCGCTCCTTCGTGAGCTCCGGCATCGTGACGCGAATGACCTGGCCCTCGTTCGAGGGGGTGACGCCGAGGTGTTGAGCAGCGACAATCGCCTTCTCGATGTCCTTCAGCGCGCCCTTGTCGTAGGGGGTGATGACGAGCATGCGTGCCTCGGGCTGCTGAAGCGAGGCGAGCTGGCCGAGCGGAGTCGGGGTGCCGTAGTAGTCGACCAGGAGCTTGGTGAACAGCGCCGGGTTGGCGCGCCCGGTTCGGATGTTGCCGAACTCCTCGTGGGCGTGCTCGAGGGCCTTTTCCATCTTCTCTTTGGTGTCGTCGAGGACGTCGGAGATCACAGGGGTTCCTTTCGGTGCGTATCAGCCCCATCCTACGCAGGGCCGAGATGCGGGCGGATGCCGCTAGCTGCGGAAGCTGTTGGAGACGAGCGTGCCGATGTCGTCGCCCAGGATGGCGCGCTCGATGTTGCCGTCGGGGCTCATACCGAACACGCGCATGTCCATACCGTTGTCCATGCAGAGGCTGAACGCGGTCGAGTCGACTACGCGCAGGCCGCGACGGAGCGCATCTTGGTACGAAATGCCGTGGATCATCTCGGCGGTCTCGTCACGGTTCGGGTCGGCGGTGTAGACGCCGTCGACACCGTTCTTCGCGACGAGGAGCACGTCGGCGTGCACCTCGAGCGCGCGCTGCGCGGCGACGGTGTCGGTCGAGAAGTAGGGCAGGCCTGCGCCGGCGCCAAAGACGACCACGCGGCCCTTTTCCATGTGGCGCTCGGCGCGCAGTGGAATATAGGGCTCGGCGACCTGGCGCATCTCGATGGCCGACTGCACGCGGGCGCTCGCGCCGGCCTGCTCGAGGAAGTCCTGGAGCGCGAGCGCGTTCATGACAGTGCCGAGCATGCCCATGTAATCAGCACGCGAGCGGTCCATGCCCGCGTTGGCGAGCTGGGCACCACGGAAGAAGTTGCCGCCACCGACAACTACGGCGATCTGCACCTTCTCGGCGGCGCGGGCGATTTCGTTCGAGATGCTCGTGAGCACCTCGGAGTCGACCCCGAGCTTGCCGCCTCCGAAGGCCTCTCCTGAGAGCTTGAGTAGAACGCGGCGAGGCTTGTTGGCAGACGAAGTCATCTGGCTCCTTTGGGAGGCGAGGTCGATAGGGGTCGGGGATCCACACTAGTGCGCCGAGGGCGGCCCATGCTGTGCATGGGCCGCCCTCGGCGTGAGTCGCGCGTGCGCGCGGCGAGACTACTCGGCGTCGTCGCTTGCTTCGACGCCAGCGCCCACCTTGAGACGAGCGAAGTCGACGATCGTCAGACCGGCCTGCTCGGCGATCTGCTTGACCGAGTGCTTCGGGTCGCGCGCGTACTCCTGCTCGTTGAGCACGATCTGCTTGAAGAACGCGCCGAGGCGGCCTTCAACGATCTTCGGCAGCGCGGCCTCGGGCTTGCCCTCGGCGCGAGTGATGTCCTCGACGACCTTGCGTTCCTTGTCGATGTCTTCCTGCGGGACGTCTTCGCGGTTGAGGTACGACGGGTTCGCGAACGCAATGTGCTGCGCGATACCGTGCGCGGTCTCCTCGTCGCCACCGGCGTAGCCGACAACAACGCCAACCTGCGGCGGGAGGTCCTTCGACGTGAGGTGCAGGTAGATGTCGAACTGCTCGCCCTTGACGAGGCGAACGTTACGCAGCTCGAACTTCTCACCGATCACCGCGGCGACAGCGTCGATGCGCTGCGCAACGGTTTCGCCATCGGCGTCAGCCTTGAGGGCTTCCTCCGCGTTGCTCGCGCCGGCGGCAGCAGCCGCGTTGAGCACGACGTCGGCCAGTGCGATGAACTTTTCGCCCTTCGCAACGAAGTCGGTCTCGCAGTTGAGCTCGATGATGGTCGCGGTGCCGTTGCCGTTCGTCTTGGCAGCGATGAGGCCCTCCGCGGCCGAACGGTCGGCGCGCTTCGCGTTGCCCTTCGCGCCCTTGAGGCGGAGCAGCTCCACGGCCTTCTCGAGGTCGCCGTCGGCTTCCTCAAGTGCCTTCTTAGTGTCGGTGAGTCCGGTACCGAGCTGCTCGCGCAGCGCCTTCACGTCAGCGATGGTGAAGTTTGCCATTGACTGAGTCTCCTCTTGGTTACTTGGTCTCGTCGGCGGGGGTAGCCGCAGCTTCTTTAGTCTGCGCGGCGTCGGTTGCCGGCTCCTGAACAGCCTCGGCAGCGGGGGCGGCGGCTTCTTCAGCCTTGGCCTCGCCCTGCTTGAGCAGCTCGAGCTCCCACTCAGCCAGCGGCTCAGCGGCCTCGCCAGCGCCCTCGGCGGGCTTCTGGTGGCGGGTCATGAGGCCCTCAGCCGCAGCGTCGGCGACGATGCGGGTGAGGAGGCCGACCGAACGGATCGCGTCGTCGTTGCCCGGAATCGGGTAGTCAACGTCGTCAGGGTCGCAGTTGGTGTCGAGGATCGCGACAACCGGGATGCCGAGCTTCTTCGCCTCGTCGATGGCGAGGTGCTCCTTGTTGGTGTCGACCACCCAGAGCGCCGACGGCGTACGCGACATGTTGCGGATACCACCGAGGGTCTTCTCCAGCTTGTCGCGCTCGCGACGCTGGATGAGGAGCTCCTTCTTGGTGTAACCGGTTGAGGTGTCCTCGAAGTCGACGAGGTCGAGCTCCTTGAGGCGGTTGAGGCGCTTCTGCACGGTCTGGAAGTTCGTGAGCAGGCCACCGAGCCAGCGCTGGTTGACGTAGGGCTGGTTCACGCGGAGCGCCTGCTCAGCGATAACTTCCTGCGCCTGCTTCTTGGTGCCGACGAAGAGCACCGAGCCGCCGTGCGACACGGTCTCCTTGACGAAGTCGTAGGCCTTGTCGATGAAGGCGAGCGACTGCTGAAGGTCGAGGATGTAGATGCCCGAACGCTCGGTGAAGATGAAGCGCTTCATCTTCGGGTTCCAGCGGCGGGTCTGGTGACCGAAGTGGACACCTGCGTCAAGCAGCTGACGCATCGAGACGACTGCCATGGTCGAATCTCCTTGGGTAGGGCACACCTGTGGTGTGCGGTTTTGGTTGCTACTGCCGCGATGCGGCAATCCTGGTGTCCGGTCACAACTCCGCTCACCGCTCGGGTGAGACCGTCGAAGTTGATCGCATAGTGGACACGCGAAGTCAGCCCGTTGACGGACTGCAATCGATTACTCTAGCGCGTTTTGGCCTTGTACGGCACCCCGAAGCGCCTACCGCGCCGCCTGTGGATGAGTGACTGTCCACCGGTGGCGCCCTTTGGCGGGCACCGCGAGCGCAAGCCGGCGACGCTGGGGCCATGATTTCACGACGTCGCGGGTCGCGCATCCTCACCGCACTGGCGCTGGCCAGCCTGCTGTTCTCGACGCTGCCCGCGACCCCGCCGGGTGCCAGCGCCGCCCCTTCCCACGCGGCGCCGGCCGAGGCGGATGCGCCGGGCCAGTCGGATGCGGCAGCCGAGGCGGATGCGCCGGGCGACGCGATCTGGTCGTGGCCGATTCAGCCTCGGCCCGAGGTCACCCGACTGTTCGACCTCGAACATCGTTACAGCGCCGGCCACCGCGGCATCGATCTCGCGGTGCCCGCGGGCACCGCCGTCTACGCCCCCGACGACGGCACGGTGCACTTCGTCGGCTGGGTGGTCAACCGACCGCTGGTCTCGGTGCAGCACGCGAACGGCATTCGCTCGACCTTCGAACCCGTCGACGCTGTGGTCGCCGAGGGCGACGTCGTGACGCGCGGGCAACTCATCGGCCACGTCGCCGACTCCCCCGCGCACGAGCCATCGGGTGGCCTGCACCTCGGCGCCCGGCTCGGCGACGACTATCTCGACCCGCTCGCGCTGCTCGGCGAGGTGCCGCGCGCGATCCTCCTGCCCATCTCGCCGTAACCCCAGTCACGCTTCACTCGACGCGAAAGGCCGCTCATGCCCACTCTTCCGTCTCCGCCACCCGGCAGCCTCGCGCGCCGCGTTCCCCCGCCCGAATTCCCCTCGCCCCGCCTCCGGCTCGGGCTCGCGTTCGTGTTGCTCGCGGCGATCGTCGCGCTCCTGCTTCCTCTTGGGATGCGCGCCGCCTCCGCGGCCGAGCTCGGCGCCGGCTACTCGAACTCGAACGGCACCTTCATCGGCGCCATGCGCTACGACGGCCAGAACGCGTACTGCATCGAGCTCACGAAGCCTCGCCCCGTCGGCAAACCCACTCGACCACTCGGCCGCGACGAACCGATGCCGGCCGCGGTGTCGTCGCTCTCGGCCACCGAGCGCGCCCAACTGCACTGGGCGGTGAGCAATGCCGGCGCCTCGAGCGACCCGACCCTCACGACGGCCGTCGCGATGCTCGTCTGGTCGATCGCCGACGCGGGCCACTACCCCGGCGACCAGCACTACTTCACGAAGATGCCGCAGGCGACCGCCTCCGCGGTGGCCGAACAGCTCGAGCAGCTTCGCGGCGAGCTCGCGATGGTGCAGGTCATCGAGCGCCCCAAGTCGGTGGCGGTCACCGTTGTGCGCCTCAACGACGGCGTGCACGTGCAGGTGCCGAAGGTCGGCACCGGTGTGCACGTGACCCTGTCGCTCGAGGCCGCAACCATCGACGGCTCATCCGTCGTCGCGCTCGATGGCGGGAGGTCGCACGACCTCCTCGTGAAGCACGACACCCGCAAGCCAGAGGTGATCGCCGATGTCAGCACCGCGCCGGCAGCGGGCTACGCCACCTCCGACCTGCGCGTGCTCGTCACCGAGGGCAGGCAGCTGCTGATTCAGTCGAGCCAGGCCGCATGGCCCCAGGCGAGCGACCGCCTCGGCATCGGCGCCATCGCGAACAAGACAAGGGTTCCCGAGACGACCCCGCCGGCGTCAACTCCGGTTGGAAACACACCGAGCCCGACGCCGGTCGGGTCGACGCCGAAGCCCTCACTCGTCGGCAAGCCGAGCACGCCCGCCCCGACGCCGACTCCAACATCGACGCCTACGCCTACGCCTACGCCCACGCAGAGCGTGCCGAACACCCCAACGCCCACCACGACGCCGACACCCACGGCAACGCCAACGCCGAAGCCGAAGCCGAAGCCGACCAAGACTCCGGTGCCCACGACCACGCCCACCCCGGCTCCAACTCCGACTCCAAAACCAACGACGACGCCGACACCGACACCTGAGACGCCCAAGCCGAGCCCCACCCCGACACCCGAATCGACGACCCCGGCCGCTCCCCCGGCGCCGCCCGAGCGTGTCGAGACTCCGGAAGCTCCGCCGACCGAGTCGCCGACGCCCACGCTGACCCCGACCCCCGCACCGACGCCACCACCGACACCAACGGCGACGGCAACGCCAAGCGAATCGCCAGCACCGCCGGCCGCCGCGTCGCCAACTGAGTCGCACGACGACGAGACGCCCGCACCACCCGCACCCGAGGCCAACGACGAGACCCCGCGGCTCGCCGAGACCGGCGCAAAGCCGGGGATCTGGTTCGGCGTGGCCGGCGCCGGACTCGCGCTGATCGGACTCGGCGGCTGGCTCATCGCGCGCGACCGCCAGCGGCGCGAAGCGACGAGCTGGTAGCCGCGTACCGCCCAGCACAGGCGGGTGCACCCCTGCGCTTAGGCGCGGGGGTGTGCCCGCTTGTAGGTCTCGCGGAGTCGTTCGGCCGAGACGTGCGTGTAGATCTGCGTCGTGCCGAGGTCGGCGTGGCCGAGGTATTCCTGCACGCCGCGCAGATCGGCGCCGCCGTCGAGGAGGTGGGTCGCGGCCGTGTGCCGGAATGTGTGCGGCCCGGACGGCCCCTGGCCCGGAGCGAGCTGCAGGAGTTGGCGGCTCAGCTCATACACGCTGCGCGAATTGAGGCGACCGCCGCGAGCGCCAAGAAACAGGGCGTCGCCCGATGCCGCACCCGCGAGCACGCCGCGGCCTCGCTCAAGCCAGGCGTCGATGGCGCGTGCCGCCGGCTGCCCATACGGAATGACGCGCTCGACATTGCCTTTGCCGATGACGCGCACGAGGCTCGCCGAGGGGGTGAGCGAGTCGAGATCGAGCGCGCAGAGTTCCGAGACGCGCATCCCGGTCGCGTAGAGCAGCTCGACGATCGCGAGGTCGCGCAGGGCGCCCGGTTCGTCGGAGTCGGCGCGGTCGCGCAACGAGGCGAAGATGTCGTCCATCTGCCCCTCGCTGACGAGCCGCGGCAGCGAGCGCCCGACCTTGGGCGACTTCAGACGACGCGCGACGTCGTCGCCGCGGCCGGTCGAGTGGCACCAAGCAGTGAAGCGGCGGGCGACGGATGCGCGGCGCGCGATGGTCGCGGGCGCGTGGCCCTGTTCGCTTTCGCGCCAGAGCCAGTCGCGAAGGTCCTCGAGCGTGAGCTTGCTCGTGTCGACGGCCCCCTCCCGCTCGACGGAGTCGGCGAAGCGCGAGAGGTCGCCGAGGGCGGCCCGGCACGTGTTCGGCGAGCGGCCAAACTCACGTTCGAGCGCGAGGACGTAGTCCTCGATCGCCGCCCGGAGTTCTGCCATGCCGCCATCGTAGTTGCGGCGGCATGGCGCCCCGCGTCTAGGACACGCGCCGCCAGCCGGTGTCGCCGAGGTCGGCGCGGCCGAGCAGCTCGAGCTCGGCGAGCCCGGCGCGGGTGTCGGCGAGGCTGAGGCCCGCGAGGGCGGCGAGTTCGGCCTCGCCGTTCCCCCGGCGGGGCCGAAGCGCGTCGAGCACCCGCACCGCCTCGTCGCTGAGCCGCGGCGAGCGTTCCACGACCTCGAGGAGCGGGACGGGCGCATCCACCGCGTTGCCCGGTGCTTCGTCGCTCTCGAACAGACCGCCGCCCGAACACGCGAGCCGCCACAGCTCGACCGCGTCGTCGCCCGAACAGACCATGCTCGCGGCGCCGTCACGAATGAGCCGGTGGCACCCCACCGACGTCGCCGAGGTGATGGCGCCGGGCACCGCGCCGAGCTCGCGCCCGAGCGCACTCGCGTGGTTCGCGGTGTTGAGCGCACCGGATCGCGCGCCCGCCTCGACGACGATCGTCGCCGGGGCGAGCGCCGCGATCAACCGGTTGCGCTGCAAAAATCGCCACTTGGTCGGCGCCTGCCCGCAGGGCGCCTCCGAAACGATGAGCCCGCCCTGGGCGAGCAGCCGTTGGAATAGCTCGCTATTGCCAGCCGGGTACAGGCGGTCGACCCCGCCGGCGAGCACGGCGACGGTGTCGGCCTCGCTCGCGATCGCGACGCGGTGCGCCTGGGCGTCGATGCCGTAGGCGCCACCGGAGATGATCGACAGTCCGGCACCGGCGGCCGCAACGACGAGTTCGCCGGTGACGTTGTTGCCGTACTCGGTGCTCGCACGCGAGCCGACGACGGCGAGGTTGCGCGCATCCCGGTGCAAAGCGTCGAGGCGGCCCCGGGTCCACAGCCCGACGGCAGTGTGGACGCCGAGGTCGTCGAGCTGCGCGGGCCAACTCGGGTCGCCCGGCATGAGGAAGCGCGCGCCGACCTTCGTCGCCGCCCGCACGAGCGGAATGACGTGCTCGTAATTGAGCCGGGGCCGCCATCGGGCGATGGCGGCCGACCAGTTGCGGGAGCGAGCCTCGAGTGGGTCGGCCGCGTGCATCCGATGTACGACGACGTCGGTCCACCCCGCGATGAGGTCGAAGATGCACTCCACCCCGAGGGTGTCACGCAGCACACCGGCGTCGCCGTCGCCCGGCTCGACGACGCAGCTCCAGCAGATGCGGGCCGCGATATCGGCAAGATCGTCGTCGTCACCGCCAAAGCGGAGCTCGCGCACGAGCGGAGCGAGTCGGCGATACGAAGAGGTAGACATGGTGGCTCCTTGACGTGCGTTCAGGCGTCGACCGACGACGCGATGCGGGTGCGGTAGAAGAGGGCCTCGGAGATATGGCCGCGATCGGGCCGGGCGGCGCCGGCGAGGTCGGCGAGCGTCCAGGCAACGCGCTGGGCGCGGGCGTAGCCGCGCATCGTGATCTGCCCTCGGCTCAACGCCTGGTCGAGCGGCTCGGCCGCGCCGGGCTCGCAGCGCAGACTCGCGTGCCGCAGCAGGGCGCCGTCGAGCTGCGCGTTGGCGCGCACGCCGAACTCCGCGAGCCGGTGCCGGGCGCGCTCCCGGGCGATCCGAACATCCGCCGCCGCCGACTCGGTGGTGACGCTGCCGCGCTCCCCCGCAGCGGCGAGCCGCGCCGTCGCGGTCGAGACGCGCTCGACGCGCAGCTGCAGGTCGATGCGATCGAGCAGCGGCCCGCTGAGTCGCTGCAGGTAGTTGCGCTGCATCGTCGGCGAGCAGTGACACTCGACGCCCCGCACCCCGGAATTGCCGCAGGGGCACGGGTTCGCCGCGAGCACGAGCTGCGGGTTCGCCGGGTACGTTACGGTGCTGCGCACCCGATGGATCGTGATCGAGCCCGACTCGAGCGGCTGGCGGAGCGCGTCAAGCACTCGGCGCGGAAACTCGGGCGCCTCGTCGAGAAACAGCACCCCGTGTGCCGCGAGCGAGAGCGCGCCGGGCTGAATGACGCCCGAGCCACCGCCGATGAGCGCGACGGCCGAGGCGGTGTGGTGCGGCGCCTGCAGCGGCGGGCGCCGGTCGAGCCGCTCGCCGAGCGGCAGCCCGCGCAGCGAGCGCAGCGCGGCGACCTCGATCGCGGCATCGTCGTCGAGGTCGGGCAGGATGCCCGGGAGCCGCTCGGCGAGCATCGTTTTGCCCGAGCCAGGGGGACCGATCATCGCGAGGTGATGCCCGCCCGCTGCGGCGATCATGACCGCCCGCACCGCGCTGTCGTTGCCGACCACGTCGGCCAGGTCGCCGGCCGGGCTCGCGCTCACCGCGGCCTCGGGCAGGTGAAACTCGCGCTCGGCGCGGGTGGGTGCCGCGAGCGCCTCCGGGTCGGCGCCGTAGTATTCGGCCAGTTCGGCGAGCGAGGCAACCGGCACCACGCGGATGCCGTCGACGAGCTCGGCTTCGGCCCGCGCCGACGCGGGCACGAGGATCGCCTCAAAGCCGTGCCGCTTTGCTGCGTGCACCGCCGGCAGGATGCCCGCGACAGGCCGGATCGCGCCGGTCAGCGCGAGCTCGCCGATGTGCGCGTTGCGAGCGGGCGCCTCGGCATCGATCACGCCGAGCCCGGCGAGCACCGCGCAGACGATCGGCAGGTCGAAGCCCGCACCGTGCTTGCGCAGCTCGGCCGGCGCAAGGCTCACGGTGATTCGCTTCGGCGGCAGCGACTGCTTCGACGACTGCAGGGCGGCGCGGATGCGGTGCTCGGCCTCGCCGATGGTCGCGTCGGGCAGGCCGATAATGAGCAGCTTCGGCACCCCGGCCGCGACCTGCACGTCGACCTGCACCGCATCGCCCCGCAGGCCCGCGAGCGCTATGCCCCAGGTGCGGGCATTGCGCGCCATCTACTCCCCCACCCCTTCAATGTGGAGCAGGCTCGAGCTCGCCAAGCGGGGCATGACGATCGACACGACGTCGAGGCGAATCGGCACGAACGGGCCGGGATGCTCGTCAAGCCAGCGATACGCGACCCGCGTCATGCGCGTGATCTTCGTCGGGGTGATCGCGTCGAGCGGATGCCCACTGCCGATCGAGCTGCGGGTCTTCACCTCAATGAAGACGAGGTAGCCCTCGCCGCGCGCGACGATATCGACCTCGCCGTCGGCGCAGCGCCAATTGCGGTCGATGATGTCAAAACCCGCGTCAGCGAGGTACTTCGCGGCGAGTTCCTCGCCCTCGCGACCGAGCGTGATGTGCCGTGCCATGTGTGCCTCCCCAAACTGCGGTGAATGCAGTCATCTTGAAGAAGCGCGCCGGCGTACACCCGGCAGTGGGCTCGGACGGTGGAAAGTCACGCATCCACAGGCGCCGCGGGAGGCGCCGCGACACGCGCGCAAGTCGTGGCGGAGCGGCCTGAAGTGCAACCTGGGTGTGCGTAAAGGCACGTGCGGCGCCGCTCAGCGAGTTCGCCCCGCATGCTCGCCCCCCGCGATTTACCATTCGCGCACCGACGCCACGCCGGCGTGACACTTCACAGCGTGTTCACCACACACTTTGTAATGCTTTTTCGCCGCAGATGTTGCAGAAAGCACATCTCGAGTACCGTCAGCAGGTATCCGGAGACGCCGAAGTCCCGCATCCACCCGTGCCAAGGAGTGACTATGACCACCGTCGCCGAGCGACTCGCCACCGCCCTCGCCCCCTACGCAGACGAGATGTTCGGCCTGCTCGGCAACGGCAACGCCTTCGTCGTCGACGCGATGCTGCGCCTCACCCCGATCCGCTATACCGCGGTGCGCCACGAGGTCGCGACGGTTGCCTCGGCCGACGCGTACTACCGCGCCACGCGCAAACTCGCGATCGCCACGGCCACCTACGGCGCCGGCTTCACGAACACCATCACGGCACTCGCGGAGGCGTCGATGGCGCGCATCCCGATGCTCGTGCTCGTCGGTGACGCACCGACCACCGGAGCGCGGCCCTGGGATCTCGACCAGGAGGCCATCGCCCGCGCCGCGGGCGTGAAGACCGTCACGGTGCGCGCCGACTACGTCGCTGCCGCCGTCAACGACGCGGTGCGCCTCGCGCTCACCGAGCGCCGCCCGGTCGTGCTCTCGCTGCCCTATGACCTCCCAGTCGCGGCGACCGACGAGGGTGACGTCGCGCCAATCGACTTCGACCAGGTGCTCGCCTCCGAGCGTCCGCAGGCCGATGCGGCGGTGCTTGAGGCGCTCGCGCGCGACCTCGCCGCGGCCCGCACCCCGATCATCCTCGCCGGTCGCGGCGCGCTCGACGCACGCGGCGACCTCATCGAACTCGCCGACCGCCTCGGCGCCATCACCGTCACGACGGCGGCCGCGCGCGGCCTGTTCACGGGGCGTGCGCTCGACGCCGGCATCTGCGGCGGTTTCTCGTCGGAGCCGACCGCCGAGTATCTCGCCGCGGCCGACCTTATCGTCGCGTTCGGCGCCGGCCTCAACCAGTTCACGATGGGCTTCGGCCGCATGTTTGCGCAGGCCCGCCTCGTGCAGCTCGACCTCGCCGATGCCGCCACCCACCCGGCCGTCGAAACGTTCATTCGCACGGATGCGGCGAGCGCGGCCGCCGCGCTGCTCGCGCATACCCCCGTTCCCGAGCACACGACGTGGCCGTTGCTCGGCCGCGAGGCCGTCGCCTCGGCCCAGTTCGACCGCCCGTTCGGCCGCACGAGCACCGACGCCGCGCAGCCCTCGCCGATCGCGGCCGACGGCCAGCTCGACCCCCGTGCCGTCACCGCCGCGATCGACACACACCTGCCCGCCGAGCGGCTCATCGCCACCGACGGCGGCCACTTCATCGGCTGGGCGAACACCTACCTCAATGTTCCGGGCCCCGACTCGATCGTGCTCGTCGGCACGGCCTTCCAGTCGATCGGCCTCGGTTTCTCGAGCGCGCCCGGCGCCGCCATCGCGGCGAACGCCGACGGCCGGATGCTCGTACTGGCGACCGGCGACGGCGGCGGTCTGATGGCGCTCGCCGACCTCGACTCGCTCGTGCGCACCGCCGAGCGCGCCACGGTCATCGTCTACAACGACGCGGCCTACACGGCCGAGATCACGCAGTACGGCATGCAGGGCCTCGACGAGCGGCCGATGCGCATCGACCAGGTGAGCTTCGCCGGCCTCGCGCAGGCCGTCGGCGCCAACGGCACCGAGGTGCGCACCCTCGACGACCTCGACGCGTGGGCCGAGTGGGTCGCCTCGGACGAGCGGGGCACCTGGGTGCTCGACTGCCGCGTCTCGGGCGAGGTCATCGCGCCGTACCAGCTCGAGATCATGGAAAACCTCAAGCGCCAGGCCGCCGCCGCACGCTAAGTCGCTTTCGCGACGTCAGCCCGTCCCACTTTGGGGCGGGCTATTCGTCGATCGAGAGTTCCTTCGGCAGCTCGAAGTCGTGCACGTTGAGCTCCTCGATGTTCACGTCCTTGAACGTGAGCACGCGCACCTGCTTGACGAAGCGGTCGGAGCGATAGATGTCCCAGACCCACACGTCGCGCATCGACAGCTCGAAGTAGAAGTCGTTCGCCGCATCCTTGCGTTCGAGGTTGACCTCGTTCGCGAGGTAGAAGCGGCGCTCGGTCTCGACGACGTATTTGAACTGCTTCGCGACGTCGCGGTACTCGCGAAACAGTGCCAGCTCTACGCTGCGCTCGTAGTCGTCAAAGGCGTCCTCGTTCATAACGCACCAGTCTAGGCCCGACAGGTGACTTACGCGTCAAGGATCTTGCCGAGCCAGCTTCGGCGATGCTCTGCGCTCGGCCCGAGCTCGCGAATCGCGTCGCGATGCCCCTGCGAGCCGTACCCCTTATTCTTCTCCCAGCCGAACGCGGCGAGACCCTCGTCGCCCAGCGCGAGCTCGCGCATCCGAGTATCCCGCGCGACCTTCGCGACGACGCTCGCGGCCGCGACGCTCGCGCAATCGCGGTCGGCCTTCGGCTGCACCATGACGCGCAGCGGCTGCGTGAGCGCCGGCGAGAGCCAGTCGTGGCTGCCGTCGAGCAGCACACTCGCGAGGTCGACCGGCACGCCTGCCTGCCAGAGCTCGCCGAGCGCGCGCACCGCGGCGGCTGCGAGGCACTGCCTGATGCCAAACTCGTCAATCTCGGCGGCGGAGGCCCAGCCGACGGCGCTCGCAAAAGCCCACTCGGCCGAGGCGGGCGCGAGCCGTTCACGGGCCTTCTCGGTGAGCAGCTTCGAGTCGCGCAACCCCTCGGGGTACCCCTGCTGCGCCTCGACCTCACGAATCGCGCAGGCCCCCACCGCGACCGGCCCAGCGATCGCGCCGCGGCCGACCTCGTCGATGCCGATCACGAATTCCGTGTCGGTGAACAGCACCCGCTCGACCTCGAGCGTCGGCGAGACCGGGGTCACGGCTGCCGGGTCGGGATGCCCGCGAACACCTCGGAGTAGTTGCTGAGGAAGCGGAGCCGGTCGAATGGCCAGTTGATCATGAACGCGCGGCCCACGATGTTCTCGTACGGCACGAAGCCGCCGGTCGGGGTGTCCTGGTGCGCGCGCGAGTCGGCCGAGTTGTAGCGGTTGTCGCCCATGACCCACACCGCGTCGGCGGGCACGGTCACATCGAACTCGGTGCCGGATGCGGCGGTGTTGTCGCCGAGATCGACATACGGTTCGCTGATCGGCACGTCATTGATCATGATCTGGCCGTAGGCGTTGCAGCACTCGACGTGGTCGCCCGGCAGCCCGATGACGCGCTTGATGAGGTGGCTGTTCGTCTCTTCGGCCTTGAGCCCGATGAGCTCGAGCGTGCCATCGGCGAACGCCTGCAGCGGCGCCTTCTCGATAGTGGGCTGCTCGGGCAGCCACCCACCCGGGTCCTCGAACACGATGACGTCGCCGCGGTTGAGCGGCACGAGGTCGGGCACGAGCTGGTTCACGAGCACGCGATCCTGCTCGATCAGCGTCTCGTGCATCGAGGCCGAAGGAATATAGAAGGGCTTGAGGAAGAACGTCTTGACGACGATCGAGACCACGAGCGCGATCGCGACGATGACGACGACGTCGCGGATGAACATCCCGAGCGTCGCGCCACGGGCCACGACGTTGCCGCGGTCGTCGACCGCGATGTCGTCTCTGAGCCGGTGCCGCGGGGCGTGGGCGTGCCGAAAGACCTCGTAGACGAGGGCATCGTCCTGGCCATCGGCGCCGGCGTTGCCACTCAACTTCGGCAACTGATACTCGGCGTCGTCACGCACCCATGGGCTCCTCGTCGATTGTGGTCAGTTGATCTAAGCACGAACGAGATTGACCCCAGTGCACAAACGCACTGGGGTCAATCAAATCGTGATAAACGAACTAGCTTTCGCGACGCTCGCGGATCTTCGCGGCCTTACCGCGACGGTCGCGCAGGTAGTAGAGCTTCGCACGGCGAACGACACCGCGGCTGACGAGCTCGATGCGGTCGATGATCGGCGAGTGCACCGGGAAGACGCGCTCGACGCCGACCTGGAAGCTCACCTTGCGGACCGTGAAGGTCTCCTTGACGCCGGCGCCCTGGCGGCCGATGACGATGCCCTGGAACACCTGGATACGGCTGCGGTTACCTTCAACGATGTTGACGTGCACCTTGACGGTGTCGCCCGGGCGGAAGTCCGGGACGTCCTTGAGCGACTGTGCGTCGATCTGGTCAATGAGGTTGGTCATGATGATCAATCACTCTCTGCGCCGCCACAGGTCGAACGCAATAGAAGTAAGTTTCTGAATTCCGCGGGCAGAGTGTCCCCTGTGGCAGAGTCACGCCGCGGCACAAACGACAAGCTTAGCGGGCAATCGGCCGCACAGACAAGCCTCGAGTTCGGCGTCGGCTAGCTCGCGTGGGGCCGCGCAGTCCACTCATCGGGCTCGTCGTCGTCGCGTGAGGTCGGCTCGTCGATGATCTCGGCCTCAATCGCCTCGGATTCGCGGCGCACGGTGCCACCCGCTTGCTCCTGCCAGGTCTCGTTCGTGTCGACGATGATCACGCGGCCGGCCTGCGGGCCGCGGGCTCGGCCGAAGCCGGCATTCGGGGATGCGCCGGCGGCACGCTCGGCGCGCTGGCGCAGCTGCTCTTCCGCCTCCTGACGGTTGCGGCGCCACAGCTGGGCGATCGCGACGCCGGCGAAGATCGCGGCCGCGACCTGCGCAACGGCGCCCCAGGTGCCGGGGATGGCGACGGCGGCGAGCCAGAACACGAGCGAGCCGAGGTACCAACCCGCGTCGATCGCCGTCGCCTTCTTCGAGATGCGGAAGCTCGGGCGCAGCCAGAGCGCGAGGCCGAGGATCGCCATCTGCGCGAACGACACGGGAATGAGAATGAACAGGCCGAGGAAGCCGCTCACCGAGCGCTGGAAAACGATCCACGCAATGACGGTCCAGGCACCTACCAGGAACGGTGCAGGTGCGAGGAGCGTGCTGAGTATTCGGTGGATCCGCTTGGGCATACCCATAAATTACGGAAACTTGCTCCGCGAACGCCGGATCAGCGCAGGAATTCCGCGCGCAGCGTATCGACGACACCGACGGCCGAACCCGAGCGCATCGTGGCGCGCTGGCGGTCGGCCGGGGTCGAGTCGACGATGACGAGCCCCGAGACGAGCTCGCCCTCGCAGCCGAGGTCGCGGGCGATCTCGAGCAGTTCGTCGATGCGGCGGGCGAAGCTGCCGCGGGCGGCCTCTTCGCGGCCGTCGGCCGAGACGATGAAGTTCGTGTCGAAACCCCAGCGGGATGCGCGGAACTTGTTCTCCTGCACGACCCAGTCGGGCAGGTGCATCGGTTCCTCACCCCGGTCGAGTGCCCGCAGCGCCTCTTCGACGATGCACTGGGTCAGCGCGGCGCCGGCGCCGATGTCGAAGAGTGACGGGGCGGAGTCGGCGATGCGCACCTCGATCGTGCCGAAGCGCGGCGCGGGGCGCACATCCCAGCGGAGCTCCTTCGCGTCGAGGATCGTGCCCGAACGCACCATCGCGTCGACGGTGTCACTGATGTCGTCCCAGTCGCGCAGCTGCGGCGGAATGCCACCCGTGGGCAGTTGCTGGAAGAGCATCGAGCGGTGCGAAGCGAACTGCGTGTCGACGCCGCCCCAAAACGGGCTCGAGCTCGACAGAGCGAGCAGCCAGGGCAAGTTCGCGAGCACCGCGTT
Source organism: Gulosibacter sediminis (assembly GCF_023370115.1). Lineage (NCBI taxonomy): Bacteria > Bacillati > Actinomycetota > Actinomycetes > Micrococcales > Microbacteriaceae > Gulosibacter > Gulosibacter sp. ACHW.36C. The sequence goes on along the minus strand of NZ_CP097160.1, from coordinate 607,807 downwards.
CATCACCGGCACCACCACATCCGACGAGGGCAGGCCGATGTGCACGTGCAGCCCCCAAATCGAGAGCTGACGCCCCCAGTCGCGCGAGCGCTCGACGACGCGCAGGTAGCGGTCCTCGGGCACGAGCGTCTGCACGTGCCAGTCGGAGAACGGATGCGTGCCGGCACCGATCGCGGCGACGCCGAGTGGGTCGCACGCGGCCGCCAGCTTGTCGCGCAGGGTGCGCAGATCGGCGATGGCTCCGGGCACATTGCGATGCACCTCGGTGACGAGCTCGACCGTATTGGTAAGGAACTCGCCGACGCAACGGGGCTCGTTCACCGCGGCGATTACTTCACCGGCGCGACCGGCGAGATCGCCGGAGGCACGGTCAACTAGCGCGAGTTCCCACTCGACCCCGAGGGTGGCGCGTTCGGACAGGGTGAAGTCCATGGATGACATCGTACGCGGGGAGGGGATGCGATTATTTGATTGATCTGATTCCGCTCGGGACTCCCGCGGGGCCGAGAAATCTGCAAGAATGGTTAGCTGAGTCTGTGCCAGCGACCCTCTATCCGCAGCGTGCAGCGAATCCGGACGTCGGCTCGTGCGCCCCACGCACTGTGCCGCTCAGTCTTTGATCGTTAACTAGTTTCAACAAGCAGGAGACACGTGTCTGTCAAGATTCGTCTGAAGCGCCTGGGCAAGATCCGGGCACCGTTCTACCGCGTCGTGGTCGCCGACGAGCGCTCGAAGCGCGATGGTCGAGTGATCGAGGAGATCGGCAAGTACCACCCCACCGAAAACCCCTCGCTCATCGAGATCGAGTCGGAGCGCGCCCAGTACTGGCTTTCGGTTGGCGCGCAGCCCACCGAGGCCGTCCTCGCGCTGCTCAAGCTGACCGGCGACTGGGGTAAGTTCAAGGGCGAAGGCTCGACCGAATCGCAGGTCAAGCTGCCCGAGGCCAAGGAAACCTTCCAGGCCGACGAGAACAAGAAGCCCGTCCTCAAGCCGAAGTCGGAGCCGAAGGCTTCGCAGGCCGAGGCAGATGCTGACGCCGACGTTGCCGAGCCGGCCGCCGAGGCCGAGGCATCCGCCGAATAATCCCAAGAAGGAGTCCCCATGCTTGCTTCCGCGCTTGAACACCTCGTCCGTGGCATCGTTGACCGCCCGGACGACGTCCGCGTGGACGCAATCGACTCCGCCCGCGGCGAGGTCCTCGAGGTGCACGTGCACTCCGAGGACCTCGGCCGCGTCATTGGTCGACAGGGACGCACAGCGACGGCGCTGCGCACCCTCATCACCGCACTTGCCGACGGCCGCCGCGTCCGCGTTGACGTGGCCGATAACTAAGTTGTCCGCACGCAGCCGCAGCGGGATCACCCAGCTGCGCGTCGGACGCCTCGTCAAGGCACACGGGCTCAAGGGAGCCCTCAAAGTCGAGCTGTACACCGACGAACCCGAGCGACGCTTCGTGCCCGGCGCATCCTTCTCGCTGCAGGTGCCGACGACGTCGCCGTGGCGCGGCAAGAACGTGACCCTGCGCGAGCTGCGCTGGTTCAACGAGTCGCCCGTCGCATTCTTTGAAGACGTCACCGACCGCACCACCGCCGAGACCCTCATCAAGGCGATCCTCTGGGTCGACCAGGACGAGGCCGAGGAACTCGCGCCCGACACCTGGTACGACCACCAGCTCGTCGAACTCGACGTGCAGATCGACGGCGTCTCGGTCGGCACCGTCGAGCGCGTCGACCACTTCCCCGCGCAGGATCTCCTCGTCGTGAAGACGCCGAAGGGCGACGTCATGGTGCCGTTCGTGAAGGACATCGTGTCCGCGGTCGACCTCGAGGCGGGCGTCGTCACGCTCACCCCGCCCGGCGGCCTGTTCGACGACGCGAGCGAGTAGCCCGCGATGCGCATCGACATCGTCACGATCTTCCCGCAGTTCTTCGACATCCTCGATCTCTCGCTGCTCGGCAAGGCGCGCACGCAGGGCATCATCGACCTGCACATCCACGACCTACGCGACGCGGCGCACGACCGCCACCGCACGGTCGACGACACCCCGTACGGCGGCGGCGCCGGCATGGTCATGAAGCCCGAGCCGTGGGGCGAGACGCTCGACGGCATTCTCGCGGCCTCGCCCGCCGAAAACGGCCCGCTCATTGTCTTCCCTTCCCCCGCCGGCGACGTGTTCACGCAGGCGCGCGCGCACGACTTCGCGGGCGAGGAACACATCGTCTTCGGCTGCGGCCGCTACGAGGGCATCGATCAGCGCGTGTTCGACTGGGCCGCCGAGCGCGCCCGCGTCTCGCTCGTGTCGATCGGCGACTACGTGCTCAACGGCGGTGAGGTCGCCGTCATGGCGATGATCGAGGCCTTCGGCCGCCTGATTCCCGGCGTCGTCGGCAACCCCGCGTCGCTCGTCGAGGAGTCGCACTCCGACGGCCTACTCGAGTACCCGAGCTATACGAAGCCCGCGCAGTGGCGCGGCCTCGACGTGCCCGACGTGCTGCTCAGCGGCCACCACGGCAACGTCGCGAAGTGGCGCCACGAACAGCAACTCAAGCGCACCCAGCGCGTGCGCCCCGACCTCTACGAGGCCTTCACCACCCGCGACGACGCGTAAGTCTGCGCCGTCGCGGGCGCGTGCCTACTTGCGCAGGTACTTCTGCAGCTTCTCGAGCTCTTCGGGGCTCGGCTGACCGCCGCCGGCGCCGCCGCCGAAGGCACCGCCGCCGAACGACGAGCCGCGCGGCGCGCTCTGTGCCGGCGCCTCGATGCCGCGCTTCGCGGGGTTGCCCGAGAACTTCTTGCCCTTCTTGGCGTTCTTCTTCGCCTGCTTCGCCGCCGTGGCGCGGCCACCGCCCGACGAGGGCATGCCGGGCATCGACGGCATGCCGCCGCGCGCGACCTGGCGCATCATCTTCGACGACTGCTCGAAGCGCTTCATGAGGTCGTTGACCTCGCTCACACTCGTGCCCGAACCTCGGGCGATGCGCGAGCGGCGCGAGCCGTTGAGCACCTTCGGCGTCTTGCGCTCGAGCGGCGTCATCGACTGAATGATCGCCTCGATGCGCACCATGCTCGACTCGTCGAAGTCGTCGAGCTGCTGGCGCATCTCTTTCGTGACGCCCGGCATCATGCCGATCATCTTCTTAAAGTTGCCGGCGCGACGCAGCTGCTGCATCTGCTTGAGGAAGTCGTCGAGCGTGAACTCGTTCGCCGCGAGCTTCTCGGCGGCCTCGCGTGCCTCCTCTTCATCGAACGCCTTCTGCGCCTGCTCGATGAGCGAGAGCACGTCACCCATGTTGAGGATGCGGCTCGCCATGCGGTCGGGGTGGAACAGCTCGAAGTCGTCGAGGCGCTCACCGGTCGAGGCGAACATGATCGGGCGGCCAGTGGTCTGCGCGACCGAGAGCGCCGCACCACCGCGGGCGTCACCGTCGAGCTTCGTGAGCACGACACCCGAGAAGTCGACGCCGTCCTGGAACGCCTTCGCGGTCGCGACGGCATCCTGACCGATCATCGAGTCGATGACGAACAGCACCTCATCGGGGTTCGTCGCCTGCTTGATGTCGCGGGCCTGCTGCATGAGCGTCTCGTCGACACCGAGCCGACCGGCGGTGTCGATGACGACGACGTCGTGGAGCTTCTCGTTGGCGAGGCGGATCGACTCGCGCGCGACGCGCACCGGGTCGCCCTCGCCGTTGCCGCGCTCGGGCGCGAAGACCGGCACGCCGGCCTGGTCGCCGACGATCTGCAGCTGCTGCACCGCGTTCGGGCGCTGCAGGTCGGCCGCGACGAGCATCGGCGAGTGCTTTTGGCCGACGAGCCACTTCGCGAGCTTGCCCGCGAGCGTCGTCTTACCGGCACCCTGCAGACCGACGAGCATGATCACCGTCGGCGGGCGCTTCGCGAACTGCAGCTGACGGGCCTCCTCGCCACCGAGGATGCGAATGAGCTCATCGTTGACGATCTGCACGACCTGCTGCGCCGGGTTCAGCGCGCGGTTCACCTCGTCGCTCAGGGCGCGCTCGCGCACGTGCGCGGCGAACTCCTTGACGACGGGAAGCGCGACGTCGGCCTCCAGCAGGGCGCGACGAATCTCGCGGACGGTGCCGTCGACGTCGGCTGGAGTGAGCTTGCCCTTCGAGCGCAGATTGCTCAGCGCGTCGACAAGGCGGTCTGAAAGGTTCCCGAACAAGGCCATAGTGTCGGCCATTCTACCGGCAATCGGCCGGGACTACCGGGCGCGCGGGGTCAGTCGGCGGCGTGCTGGGCTGCGATCCGGATGAGCTCGCTCGCGCTGGCGGGCAGCTCGGGTTCTTCGCGCCAGATCGCGGTGAGCGGCCGGTGCAGCTCGAGGTCGGCGACGTCGACGCGGCGCAGGCGCCCCGCCGCGAGGTCCTCGGCGACCGTGAGCGCGCTCATGACCGCCGGGGCAATACCGGCCGTGACGGCGCCCCGCACCGAGAGGATCGCCGAGAACTCGGCCCGGGGCTCGGCGGCCTCGAGCTGGGGGTGCTGCTCCCCCAGCAGTTGCTCAAGCACCTGGCGCGTGCCCGAGCCCGACTCGCGCACGACGAGCGGCATCGCCGCGAGCTCCTGCGCGGTGATGAAATCGCGCGACGCCCAGTCATGGCTCGGCGCCACGACGACGACCAGTTCGTCGTGGCCGACCACGTGGTGCTCGAGGCCGCTCAGCTCGTCGAGCGACTCGATGAAGCCGATCACGGCGGCGCCCGAGTGCACCTCGCGGATCACCTCGACCGAGTTCACGGCGTGCACGTGTGGGCTCGTCGCGGTGCCGGCCTGCTCGAGCTGGCTCAACCACTGCGGCAGCAGGTAGCCCGCGATCGTCTGCGAGGCCGCGACCCGCAGCGTGCTCGTGCGGTCGGCGCGCAGCGACGTGAGCCGCTCTTGAAAGCGGTCGGTCGCGACGAGCAGCTCGGCGATCCAATCAGCCACCACCTGCCCGGTTTCGGTCGGCTGCGAGCCGCGGGCGCCGCGCTCGAGCAGGTCGAGGCCGAGTTCGTGCTCGAGCTTGCGCATCCGTTCTGACACCGCCTGCTGCGAGCGGTCGGCGGCCGCTGCGGCCGCGTTGATGCTGCCACGCTCGACAACACGCACGAATAGTTCGAGCGAATCCAGGTCTAGACGGGTCACAGAGTCAAGGTAGCGCCTCCCGGTGTCCGCGGCTCCCAATACACTGGGCAACATGCAAGGACCACTGTTGCTCCCCTTCAATGGCGTCAGCCCCCGCATCCACCGTTCGGCGTGGATCGCGCCGAACGCCACGATCATCGGCGACGTCGAGATCGGCCCCGACTCGAGCGTCTTCTATGGCTGCGTGCTGCGCGGCGACTCGGGCGCGATCCGCATCGGCGCGCGCTCGAACCTGCAGGACGGCACCGTCGTGCACGTCGACGCCGACGCGTCCTGCACCCTCGGCGACGACGTCACGGTCGGCCACGCCGCGATGCTCCACGGCACGACCGTCGGCAACGGCACACTCGTCGGCATGCGCGCCTCGCTGCTGAGCCACTCGGCCATCGGCACCGGCTCCCTCATCGCGGCCGGCGCAGTGGTGCTCGAGGGCTTCGAGATCGGCGACCGCGTGCTCGCCGCGGGCGTGCCCGCGAAGATTCGCCGCGAACTCACCGAAGAGGAGTCGGCCGGGTTCATCCCCCACGCCGGCGGCTACGTCGAGCTGTCGAAGCGCCAGCCGACGCTGCCCGAGGCGCTCTCGCTCGACACCTGCTGGTTCGAGTAATCCGCCAACAACAAGCGTGGGGCCGGTCACTTTCGCGACCGGCCCCACACTCGTTTTCCGCCTAGTTGGCCGGGCCCTCAACGAGGGTCGTCGTGCCGCTCTGCTCAGCGCCCGAGGCCGTCGTCCACGTCAGGGTCACCTCGGTGCCCGGCGTGTATTCGGCGATGAGGCCCTGCAGTTCGGATGCGCTGCCTACGGCGATTCCGTCGACCGCGGTGATCGTGTCGCCGGCCGCGAGGCCGACCTCGGCCGCGGGGGTCTCGTCGTAGACGCCCGCCACCGCGGCCCCTGCCACGGTGCTCGGGCTCGTGCCCGACGTCGTGTCGGCGAGCGCGATGCCAAGGAACGCGGGCGTGCCAAGCGTGTTCGAGTCGGTCTCGACGCCGTCGATGATGTCCTGCGCGACGCTGAGCGCTGTGTCGATCTCGATCGCGTAGCCCGAGATGTTCGTGCCACCGCTCGAGGCCGCGGTCGTCATGCCGACGACCTCGCCCTCGTCGTCGAGCACGGCACCGCCCGAGTCGCCCGACACCACGTCGGCGTCGATCTCGATCATGTTCGTGAGCGTGTTCGAGCCGGTCGTTCCGCCACTCGCTGCCTCGTTCGACGGCGTCACCGAGGTGTTGAGATCGGTCACGACGCCGTCGGCAGCCATGAGCTCGCCGCCGCCCTCGGCGTTGCCGACCGCGGTCACGGCGTCGCTCACGGCGAGGTCGTCGTCATCATCGATCGTCGCCGTGGTGAGGCCGCTCGCATCCTCGAGCTGCAGCACCGCGACGTCCTCCGTCGAGTCGGTGCCGACGACGGTCGCGTTGTAGCTCGTGCCATCGGTCGTGGTCACCTGCACCGAGGTCGAGCCCTCGACGACGTGGTTGTTCGTCAACACGAGCCCGTCAGAGCTGAGCACGATGCCCGTGCCCGCGGCCGCCGCGCTCTGATACTCAAGCTTCGTGTCGATGAGCACGATGCCGGTCGATTCGTCGGCGCTCGCGGCCGAGATGTCGAGGCTGTCGGTCGACTGCTGCGTCGAGCCACCGAGCGAGCCGCCGCTCTGCCTATCCGTGCCCTGCCCGAGCCCGCCGCTCGAGGTGCCCTCGTCGACCCACGGCACGAGGTCGAGTAGCTGCTGTTTCAGCGCCTGGGATCCGAGGCTGGGGCTCTGCGCCTGCTCGGCCGAGGCATCCGCGCCACGCCAGGCGCTTTGCGCGGTGTTGCCGGTGCTGACGGCAAGGCCGCCGAGCGCGCCAGCGAGGACGAGGCCACAGCCGGCAGCAACTGCTGTCAGGCCGCGCCAAACACGAGGTTTCGGAGAGGTGGGGACTGAGTCGTTCATGGCACTGATATCACCCCTCGTCGCGATGAGCCGGGCATGGGAAAGCTATGAGCCAGTTATGCGTCGATGTGACACGCGGCCAACACCCTGCGTAAAATCCTCATCGCCGACGACGACGCTTCTTGCACCGCCGCCGAGATACCCCGATGGCGGGATGCACGTTTGTACGGCACAGAGTGACAGCGCAGTGAGCCCGGACGTCTGCCGACAGCGGGACCCATGACCGAGCGCCCCGCGCGCGCAACCCGGAACGCGAAATGTCACAACAAACCGCCCAGGCTGGCACCGAAGCACAGCCAGCGAAGAAGCTTCGCAACCGCCACGTGACGATGATCACGCTCGGCGGCATCATCGGTTCGAGCCTGTTCGTCGGCTCGGCCAACGTCATCTCCCAGGTCGGCCCCGCCGCCCTCTTCTCGTACGCCATCGGCGGCCTGCTCGTCATGCTCGCGATGCGGATGCTCGGCGAGATGGCGACCGCCCGGCCGTCGATCGGCTCGTTCATGGAGTACGCCCGCAGCGGCCTCGGCGAGTGGGCCGGCTACCTTGTGGGCTGGCTCTACTGGTACTTCTGGGTCGGGGTCGTCGCCTACGAGGCCGTCATCGGCGGCGCGATCCTCAACGGCTGGTTCCCGGTGATTCCCTCGTGGGTCTTCGCCGTCGCGCTGCTCGTCATCTTCATCATCACGAACCTCGTCTCGCTGCGGTCGTTCGGTGAGGTGGAGTTCTGGCTCGCGAGCATCAAGGTCGCCGCGATCATCGTGTTCCTCGCCGTCGGTGCGCTGTTCATCTTCGGCCTCTGGCCGAACGCAACCCCCGGCATCAGCAACCTCTGGAGCCACGGCGGCTTCGCGCCGAACGGTGTCTGGCCAATCCTCTCGGGCGTCGCCATCGTGATCTTCTCGTACTTCGGCACCGAGATCGCCGTCATGGCGGCGGCCGAGTCGGAGGACCCTGCCCGCGGCGTGCGGCAGGCCACCAACACGATCATCTGGCGCATCCTGCTCTTCTACCTAGGCTCGGTGTTCCTCATCGTCGCGATCGTGCCGTGGAACGGCCTGCCCGACACTGACGACCAGGGCCCCTTCGCCTACCTGTTCTCGCAGTACGGGATTCCCGGCGCCGACCTCATCATGACCGCCGTGATTCTCACCGCCGTCTGCTCGGTGCTCAACTCGGGTATCTACTCGGCCTCGCGCATGTTCGCCTCGATCGCCGAGCGCGGCTTCGCCCCGAAGTTCATCGCCCGCAAGGCGAAGAACGGCGTGCCGGTCGCGGCCGTCATCGCCTCGACGCTCGGCGGCTTCGCAGCCGTGCTCGTGAGTTTCCTGTTCCCCGACAGTGGCATCTTCGACTTCATCATGAACAGTTCGGGCCTCGTCGCCCTGTTCGTGTACGTCTTCATCGCCCTGACGCAGGTGCGCCTGCGCAGCAAGATGAGCCCAGAGGAGCGGTCGCAGCTCAAGCTGAAGATGTGGCTGCACCCGTGGCTCGCGTACCTCACCGTCGCCGCCGTCGCGGGCATCGTCGTGATCATGCTCGTGAGCGGGCCGAGCACGCAGGTGCAGGTGTGGACGAGCCTCATCTCGGTCGTCGTGCTCGTGGCCGTGTGGCCGTTCGTGCGCCGCAACCTCAAGAAGTCGGGTCAGTACGGCAAGCCGATCACCGAGGCCGTCGAGGCCCCGATGGGCGAGTAACTCCCCCGCAGACAAACGAGCGGCGGCTCTCGACTTCGGTCGGGAGCCGCCGCTCGTTTGTCTGTCGGTCACCGCTACGCGTCGGCGAGCAGCTGCTCGGCGAAGACGTGCGGTGTGAAACCGGTGAGGTCGTTGATGCCCTCGCCCGTGCCGATGAGCTTGATCGGCAGCCCCGTGCGCTCCTGCACAGCGAGTACAAAGCCGCCCTTGGCCGAGCCGTCGAGCTTCGTGATGACGAGGCCCGTGACGCCGGCGTATTCGATGAACGCCTCGGCCTGCTGCACGCCGTTCTGCCCGGTCGTGGCGTCGAGCACGAGCAGCACCTCGCTCACGGGCGTGAGCTTCTCGACGACGCGGTGCACCTTCTTGAGCTCGTCCATGAGGCCGGCCTTCGTCTGCAGGCGGCCGGCGGTGTCGATAATCGCCATCTCGATGCCCTCGCGCATCGCGACCTCGACCGTCTGGTACGCGACGGAGGCGGGGTCCTGGCCGAACTGCTGCGGCCGCACGATGCGCACATCGGCCCGCATTGCCCACGTGTCGAGCTGCTCGACCGCGGCGGCGCGGAAGGTGTCGGCCGCGCCGACCACGACGGTGCGGTCAAAGTTGCGTAGGAACCGCGCGAACTTGCCGATCGTCGTCGTCTTGCCGACGCCGTTGACGCCAACCATGAGGGTGACGGCGGGGCGAGCCGAGAGGTTCAGCGTCGTGTCGAACTTCGACAGGCGCTCCTCGATCACCTCGCTGAGCATGCGGCGCAGGTCGCGCGCATCCGTCGTCTGGTGGTGTGCGACCTGCGCGCGCAGCTCGTCGACAATCTCGTCGGTGATGTCGGGCCCGAAGTCGGCCGTGAGCAGCGCATCCTCGAGGTCTTCCCACGTCGATTCGTCGATCGTGCGTCGTGCGAACATGCCGCGCAGGGCGTTTCCGAGAGACCAGGGTTTGCGTTCCGCCATGGGGCCAAGCCTAGCCGGGCGGGCCGTACCCTAGAGGCATGCGAATTGGGCTGATCAGGCACGGCGAAACCGAGTGGAACCGAAAGGCCCTCTTCCAGGGTATGAGCGACATCCCGCTCAACGACACCGGCTACGACCAGGCCCGGCGCACCGCGGTGCTGCTCGAGGGGCAGCCGTGGAGCGCGCTGTTCTGCTCGCCGCTCACGCGTACGACGCAGACCGCGACCGAGCTCGGCCGCATCACCGGGCTTGGCGAGCCCACCCCGTTGCCCGACATCGTCGAGCGCAGCTTCGGCGAGCTCGAGGGCGAGACGGTGTTCCTGCCCGACGGCACGCGGCGCCTCGCCGACCACCCGACCGTCGAGCCCGTCGCGGCGGTGCTCGAGCGCACCTACCGCGCCCTCGAGCACGTGGCCGCGACCGGCGCATCCGATGCCCTCATCGTCACGCACGGCACCGTCGTGCGATTGCTGCTCAACGACCTGCTCACGGTCGCCTCGCCCGCGATCAATAACCTCGCGCTCACGGTGCTCGAGACCGACCCGGATGCGCGACACGGCTTCCGCGTGCGACTCGCGAACGGGTACCCCGTGGCAGTGGAATTGACCCACAGCGTGTAACCTAGTGCGGTGTTGAAGGGGAGTATTCCTCCTCAACGTTCTCGTCATCACGGTGAAACACGGAGTTTCATCCGGGAACGTTGGTCGCAATCGCGGCGGAAGAGACCTTCGGAACGTTCAACGAACCTTCTGGAGGCTTCATGAATCACGTCGATATTTGGATCTGGGCGATCAGCATTGCGGTCGTCGTCGGGTTCTTCTTCTTTGACTTTTACTCGCACGTGCGCCACGCCCACGTGCCCTCGATGAAGGAAGCCGGCTTCTGGTCGGTCTTCTACATCGTGCTCTCGTTCGGCTTCATGTTCCTCGTCGCCTGGCAATGGGACTGGGCGCACGCGGGTGACTTCATCACCGGTTACTTCACCGAGAAGGCGCTCAGCGTCGACAACCTCTTCGTGTTCCTGCTGATCATGATCAGCTTCAAGGTGCCGAAGCTCGCGCAGCAGAAGGTGCTGCTAATCGGCATCGCGATCGCCCTCGTGCTGCGCACAATCTTCATCATCGCGGGTGCCTGGGTGCTCGAGGCCTGGGCCTGGGTCTTCTACATCTTCGGCGCATGGCTGCTCTACATCGGCGTCAAGCAGTTCATCGACTCGTTCGACGACTCCGACCCCGAGATGCCCGGCTGGGTGCGCCACGTGAAGCGCGTCATCCCCGCCTCGGAGAACTACAACGGCGACAAGTGGACCATCGTCGAGAACGGCAAGAGGGTCTTCACGCCGCTCGTGCTCGTCATCGTGTCGCTCGGCTTCACCGACCTGCTGTTCGCGCTCGACTCGATTCCCGCGATCTTCGGCATCACGCAGGAGCCGTACCTCGTGTTCATGGCGAACGCGCTCGCGCTGCTCGGCCTACGCCAGCTCTACTTCCTGCTCGATGGCCTGCTGTCGCGCCTCAAGTACCTCGACCTGGGCCTGGCGTTCATCCTCACATTCATCGGCGTGAAGCTCGTGTTCCACGCGCTTCACGTCAACGAGGTGCCGTTCATCAACGGTGGCGAGCCCGTCATGTGGGTGCCCGAAATTCCAACTTGGTTCTCGCTCATCTATATCTTCGGGGTGCTGCTCATCGCGGTCATCGCGTCGCTGATCTACTCGAAGCTCAACCCGGAAGACGAGAACGACGCCGTCGAAGCCACCCCGGCCGCCGACGGAGTCGACACCAAATAACCCCCAGAACCTCAAGAAGGAGGCCCCCGCCGTGGCGGGGGCCTCCTTCTTGAGGTTAGAGGTGGCGTTCTTCTGGGCCGTTGTAGACCGAGAGGGGGCGGATGAGGGCGTTGTTCGCGTTTTGCTCGAGCACGTGCGCCGTCCAGCCCGTGACACGCGCCGCGACGAACAGCGGCGTGAACGTCTGCGTGTCGAAGCCCATGAGGTGGTACGTCGGGCCGGCCGGGTAGTCGAGGTTCGGGTAGATGCCCTTGCGCTCGAGGAACTCCCCTGCGAGCGTGCGGTAGAGCTCGAGCATGTCGTCGCGGCCGTAGTACGCAATCATGCGCTCCATCGCCGCCTGCATCGTCGGCACGCGCGAGTCGCCGTGCTTGTAGACGCGGTGACCGAAACCCATAATCTTGCGCTTGTTCGCGAGCGCATCGTCGAGCCACGGCACGACGTTCTCGGCCGAGCCGATCTCCTCGAACGCGTGCATGACGGCCTCGTTCGCGCCGCCGTGCAGCGCACCCTTGAGCGCGCCAATGGCCCCCGTGACCGCGCTGTAGAGGTCGGCCGTCGTCGACGCGATCACCCGAGCGGTGAACGTCGAGGCGTTGAACGAGTGCTCGGCGTAGAGCACCATCGACACCCGGAACGCGTCGACCACCTCGGGCGCGGCCTCCTCACCGAAGGCCATCCAGAGGAAGTTCTGCGCGTAGTCGAGGTCGTCGCGCGGCTCCACGAGCGCCTCGCCGCGGCGGCGCCGCTGGTCGTACGCGACCACCGCGGGCAGCGCCGCGAACAGCCGCTTCGACTTGAGCAGATTCATCGCCTCGGAGTTGTCTTCGGTCGTCTCGTCGAGCGCGCCGAGCACCGACACCGCCGTGCGCACGACATCCATCGGGTGCGACGTAACGGGCAGGTCGTCGATCAACTGCTTGACGCGCTCGGGCAGCGCGCGGTTCGCGCGCTCGAACGCGGTGAACTCGGCCAGCGCATCCGCGCTCGGCAGCTCGCCGTGCCAGAGCAGCAGCGCGACCTCCTCGAACGAGCTACGCTCGGCGAGCTCCTGCACCGGATACCCGCGATAGAGCAGCGAATTCGTCTCGGCATTCACCTTCGAGATCGCGGTGTAGTCGACCGGCACACCGGCGAGACCCTTGTAAATTTCTTTGGCTTCCATAGCTCGCTCCTTTGCGGGGTTCGGGGCTACCGATCGACGCGGAAGTTGAAGATCGACGTATCGAAGTGGTTGTACGCCTCGTAATCGATGAGCTCGTACAACTCCGCACGGTGCTGCATCTCCCCCAGCTTCCCGCGCAGATGTCCGGTTTGCCTGAGTTCGTCGAGCGCGCGCTCGGTCGCGCCCATCGAGATGCGCAGCATCGACACGGGCCAGATCACCAGGTTCATGCCGACGTCGCGCAGCTCGTCGACCGAGAACAGCTCGCTCTTGCCGAACTCGGTCATGTTCGCGAGCAGGGGCACATCGACGGCCGCGCGCATCGCCGCGAACTCGTCGAGGGTGCGCATCGCCTCGGGGAAGATCGCGTCGGCGCCGGCATCGACGAGCGCCTTCGCGCGGTCGATCGCCGCATCGAGCCCCTCGGCGGCGCGGATGTCGGTGCGCGCCATGATCAGGAAGTTCGTGTCGCGGCGCGCGTCGACCGCGGCGCGGATGCGCTTGATCGCGGTGTCCTCGTCGACGACCTGCTTGCCGTCAAGGTGCCCGCAGCGCTTCGGATTGATCTGGTCCTCGATGTGGGCGCCGGCGAGCCCGGCGTCCTCGAGCTCCTGGATGCTGCGGGCCACGTTCATCGGCTCGCCGAAGCCGGTGTCGGCGTCAATGATCGTCGGCAGCTCGGTCATACGTGCGATCTGCTTGCCCCGGCCCGCGACCTCGCTCAGGGTCGTGAGGCCGATGTCGGGCAGCCCGAGGTCGGCCGCGAGCACGGCGCCCGACACGTAGACGCCGTCGAAGCCCTTGCGCTCGATGAGCCGCGCCGAGAGCGGGTTGAAGGCACCGGGGAACCGCAGCAGTTCGCCCGAGGCGAGCCGCTCGCGAAACGCCGCGCGCTTCTCGGCGGGTGAGGTGGATGCGTAGAGCACGGTCGGCCTCCTAGAAGATGCCGTCGGCGGGCGGGGTGAGGAGCTTGCCGGGCGCGGCCACGATCGTGAGTTGGCCGAGCTCCTCCGGCCCGAGCTCGGGCAGGCGCTGCGCGACCTCGAGGAAGCGCTCGATCTCGCCCGCCTCGAGCACGTCGGCGGCGAGCGTGCGGAACTTCTGCGCGTACTGCTCGCGGGCAAACGGCCGGGCGCCGAGCGGATGCGCGTCGGCGACCGCGATCTCGTCGCGAAGCTCGGTGCCGTCGGCGAGGCGAATGACGACCGCGCCGCCGAAGGCCTTCTCGCTGATGTCGAGCGAGTGGTAGCGGCGGGTCCACTCCGGGTCCTCGACCGTCGTCACCTTGTGCCAGAGCTCAACGGTGTCGGGCCGGGCCGCGCGCTCGGGCGAGTAGGAGCCGACGTGGTGCCACGTGCCGTCCTGCAGCGCCACCGTGAAGATGTACGGAATCGAGTGGTCGAGCGTCTCGCGCGACGCCGTCGGGTCGTACTTCTGCGGGTCGTTCGCGCCCGAACCGATGACGTAGTGCGTGTGGTGCGACGTCTCGATACGCACCGACTCGATGCGCTCGGGGTGCTCGACGAGCTCGGGATGCGCGTGGTGCAGCTTGCGCGCGAGGTCGATCCAGGCCTGCGCCTGGTACTCGGCCGAGTGCTCCTTCGTGTAGGTGTCGAGGATCGCGCGCTTCGCCTCGCCCGCCTCGGGAAGCGGCACCGTGTAGCGCCCCTCCGGGCCGTCGAGCAGCCACGCGACGACACCATCCTCACCCTCATAGATCGGCGTCGGGCTCGTCTGGCCGCGCATCGCCCGGTCGACCGACTCGACCGCCATCTTGCCGGCGAATGCGGGCGCGTGCGCCTTCCATGTCGAGATCTCACCCTTGCGCGACTGCCGCGTCGCGGTGGTGGTGTGCAGCGCCTGGCCGACGGCCTGGAAGATCGTCTCGGCGTCGAGGCCGAGCAGGGTGCCGATGCCGGCCGCGGCCGACGGGCCGAGGTGCGCGACGTGGTCGATCTTGTGCTTGTGCAGCGAGATGCCCTTGACGAGGTCGACCTGCACCTCATAGCCGGTCGCGATGCCGCGCACGAGGTCGCGACCGCTCAGGCCGCGGGCCGCCGCGAGGTGCTGCGCCACCGCGAGAATCGGCGGGATGTTGTCGCCCGGGTGCGAGTACTCGGCGGCGAGGAAGGTGTCGTGGAAGTCGAGCTCGCGCACGGCGACGCCGTTTGCCCAGGCGGCCCACTCGGGGCTCGTGCGCTCACCTGCGTCGAGGCCGAACACGGTCGCGCCCTCGCCGTGGCGCGAGACGGGATGCGCGGTGGCCTGCCCGCGCGCGGCAACGATCGGCGCGCGGTTGAGCGAGGCGGCGGCGACCGAGGCGTTGTCGATGACGCGGTTGATCACCATGTCGGTGACCTCCTCGCTCACCTCGACGGGGTCGGCGGCGACCTCGGCGAGCTTCCACGCGAGCTGGTCTTCGCGGGCGAGGTTCTCTTCGGATCGGTGGACGCGAACTTCGTGGTTACGCACTGGTGTCCTTTCGGTCGGTGCTGCGCGCGAGCGCGCTGTTGAGGCTTCGGTGCAGGTGGACGTGGGTCGCGTGCGCGGCGAGCTGCGCATCGCGCGCGAGGATCGCGTCGACGACGAGCAGGTGCTCGGCGGCGGCCTCGCGGAGGCGGTTCGGGTCGTGGCTCGCCAGGCGGCGGATGCGCGCCGAGTGCAGCCGCGCGCTCGCGAGCGCCGAGGCAAGGTAGGGGTTGTCGAGGGCATCGGCAATCGCCTCGTCGAGGGCGTCGACGACCTCGAAGTACGGCGCGATGCCGGCCTCCCCCGCGTCGAGCAGCCGCGGCGCCGCCTCGACGCGGGCGCGCAGCTCGGTGAACACGGCGGCGTCGCCCCGCTCGGCCGCAAGGGCCGCGGCGCTCGTCTCGAGCACGCGGCGCAGCTCATAGAGCGTGCGGATGCGCTCCTCGCTCAGCTCGGCAACGACGAGCACGCGCGGCGAGAGCGCCTGCACGAGCCCGTCGGAGGCGAGTCGGTTGAGGGCCTCGCGCACCGGGGTGCGGCTCACGCCGAGTCGCTTGCTCTGTTCGACCTCGGCGAGCTGGGCGCCGGGCTCAAGCACGCCGTCGAGGATTTCCTCACGCAGTGTCGCGTAGACGCGTTCGCTCGCTCGCATCTCGCCTCCCTCCACCGGTTTATGTATACATTAACCGCGATTCAAGGAAGCACAACTCGTAATTTCTCAGACTGTGCATGCACTAACGAGTCACGGCAGCAGTCCCGCCCGCCGCGCCGTGGTGACGGCGGCCGAGCGCGAGGGCTGCCCAAGCTTCTGCATCACCGAGCCGAGATAGCTCTTCACCGTCGATTGCGTGAGCCCGAGCGCCTCGGCGATCGAGGCGTTGCGCCAGCCGAGCGCGACGTACCCGAGCACATCGAGTTCGCGCGGCGAGAGCGTCGGGCGCTCAGCGGCGTCGGCCCCGAATTCGGGGTGCGCGATGCCGAGCAGCTGGTGTTCGAGCGCCTCGAGCCGGCGTCGCAGCTGCGCGTCGCTAACGTCGGCGCTGATCGCGCGCAGCTCGGCGTAGCTTTCCCGCAACTGCTCGAGCTGCGCGGTCGGCAGCGGGATGGGCTTGGTCTCGGCCGCGCGCGCAAGCTCGGCCTGCTCGCGGGCCCGGCGCACCGCATCCCTCGCCGCGAACTTGCGCCGCAGCTCGGCCGCCGCGCGCTCAGCCGGCACGATCGAGACGTCGCCGACTGGCGCGTCCGCCCGCTGCCCGCCGTAGAGCACGGCCCGCATCGCGCCGTCCACCTCGACGGGCACCGCGAGCAACGAGCGCACGCCTTCGCCGAGCACCGCGCGGTCGTAGTCGTGCGTGATCGAGCGTGACTTGCCATAGTGCGTCGTGAGCTGCGGCCGGCGTTCGGCGATGACGCGGCCGCCGAGGCCGCGCTCGGTGCGCACATGCAGCCCGGCCATGGTGCCCGTGAGCTGGCCGCGCAAGGCCGTCACCTGCACCCCGTCTTCGCTCGCAATGCCGCCAAAGACCAGCGAGAGGCCACTTCTGCGTTGAAATTCCTCGAGGGCCTGTTCGAGGAGTTCGTATTCGGAGACAACACTGCGCCGTTGCATGTTCATCGTTCGTTACCAACTTTCGGAGGTAGTGGGCAGCGTAGCGAATGCCTAGCTTGATGTCGACGTTGCGCACCGATGCGCAAACATGTTTCGCAATGACGCGAATCGTCAGGAGTTCTGGATGACCAATCCCCATATTCCGTCCGCGCCGGCGACCCCGGCCAACGAAACCCAAGCACCCGAAACCCCCGGAGCAGCCCGCGCCACCTGGCAGCGGAGCATCGACGATCCGAACCAATTTTGGCTCGAGGCCGCGAGGCTGCTCGACTGGCAGACCCCGCCCACCGTTGCCCTCGAGCAGCCGAGCGACGACGAGTGGACCTGGTTCCCCGACGGCACCCTCAACGCGAGCGTGAACGCCCTCGACCGGCACGTCGCGGCCGGCCGCGGCGACCGCACCGCCGTCATCTACGACTCGGCGATGACGGGCAGCCAGCGCTCGCTCACCTACGCCGAGCTGCTCGAGCGCACCGCGAAGTTCGCGGGCGTGCTGCGCGACCACGGCGTCGCGGCCGGCGATCGCGTGCTCATCTACCTGCCGATGATTCCCGAGGCGATCGTCGCGATGCTCGCCTGCGCCCGCCTCGGCGCCGTGCACTCGGTGGTCTTCGGCGGCTTCGCGGCGCCCGAGCTCGCGGTGCGCATCACGGATGCGCAGCCCAAGCTGCTCGTGACGGCGAACGGCGGCTTCGAGCCCGGCCGCACGATCGAATACCTGCCGATCGTCGAGCGGGCGCTCGAGCTCGCCGACGGCTCGGTCGAGGCGGTCGTCGTCACCCGCCGCCCGAGCGTGCCGGGCTCGGCCGCCGACTACGACGGAGGGGCCGTGCGCTACCTCGACTGGGTCGAGGCCGAGGCCGCATCCGAGCCGGCCGATCCCGTGTTCGTGCCTTCGGCGCATCCGGCCTACGTTCTCTACACCTCGGGCACCACCGGCACACCGAAGGGCGTCGTGCGCGACACCGGCGGCCACGCCGTCGCGCTCGCCCGCTCGATGGGCGCGATCTACGACATCGGCCTGGGCGACGTGTTCTGGTGTGCCTCCGACGTCGGCTGGGTGGTCGGCCACAGTTACATCGTCTACGGCCCGCTGCTCGTCGGCGCGACGACCGTGCTCTACGAGGGCAAGCCCGTCGGCACCCCCGACGCGGGCGCGTTCTTCCGCGTCATCGAGCAGTACGGCGTGAAGGCGCTGTTCACCGCACCGACCGCGGTGCGCGCAATCCGCCGCGAGGACCCGCAGCTCACTGGCGCCGCGCGCCACAACCTCGCGAGCCTCGAAACGCTGTTTCTCGCCGGCGAGCGCCTCGACCCCGAGACCTACCACTGGGCGAACGACGGGCTCGACTGCCCAGTCATCGACCACTGGTGGCAGACCGAGACCGGCTGGGCGATTTGCGCGAACCCGCGGGGCACCGAGCTGTTGCCAGCCAAGCCAGGTTCGACCGCCCTGCCGAGCCCGGGCGTGCAGCTGCGCGTGCTCGATGGGCAGGGTCGCGAAATCGATCGGCCCGGTGTCGAGGGCAACATCGCGCTGCGCCTGCCGCTGCCGCCGGGCTACCTGCGCGGCGTGTGGGGCAACCCCGAGCGGATGCGCACCTCGTACCTCGACGCGTTCCCCGGCTACTACGCGACCGGCGACTCGGGCTACGTCGACGACGACGGCTACGTCTTCATCATGGGCCGCACCGACGACGTCATCAACGTCGCCGGCCACCGGCTCTCGACGGGCTCGCTCGAGGAGGTGCTCGCGCGCCACGAGGCGGTCGCCGAGGCCGCCGTCGTCGGCGTCACCGACACGCTCAAGGGCCAGCGTGCCTACGGCCTCGTCACGCTGAAGCACGGCGCCAAGATCGAGCCGGATGCGCTCCGCCGCGAACTCGTCGGCCTCGTGCGCGAGCACATCGGGCCGGTCGCCGCGTTCCGCGAGGTCGCGGTCGTGCCGCGGCTGCCGAAGACCCGCTCGGGCAAGGTGCTGCGCAAGACCATCCGGCAGATTCTCGACGGCGAGGCGGAGATCCGCGTGCCCGCAACGATCGAGGATGCGAGCGTGCTCGACGACGTGCGCGCGCTCGGCCTCGCCGACCCATCCGGCGCCGCCACCGACATGTTTACCGCACCAATCGAAGTCGTTCGCAACGACGCGGACGACGACAACTAGGAGGATCAGTGTCCCATCCAGAATCGGCAACACCGTCGCCGGTCGACTACGTCGCCGTGCAAGAGTCCGAGAAATTCCAAGGGCACCGGCGAAGGCAACGCTCCTTCGTCTTCCCCATGGCGATCTTCTTCCTTGTTTGGTATTTCGCCTACGTGCTGCTCGGCGCCTACGCGCACGACTTCATGGCGACGCCCGTGTTCGGCAACATCAACATCGGGCTGATCCTCGGCCTGTTCCAGTTCGTCACGACCTTCGCGATCACGACGCTCTACGTGCGCTTCGCGAACCGCAAACTCGACCCCGTCGCCGAAGAGCTCCGTGGCGAGCTCGAAGACATTGAGGCCGGCGCCGCAACCATTGAGGGGAACGCCCGATGAATGAGTTCTTCAGCAATGTCGGCACCGTGCTCGCCGACACCGTAACCACCGTCGAAAACAATCCGGTGCTCAACATTTCGATCTTCGTCGTGTTCGTGGGCATCACCCTGTTCATTGTGATCCGCGCGAGCCGCAACTCCCGCTCTGCCGCCGACTTCTACGCCGGCGGCCGCTCGTTCTCGGGTACGCAGAACGGCTTCGCGATCTCGGGCGACTACCTCTCGGCCGCGTCGTTCCTCGGCATCGTCGGGGCGATCGCGATCAACGGCTACGACGGCTTCCTCTACTCGATTGGCTTCCTCGTCGCCTGGCTTGTCGCCCTGCTGCTCGTCGCCGAGCTCATGCGCAACACCGGTAAGTTCACGATGGCCGACGTGCTCTCGTTCCGCCTCAAGCAGCGCCCCGTGCGTATGGCGGCGGCGATTACGACGCTCGCCGTGACGCTGTTTTACCTGCTCGCGCAGATGGCCGGCGCCGGCGGTCTCGTCTCGCTGCTGCTCGGCATCGACGACAGGGTCGGTCAGAGCATCGTCGTCGCCGTCGTCGGCGTGCTCATGATCGTCTACGTGCTCATCGGCGGCATGAAGGGCACCACCTGGGTGCAGATCATCAAGGCGTGGCTGCTCATTGGCGCCGCGTTCGCGATGACGATCTGGGTGCTCGTGCTCAACGGCTTCAACCTCAGCGCCGTGTTCGACCGCGCCATCGAGGCGTCGTCGAATGGCGCCGCGATCCTCGCGCCGGGCCTCCAGTACGGCACCAACCCGCTCGACTTCGTCTCGCTCGGCATGGCCCTCGTGCTCGGCACCGCGGGCCTGCCGCACGTGCTCATGCGCTTCTACACGGTGCCCACCGCGAAGGAGGCCCGCAAGTCGGTCGTCTGGGCCATCTGGCTCATCGGCGCGTTCTATATCTTCACGCTCGTGCTCGGTTACGGTGCTGCGGCCCTCGTCGGCCCCGAGACCATCGCGGCCGCACCCGGCAAGGTGAACTCGGCGGCGCCGCTGCTCGCGCTCGAGCTCGGTGGTCCGATCCTGCTCGGCGTCGTCTCGGCGGTCGCGTTCGCGACCATCCTCGCGGTCGTCGCGGGCCTCGCGATCACGGCCGCAGCATCCTTCGCCCACGATATCTACGGCAACGTCATCAAGCGCGGCAAGGCCACGCCTGACGCCGAGGTGCGTGTCGGTAAGGTCACCGTGGTCGTGCTCGGCATCGTCGCGATCGCCGGCGGCATCGGCGTGCAGGGGCAGAACATCGCGTTCCTCGTCGCCCTCGCCTTCGCCGTCGCCGCGTCGGCGAACCTGCCGACGATCCTGTACTCGCTCTACTGGAAGGGCTTCACCACCCGCGGCGCGGTGTGGAGCATGTACGGCGGCCTCATCTCGGCGCTCGTGCTCATCACGTTCTCGCACGTCGTCTCGGGCGCCGAGACCGCGCTGTTCGGTGCCGGCGTCGACTTCGCGTGGTTCCCGCTATCGAACCCGGGCATCATTTCGATCCCGCTCGGCTTCTTCCTCGGCTGGCTCGGCTCGGTCACCTCGCGCAAGCGAGAAGACCCGCGCCTCGCGGCCGAGATGGAGGTGCGCGCCCTCACCGGCCACGGCGCCGAGCCGCCCGTGCACCACTAGCCCACCGGCCTGCTTCGGCAGGCGATCCGAACGCCGAGCGGCCCCCGCGTTTGCGGGGGCCGCTCGGCGTTCGCAGCAGGTTCGGATGCGCTGCCGCGGCTACGCGAACAGGCTCACAGCTCGACTACCTCGGTTAGGCGCACGATGGCCTCGCCTTCCTCCGCGGATGCGGTGAGGTCGACCTCGGCCCGGATGCGCCAGTCGTGGTGGTGCTCGGGGTCGTCGATCGTCTGCTCGACGAGCCAGAGGCCCTCGCGCTCGCGGCTCGTGTCGATGCGGCACAGCTGCGGCGAGCGGGCGGCCCCGTCGATGTTGATGTCGTCGTAGCGGTCGTAGTAGTCGTCAAGAATGTCGGGCCAGCCGAGCTCGGGGTCGAGCTTCTCGAGTTCGTCGTCGCGCTCGAGGGCGGCGAGCTGCACGCGGCGCCAGAGCTCGTTGCGCACGAGCACGGTGAACGCGCGGCGGTTCGCGACCACGCTCGGGGGCGTCGGCGGCAAGACCGGCTGGCCCTGCGCATCCGTCGGCGCGACGAGCTCGGCCCACTCGTCGACGAGGCTTGAGTCGACCTGGCGAATCAGCTCGCCGAGCCACTCGATGATCGACTCGAGTTCGTCGGTGAGGCGGTCTGACGGCACCGAGTGCTGCAGGGTGCGGTAGGCGTCGCTAAGGTAGCGCAGCACGACGCCCTCAGCGCGGGCGAGGTCGTAGAAGCCGGTGAACTCGGCGAAGCTCATCGCCCGCTCGTACATGTCGCGCACGACGGTCTTCGGCGCGAGGTCGAAGTCGCGCGCCCACGGCTGCCCCTCGGCGAACTGTTCGTAGCTCTGCTCGAGCAGCTCCTCGAGCGGCTTCGGCCAGCTGATCTCCTCGACCCGCTCCATCCGCTCGTTGTAGTCGAGGCCGTCGGCCTTCATCGCGGCGATCGCCTCGCCGCGGGCCTTGCGCTGCTGCGCCATGAGAATCGGGCGGGGGTCGTCGAGAATCGACTCGACGACGCTGACGACGTCGAGCGCGTAGTGGCCGCTGCCGACCTCGTCGGTCTTGCCGTCGGTCTCGACGGCCGGGTCGAGCACGTCGAGCACCGCGATCGCGAACGGCGACAGCGGCTGGTTCAGCGCGAAGTTCGGCTGCAGGTCCACGGTGAGGTGGAGGCTTGGGCGCGAGGTGCCGGGCACTGGCTCGAGGTAGTCGACCTCGACGATGCCAGCGTCGAGCAGGGTGCGGCCGAGCGCGAGGGCCCGGCGCGCAAGGTCGAACTGCCGCGAGCGCGACTCGTGGTTGTCGAAGCAGAGCCGACGAACGTTCGCGAACACGTCGCCGCCGCGGGCGACGACGTTGATGAGCATCGAGGAGGTCATCTCCATGTGGCTCGAGAGCTTCTCGGGCTCGGCGGCGACGATCTTCTCGAAGGTCTTGTCGGTGTAGTTCACGAAGCCCTGCGGCGGCTGGCGGCGCGTCACCTTGCGCTGCTTCTTCGGGTCACCGGCGGCCTTCGACATGGCGTGCTCGTACTCGACGACGTGGTCGGGTGCCTGCACGACGACGGTGCCGTGGTCGTCATAGCCCGCACGGCCGGCACGGCCCGCGATCTGGTGAAACTCGCGCGCCGAGAGGTGGCGCTGCTTCGTGCCGTCGAACTTCGTGAGCGAGGTGATGAGCACCGAGCGGATCGGCACGTTAATGCCGACCCCGAGGGTGTCGGTGCCGCAGATGACGCGCAGCAGGCCGCGCTGCGCGAGCACCTCGACGAGGCGGCGGTAGCGCGGCAGCATGCCGGCGTGGTGCACGCCGATGCCCTGCCGCAGCCAGCCCGAGAGCTTGCGGCCGAACGCGGTCGTGAATTTGAAACCGCCCATCGCCGCGATGATCTCGTCGCGCTGCTCGCGCGAGGCGACGCGGATGCTCGAGAGCGCCTGCGCGCGGTCGACCGCCTCTTTCTGCGAGAAGTGCACGACGTAGATCGGCGCCTCGTGTTCCTCGAGCAGGCGCTCGACGGTTTCGTGCACGGGGGTGAGCACGTATTCATAGCTCAGCGGCACGGGGCGCGTCGCGCCGGCGACGAGCTCGGTGGGGCGGCCGGTGCGGCGGGTGAGGTCGTCGCGCAGCGCGTCGGTGTCGCCGAGCGTCGCCGACATGAGCAGGAACTGCACGCGCGGCAGCAGGAGCAGCGGCACCTGCCAGGCCCAGCCGCGCTGGTGGTCGCCGTAGTAATGGAACTCGTCCATCACCACCTGGTCGACGTCGGCCGCCTCGCCGTCGCGGAGGGCCTTGTTCGCGAGGATCTCGGCGGTCGCGCAGATGATCGGGGCGTCGGGGTTCACCGAGCTGTCGCCCGTGACCATGCCGACGCGCTCGGCGCCGAAGATCTCGACGAGGGCGAAGAACTTCTCACTCACGAGCGCCTTGATCGGCGCGGTGTAATAGCTGCGCTTACCCTCCGCGAGCGCGATCGCGTGGGCGGCGATGGCGACAAGCGACTTGCCCGTGCCGGTCGGGGTCGCGAGCACGACGTTCGCGCCCGAGACGAGGTGCACGATCGCCTCGTCCTGGGCGTCATAGAGGTCGATCCCACGCCCGCTCGTCCACTCGAGAATCGCGTCGTAGACGTGGTCGGGGTCGTAGGGTGCCCCCGGGTCAGCGAGGGTCGGGATGAGCTCGGGCAGGGTAGGCATCCCCTCGATCATCCCACGCGCCTGCGACGTGATTACGACGTATCGTAGAGCTGTGAGTTTGCTGCGCCTCGAGAACGTGCCCGCGCCGGGCGTCGACTCGCGTTCGCGCGCCGCGACTCGTCGGCGACGGATGCGCCTCGCGCTCGTCGCCGCATCGTTCTCAACCTTCGTCGCGCTCGCCTCGCACCTCATCGCCGGCGGCGAACTGCCGGGCCTCGCGGGCATCCTCGTGCCGCTCGCGCTCGCCTACGTGTTCTCGCTCTGGCTCACGCCGATTCGCTCAAGCTGGTTGCGGCTCGGCCTCTCGGTCGGGCTGAGCCAGTTCGTGTTCCACGCGATCTTCACGATCGGCGCGCCCGCCGGCGTCGGCGGCGGCACCCTCGCACACCACCACGCGTCGAACGCCGAGATGGCGAGCGCGATCGCCGCGCACACCCAGTCAGCGTCGGTCTCGGTGCACCTCGGCCACGACACCCCACTCATGTGGGCGATGCACGGCGTCGCGGCGCTCGCGACGACGCTCGTCCTGTTCTTCGGTGAGGCGATCCTGCGCCGCCTGAGGCTCGTCGCCACGACGGCGCGCGAGTTCTTCGCGTTCCTGCTCGTGCTCGTGCGGGCCGTCACGCCGCGCCCGAGCGCGGCCCCGGCACCCCTCGCGCTGCCGTGGGTGCCGCGCCTCGCGGCCCGCGTCGCCGCGACGGCACCCCGACGAGGGCCGCCGTCGCGCGTATTCCTCGCGCACTCCATCCTGGCGTAGCTCCCCCGGCAGACGGGGTGCTCGCTGTGCGCGACGACCCCCGGCCCTGCCACATCGCCAACGCACTCAGGAGCATCCCTATGTCTATTTTCCGTACCGCCACCACGACCTTCCGGACCCTCACCGCACTCGCCGCGGCGGGCCTCCTCGCCGCCACCCTCGCCGGCTGCAGCGGCGCCCAGGCCGGCGCCGACGACGCGGCCCTCATCATCACCGACCCGTGGGTGAAGGCGACCGATACCGACATGACCGGCGTGTTCGCGTCGATCGAGAACACGTCGGGCCACGATGTCGTCATCGAGTCAGCCACGGTCGAGGGCGCCTCGATGACCGAGCTGCACGAGACGATCGTGCAGTCCGACGGCTCGAGCCTCATGCAAGAGATCGAGGGCGGCTTCGCGATCGCCGACGGCGAGACGCTCGAGCTGCAGCCCGGTGGCAACCACATCATGCCGATGGGCCTCGAGTCGGCGATCGAGCCCGGCGACGAGGTCGCGGTGACGCTGACGCTCGACGACGGCACCGAGGTCGACTTCACCGCGACGGCGAAGGAGTACACCGGCGCCGAAGAAACCTACGCGCCCGAGTCCGGGCACGAGGGGCACTAGTCATGGCCGCCGTTCGGGGGCCGCGGCGCCGCGACGTGCTCGTCGGCGCCGCCGCCATCGGCGTCGGCGCGGCCGCGGGCGTGGCGGGGGTGCGCCTGAACGAGCGCCTCACCGAGGCCGCGCCGCTCGGCCAGCAGCGCCGCGAGGCGAACGACGCATCCCTGCCGCCGGGCCTCGGCGTCGAGTCGGCGCACGCCGTGTTCATCGGGCTCGACCTCGCACCGGGGCTCGAGCGCGACCGCATCGCGAGCTTGCTGGGGCTCCTCCACGACGACGCGACGCGCCTCACCCAGGGCGCCGCGCCGATCGGCGACCAGGAGCCCGAGCTCGCCGAGCAGCCCGCGAACCTCGCGGTGACGTTCGGCTTCGGCCCGGGCCTCGTCGAGCGGGTGAACCCCGCCGCGCGGCCCGAGTGGCTCGCGCAGCTGCCGGCGTTCTCGATCGATGCGCTCGAGGATCACTGGAGCGAGGGCGAGCTGCTGCTGCTCGTGACCGGCGACGACCCGCTCGCGGTCGCGCACGCGCAGCGCATGCTGCTCAAGGATGCGCGGGCGTACACGACGATTCGCTGGCAGCAGCAGGGGTTCCGCAACGCCCACGGCGTCGCGAAGCCCGCCACGACGCAGCGCAACCTGTTCGGGCAACTCGACGGCACCTCGAACCCGATCCCGGGCACCGACGAGTTCGAGACGGTCGTGCGCATTACCGAACCGGGCTGGCTGCAGGGCGGCACGAGCCTCGTGCTGCGGCGCATCGAGATGAACCTCGAGACGTGGGACGAGGTCGACCGGCCCGGCCGCGAGGCCTCGGTGGGGCGCCGCCTCGACACGGGCGCGCCGCTCACCGGCACGCACGAGCACGACGAGCCCGACTTCGAGGCGGTCACCCCGCAGGGCTTCACCGTGATCAACGCGGCGAGCCACGTGCGGCGTTCGCGCCCCGACGACCCGAGCCAGCGCATCTTCCGCCAGCCCTACAACTACGACCTCCCCGTCTCCCCTGCGGCGGGCGAGGATGCGGTGGGCGGCCAGGGCGCGCAGGTCTCGAACTCGGGGCTGCTGTTCGCGTCGTTCCAGGCGAATCCGACGCTGCAGTACGTGCCGATTCAGCAGCGCCTCGCCGACGCCGACCTGCTCAACACCTGGACGACGCCGATCGGCTCGGCGGTGTTCGCGATCCCGCCGGTGACCGGCGATTTCCCCGGGCAGGCGCTGTTCGACGCCTAGCGCGCGTGGCGAAGTGTTACGACGGGGGTCTTGTGGCACGGGGTGCGGCTGCGTAGGGTTACCGCCAGCAACATGCTCCGGGGTCGGTGAAAGTCCGAACCGGCGGTGATAGCCCGCGACCGCAGCCCGTGCCCGACGCCTCGGCGTCGGGCACGAGCCGCGCTGATCTGGTGGAATTCCAGAGCCGACAGTCAAAGTCTGGATGGGAGGTGCATGGCTGCCGAGGTCTCCTCGGCAGTGGCGTGATTGCGTGCACGCGTCTCGTTTCCCCGGTGTGGTTCGACACCGGAAGGAAACGCAGTGCAACTCACCCCCGTCGACGCGATGCGGCGCGCCATCGAGCTCGCCGCTCGCGGCCCCGAGCGCGGCCCAAACCCGCGCGTCGGTGCCGTGCTGCTCGCGCCCGGCCCGGCCTCGGCGCCGCGCGAGGTGCTCGGCGAGGGCTGGCACCGCGGCGCTGGCACGGCGCACGCCGAGGTCGCGGCGCTCGCGGATGCGCGGGCTCGCGGCCTCGACGTGCGCGGCGCCACCGCCGTGGTCACCCTCGAGCCGTGCAATCACACCGGCCGCACCGGGCCGTGCGTCGATGCCCTGCTCGACGCGGGCATCGACGAGGTCATCTATGCCGTCGACGACCCGAACCCCGCCGCAGCGGGTGGTGCCGCGCGGCTGCGTGCCGCCGGCGCCACGGTGTACGCAGGCCTCGAGGCCGCGAGCGCCGGCGAGCTCATCCGCGCCTGGGCCACGCCGGCTCGGCTCGGCCGCCCCTTCGTCACGCTCAAGCTCGCGTTGACGCTCGACGGCAAGATCGCCGCCGCCGACGGCACGAGCCAGTGGATCACTTCCCCCGCCGCGCGGGCCCACGCGCACGGCGTCCGCGGCCGGGTCGACGCCATCGCCGTCGGCACCGGCACCGCCCTCGCCGACGATCCCGCGCTCACGGCCCGCACGCCCGAAGGCGCCCTCCTGCCCGAGCAGCCGGTTCGGGTCGTGCTCGGCGCCCGCGAGCTGCCCGCATCCGCCCAGCTGCGCGCCGGCCTCGCGCCGCTGCTGCAGCTGCGCACCCACGACGTCACCGTGGCGCTCGCCGAGCTGGCCGAGCGGCACATCCACCACGTCCTCGTCGAGGGCGGCGCGACCGTCGCCGCGGCGCTGCTGCGCGCGGATGTCGTCGACGAACTGCACGTTTACCTCGCGCCGCTGTTGCTCGGCGAAGGCACCGCCGCGGTCGCACCGTTCGGCGTCAGCACGCTCGCCAACGCGCGCCGCTGGCGCTTCGACGCCCCCGAGCCCCTCGGCCCCGACGTCTTCCTGCGCGCCCGCCGCGCCACCGACCCCACCCCAGAAGGAGCCTGAAATGTTCACTGGACTCATCGAAGCGCGCGGCGAGGTGCTGCGCCTCGACCACGAGCCGGGGCAGCCGGATGCTCGCCTCGAGATCCGCGCGCCCCGCGTCACCGACGATGCCACCCCCGGCGACTCGATCGCCGTCAGCGGCGTCTGCCTCACCGTCGTCACGGTCGCCGACGGCAGCTTCACCGCCGACGTGCTGCCCGAGACGCTGCGCCGCACCGCGCTCGGCGACCTCGCGCCCGGCGCGCCGGTCAACCTCGAGCGCGCGCTCGCCGCATCCGCCCGACTCGGCGGGCACATCGTGCAGGGCCACGTCGACGGGGTCGCGACCCTCGCCTCCCGCACCGCGGGCGAGCGCTGGGATGACCTCGTGTTTGAGGCGCCCCGCGAGCTGCTGCGATACGTCGCCGAGAAGGGCTCGGTCGCAGTCGACGGCATTTCGCTCACCGTCACCGGCGTCACGGCGCGCGGCTTCGGCGTTTCGATCATCCCGACGACCTCGCGCGACACGACGCTCGGTGCCCTCGAGGTCGGCGCCCGCGTGAACCTCGAGGTCGACGTGCTCGCGAAGTACGTCGAGCGCATGCTGCAGTGGCGAGAGGAGGAGGCGCGATGAGCACGACCGGCTCCCCCGACCTCGATCGGGCCATCGACGCCCTCCGCGCCGGTCTGCCCGTGCTCGTCGCCGACGCGGCCGACCGCGAGAACGAGGTCGACGCGATCTTCGCCGCCGATCGCGCGAGTGCGAAGTGGGTCGCCTGGGTCGTGCGCCACTCCTCCGGCTACCTCTGCGCGCCCCTGCCGGCGGCACGTGCCGATGCCCTCGAGTTGCCCCTCATGGTCGCGCAGACCCAGGACTCGCTGCGCACCGCCTACGCCGTCTCGGTCGACGCCGCCGTCGGCATCACTACGGGCATCTCGGCCGCCGACCGCGCGACGACGCTGCGCGCGCTCGCGAACCCTGACGCGAAGCCGAGCGACCTCATCCGCCCCGGCCACGTGCTGCCGCTGCGCGCCGTGCCCGGCGGCGTGCTCGCCCGCGCCGGCCACACGGAGGCAGCCGTCGACCTTATGCGCCTTGCCGGCACGGGCGAGGTCGGCGCGATCGCCGAGCTCGTGCACGACTCGGGCGAGGTCATGCGCTACCCCGAGGCCGCCGCGCTCGCCGAGCGCGAGGGCCTCCCCCTCATCACCATTGCCGAGCTGCGGGCGCACCGCACCTCTCACGAAAGGACCGTTGCATGAGCCGCGAAGGCGCCCCCACCATTAATCTCTCGCACCTCGACTCGTCGGCGGGCTCGCTGCGCGTCGCGATCGTCGTCGCGAGCTGGCACCGCGACATCACCGACGCGATGCTCGCCGACGCCATCACCGTCGTCGAGGCGGCCGGCGGCACCGCCGAGGTGATCCGCGTGCCCGGTACCTTCGAGCTCTCGGTCGCGGCGATGCGCATCGCCTGCAGCCCCCAGGCGCCCGACGCGATCGTCGCGCTCGGCGTCGTCGTGCGCGGCGGCACCCCGCACTTCGACTATGTCTGCCACGCGGCGACGGATGGGCTCGGTCGCGTCGCGCTCGACACCGGCATTCCCGTCGGCTTCGGCGTCCTCACCTGCGACACCGTCGGGCAGGCCCTCGAGCGCTCGGGCCTGCCCGGCTCGCTCGAGCGCAAGGGCGCCGAGGCGGCGGAGGCGGCGATCGCGACCGTCGTGGCACTCGCTGAGTACCCGCGAGGCTGAGACCCGGTTAGGTCGGCGTTCACTTCGGTCGCTCGGGTGCCGCGCATGCGCAACGACGCGTGCGACCGGGCCTTACGAGATGCACTGATTCACCTCGGCGCGCGCAAGATGCTCCGCAAGGTTGGCGTCGAGGGAGTTGCCTGGCACGTCGTGAACGTCTGGGTCCGGCGAAGGCATTCGCGCTCCCCGAGGCCGTCAGCGCCACTTCCACTCAGCCGCATCGCTGACAGCGCCACTGTCATTAGCGCCGCGGCGCGGCGCTCGCGCTAGCCCGAGAACGCCTCGCCCTCGACCTGCGGCGGCTGCCGGCGGAAGCCACCCGTGAGCGACGCAAGAATGACGATGCCGATCACGAGCCAGACGGCGCCAATGATGAGGGCGTTCGAGTCGAGCTGCGTGAGCAGGCCGATGATGACGATCGCGCCGATCGAGGGCGCGACGTAGTCGAGCAGCACGTTGACCCGCTTGCCCTCGCGACGTGCCTTCACGGCGAGCACGATGACCGAGATGTTCACCATCGCGAAGGCGATGAACGCGCCGAAGTTCACGAACGAGGTCGACGTGGCGACGTCGAGGAACATCGCGATGAGGCCCACGACACCGACGACGACGATCGAGCCCCACGGGGTCTGGAAGCCGCGGTGGAGGACCCCGAAGATGCGCTTTGGCAGCACACCGTCGCGGCCCATCGCGTAGAGCAGGCGCGAGCCCGAGGCCTGCGCGGCGAGGCCCGAGGTGAACTGGGCGATGATGAGGCCCGCGACGAAGATCGCCGAGAACACGTTGCCGCCGATCGTCTGCGCGATCTCGAACGCGGCCGACGACTCGTCGGTGAAAGTGCCGCCCGGATGCACGAGCTGCGTGAAGTAGGTGACGACGATGAAGATGCCGCCGCCGATGAGGGCGATGAGCAGGATCGCGCGGGGCATGACCTTCTGCGGGTTCTTCGTCTCTTCGGTGAGCGTCGTGACGGCGTCGAAGCCGAGGAACGAGTAGGCCGCGACCGCCGCCGCCGCGATGACGTTCGAGAACTGGGCGTTCTCGCCCACGAACGGCGAGGCACTCACGAGCGCGTCCGCACCATCCGCGCCCACGACGCTCGCAATGCTGAGCACGACGAAGATTGCGATGACGAGGAACTGGAAGGCCATGAGCACGAAGTTCACGCGGTCGGCCACCTTGATGCCGATGATGTTCAGCGCGGTCGTGATGAGAATGAATGCGATGATCCACACCCAGCTCGGCACGCCCGGCACCGCCGTCGAGAGGTACGAGGCGCCGATGAGCCAGATCACCATGGGCAGGAACAGGTAGTCGAGCAGAACGGCCCAGCCGACGAGGAACCCGGCGCGGCCGTCGATCGAGCGGCCGACGTAGGTGTACGCCGAGCCCGCGACCGGGAAGCGGGCGGCGAGGCGCCCGTAGCTCGCGGCGGTGAAGAGCATCGCGATGAGCGCGATGAGGTAGGCCGAGGCGCTCGCCCCGGCGCTCGCGCTCGCGATGACGCCGAAGATGCCGAGCACGATCATCGGGGTGAGGTAGGCGAGCCCGAACAGCACGAGCGAGCGCAGGCCGAGCGTGCGGTTGAGGTGGGTGGTATCGGTCATTGCTGGTCCATTCGAGCGATGAGGGGGAAGTGGTTGAGCGGCCGGATGCGCGGCTACGCGCCCGCGCCGGGTCGCCAGGTCGTGGGGTCGAGTCGGCCGTTGTAGAGCGGCAGCGGCACCGCGGCGTCACCGTCGGCGAACTGGCGCCACGGCACGACCGAGCCCTCGGTGCCGTCGCGCCGCACGCGTGCGACCTCGTCGAGGTCGAGCTCGACGACGAGCACCTCGGGCGCCTCGCCGGCGGTGGCGATCGGGCTGCCCTCGGGGTCGACGACGATGCTGCGGCCGCGGCCGATCGGGCCGGCCGTGTTCACGCTCACGGTGAAGTTCTGGTTCACGATCGCGTTCGCCTGCGCGAGCACGAGCTCCTGCTTGCGGTCGGGCGTCGTCGTCTTGACGATGTTGAGCACGACCTCGGCGCCCATCCAGGCGAGGTGGCGGGTGGCCTCGGGCCACCAGGCGTCGTAGCAAATCGAGATGCCGACGCGGCCGAGGCCGGGCAGGTCGACGACCTCGAAGCGCTCGCCCGAGGCGTAGGGCTCGGTGGGGCGCCACGGGAACACCTTGCGGTAGCGGCCGGCGATTTCGCCGCTCGGCGCGAGCAGCACGGCGGTATTAAAGGGGTCGCCGTCGGCACGTTCGACGAGCGAGCCGGGCAACAGCCAGACGCCGAGCTCCCGCGCAAGGTCTTGTAACGGCGCAACGAACTCGTCGAGGTCGACGGCGCCGTCGCGCAGGCGCGCGTTTTGTGCCTCGAGGTCGGCGTTGTCGGCGCCGAAGAGGTGCAGCTCGGGGTAGACGACGAGGTCGGGGCGATGCTCGGCGACGAGCTCACGGACCTCGCGCTCGAACGCGTCGAGCGCGGTGCTGATCGGGTGTGGTGCTGCCTGCACCGCGGCGATGCGGATGTGACGGGGCACGGTCCCTCCTTCGGGCGCCGCACGGTGACGGTGGTGTCACGGCGTGCAAATTGATCACAGTGATCACTTACTCGAGTCAGTATGCACCCCGCCCGCCGCGAGCGCAATTGCGCCCTCGCCCACGCCTTCGCCGCCGCGCTTAGCCGGCATCGCTACGCTGAGGCCATGCCCCGTTCAACCCCCGATTCGCCCGAGCCGGCGCCCGCCGTCGCGAGCCTGCGCCCGGTGAGCGCGCTCGAGTCGGTGCGCGCGCGCATCCTCGTCGCCCTGCGGCTCGGCACGCTGCGGCCGGGCGACCGCATCCGCTCGGCGCACGTCGTCGCCGCGGGGCTCGACGCGAGCGAGATCACCACCCGGCGCGCGCTCGAATCGCTCGTCGCCGACGGCACGCTCGTGCGCCGACGCGGCGCGGGCGGCGGCACCTTCGTCGCCGGCGAGCCAACGATCCCGGCGGATGCGGCGGTCGAGGCCCTCTTCGCCGCCGGCTCAACCGCGCGCGAGCTCGTCGACAGCCGCGTGCTCATGGAGTCGGCGCTCGCCAGCTTCGCGGCACAGGCGGCCGACGACGCGGCGATCGCGAGCATCCGCGACGCCGTCGACCTGGGCGAGGCCGCCACCGACTGGGCCGAGTTCCACGCCGCCGACCGCGCGTTCCATCACGCAGTGGCCCGAGCATCCGGCGTCGATCGCCTCGACACCTACTTCGCGGCGCTCGAGTCGCTCTACGCCTACTTCATCCCCTACCCGATCGAGCACCTGCACGCGTCGAACGACGCGCACCGGCGCATCCTCGAGGCCATCGTCGCGGGCGACCGCGCGCTCGCGGCCGACGAGGCCCGGGCGCACGTCGCCGCGCTCTACGACGAGATGTTCTTTGCGCTCTAGGCGCCTAGATGTCGTCCTCGCCGGGCATGCCGCCCTCGTCTTCCCAGTTCTCGACGCGGGCCGAGCTCGTCACACCGAACTTGCGGCGCACGCCGTAGCCGCCGTGCTCGTCATCAGGGAAGAACTCGACGCCGTAGTGCTCGAGGGCGCGGCGCAGGGCGAGGTTCTCGTCGGCGGTGATCGACACCTCGCTGAGCTCGAATTGGCGAAGCTGTTCGACGGTGAAGCCGGTCGCCGAGGCGACGGTTTCGCGGGACACCTGGGCGAGGGCTCGGCCGGCCCGGGCGAGGTCAGGGGGTAGCTGCTGCGTGCTCATGGGTGCTCCTTCTCGTGCGGGTGGTTCGGTGGGTCAGTCTATGACGGCGACGAGCTCGGTGCGCAGCGCCTGCGGGTCCGCGCCCGGGCCCGGGGTGGCGTGGTACGACTCCCAGTAGGGCTTGCGAGGCGCGCGGCCCGCCGCGGTGAGCTCGCCGAGGAAGCCCTGCCAGACGTCGGCGAGCTCGGAGTACGGGCCGACGTGGATCGCCCGCGCGAGCTCGCCGCCAGGTAGCTCGCCCGGCACGATCGTCAGGCCGTTGAATTCGAGGGGCGAGTCGAGCTGCGCGAGCAGCGGCATGCCCGCCTCGACGGTGACGTTGCCGACGAGCTCGGTGTCGTAGCGGCTGAACGCGAAGCCATCGGGCGCGATCGCCGCCGCGTCGACGGCGGCCCGCAGCACGGTGAAGGCGTCGTCAAGAAAGGCGATCATCTGCTCGACGGGCACGCCCTCGCCGCGCACCACGGCCGTGTGCTGCGGCTTGCGATGAACGAACTCGGGGGTCAGCTTAGGGACGTCAGACATGGCGACTCCTTTGTCGAGAACATGTCGTCTCATCCTACGTCTCGGCGAGTTCGCGAACCCGCTGACCGACCACGGTCGAGATGCCGTCGCGGTGCATCGAGACGCCGTAGAGCGCGTCGGCGATCTCCATCGTGCGCTTCTGGTGCGTGATGACGATGAGCTGGCTCGACTCGCGTAGGCTCTCGAACACCTCGAGCAGGCGGCCGAGGTTCGCGTCGTCGAGGGCGGCCTCGACCTCATCCATGATGTAGAACGGGCTCGGCCGGGCCTTGAAGATCGCGACAAGCAGGGCGACCGCCGCGAGCGAGCGCTCGCCGCCCGAAAGCAGCGAGAGCTTGTCGATCTTCTTACCCGCGGGCTTCACCGCGACCTCGATGCCGGTCGTGAGCAGGTCGTCGGGGTTCGTGAGCGAGATGTCGCCGCTGCCGCCCGGGAACAGCACGGGGAACACCTCGTGGAACGCCGCGCGGGTGTCGTCGAACGCGGCCGCGAACACCTCGCGCATGCGCACGTCGATATCGTCGACGATCTTGAGCAGGTCGGTGCGGGTGCGCACGAGGTCTTCGAGCTGCTCGCCGAGGTAGGTGTGGCGCTGCTCGAGCGCCGCGAACTCCTCGAGGGCGAGCGGGTTGATGCGCCCGAGCTGCGACATCTCGCGCTCGGCACGCGCGAGCCGCTGCTTCTGGCGCTCGCGATCGTAGGGCTCCTCGCCCTCGTCGTCCGTCGGCACCGGCTGGTCGGGGCCGTACTCGGCCACGAGCACCGCTTCGGCGAGGGAGAGCTCGCTCGCGGCGCGCTCGAGCAGGTTCGACAACTGCAGCTTGCGCTCGTAGATCTGCAGCTCGAGCGCGTGCACGTCCTCGGTGATCTGGTTGAGCCGTGCCCGCAGCTTCGCCTCCTGCTCGCGCAGTTCGACAAGCTCGCGGTCTTGCTCGGCGCGCTCGCGCTCGCGCTCGACGAGCTCGGCTCGGGCCTGCTCGAGCGAGGCGTCGACCTGGCGCTCGAGGGCCGGGATGCGCGCGTGCACCGCCGCCGTGCGCTCGAGTTCGGCGCGCCGCAGCACCGTCTCGCGCGCCGCCTTCTCGGCGGCCTCGCGCTCGGCGTCGCGCTGCTTCACGAGCTCGGCGGCGCGCAGCTGCTCGCTCCGCAGGCGCTCGCGAAGCGTCTCGAGGCTGAGGCGCGCCTCGACCTCGGCTTCGCGGGCGGCCTCGACCGCATCCGCGAGCTCTTGCCGCTTCGAGGCGTCGAACACGGGGCGCGGCTGCGACTCGTGGGTCTCGAGCTCGCGCTTCGCGGCCTCGACCTTCGCGACCGCCTCGTCGACGTTCTGGCTCGCGAGCTGGTGCGACTTCTCGGCGCGGGCGAGTTCGGCGGTCGCCGACTCGACGCGCGCCTTGGCCCGGTTGAGCGCCTCGCGGCGGGCGGCGAGTTCGGCGTCGAAGCCGCGCAGTTTCGCGAGGGCCGCGGCGGCGACGTCCTTCGCCGACTTCAGGGTCGCGCGGTGCTCGGCGAGCGTGAGCGAAGCGGTGTCGATCGCCTGCTGCACGCGCTCGAGGCTCGCGGCCGCTCGGTCGCGCTCGGCGACGAGTTCGAGGCGGCTCGCGCCCGAATCGGCGTCGCCGCCGGGGGCGATGAGCGTCGCGGCGTCGATCGCGGCGCCCGCGCGGCTCACGAGTCGGGTGCCGGCGGGCAACTCTTTGAGCAGGCGCGCCGCGGTGTCGGCGTCGGGCAGCTCGTTGACGATGAGGGTGCGGGTGAGCAGCCGCGCGATCGTCGCGTCGCCCGAGACGGATGCGGTGGCCGGCCGCAGCTCGACGCCCACCTCGGCCCCGAGCCGCGTCGCGAGTTCGGCGAGATCCTGCTCGGCCGGCGACTCGGCGAGCTCGGCGACGAGGTGAACGCTGCCGAACTCCTTCGCGGCGGCCGCGAGGTCGAGGGCGGCGCCGCCGGTGTCGGCGACGATCGCGTCGGCGAACGCCCCGAGCGCGGCGGTGATCGCGCGCTCGTCGCCGGGCTCGACGCGCAGCAGATCGCTGACGCGGCCGCGCACGCCGTCGGGCGTGCTCGCAAGGAGTGCCTGGGCACCGTCGTTCACCTCGGCCGCGAGCGCGAGGGCCTTGCGGCGGGCGTCGAGCGCATCCCGTTCGCGTTCGAGGCCGTGGAGCTCGTCGCGGAGTTCCTCGACGGCCGCCTGCGCCGTCGTGACCTGCTCCTGCGCGTGCGCGTAGTCGGCGTCGAGCCCGCTCGAGTCGGCCTCGCCGGCCTCCGCCTGCGATTCGACCTCGGTGAGTTCGCGGTTCGCCGCGGTGAGCCGGTCGGCCGCCGCTCGGCGCGAGTTTTCGCCGCGGAGCACCTCGCCGCGCACGGCCGCGAGCCGGCCGGCCGCCGCATCCGCCTTGCCTTGGAGTTCGGTCGTACGCAGCTCATGCTGCGAGAGCAGCGCTGCCTGGGCCGCGAGCTCGCGGTCGAGCGCGTCGAGATCGGCGCGCGCCCGCGCAGTTGCCTGCTGGGCCGCGTGCCAGGCCGACTCGGCCTCGGCGGCGCGCTCCTCAAGCGACTCGGCCTCGGCGCGCGCCTCGGCGACGCTCTGCTGCGAGATCGACACCGTGAGCGCGGGCTCGTCGAGGCGGGCCTGGAGCATCGACTCGCGCTGGCCGACGAGCATGAGGAAGTTGCGGAGGCGCTCGCGCACGCTCTCGAGGTCGAAGGCGACGCGGCGGGCCTGGTCGACGGCGTCGCCGCGCTGCGCCTCCTGGAGGTTCTGGATTCGCAGCACCGCGCGGTCAAGCTGCTCTTTGAGCACCATGCGCTCGGTCGTGCGCTCCTGCTCGGTGCTGCCGGCGTCGCGCAGCTGCTCGCGCAGGGTGACGGCGTCGTCGGCCATGATGCGGGCCTTCGCGTCGCGCACGACGGCGGCGATGCCCTGGGCGCGGCGGGCGACCTCGGCCTGCTTGCCGAGCGGTTTGAGCTGGCGGCGCACCTCGGCGACGAGGTCGCGCAGGCGCTGGAGGTTCTGCTCCATGCCCTCGAGCTTGCGCACTGTCTTTTCCTTGCGGCGGCGGTGCTTGAGCACGCCTGCCGCCTCTTCGATGAAGCCGCGGCGGTCTTCGGGAGTCGCGCGCAGCACGGTGTCGAGTCGACCCTGGCCGACGATGACGTGCATCTCTCGGCCGAGACCCGAGTCACTGAGCAGCTCCTGCACGTCAAGCAGGCGCACGCCCTCGCCGTTGATCGCGTACTCGCTGCCGCCGGTGCGGAAGAGGGTGCGCTGGATCGTCACCTCGCTGTACTCGATCGGCAGCGCCCCGTCGGCGTTGTCGATCGTCAGCGTCACCTCGGCGCGGCCGAGCGGGCCGCGAGTGGCGGTGCCTGCGAAGATGACGTCCTCCATCTTGCCGCCGCGCAGCGACTTCGCGCCCTGTTCGCCCATCACC
Source organism: Gulosibacter sediminis (assembly GCF_023370115.1). Classification (NCBI taxonomy): domain Bacteria; kingdom Bacillati; phylum Actinomycetota; class Actinomycetes; order Micrococcales; family Microbacteriaceae; genus Gulosibacter; species Gulosibacter sp. ACHW.36C. Next base: position 570,826 of record NZ_CP097160.1, on the reverse strand, counting down.
CAGGCGAGCGCGTCGACGACGTTCGACTTGCCCGAGCCGTTCGGCCCGACGACACAGGTGACGCCGGGTTCGAATTCGAGGGTGGTGGGCTTCGCGAACGACTTGAAGCCCTTGAGGGTGAGGCGCTTCAGGTGCATGCGGCGGCTTTCGATCGGGGCGTGGTTGCCCTTAGTTTAGGTGGCAGCAGGCCGCCAGATGCGCTTAGGCTCGGGGGTATGCGCAATTCTCGTCGACTGTTTGCGGCCTCTGCCGCCCTCGTCGGCATCGTGCTGCTCTCGGGCTGCGTCTTCACGCCCTTCTTCTCGGAGATCTTTTACGAGGGCCCGACCTCGACCCCGGACTACACCGACCCCGTCGACTTCGGCTTCACCGAGTCCCCCACCCCCACTCCCTAAGTGAGGGGGAGGTTGAGTGGTCGTTTCAGGCGTTCGACCAGGGGTATCTCATCGACGCGCTCGCCGCCCTCGGCCCCACCTACGTCGGCGTCACCCAGATCCCAAGCGACACGAGCGACGAGCGCATCCGAGACCTCAACGCGGCCGGCGTGCGCGCCGTGCGCTTGAACGTCGCGCGCGGAGGCTCGGCTGACCTCGATGAACTCGAGCTGCTCGCCCGCCGCGTGTACGACCTTGCCGGCTGGCACGCCGAGTTCTATATCGACGCCCGCACGATCGACGACGAGCTCTCGCGCCGCATCGCCTCGCTGCCAGCGGCGAGTATCGACCACCTCGGCATGCACGGGGACGGCCTTGCGAACCTCCTGCGCCTCGTCGAGCAGGGCGTCAAAGTGAAGGCGACCGGCTTCGGCCGGGTCGAGCTCGACCCGGCCGCGACGATCAAGGCAATCATGTCGGTCGACCCGACCGCCCTCATGGTCGGCACCGATCTGCCCTCGACCCGCGCGCGCCGCCCATTCGAGAACGGCGACTTCAACACGGTCGCGGACGCACTCTCACCCGAGCAGCTCGACGCCGTGTTTTGGGGCAACGCGGCGCTGTTCTATCTGGACCGCTGATCGCTTGACGCACTGATTGCTGCGAGCCAGACGCGATGCGCGCCATCAATCTGTGGGCGGTGAACGACGCCGCGTTGACACCTGAGTGTCGCGAGCTGTGATCATACGCTCAGCTGCCTCAGGAAGCGACTGCTTCCACCCCTACACGGCAGCAGCCTCTTCGAGCGCAGTTGCCAGATACGGTGCCGACGCGCTCTTGGATGATGTCGCCACCTCTGCTGGAGTGCCGGTCGCGACGACTTGTCCACCGTTGTCCCCAGCACCGGGCCCGAGATCGATGACGTGATCGGCCTGTGCGATGACTCGCATGTCGAGCTCGACCATGACCACGGTATTCCCCGCGTCGACGAGCGTTTGTAAGTGCGTAAGGAGTTGGTCCGCGTCGGCGCAGTGCAATCCGGAAGTCGGTTCATCGAGCACGTAGAGCGTGTCGCCGCTTTGGGCGCGCTGCAGTTCGCTGGCAAGCTTGACTCGCTGGGCCTCACCACCGGACAGCTCAGTTGCGGGTTGCCCCAGACGCAGGTAGCCGAGTCCAACGTCGACCAGCGCGGTGAGTGAGCGCATGATGTCAAACTCTCCCTCGAAGAATTCGTGCGCCTCCGCGACGCTCATTGCGAGGATCTCCGCGATATTGCGTCCGTGCCAGAGGATCTCGAGTGTGCTCGACTGGTAGCGGGTGCCGTGACAGTCAGGGCACTCTGTGTAAACGGAGGGGAGGAAGAGCAGCTCGACCATGACCGATCCCTCTCCCTCACAAGTCGGGCACCGGCCACCAGCGACGTTGAATGAGAATCTTCCGGGCTTGTAGCCGCGTGCACGAGCTTCCGGGGTCTCGGCGAATCGACGTCGCACGTGGTCGAACAGACCTGTGTACGTTGCGACGTTCGACCGAGGTGTTCGTCCGATCGGCTTCTGATCGATGCTTACTACTCGGCGGATTTCACTGAGGTCTCCCGAGACAGAACCCTTGAGCTCTTCAGGCTCATCAGCAAGCAGCAATTCATCGCCGTCGAGCACTGGCTCGTCAGTCTTGATGGGGCGTCCGAGATGCTCGCTGACCAAAGTGGGGACAACTTGGCTCACGAGGCTGGATTTGCCCGACCCCGACACACCTGTGACTGCGGTGAATGCGTGTAACGGGATCTCGACTGAGATGTTCCGCAGATTGTTGCGTCCGATATTCTCAAAACGCAACCATCCTTGTGGCTTCCTTGGCTGATGAGGAGGGAGCCCGCTGCCGCCGAAGAGATAACCTCGAGTGACGGATTCCTCGACTTCGGCCAGACCTTCGGTCGGTCCGCTATAGATGACACGACCTCCACGTTCACCTGCGGCCGGCCCGATGTCGACAAGCCAATCCGCGTGGCGCATCACGTCGACGGAGTGCTCGACGATGAAGAGACTGTTGCCACTTTCCTTGAGCCCGTCGAGGATGTCCAACAGTGCACTGACATCTTGCGGGTGGAGCCCGGCAGAGGGTTCGTCCAGCACGTACACGACGCCGAAGAGTTCGGAAGTGAGCTGGGTTGCCAAACGCAGCCGCTGAAGTTCGCCACCTGAGAGCGTCGGCGTCGTGCGATCCAAGGACAGGTAGCCCAGACCGAGATCAATGATCGGACGAATGCGATCGATGAGTCCAGACCCTAAGCGGACGGTTGCCGCAAGTTTTTCGACCGATTGGTTTGGAGTTCGGCGGACATCAGGGGCCGTGGAATGGGCCGACCCTCCGGCTGCCACGCGCTGTTCATCCGCTTCGCGACGCAGGGCCTCGTCGAGGGCCTCACCCGATGAGGAAACCTCATCACGGGCATCAGGAGTTGCGTCTGCGGCCTCAGCGACTGCGGCTTGGATCAACGACATGAGCTCACGCAAGGGCATCTGTGAAAAGTCGGCGATGTCGAGCCCCTCGAATGTCACCGAAAGCGCCTCAGGCTTCAACCGTTTGCCATGGCATGCGGGGCACGGGGCCACTGTGAGGAACTCCGAGACACGGCGTTTCATCGAGCTGCTCTTCGTGTTCGCGAATGTGTCAAGGACATAGCGTCGCACCCCTACGAAGGTTCCCGAGTAGGTGGGCTCGACGCCCGCGGCTATGGCTTCACGTGCTTCAGCAAGGGTGAGTCGTGAGTGAACCGGCACGTAGGGCGTTTCGTCCGTGTACAGGATCCAGTCGCGGTCCTTCTTGGCGAGGTCTTTCCACGGAATGTCGACGTCGTAGCCAAGCGCAACGAGGACGTCCCTCAGCTGGTGACCGTGCCAGGCCGTGGGATATGCGGCGATTGCGCGTTCCCGGATAGTCAGTGTCGGATCGGGGACCATCTTTTCCTCCGGCACGTCATAGACGCGTCCGATCCCGTGGCATTCCGGGCATGCGCCCTGGACCGTGTTGGTCGAGAAGTCCTCCGCATAGAGCATCGGCTGCCCATCTGGATACTGACCCGCGCGGGAATACAGCATGCGGACCAAGCTGGAGAGCGTCGTGATGCTTCCGACCGATGACCGGGTGCTGCTCCCGCCGCGTTGTTGTTGCAGCGCCACCGCGGGCGGCATTCCGGTAATGGAATCGACGTCGGGGACTCCCGCCTGGTCGATGAGTCGCCTCGCATACGGTGCCACCGACTCTAAGTAGCGTCGCTGAGACTCCGCATATAGGGTGCCGAACGCCAGCGAGGACTTACCTGAGCCAGAGACACCGGTGAAGACCACCATGGCGTCACGCGGTACCGACAAGTCGATGTCTTTGAGGTTGTGCTCGCGAGCGCCTCGCACTCGAACGTCCGGTTGGATTAAGGCGGAGTTTTCACGAGTCGGCGTGGAGGGCCTGTTCATGAGCCAACGCTATCAACGAGTAGGTTCTGCAACCTGGCCAATCAACAGCAGTGCCGAACGACCGGCAGGTCACGACAGATTCTCCGCGCTCCGACGCCGACGCTCTCAACCCTTTCCGCTGGATGTCTCCCGGGTTCGTGTGCCGCGCCGGCTCGATTCGAGCGCCGCAGTTAACGTCCGGGCGTCATAGTCGCCCAATAGGCGGCGGCCCTCGATGAAGAAGGTTGGGGTGGCGTGTGCACAATATTCGCACTCAAAGTCGACATACTCGACCAGCGTCAGATTGGCGTCCTCCGGTCCGCGGATGTGATCAACTTCGGGATCGACCGGAGGGTCGAGCACCATGGGCAGATTTGCTGTCTCCTCGCCCCACCACTTCGCGGCAATCCTGAAAATCGACCAGCCCAGGGCGACGGCGAGCACCATTGACACCAGTACTCCAAGAGTCGCCTGTCGCCCTAAATCAGTTGTCGAGCCGCAGCTTCCGCCAGAACTTTGCCGCTTCGAACTGCCCTTGAGCCGAATAGACAGCACTCTCATGAATGCGGGAGGCCTCTTGCTCCAAGGCTGCACGCTGCGCCTGTTCGTCGCCGGGCTGCACGGCTATCGGTTACCCTTCGACCGGTTGTGCGGCACACAGAGCATCTCGCAGTTTTTCAGGTCGGTCGGCCCCGCCGTTGGACCAAGCCGTGACGTGATCTGCGTCCATTTCTTCGAGGCTGTAGATCCGCTTCGCATCGTTGTTGGTGCCGGCGGCACACATGGGGCAGTTGGAGGTGTCGGCCGCTTCTGCCGCGGCGGTCTGCTTGCCGTAGGCGGCGAGTTTGGTCTTCTCGTCGAAGACGCGGACCTCGAGCAGCTTCGTGTCGCTACTGCCACCGAGCAGGTACTCGTAGATGCCGGTCTTCTTCTTCACATCGGTGTCCGCCATAAGCTTGGCGACTGCGGCCTCAAGAGCGACGGGGTCGAAGTTCGTGCTCTTGTGCTGGTTGTACAGCGGACCCCACTTGACCGACTTCATCTGAGAGCGCGTCTTGGGAAAAATCGTCTGCACCCAGTCGATCACACCCTTGAAGTAGAGCCAGAGTTCGTTGGCATTGGTGTCGAACTGATGATCACGCATGTACTCGTCGACTTTGCCGTCGTTGAGCCATTCGATCGCTGTCTCGAGGTAGTCCTGGCGGATCGGTGAGCCGGTCATGTAGTCGAAACTGGTCGGGGTTGTACTTGCCCAGGAAAGTAATCGGCACGCCCATCGCTCCTAGGTAATCCATGGGGATGTCGACGACCTTGGAGACCTCGATCGCGTCGTAGTTGGCGTAGGCAGGGTACTGCTCGGGGTCGTAGCTCCGGTAGAGGACGATCTCCTCGTGCCGCTTGGAGTGGTCGAGGTTGGTGAACCACGCCGAATTCCCAATTGTCTGCCAGCGCTGGCCGTTTTCGTCGGTCTTCTGGCCCGACTTCACAGGGAAGTCGTCGTTGATGCGGAACCACATCTGGCCGGTGCCGGTGCGTGTGACGCCGAGCCACATGCGATCTTGTTTTACGTACGGCCAGATGTCCTTGTACTTCAGCGCATTCATGTTGCCGATGATGATGAACTTCTTGTCGTATTCCATCAGCTGGGACACATATTCGCGGAATAGGGAGAATGGCGGGTTGGTGACGACGATGTCGGCCTGTTCGAGGAGTGCGATGCTCTCAGCGGAGCGGAAATCGCCGTCGCCGGCGAACTCTTTGACCTCGATCTCCTCGTGTTCGGGGACGAGGTTCCCGTCTTTGTCGCCGGTGTATTCGAGGTAGACAGCACGCTCGGTGTCGCCCGTGGAGAAGAGATCGACATCCTGGCTCTTGTAGCAGGCGGCGATGAGCTTCTTGAGCCCGAGCTTCTCGAAGTTGTAGCTGAAGTAAGGGAAGAACTGAGACTCACGCGGGTCGTCGCAGTTCAGGTACACCGTCTTACCCTTGAAATGCTGCTTGTAGTGCCGCAGCTCTTTCTCGATGTCTGAGAGCTGTGTGTAGAACTCATCTGCCTTCGCGCCCTTGGCGGCACCAAGGCTCTTCTACTTCGACGCCATTTCCTATCCCCCGATCACCACGGTTCTGCACCGCCCGACTAGGAGTGACTCATATGACGGCATCCTATCGGCGACCCACGACATGGGCGCTGGAGCGCTCCGAGAAGGAGGAACTCGCCTGCAGCGATGCCCCTGCGCGGCCTCCACGACGAGGGCCCGGCGCGGAAGCTGAAGGCGGTGACGTGCTGAGGCTGGTCTGCGGGTGCAGTAGTGAGTGGCTCTATCCGCCAGGAACACTTCCGCTCTGTTCCACCGGAGGGGCGGCTTGGTTCCTCCGGGAAGGGCCCGCAGGTTACCCGCAGTGCGGACCCGACACGCCCGCGATGCACACAATCGGAGATCCCATCCGAAGTGATCTTTGTGAGTACTAGGAGACCATATCGAGTACCTATCGATACTCTCGCGAAATTACACTTGATCAGGGAACAACTGCCTCCAAGAGCCGCATCGGCTTGTGACTACGAAGAGCGCTTGCGCTGACACTGAGGACAGAAAAACGAGGATCGGTTCATAAATTTCACCCGGCGGATGGGTGACCCACATCGTGCACATGCCTGGTCGGTACGACCATAGGCATTTAAAGAGTGCGCAAAATAGCCCGATTCACCGTTGACGTTCACGTACAGCGCGTCGAACGAGGTGCCACCCTCGGCCAGCGCATCCTGAAACACCTGCACGACGTGGCCGAGCAACTCGCGCAGCTTCGCTGGCGAGATCGAACGACCAGGCCGGCCCCAGTAGAGCCGCGCGCGCCAGAGCGCCTCGTCGGCGTAGATGTTGCCAACACCTGACACGAGCTGCTGATCGAGAATGAGCGTCTTGATGTTGCGGCCGGATGCGCGCATGCGCGCCACGACCGCATCCACGTCGAACGCCGGGTCAAGCGGGTCGCGGGCGATGTGGCCAACCTGCGAGGGCAGCAACTCACCGTCGTCGGCGGGCAGCAGTCGGTCGACCGCGAGCGAGCCGAACAACCGCTGGTCGCTGAAGCGCAGCTCCAGCGCTCCCCCGCCGCGCTCGATGCGCATCCGCACGCGCAACTGACGCTCATCGACCGAGCCAATCGGCCGCACGAGCAGCTGGCCGCTCATACCCAGATGCGCCATGAGCGCGAAGCCGGCGCCGAACGGAATCCAGAGAAACTTGCCGCGCCGCTGCGGCTCGCCGAGCACGGCGCCCTCAATGCGGTCGACAAAGTCGAGCGCATCGCCGGTGTGCCGCTTCAGCGCGCGCTCGTCGCGCACCTCCACCGAGCGCACCGTGGCGCCGAACACCGCGGGCTGCAGCCCACGACGCACGACCTCAACTTCGGGAAGCTCCGGCACCCTCGACCGCCTAGGCCTGCGGCCGCTCGGTGCCGCTCAGCTCGTACCAGGCCTCGAGCGCCGCGGCCATCTCGGCCTGCTTTTTGCTCGGGCCCACGCCGGTGGCCGAGACGAGCTGCTGCCGACCGCGCTGCACCGTGACGGTCGCCTCGTAGCTGCGGTCATGGTCGGGGCCGGTACCCTCGACCACGTACTCCGGGTTGTCAGCCTTGTTCGCGGTGACCACCTCTTGCAGCGCCGTCTTCGGGTCCATTGCCGCACCGAGCCGGTCGACCTGGTCGAGATATGGGTCGAGCAGCCGCACAACGAAGGCCTCGGCCTCGAGGTAGCCGAGCGAGAGATACGCGGCGCCGATGAGCGCCTCGACGGCGTCGGCGAGGATCGAGTCCTTGTCCCACCCGCCGGTCAGGTGCTCCGAGCGCCCGAGGCGGAGGTACTCACCGATACCTTCGCGCCGGCCGATCTCGGCAAGCGTCACCGTCGACACGAGCGCGTGGTGGCGGGGGGAGAGCTCGCCCTCGCTGAGATCGGGATGCACGCGGTAGAGCAGCTGGGCGACCGACATGCCGAGCACCGAGTCGCCGAGGAACTCGAGTCGCTCGTTATCGGGCGCGCCATTGTGTTCGTATCCCCACGACGAATGCGTCAGCGCGAGATCGAGCAGTTCGGGAACGAAGTCGACCCCGAGTGCCTGTGCCAGCGGAGCTGGGTCGGCGACCTCGGGGTCGTGCTTCTTACGTTTGCGAGCCAATTGCCTGCCTGAGACGATCAGGCTTAGGCGTCAGCGACCTTGCGGCCCTTGTACTCGTAGTGCAGCGGGGTGCCCGCGGCGTCCTCAACGAGCTTCGCGCGGTGCGGGAGGCTGTAGGTGACCTTGCCGTTTTCGACGGTCTTGACGAGTGCGGGGGCCTGAGCCTTCCACTGCGAGCGGCGCGAACGGGTGTTGCTGCGGCTCATCTTGCGCTTGGGGAGTGCCATGCGTGCTTTCCTTCTAAGTTGCGATGTCTACACACCACCTGCAGCGAATCACAATGCGCTGCGGGGTGAAGCGGTGTTGGGAGTGCGCTGCGGCAATCTTGCCGGCGCTGAGTGCCTGCATCCGATGCGGCAACTAAACCCAACTGGATACTTTACGCGAGAACTGTCGCTCACGCGACCCCCGCGCCGTCGAATGGCCTACTTGTTCGACTCGGTCGAGTCGTTCGACTCGTCGCTGTCGGCCGCTGCCTCGCCCGACTGAAGCAGCTGCTCGAGCTGCGCCCAGCGCGGGTCGACGGCGTCTTCGACCTCCGGCAGCGGCTCGGTGAGCTTCTCGCCGGTCTGCGGGTCGAGCCCGAGGCAATCGGGCTCGCAGAGCGGCTGGAACGGCAGGTCGAGCACGACCGCGTCGCGGATCGGCCCCTCAAGGTTGATCACGTCGCCGTCGAGTGCATACTCGAGCGACTCGTCGGCCTGATAGCCGAACATCTCGGCGACGTGGCCCGACCACGCCTCTTCGAGCGGCTTCAGGCACCGGCTGCAATTGCCGGTGAGGGTGCCGCGCACATCGGCGCTCGCGAGGATGCCGTCGACAAGCGTCTCGAGCCGAAGATCAACCTCGAGCTGGGCGCCCTTGTCGAAGTAGAGCATGCCCTCGCCGATGCGTTCGGGCACCGTGACGTCAAGCTCAAGCTCGCGCATGCTGCCGGGCTTGTGCATGATCGTCGCGACATTGACTTCGTACGGGGATGCTGCCATGCCCGTAAGTCTACGGCTGCGAGCTAGTTCTTGATCGAGGTGTCCATATGCCCTTGGAGAAATTCGCGCACGACCGCGGGCACATACGGGGTGACGTCGCCGCCGAGCGAGGCGACCTGGCGCACGAGCGAGCTCGACACGTGCGCGTGCTCGGGGCTCGGCGACATGAACATGGTCTCGAGCTTGCCGAGGTGGCGGTTGACGATGGCCATCGGCAGCTCGTACGTGACGTCGTTCGCGCCGCGCACGCCCTTGACGATGACGTTCGCCCCGACATCGGTGCAGTAGTCGACGAGCAGCCCCATGCTCCACGAACGAACGACGATGTTCGTGGGCGCGCCGGCGTCGACGAGCGCCGACTCGATGAGGTCGACTCGGCGAGCGATGGGGATCATCGCCTGCTTGTCAGGGTTGTGAACGACCACCACGTGAACTTCTTCGAACACGTTGGCGGTGCGGATGATGACGTCGAGGTGTCCGAGTGTGACGGGGTCGAACGAGCCGGGCAGTACGGCGATTTTGGACATATTGAGGATCCTAGACCTTGCGGTAACGCTGACTACGAGATTGTCGCGGATGCGTACGACAGATTACGCGTCGGCGTCGGGCGATTTGTGCGCGTCAGACGAAGCCTCGCCCGCAGCGGGCGTCTGGCCGCCCGGCATGTTGCCCCGGCGCATCCGCATGACGATGAGCACCGCGGCGCCACCGATGACGAGCACGCCGACGAAGCTCATGATGCCGACGAGCCAGGGGCTCGTGCCCGAGTCGCTGCTCGCGCTGACGTCGACGTCAGCGGGGTCGGCGGGCTGGTTCTGGAACTGACCCGCGTCGGCAGTCGAGGCGCCACCGCCGAGGGTCGAGCCGACACCGAAGCCGATGGTGCCCGAGATGGGGTGGCCGTCTTCAGAGACGACGCGCCAGTTGAGCGAGTACTCGCCGTTCTCAAGCTCGGGCAGCGGCTGCGTGATCGAGGTGCCCGAGATCGTGTAGGTGTCGGGCAGCTCCACCGTGGCGCCGGAGGCGTCTTGCAGCGCAAACTCGGTGCCGACCTCCTGCACACTGCCCGAGAACTCGAGCACGGCCTCGGTCGGTGCACTGTCGAGCGAGTCGCCGTCGGCCGGGGTCGAGCTCACGAGCTCGTCGTGGGCAGAGGCGGCCGTCGCGGCACCCCACACTGCGGCCGCGAGCGCAAGCACGAGGGCGGCAAGCACGACGAGCACGCGGCGTGCGGCGTCGCTTGCGCTCGCCTGCCGGGCGATGGCAATCGGGCGGGGGCGGGTGTCGGGGCGCTGTTCAGTCACCCCACTATTTCAACATGAACGCCGTGGCGAACGCTTAGCCCATCTCCAGATGCGCGACGGTCGACCCGCCAAGCCGCTCGATGGCGGCCCGCAGCTCGGGGAAATCGGTGAGGTCTGGGTCGCTCTCGAGGAGTTGGGTGGCCACCTCACGCGCCGCATCAATGATGTCGATGTCCTGCGTCACCCGCAGCACCTTCAGCGACGAGCGGCTGCCCGACTGCGCGGCGCCGAGCACGTCGCCCTCACGCCGCAGCTCGAGGTCTTGTTCGGCGAGCTCGAAGCCGTCGAGCGTCGCCGCGACGGCCTCGACGCGCGTGTGCGCGAGCGACGCGGGCGGCGCCGAGGTGACGAGCAGACAAACACCGGGCCACTGGCCGCGACCGACGCGGCCGCGCAGCTGGTGCAGCTGCGACATGCCGAAGCGGTCGGCGTCGAGCACGACCATCACCGAGGCGTTCGGCACGTCGACGCCCACCTCGATCACGGTTGTCGACACGACGATGTCGATCTCGCCCGCCGCGAACTGCACCATGACGCGGTCCTTGTCGTCGGCGTGCATGCGCCCGTGGAGCGATTCGATGCGTCGGCCCGCGAACTCGGGCAGCTGCCGCAGCTGCGTCGTCACCTCGAGCACGTTCGCGATCGGTCGCGCGTCGTCGTCCTCGGCGGGCTGCGTGCCCTCTTCCTCGCCCGGCTCGATCGCGGCGCAGACGATGAACGCCTGCCGCCCCCGCTCGAGCTCCTCGGCGGTGCGCTGCCAGACGCGGGCGATCCACTGCGGATGCTCGGAGAGGCCGACCATGAACGACTCGATGCCCGCGCGCCCCGACGGCAGCGTGCGCAGCGTCGACACTTCGAGGTCGCCGAAGACGGTCATGGCGACGGTGCGTGGAATCGGCGTTGCCGTGAGCACGAGCTGGTGGGGCGGGTGAAGGCCGCGGCGGCGCAGGCGCTCGCGCTGCTCAACGCCGAAGCGGTGCTGCTCGTCGATCACGAGCAGCCCGAGATCCTCGAATTCGACGCCCTCGGTGAGCAGGGCGTGCGTGCCGACGACGATCTTCGCGTCGCCCGTGACCATGCGCAGCAGCGCCCGCTGCCGCTCCCCCTTGCTCAGCGAGCCCGTGAGCAGGGTCGGCATGAGCTCTCCGGCGAGCTCGGGGCCGAGCGACCGCGTGATCGAGCGCAGGTGCTGCGTCGCGAGCACCTCGGTGGGCGCCAGCAGCACCGATTGGCCGCCCGTTTCGGCGACCTGCAGCATCGCCCGTACCGCGACGAGCGTCTTGCCCGAGCCAACCTCGCCCTGCAGCAGCCGGTACATCGGCGTTGTGGTCGCGAGCTCGGCCTCGAACTGCTTGCCCACCTCGGCCTGGTCCGCCGTGAGTTCGAACGGCAGGGCGGCGTCGAAGCGCTCGCGCAGGCCTCCGAGATGAAGAGGTCGGGCGAGGGCCCCGACCAGCGTCGCGCGCGCCCGCTTCTGCGCGAGCGCCGCCTGCAGTTCGAACGCCTCGGTGAACTTGAGCGCCTCGCGCGCGGCGTCGAGATCGGTGTCGATCTTCGCGAGGTGGAAGGCGCGGATCGCCTCGTCGAAGCTCAACTCGCCCCGATCGGCGCGAACGACGCCGGGCACGGGGTCGGGCAGCTCGGGCAGCTTCGGCAGCGTCGACTGCATGAGCCGCGCGAACCGCCAACTCTGGTAGCTCGCGGTCGCGGGATAGATCGGGATGGGTCGGCTCGCCCAGTCGTCGGCCGCACTCGCCGCGTCTTGGGCGTCGCCAAACAGCTGGTACTCGGGGTGCGAGAGCTGCGGCGTGCCGTTGTAGAACGTCACCTTTCCCGAGAACAGGCCCGTCGTGCCGACATGCAGCTGCCCCTCTCGGTAGTGCTGGTTGAACCAGAGCATGTCGATGCTGCCGTGCCCGTCGGTGATCGTGACGGTGAGGATGCTGCCGTTGCGGTTCTGCATGCGCCGCAGATTCACCTTCGTCACCTGCGCGACGAGCGTGACGTATTCATCCCGCTCGAGGTTGGCGATGCGGGTGAGTTCGCCCCGGCGGGCGTGGCGCCGCGGCAGGTGCCCAACGAAGTCGCCAACCGTCTCCATCTCGAAGGCCTTCTTGAGCGCCTTCGCTTCCTTCGCCTCCACGATTGACGTCAGCGGTGCCATCAGCGGTGACGTCGGCATCGCGACCATTACGACTCCTTTCGACGCTGCTTCGCGGCCCGCGACCGGCGGCGGCGCAGCAGCCAGCCGCGCAGGCCGGTGGGCAGCGCCGACAGGGGCACGGTGCGGGCCGCGCGGCGCGCATCCTTGCCGGCCCGCTCGTGCAGGGCAGCGCGGATCGTCGCGACGTCGTCCCACGCCGCGACCCGGTAGTCGGGGCGCTCGGGGTCGGCGAAGTGCGCGGCGTTGTGGGCGTCGGTGAGGCGGCTGGCCGCCGCGAGCGCCGCATCGTGGCCGCGCAGCTCGCGCGCGAGTCGCGAGCGCTGCGCCCCCGTCGTGGCCGAGCGCGAAATCTCGATGCCGTAGTCGCGCGCCGTGTCGAGCACTTCTTGCCACGCGGCCTCGCTCACCGCGATCGCGGTCGAGCCCTCGGCGCGTACCTGGCGGCGTCGTGTGGCCGTGCGCTGCTGTCGCAGCAGCTTCGGCAGCAGGAGCAGCAACGCGATGAGTGCGAGCGGCACGAGCACGGCGAGCGCGATGCCGATCCAGCGGAACACCGCCTCGATGTCGAGCCCGCCGGCGTCGCGCTCACTGTCGTTGCTGCTGCCGCCGCCGCCGTTGTCGTCGGTCGCGTCGGGCGTCGCCTCGGCGTCGGTCGGCGTTGGGGTGGGTGTGGGTGCCTCGGTCGTCGGCGTCGGCACCTCGGTCGGGGCCGCCGTCTGCTCGGGCGTCTCTTGGTCGAGCGTCGGCTGGTTGAGGCCGTCCGACGGCGTGGTCTCGAACGGCACCCAGCCATAGCCGGGCAGCCAGAACTCGGCCCACGCGTGGAGGTCGTCGGTCGTGACGACGTAGACCGACTGGCCGATGGCGTTGACGCTCTCTTCGGTGCCCGGCGTGAAGCCGACCTGGATGCGCGTGGGGATGCCGAGCAGGCGACCCATGACCGCCATCGCGCTCGAGAAGTGCACGCAGTAGCCGCTGCGCACCTGCAGGAACTCGGTGATGACGTCGAGGCTCGTGCCGTCGTAGTCGTTCTCGACCGGTGCCTGCTCGGAGTAGTCGAAGGCGCCGCCCGTGAACCAGGCCTGCAGCTGCAGCGCCTGCTGGTACGGGGTCGCGTTCGCGTCGACGACCTGCTCGAGCTGCGCGCGGATCTCGTCGAGCGCCGCGCTGTCGTCGGGCAGCTCGGTGTAGGGCTCGAGCTGCGACGCAACGTTGAGCGGCGCGGTCGAGATCTGCTCCTCGGTGGGCCGCGGCACGGTGCTGTTGCCCTGGTAGCTCTGCGCGAGCGGCTCGTCGTTCGCCTCGCGCAGGTCGCCCGTCTCTTCGTCGCGCAGGTAGTCGCCCTCGAGGTCGCTGATCTCATTGAGGGTGCCGATGTGCGGCAGGTAGGCGCTCACGCCCTGCTCGAGCACGATGTTCGAATTCACCTGCAGCACGTTCGCGCCCGAGGCGAGGGCGCCGTCGGCAGGCTGTTCGCCGTTCGTCACGTCGCTCGTCTGGTCAAACTCTCCGGGCACCCATTCGGTGTCGCTGCTGAGCTGCGTCAGCGTCGTTAGCGAGAGGTACGGCAGCTGCCCCTGCGACTGCGAGGTCGCGTAGCGGAGGATATCGACGGGGTCGTCGCGCCGCAGGTCGTCGCCGAGGTCGATGATCGGGTTGACGCGGTTCGTCGCGAGCGAGGCGTTGCCGTTGAAGATCCCCCACCAGGCGCCGCTGGTCGGCGGCAGCAGCACGGCGATGAGGGCGGCGACCGCGATGGCCGCGACCCCACCGACCAGTGCACTGACGATGCCACCGCTGCCACGACCATCCGCCGTGAAGCCAACCGCGGCGCGGGCTTCGTCGTCGCCCTGCTGCAGCCAACGGTGGCCGACGTAGAAGAAGAGCACGAGCGCGAGCAGCGTGAGCGCCCAGAAGTACCAGGCCGCCGGCTCGACGCCGACCGTCACGGGCACGATGATGAGCGGCAGCAGCGTGATCGGGGCGAAGGCCGGGGCGCGCAGGGACTGCGCGATGATATCGGCGAGCGCCGCGAGGGCGACCGCGACGGTGCCGATCATCAGCGTGACCGGCTGGCTCTCGCGGATCGGCGGCGTATCGCTCGCGACCTGCTCGGAGAACTCGCGGAAGCGTTGGAACGGGGCCGAGAGGATGCTCAGCGGGTCGCTCGGGGTCGAGAGCACGACGATCGTGAGCACGACGAGCAGGAACGCGACGACCGCGCTCACCCACATTTGGCCGGTGAACTGGCGGGCGGCCTGCACCGCGACGAGCGAGACCACGACGGCCACCGCAACGGGCAGGTACCAGCCGAAGCCGTTCACGATCGGCGCGACGAGCGTCAGGGCCGCGAGCATGAGCAGCACGAGCCCGGTCGTGACGAACCACGAGCCGCGCTGCGTCGCTGCGGCCGCGCGCTCGCGCATCGCCGAGTTGCGGCGGGGGTTCAGGGTTGACTGCACACTCATGCGGCGGCTCCCAGCACTCGCACGCTCTGCCAGGGGTCGCGGGCGCCCGCCTGCATGAGCGCGACGCGCCAGCCGGCGCGCAGGAACTCGGCGACGCCCTCGGGTCGCTCGCCGGGGCCGTTCACGAGAATGGCGATGGCTGGCTCGCCGACCTCGCAGAGCGGCACGGCGGCCGTGTCGTTCACCTTGCCGACGTAGATGAGGGGCCCGCTGCCGACCCGGGCGATGACGTCGGCGAGCGCCTCGACCTCGGCCGGGGTACCGGCGGGCGCGGGCTGGATAAGCATGAGCCGGCGCATGAGCGGATGCAGCGCGTCGCTCGCCGCGGTCTGCAGCCGGTCGAGTTCGACGCCCTCGGCGTCGGGGGCGGGATGCGTGGCCGACGTCTCGGTGTCGAAGCCAAGCTCGTGCAGGCGCACGACCACCGACGCCGCGACCGACACGGCGAGGTCAAAGGAGTCGTCGAACCATTCGTCTTTCGACGGCGCCGTGCCGAGCACGACCATGCCGACGGCCTCGGAGTGGTGTTCCTCCTGCCGCACGCGCAGCTCGCCAGCACGGGCGCTCGCCTTCCAGTGCACGCGCCGCAGCGGGTCGCCGCGGCGGTACTCGCGCGTGATCACGTCGTCGGCCTCACCGCCGCGGCCGAGGGTGACCTCGACCTCCTCGCCGCTACGCAGAACCGGCACGTCGAACTGCGACACGTCGTGAACGTGCGGCCAGACCTCGATCTCCTGCACGTCACCGACGCGCACGACCCGGCGCGTCAGGCCGAGTCCGTCGGTGTTCTCAAGCAGCAGCGGGCCAACCTGGCGAATGCCGCGGCGCATCCGGTCGAGGCCGTACGCGATGCGGCGCCGGCGGCGCCCCTCGCGCGGATGCAGTCGGCTCGCGATCGCCGGCAGCACGCCACCGACGTGGGCGCGGTCGGCACCCGTGACGACGTCGAGGTATGAACCCGGCTCGACCCCGAAGATCGATTGATTCTGCACCTCGGCGACGACGCGCAGGCGGTCGCCCGCGGCAACCGTGGTCGGGTAGACCGTGCGTTCGACCTCGAGTCGGGGCCGCACGATGAACCGCGCGAGGAGCATGAGCACCGGCAGCACCGCGAGCGCGATGCCCGACCAGCGCATCGGCGGCACGTCGAGCAGATCGCCGAGCACGGCGATCACGACGCCGGCGCCAAGGAGCCACCACGCCCGCGCGGTGGGGCGCAGCGGGGTCGCGCGGATGCCGGAGTTCTCGAGAACCGACACCGGTGGCTACGCTCCGGTCGGCGCGGGGATGTGGTCGACGATCTCGGCGAGGACGCGCTCGGCCTCGGCGTAGGAGGACGCCTGGCGCCCGCGGGCGCCGAGCACGAGTCGGTGGCCGAAGACGGGGCCGACGAGCGCGCGCACGTCATCGGGAATCACGTAGCCGCGGCCGGCGACCGCCGCGGCGGCCTTCGCGGCGCGCAGCAGGTGCAGCGAGGCGCGCGGGCTCACGCCGACGCGCACCGCCTGGTGCTCGCGAGTGGCGCGCGACAGCTCGACGACGTAGGCCTTGATGCTCGGGGCGACGTAGATTTCCTGCACCTGCGCGATCATCTCGCGCATCTGCGCCGCGGTGACCTGCGGCGCGAGCTGCGTGAGCGGGTCGCTGCGGTCGCGCGACTCGAGCATCGAGAGCTCGGCCGAGCGGTCGGGGTAGCCCATCGAGATGCGGGCCATGAAGCGGTCTCGCTGCGCCTCGGGCAGCGGGTAGGTGCCCTCCATCTCGGAGGGGTTCTGCGTGGCGACGACGGTGAAGGGGTCGGGCAGGCGATGCGTCTCGCCGTCGACCGACACCTGGCGCTCTTCCATGCACTCGAGCAGCGCGGACTGCGTCTTTGGCGACGCCCGGTTGATCTCGTCGCCGATCACGATGTTCGCGAAGATCGGGCCGGGCTGGAACTCAAACTGCGAGGTGTGCTGGTCGTACACCGCGACGCCGGTGACGTCGCTCGGCAGCATGTCGGGCGTGAACTGAATGCGGCTCGCCTTCGAGTCCATCGCCCGCGCGAGGGTCTTCGCGAGCACGGTCTTGCCGACGCCCGGCACATCTTCCATCAAGAGGTGGCCTCCGGCGAGCAGCACGGTGACGGCGAGGCGTACCTGCTCGGACTTGCCGACGATGACGCTGCTCACGGCGTCGCGCAGATTGCTCGTGAGTTGGAACAGATGCGCGGCCGAATCTTGGTGCTGGCTCATGCGCGCTATCTTTCCACGACCCGGCGACAAATCCCGCATCGACCGGGCATCCTGGGGCCTAGGATCGGTGCGTGACCCGGATTATTGGTGGCCAGGCGGCCGCGGTGCGCCTCGAGGTGCCCCCGCGCGGCACCAGGCCGACGAGCGACAAGGTGCGCGAGGCGATGTTCTCGACGCTCGACTCGGCGTTCGAGCTCGACGGCGCCCGGGTGCTCGATCTCTATGCCGGCACCGGCGCGCTCGGGCTCGAGGCGCTCTCCCGCGGCGCCGAATCGGTCGTGCTCGTCGAGAAGTCCGAGCAGGCGTCGCGGCTGCTGCGCGCGAACGCGCGGGCTGTCTCCCGGCAGCTGCCCCGCGCATCCGCCTCGGTCGAGACCTCGGCCGTCGCCCGCTGGCTTGCGCGCGGCATCGGCGAGTTCGACCTCGTGTTCATCGACCCGCCGTATGACGTCGCCACCGCGACCGTGCACGCCGAGCTCGAGCTGCTGCTGCCCCTGCTCTCCCCCGACGCCCTCGTCGTCGTTGAACGGTCGAGCCGCAGCGACGCGATCGAGGCGCCCGAGGGGTATGCCCTGTGGCGGCAGAAGGACTACGGCGAGACGGTGCTGCGCTACTTCGAGCTCGCGTCGCGGTAGGGGTCCCAGCCCCGCGCCACCGCCGCCGGTCGGCCCCCGACCGTGACGCCGGACATGCCCTCGCGCACCGTGCCGATGCGCGTGAAGCCGTCGGGCAAGGCGACGCCCTCGGGGAACGTCGCGAGCATCGTGTGCTCCTCGCCGCCCGTGAGTTGCAGCTCGAGCGCGAGCTCCGCGCTCGCGAGCGGCTTGAGGCCGAGCAGCCGCGCGAGGTGCGAGGCGAGTCGGTCGCTCAGGTGCGCGAAGCGGGCCGGCTCGAGGTCGACGCGCACGCCCGAGGCCTTCGCCAGCCGGTCGGCGTCGAGCAACGGGCCGTCCGAGAGGTCCATCATGGCGGATGCGCCGGCCCGGGCCGCGTGGATGCCCGCCGAGAGCTCGGGCTCGGGCGCGAGCTGCGCAGTGATGAGCCGCTGCGCCTCGGCGTCGCGACTCTCGCGCAGCCCGGCAAAGAGCAGCTTCAGGCCGGCGGCGGCCTGACCGAGCGCGCCCGAGACGGCCAGCACATCCCCCGGCTTCGCGCCCGAGCGGAGCACCGGCGCCTGGCCGTCAAGCGACCCAAAGGCGGTGACGGCGATGAGTACCTGCGGCGCGGTCGCGAGGTCGCCGCCGGCGATACCGCAGCCGGGCGCGTGCCGGCGCAGGGCTTCGGCCATGCCCTCGGCGAGGCCCTCGACGAACGCGGCGGGCGTCGAGCCCGGCACCGCGAGCGCGACGACGAGCCCGGTGGGCCGGGCGCCCATCGCGGCGATGTCCGACAGGTTCGACACCATGGCCTTGTGGCCGAGCTGCTGCGGTGACGACCACTCGAGGCGAAAGTCGGGGCCCTCGATCATCGTGTCGCTCGTCACGACCACCTGGCCGTCGGGCGCGGCGAGAATCGCCGAATCGTCGCCCGGCCCAAGCGGCAGCTCGACGTCGGGCAGGCGGCGCAGGATGCGCGCGAGCAGCTCGCGCTCGCCAAGCTCGGCAACGGTCTCGGCCGCGGCAGCGATGGGTTCGGTCACCGCGCCACCATACCGCGCCGAGCGGCCCTCGGCCGCGGGCGGATAAGCTTGGGGCACAATGTCTCGCTTCTCGCTGCGCCCCCTTGCGGCGCTCACCATCGCCGGAATTGCCGTGTTGTTGTCAGGCTGCAGCGGCCCCTCGGTGGCGATGCAGCCCGCAGAGTCCGCCGCCGCGCCCGAGTGCGCCGACGTGACGGTGCGGCTGCCCGACACCGTCGACGGCCTCGAGAAGCGCGAGACGAACGCACAGGCCACCGGCGCCTGGGGCAATCCGGCATCGGTGCTGCTGCGCTGCGGTGTGCCCTCGCCCGGGCCGACGAGCGACCGCTGCATCTCGCTCAACGGCATCGACTGGATCGAAGACGCCTCCGAGGCGCCGACCTACCGCTACACGAGTTACGGCCGCACGCCGGCCGTCGAGGTCGCGATCGATTCGAGCACCGGTGTCTCGGGCACGAACGCCCTGATCGACCTGCAGGATGCGGTGGGCATGCTGCCGCAGACCGGCGAGTGCGTCGGCCCCGACGACCTGCTCAACACCCCGTAGCCGGGCCCACCCGCGGCGCGGACGAGCCCACGCTCGCTACTTCGTGTGGCGCGAGAGCGCGACCTCAATGAGCTCGGTGATGAGCTCGGGGTAGCTCACACCCGATTCCTGCCAGCAGCGCGGGAACATCGAGATCGGCGTGAAGCCGGGCAGCGTGTTCACCTCGTTGATGAGGAAGCCCTCGTCATCAAGGAAGAAGTCGACGCGCGCGAGGCCGTCGCAGCCGAGCGCTTCGAACGCGCGCACCGCGAGGTCCTGCGCGGCCGCGAGCTGCGCATCCGTCAGCTCGGCTGGGCACACGAGCTGCGCCGCCGAGTCGTCGAGGTACTTCGACGCGAAGTCGTAAAAGCCGCCGTTCGAGATAACGATCTCGCCGGCCACCGAGGCGCGGGCGCGCTCCCCCGGCCGCGACGCGAGCACCGCAATCTCGACCTCGCGGCCCGAGATGCCGCGCTCGATGAGCACGTGGTCGTCTTCGGCGAGCGCGACGCGCATCGCCTCGGCAAGCGCCTCGGGCACATCCACCTTCGACACCCCCACCGACGAGCCGGCGCGCGCGGGCTTCACGAAGGCCGGGTAGCCGAGCTCATCGCTGACGCGCGACGTGACGATGTCGCCCGCCTGCGCCCACTCCTGCGCGTGCACCGTGATGCCGGGGGCGGTGCGGATGCCCGCGGCCTCGAGCACGAGCTTCGTGTAGTGCTTGTCCATGCCCACGGCGCTCGCGAGCACCGACGAGCCAACGAACGGCAGGCCGACGAGTTCGAGCGCGCCCTGCAGGGTGCCGTCCTCGCCGAACGGGCCATGCAGCACCGGGAACACGAGGTCGATGTCGCCGAGCGACGAGATGACGCCGTCGCGCAGCACGCGCAGCTCGCGGGTGTCGGCCGAGTCGGGCAGCAGGATGCGTGTGCCGTTGTCGACGACCTCCGGCAGGTGCTCGGGGTCGAGGCGGAACTTCTCGGCGTCGTCGTCCTCGAGCACCCACGCGCCCTGGCGGGTAATGCCGACGGGAATCACGCGGTAGCGGTCACGATCGATCGCCCCGAGCACGCCCGACGCCGTGGCGCACGAGATCTCGTGCTCGCTCGAACGGCCGCCGAAGACGAGCATCACGGTCGTGAGCGGTGCGGCGGTGTCGGTCATGCGGTTTCTCCCTGCGGTTGTTCGTCGTGTTCGGTGGCGAGGTGCGGCGCGAGGTCGGAGGGATGCATCTTGCCCTGCAGCACATCGGCGATCTGCTGCACGATCGGCATCGGCACGCGGCGCGAATTCGCAATCTGGAGAATCGACGATACCGAGCGCAGGCCCTCGGCCGTCTGTTCCATGCGCGAGTTGACGTCTTGGTAGCTGTAGCCCTGGCCGAGCAGGCGGCCGGCGGTGAAGTTGCGCGAGAGCGGCGACATGCACGTCGCGATGAGGTCGCCCATGCCGGCGAGGCCCATCATCGTGTCGCGCGAGGCGCCGAGGGCGACCGCGAAATCGGTGATCTCGGCGAGGCCGCGGGTCATGATCGACGCCTTCGTGTTCTCGCCGAAGCCGACGCCGTCGCAGATGCCGATCGCGATAGCGATGAGGTTCTTGAGCACGCCGCCGAACTCGGTGCCGATGACGTCCTCATTGACGTAGCTGCGCAGGTAGCCGTTGCGCGCGACCTGCGCGACGCGCACCGCGAGCTCGCGCGACTGGCTTGCGACGACGATCGCGGTCGGCTGCTCGCGCGCGATCTCGAGCGCGATGTTCGGGCCGCTCGCCGCCGCGACGCGTTCGCCGCCGAGGTGCGCGACCTCGGCGATGACCTCGCTCATGCGCTTGCCGGTCGAGCGCTCGACACCCTTCATGAGGCTCACGATCGCCGCGTCGGGCGACAGCGCCGAGGCGAACTCTTCGAGGTTCTCGCGGGCCGACTGCGCGGGCACCGAGAGGAAGATGATCGAGCCGTCGGCAACGGCCGCGCGGGTGTCGCAGGTGGCATGGATGCGCGCGGGCAGGTTCACACCCGGCAGGTAGAGCGTGTTGCGGTGCGCCTCGTTAATCTCGGCGGCGAGCTCGGGGCGCCGCACGACGAGCGTGACATCGCGGCCGCCGTCGGCGACGACCTTCGCGAAGGTCGTGCCCCAGTTGCCGCCGCCGACCACGACGACGCGCTCCTGCTCAGCGGGCTGCCGATCGCTTTCCGCGAACGCGGGCAGCGTCAGCGGTTGGGTGAGCGGGTACCACTCGCTCATTGCGCCGCCCCCTCGTTCTTGCCGCGGCGGCGACGCAGCTTCGCCGCGGCGCGTTCCTCCCGCACCTTCGTCGGCAGACCGAACTCGGTCTCGCCGTGGTTCGCGGGGTCGTAGACCTCGGCGGGGGCCTCGCCCTCGCGAATCTCTTCGAGCAGGCGGGTGATCTCGGCCATGACCCGGCGCGTCGCTTCTTCGACCGCGCTGCGCGAGGTGTGCTTGCCGGCGAACTCGCTCAGGTCGAGGGGCTCGCCGACGTTGATGATGATCGGCGTGCGCCAGCGAAACTTGAACTTCTTCTCGAAGCGCGGCATGAGCGCCTGCGCGCCCCACGAGGCCATGGGGATTAGCGGCACGTTCGATTCGAGGGCGAGGCGCACCGCGCCCGACTTACCGCGCATGGGCCACGAGTCGGGCTCTCGGGTGAGCGTGCCCTCGGGGTACACGATGACGATGCCCTGCTGCGTCACGAGCTCGCGCGCGGCCGACATGCTGCCGCTGCGGTTCGCGGCGCGGGCGCGCTCGACCGGAATCTGCCCGGACTTGCGCAGAAACCAGCCGACGACGGGCACCTTGAACAGCGAGGCCTTCGCCATATAGCGCGGCTTGCGGCCGAGCTTCCACACCGCGACGCCGTTCGAGATGGGGTCGATGTCGGAGTAGTGATTCGGCGCGAGCACCGCCGCCCCGGTGGGCGGCAGGCTCCCGCGAATCTCGTACTTCGTCAGCAGCGACCACGGCGGCACCACGATGCCCGCCATCACCCAAAACAGCGACGGTTTGCGCCGTTCCGGGTAGCGCCCGCCTCGCACCATCGTCTAGTTCTCGATCTCGAAGTCGGCGCCGAGGTCGCGCAGCTTCGAGAGGAAGTTCTCGTAGCCACGCGCGATGATGCCAACGTTCGAGACGCGCGATTCGCCCTCCGCCATGAGCGCGGCGATGAGGTGACTGAAGCCACCGCGCAGGTCGGGCACCTGAATGTCGGCGCCGTGCAGCTGCGACGGGCCCGAGATGACGGCGGAGTGCACGAAGTTGCGCTGGCCGAAGCGGCACTTCTGGCCGCCGAGGCACTCGCGGTGCAGCTCGATCGTCGCGCCCATCGCCGAGAGCGCCTCGGTGAAGCCGAAGCGCTGCTCGTACACGGTCTCGTGCACGATCGAGACGCCGGGTGCCTGGGTCAGCGCGACCACGAGCGGCTGCTGCCAGTCGGTCATGAAGCCGGGGTGCACATCCGTCTCGATCACGACGGGGCGCAGCGGGTGCTCGTCGCCGGGGTGCGTGAAGCGAATGCCGTCGTCCTGCACCTCGAAGCGCCCGCCCGCCTTGCGGAAGACGTTGAGGAAGGTAAGCATCTCGCTCTGGGTCGCGCCCTCGACGAAGATGTCGCCCTTGGTCGCGAGCGCGGCGGCGGCCCAGCTCGCGGCCTCGTTGCGGTCGAACAGCGACTTGTGGTCGTAGCCGTGCATCGTCGAGACGCCCTCGATGCGGATCACACGGTCGGCGTCCACCGAAATGACGGCGCCCATCTTCTGGAGCACGTTGATGAGATCCATGATCTCGGGCTCGATGGCGGCGTTCGACAGCTCGGTGAGGCCCTGAGCGCGCACGGCGGTGAGCAGCACCTGCTCGGTCGCGCCGACCGACGGGTAGTCGAGGTGGATCTTCGCGCCCGTGAGGCCGTTCGGCGCCGTGAGGCGGATGCCCTCGGGCAGCTTGTCGACGACGGCACCGAACGAGCGCAGCGCCGAGAGGTGGAAGTCGATCGGGCGGTCGCCGATGCGGCAGCCGCCGAGGTCGGGAATGAACGCCTCGCCGAGCTGGTGCAGCAGCGGGCCGCAGAACAGGATCGGGATGCGGCTCGAGCCAGCGTGCGCGTTGATCTCTGCCGAGTGCGCGCGCTTCACGTTCGACGGGTCGAGGCGAATCTCGCCGCCCTCGACGTCGCGGTCGATCTCGACGCCGTGCACGCCGAGCAAGCCCGAGACGATGCGCACGTCAGAGATGTCGGGCACATTGCGCAGCACGCTCGGCGTATCGGCGAGCAGGGCCGCGACCATAGCCTTGGTTACGAGATTCTTGGCACCACGTACGTGGACACGTCCGTTGAGGGGCTGACCCCCGTGGAAAGTGATGGTGTCGGCGTCGAGTCCCGAGAACTTTGCGAAACGTGCAGCGTCCTCAGTCAGTGTGCTCACGCGCGATTCCCTCCAGTTGCTTCGGTAATTGCCGGGATTCCCGGCTCAGTTTCGCCCAGCGCGGGCAGGGTCCGCGGCATCCAGCTCGGGCGAGTCTTCTCAAACTCGTCGATCGCGGATTCGTCGCGGAGGGTCAGCCCGATGTCGTCGAGCCCCTCGAGGAGGCGCCAGCGCATGTACGGGTCGATCTCGAAACCAAACTCGAGTTCGCCCGCGCGCACAAGCTGCGCCTCAAGATCAACAGTCACCGCGGCGCCGGGTTCGGCCTCGAGGTACTCCCAGATCTGCTCGACCTGGGGCTCCTCGATGATCGCCACGAGCAGGCCCTGCTTGCCCGCGTTGCCGCGGAAAATCTCGCCGAAGCGCGAGCCAATGACGGCCTGGAAGCCGTAGTCCTTGAGCGCCCACACGGCGTGCTCGCGGCTCGAGCCGGTGCCGAAGTCGGGGCCGACGACGAGCACGCCGGGGTTCGCATACGCCGGCTGGTTGAGAATGAACTCCGGATCCTGCCGCCAGTTGGCGAACAGCGCATCGTCGAAGCCGGTCTTGGTGACCCGCTTGAGGAACACGGCCGGGATGATCTGGTCGGTGTCAACGTTCGAGCGGCGCAGCGGAACGCCGGTGCCGTTGATCTGCGAGATCTTGTCCATTAGGCGGCCTCCCCCGCGTGTGCCGGCGCCACGACGGGCTCCAGGTCGGATGGGCTTGAGAGCGTTCCGCGCACCGCGGTCGCGCCGGCAACGAGCGGCGAGACGAGGTGGGTGCGGCCGCCCTTGCCCTGGCGGCCCTCGAAGTTGCGGTTCGAGGTCGACGCGCAGCGTTCGCCCGGGGCGAGCTGGTCGGGGTTCATGCCGAGGCACATCGAGCAGCCGGCGAAACGCCATTCGGCGCCGAAGTCCTTGACGATGCGGTCGATGCCCTCGGCCTCGGCCTGCAGGCGCACGCGGGCCGAGCCCGGCACGACCATGACGCGCACGCCGTCGGCCTTCTGGCGGCCCTCGATGATGCTCGCGAAGGCGCGGAGGTCTTCGATGCGCGAGTTCGTGCACGAGCCCATGAACACCGTGTCGACCTTGACGTCCTTGAGCGGCGTGCCGGCCTTGAGGTCCATGTACTCGAGCGCGCGCTCGGCGGCGGTGCGCTCGTTCGGGTCGGCGATGTCGGCCGGGTTCGGCACGGTCTCCGACAGCGGGGCGCCCTGGCCGGGGTTCGTGCCCCAGGTCACGAAGGGCTCGAGCTCGTTCGCGTCGATGAACACCTCGGCGTCGAACGTGGCACCCTCGTCGGTGCGCAGCGTGCGCCAGTACTCGACCGCCGCATCCCAGTCGGCGCCAGCCGGTGCGTGCGGGCGGCCCTTGAGGTAGTCAAACGTCGTGTCGTCGGGGGCGACGAGGCCCGCGCGGGCACCCGCCTCGATCGACATGTTGCAGATCGTCATGCGGCCCTCCATCGAGAGCTCGCGGATCGCCGAGCCGCGGTACTCGAGCACGTAGCCCGCGCCGCCGCCGGTGCCGATCTTCGCGATGACGGCGAGGATGATGTCCTTCGCCGTGACGCCGGGGCGCAGGGTGCCCTCGACGTTGATCGCCATGGTCTTGAACGGCTTGAGCGGCAGGGTCTGCGTGGCGAGCACGTGCTCGACCTCGGAGGTACCGATGCCGAAGGCCATCGCGCCGAACGCGCCGTGCGTCGAGGTGTGCGAGTCGCCGCACACGACGGTGACGCCGGGCATCGTCAGGCCGAGCTGCGGGCCGACGACGTGCACGATGCCCTGCTCGCGATCGCCGAGCGAGTGCAGGCGAACGCCGAATTCCTTGGCGTTGTGGCGCAGGGTGTCGATCTGCGTGCGCGACGTGTCGTCGGCGATGCGGTCGAGGATGTTCACCGTCGGGGTGTTGTGGTCCTCGGTCGCGATCGTGAGGTCGGGGCGGCGCACCGGGCGGCCGGCCTGGCGCAGGCCGTCGAAGGCCTGCGGGCTCGTGACCTCGTGCATGATGTGCAGGTCGATGTAGATGAGGTCGGGCGCGCCGTCCTCGCCGCGCTTCACGATGTGGGCGTCCCACACCTTCTCGGGCAGCGTCTTGGGCGCCTGTGCGGCTTCTGTGCTCATGGTTCCAATTTCTCCTGGTTCAGCGGTTCAGGCGATGACTGACTCCGCGACGGGGTTGCCTGTGGCTAAATCCCGTCGCGGCACAGAAGGAGCCGCAGAACACGCATGCAGGTCATCGTAGCAACCGGCCCGAATTCGACCGAGTGACCGTTTTCGCCGTTCGCTGAGAACGTAGTGTCACGCGCCCGGCTCGGCGGGGGCGCTCGGGGGAGCTTCGACGCCCTCGGGCGCGACCACGGTCGACTCGACCACGACGACACTCACGTTGTCGCGGCCGCCGTGCCGCAGCGCATCCGCTACCAGCGCCTGCGCGAGGGTGTCCTGGTCGTGGGTGTTCTCGATGTGGTGGCGAATCGTCGCCGAGATCTGCTCGTCCTCGAGCTCCTTCGTGAGGCCGTCGGAGCAGATGATGAACACCTGATGGCCCTGCACCGGCATGAGCCAGAGGTCGGTGTCGACGAAGCTGTCCGAGCCGACCGCGCGGGTGATGACGTTGCGGTCGGGGTGTACGAGGGCTTCCTCGGGTGTGATGACGCCGAGCGCCACGAGCTCTTGCACGGCCGAGTGGTCGACGGTGATCTGCACGACCTCGCGGCCGTTCCAGCTGTAGACGCGCGAGTCGCCGACGTTGAAGATCATCCAGTGCGGCAGAATCTCGCTGCCGTCGCCAGTCGCGACCTCGACGAGCGCGACGCCGGTGAGGGTCGTGCCGGCGACCGCACCTGGGCCGTCGGCCTCGGTGATGAGGTCTTGGATGCGGTCGTTCGCGGCGTCGATCACCGCGAGCACTTCGGCGGGGGTGGAAGGCTCATCTGTGGGCAACAGCTCGTCGAACGCAGCGCCGATGGCTTGGCTGGCCCGGTCACCGTAGTGGTGGCCGCCCATACCATCGGCAACGAAGAAGATCGGGGCACGGGTGTATACGGAGTCCTCGTTGACGGCGCGCACCGCCCCGACGTCGGTCGCGGCGACGGCGCGGAGTTCGATATTGCCGCTGCGTGTCGCGAGCGTCGTAATCAGCTCTTCGGCCAACTTTCACCCCTATGCGTTCTGCCTGCCCAAAAACCTTAGCGGGTTCGAGGCATGCCGGGGAAACCAACAAAGCCCGGACCTTGCGATCCGGGCTTTGTCAGGTTGGTGACCCCAGCGGGATTTGAACCCGCGCTGCCGCCGTGAGAGGGCGGTGTCCTAGGCCGCTAAACGATGGGGCCGCGCTGACAACTCGTCTATCTTGGCACATGATTCAGCGCATGGTCAAATCGGCGTGCGAAAATTCTGAGGTTGCCCATTTTTCGGGCCCAAAGTCGGGCCAGTCCGAGCGATCCGAAAGGAAGACTCCGTGCGCGTCACCAAGCTTGAGCACTCCTGCATCGTCATCGAGGCGGGCGGCCGCAAGTGTTTCATCGACCCGGGCAAGTTCACGACCCCGATCACCGAGGCGGCGCTCGTCGATCTCGTCGCCATCACCCACGAGCACGACGACCACTGGACGCCCGAGCAGCTCGCGCGGCTCGCCGAGCGCTCCCCCGGACTGACGGTCGTGACCACCGCGGCGACGGCCGAGCGCATCCGCGACGCCGGCATCGAGGGCCTGCGCAACGTCATCGTCGGCAAGCCGGGCGCGACGTACGAGATCGGCGAGTTCAAAATCTCGTGCTTCGGCGGCAAGCACGCCGAGATCCACTCATCGATTCCGATCATCGACAACCTCGGCGTCGTCATCAACGGCAAGCTCGCCTACGGCGGCGATGCCTACGACCTGCCGCCGCTGCCCGTCGAGGCGCTCGCCGTGCCGAAGTACGGGCCGTGGATGCGCATGGCCGAGTCGATGGATTACCTCGCGCAGGTGCGCCCCAAGAAGGCCTTCGGCGTGCACGAAATGCTGCTCGCACTGCCGGGCAAACAGCTCGCGACGGCGCGCTTCAGCGAGATCGCCGAGTCGGTCGGCGCGAAATACCTCGACCTCGCGCCCTACGACTCCTTCGAGCTCTAGCCGCCGCGCGCATCCGTCATCGGGCGCAGCGAGAGTCACGGCAACCGCGGCAATCGTGGCTGCCGCGCACCCGCCCTGTTAGCGCTCGTCATGGGTGCGCGGGTCGAAGTCGCCGAGCTCGCGCTGCGGCTGCTGCGCGATCGCGGCGAGTTCGTCGTCGCTGAGGTGGATGCTGATGGCCTCGAGGTTCTGCAGCTGGCGGTCGGGATTCGACGAGCGAACAATCGGCACGCTGCCGATCGCGGCGTGCCACGCGAGCATCACCTGCGCCGGCGCAAGGCCGCGGTCGCTCGCGATCTTGCTCACCGCATCCTGCCCAACATCGCCGCGCGCGAGCGGCGACCAAGCCTGGATGTTGATGTCGCGCGCCCGCAGCTCGGCGACGAGGTCGTCGCGGCGCAGGCCCGGGTCGAGCTGAATCTGGTTCGTCCACGGCCGCTCCCCCGTGCGCTCCTCGAGCGCGTCGAGGTGCTCGGGCAGGAAGTTCGAGACGCCAATCTGGCGCACGAGCCCCTCGTCGCGCGCCTGCAGCATCTGCTCGAACGCGTCGACGTACTTGCCGAGCATCGGCAGCGGCCAGTGGATAAGCCACGAATCGAGATAGTCGACGCCAAGCAGCTCGAGGCTCGACTTCAGGGCGTCGCCGACGCGCTCGTGATCATCGCCGCGCAGCTTCGTCTGCACAAACAACTGCTCCCGCGGCACCCCGCTGCGCGCAATCCCCCGGCCGACCGCCGCCTCGTTGCCGTAGCGCGACGCGGTGTCGATGAGGCGATAGCCGACACCGATCGCGCTCACGACCGCGGCGGTCGCCTCGTCGTCCTGGAAAGGCCAGGTACCGAATCCAATGGTCTGCTGCTGAAGTGCGTTGTCGGTCATGGCCAAACGCTATGCCCGCAGGCTGAGCCGCGGCCGGATGCGGTGGCCACCCACCAGCCCGCTAGTCGATCTTCCCGATCGGCTCGCGCTTCTCGGCTTGGAAGCGATCCTCGGTGCGGCCGAGGGCCCAGTAGCCCGAGATCGAGAGGCGCTCGCGCGGCACCTCGCGCTCGCGGAACACGCGGCGTAGCGCCTTGATCGTCTCGCGCTCGCCGTGCGCGAACACCTGCACGTCGCCCTCGGGCCACTCGCGCGCGGTCACGAGACCGGCAAGGCGCTCAGTGTCGGCCGCGGTGCCCGCCTCAACGTGCCAGACGAGCTCGACCCCGGCCGGATGCGCGACCTCCTGGCGCTCCGCCTCGTGGTCGAGCGCGACGATCGCGAGGCCGCGGGCGTCGGCCGGCAGGCTCTCGAGCGCCGCCGCGATGGCGGGCAACGCCGACGAGTCACCGACGAGCAGGTGGAAGTCGGCCGCTGCGTCTGGCGCGTAGCCACCGCCGGGGCCGAGCAAGACGAGCTGGTCGCCGGGCTGGGCCTTCGCCGCCCACGGGCCGGCGTAGCCCTCCTCCCCGTGGATGACGAAGTCGATGTCGAGTGTGCCCGCTTCGGCGTCGATCGAGCGGATCGTGTAGGTGCGTGTGATCGGGCGGTCGTCAGGGTCGAGTTCTTCGCGCAGCACCGCCATGTCGTACGGCGGCGTGAGGCCGAGCTCGGGCTTCACGAACACAAGCTTCACGTAGGCGTCGGTCGAGTCATTCGGCACGAAGTCGGCGAAGCCCGGGCCGCCGACCGTGACCCGCTGCATCCAGTCGTTGAGCCGGGTGGTGCGCACCACCTCGAGCACCGTCTGCGGCTTGGCCTTGCGGGGTTGCTGTGTGTTCGCGGTAGTCATATTAGGTAAGCCTAACTTGCAACCCTGACCGTGCGAAATCATTCAGATTCCGAGACCTACACTTGTCGTGAACGCCACGCCCACGCGGTTCCAGGCGGGAACCCGGCGCGGTCCCCCAGGAGGAAATCATGAAGGCAGTTCGCTTCACGAACTGGAAAACATTCCCCGAACTCAAGGACATCGAGAAGCCGACGCCCGGCCCCGGCGAGGTGCTGCTCAAGGTGGCCGGCGCGGGCGCCTGCCACTCCGACGTCGCCGTCTTCAGCGACTACGACGCCGACTTCCCCGTCGCCCGCATGATGCAGCCCGAATTCACGCTCGGCCACGAGAACTCCGGCTGGGTCGAAGAGGTCGGCGAGGGCGTCACCGGCTTCACGAAGGGCGACGCCTACCTCGTCTACGGCCCCATCGGCTGCGGCCACTGCGCCGCGTGCAGCCGCGGGCAAGACACATACTGCGACAACGTCGCCACGATGCCCTACCTCGCGTCGGGCCTCGGTCGCGACGGCGGCATGGCCGAATACCTCGTCGTGCCGGCCCGCAACCTCGTGCCGCTCGGCGACGCCGACCCCATCGACGCCGCGCCGCTCTCGGACGCCGGCCTCACCCCGTACCACGCCATCAAGCTCGCGCTCCCGAAGCTCGCGGGCGGCGGCAAGACCGCGCTCGTCATCGGCCTCGGCGGCCTCGGTCAGGTGGCCGTGCAGATCCTCCGCGCCATCACCGGCGCCACCGTCATCGCGACCGACATGAAGCCCGAGGCGATGGCCGAGGCCGAGCACAACGGCGCCGTCACGGTGCCCGGCGGCGAGGGGCAGGTCGAGCGCATCCGCGATCTCACCGGCGGCAAGGGCGTGGATGCGGTGTTCGACTTCGTCGGTGTCAAGCCGACTATCGAGACGGCCCAGCAGGTCGTCGCGCGCCGCGGCCGCATCACGATCGTCGGCATCGCCGGCGGCGAGGTGAGCTGGTCGTTCTACTCGAACCCCTACGAGGCCGAGCTCACGAACACCTACTGGGGCACGATCGAGGAGCTCTATGAGGTGGCCGAGCTCTACCGCAACGGCCAGATCAAGCCCGAGGTGACGCGCTATGCGATGGCCGACGCGCTGCAGGCCTACCACGATCTCCACGACGGCAAGCTCTCGGGCCGCGCCGTCGTCGTGCCGCACCAGGCCTAGCCTCAGCCAGCCTGCCCACCCCGCTCGGCGAGCATCGCCGACGTCACGACCGGAATCGCTGACGTCGGCGTCTCGTCGCCACCGATGAGCAGGAACAGGCCCTCCATCGGCCCGATCTGCACCGGGAAACTCTGCAGGTCGTCGACGCGGCCGATGACCTCACGGCTCACCGCATCCGTCACCAGCCGTCGTGCCGGCAGCTCGTCCGAGCGCACGATGCCGAACACCGGCTCGTTCGAGAAGTTGAGCACCGTCACCTGCATCTGCGCGTCGAGCTGGTTCGGGTTGCCCTCGTCGAGCCGGTGCACGAGCACCAGCAGGCCCGGATGCGACACCTCGGGCACATCGACCTGGCTCGCCTGGGGCAGGCGGTGCTGCTCGCGCACGTGGATGACCCGCGCGAGTTCGCTGAGGAACGACGCGTCGTCGTCGAGCTGATCGGGGATCGAATCGTAGAGCGTGCGGGCGCGCGGCAGCCCCGCGTCGGACGCCTTGGCCTCGGGGTTCGAGTTCATGATGTCGACGGCGCCGCGCTCGATCCAGCGGGTGTCGCCGCCCGCGATCAGCTCGTCGACCGCCTGCTGCGGCACGGTGAGCGCGCCGAGCACATCCCACGCCGAGAGCGCGAACGCGCCCGGCTGCCACGCGTTGTACTTCGCGAGCAGCAGATGACCCTTGCGGATGCGCGCCGCGAGCTCGTCGTCGATGTCGTCGAGCCGCTGCACGCCGAGGGCCGCGGCGACGACGGTCGCGCTCGTGCAAGCGATGCCATTCGTCGTGAACACGAGGTTGTAGTCGATTTCGCCGCCGGTGAGCTTCTCGGTGAGCTCGTGCCGCACGGTCGCCGCGATCGAGGCACCCGCGACCTCCTGGTCGCGGAAGATGTAGGTGTCGGCGCCGTGGCGTGAGGTCCAGTGCACGAGCTCGTAGGTGAGCTCGTCGTGGTTCTGCATGCCGTGAATCAGGCTCGCGGGCTCGACGCCGTACTCGAGCGAGGTGCGCAGCGTCAGGCGCAGGAACTCGGTGTCGCCGGTGAGCAGCGCGTGCTGGTACGCGGGCCGGGTGATGAAGTCGTACGAGAGGTCGGCGCCGGCCGCGCCCGAGTCGCGGATGTCTTCGACCGTGAGGTTGAGCTCCTGAAACGAGAAGCCGCCGACCTTGCGAATCATGCTGCCGATGAACTGGTTCGCGGCGTGCGAGAGCGGGTGCCCCTCTGACCACGCCGGCCGCCCGTCGACCGAGCGCTCGGCGGCGAGGAAGCCGTTCGCGTCGAGACGCAGGGCGGTCGCCCCGAGGTCGCCGAGCGAGTGCAGCGCGTCGCCGATGACGAGGCGCATGCCGGCAAACGTGGGGTCGAGCCAGTTGATGGTGGGCTGCCCGGCCTTGAAGTAGTGCAGGTAGACCCAGCGGCGCGTGACGCCGTCGACGCCGAGCACCTCGCCCGTCGCGCTCCAGTTCGTCTCTTTTACGCCGGGCTGGTAGAAGATGACGCGCTGCAGCGAGCCGATGATGAGGCCCTCGCGCGCGAGCGAGGCCTCGGCCGAGGGGCTGAGGTTCGCCGAGTCCTCCCCCTCGGACACCTCGGGCAGCAGGTGCCAGAACTCCTCGGGGATGTTCACCATGTGGAAGATGCCCGGGTACTCCTTGTACCCCATCTCGGCGAGGCGGAAGTCGGCGCCCTTGCCGGTGTGGCCGGGAACGATGTCGTCGATGACGATGCCGCCGTACTCCTCGGCCCGGTCGGTGAGGCGCTGGAACTCGGCCTCGGTGCCGAACGCGCCGTCGACGCGGGTCGAGATGCGGTCGAACTGACCGTCGACGCTCGGGCTCGTCTGCCAGCCGACGATGCCGCCGGCGATCTTCGTCGGGCCCGTGTGAATCGCGCCGATGCCGATGCGCGCGAACGCCTGCCACAGCTCCTCGTTGCCGAGGGTCGCGAGGAACGACTCCCCCGGCTTCGTGATCATCGCGCTCGGGTAGGTCGTGAACCACACCGACGCCTGGTCGAGTGCGCGGCGCGCGTCGGGCACGGCGTAGGCGTTGCGCCACATGCTCGCCTGGCCCGACAGCCCGCGCGCCATGACGTTCGCGTCGCCGAGCATCGAGTGCCGCTTGAGCCACTCGACGTACGAGGGGTTCGACGCGTCGGCCCGGCGGGGGTCGGCGAACGTGCGCTGGATGCGGCTGATGCCGAGGCTCAGGCGGGGGCGTCCGCGGCCCTTGGGTTCGTTGGAATTCTGCTCGACCATTCGGCCTCCCATCGCTCGGGGCCAGTGTAGGAGCGGCGAGTACGCGCAGCCTGGATGGCCGCTAGCGTCGCGCCGCGAGTTCGCGATCGACCTCGTCGCGCGTCGGAATCGACTCGGATGCGCCGGGTCGCGTCGCCGCGAGCGAACCGGCCGCGAGTGCTCGCGTGACGGCCACGCGCAGTTCGGCGCCCGCCGCGAGCGCGGCGCCGAGGTGGCCCGCGAACGAGTCGCCGGCCGCGGTCGTGTCGACGGCGTCGACTGCGGCCGCGCGGAGGTGCCCGACCTCGACGCTCGTGACGAGACTCGCGCCGGCCGCCCCGCGCGTAATGAGGGCGACACTGGCACCCCGCTCGAGGAACCAGCGCCCCGCGCGCTCGGCCGAGGCGTCGTCGGTCACCTCAATGCCCGAGAGCAGGCCGGCCTCGTGCTCGTTCGGGGTGACCACCTCGACGTCGTGCCAGAGCGACGCGGGCAGCTCGCGCGCGGGCGCGGGGTCGAGCACGACCCGTAGGCCGAGCTCGCCGGCCGCGGCCGCA
Organism: Gulosibacter sediminis; assembly: GCF_023370115.1. Lineage (NCBI taxonomy): Bacteria > Bacillati > Actinomycetota > Actinomycetes > Micrococcales > Microbacteriaceae > Gulosibacter > Gulosibacter sp. ACHW.36C. Next base: position 537,226 of record NZ_CP097160.1, on the reverse strand, counting down.
ACGGCGACGACCGTCTCGAGCGGCACCTCGAGCTGCAGCAGCACGACGACAGCCTCGCTGGCGACCGCCCGCAGACTCGCGACCGCCCGCTCGGGGGTGAGGGCGGCGTTCGCCCCTGGAATCACAAAGATCGAGTTGTCGCCGCTCGCCGCGTCGACGCGAATGTGCGCGACGCCGGTCGTGCCGTCGACCTCGTGCAGCTCGCCGAGGGAGACGCCCGCCTCGCGCAGTGCGTGGATCGCGACGACGGCGAAGGTGTCGTCGCCGACGCAGCCGACGAACTTCGTCGACGCCCCCGCCCGTGCGGCCGCGACGGCCTGGTTCGCCCCCTTGCCGCCAAGCCCCATGGCGAAGTGGTCGCCGGTGCGGGTCTCGCCCGCGCTCGGCACCGGCGTGCCCGTCGCGGTGAGGTCGACGTTGACGCTGCCGACGACAATGACTTGGGTTCGCGGCGCTGCAGAGTTCGACATACGCACATGCCCTCTCGTGTTCGCTGGATGCTGCCGTGCCAACATACGACGAGCATCCGACACGGAGCCTCGACGCCCAAACTGGCGCGACGCCATGCGGAATTTCACCGCTCCATCTCCGTTGTCATCTGAGGAGCTCGGCGAAAGGAACCCATGCAGATCTCGCTGCTCGACCGCACGCGCACGCGCGTCGGCGAAACGGATGCGCAGGCCGTCGCGGCCACGGTCGAGCGGGCCGTGCGCGCCGACGAGCTCGGGTTTCACGGTTTCTGGGTCGCCGAACATCACAGCGTGCCCGGCATCGCGAGCGCGACCCCGGGCCTGCTACTCGCATCAATCGGCGCGCGCACCCGGCGCATCCGCCTCGGCACCGGCGGCATCATGGTGCCGAACCACCGCCCGCTCCTCATCGCCGAGCACGCGGCGCTGCTCGAAGCCCTGCATCCGGGCCGCGTCGACCTCGGGCTCGGCGGCTCGCTCGGCTTCATCCCCGCGGTGCGCGAGGCGCTCGGCCGGATGCGCGTGAGCGACGAAGAGTATCGCGACGAGATCGCGCAGGTGCGCGGCTTCCTCCGCGACGAGGGGCCGGTGCGCACGATGCCGCGGGTCGCCGCCCCGCCGATCTATCTGCTCGCGATTCGCGGCGGCCTCAAGCTCGCGGCTGAACTCGGCCTGCCCGCCATCGTCGGCGGTTCGCTGCTCAACAACGCCGAGGCGCTCGAGCGCTACCGCAACAGCTATGTACCGAGCGAAGCGGCGCCCGAGCCGCGGCTGGTCGCGAACGTCGACGTCATGGTGGCCGTAACCCGCGAGCGCGCCCGCGAGCTGCTCCTCCCGGAGGCGTGGGCGCTCGCCGACTCGCGCAACGTCGGCGAGTTCCGCGCCCTGCAACCGGTCGACGAGGTGCACCGCCGACGCGCGGCCGCCGGCGCGAAGCAGCAACAGGAAATCGCCCAACAGGTGCGGCGCGGCATCGCGGGCACGGCCGACGAGGTCGCCGAGCGGCTCAAGGAAATCGTCGCGCGCACCGGCGCCGAGGGCCTGCTCGTGAGCTCGAGCACCTTCGACCGCGAGGCCGTCGCCGCCACCGATGAGGCGCTCGCGACGCTGCTCACCTAAGCGTCAACCGCAGCCCAGCTCAGTCGTCGTCGTGGCCCTTCTCGACGGCGCCGCCCTCGTCGGCCCAGTCGGAGCCCGGCTCGATGTTCTCGGCGGGGTCGCTGACGACATCGGGCACGTGCGTCGGCACGTCGACGTTCGGCAGTGGCACGGAGATGGGGTCGATAGACATGGTCGTACCTTTCTCTCGTCAGGGATTTGGGCGTCAGGGTACGCCGCCTGGGTCGATGTTGCCTCAACGTTTTCGAGCCCACCGGGGGCGCACCGAAACTCCCGAACGATACGATCGCGAGCATGTCGTTGAGCCCCGCCGCCCCGCTCCCCGAGGACGCTCGAGCCCGGCGCGCGGTCGGCGCCCTTTTCCTCACGAACGGAGCGATCTTCGCGAACATCGTGCCCCGCTTCCCCGAGATCAAGGCGCAGCTCGGCCTCGACAATGCGGTCTACGGCCTCGCGGTCATCGCGTATCCCCTCGGCGCGATCCTCGCGGGCCTCGCGGCGGGCGCGCTCATCCGCCGCTTCGGCTCGGGCAAGCTCGCGGTCGCTGGCACGGTCGCGACGGGGCTCGGCGTGCTCGCCGCCGGCGCGTCGCCGACGCTCGCGCTGTTCGTCGCGGCGCTCGCCTTCGGCGGAGCGATGGATGCGGTCACCGACGTTGCGCAGAACACACACGGTCTGCGGGTGCAGCGCCGCTACGGCAAGTCGATCATCAACAGCTTCCACGCGATCTGGTCGATCGGCTCGGTGATCGGCGGCGCGATGTCGGCCGCCGCGATCGCGCTGCACGTACCGCTCGCGCTGCACCTCGGCATCTCAGTGGTGCTGTTCGCAACCGTCGCGCTCATCGCCTACCGCTATCTCTTACCGGGCCGTGACACCGAGGTTGAACTGGATACGCAGGGCGTCGAGGTCGTTCCCGCGCCTGCGGCCCGCCCGGGCCCGCGCATCTACGTGACGCTGCTCATGCTCGTACTCATTGCGATCGCCGGTGCGACGGTCGAGGACGCGGGTTCGTCGTGGGCCGCGCTCTACCTCTCGGACTCGCTCGGGGCGCCCGAGTCGCTGGCCGCGCTCGGCTTCATCGCGCTCGTCGGCGCGCAGTTCGTCGGCCGCATCATCGGCGACCCCCTCACCGACCGCTTCGGGCAGCGCACCGTCGCCTTCGCGGGCGGCGCCGTCGCGTTCGTCGGCATGGGCCTCGCGCTCTGGTTCCCGAGCGTGCCCGGCACGATCGCGGGCTTCGCGGCGGCCGGCTTCGGCGTCGCCACGCTCATCCCGGCGGCGATGCACCGGGCGGATGAGCTGCCCGGCTTCCGCCCCGGCACCGGCCTCACGCTCGTGTCGTGGCTGCTGCGCCTCGGCTTCCTGCTCTCGCCGCCGCTCGTCGGCTTCGTCGCCGACCATGCCTCGCTCCGGCTCGCCCTGCTCGTCGTCCCGCTCGCGGGGCTCGTCGTGATGGCGACGGCGTGGGCGCTCGACGGCCGCACGCGCGAGTAGCGACCTAGCCGCGCGCGGGCACCGCCGCGGCCACCGCATCCGCCACCGTCGGATGCTCGAACTCGAACCCACTCTCGACAAGCCGGGTTGGCTGCACGGCCGCGTCGGCAAGCAGCAGCGAGTCCGCGGCCCGGCGCCCGAGTGCCGTCCGCAGGCCCCACTTCGGCACCGGCAGCAAGTAGGGTCGCCGCAGCCGCTGCGCGAGGGCGCGCCCGAGGTCGTTCGAGGTCGCCAGGGTCGGGCCGGTGAGATTCACGGGGCCGGTGAGCCCCTCGTCGATGATGTGGCGAATCGCCCGCACCTCGTCGTCGAGCGAGATCCACGGCATGACCTGATGCCCGCCGCCGAGCGGCCCGCTCACCCCGAGCTTCGTCAGCGTGAGCAGCGGCTTGAGCACGCCGTCGGCGTGCACGAGCGGCGCCGTGCGCAGCAGCGCGACCCGCGCATCCGGCCCCGCGAGCAGGGCCGCCGCCTCCCACTGCGCGCAGAGCCGCGCGAGGTACGTGTCACCGGGCGCGCCCCGTTCGTCGAGGGTGGCGCCCGGCTGGTCGCCGTAGAAGCCGACGGCCGAGGATGAGACGAACGCCGGCGCCTCCTTACCGAGGGCGCGCAGCGCGTCGGCAAGCACGCGGGTCGGGCGCAGCCGCGAGCGCCGCAGTTCGGTCGCGTAGGCCGGCGTCCATGGCAGGCGGCCGATGCTCGCGCCGCAGAGGTTAATGACGGCCTTGCTGCCGGCCAGAATGCTCGGGTCGAGTGGCTCGAAGTTCGCCAGCCACTGCACCTCGTCGGGCGACTCGGTCGGCCGGCGCACGAGCCGAACGACGGTTGCGCCGTCGCGCTGCAGCGACTCGGTGAGCGCCCGCCCGATCAGCCCGGATGCGCCCGCGATTACGTACCGATCCATCATTGGTCTTCCTTCCGAGCGAGTTTCGAGGGCCACCAGATGGCGCGGCCTACGTCAGTGAAGAGCGCAGGCACGAGCACGGCGCGTACCAAGAAGGTATCGAGCAGAACTCCGAACGCCACGATGAACGCGATTTGGGCGAGGAAGAGGATGGGGATGACGGCGAGCGCCGCGAACGTCGCCGCGAGCACGAGGCCAGCCGAGGTGATGACGCCGCCCGTGGCCGCGAGTCCCCGCAGGATGCCCGCGCGGGTGCCGACCCGCAGCGTCTCCTCGCGCACGCGCGTCATGAGGAAGATGTTGTAGTCGATGCCGAGCGCGACGAGGAACACGAAGCCGTAAAGCGGCACGGCGGCGTCGGCACCCGGGAACTGGAACACCCCGTTAAACACGAGCGCCGCGACGCCGAGCGCGGCGAAGAACGACAGCACGGTCGTGAGCACGAGCAACACCGGCGCGAGCACTGACCGCAGCAGCAGCATGAGGATGAGCAGGATCACCACGAGCACCGCGGGGATGATGAGGTTGCGGTCGTGAATCGATGCGGCGTTCGTGTCGATGGCCGTCGCGGTGACGCCGCCGACGAGCGCGTCGAGGCCCGCGTCGGCGTAGGCGGCGCGCACCTCGGTCACGGTGGTCTCGGCGGCGGCCGAGTCGGGCGCGTCGGTGAGCGTGCCCTGGAGCAGCACGTGGCCGTCGACGACCGTCGGCTCGGGCGTTGGGGTGCCGGGTGGGCCCGCTGCGGAGATGCCGTCGGCCGTCACGGTCGCCGAGCCGGATGCGCTGTCGCCGCTCGCGACGGTGACGCTCGCGATGCCGTCGCGGTCGAGCAGCACGTCGGCTGCCTGCTGCAGCGAGTCGGCGTCGACGATGACGTTCACGGGGCTGCCCGAACCACCCGGGAAGTGCTCGCCGAGCGCGGTCTGGCCGTCGCGCGCATCCGAGCTCACGAGCACGAGGTCGGACTGCGGCACGCCGTGCGCCTGCAGCTGGGTCACGCCGAGCGCGCCGGCGAGCAGCACGAGCGAGGTGACGATCCAGACCGCCCGCGGTCGGCGCTGGATGCGGCGGCCGAGGCCGGCCCACCCGCCGGTCACGGCCTCGCTCGCCGCGGCGTCGGCGCCCGCGGCGTGCACCGGCTCGTACTTCGGTCGGCGCGGCCAGAATGCCGCGCGCCCGAACGCGTAGAGCACGGCCGGCAGCAGCGTGAGCGCTGCGAGCATGGCGAAGGCGATGCCGATCGCGGCAACCGGGCCGAGCGTGCTGTTCGACTTGAGGTCGCTGAGCAGCAGGCAGAGCAGGCCCGCGATGACGGTGCCACCCGAGGCCAGGATCGGCTCGAACGCGCCGCGCAGCGAGTTCTTGGTGGCCCGCCATTTGTCGTTCGTGTGGCGCAGCTCTTCGCGGAAGCGCGAGACATAGAGCAGCGAATAGTCGGTCGCGGCGCCGATGACGAGGATGAACAGGATGCCCTGGGTCTGGCCGCTCAGCAGCAGCACGCCTGCCTTCGCGAGCCACCAGACGGTGAGCAGGGCGACCGTGAGCGCAAACACGCTCGTCGCAAGCACCGCGATCGGCAGCAGGAGCGAGCGGTAGACGACGATGAGGATCACGAAGACGGCGAGGAGCGCCACGAGCAGCAGCACGCCGTCGATGCCCGAGAACGCCGCGCTGAGGTCGGCTGTAAACCCGGCCGGGCCGGTGACGTAGGCCGTGACTCCCGCGGGCGCGGCGGCCTCGAGCCGCTCGGAGAGTTCGGCCACGACGTCACCGATCTCGGCGTCGGCCGAGATCGGTACGAATGCCTGCGCCGCGAGGCCGTCGTCGGAGGGTATCAGCGGCGAAATGTCGTCGGGCACCGCGTCGAGCTGCGACAAGTCGGCCACCGCGGCCTCAAGAGTGTCGAGCTGCTGCGCATCCAACTCGGTGGACGACGTGAACACGACCACCGCCGGCAGCACGTCGTCGTCGGTGAAGCCGCTCGCAAGCTGCTGCACCCGCGTTGCGTCGGCTGAGTCGGGTAGGTAGGCGGTTTGGTCGTTCGACGAGACCTCGCTCACTTTGCCGAAGTACGGGCCTCCGATGCTCGCCCCGAGTAACCAGAGCAGGATGATCGCGGCGGGAAGGATCACCCTCAGCCAGCGCGGGATGGCGGCGGTCGTCGCAGACGAATTCGCGTGGCTCATGGGGCTCCTGTCGACTCCGACCAGTATTCCCGTCGTGCACCCACAAGTCCAACCAGAATGCACCGAAAACGGCGACGGCCCGCGAATCACCGCGGGCCGTCGCCGTGTCGAGGAGGCGCCTAGGCGTTCGCCTTCTGCACGCGCTCGATGAGCGAGATGAATGCGCCGAGGTAGGCGGTCAGGAACTCCTTGGTGCCATCGTTCGTGATCTCGCCGTGCTCGTTGATGAGGCCTGGAGTCATCTGGATCATGCCCTCGGGCTGACCCATGACGATCGCGTTGAAGTGGCCCATGATCGCGCGCAGGTGTTGCTGCGCCGCCGCGGTCGAGATGGGGCCGCCCGAGGCACCGATGACCGCGACGGGGCGGCCGCTGAACGACATGTTGCCGTAGGGGCGGGTCGACCAGTCGAACGCGTTCTTCAGCACACCGGGAATCGAGCGGCTGTACTCGGGTGTCGCGATGAGCACGCCGTCGACGTCAGCAATCGCCTGCTTGAAGTCGGTTGCGACCTGCGGGAAGTCGGCCTCAAGGTCCTCCGAGTAGAACGGCAGGTTCTTGATTTCGATCTCACGGAACTCGACGCCCTCGGGCGCGAGCTTCGCGATCGCCTCGACGAGGGCGCGGTTGATGGACGTGCTCGAGAGGCTGCCGACGATGTAACCGATGGTGGTCACGGATGTGCTCCTAAAAGTCAGGGGGAAGGGTCGGACCGACGCTGCGGCCCGAAGGAATGCAATGCGCGACGGCGCGCATCTATTCCCCCACTCGCTTGTTCGCCCCTTGTTCACCGCCCAAGCGCAGCGTGCGCTCGCGGCAGGCGAACGGAGTTACGCGTGCTTCGCGTGGCGCAGCAGGTGCCAGCACCAGAAAGCGAAGCAGCCGATGCCGACCGCGAGGACGACGAGCAGTGCGACGCCGAAGGGCTGCTGCGTGAGCGCAGTGAGCGCCTCGTCCATGCCGCCCGCCTCCTCGGGGTCATGGGCGATCGCCGCGGCGACGAACAGGCCGCCGATGAGCGAAATCGCGACGCCCTTCGCGATCCAGCCGGCGCCGGCCAGCCAGCGGGGCGTGCCGGTGAGCTCGGTCTCGAGTTCCTCGTTGAACTTGCCCGAGACGCCCTTCACGATCTGCGCAACACCGACGGCGACGATGCCGAGCCCGATCGCCACGACGAGCCAGGGCCCGAACGGCATCGACATGAGCCGCGAGGTGAGCGATTCCTCGCCGCCTCCCCCACCGCCCGACCCGCCACCGATCGCGGTGGCGATCGACGAGGCCGCGAGCACCGCGTAGAGCACCGCCCGCGCGAACGCGCCGAGTCGCTTGCGCAGGCGCTTGCCGCCATCGAACTCGCGGTAGCCGACGAACCCGGCGACGAGCTGCCACACGACGAGCGCGATGAAGCCGACGCCAACGATCCAGAGCAGCATGCCACCGAGCGGCGTCTGGGCGAGCTCCTTGAGTGCGCCGGTGTTCGAAGCATCGGCGTTGTGGTCGCCGAACGCGACGCGCAGGGCGAGCCAGGCGATGACGAGGTGCATGAGGCCGTAGGCGACCACGCCGACCTTGACGAGGGCGCGGTAGGCAGGCTGCCGTTGCACCTGGTGCGCGGCATCCTCGGCAGACTTAGCGACGTTCGACATGGTTTGACGCTAGCGAATCCGCGCGGCATTGGGCAGACCGCACACGAGGTTCCGGTTACAAGATGACCCGGTACCCCTGCCGAAAGGTGCCTCTACCGAGCGATCACGCGCCGCGGAAGCATCGAGGCATGGCCTCCACCACCGTTGACACACCTGCCCCGACCACTCGCACCCCGCGCATCCGTTCGACGATGCCCGGCGTCGCAGTGGCGCTCGCGGCCGCGGTGGCGTCGATGGGAGTCGGGTTGCTCGTGCCCGGCCTCAGCGCGATGCTCGTCGCGATCATCCTCGGCGTCGTCGCGGCAAACACCGGCCTCGTTCGGGCACCGCTCACGCCCGGCATCAGCTTCGCCGCGAAGCACCTGCTGCGGGCGGGCATCGTGCTGCTCGGCCTGCAGCTCGTACTCGGCGACATCGTCGCGCTGGGGGCACCCATGCTGCTCGTGGTGCTTGCGATTGTGACCGGCGGTATCTTCGGCACCCTCGCGCTCGGCCGCCTCTTCGGCGTGCCGCGGCAGTTGCGGCTGCTCATCGCCTGCGGCTTCTCGATCTGCGGCGCCGCGGCGGTCGCGGGCGCGGCCGGCGTCACCGACCCCGACGACAAGCACGAACACGACACCGTCACCGCGGTCGCGCTCGTCGTCATCTTCGGCACGATCATGATCTTCGCGGTGCCCGGCATCGCGACACTGATGGGCCTGGATGCGCGCACGGCCGGCATGTGGGGCGGCGGCGCAACCCACGAGATCGCGCAGGTCGTGGCGATCGGCGGCGTCCTCGGCGGCGGCGCGCTCACGGCAGCCGTGCTCGTGAAGCTTGCCCGCGTGCTCATGCTGGCGCCGGTCATGGCCGTGCTGAGCATCCGGGCACGCCGCAATGCCGCGGCGAGTGCCGGGCAGTCGGCGCCGAAGCTGCCGCCGATCATGCCGCTGTTCGTAGTCGGGTTCCTCGCCACCGTGCTGCTGCGCTCGTTCGTGCCGCTGCCGGCTCTGGCCCTCGACATCGCGGGCCAACTCCAGACCCTGCTGCTCGCGGCCGCGATGTTCGGGCTCGGCTGCGGCGTGCGCATCGCGCAGCTGCGCAAGGTCGGCGCGCGGCCATTCGCCCTCGCCGCCGCCTCCACCTTGGTCGTCGCTGGCATCGCCTTTGGCGGAGTGCTCATCGCCTCCTGACGCGTACGATGCTCGCGTGGAAACCCAGCAACTCGAGACCCCCGGCGGGGCCCGCCTCGCATGGGCGCGACCGGCGGTCGCGTCACGCCGCGAGGTCGCCCGCGGCGTGCTGCGAGAGCTGCTCGTTCCCGAATTCGGCGACGTCGCCTTCGAGCAGGAGTGCGCGGTCTGCGGCAGCCGCGAGCACGGCCCGCTGCGGGTCGTCACTCCGGCGGGCGCGAGCGTCGCGCGGGTCAGCGTGAGCGTGAGCTACGCCGGACCGGTCGCGGTCGTCGCGGTCGCGCCGCTCGGCGTTACGGAGTTCGGCATCGATGCCGAGACCGACTCGCCGCGCACCCGCGCCGCGATCGCCGAGGCGCTGCCCGACTCGCCCGAACCGAGCATCCAAACGTGGACGGCGCTCGAGGCCGTCGCAAAGGCGCGCGGCATCGGCCTGCGCGGCGACTGGCAGCGAGCGGATGCACGGGGGTTCACCGTCGAGCACGTCACGCTGCCCGTGGGCCCGGGCAGGCCCGACGCTGACCGCTGGCCGATCGTCGTGGCCCTCGCCGCGCGAACGCGCGACGCTACGCCGAGGTGACCGGTGGCAGCGGGGGCACGGGCTTTTCGTAGAGCCATGCCTTCCAGAGGTCGGCCTGCGGCGGAATGCCCGCGACCTCCTCGACCACCGCGAGGAAGTCCTCGGTGCCGACGAGGCGGTGGCGGTACTCGGTCACCCAGCGGTGCAGCACGGCCCGGAACACGTCGTTGCCGACCGTGCGACGCAGCGACTCGAGCAGCAGGGCGCCGCGCTTGTAGACGCGGTCGTCGAACAGCTGCTTCTCGCCCGGGTCGGCGAGCACGAGGTCTTGCCGCTCGCGCACGAGCCGCCCGTAGTGGTGCTGCGCGCACTCGGCGATCGTCCGGCCGCCAGCCGCCTCCGACCACACCCATTCGGCGTAGCAGGCGAAGCCCTCGTTGAGCCAGATGTCGGCCCACTGGCGAATGTCGACGCTGTTGCCAAACCACTGGTGGGCGAGCTCGTGCGCGATGAGTCGCTGCTCGTCGGGCGCGCAGTGGTTCACGCCAAAGGTCGCCATGCCCTGGGCCTCGAGCGGAATCTCGAGTTCCTCCTCGGTCACGACCGTCGTGAGGTCGACCTGCGGGTACTCGCCGAACCAGTCTTCGAACACCTCGACCATCTTCGGCATCGGCGAGAACGCCTGGCGCACCCGCGACCACTGGGCGGGCGGCGTGACGATGCGCCCGGTGCCGAGCTTGTACTCGCGGTACTCACCGACGTGCACGGCGACGAGGTAGGTCGCCGTCGGCACCGAGCTCGCGAAGCGCCACGTGCGCTTGCCGCCGCGCGACGACACGCGCCCCGGCTTGCCGGTCGCCGCGACAAAGAAGTCCTTGTCGCAGGTGAAGGTGATGTCGTAGGTCGCGCGGTCGTCGACGCGGTCGTTGCACGGAAACCAGGTCGGCGCGCCGGTCGGCTGCGAGGCGACGAGGGCGCCGTTCTCGAGCTCCTCCCAACCGATTTGCCCCCACTTCGAACGGGTTGGCCCTGGTCGGCCCGCGTACTCGATCTCGACCTCGAAGCGCGCGCCGGCCTCGAGCCGATCGCCAAACTTGAGCTGCACGCTGCGGCGATCCTGCGAGAACTGTTTGTGCACCTTGCCGCGCACCTTCATCTTCGACGCCTTGAGCGCGTGCAGGTCGACCCGCAGCGACTTCGTCGCCTCGAGCACGAGGACGCGCAGGGTCGCGGTGCCCTCGAGCCGATTCGTGCGCGGCGTGTAGTCGAGCTCGAGCTCGTAGTGCTCTACCGAGTACCGGCCGTCGCCCGAGTCGGGCATATAGGGGTGCGGAAAGGCAGTGGGCAGCGTGGAAAGTGACTTCATTCGGGAGTATCTCAGCGCGTGTGCGCGGTTAGTTGGTGGATTGGTAGGCGCGCACCTTCACGGCGCGCCACGGGCCGATGGGGTTGCCGCTCCAGCGCGAGCCGACGGGCACCGATTCGCCGCGCATGACGAGCGACGCGGGGCCGACCGTCGCGTGGTCGCCGATGCTCGCGGCGGGCAGCACCACGCTGTGTGGGCCGAGCGTCGCGCCTGCGCCGAGCTCGACGGTGTCGATGCTCATGATGCGGTCGTGGAACAGGTGCGTCTGCACGACGCAACCGCGGTTCACGGTCGAGCCGTCGCCGAGCGTGACGAGGTCGGGCTCGGGCAGCCAGTAGGTGTCGCACCAGACGCCGTGGCCGACCTTCACGCCGAGCGAGCGCAGCCACACCGCCATCGCTGGCGTGCCGATGGCCGAGCGGGCAAACCAGGGCGCGGCGAGCATCTCGGTGAACGTGTCGCTCACCTCGGTGCGCCACACGAAGCTCGACCAGAGCGGATGCTCGCCAACGCGGATCGGGCCGACGATCGTCCACTTCGCGATGGTCGTGATGAGCGCGGCGATGCCACCGGCGACGAGCATGACGACGCCCGAGAGCAGCAGGGTCCACAGCGGGCCTGTCGCGTCCCACAGCCACGCGAAGGTGAACAGCACCGCGACCCCGAGGCCGCAGGTGACGAACACGGGCACGATGCGGCAGAGCTCCCAGAGCGTGCGCGCGATGCGCAGGCGACCGCCGGGGTTGTATGTGCGCTCGTCGTCACCGTCCTGCGTCACGCGACGCAGGCGGGTGGCCGGCGAGCCGAGCCACGACGAGCCCGACTTCGCCTTCGACGGGGCAACCGAGAGCACCGCGACGAGCGAGTTCTTTGGCACCTTGTGGCCGGGGCCGGCCATGCCGGAGTTGCCGAGGAACGCCTTCTTGCCGATGCGCACCTGGCCAATGCGCAGCCAACCGCGGTGCAGCTCGTACGAAGCGACCATCGTGTCGTCGGCGAGGAACGCGCCGTCGTCGATGCGTGCCATCTTCGGCAGCAGCAGCACGGTCGAGGCCTCGACGTTCTTGCCGACCTTGGCCCCGAGCATCCGCAGCCAGATCGGCGTGAACAGGCTCGAGTAGAGGGGGAAGAGGAAGTTGCGGGCCGCGTCGAGCAGGCGCTCCGTGGTCCAGGCCGCCCAGCCCTGGCGGCTGTGCACCGGGTAGGTGCCCTCGCGCATCCCAATCGACAGCAGGCGCACGAGCACGACGACCGCGCCGGCGTAGACGATGCCGGCGGCGAGCACGGCCGGCACGAGCCAGGCCATCACGCCACCGAACGCGCCGAGCAGCGTCTCGGCGCCGCGGATGCCCGGTGCGAGCACCAGCGCGCCGACCGTAAAGGCGACGAACGGCAATAGCGCGAGGCCGACCGATGAGATGCCGTAGGCGAGCTTCCAGACGGGGCGCTGCGGGGCGACGCCCCTCGGCCAGCCCTCGAGCGCCTTGCGCTTCTTCGAGTCCTTCGCGCCGCCGATGCGCACCGCGGGCGAGCCCGCCCAGAGCTGCTCCGACTTCACGCGGCCGAACACAGCCGAGCCGGGCGCGATCTCGGCGCCGTCGTCGACGCGGGTGCCCGGTGCGAGCGTCGAGCGCGCGCCGACCGTGACGTTGTTGCCAATCTGCACACCGCCGAGGCGCAGCAGGTCGCCGTCGATCCAGTAGCCGGTAAGGTCGACCTCGGGCTCGATCGCGCTGCCGCGGCCGACCTCGAGCATGCCGGTGATCGGCGGCAGCGAGTGGAGGCTGACCTCCTTATCGACCTTCGCGCCGAGCAGCCGGGCGTACACCGAGACCCAGGGGGCGCCGGCGAGGCCGACCGCGTCGATCTGCGTCGCGAACTGTTCCGCGAGCCAGAGGCGCATGTGCACGCCGCCGCCGCGCGAGTAGTCGCCGGGCTTCACGCCCGCGAGCAGCAGACGCGAGACGAGCACCGCGATCGACATGCGACCAAACGGCGTCGAAACGATGACGAGACCAATGATGAGCGCCACCCACGAGACCTCGGGCAGCACGGCAAACGCGACCGGGTCGATCGCGTGCAAAATCGTGCTCGCGGTGAGCAGGTAGAGCAGCCAGCGCACGCCGCTCGCAATAAACAGCGGGATGCCCGCGAGGGTCTGCGCCCACTGCGTGCGCTTCGGCGTCGGCCGGGGCTGGTGGTAGCTGTCGGGGTCGGCGTTCGCGTCGGTCGCCGCGACGGCCTTCGCCATGGCGGCGAGGCGCGGCACGTCGTAGATGTCAGCCACCGTGAACTCGGGCACGCGGGTGCGGATGCGCGACACGAGCTGCGCCGCGGCGAGCGAGCCGCCACCAAGGTCGAAGAAGTCGGCGGTCACCGACGGCACCGGCACGCCGAGCACGGCCTGCCACTGCTCGCCGAGCCAGCGTTCGGCATCGGTGAGATCGGGATTCGCGTCGAGCCCCTCCCCCGCGCCGGCGCCCGGAATCGGCCACGGCAGTGCGGCGCGGTCGACCTTGCCCGAGGTGCGGATGGGCAGCTCGTCAACGACCGCGAGCAGCGGCATGACGCCGGCCGCGAGGCGCGAAGCGAGGTAGTCACGGGCGTGCGCTCGGTCGAGTTCGCCACCGTTGCCCTCGACAACGAGGTAGCCGACGAGCACGGCAACGCCGGCCTCGCTCTTGCGCACGGCGGCCGCGGCCGCGGTCACGCCGGGCAGATCCTGCAGCGCATTTTCGACCTCACCGAGCTCGATGCGGCGACCACCGACCTTGACCTGGTCGTCGGCGCGGCCGAGGAACATCAGGCCGGTCTCTTCGAAGCGCACGAGATCGCCCGAGCGGTACGCGCGCTCCCACCCGAGCGACGGCATCGGCGCGTACTTTTCGGCGTCCTTCGCGGGGTCGAGGTAGTGGGCGAGGCCGACGCCGCCGATGATGAGCTCACCCTGCTCGCCCGGGGCGACACGGTTGCCCTCGGCGTCGACGACGGCGAGGTCCCAGCCATCGAGTGGCAGGCCGATGCTGATCGGCGAGACGCCGTCGAGCTGGCAGCCGCACGAGACGACGGTGGCCTCGGTCGGGCCGTAGGTGTTCCAGACCTCGCGGTCCTCCTCGACGAGGCGGGCGGCAAGCTCGGGCGGGCAGGCCTCGCCGCCGAAGATGAGCAGGCGCACGTTCTCAATCGACTCGGCGGGCCACATCGCGGCGAGTGTCGGCACGGTCGAGACCACCGAGATGCTCTGGCGCACGAGCCACTGCGCGAGGTCCTCGCCCGAGCGCACGAGCGCGCGCGGGGCGGGCACGAGGCAGGCCCCGTGGCGCCACGCGAGCCACATCTCCTCGCACGACGCGTCGAACGCGACCGAGAGGCCCGCGAGCACGCGGTCGCCGGGGCCGAGCGGATCCTGCTGGAGGAACATGTTCGCCTCGGCGTCGACGAACGCGGCCGCCGAGCGGTGCGTCACGGCAACGCCCTTCGGCACGCCGGTCGAGCCCGAGGTAAAGATAATCCAGGCGTCCTCTTCGAGGGCCGGGTCGGCCGAGTCGATCGGCGCCTCGGGCGGCTCAACGCCGCCGAGTTCGCGCTCGCTCGACACGTAGCCGTCGTTGCCGATAATGCCGGCGACGTGCGCTTCGCCGAACACGAGGTTCGCGCGCTCCTCGGTGTCATCGGCGTCGACCGGCACGTAGGCCGCGCGGGCGCGCATGATCGCGAGAATCGCGATGTAGAGCTGCTGCGAACCCGAGTCGACGCGCACGCCGACGCGGTCACCGGGCCGAACGCCCGCGGCACGCAGGGTGTCGGCCATCGCCTCGACCTCCTCGAGCAGCTGGCCGTAGCTCAGCGCCGCCGAGCCGTCGTCAATCGCCGAGGCGTCGGGATGCTCCGCCGCCGTGGCCCGCAGAATATCGATCAGCGTGCGGGGCGCCGGGGCATGGCTGGCGCGCCGCAGCACCTCTTGCGCGTTCGGGGAGGACTGCGCTGGGGGCAGGGCTGTATCCAAGTTCTCCGGTGCTCCTTCTTCGGGATCCGCGGAAGTCGGATCAATGCGACAACCTCTATTCTCACACCAGCCAGCGACACCGGCGGCCCCGCATCGGCGCCAGTTCGGCGAACTTCGCCGGTTGTTTACTTTGGCGGGCAGCCTTGGTGCGCGCGCGACTCACCGAACGATGAAGATCGTCGTGCGCCGCGCCGGGCGGGTCACCTGCGGTGTCAGCACCGCGAGCATCCGCACCTGCGTCGTGAGCCAGAGCAGGCCGAGGCCGATCACGATCGCCTCGAGCGCCGTCACCGAATAGAGGTCGAAGCCGAACGCGAGCACGGCCGCGAGGACGATGAGCGCGGCGATCGCGACCGACGTCACCACGAGCGGCCGCGGTGGGCCGGGCATCACGATCGTCGTGACGACGCCCGCCACCGTGAACAACACGAGCGCCGACAACGCGAAGAGGTTGTGGCCGAGCAGGTTGCGTTCGAGCGGCACCATGCCGACGCCCGCGAGCGCGACGCCCGTCGCGGCCCAGAGCACGACGACCCACGCGATCCGCCCGAGCGCCGCATCGCCGAGGATGCGGTGCAGGTCGCGGCCGATATACGAGCCGACGGTTGCGATGAGGAGTCCCGCGACGACGAGCGTGCCGTTGAACGCCCACGCGCCGGCCCCGATGCCGAGCTGCGAAAAATTGAGCTCCCACCAGCGCGGGTCGGCGGCCGTAATCATCGCGAACAGCGTGCCGACGATGAGATAGACGAACAGCAGGTTTGCGAGGTCGGTTGTGCGCAGCTCGATGCCGGCTTCGAACGTGAGGCGTCCACCCACCGCGCTCGCGACGCCCGTGAGGATCCCGCCGCCGACCGCCGGCAGTTCGAGCCCCTGCAACCCAACGGCGAACACCTCGCTCGCGAGCAGCACCGCGAGCGCGGTCACGCCCGCGAACGCGATCGTGAGTGCGACGGCCGAGAGCGACGAGATCGCGACCTGCCAGCCGGGCATGCTCGCGTGGTCGCCGCGGCGGTGCATCCCCGTGCTCACGACGAAGGCCGCGGCCGCGACGAACCCCGCGACGAGCGCCATCGGCATCGCGACCGAGCCGTCGCCGGCGACCGGGCGGGGGTTGCCCCAGAGCACGAGCACTCCCCCGAGCAGGCCGGCGACGAAGCAGACGGCGGTTGCCCAGACCGCCCGAGTCTCCTGTGCCATGCGCCGTTGCGTGTCCATGTGTTCATCCCACCACCAGATCTCGCACTCGCGCCGATGCCGCGGCGTCGCGCGGAAACGACAAGAGCGCCCCGCCCGAGCGATGAAGCCCGGGCGAGGCGCCCTACGTAGTCGTACTACGAGATAACGGTGATGTTCGCCGCCTGCATGCCCTTGGGGCCCTGCTCTGCGTCGAACTCGACCTTCTGGCCCTCTTCGAGACCGCGGAAGCCGGTGCCGTTGATCGCGCTGAAGTGCGCGAACAGGTCAGCCGAACCATCGTCGGGCGCGATGAAGCCGTAGCCCTTTTCCGAGTTGAACCATTTGACGGTGCCTGTGGCCATGACGTCATACTTTCTTTGTCGTGGACCGGTGGTGATCCCTGATACCGCGACGATGGCACCGCCGCGGGTAGGTCGTACGGGCGCGCATCCGAGGACACACGTGACCGCACTATTCGCGTGCGCACTGCGTACGGCACGGAATCCTTCTGCAACCCTATCGTGCCCCAGCACCTGCTCGGCGCGCCCGGAGCTTTACGTACAGCGACGAGAGCCGCCCGGTGGCCATGAGCAGGAACAGCGAGAAGTAGCCAATCATCGGCAGCGCGACCGCGATGACGACCAGCACGATCGTGCCCTCAGCGGCAATCACGCGGATGCGGTGAGCCAGTCGACGAGTTCGGGCCAGGCCGCTTCGCCCACCTTTCGACGCAGGAGGCCGTGGTGTCCGAGCTTCGCGACGCCGAGTTCCGCGGGTGAGTAGGTGCGCCGCTCGACGCGGGCCGAGGTGAGCCGCGAGGTGAGCGCATCCATCTGCCGCGGCGAGGCCCACGGGTCATCGACCGCGCCGATTGCATAGACGTCACGATCGACCGCGGCGGCCCGCTCGATGGCGCCCATGCTCGGGTCGTCGAAGAAGTAGCCCGGCTTGCGGGCCCAGCGGCCCCACTCGATCATCGCGGCGGCCGGGATATCTTCGCCGATGCCGAGGCGCTTGCCGGGCATGTACCCGAGTCCGCGGCTCAGCGTCGGGCCGATCACGCTGAGGATGGCGCCGACGCGCAGTCGCTCGCCCCGCGGCTCGATCGACCGTGTGTAGGCGGCGTGCGAGGCGACGATCGCGAAGCGGTCGAGCTCGTCGATGCCATAGCCGAGCACCATCGCGTGCCCGCCAATGCTGTGGCCGACCGCCGTGATCGGCACCTGCGGGAATCGCGAGCGCGCCCACCCTGCGACGGACGGCACGTCGACCTGCATCCAGTCACGCATGCGCAGTTGCTTGTGGTCGCGAGGCGAGCCGGATGCGCCGATGCCGCGATAGTCGTAGGTCACGGCGGCGAGGCCGCGGCTCGTGAGGTACTCGGCGAAGGTCGAGTAGAAGCGTTCGGGTGTCGCGGTGGCCGGATTGACGATCACGACGCCGCTCGGCTCCGCTGCGGGGAGCCAGACCGTGCCGGCAATCGTGTCGCCACCGACCGAGATGGCGAGTCGTTCGGTGCTCGACGTTGAGGCTGAAGACATGTCGAGGAGCCTAGAGCGGGGCTCAACCGCCGAACCAGAATTTGGATGCTCCCACCCAATTCCTAGCCTCCGAGTCGCTCCGAGTTGTGCATCAATTCGAACCCCGGTCGTTCGTTGAATTCGGATACACCACGCGCGAAACTTGCACGAGCGCGAGCACCACAGACAATTTTCAAGATATTTCGCGAATTGACTTGACTCGCGCGCATTTGGGTGCGTACGTTGAAGAGGTCTCAAAGAAAGGGGGCAGGAAGATGATTAATTCAACTCGGTACATCACGTCAGGCAACGTCTTTGCTGGCACGCCGATTTTCCTTCGCTGCGCCCCAGGAGTAGCCCTCCACTAGGCACGAAGCTGGGCCTCCGCCCGCTTGATCTGCGCGAATCAGCATCGCTGGGCTCGATGCGGGAGACGTCGCTGCACTGCCGCCGTGCATCCCCTCGATCATTCTCGAGCCAGGAACTCACGCACCGCCGCAATTCCCCACCGCCAATTCTTTGGCGTGCGCAATTACTTCTTTGTGACTCGAAAGTCTTTCTCGTGAACAATAGCGTTCAACTCATATCCACCGACCGCAATCACCAACAACTGTCCGTTCAATTACCCGTTCAAGAACAATTCGAAGGGCTCAGTTTCTTCGACCGCGTGTCACTCCGCATGGGCGTCTGGCTCGTGCTGCGCGCCGAACGCCGACGCGTCGAGGAGGCACACGAGCGCGAGACCCTGCTGCTGCGGCACCGCCTACAGCACGAGGCCGAGCGTATGAAGGCCGAGCACGAACGCAAGTTTGCGGTTCCTGGCCTGCAGCGCCGCATGTTCTAGGCGCGTGTGTCATGGCACCGCCGACATCACCGGAGGTGGGACCCGGGGTGGTCGCTGTTCAGACCGCCCCGGGCGTCACCGCCGCCGGGCCAGCGATGCCTGTTCATCCTCATCGCCGATTTCGACTGGCGCCGCGCGCGAGTACCGTAGACCCCCATGAGCCCGCAGACGAACCCGACCGCACCCACGCCGACCGTCAGCGCAGCCGCCTCGCCGCACGGCGAGCAACCGCACCTCAAGCGGGCGCTGCAGAGCCGCCACATTCAGCTCATCGCCATCGGCGGCGCGATCGGCACGGGCCTATTTATGGGCTCGGGCAAGACGATCTCGGTCGCGGGCCCCTCGGTGCTGCTCGTCTATCTCATCATCGGCGGCATGCTCTACTTCGTCATGCGCGCGATGGGTGAGTTACTGCTCTCGCGGAAGTCGTACCGCAACTTCGCCGACATGACCGGCGACCTGCTCGGCCCGTGGGCCGCCTACTTCACTGGCTGGACGTACTGGTTCTGTTGGGTCGTAACCGCCGTCGCCGACGTCATCGTCATCGCGTCGGTCTACGTCGTCCACCTCGCGCCGGCGCTGCCCGAGTGGTCGCTGCCGGTCATCGCGTTCGTCGTCATCCTCATTCTCATCGGCTTGAACCTGCCAACCGTGCGGGCCTTCGGCGAGACCGAGTTCTGGTTCGCGATGGTGAAAATCGTCGCGATCGTCGCCCTCATCATCGCCGGCCTCGCCCTCATTCTGCTCGGCTACGAGGGCGAGCACGGCCGCGCGAGCTTCGCGCACCTCTGGGCCGACGGCGGCTTCTTCTCGACGGGGTTCATGGGCTTCGTCGCCGCGTTCCAGATCGCAACGTTCGCCTTCGTCGGCATCGAGCTCGTCGGCACGACCGCGGCCGAGACACAAGACCCGGATCGCAATCTGCCGAAGGCCGTCAACTCGATTCCGGTGCGCATCCTGCTCTTCTACATCGGCTCGCTCGTCGTGCTCATGTCGGTGATGCCGTGGACTGCCTACGACGCCGACAACTCCCCCTTCATTCAGGTGTTCGACGCGGCGGGGCTGCCGGCGGCCGCCGCGATCGTCAACCTCGTCGTGCTCACCTCGGCCATGTCGTCGGCGAACTCGGGTATCTACTCGACCTCGCGCATGGTCTACGGCCTCGCGACCGAGCGGGATGCGCCGTCGCTGTTCGCGCGCCTGTCGCGGCGCAACGTGCCGCAGAACGCGCTGTTCCTCACCGGTGTCGTGCTGCTTTCAGCTGTGGTGATGCTCGCATTCGGACTCGGCGAGTCAACCGGCTTCGCAATCGTCACCACCGTGTCGTCGCTCTGCTTCATGTTCGTGTGGAGCATGATCCTCATCAGCTACCTCGTCTACCGCAAGCGCCGGCCGCAGGAGCACGCGGTGAGCAAGTTCCGCATGCCCTTTGGTCGGGTCATGCCATGGGTCGTGCTCGCGTTCTTCGTGTTCCTCCTCTGGGCGTTCACGGGTGACGCCGACACGAGAGTCGGGCTCGTCGCGACGCCGGTGTGGTTCGCGCTGCTCGGTATTGGCTACCTCGGACTGCGCCGCACATCCGCCCATCGTCGCGCCCGCGACGAGCACCGCGCCGTCGCGGCTCGCGAGCGTGAGCTCGCCGAGCGGTGGCGCCAGGGCACCGATCGCTAGCGCGGTATTTGGCATGAAGTTCACTCGCGACACGCAGCGTGGCGACTGGCTGCGCCACCGCGTCGGAGATTGGGCCCACGTCGGCGGCGTCGCCGGCACGGGCTTCGAGGCCTACGCGCGCATCCTCCACCCCGCCAACGCGTGGCGCTTCGGCCCCGAGATCGATGAGTGGGGCTCGCCCCGCATGACCGAAGATGGGCGCTGGGGATGGGCGCGCATCGCCGAGCGCAACGGCCGCGTCATGCATCCGCTCGTGCAGTGGCGCCGGCTCACCGACGACGAGACGTCGCTCTCGTTCAACGACGGCTGGGAAGTCTCACAAGGTGACGAGGGCCGCCTTGACCCCCGCTTGCTCGCCGCGCTCACGGCGCACCTCAGCGCCGCGACGACCACGCCTGACGAGGTCACCGTCGGCGTCTGGAACGGCTGGGGCGAACTCCACGATGGCGGCTCGAGCGCCTACATTGCCTTCGGCACCGACGAGGCCGAGGCGAAGCGCGAGCGGGCACGACTGGAGGCCGAGGCACGCGCGTCCGTGGCGCCCGAGGTGCGCGAGGCCGTGCGCCGGGGCCCCTGGCTCGAGTGGCCCGGCCGCGAGTTCCTGCTGTTCGACACGAGCCTCGCCGAGCTCAGCGACCCGGGCTGGATGCGCGGTGCCGGCCTCGGCGCAACGAACGATGACGACGGGGTCACACCACAGCTGCTCTGGCCGGCCGACCAATCGTGGGTCGTCGCTAGCGAGATCGACTGGGACTCGACCATCGTCGCTGGTAGCCGCGGGCTCGTCGACGCGGTGCTGGCCGACCCCACGTTCGAGGCATTCGAGGTTGACGAACACTCAGATCTGTCTTGGGAAGGCGACACCGTCAACCCGGCGGGCACCCATAACTGACACCAGTGCGGCGATCTCCTGGACGACTGCGAGCTTGAGGTCATGGCTGAAGATGTCGTCCGTGAGCGGCTGCGCGCATTCGTCGCGGAGCGAGACGGGGCACAGTTCCACTCGCCAGAAAACCTCGCGAAGAGCATCACCATCGAGGCTGGTGAACTGCTCGGCGACGCAGCACCTGGTGTTTGATCGTGGCGAGTATCACGACAAGAAGGGCCGAGAGAACAACCCGAAACTCGGCATCACCTGTTCCGACGCCGACCTCCTCGAGTATGTGAAGAACATCTACTCGGTGCTCCTCACCCGCGGCATCCGCGGCACCTACGTCTATGTCTGCGACGAGGCGCTCCGCGAATATCTGCGTCCGTTCTTCGCGCGGGCGACGACAGGAGTCGCATAAACTGACCGCATGAGTTCCGATGAGCGGATCACGCCGCGTTCGATGATTGGCCGAGTTGCCGCCGTGCTCGGTGCCTTTTCCGGCGAGCGACCGGTCATCGGCGTTAACGAAATTGCGCGCAGCAGCGGGCTCGCGAAATCGGTCGTGTCGCGCATCGTGAGCGAACTCATCGAGGTCGATTTTCTCGAGCGGGCCGACTCCGGGGTCCGGGTAGGCATCCGCCTCTTCGAACTCGGCGAACTCGCCCAGCGATCGAAGGAGCTCCGTCAGCTGGCCCTCGGCGCCATGGCCGACCTCCGACAGGCGACCGGCATCACCGTGCAGCTCAGCGTGCTCAAGGGGGCCGACCAGGTCTACGTCGAAATCCTCCGCGGGCGCGACTCCGACATGAACATCCGCTCCCGCATTGGCGGGCGAGTTCCCGCCTACGCAACCGCCGGCGGCAAGGCCGTACTCGCGCACTCCACTGAGGCGGCGGTGCAGCTCGCCATCCCCGAAAAGTTCGAGCTGCTCGGCCCCGGCACCGTCGCCGACGAGCGGTCGTTCCGCAAGCAACTCGAGCTCGTGCGCGTCAACGGCTACTCCCACGAGGTCGAGGAATCGAACCCGGGCGTCGAGTGCGTGGCATGCCCCCTCCTGCGAGCCGACGGCACCCCGATCGCGGCGATCTCGGTGACCGGGCCTGCCGGCCGAATCAATGTGCTCCAGCACGCCACCGCAGTGCGCATCACAGCCCTCGGACTCAGCCGGCGCATTCGCGCGAACTCGGCATTCAGCACTCTTTAAGCGTCCCGCTCACCGGAACTACTCTTACCCGCCTCACTCGGCGTCGAAATAGTGTGACCGGCGGCAGATACCGCACTGCCGCAGCAACGCTCGCGTGGCGATGACGCCAGCGCCGTTGCTGCGCCACATTGATTCAACGAGGAGGCGCTCAGATGAGGGCGATGGTGATGCATGAGGCGGGTTCCCCGCTCGTACTTGAGGACTTGGACCTGGATGCGCCAGGCCCCGGCGAAGTCCAGGTACGCATCGAGGCTGCGGGCGTCTGCCACAGCGACGTTCACTACCTAACCGGTGGCTTGAATGCGAAGACGCCGATCGTGCTCGGCCACGAAGGCGCCGGCATCGTCGAATCGGTCGGCGAGGGCGTCACCCGCGTCGCTCCCGGCGACAAGGTCATCATGCTGTGGCGTCCGCGCTGCGGCGAGTGCCAATACTGCCTCAAGGGCATGCCCGGCCAGTGCGAGCTCGGCAAGATTCATGGGCAGACCAACGAGCTCCTCCGTGGCGGCACCCGCCTGAGCAAAGATGGCGTGCGCTACCACCACCTCATGGGCGACTCCGTCTTCGCCGAGCGCGCCGTCGTCTCGCAGGAATCGCTGATCGCAATCGATCCGAGCATCCCTTCCGAGGTTGCCGCGATCGTCGGCTGCGCCGTCATCACCGGCATGGGCGCGATCCTCAACCACATGCCCGACCTGGCGGGCAAGTCGGTCGTCGTCATCGGCGCCGGTGGCGTCGGCCTCTCCGCGATCATGGCGGCAGAACTCGTCGGCGCGGCGCAGATCATCGTGTCTGACCTCGTGCCCTCACGCCTCGAAAAGGCCGTCGAGCTCGGCGCGACCCACACGATCGACTCGAGCAAGGAAGACTTCGTCGAGCGCGTGCGTGAAATCACCGGCGGCGGCGCGCACTACGTGCTCGAGGCCATCGGTCGCTCGCAGACTATCCGTGCCGGCTTCGAGTCGCTGCAGCCCGGCGGCACCGAGGTCGTCGTGGGTCTCGGCGCGGTCGGCGACGAGGTCGCGCTGCCTGTCAACGTGCTCGTGCAGGGCGACCGACGCCTCGTCGGCTCGCTCTACGGCACCGCGAACAGCCCCATCCAGATCCCCGAGATCCTCGGCCTCTATAAGTCCGGCAAGCTTCAGCTCGAAGCGCTGCTCGACGAGAGCTTCCCGCTCGACGAGGCAAACGCCGCGATCGCCCACCTCCGCACGGGCGCGATCGGCCGACCCATCTTGACTCCGAACACCCCCGCATCCGCGTAGCAACGCAACTCACGGCTATCAAAGGAGACAGCATGACTGCTACAAATTCCAACGTGTCGCCCGCGACTGACATTCAGGTCAGCGCGCGGGATCGACGTCGTGCCCTCTGGGGCAGCGCCGTCGGCTCCACGATCGAGTGGTACGACTACTTCCTCTACGGCACGATGGCGACCGCCGTCTTTAACGTGCACTTCTTCCCGAGCGACGACGCCACCGTGAGCTCGATGCTTGCGTTCGCATCGTTCGCGCTCGCCTTCGTCGTGCGCCCGCTCGGTGGCGTGGTCTTTAGCCACATCGGTGACCGCATTGGCCGCAAGAAGACCCTCGTGATCACCCTGACGCTGATGGGTGTCGCGACCATGCTCATGGGAGTGCTGCCCGACTACGCCGCGATCGGCGTTGCGGCGCCGATTCTTCTGACGCTCCTACGCCTCGTCCAGGGACTCGCCCTCGGTGGCGAGTGGGGCGGCGGCCTGCTGCTCGCCGTCGAGTACGCGCCGAAGAACAAGCGCGGCTTCTACGGCGCTGTGCCGCAGATCGGCGCCCTCACCGGCCTCGCGCTCGGCAACATCGTGACGATCGTCGCCCGCGCGATCTTCCCTGAGGATGCCTTCGCCGAGTTCGGCTGGCGCATCCCGTTCCTCCTCTCGGGCGTGCTGCTCGCGGTCGGCCTCTGGATCCGGTCGAAGATCGACGAGACCCCGTCGTTCCGTAAGGTCAAGGCTGAGGGCACCACCGAGAAGCTCCCGATCGCGACCGTCTTCAAGCACTACTGGCGCGAGGTCCTCATCTCGACCGGCGCGAAGTTCATCGAGACGAGCACGTTCTTCATCTTCGCGACGTTCTCGATCTCTTACGCCACCGGCTTCGGCTACGACTTCACCGCCATCCTCGGCTTCGTGCTCGCCGGTTCGATCATCGGCGTCGGCGGCATGCTGTTTTACGGCGGCCTCTCCGACCGCATCGGGCGCAAGAAGGTGTTCCTCGGCGGTAGCGTCGCGGTCGCAGTTTTCGTGTTCCCCTACCTCGCCATGCTCTCGAGCGGCAGCCTCGCGCTCGCCGGCATCGCGATCATCGTCTCGTTCGCGATCATCTGGCCGACCTACGGTTCGCTCATCGGCACCGTGCTCGCCGAGAACTTCGCGCCCGAGATCCGCTACACCGGCGCATCCCTGGGCTACCAGATCGGCGCTGCGCTTGTCGGTGGCCCGGCCCCGCTCATCGCCACCGCTCTGCTCACCACGTTCTCGGGCAGCTGGATTCCGGTCGCGCTGTTCGTCGTCTTCTGTGCCGTCGTGAGTTTCATCTCAGTGTCGTTTGTGAAGGTGCGCCACAACGAGGATCTCGATGCCTAACGCAACGATCGGACGACAGCAGGATGCGCCGAGCTTCGGCGCCTGGGTCACGCTCGATTCGCCGGTGGGCACCGAACAAATCGCGCGCAGCGGTTTCGACTACGTCTGCGTGGATGGTCAGCACGGACTCGTCGGCTACGACGCGCAGGTGCGTGCACTTCTCGCGATCACTGCGGGCGGCGCGACCCCGTTTGCGCGAGTCTCGACGAACTCACCCGCCGAGATCGGCCGTGTGCTGGACGCTGGCGCGCACGGCGTGATCGTGCCGCTCGTGAATTCCGCGGCCGAGGCGGCGAGCGCGGCCCGTGCGGCCCGCTACCCAACTTCGGGTGGCGACCGCTCGTATGGACCGATGCGACTTGGCTCGCATTTCGAGAACACCCCGGGAGAGACGGATGCTTCGGTGACCGTGCTCGTGATGATTGAGACCGCCGCGGGGCTTGCCGATCTCGAGGCAATCCTTGAGGTCGATGGTGTCGACGGCGTGTACGTCGGTCCCTACGACTTGTCACTGGCCCTCGGCGCGAAGGTGCCGTTCGAGGACGAGATCCTGCCTCGGCTGGATGCGGAGCTCGAGCGGGTCGCGCAGGCCGCGACCTCGCGGGGCAAGATCGCGGGCGTGCACTGCGCCGACGGCGAGCAGGCCGCGCAGCGGGTGGAGCAGGGTTTCACGTTTATCACCGCGGCGACCGACATCTCATCGCTGCGTGCCGATGCTCAGCGACAGCTCGCGGCCGCAAAGCGGGCCGAGCCTGCCGAGCGCGAGGGGATGAGCTACTAGGGTTCGACGACATAGTTGTGCCGAGTGGGGTGCTGGCCAGTATTGGTCGGCACCCCACTCTCGTTTCCCGACGCATCCGTGACGCGAGCTTGAAGTTCCCTCCACATCTCCCCAATTAGTTGCACCTTGAAGTGAATCGTGCTTCTATTTACTTGAAGCTGCAACAAAGAGCTGCGGCACGAAAAGGAGTTCAATCATGACCACCTTCACGATCTTCGGCACTGGCAACATGGCCAACGCGATCGGCGGCGTCCTCGCTGCCGGCGGCGCTTCGGTCGACCACATCACGCACGAACAGGGTGCGGGCGCCACCATCTCGGGCGACGTCGTCGTGCTCGCAGTGCCCTACCCCGCCCTCGCCGAAATCGTCGCGAACTACGGCGAGCAGCTCAGTGGCAAGGTTGTCGTCGACATCACCAACCCGCTCAACTTCGAGACCTTCGACTCGCTCGTCGTGCCCGAGGGCAGCTCCGCCGCGGCTGAGCTGCAGAAGCAGCTGCCGGGCGCTCGCGTACTCAAGGCCTTCAACACGAACTTCGCCGCGACGCTTGCCTCGGGCAAGGTCGGCGAGAACGCCACCACCGTGCTCGTCGCGGGCGACGACACCGACGCCAAGTCGCAGCTCGTGAACGCCGTGGTTGCGGGCGGCCTCAAGGCCATTGACGCCGGTTCGCTCAAGCGCGCGCACGAGCTCGAGGCCCTCGGCTTCCTGCAGCTCACGCTCGCTGCAGGCGAGAAGATTCAGTGGACGAGCGGTTTCGCGGTCGTCGCGTAGTTTTCGCAGCCACAACAAGGGGCGTGCGCCGACTTCGGTCGGCGCACGCCCCTTGTTGCTTCCGGCAAACATCCACCGGAAACGAACAAACCCTCGCTCTCGCGAGGGCTTCGATTGGCTGGGGTACCTGGACTCGAACCAAGAATAACGGTACCAGAAACCGTCGTGTTGCCAATTACACCATACCCCATTGGTGCGCCCGCCGACCCGTGGAAGAGGCCGCGGCACAACGGATTACTTTACAGGGTTTCGAGCGAAACGCAAAACGGGCCAGGCTTCGGCAACCACACACCTCCGCACGCAATACTGACCGAGCCCAGCATCCCCACACCGAAGCCAAGGCCACGGAGGCAGCCATGATCACCAAGTTCGGCAACGTCATGATTTACGTCGAGAACCCCCGCGATGTCGCGGACTTCTGGGTCGACACCGTCGGCTTCACCGAGGTCGACGCCCAGCAGGTCGACGGCGCCACCCTCTT
This sequence comes from Gulosibacter sediminis, assembly GCF_023370115.1. NCBI lineage: Bacteria > Bacillati > Actinomycetota > Actinomycetes > Micrococcales > Microbacteriaceae > Gulosibacter > Gulosibacter sp. ACHW.36C. The sequence continues at coordinate 510,394 of NZ_CP097160.1, read as the reverse complement.
CGTCGAGCTCACGCCGACCGCCGCATCCGACGCCCACATCACCCTGTTCGACCGCAACGTCGTCGCGCAATCCTCGCCCGAGCTCGACCTCGCGACCCCGTCCATCCTCTTCAAGAGCCCCGACATCACGGCGATGCGCGACAGCCTCGCCGCGGCAGGCACCACGGTCGGCGACATCGTCGAGGCGGGTGGCATGACCACCTTCAATTTCGCCGACCCCGAAGGCAACTGGTTCGCGGTCAAGCAGGTCGCGTAGCCCACCAAATTCGAGAGGAACCCACGATGTCCTCCACCACCTCACGCGTTCGCGTGCACAACTTCACGATTTCGCTCGACGGCTTCGGCACCGGCGCTGAGCAAACCCACGAGTCGCCGTTCGGCCACGCCGGTGAGCACCTTCAACATCGAGTCCGTCACTTCGCCGAGCGGCGTCATCCACCTGACACTCTGGCGACGCGGCTAACCGCAGCGTGCCGGCTACGTGCCGCCGGGCGTTCGCGTTCGGCGGCATATTTCTGCGTGCGCCCGGGGCGCCGACTCTGGCCGCGCATCCCAAGCGCCTGTAGACTAGGCAGTCGGTCCTCTTTGAGGCCCATCGTCGCTGACGTAACTTGCCCGGGCATTCCAGCACCGTGCGGCACTCTTCCGCGGCGAACCGATGCGCAACATCCTGCGCACTCGCCGACTAAGTCACGATACATTCTGCGCGATGCAATCCGTCGCGCTGGAGCCCGTGGCTGCACACCGAAAGCACAACTTGACTTCACCTACCTTCGCCGAGCTCGGCGTTCCGGCCCCAATGGCCGCCGCCCTCGAGCAGAACGGCAAGACCACCGCCTTCCCCATCCAGCGCGACACTCTCCCCGACTCGCTCGCCGGCCGCGACGTGCTCGGCCGCGGCCGCACCGGCTCAGGCAAGACCATCGCCTTCGGGATCCCGCTTGTCGCGAACCTCGCGACGGATGCGCAGGCCAAGCGCAAGCAGGCGCACCCGCGCGGCCTCGTGCTCGCGCCGACGCGTGAGCTCGTCACGCAGATCGCCGAGACCATCGAGATGCTCGGCACCCCGATGGGCGTGCGCGTCACCACGATCTTCGGCGGCGTCTCACAGAAGCGCCAGGAAGACGCACTCAACCGCGGCGTCGACATCGTCGTGGCCGCGCCGGGTCGTCTCGACGACCTCATGCGCCAGGGCGTCGTGAGCCTCGACTCGGTCGAGATCACCGTGCTCGACGAGGCCGACCACATGGCCGACATGGGCTTCCTGCCCGTCGTCACCCGCATCCTCAACGCCACGCCGAAGCGCGGCCAGCGCCTGCTGTTCAGCGCGACCCTCGACGGTGGCGTCGACGGCGTCGTGAAGAAGTACCTCCACTCCCCCGTGCTCCACTCGGTCGACAGCGCCGAGTCGCCCGTGCCGCAGCTCACCCACCACGTGTTCGACGTCGCGGGCAAGGCCGAGAAGGATGCGCTCATCGAGGCGCTCGCGTCGGGCACCGACCGCCGCATCTTCTTCACGCGCATGAAGCACCAGGCGAAGAAGCTCGCGCGCCACCTCACGGCCCGGGGCATCCCCGCCGTCGAGCTGCAGGGCAACCTCTCGCAGAACGCCCGCGACCGCAACCTCGCCGAGTTCGTGAGTGGCGAGGCCAAGGTGCTCGTCGCGACCGACGTCGCTGCGCGCGGCGTGCACGTCGATGGCGTCACCCTCGTGGTGCACATCGACCCGCCCGTCGAGCACAAGGCCTACCTGCACCGCTCGGGCCGCACCGCGCGTGCCGGCAACGAGGGTGACGTCGTCACCATCGTGCTGCCCGAGCAGCGCGGCGAGATGAAGCAGCTGCTGCGCGCCGCGAAGATTCGCGTCACGCCCGAGCAGGTCACCGCGACGAGCCCGTCGGTCGCGCCCCTCGTGGGCGAGGTCGCCCAGCGCGTCGACCCGAAGGTCACCGAGCGCAAGCGCGCCGACGCGCAGGCCGCCCAGCAGCGCGCGAACGGCCAGGCTCCCGCCGGCGAGGGCCGCTCGCAGGGCGCCAACGCGAAGCGCAAGCGTTCACGCGGTGGCCGCGGTCGTGGCAACGGTTCGGGTCAGGGACAGAGCCAGGGTCGTCAGGACTCGCAGTCGCGCGGCGACAGCCCGCGGCAGAACACCGGCGGGCACCGCCCCGCGGGCGAGCGCGCCGGCTCCGGCCAGCGCTCGGGTTCGGGCCAGCGCTCGGGTTCGACGTCGGGCAACGGCCAGCGCTCCGGCTCGGGCCAGCGCTCGGGCTCAACCTCGGGCAAGTTCGCGAGCCAGTTCCCGACGCAGGGTTCGGGCCAGCGTCGCGGCGGCCGCCGCGCGCAGAGCCCCGGCGGGAGCACCCGCTAGCTAGCCGTTCGTCGCGGTTCGCCGCGACGTGATTGGACGAAGGCCGAGATTTTGGCGGTTTGAACGGGCTGAGCCCGTTCAAACACCCGAAATCTCGGCCTTCGTCCACGTTTCCGGGCCGCACCCGCCCCAAAGGCGCAAAGTTACCGCGCCACGACCGCCGCGAGCGCGCCGGCAAGGTCGGCGCGCAGGTCGTCGACCGACTCGATGCCGATCGAAAGCCGCACGAGCCCCTCATGAATGCCGAGCGCGGCGCGGCGCTCGGGCGTGAAGTTCACGTGGGTTGTCGTGCCGGGATGAATCACGAGCGAGCGGGTGTCACCGATGTTCGTCATGCGCGAGAACACCCGTAGGTGATCGATAAAGGTGCGCGCGCCCTCGAGCCCGCCCGCAACCGTCACCGAAAACACCGAGCCGCTGCGTCCGTCATAGAGCCGCTGCGCGAGCTCGAAGTCGCGGCTGCCAGGCAGCCCGGCGTAGTCGACCGACTCGACGCCCGGCTGTTCGGCGAGCCAGAGCGCGAGTTCGTGCGCGTTCGCGGCGTGCCGCTCGAGGCGGAGCGACAGCGTCTCGAGGCCCTGCTGTAGCAGGAAGGCGTTGAACGGCGAAAGCGTCGCGCCGAAGTCGTAGAGCTGGTTGAAGCGCATGAACTGCGCAAACGCCTGGCGCTCGCCCCAACGCGTCACCGCGTCGGCGAGCTGCGGGTAACGGTCGGCATTCGCCGCCCAGTCGAACGTGCTGCCGTCGACGACGACGCCCGAGAGCGTCGCGCCGTGGCCGCCGAGAAACTTCGTCGACGAGTGCACGACAATGTCAGCACCGTGCTCGATCGGGCGGATCAGCGCGGGCGTGCCTATGGTGTTGTCGACGATGAGCGGCACGCCGGCCCCGCGTGCCACCTTCGCCACCGCGGCGACGTCGACAATGTCGTTCTTCGGGTTCGGAATCGTCTCGGTGAAGACCGCGCGGGTCTCGGGTCGCAGCGCCGCGCGCCACTCGTCGGCATCGCGCCAGTCGGCGACGAACGACACCGAGATGCCGAGCCGGCTCAGCGTGCGCTCGAACCCGGCGATCGTGCCGCTGTAGATGCTCGCGGTCGAAACGAAATGCTCGCCCTGGCCGCAGAGCGCGAGAATCGTCGCCATGATCGCCGCACTGCCCGAGGCAAACGCAACCGCGCCCGAGCCGCCCTCGAGCGAGGCGATGCGCTGCTCGGCGACCTCGACCGTCGGGTTGAGGTGCCGCGAATAGAGTTGGCCATCTTCGACACCGGCGAAGCGATCCCAGGTGTCCTGAAACGAGTCGAAACGAAACGCATTGCTCACGTGAATCGGCACGACTCGGTCGCCGTGATCGGCGTTCGGCCGCTCGCCCGCGTGCACCTGGCGCGTGTCGAAACCGAACGCATCCCAGTCGTAGTTCGGCGGCACGACGCCGTCGCCGGGCGTCGTCATTGGCCGACCAGTTCGGCCGCCCGCAGCTGCTCGACGAGCGGAATCACCTGCTCGCCGAAGCGAATCAGCTCGCCCTCGGGGTCGGCGAATTGGAACAGCAGCACGTCGAGACCGACGCGCTCAAACTCGAGGATGCGCCGGGCCACCTGTTCGGGCGTGCCGACGAAGTTCGGGCGCAGGCCACGATTCGAAACCGAGTAATCCTCGGGTGAGACGTTGACGTTGAGCTCCGACTTCGAGATGAAGTCCTGGTACGACTCGAAGCCCGGCGAGCCCTCGGCGACGTTCGTAATGCGCTCGCGCTCGGCGAGGGCCTCGGCTTCGGTGTCACGCACGATCGCGAAGGCCGCCATGCCGAAGTGCTTGAACGGCGCGAGACCGGTCGCCTCGCGGCGCACGCGCATGTCGGCGATCTTCTCGCCCAGCTCTTCGACGGTGCCGCCGTGGGTCAGGTATGAGTCGGCGTACTGCGAGATGGATTCGCGGCCTGCCGGCGACTCACCGCCCGCGAAGATGTGCGGGGCCGGGCTCGGCTTCGGCTGCAGGTGCGTGCCCTCAAACTTGATGAACTCGCCGTCGAAGTTCGCGACGTCGTCGCGCCAGAGCGTCGTCAGCGCGTCCACGTACTCGCGCGTGAACGCGTAGCGGTCGTCGTGCGCGGCAAACTCGATGCCGTACTGGCGCGCCTCTTCGGCCCACCAACCCGACACAACGTTGAGGCTGAATCGGCCGCCGGTGAGGTACTGCAGCGTCGCCGCCTGCTTCGCGGCGAGCTGCACCGGCTGGTGATAGATCGGGCGAATCGCCGCGAGGATCTCGAGCCTCTCAGTCGAAGCCCCGAGCGCCGAGGCGAGCGACCAGGCGTCGAGCACCGGCCCATCCGCCCCGCCGATGTCGCTGAGGTTGAGTTCGAGAATCAGCGTGATGTCGAAGCCGACCCGCTCGGCCGCGCGCGCGATGCGCTGCTGCGCCGCGAGGTCGATCGGGAAGGTCTCATCAACGTTGCGAAGCCAACGATCCATCGTCGGCGTCCAGTAGCCAAAGCGCATCGGGGGAAGGTTTCTTACTTTCGGAGCTGGTCGAGTTCGCGGCCGAGGGCACGAACGAGGGATGCGGCGGCCGACGCGGGGGCGATGGCCTCGACGTCGGGGTTGTAGTTCGTGTTCGTGTTGATGTCGTAGACGACGCGGCGGCCGTCGACCGTCTCCATGAACTCGATGCCGGCGATCTCGATGCGGTTCGCGGCGAGGAAGTCGCGCAGGCGCACGATGAGCTCGTCGTCGACCGTCACCGACTCGCGGATGCTGAATAGGCTGTCGGCGCCGACCTCGCACGCGGCGGCGGCCGGCGCGAAGTCACCGAGTTGAATCGGCGCGGCCGCGAGGCCCTCCGCCTCGACGCCACCGGCGCCGACGGGCACGGCGCACGCCTCGGCTGGGCAGAGCTCGAAGCTGCCGGCCGACGTGTCGACGCGCACGGCGTAGACGAACTCGCCGTCGACGAACTCGGCGCGAGTGATGAACGCCTCGGCGCCGACGAGGTACTCCTGCAGCAGCGTGATGCCGTCGATCGGCTCCTCGAAGTCGGGCCCGTCGACGTACGCGACGAACTCCTCGAGGCTGTCGAAGCGGCGCACGCCGAGGCCCTTGCCGCCCTGGTTGTGCTTCGTGATGAATGGCGTCGCGAGCTCGGCCGCGCGGGCGACCAGCTCATCCTTGCCGAACACCGCGACGGTGTGCGGCACGTCGAACCCGGCCGCCGCGAGCGCCGCGGTCTGCGCAACCTTCGACACCTCGAACTCGATCACGTGCGAGCCATTCACGACCCGGCGGCCGTGCGCCTCGAGCCAGCGCAGCACGGCGCGGGCGTACTCCTTGGCGTGGCCGTGGTCGCGCGTGTGCGACGACGCGCTGAGCCGCGACCAGAAGACGCCCTGCGGCGGCTCGGCCGCGAGGTCGATCGACCCGGCGGTGAGTTCGATCTCGCGCAGCGGCACACCCGGCGCGGCGAACGCCTCGCGCAGCGGCGGCAGCCAGTCCTCGTTCTCGTGCAGCACGTAGACGGCAGGCTCAGCCTGCCGGGTGAAGTCGCTCACTAAATCTCGAACTCCTCGAAGCGGCCGAAGCGGCCGCGGTAGTACGCGAGCGGTCCGCCGGATGCGGCGGTCGCCTCGAGCGCGCGGCCGAAGTACACCGTGTGGGTACCGCCGACCGGCGTGTCCATGACCTCGCAGACGATGGTCGCGAGGGCGTCGTCGAGCGTCGGCACGCCGCCGAACTGCGAGCGGCTGTAATTCACGGTGGCGAACTTGTCGTCGTTCTTGCGCGAGAAGTGCTTCGCGAGTTCGGCGTTCTGCTCGCCGAGGATGTTCACCGCGAAATAGCCCGAGCCGGTCACGGCCGGGTTGGTCGTACTCGTCTTGTTGAGGCAGACGAGCACCGACAGCGGGTCCATCGACAGCGACGAGAAGGCCGATGCCGTCGAGCCGTAGAGCTTGTCGCCGAACGCGGTCGTGACGACCGTGACGCCCGAGGCGAAGTGGCCAACGACGTTCTTAAACTCGGCTTCGGTCAGCGCGTCGAACTGCGTGTGCGTGGTGGTGTTGGTGTCTGTCATAGTGCGAACTCCCGATCCTCTGCATCTTCCACCGTCTCAGTGAATGCGCCCCGATAGCGGGCGGCCGGGTGCGAGTCGAGCACGCGCGACTGGCCTTCACCGTAGAGCCCCTCGCGGAGGGTCGAACCGGTGTACTCGGTCTGGGCGCGGCCGCGGCGCTGCAGCTCGGGCACCACGTAGTCGACGAGGTCTTCGAACGTACCCGGCGTCACCGCGTAAGCGAAGTTGAAGCCGTCGAGCCCGCCGACCTCGACCCAGCGCTCAAGCTCGTCGGCGACGGTTTCGGGGCCACCGACGATCACGGGGCCCATGCCGCCGATGCCGCGGCGCTCGACGATGTCGTTGACCGTCCACTGCACGGTGTTGTCCGACGAGGCGAGCGATGCGAGCACCGAGCGCAGGCTGTCATTGTCGACGGCCTCGAGCGGCTGGTCGCTGTCGAACTTCGAGTAGTCGATGCCCGTCCATCCGCCGTAGAGCGCGAGCACGCCCTCGGGGCTGGCGTAGCTCAGGTAGTCCTTGAGCTTCTCGACCGCCTTCGCGTCGGTCTCGTCGGTGACGACGGTGACGAGGGCGAAGATCTTCACGTCGTCACGCGAGCGGCCCTGCGCCTCGGCGCGGTCGCGGATGTCGTCGGTGATGACGCGGGCGCCCTCGGGCGTCGCCGGCGAGATGAACACGCCCTCGCCGTGCGAAGCGGCGAAGGTGCGGCCGCGGGGCGAGGCGCCGGCCTGGAAGATCACGGGCGTGCGCTGCGGCGACGGCTCGGTGATCGCGAAGCCGGGCACCGAAAAGTGCCTGCCTTCGTGCTTGATCGGGTGCACCTTGGCGGGGTTGGTGAAGACGCCGTTCTCCTGGTCGAACACGACCGCGTCGTCGTCCCACGAGCCTTCGAGAAGCTTGTAGACGACGTCGAGGAACTCCTCGGCGAGCTTGTAGCGGTCGTCGTGACCGAGCTGCTTCGTGAAGCCGTGGTTGAGGGCGGCCGAGTTGAGGTATGAGGTCACGACGTTCCAGGCCACGCGGCCCTTCGTGAGGTGGTCGAGGGTCGCGATGCGGCGCGCGAACGGGAACGGCTGATCGTAGGTGACTGCAGCGGTGACGCCGAAGCCGAGGTGCTTCGTGACGGCGGCCATGGCCGGCACCTGCAGGAACGGGTCGTTGACCGGCGTCTGGGCGCCGTCGCGGAGGGCCGCTGCGGCCGAGCCGCGGAAGACGTCGTAGGTGCCGAGCACGTCGGCGATGAAGATGCTGTCGAAGCGGCCGCGCTCGAGCGTCTGAGCGAGGTTCGTCCAGTAGTCGAGGTCTTTATAGCGGTGAGCCTGGCTGTCAGGGTGGCGCCACGTGCCCGAGCTTTGGTGCGTCGTCGTGGTCATATCGAACGCGTTGAGAATAATGCGTTTCGTCATCGGCGTTCCGTTCTCTCGAGGTCAATTGGCCGCGCGCACGAGTGGCGCGACCAATTCATCTTGTGGGTGATGGCCTGCCGAAGCGAACCGCGGTGACCCCGAGTTACAGCTATTACGGTGTGTGACGAGTTGGGCGATTGGGGCTAGCGAAGATCGTCGAGTTCGCGCAGCAGGTTCACGCGGGCCCGGTCCTCCCAGTGTTCGCGGCCATAGTCGGTGAAGAAGATCTGCGGCCGCGCGACCAGGCCCTCGACCTGCTTGCGGCGGCGGGCACGCCAGGCTCGACCGCTGAGTTCCGGCAGTTCGACGCGGATACCCTCGATGTTTTCCTCGTACGCGTCCCAGTCGAGCGCGAGGCCGACCAGGTCGGCGTCGGACACCCGCGCGCCCGCCGCGTCCTGCGCATCCGGCCGGTGGTTGATGGTGATGAGGATGAGCCGGGTCACCTCGTCGAGTTCGCTGTCGGTGAGGTTGCCCCAGAGCAGTTGCTCGGCGATGTCGACCGAGGCGTGTTCGTCGTCGGGCGAGGTGTTCGTGTGCACCGCGTCGTGGCACCAGAAGGCGATCTTCTCGAGCTGCGTGCCGCCGAGCGTGTCGAGCGCCGCGAGGCCCGACTCGAGGTGGGTCACGCCGTGATAGTCGCGGTGGGGCTCCTGCCAGAGCTCGAGCAGTCGGTGCTGCACCGAGTCGGGCAGCCCCGCCGCGTCGAGGTTGCTGCCGTCATAGGTCACCACAGTCGCACCACTCCATACGCGATTCCAGCGAACGCGGCCGCCCAGAGCATGCTCGCGAACGTTCCAATAATGAAGAGCTCGCCCACGCGAGAGTCGGCCTGTGCGCGCAGCTCGGGGTATCGCCCGAGGCCCTTGATCGCGATGATCATCGCGAGGCCCGCGGGGAAGCCGGCGACGAGCGTCGCGTAGACCGCGGCGCGCTCGAGGATGCCGATCCAGCGGCCGCCGCGCAGCACGCGGCCGGTCTCGAGCAGCGGTAGGCCCGCCTCGGCCGACGGTTGCGGCGCGTCGATGCGGCGCAGCAGGAGACGCACGACCGGGTTGCCAAGCAGCGCGACCACGCCAAGAGCGGCGATGATGAGGGCCTTGAGCAGGAGCTCGAGGGGGTCCATGTCGCCTCCTTGGTGCGGTTTTCAGGGCTGAAGCACGGTGAGGGCGTGCAGGTGTTTCCTTCATTCTTGAAAGATGAAGGATTGCCGCGCATCACGTACAGGCGGGTGCACCGACTTATTGATTCTTGCAGTTTCACCCGACACACATTGAGGTGCGCCAGCTCACTGCAGCTTCCTCAAGTGAATCAGACGCCCCCGACATCGACGACCAAACGTGGGCCCCGAAACCTCGCGCCAGCACGCCAGTCCTTCAAATTTCGGCGAAATAAAGGTAAAGTCTTCATATGAGCAAAATGAAGGCAAATTCTTCATGTGTGGCGCTGCTCGTCGACATCGTCGACTCGCGCGGCTCTGACCGCTCGACGACACACGCGGCGATCTTGGCAGCGCTGCCGGAGCTCGACTCCGAGGCGGCACTCGAGCCAGTGCACCCCACCGTTGGCGACGAACTGCAGGGCATCTTCCGCACGCTCGGCGCCGCCCTCACCGCGAGCTACCACCTGCGCCTGTTGCTCGACGGCGCGGTCGAGCTACGCTTCGGGCTCGGCGGCGGCGAGGTGCGCGTCATCGACGAACAGCGCAACATCCAGGATGGCAGCGCCTGGTGGCGCGCTCGCGAAGCGATCGAGGCCGTCGAAACCCTCGAATCCGACCCGCAATACCCCGGCATCCGCACCGGCATCGTCGACGGTCGCTCCGAAAGTAATTCACTGGCACCGGCGACCGCGCAGCTCGTGGATGCGCAGCTCGCGCGGCTCCGCGTCGGCGCGCGCCACAGCCTCCGCCTCCTGCTCGACGGCCTCGACAACCAGCGTGCCGCCGAGGCCATCGGCATCAGCGCATCCGCGAACTCGCAACGCGTGCGCACAAATCAACTGCGCATCCTTGCCGACACCATGCTCGAACTCGGCAAGCTCGACTAGGCAGCATGAAGACGCTGCGCCGAGCCAGGCAGCAGCATGTCGAGCTTCAGCCACACTGACTCCATGTCGTAGGCCCGTGGTGTGCTTGCTTCAGCACCACATGACTTCGGCTCGCACGACGAGAGGATGCACGCTAAAGCACCTGACCTTAATTAGCATGTTTGTTCTAATCACATGAAATTCTCTCTTGCATTTACGTTCTAATAGTGCGAGAATTGAGTCACCCGCGAAGGAGGTACAGTTCGATGTCATCTACTCCACCAGCCGACGACTACTTCGGCGCTGCCACGCCTCCTCCCGAGACTGATGGACTTAACGAGCCACTGCAGCAGATCGGCGACTTCCTCGTAGAAGTGAAGGCAGCACGCGGGAAGGCAGACGCCGCCGAGGCACAGGCACTCTCCGCCGCATTCCTTATCACCGAGCAGCGGTCACACGCCGAGCGTGCGGAACACCCAGGGCGCGGGGCATATGCCGAGCTGTTTCGCTACAATTTGCGCTCGATCATGGGCTCCTACGGCGCCCTCCTCAACCTCAGCGACACCGCGCTGATCACACGCGCGCACGCCGCACACCGACTCACTTCGAAGTTCCCCTCTTGGCTCGAGCCGTTGCGCGCTGGCGAGGTGTCGAAGCAACAAGTCGACTCCGTGCTGCGGCATTCGAAAGACCTGCCCGACGAAGTCATCGATTCTTTCGGCGAGCAGGTGCTCAACTATGCCAAGAACCACCTCCCCGGCAAGACCGAGAAATACGCCGAATGCCTAGCCGCACGACATGCGGCAAGCGAGTTCGAAGCGAATCATGCACGAGAGGTGAAAGAACGCCGCGTCGTCATCCAAGATGTCGAGAACGGCATGTCTTGGCTCTCGGCGTACCTTCCCTCCAGCTTCGCGAACGCCGCTTTCGACCTCCTGACCACCGAGGCCAAGATCCTGCGTGACGAGAACAAGCGCGAGATCGCCGAGCTCAGGGCTTCGAACGACGAAGATGCAGCCGACACTGATTCTGCCGAGTTCCTGCCCGACGAACGCACGATCGAGCAGATCCGTGCAGACCTCCTCCTCGACACCCTGCTCACCTCCACCCCGCAAGGCATTCTCGAGAGCAAGTCCGCCGGTAAGCGGCGAGTGGAGGCCAACATCAGCATCGTCGTGCCTGTGCTCGCACTTCGCGACCCTGAGACGCCGCGCGACATCGCGACACTCAACGGAACACAGCCGATGAGCGTCGATGAGGCTCGCGACTGGTTCGGCGACGTGCCCTCGATCGAGCGCATCCTCACCGACCCCATCAACGGCCACGTCATCACCGCCGACACGCGCGTCGCGACTGCTTCGCTCACTCACTACCTACGTGCACGAGACCAAACTTGCCGGCACCCCGGTTGTCGCCGGCCCGCGGCCAAATGCGAACTCGATCACACGGTTCCATGGGAAATCGGCGGCAAGACCGTGCCCGAAAACCTGCAATACCTCTGCAAATGCCACCACATACAGAAACACCGGAAGCCATGGAGAGTACGACATCTCGGCGGCGGCGTGCTCGAGTGGACCTCGCCACTCGGACATGTGTTCATCGATTACCCAGAACCGATGGGCCCGGTGTTGGGCCCAGAGTTCAAGTACGCCGACGACCCGGCGCCGTTCTAGAACCCGATGGCGTCGCGGTGCGCGGCGATCGCGGTACGCGCACCCTTGCCCGCCGAGATGATGAGCACCTCGGGGCCCGGCGCGGTGAGCTCACCGGTCGCGTAGAGGTTCTGCACGCGGGTGCGACCGAAATTATCGGCGACGATGAGCCCCTCGGCATCCAGATCGGGCCGCAGATCGTCGTCGAGAAAACCGATCTGCGCTTCGAACGCCGGCAGCACGAAGGCCGCCTCCACCGGCACCACATCGCCATCGACGGTACGCACGCCGGTCATGGTCGCGCGCTCCCCCACAACATCCTCGATGTCGCGACGGTCGACGGCCACACCGAGCAAGCGCAGCCGCTCGGCATCGACCTCGTGCACCTGCTCCTCATTCGCGAACAGGGTGACGTGCGAGCCAATCCGCGACAGCTGCGCCGCCCGGTACGCGAGCGTCTTCGCGCTCGGCACGCCGAACACCGCGATCGACGCATCGCGCTTATTCCATGCGTCGCACACCACACACGAGTGGATGTGCGTGCCGTAGTACGCGCGCAGGGTCGGCAGTTCGGGGAAGATCTCCTTCAGTCCGGTCGCGAGAATCACGCGCTCGCCGTGCACGAGCCGCGCACGCGAACCGCGCACGCCCTTCGCCTCGACCCGGAAGCCCTCGCCATCACGCGAGATCCGCGTCACCTGTGCGAACTGAATCTCGGCGTTCTCGTACGCCTCAACCGACTCGCGGCCGGCGGCGCGCAGCTCGTTCGGCGGAATGTTGTCGCGCGAGAGAAACCCGTGTGCCTCCATCGTCGCCGAGTGCCGCGGTCGATTGCCGTCGAGCACCAGCACGCGGCGCAGCTGCCGCGCGAGCAGCAGCGCGGCCTGCAGCCCGGCGGGGCCGCCACCGACGATGACGACCTCGTAGTGGTCTTCCGGCGCGATGGTCACAGCGGCCTCCTAGGCGCTCAGGTGGTCGCGGAGCTTCTGGATGCGCGCCAGCGTCGCGTCGCGACCAAGCAGCTCCATCGACTCAAACAGCGGCGGCGAGATGCGGCGGCCCGACAGGGCCACGCGGGCCGGGCCAAACGCGAGCCGCGGCTTGATGCCGAGCTCGTCGATGAGCTTCGCGCGCATCGCGGCCTCGATCGGCTCGGTCGCCCACTCGCTCACGCCCTCGAGCGACTCGGCGGTTGCCGCGAGCACGTCGAGCGCGCCGTCCTTGAGCGTCTTGAGCGCGTCGTCCTCGAACACGAGGTCGTCGGTCGACACGAAGAGGAAGCCGAGCAGACCCGGCGTCTCGCCGAGCAGCTGCATGCGCGACTGCACGAGCGGCGCGGCCTGGCGCACGATCTCGAGCTGCGCATCCGTCGCCGGCGTCGCCACGAGCTCGGCCGCCTGCAGGTACGGCACGAGCCGAGCCGCAAAGTCTTCGGGCTCGAGCAGGCGCACGTGCTCGGCGTTGATCGCCTCGGCCTTCTTCAGGTCGAAGCGCGCCGGGTTCGGGTTGACGTCGGCGACGTCGAACGCCGCGCACATCTCTTCCATCGTGAACACGTCGCGGTCGGCAGCAATCGACCAGCCGAGCAGCGCGAGGTAGTTGAGCAGGCCCTCGGGGAGGAACCCGCGGTCGCGGTGCAGGAACAGGTTCGACTCGGGGTCGCGCTTGGAGAGCTTCTTGTTGCCCTCGCCCATGACGTACGGGAGGTGACCGAAGCGCGGAATGAACTTCGCGACGCCGATCTCGACGAGCGCGTGGTACAGCGCGATCTGCCGTGGCGTCGACGAGAGGAGGTCCTCGCCACGCATGATGTGCGTGATCTCCATGAGCGCATCATCAACTGGGTTCACGAGCGTGTAGAGCGGCTGGCCGTTCGGGCGCACGACGACGAAGTCGGGGAACGAGCCCGCCTTGAACGTGATCTCGCCGCGCACGAGGTCGTCGAAGCTGAGGTCGGTGTCGGGCACGCGCAGACGCAGGCTCGGCTCGCGGCCCTCGGCGCGGAACGCCGCCTTCTGCTCGTCGGTGAGCTCGCGCTCGAAATTGTCGTAGCCCTGGCGCGGGTCGCGACCGTTCGCGACGTTGCGCGCCTCGATCTCCTCGGCCGTCGCGAACGACTCATAGAGGTGACCGGCCTCGAGCAGCTTCTGAATCACATCCTGGTAGATGTCACCACGCTGCGACTGGCGGTACGGTTCGTGCGGGCCGCCGACGCCGATGCCCTCGTCCCAGTCGAGACCGAGCCAGTTCAGCGCCTCGAGAATCTGCTGGTAGCTCTCCTCCGAGTCGCGCTGCGCGTCGGTGTCCTCGATGCGGAACACGAACTTGCCGCCGACGTGCTTCGCGTACGCCCAGTTGAACAGGGCGGTTCGGATGAGCCCGACGTGCGGGGTGCCGGTGGGCGACGGGCAGAAACGAACACGAATCTCTGATGGTGCAGTCATGGTGTCTCCATCCTAGTGTTCGTGAGACCATTCGACTCGTGACTCATGGCCCGATCATTCGCCTTATCTCTGGTGGGCAGCCCTCGAAGGCCCCCGCCGACACGACGCCCGCCGACGCGCTCGACTTCGTTGGTGACGCGCCCGATCGCATGGCCATGTCGTTCTACCCAGAGCCCACGCCCGAGCAGATCGCCGAGCTCGGCACCGCCTGGCAGCTGCACCCGGTCATGCTCGAAGACATCCTCATCGCGAACCAACGGCCGAAGCTCGAGCGCGCCGGCGACGTGCTGCTGCTCGTACTGCGCTCGGCCCGCTACCTTGACGACATCGAAGAGATCGACTTCGACGAGTTTCACGTGCTCGTGCGCCCTGGTAACGTCGCCGTGCTCTGCCAAGACAACGAATGGATCGACGGCACGCGGGTGAGCGATCACGACGCCGAGCATCCCTTCAGCCTGATTCGCCGCGACGACGACAGCGTGCTGGCGCAGACGAACCTGCTCTCGCTCGGCCCCGAGGCGGTCGTTTACCGCGTCATCGACGCGATCGTCGACGGTTACGAGCCGGTGCTCCGCGGCCTCGAGATCGACCAGGAGCAGATCGAGCGCCAGGTATTTAGCGGGGATGCGGCGGTCACCGAGCGCATCTATCGCCTGAGCCAGGAGGTCATCGACATGCTGCAGACCATGTCGTCAATGACCGAAGTCGTGACGGCTCTGCGCGGCGGCTTCGGGAAGTACGACATCCCCGCCGAGCTGCAGAAGTACCTTGACGACGTCGCCGACCACCTGGCGCGCCACGTCGCGCAGACGCGCGAACTCAAGGAGTCGCTCACGCAGATTCTCAGCGTCAACTCAACCCTTGTGGCGCAGCGCCAAAACGAAGACATGAAGAAGATCTCCGGTTGGGCCGCGATCCTCTTCGCCCCGACCCTCGTCGGCGCCATTTACGGCATGAACTTCGACGATATGCCTGAACTCCACTGGGCGTTCGGCTACCCGATGGCGCTCGGCATGATGCTCGCGGTCGGCGTCGGGCTCTACTTCTTCTTCAAACGCGCAAATTGGATGTAGCTGGCCGCGTCCCGTCCGAAGGCGCAGGCCAAGTACGCCGACGGGGCGATGTCGATGCGCCCGCACGCTTTCTAGGCTTAGCGAATGCGCACCGCCTCCCCGCCTGAGCCCTGGCAGCCCAATCCCCACGCGACGGGCATTCGGCGCCGCGTCGGCGAACTCGTGCTGCACCCCGCCGTGCAGAACTTCATCATCGCCGTGATCATCGTGAATGCGGTGACGCTCGGCCTCGAAACCTCGGATGCGGTGATGGCGCGGGCGGGCGGGCTCCTGCACGTGCTCGACGTGGCCGCGCTCGTGATCTTCATCATCGAGCTCGCGGCGAAGATGTTCGCGCTCGGGCGCGCATTCTGGCGCGATGGCTGGAACGTGTTCGACTTCCTCGTCGTCGCGATCGCGCTCATCCCTTCATCGGGCCCGCTCGCGGTGCTCCGCGCCCTGCGCGTGCTGCGGGTGCTGCGGCTCGTCAACCGACTCCCTCAGCTGCGCCGCATCGCCGAGGCGATCATCCGGGCCATCCCCGGCATCGGCGCGATCGCCGCGCTCATGGCGATCATCTTCTACGTCGGCGCCGTCATGGCGACGGTGCTCTTCGGCGACTCACACCCCGAGATGTTCGGCTCGATCCCGACGTCGCTGCTCACGCTCTTTCAGGTGATGACGCTCGACAGCTGGGCGCTCGGCGTCGTCGTGCCGGTGATGGATGCGCATCCGAGCGCGTGGCTCTTCTTCATCCCGTTCATCCTCGTCTCGGCATTCGTCATGCTCAATCTCTTCATCGCGGTCATCGTCGACACGATGTCGAACCTGCACGAGACGGCGCCCGAGGACGAACGCCAACCCCTCCCACACGACCGCGAGCTCGCGGCCATGCGCCACGAGCTCGCAGAAATTAAGGCGTTGCTACTTAAGCAGCAGTCACCGGGTTCATGAGCGCGCCGATGCCTTCGATCGCGCAGGTAACCTCGTCACCCTCGACAATCTGGCCGACGCCCTCGGGGGTGCCGGTGAGCAGCACGTCGCCGGGCAGCAGCGTGAAGATGCTCGACGCGTACTCGATCAGCGTGCCGATCGAGCGCTCCATCTGGTTGAGGTTGCCGACCTGGCGGGTCTCGCCGTTCACCTGGCTGCCGATCGCGCCCTCGGTCGGGTCGAACTCGGTCTCGATGTAGGGGCCGAGCGGGCAGAACGAGTCGAAGCCCTTCGCGCGCGACCACTGGCCGTCCTTGCGCTGCAGGTCGCGTGCGGTCACGTCGTTGCCGACGGTGTAGCCGAAGATGACCTGCTCGGCGTCGTGCGCGGGCACGTTGCGCGCGACCTGGCCGATCACGACGGCGAGCTCGGCCTCGTAGTGCACCTCTTCGGACTGCTTCGGCAGGATGATCGGATGCCCGGGGCCGACGATCGACGTGTTCGGCTTGAGGAACATGAGCGGCTCGCCCGGTACCTCGTTGCCCATCTCGGCGGCGTGGGCGGCATAGTTACGGCCAAACGCAACGACCTTCGAGCGCGGGATGACCGGGGCGAGCAGGCGCGCCTCGTCGAGCGGGATGCGCTCGTCGGTCGTCTCGAAGCCGGTGTAGAGCGGGTCGCCGAAGAGCTTGACGAGTTCGTTGGTCTCTTCGTCGAGAATGCCGTAGGCGAGCTGGTTCTGGTAATCGAAACGTGCGATCTTCACCGGGCCAGCCTAACGCGCCCTACTCGGGCAACAACTCGACACCCTCGACCTTGTCGCGCTCATACTCCGACACCTCGAGGGTCTCACCGCGGAAGTAGCGTGGGTTCACGAGGCGCATCACGATCATGAGCACCACACCGAGCAGCAGCACACCGATGCCGAGCACAAACACGAGTCCCAGGCCCCCGATCGACGAGCCCGAACCATACTCCGGGTCGATCGAGTCGATGCAGGTCTGCACGAACATCCACACGAGCGTCGCGCCGCCGGCGAGCGGCAGCAGGAATCGCATGAAGAAGTTCCGCACGCTCGTGAACCAACTGCGGCGGAAGTACCAGACCGCCGCCAAGCCGGTCGCGCCGTAATAGAAACACACCATCATGCCAAGGGCGGTGATCGTGTCCCACAGCGCGTTCTCGCTGACCAGGCGCATCACCACGTAGAAGACGATGGAGGCGGTGGCCGCGACGAACGTCGCGACGCCCGGCGACTTGAAGCGCGGCGAAATCTTCGCGAACGACTTTGGCATGGCCTCGTAGAAGCCCATCGCGAGCATCGTCCGCGCCGGCGACACCATCGTCGACTGCAGTGAGGCGAGCGATGAGGTGAGGATCGCGATCGACATGAGAATCGCGAACGGCCCCATCACCTCGGGCGCGAGCACCGCGAAGATCGACTCCTGGTTCTTGGGGTTGCCGGCTCCGAGCCCCTCATCGCCGACACCAGCCCACATCAGGGTCGCGACCGTGACGAGCAGGTAGAGCATGACGATCGTGATGATCGTGACGGTGGCGGCGCGGCCCGGCGTGCGCTTCGGGTCCTTCGTCTCCTCGTTCATGGTGATCACGGTGTCCCAACCCCAGAACATGAAGATCGAGAGCGAGACGCCGGCGATGACCACCGAGAGGTCGCCGACCTCAAACGGGTTGAACCAGCTCACGTCGACGGGCGTCGCGTCGAAGGCGTCGCCGCCGAGCGCCGAGGTGATCGCGGCGACCGAATACCAAACGAGCGCGATGAGCTGGAACACGACGAGGCCCCACTGCACGCGCTCGGTCGTCTCGATGCCGCGATAGCCGATCCACGCCGCGAGCGCGACGAAGATCGTGGTGACGACGATATTGAGAAAGAGATGATCGGAGGGGATGTCCGAGAGCGCCGAGTTGCCGCTGATCTGCGCGAGCAGAATGAAGAAGAAGTCGGTGGCGACCGCCGCGAGGTTCGAGAGCACGAGAATCGTCGCCGACACGAGGCCCCAGCCGGTCATCCACCCGATGATCGGGCCAAACGCGCGCGTTGCCCAGGTGAACGAGGTGCCCGAGTCGGGCAGGGCCATGTTGAGCTCTCGGTACCCAAAGAGCACGAGCAGCATCGGGATGAAGCCGATGAGCAGAATCGCGGGCGTCTGCAGTCCGACCTCCGAGACGGTCGGCCCGAGCCCCGAGGTGAGGGTGTAGGCGGGCGCAATGGTCGAGACGCCGATGACGGCGCCGCCAATCACGCCGACTTTGCCGACGCTGAGGCCCTTCGAGCTCGGGCCCTTAATCGCGGTGGTGATGGGGCCGTCAACTTGGTTCGTCATGCCGCTCCATTAATCGATTTAGTTCAGACCAATAGGATGCGCCGCTCAGGCGCGTGAAGACTCAGTCGCGAAACTCGCTCGGCAGCACGACGACGGGCGCCTCGAGGGCATCGAGGATGCGCCGGGCGCGCGAGCCGAGGAACACGCTGAGCCCGCGGCCGAGTCGGCTCGACCCGAGGTAGGCGACGTCGCCAGGGAGCCACTCGATCTTCGCGAGTGCATCCTCGAGGCGGTGCCCCTCGGCGATCTCAATCGTCGCGCGGCCCGAATCGAGCAGCCCGGAGGCGACGGCCTCGAGTTGCTCGCCGCCGAAGCGCCGTGCCTCGTCGGTGATCTCGCGCACCTCGCGCGGGGCGATCTGGTCGACCTGCACGAGCGACACGAGCCGCAGCGGCACGTCGCGGCGCACGGCCCGCACGACCGAGCGGCCGATCACGACCTCGCTGCCCGAACGCGTGCCGTAAATGCCGGTGACGCGTTGCACGCCGCCGCCCGGGTTCTTGAAGCGGCGCGGGGCGAGCCCAACGGGCACCGGCGAGGCGTGCAGCAGCGCATTCGCAACCGAGCCGAGCGTGAACTTGCCGAGCAGCGGCCCGGCCTGCGCGCCGATGACGATCATCTTCGCGTCGAGCTCGGCCGCCGCATCCAGCAGCCCGTGGGCGGCCGAGTCGTTGAAGCGAAAGTCGACCTGCGCGTGGATGCCCTCGGGCACGCGCCGCAGGGCATCGTCGGCCCAGTCACGCAGCTGCTGCGAGTAGATGTGGTCGCTCGGCACGGGCGTACCGACGCTGGCGGTGCCGAAGGCGTTCGGCTCGGGCAGCACCATGACGATGCGCACCTCGGCGTCGATGCCCTCGGCCATAAAACTCGCGAACTCGAGGGCGTCGTAGCCGCGCGCATCCGCGATATACCCAACGACGAATCGGTCGCGGGATACCTGCGTTTCGGCCATACGTTGCCACTCCTCTGTGTCGCGCACGCAACTCTGCGCACCGACAATGCTACCCCGAGTGGCGACACTGACGAATGACAATCATTTATTGATTACGCTGGAGACATTCACCAAGGAGGTCGAAATGGTTGGCAATCGACGCCCGGCAGGGCGGCCGCGCACGCGCATCCTCGGCCGCGAGGTCATCACCGAGGCGGCCCGCAAGATCATTGCCACGAACGGCGTGCAGTCGTTCACGATGACGCAGCTCGCGTCACAACTCAACGTCACGCCCTCGGCGGTCTACAACCACGCCGATTCGAAGCTCGAGATCCTTCGTTGGATCGAGGACGCGATCATGGGCGAGGTCGACACCTCGGCATTCGAGACGCAGCCGTGGCGCGAGGCGCTCAAGGTCTGGGCCCGCAGCTACCGCGACATCATGGCGCGCCACTCCGAGCTCATCACGGCGATCGCGACCACCGAGGTGATCGAGTCACCCCAGACCGTGGCGATGTACGAGCAGGTGACGAAGGTGCTCGTGGCGGCCGGTTGGCCGCTCGACTCGGTCGTGCCGCTCATCACGGCGCTCGAGTCGTTCATCTACGGCAACGCGATCAACGAGCACGCGCCGGAGGATATTTACAACGTCGGCGAACTCGCCGGCTACGCCCCAACCTTCTCGAAGGCGGTTGAGGCGCAGCCGACGCGCAGCCAACATGACGTGAATGACGAGCTGTTCGATATCGGCTTCGAGGCCATCGTCAGCTGGTCATACGACCACTACGTCGTTACGCGTTCGCGCGGATAGCCTCGACGAGCACGTTCAGGCCGTCGCGGAGGGTCTCCTCGGGCATGACGAGGGGCGGCAGCAGGCGGATCACGTTGCCGAAGGTACCGCACGTGAGGAACAGGACCCCCTGCTCGAGCGCGGCCTTGACGATCTTGCCAACGACCTCGGCGTTCGGCTCCTTCGAGCCGTCCTTGACGAACTCGATCGCGAGCATGGCGCCGCGACCGCGCACCTCACCGACGATGCCGATCTCGTCGACGAGCGGCTCGAGGATCTCCTTCGCCACCTCGCCGATCTTCAGCGCGGCGTCGAGCAGGCCCTGCTCTTCGTAAGCGTCGAGGGTTGCGAGCGCCGAGGCATTCGCCACCGGGTTGCCCGAGTAGGTGCCACCGATGCCGCCGGGCTGCGGAGCATCCATGATCTCGGCGCGACCGACGACGGCCGACAGCGGCATGCCGCCCGCGAGGCCCTTCGCGGTGGTGATGAGGTCGGGCTCGATGCCGCTCCACTCCGAGCAGAACCACTTCCCGGTGCGGGCCATGCCGGCCTGCACCTCGTCGGCGACGAAGACGATGCCGTTGTCATTCGCGAACTTCACGAGCGACTCGAGGAAGCCGTCGGCGGGCACGAGGAAGCCACCTTCGCCGACGAGCGGCTCGATGACGATCGCGGCGACGTTGTTCGCGCCGACCTGCTTCTCGATGGCGGTGATGGTGCGGGCCGCAGCCTCTTCACCGGTCATGCCCTCGGGGTCGCGGAAGGGGTAGCTCAGCGGCACGCGGTAGATCTCGTTCGCGAACGGGCCGAAGCCATCCTTGTACGGCATGTTCTTCGCGGTCATCGCCATGGTGAGGTTCGTGCGGCCGTGGAAGGCGTGGTCGAACACGACGACGGCGTTGCGGCCGGTGTACTTGCGCGCGATCTTCACGGCGTTCTCGAGTGCCTCGGCACCCGAGTTGAACAGCGCGGCCTTCTTGTCGAAGCTGCCGGGGGTGAGCTCGGTGAGGCGCTTGCAGAGCTCGATGTAGTTGCCGTAGGGCGCGGTGTTGATCTGCAGGTGCAGCGCATTCGCGGCGGCCTCCTGCACGGCCTTGACGACCTTCGGGTTCGCGTTACCGACCGTGGTCACACCGATGCCCGAGCCGAAGTCGATGAACTGGTTGCCGTCGACGTCGCGAAGTACGACACCGTCGGCGTCCTCGATGTAGCTGGGCAGAGCCGAGCCGATCGACGCGCTCACGTACTTGGCACGCTCCTGCGCGAGCTCCTGCGACTTGGGGCCGGGGATCTCGGTGACAATCTTTCGCTGCTGTTCGAGACGGAACTCCATTGCTCTGCCTTCCTTTCGTTGTTGACGGACGCAATTCTTCGCCACTGAGGTCAGCGTACGCTGATGGCCCCGGCGATTTGATGTGGCCTTGCACCACACTCATTTCGCTTGTTGTGCATGCGCACGAGCAATAGGCTCGGTCCATGGTCACGACAATTGCCGGTCTGCTGCGCACCCCCGAGCTCGGGCTGCGGCCCCGCCTCGGCGACGACGCGCAGCTGCGCCGCCCCGTCGACTGGGCCGTCGTTACCGAACTCATCGACCCCTCCCCCTACCTCGCGGGTGGCGAGCTTGTTCTTACCACCGGGGTGCGGCTGCGCACTCCCGGCAATTTCGAGCAGTTCGTCTCGACGGCCGCGAAGGCCGGCTCGGCGGGCATCGGCTTCGGCGTTGGCATCAGCCACGATGAGCTGCCGGATGCGCTGCTCGCGTCCGCGAGGCGCGCGGGCCTGCCGGTGTTCGAGGTGCCCTTCGAGGTCGCGTTCTCGGAGGTAATCCGTCGCGTCGCCGAGCTCAACGAGAGCGAGCGCGTCGCGAAGCTCGAGTCGCGCTACCGGCAGCGCCACCGCCTGGTCGAGCTACTGCTCAGCGACGGCGGGCTCGACGCCATGCTCGAGCGGCTCGAGAAAGAGACCGGCGCCCACTTCGCGGTGTCGCTCAACGGTGAGGTCGTCTCGGGCACGCTTGAGGTCGACGACCCCGCATCGAGCGGCTGGGATGCGCTGCCGATCGCCCTCGGCAACTCGGGCCAGGCGACGCTGCACGCGACGCGCCCGCGCGACGACGACCTCGTCAACGTCGCCCGATCGCTCGTCGGCCTCTACCTCGCGCAGGCGGCCCGACGGGTCCGCGCGGCGCGCGAGCAGGCCGGGCAGGTGCTCGCCGAGCTCGGCGACGACCGCCTCGACGACGCGGCCACCGCATCCCGCCTCGAGCAGCTCGGGCTGCGCCCCGGCCGCAACTACCGGATGGTCGTGGCCGAGCAGCAGCGCGGCTCGCGCGGGGAGCTCGGCGGGATGCGCATCCCCGTCTCGCTGCAGGCGACGGCGACGGCGATCATCGACGACGCGCTCGTCGTCGTGCTCGACGAGCGCGTCGTCGACCCGCACATCGCGGCCGAGGTGCTGCTCGTGACCGCCCGCGCGGCCGGCATCTCGGTGCATCTCGGCGTCGGCGGGGCTTACCCCGTCAGCCCGGCGCTGCGGTGGAGCTGGTACGAGGCGCGCGACGCCCTCGCGTCGCTCGGCGAGGGCGAAGAGATCGGTCACGCCGAACGACTCTCGCTCGCCTCGCTCATCCTCAGTGCCGAAGAGGCGCCGCTGGCGCAGCTCGCGCAGCAGGTGCTCGGGCCGCTCGAGCGCAGCGACGCCGAGCACGGCACGGCGCTCGTCGACACCCTCGACGCCTGGCTCGCCCATTCGGGCAGCGTCGCCGAGGTGGCTGACGCGCTCGGCACGCACCGCAACACGGTGCGCTATCGCATCGAGCAGATCGTCAAGGTCTCGGGGCTCGACCCGCGGGTCACGGCCGACGTCGTGCAGTTCTCACTCGCCCGCACCGCGACCCGCTTGCTGCGCCGGAGCGCCCGTCGCTAGACGAGCTGGTGCAGCCAGCCGTGGGTGTCGGGCACCTCACCGTTCTGAATGCCGGTGAGCTGCGCGCGGATGCGCATCGAGAGCGAGTCGAGGGTAACCGGCGGGTTCTCGATAACGAAGTCGGTCGCCTTGAGCGTGCCGATCGGCGCGATCACGGCGGCGGTGCCGACGGCAAACGCCTCGGTGATCTCGCCGGCCGCGGCGCCCTCGCGCCACTCGTCGAGCGTGATGCGGCGGCGCTCGACCTTGTGGCCGGCCTCGGCGACGAGCTCAAGGATCGCCTCGTTCGTGACGCTCGCGAGAATCGAGTCCGACTCTGGGGTCGCGACGGTGCCGTCCTTGAACGCGAGCACGATGTTCATACCACCGAGCTCCTCGAGGTACTTCTGCTCGAACGCGTCGAGGAACAGCACCTGCTCGCAACCGTTCGCATACGCGGTCTGCTGCGGCAGCAGGCTCGCGGCATAGTTGCCGCCGCACTTCGCCGCACCCGTGCCGCCCTTGCCCGCGCGCGACAGCTCGCGCTCAAGCCAGATGCTCACCGGCTGAGTTGGGTCTTGGAAGTACGAGCCCGCGGGCGACGCGATGACGTAGTACGAGACCGACTCCGCGGCCCGCACACCGAGGAAATCCTCGTTCGCGATCATGAAGGGGCGCAGGTAGAGCGACTGGTCCTTGCCATACTCGGGCACCCAGCGCTGGTCAATCTCGACGAGTTGGCGCAGCGACTCGATGAACAGTTCCTCGGGCAGCTCCGGCAGCGCGAGGCGACGGGCCGAGCCCGCGAAGCGGGCGGCGTTGCGGTCGGGTCGGAAGGTGTGCACCGTACCGTCGGCGTGACGGTAGGCCTTCATCCCCTCAAAGATCTCCTGCGCGTAGTGGAGCACCGCGCTGGCGGGGTTGAGCATGAGGGGGCCGTAAGGCACGACGCGGGCATCCTGCCAGCCGCCGTCCTTGGTCCAGTCGATGACCACCATGTGGTCGGTGAAGTAGTGCCCGAATCCCGGGTTCTGCAGGATTTCGGCGACCTCGGCATCCGACTTCGCGCTGCTGTTGCGCTCGATCCGGAATTCGAGTTCGGTCGTGGTCGACATGGGAGTCCTCTCAAAAAACTTAGTTCGTGAGCTGCGCGACGATGGCGTCGCCGATCTCGCTCGTGCTGCGAGGCGCGCCGTCACGGGCGACGAGGTCGGCTTCGCAGGCCGCCTCGACACGGTCGGCCGCATCGGCGTGACCAAAGTGGCGCAGCAGCAGTGCAACCGAGAGGATGGCCGCGGTTGGGTCCGCCTTGCCGGTGCCTGCAATGTCTGGTGCCGAGCCATGAACGGGTTCGAACATGCTCGGGAACGCGCCCTCGGGGTTGATGTTGCCCGAGGCTGCCAGGCCGATACCACCGGTAACGGCGCCAGCAAGGTCGGTGATGATGTCACCAAAGAGGTTGTCGGTCACGATCACGTCGAAGCGAGCGGGATCAGTAACCAAGAAAATTGTAGCCGCGTCGATGTGCAGATAGTCGACGGCGACCTCGGGGTACTCGGCCGCGACCGCGTTCACGGTGCGGTTCCAGAGCAGGCCGGCGTTGATGAGCACGTTCTTCTTGTGCACGAGCGTGAGCTTGTTGCGGCGCGTCCTCGCAAGCTCGAACGCGTAACGCACGGTGCGCTCGACGCCGTACGCGGTGTTCACCGAGGTCTCGGTTGCGACCTCGTGCGGGGTGCCGGTGCGCATCGTGCCACCGTTGCCGGTGTAGAGGCCCTCGGTGCCCTCACGCACGACGACGAAGTCGATGTCGCCGGGCGTCGCGAGCGGGCTGCGCGCGCTCGGCCAGAGCTTCGACGGTCGCAGGTTGATGTAGTGGTCAAACGCGAAGCGGAGCTTGAGCAGCAGGCCGCGCTCGAGAATGCCGCCCGCGAGCTTCGGGTCGTTCGGGTCGCCGCCGACGGCGCCGAGCAGCAAGGCGTCGTGGCCCTTGAGCTTGTCGAGTGACTCGTCGCTGAGCACCTCACCGGTCGCGAGGTAGTGGGATGCGCCGTGCGGGTATTCCGTCTCGGTCAGCTCCACGCCCTCGGGCAGCGCCGCGCGCAGTACCTTCCGCGCCTCAGTAATGACCTCGGGGCCAATTCCGTCGCCCTGAATGATCCCAAGATCTAGCTGCTGTGCCACCCGGTGTGTCCTTTCACTCACGTCCTCCCAGCTTACCGCTCGCTATCCGTCGATGCCGTAGTCCTCCCGCAGCCGCTCGCGGCTCGCGGAGGTGCCCTCGAGCTGCAATGCAAGCAGCTCGGCATAGATGCCGCCGGATGCGGCGAGTTCGGTCGGTGAGCCGATTTCGTCGATGTGGCCGTCGCGCAGCGTGATGATGCGGTCGACGTCGCGGATCGTCGAGAGCCGGTGGGCGATGATCAGGCTCGTGCGGTCCCCCGCCATGAGCGCATCCAGGCCCGTCTGCACGGCGCGCTCGCTCTTCGTGTCGAGCGCGCTCGTCGCCTCGTCGAGAATGAGCACCGGGGCGTCCTTGAGCATGGCTCGGGCCACGGCGATGCGCTGCTTCTGCCCGCCCGAGAGCTTCAGCCCTCGCTCGCCGATGACGGCGTCGAGGCCCTTCGGGAACCCCGAGATGAAGTCCCAGGCGTTCGCGCGCCGGGCCGCGTCGACGATCTCGGCCTCGCTCGCATCGGGGCGACCGTACGAGATGTTCTCGCGGATCGTACCGCTGAACAGCGACGGCTCCTGGAACACGACGCCGATCTGGTCGCGCAGCGAGCGCATCTTCAGGTGCGCGATATCTTCGCCGAACAGCTCGATGCTGCCCGCGTTCACGCGGTAGAAGCCGAGCAGCAGGCTGACGATCGTGCTCTTGCCACCGCCCGAGCCGCTCACGAACGCGATGCGCTCGCCTCGACGCACGTCGAACGAGATACCCCGCAGCACGGGCGTCTCCTCGTCGTAGGCGAAGCGCACGTCGTCGAAGCGCACGGGCAACGCCGTCGCCTGACCTTCGCGGCTCTCGGCGATCGCGGCCGGGTCACGCAGTTCGAGGCCCTCGCGCTCGTCCTGCGGCAGCTCCATCACCTTGAAGTAGTCGCGCGAGCCGGCCACGGCGTGCTGAGCCGCGTCGACCATCCACGACATCATCGACACGGGCGCGCGAGCCATGCTCACGAGCTGAATTAGCAGCACCATGTCGCCGAGGCTGAAGTGCCCCTGCGCGGTCTGGATGAACAGGATGAGGTAGATGCCGAAGAACGCGAGGTTGAGGGCGAGGCGGCGCAGCGCATCCATGCCGTGCCACAGGCGCGACTGCGAGCCCGTGAGCCGCACGGTCGCCGTGAACTCCTCGACAAAGAGCTTCCACTCGCGCCGCTCCTGCGCGAACGAGCGCACGGCGGGCAGCTGGCCGACGACCTCGCTGAAGCGGCCGCGCGCGGTGTCAACGTGGGCGTTCTTCTCGTGCTCGATGCGCTGCCAGCGCTTCGACGTGAGCGCGGTGAGCCACATGTAGATCGGGAACAGCAGGAACAGCAGCAGCGCGATCGGCCACGAATAGAACGCGGTGATGACGAGCACCGCGACCGTCGTGATGAGCATCGAGAACATGTTGTTCGCGAACGACTGCATGAACCGCGTCACCTCGGTGATCGTGCGGTCGAGGCGCGAGACGATCGTGCCCGTGAGCTCGTCGTCGAAGTAGCGCTGCGGCAGCTGCAGCAGCTGGTTGTAGTAGCGCGTCGAGAGCAGCGAGCGCATCTTCGCGCTCATGACGTCGCCGAAGTAGCCGCCGCCGGCATCGGCCCCGGTGACGACGAGCTCGATCGCCAGAAACGCGACCGCGAGCCAAACGACGCCGGCGATCGCGGCCTCGAACGTGCGCTCGCCGCCGACGATCGCGACGATCTCGTCGGTCGCGGCGCCGATGATGAACGGGGTCACGAGCGCGCCGCCCGCCGAGACGAGCGTGAGCAGAATGATCGCGAGGTAGTACGGGTTGAGTTCCTTCGTATACGTAACCAGCTTCGCGAGACTCTTCACTTCGCCAATACTAGGCAAGGCGCCACCCGCGAACGGGTGGCGCCTTGCCGAAAGGTGGTGCTGTTCGCGACTAGCGTGCTGCCTGGCCGTCGGTGTAGTCGCTGTCCTGCTGCGACCACGAGAAGAGCTTGCGCAGTTCCTGACCGGTCTTCTCGATCGGGTGGCCCTGCTCCTGTTCGCGGAGCTTCTTGAACTCGGGTGCGCCCGCGTCCTGGTCCTCGATGAAGCGCTTCGCGAAGGCACCCGACTGGATGTCCGCGAGCACGCCCTGCATGTTCTGCTTCACGTTCGCGTCGACAACGCGGGGGCCCGAAACGTAGTCGCCGTACTCGGCGGTGTCCGAGATGCTCCAGCGCTGCTTCGTGATGCCGCCCTCCCACATGAGGTCGACGATGAGCTTGAGCTCGTGCAGCACCTCGAAGTAGGCGATCTGCGGCTGGTAACCAGCCTCAGTGAGCACCTCGAAGCCCGCCTGCACGAGGTGGCTCATGCCACCGCAGAGCACGGCCTGCTCGCCGAACAGGTCGGTCTCGGTCTCTTCGGTGAAGGTCGTCTTGATGACGCCGGCGCGGGTGCCACCGATCGCCTTCGCGTACGACTTCGCGGTCTCCCAGGCCGAGCCCGACGCGTCGTTCTCGACGGCGATGATGTCGGGGATGCCGCGGCCGGCCTCGTACTCGCGGCGCACGGTGTGGCCCGGCGCCTTCGGTGCAACGAGGATCACGTCAACGCCGGCGGGCGGGGTGATGTAGCCGAAGCGGATGTTGAAGCCGTGCGCGAAGGCAAGGGTCTTGCCGTCGGTGAGGTTCGGCTCGATCTCCTCGGCGTACAGCGAGCGCTGGTTCTGGTCGGGCGCGAGGATCATGATGAGGTCGGCCCACTTGGTGGCTTCGGCGTTCGTGAACACCTGGAACCCGGCCTCTTCTGCCTTCGCGGCCGACTTCGAGCCCTCGCGGAGCGCAATCGCAACCTCGACGCCCGAGTCGCGCAGGTTCTGCGCGTGCGCGTGGCCCTGCGAGCCGTAGCCGACGATGGCTACCTTCTTGCCCTGGATGATCGACAGGTCTGCGTCGTTGTCGTAGAAGATCTCAGCCATGTGTGATCGGTTCTCCCTTGAATTCTGTTCTGTATGTGATGTTCGTGGTTAGCGCAGCACGCGCTCAGAGATGGACTTGGGGCCGCGGCCAACCGCGATCAGGCCGGACTGCACGAGCTCGCGGATGCCGTACGGTTCCAGCATGCGCAGCAGCGCCTGAACCTTGCCCGAGTCACCCGTCGTTTCAATGACGAGCGAGTCGGGGGCGACGTCCACGACGCGCGCCCGGAACAGGTTCACGGCCTCGATAACTTCGGAGCGCGTCTGCTTATCCACGCGCACCTTGACGAGGACGTGCTCCCGCTCGACCGCGCTGGCTGGGTCAAGCTCAACGATCTTGATGACGTTGACCAGCTTGTTGAGCTGTTTCGTCACCTGTTCGAGCGGGAAATCTTCGACGTTCACAACCACGGTCATGCGCGAGAGGCCTTCGACCTCCGACGCACCGACCGCGAGTGAGTCAATGTTGAAGCCGCGACGTGCGAACAGGCCCGCGACGCGGGTGAGCAGGCCGGGCTTGTCTTCGACGAGCAGCGAAAGAATGTGCTTCGACATCTGAGTTACTCCCCCTCGTAGGCCGGGCTGGCTTCGCGCGCGTAGCGAATGAAGCTGTTCGAGACGCCCTGCGGCACCATCGGCCACACCATCGCCTCGGCCGACACGACGAAGTCGATGACGACCGGACGGTCGTTCGTCTCGAGCGCGAGCTTGATCGCGTCGTCGATCTCGTCTTCCTTCTCAACGCGAATGCCGAGGGCACCGTAGGCGTCCGCGAGCTTCACGAAGTCGGGCACCCGCACCGAGGCGTGCCCCGTGTTGAGGTCGGTGTGCGAGTAGCGACCGTCGTAGAAGAGGGTCTGCCACTGGCGCACCATGCCGAGGGACGAGTTGTTGATCACGGCGATCTTGATCGGGATGTTGTTGATGACGCAGGTCGCGATTTCCTGGTTCGTCATCTGGAAACAACCGTCACCGTCGATCGCCCACACCACGCGGTCGGGCTGGCCGACCTTGGCACCCATGGCCGCGGGAACCGCGTAGCCCATGGTGCCGGCGCCGCCGGAGTTGAGGAACGAGTTGGGTCGCTGCAGGCTGAGGAACTGTGCCGCCCACATCTGGTGCTGACCGACGCCGGTCGCGTAGACCGCCTCGGGGCCCGTGAGGTCGCTGATGCGCTCGATGATGTGCTGCGGCGCGAGCAGGCCGTCGGTCGACGGGGCGAAGCCGCGCGGGAACTCCTTGCGGAGGCCGTTGAGGAACTCCCACCACTCGCTGAGGTCGGGCTTCTCGCCCGAGTCCTCGCGCACGGCGCGAATCACGTCGGCGAGCACCTCCTTCGCGTCGCCCACGATGGGCACGTCGGCGGTGCGGATCTTCGAGATCTCGGCCGGGTCGATGTCGATGTGCACGACTTTCGAGTTCGGCGAGAACAGCTCGGATTTGCCGGTAACGCGATCGTCGAAGCGGGCGCCGACTGTGAACAGCAGGTCGGCTTCCTGCAGCGCGAGCACCGCGGGCACAGTGCCGTGCATGCCCGGCATGCCGAGCATCTGCTCGTGGTCGTCGGGGAACACGCCGCGCGCCATGAGCGTCGTGACGACGGGCGCGCCGGTGAGCTCCGCGAGCTCCTTGAGTTCGGGGGATGCGCCGGCTCGGCCAACGCCGCCACCCGCGTAGATCACGGGTTTGCGAGCCGCGCGCAGCGCCTCACGCGCCGCGACGATCTGCTTGCCGTGCGCCTTCGTAATGGGGCGGTAGCCGGGCAGGTCGATCTTGACGGGCCAGCTGAAGTCGAATTCGTTCTGCTGGGCGTCCTTCGTGATGTCCACGAGCACGGGGCCAGGTCGGCCGGTCGAGGCGATGTGGTAGGCGCTCGCGATCGCGGCGGGCACGTCCTCGGCACGCTTCACGAGGAAGGAGTGCTTCGTGACGGGCATCGTAATGCCGACGATGTCGGCTTCCTGGAACGCGTCGGTGCCCATGAGCGTCGAGAACACCTGGCCGGTGATCGCGAGCATCGGCACCGAGTCCATGTAGGCGTCGGCAATCGCAGTGACGAGGTTGGTGGCGCCGGGGCCGGAGGTGGCGATGCAAACGCCGACCTTCCCGCTCGCGGCGGCGTACCCCTCGGCCGCGTGGCCGGCGCCCTGTTCGTGGCGTACGAGGATGTGGTTGAGCGTCTTTGCGTCGAGGATGGCGTCGTAGGCAGGCAGAATCGCGCCGCCGGGCAGACCGAACACGTCGGTCACGCCCAGCAGCTCGAGTGTGCGCACCACGGCAGCGGCACCCGTCATCCGCTCCGGTGCAACTTGAGTTGTCATATGCGTCGATATCTCCAGTGAGAAGGGAGTTAACCCGTGACGGCACCCTCAGAAGCGGAGTGCACAAGCTTGGCGAACTTCGCAAGCACACCGCGCGTGTAGCGCGGAGGCAGCGGTTCCCAGCCTTCACGGCGGGAGGAGAGCTCGGACTCGTCGACGAGTAGGTCCATAGTCCGAGCGGCGATGTCAACCCGAATGAGATCACCGTCGCGCACAAAGGCGATGGGTCCTGCATCTACTGCCTCGGGCGCGACGTGGCCGATGCACAGGCCAGTTGTGCCGCCTGAGAATCGACCGTCAGTGAGCAATAGTACATCCTTGCCGAGACCGGCTCCCTTGATCGCTCCGGTGATCGCGAGCATCTCGCGCATGCCGGGGCCACCCTTCGGGCCCTCGTAGCGGATCACCACGACGTCGCCGTGGTGAATCTCACCGCGGGTCAGCGCATCCATGGCCTCGCGCTCGCGCTCGAACACGCGCGCCGGGCCCTCGAACACGTCGAGGTCGAAGCCGGCCGACTTCACGACGGCGCCCTCGGGGGCGAGCGTGCCGTGCAGCACCGAGATGCCGCCCTTCTCGTGGATCGGGTTGTCGAGGGTGTGGATGACCTCGCCGTCGAGCGGCTCGGGCGAGAGCTCCTCGAGGTTCTCGGCCACGGTCTTGCCGGTGCAGGTGAGCGCGTCGCCGTGGATCATGCCGGCGTCGAGCAGGGCCTTCATGACGACGGGGATGCCGCCGACGAGGTCGACGTCGTTCATGACGTACTGGCCGAAGGGCTTCATGTCGGCGAGGTGCGGCACCTTGTCGGCGATGCGGTTGAAGTCGTCGAGGGTGAGCTCGACCTCGGCCTCGTGCGCGATGGCGAGCAGGTGCAGCACGGCGTTCGTTGAACCGCCCATGCACATGACGACGGCGATCGCGTTCTCGAACGCCTTCTTCGTGAGGATGTGCTCGGTGGTGATGCCGAGACGCAGCATGTTCACGACGGCCTCGCCCGACTTGTGGGCGTAGTAGTCGCGGCGGCGGTCGGCCGACGCGGGCGCGGCCGAGCCGGGGATCGACATGCCGAGGGCCTCGGCGACCGAGGCCATGGTGTTCGCGGTGTAGAAGCCGCCACAGGCACCCTCGCCCGGGCAAATGGCCTCTTCGATGCGCTTGCGGTCTTCCTCGCTCATGAGGCCGGCCTTGCAGGCGCCGACGGCCTCGAACGCGTCGATGACCGTGACGTTCTCTTTCAGGGTGCCGTCAGTGAGCCGCACCTTGCCGGGGTAGATCGAGCCGGCGTAGAGGAAGACGCTCGCGAGCTTGAGGCGTGCGGCGGCCATGAGCATGCCGGGCAGCGACTTGTCACAACCGGCCAGCAGCACCGAGCCGTCGAGGCGCTCGGCCTCCATGACGGTCTCGACCGAGTCAGCGATGACCTCGCGCGAGACGAGCGAGAAGTGCATGCCCTCGTGGCCCATCGAGATGCCGTCGGAGACCGAGACGGTGCCGAACTGCAGCGGGTAGCCGCCGCCGGCGTGCACGCCCTCCTTGCAGCCCTGCGCGAGGCGATCAAGGCTCAGGTTGCAGGGCGTAATTTCGTTCCACGAGCTCGCAATACCGATCTGGGGCTTCGCCCAGTCGTCATCGCCCATTCCGACCGCGCGAAGCATGCCGCGCGACGCGGTGGCCTCGATGCCGTCGGTAATGACGCGGGACTTCGGCTTGATGTCAACGCCGTTGGTGGATGCAGAAGCTTGCTCGGTCATGAGCAAAGTCTATAGCTTCGGCGCGTTCGGATTTCTCGTCTCGGGCTCAGGCGCATCAGCCGCGTCACCGGCAATCGTGACCTGCCCGCGGGCCGCTTCTTCCTCTTCCGCTCGCTGGGCGCGCTTGACCTCATCCTCGAGCTCATCGATGCGAAGTTCGACGTGCTCGAAGTGGCGCGAACGATACCCGCCGCGGGCAAGCACCATACCCGCGGCTGGGGTGGTGAGGAACTGGAAGACGACGATCGGCACGAGGAACGCGATGGTCCACGCATCCGTCTGCTGCAGCGCGAGGCCGATGAGAATGAACAGCAGGCCGGCCGCCTGCGGCTTCGACTGCGCGTGCAGGCGCGCGATCATGTCGGGGAACCGCAGCAGGCCGAGGCCCGCGGTGAACGAGAGGAAGGCGCCCGCGAGCACCAGGATGATGGTGGCGAGGTCGAGCCAGGTGTTACCGCTCACGGCGCACCTCCCGGGCAACCACGTCGTGCGCGAGCTTGTGCCGCGACGCTTCCTCCTGCGCGATCGAGCCGTCGGTGTCGCGGTGCCGCTCAACATCGTCGTGCTCGGGGCGCTCGGGGTCGGCGGTGCTCGAGCTCAGCGAGTTGCCCGAGCGGCCGCGCGAGACGAAGCGGGCGACGGCCATGGTACCGATCGAGGCGGTCATCGCGAGCCCGAGCACGAGGGGCAGGGTCGTGGTGTGGCCCCGAAGCGCCATGTCGGCCGAGAGCACGCAGATGAGCACGGTCGCGAGTGTGTCCGAGCCGACCATGCGGTCGACAACGCTGGGCCCGCGAATGATGCGGATGAGCGACATCAGGGCCGCCGCGGCGAAGAACGCCGCGATGATCCAGATGAGCACGGTGAATAGCGGTTCCATCAGAGCTCCGCCTCCCATTCGGCTTCGCGTGCCTTGCGATCGGCCTCGCGCAGCACCTCGTAGCTCTGCTGCTCGCGCGACGCGAACAGCGGCGGGCGGTCGTGCAGGCGCCGGTCGTCGTTGATGAGCGCGATGTCCTCGTGGTTGCCGAGTGCGACGACGATCGCGTCCTCGATCTGCTCGGCGGCGAGGCGGGCCCGCTGAATCTTCTCGTCGGTGTCGGCATCGAGCACGTGGAGATAGAGGATGCTGCGCAGGCGGTCGACCTCGACGACGACCGAGCCGGGCACGAGCATGTTGATCTCGGCGGTGAGCGTGAGCAACCAGTCGGAGTGCACGCGCATCCGCACTGCGAGAATCGACGCTTGCGGCACCGCCTTCGGCCGCATCGCGAGCCAGGCCATCTGGAACGTCGAGCCGATGAGCCACCAGAAGAACTTCGCGAGCAGCACGATGGTGTACCAGACGTGGATGCGCCCCGACAGCAGCACCGGCGGCAGCGAGAACAGGCGCACCACGATCAGCGAGAAGACCACACCGGTGACGAGGCTGATGACGTCGAGGTGGCCCCAGAGCACGATCCAGAGCACGACCAGCCCGATGAGCAGCGGCAGCTGCGTCAGCAGGGCAACGCCCGGGCGCTGGAGACGCTCGGCGCGGATGTGCGGATCGGCAGACATTAGGGCTTCGTCCCTTCTGTTCCGGTCACGATATCGACGTAGTGGTCGGGAATCGTGAGATTGGCCGCGGCCGCACTCGCAAATTCGTAGATCTGGCCCGCGAAGATCGTCATGCAGACGGTGACGAGCACCATCGCCGCGGTGGCGGTGTTCATGATCATGGAGTTCGCCTTACGCTCGGCGACGACCTCGCCGTCGGGAGTCTCCTCGAGGTGCGAGGTGAGCGGCGACTCGAAGCCGGTCACCTCCTCCTGCGAGCGCCAGAAGCCGAGGTTCCAGACACGGATGAGGGCGTAGAGCGTGAGCAGACTCGTCAGGGCACCGATGCCGATGCCGACCCAGACGAGCCACTGCGGCACCGAGAGGGCGGTGCCCTCAGCACCCGCGATGAACAGCCCGAGCTTGCCGATGAAGCCCGAAAAGGGTGGGATGCCGCCGAGGTTGAGCATCGGGATGAAGAACAGCACGGCCACGAACGGCGAGCGCACGAGCATGCCGCCGAGGTGCGTCAGCGTCACCGTGCCCGCGATGCGTTCGATCAGACCCGTCACGAGGAACAGCGCGGTCTGCACCAGAATGTGGTGCGCGATGTAGTAGACCGTGGCCGCCCAGCCCACCTCGGTGCCGAGCGCGATACCGAAGATCATGTAGCCGATATGGCTCACGAGCGTGAACGAGAGCATACGGCGGATACCCGCCTGAGCGACCGCACCGAGGATGCCGATCACCATCGTGAGCATCGCCACCACGATGAGCAGCACCGAGATGTCGTTCTCGCCGAAGAGCAGCGACTCCGAGCGCAGGATCGCGTAGACACCGACCTTCGTCAGCAAGCCGGCGAACACGGCCGTGACCGGCGCGGGCGCCGAGGGGTACGAGTCGGGCAGCCAGAACGAGAGCGGGAAGAGCGCGGCCTTGATGCCGAAGCCGACGAGCAGCAGCAGGTGCAGCGGCAGCTGCACCTCTTGCGGCAGCTCGGCCATGCGCACCGCAATCTCGGCGAAGTTCACGGTGCCGACGGCGGCGAAGATCGCCGCGATCGCGACAAGGAAGATGAGCGACGAGACGAGCGACACGACGATGTACGTGATGCCGGCGCGGATGCGCGACGCCGTGCCGCCGAGGGTGATGAGCACGAAGCTCGCGACCAGCAGGATCTCGAACCCGACGTAGAGGTTGAAGAGGTCACCCGCGATGAACGCGTTGTAGACGCCCGCCGCGAGCACGAGGTAGGTCGGGTAGAAGATCGACACCGGCGTCTCGTCGTCGCCGTCGGTGGCGCCCTGGCCGATCGAGAACGCCATGACCGCGATGAGCACGATGCTCGTCACGAGCACCATGAGGGCCGAGAGGCGGTCGACGACGAGCGAGATGCCGAACGGCGCGGCCCATCCCCCGACTTGAATAACGAGCGCCTGATCGGTCTGGTGCACCGCGATGAGCAGCGCGATCGAGATCGCGAGGGCGATGACCATCGTGATGCTCGCGAACAGAATCTGCAGTCGCTGCTGCCGCGCGGCGGTCAGCGTGATCGCGGCGCCGAGGAGCGGCACGAGCACGACGAGGGGAACGAGCCAACTCATGCGTCTCCCCCGTTCTTCGCGTCGAGTTCTTCCTTCGTCCGTGCGCCCTCTACGGCGGCCTCGGCGTCCTCACCGAACTCGGTGTCGCCGGAGTCGTCTTCGTGGAACACCTCGTCGTCGTCTTCGGGGTCGACGTGCCGCAGCGAGATCGAGTCATCGTCATCGTCGACCTCGTCACCGTGCGCGAGGCGCCACGAGCGGTACAGCAGCGCGAGCATGAACGCCGTCGTCGCGAACGTGATGACGATCGCGGTGAGGATGAATGCCTGCGGCAGCGGGTCGGAGAACGTCGAGGGGTCGGCGTCGTCGCCCATGATCGGTGCGTCGCCGAAGCCGCCCGAGGTGAGGAAGATGAGGATGTTCGTCGCGTTGCCGACGAGCATCACGGCGAGGATCATGCGGGTGAAGCTGCGTTCGAGGAGCATGTAGACGCCACAGGCGTACATGATCACCATGCCGATGAGCAGCATGAAACTGAGAGTCATCGCTTCGCACCACCGTCGTGTCGGCGGATCGCCGGCAGCGAGCCGGTGATCGGGTCGTTGGCGGGGGTGGTGCCGCGAATCTCGGCGTCGTCGATGACGGTCGCGGCGACGTTGCGCTGGCTGAGGTGCTCCTCTTCGGCCTGGAAGTCAAGCTCGGAGCCGAGCGAGCGCAGGATGTCGATGACGAGGGCGATCACGATGAGGTAGACGCCGATGTCGAAGATCGTCGAGGTGACGAAGATGATGTGGCCGATGCCTGCGATCTCGTTGTCGATCCAGAAGCTCATGAGCGGCGGGTAGCCGAACAGCATCGGGGCGAGCGCCGAGCCGGCCGCGAGCACCATACCGATGCCGAGCAGGCGACCCGCGTCGACCCGCACCGCGGCATCGAGCTCTTCGCGGCCACCCGCGAGGTAGCGCGCGGCGAGCGCGAGGCCCGCGACGACACCGCCCGCGAAACCGCCGCCGGTCGAGTTGTGCCCCGCGAAGAGCAGGTAGAGCGAGGTGATGAACAGGGCGTGGAAGATGAGGCGCACGACGACCTCGACCACGATCGAGCGGTTGTCGGGGGCGAGCGAGTTGCCCGCGATGAGCCAGGCGCGGCGGTCCTCGCTGAGCTTCTGCAGCATCGCCTTGCGCTTCTTGAGCGGCGGGCGCGGGGGCGGCGGCGTCTGCCGCTGCGAGCCGCGCGCACTGAGGTAGACGAGGCTCGCGACACCCGTGGCCGCGGCGATGAGCACCGACAGTTCGCCCATCGTGTCCCACCCGCGCAGGTCGACGAGGGTGACGTTGACGACGTTGTAGCCGTGCCCGCCCTCGACCGCGAGCTCGGGGAAGCTGAGTCCGTCGGAGGGCGCGATGCGGAAGCCCATCGCGATGGCGGTGATGACGCCGATGGCGATCGCGACGGCGAAGGCGATCACCCAGCGCAGCCACGACGGCAGGTTGTTGTCGATGTGCGCGTGCTTCGCCGGCAGTCGGCGCAGCACCAGCACGAACACCACGAGCGACAGGGTCTCGATGAGCGCCTGCGTCATCGCGAGGTCGGGCGCGCCGTGGAGGGCGAAGATGATCGAGATGCCGTAGCCCGTCGCGCTCACGAGGATCACGCCGTGGAAGCGCCGCTTGCTCTGCGTCACTGCGATGGAGGCGAGCACGAGCACCACCACGATCGCGAGCTGCACCCACGAGAACTCAAGGGTGAGGTCGAGCTGCGAGTAATCGATGAACGGCAGCGGCACCGCGATGGCCGCGACGAGCACGATGAAGATGATCGCGAGGTAGAAGGGCAGCGAGCCTCGCTGGGTGCTCGAGGTGACGCGGGCCGCGACCGAGTCGACGATGCGCAGCGACAGCCAATACCCGCGGGCCGCCTCGAACACGTCGGGCACAAACGACTGGATGCGCTCAACCTTGCGTCGTGCGGCGAACAGCCCGAGGCCACAGAGCAGGGTGATTGCCGAGAGCAGCAGCGCCGGTTCGAGGCCGTGCCAGATCGCGAGGTGATAGAGCTCCTCGGAGTCGATCGCGGGGGCGGTGTCGGCGAACTGCGCGATGAGGTGGTCGATCGGCGTCGCGAAGAACGGGATGACGATGGTCGCAACCACGAGGATCACCGGCGAGATGAGGTCTTCGACGTGGCTCGTCGCCTTCTCCACCGGGTCGACACCACGCTTCGTCGCGAAAGCGCCGAAGAGGAAGCGGCAGGTGTACGCCACCGTGAGGATCGAGCCGACGGCGGTGCCGACCAGCGCCACCCAGCCCCACGCATCTCCCGCCGAGGCGGCCTCGAGGAAGCTCGAGAACACGCCCTCCTTCGCCACGAAGCCCCACAGGGGTGGAATGCCCGCCATCGAGGCCGCGGCAATGATGGCCGTGGTCGCGAGCACCGGCGCGCTGCGCCCGAGCCTTGAGATCTTGCGGATGTCACGGGTGCCGAGCTGGTGGTCGATGATGCCGACGATGAGGAAGAGCGCGGCCTTGAACAGCGCGTGGCCGAGCACCATCGCGATGGCGGCGAGCACGGCGTTGCGACCGCCGAAGCCCGCAATGGTCATCATGAAGCCGAGCTGCGACACCGTGCCGTAGGCAAGGATCAGCTTGAGGTCGAACTGGCGCAGTGAGCGCCAACCGCCGACGAGCATCGTCCAGACGCCGACGATGACGAGCGTCTCGCGGAACCCGGGCACGTCGCTGAAGGCGGGCACGAGGCGGAGCACGAGGTAGACGCCGGCCTTCACCATCGAGGCGGCGTGGAGGTAGGCCGAGACCGGGGTCGGTGCGGCCATGGCGCCGGGAAGCCAGAAGTGGAACGGCAGCTGCGCCGACTTCGTCAGCGCACCGACGATCACGAGAATGAGCGCGGTGATGAGGAAGCCATCGCGCGGGATCTCGGCGGTGAGGATCTCGCTAAACAGCGCGGAACCGGCAGCCACGTGCAGCATCACGAGGCCGACGAGCATCGCGAGGCCGCCGAGCGTGGTGACGAGCAGTGCCTGCATCGCGGCACCGCGCGAGGGTCGTCGACCGGTGTAGTGACCGATGAGCAGGTACGACAGGATGCTCGTGGCCTCCCAGAACACGAACATCAGGTAAATATTGTCGGTCGTGACGAGGCCGAACATGACGCCCGCGAAGCCGAGCAAAACCCCGGCGAATCGGCCGAGTCCGGGCTCATCCTTCTTGAAGTAGCTCGCACAGTAGAACAGCACGAGCGAGCCGATCGCGGTGACGATCATCGCGAGCACCCAGCTCAGGGCGTCGATCCGGAAGTCGAGGTTCATGCCGAGCTGCGGCAGCCACTCGTAGGAGACCCGCCAGGTTTCGCCCGCGAAGATCTCGGGCGCATGGCTCGCAGTCCAGATCGCGGCGACCGCCGACACGGCGGCGGCGACGTAGAAGAGTGAGGTGCCGGGCAGTTTGCGAAGAAGTGGCATGGCGACGCTCGCTACTGCGAAGAGCGCGAGCAGGAAGGCCATCCACGTCTCCCATCTTTTCGACCCACAACTGAGATCATTTTACCGGGTCGCAAGGGTGTGGGGTTACGCTGACCGCGATGATCAAGATCGGTATGAGCACCTCGTGCACTTTCCCTAAGCCCACCGCGCAGTCTTTCCAGATTGCGGCGGCCGCAGGCTACGACGGCATGGAGGTGATGGTGTCGACGGAAAACGACTCGCGCAACCCCCATGCATTGCGTGCGCTCTCGCATCGCTTCGAGCTGCCCGTGCTGTCGATCCACGCGCCAGTGCTGTTCTACACGCAGTTTGTCTGGGGCACGAAGCCCGACGAGAAGCTGGTGCGCACCGTCGACCTCGCCCACGAGGTCGGCGCGACGACCGTCGTCGTGCACCCACCCTTCCGCTGGCAGGGCCAGTATGCGACGCGGTTCGAGGAGCTCGTGACGAAGCTCGAGCGTGACTCGGGCATCACGATGGCCGTCGAGAACATGTTCCCGTGGAATGTCGCCGGCAGCCAGAAGGCGTACCTGCCGGGAACGAACCCGATCGAGATGAACGTCGATTCGATCACCCTCGATTTCTCGCACGCCGCGCTCTCGGGCGACGACTCGTTCGAGATGGCAAAGGCGGCCGGTGATCGCCTGCGCCACATCCACCTCTGCGATGGTGAGGCGCCGAACGGCAAGAAGCGCCTCTTCGACGAGCACCGGATGCCCGGAGAGGGCGGCCAGCCCGTCGAGAAGACGCTGCGCTACCTTGCCGATCGAGGCTGGGACGGCCAGGTCGTCGCCGAGGTGAACACCCGCTCGGCACGGAAGGACGAGGCGAAGCGACTGCACATGCTGCGCGAGACACTTGAATTCGCTCGCCAGCACACGACGGTCAATTCACTCAGCTAAGAAAGTTCCGGAAAAAGCAAGAAGAGGTTCCCCATAACGGGGAACCTCTTCTTTAACGTTAAGTTCGGCGGTGTCCTACTCTCCCACAAGGTCCCCCTTGCAGTACCATCGGCGCAAAGACGCTTAGCTTCCGGGTTCGGAATGTAACCGGGCGTTTCCATCTCGCTAAAACCACCGAAACACTTTCTAACACACTCATCGTATGTCAAGAACCACACAGGGACGCGAACAACTCACAACAGCAACAAGCACATACATTGGTGAGAAAAATATTGAAGTCTTCGGCGTATTAGTACCGGTCAGCTCCACACCTTACAGCGCTTCCACATCCGGCCTATCAACCCAGTCATCTACTGGACACCTCACCCCAACAAAGGGTAGGAAGTCTCATCTTGGAGCCGGCTTCCCGCTTAGATGCTTTCAGCGGTTATCCGTCCCGAACGTAGCCAATCAGCCATGCCCTTGGCAGAACAACTGACACACCAGAGGTTCGTCCTTCTCGGTCCTCTCGTACTAAAGAAAGATCTCCTCAAACTTCCAACGCGCGCAGCGGATAGAGACCGAACTGTCTCACGACGTTCTGAACCCAGCTCGCGTACCGCTTTAATGGGCGAACAGCCCAACCCTTGGGACCTACTCCAGCCCCAGGATGCGACGAGCCGACATCGAGGTGCCAAACCATGCCGTCGATATGGACTCTTGGGCAAGATCAGCCTGTTATCCCCGAGGTACCTTTTATCCGTTGAGCGACAGCGCTTCCACAAGCCACTGCCGGATCACTAGTCCCGACTTTCGTCCCTGCTCCACCTGTCAGTGTCACAGTCAAGCTCCCTTGTGCACTTACACTCGAAATCTGATTACCAACCAGACTGAGGGAACCTTTGGGCGCCTCCGTTACTCTTTGGGAGGCAACCGCCCCAGTTAAACTACCCACCAGGCACTGTCCCTGAACCGGATCACGGTCCGAAGTTAGATAATCAGAGTGACCAGAGTGGTATTTCAACAACGACTCCACCAACACTAGCGTGCCAGCTTCACAGTCTCCCACCTATCCTACACAAGCCACACCAATCACCAATACCAAGCTATAGTAAAGGTCACGGGGTCTTTTCGTCCTGCTGCGCGTAACGAGCATCTTTACTCGTACTGCAATTTCGCCGAGTTCGCGGTGGAGACAGCTGGGAAGTCGTTACGCCATTCGTGCAGGTCGGAACTTACCCGACAAGGAATTTCGCTACCTTAGGATGGTTATAGTTACCACCGCCGTTTACTGGGGCTTAAATTCTGTGCTTCGCCAAAGCTAACACTTCCTCTTAACCTTCCAGCACCGGGCAGGCGTCAGTCCGTATACATCGTCTTGCAACTTCGCACGGACCTGTGTTTTTGATAAACAGTCGCGTCCCACTAGTCTCTGCGGCCACCACACCCTTTCGGAGTAAATCCTAATAAGTGGATGGCCCCCCTTCTCCCGAAGTTACGGGGGCATTTTGCCGAGTTCCTTCACCACGATTCTCTCGAACTCCTTAGTATTCTCTACCTAACCACCTGTGTCGGTTTGGGGTACGGGCAACTCAGACCTCGCGTCGATGCTTTTCTTGGCAGCAGAGGATCACCAACTACGCCTTTACGGCTTCCGCGTCAGTTCTCAGGCATCCACGTGGCGGATTTACCAACCACGAACCCTACAACCTTGCCCGGATACAACCATTCACCCGGATTGGCTACCTTTCTGCGTCACACCTGTTAATACGCTACCCGCCCCAGCATAGGTTCGAACGCTCCATCCCCACACCACACCAAAGGCGCAGCAGGGAACTTCAGGCTCTTAGCATCACTGGATTGGATTGGACGGTCTTTCGCCGGTACGGGAATATCAACCCGTTGTCCATCGACTACGCCTGTCGGCCTCGCCTTAGGTCCCGACTTACCCAGGGAAGATTAGCTTGACCCTGGAACCCTTGGTTATTCGGAGGACGGGTTTCTCACCCGTCTTTCGCTACTCATGCCTGCATTCTCACTCGTGTACCGTCCACGACCACGTTCCCGTGCCGCTTCACCCAGTACACGACGCTCTCCTACCCAGCCCAACAAATGGACTGCCACAATTTCGGTGGTGTGCTTGAGCCCCGTTACATTGTCGGCGCGGAATCACTTGACCAGTGAGCTATTACGCACTCTTTCAAGGGTGGCTGCTTCTAAGCCAACCTCCTGGTTGTCACTGCAACTCCACATCCTTTTCCACTTAGCACACGCTTAGGGACCTTAATTGGTGGTCTGGGTTGTTTCCCTCTCGACAATGAAGCTTATCCCCCACTGTCTCACTGCTGCGCTCTCACTTACCGGCATTCGGAGTTTGGCTGACGTCAGTAACCCGGTAAGGCCCATTAGCCATCCAGTAGCTCTACCTCCAGCAAGAAACACGCAACGCTGCACCTAAATGCATTTCGGAGAGAACCAGCTATCACGAAGTTTGATTGGCCTTTCACCCCTAACCACAGCTCATCCCCCCAGTTTTCAACCTAGGTGGGTTCGGTCCTCCACGACGTCTTACCGACGCTTCAACCTGGCCATGGCTAGATCACTTCGCTTCGGGTCTAGAACATGCGACTCAACGCCCTCTTCAGACTCGCTTTCGCTACGGCTACCCCACACGGGTTAACCTCGCCACACATCACTAACTCGCAGGCTCATTCTTCAAAAGGCACGCCGTCACCCCGAAAGGCTCCGACGGATTGTAAGCAAACGGTTTCAGGAACTATTTCACTCCCCTCCCGGGGTGCTTTTCACCTTTCCCTCACGGTACTCGTCCGCTATCGGTCATCTGGAAGTATTTAGGCTTATCGGGTGGTCCCGACAGATTCACACAAAGTTTCACGGGCTCCGTGCTACTTGGGATACTCATCAGCACCAACACACTGTTTCGGATACGGGACTCCCACCCCCTACGGTCAGGCATTCAAACCTGTTCTCCTACACTGCATTGCCATACTCGCCGCGTGGTAGCACGACACAACAAGTCCCACAACCCCGATCATGCAACCCCTACCAGGTATCACACACAACCGGTTTAGCCTCATCCGCGTTCGCTCGCCACTACTAACGGAATCACAATTGTTTTCTCTTCCTGCGGGTACTGAGATGTTTCACTTCCCCGCGTTCCCCCTCAACACCCTATATATTCAGGTGCGAGTAACCACAATAAATGTGGCCAGGTTTCCCCATTCGGAAATCCTCGGATCAACGCCCGTTTATCGGCTCCCCGAGGCTTATCGCAGATTACTACGTCCTTCATCGGCTCCAGATGCCAAGGCATCCACCGTTCGCTCTTAGCAACTTCAAAATCACCAAGTACGATACATAAGAATAAGAATCAAAAAATTTGAACTCTAAAAATCTAGAAACTATTACACCATCACGCAACACCACACCCACTCACGTGACTGCGATCTACGCGACAGCTAATAAGATGCTCGCGTCCACTATGTAGTTCTCAACATACAATCAGCACCACCCCACACCACCAGACAATCCGTCCAGCAGCCTGCAGTGGCCTGCAGGAAACCGCCACCCAACCCGAAGGCCTGGCAGTTGACCGGTCCCCAAGGACCCAACAGCGTGCACACCATGCGCCGGCTCCACCACCCCCGTTCCACCAACTCCGAAAAGCTAGGTACTAGAGTGCGATCTCACCCACACACTTGTCATATGTTCCACCCTTGAGCACCCACTCACCACACTCGGGCAAGACTGGGCACCACGACCACACGAATCGTGACCGTGTCAATGCTCCTTAGAAAGGAGGTGATCCAGCCGCACCTTCCGGTACGGCTACCTTGTTACGACTTAGTCCTAATCACCGATCCCACCTTCGACAGCTCCCTCCACAAGGGTTAGGCCACCGGCTTCGGGTGTTACCGACTTTCATGACTTGACGGGCGGTGTGTACAAGGCCCGGGAACGTATTCACCGCAGCGTTGCTGATCTGCGATTACTAGCGACTCCGACTTCATGGGGTCGAGTTGCAGACCCCAATCCGAACTGAGACCGGCTTTTTGGGATTCGCTCCACCTCGCGGTATCGCAGCCCATTGTACCGGCCATTGTAGCATGCGTGAAGCCCAAGACATAAGGGGCATGATGATTTGACGTCATCCCCACCTTCCTCCGTGTTGACCACGGCAGTATCCCATGAGTTCCCACCATAACGTGCTGGCAACATAGGACGAGGGTTGCGCTCGTTGCCGGACTTAACCGAACATCTCACGACACGAGCTGACGACAACCATGCACCACCTGTATACCGACTGCAAGCAGGGCAACCATCTCTGGAAGTTTCCGGTATATGTCAAGCCTTGGTAAGGTTCTTCGCGTTGCATCGAATTAATCCGCATGCTCCGCCGCTTGTGCGGGCCCCCGTCAATTCCTTTGAGTTTTAGCCTTGCGGCCGTACTCCCCAGGCGGGGCGCTTAAT
This sequence comes from Gulosibacter sediminis, assembly GCF_023370115.1. Lineage (NCBI taxonomy): Bacteria > Bacillati > Actinomycetota > Actinomycetes > Micrococcales > Microbacteriaceae > Gulosibacter > Gulosibacter sp. ACHW.36C. The sequence continues at coordinate 466,287 of NZ_CP097160.1, read as the reverse complement.
GCGTTAGCTACGACACAGAAACCGTGGAATGGTCCCCACATCTAGCGCCCAACGTTTACGGCATGGACTACCAGGGTATCTAATCCTGTTCGCTCCCCATGCTTTCGCTCCTCAGCGTCAGTAACGGCCCAGAGATCTGCCTTCGCCATCGGTGTTCCTCCTGATATCTGCGCATTCCACCGCTACACCAGGAATTCCAATCTCCCCTACCGCACTCAAGTCTGCCCGTACCCACTGCAGGCCCGAGGTTGAGCCTCGGGATTTCACAGCAGACGCGACAAACCGCCTACGAGCTCTTTACGCCCAATAATTCCGGACAACGCTTGCACCCTACGTATTACCGCGGCTGCTGGCACGTAGTTAGCCGGTGCTTTTTCTGCAGGTACCGTCACTTTCGCTTCTTCCCTACTAAAAGAGGTTTACAACCCGAAGGCCGTCATCCCTCACGCGGCGTTGCTGCATCAGGCTTGCGCCCATTGTGCAATATTCCCCACTGCTGCCTCCCGTAGGAGTCTGGGCCGTGTCTCAGTCCCAGTGTGGCCGGTCACCCTCTCAGGCCGGCTACCCGTCGTCGCCTTGGTGGGCCTTTACCCCGCCAACAAGCTGATAGGCCGTGAGCCGATCCGAAACCGAAAAATCTTTCCAACCAGAGGAGATGCCTCCCTGGCACATATCCAGTATTAGCCACCGTTTCCGGTAGTTATTCCAGAGTTTCGGGCACGTTGCTCACGTGTTACTCACCCGTTCGCCACTAATCCACCCAGCAAGCTGGGCTTCATCGTTCGACTTGCATGTGTTAAGCACGCCGCCAGCGTTCGTCCTGAGCCAGGATCAAACTCTCCGTAAAAAATGAGTTCAATCCAGAATCAAAACACCAAAATTAATCTGGCGATCATCATCCAAAATATTAAAAAAGGAACCAAATAAACCAACCAGCCGAAGCTAGCCAGTCACGAGGTAACCATATAAAAAATGGCATATGACAATTTATTTAGTGCACACTGTTGAGTTCTCAAAGACCAATCGCTTTCGGTTTCTGCGGCGGTTATTTCCCTGCCGCTTCTCTCCGAAGCAACCTGATTAGCTTATACCCAGTAACTTTCGTTTGTCAACCTGGCGTTTCCGTCTTGTTCAGACTCTGTTTCCGGTCAGACCCTCGGAGCTCTTAGAGCATCGAGCTTGGCTCGTAATGAGCCTTGCACCCGGTCTTGGGCTTTGCTGCCCCTTCCGGCGCAACTCCATAAGCTTATGACATGGATTTCAGTTCCGTCAAATCCCGTCATGCGTGGCGCTCCGACAACGCGCTGATCTGGGATTTTGCGGTCGCGTGTCGGCGTGTCGTCATGACGATTGTGGCGATCACGGCCCCCGCAACCGTCATCAGTATGAGGATGATGACCGGCCCAACGACTGCTCCGGCGCTCGCACCCGCATAGCCGGCCTGTATTCCGGCAGCCAGCTGCGCGAGCGGCGCCCAGCCGCTCAGCGTCTCGACCCAGCCCGAACGAAGCTCGAGCGGGAAGAACCCGCGCACGAGCAACAGCTGTAGCGCCAGCGCGACGAGCGAACTCAATACGGCGGTGCGCCGCTTCGCGCAGGCGGCAAAGAGCAGGTGCAGCGCCACGGTCACCGCGGTGCCGAGCAGTGCGAAGAGGATCGTGATGCCGATCCCCGACCACGGCACCCCGAAGAAGACGTGCTGCGCGAGGGTCACGACGCTGGCAACGAGGAGCACCGGCTGTGCCAGGCGGCGCGTGGCCGCGAGCAGGATGCTCCAGGTCGATGCGCTCGACGCGAGCATCTCGTCGGTGACGAGGCCACGGCGCAGCGAGGCGATGAGGCCGGCAAGCCAGATGCCGATGGGCAGGAGGAGCGCGGCGAGCATCCCGGCAAAGGTGGGGTTGTGCACGCCGTTCACCTCGGCAACGACCGGCTGCGCAACCGCGTCGGCGAACGCATCCGGGTCACCGATCGCGTTCTTCGCCTGATCGGCGCCGTCCTGCAGCGACTGCGACATCGTGCTCGCACTCTCGCGCAGGCTCTGAATGCCGTCGCCGAGTTCGTCGCCGCCCTCCACGAGTTGCTGCTGGCCGTCGGCGAGCTGGGTCAGCCCATCCGAGAGTTCGCCCGCGCCACTCGACAGCTCGCTCGCGCCGCCGGTGAGCTGGCCGCCCGCATCCTGCAGCTGGCCGCCCGCGTCACTGAGCTGCGTCGATGCACCGCTGAGCTGCGATGCGCCCGACGAGAGTTCGCTCGCACCGGAAGAGAGTTCTCCCCCACCGCTGACGAGCTCGTCGCCGGCGGCCGAGAGTTCGCTCGCGCCCTGCGCCGAGGCGGTGACGCCCTCGGTGTACTGCGTGAGGCCGTCGGCTAGCTGGCCGAGCTGATCGCCGGCATCCTGCACGCCACCGACCTGGTCGATGAGCGAGTTGAGCTCGCTCTCGATGCCGCCGAGGTCGATCGTGCCGCCGGGCAGCTGGCTCACCATCTGCTCGATCGCGCCACGGCAGGCGTCCGCCTGCGCCGGGTCGATCGCTTCGAGCTGATCGCAATAGGTGGTCAGCGCGCTCGGGTCGAGCGAATCGAGCTGCGAGATCAGGGTGCTGAGTTGCTCGAGCCCCGCGAGCGCCTGGTCGATGTTGCCGCTGTTCGACTCGAGCTGGCCGGCGATGTCGTTGAGCTGGCCGGCCGCATCCTGCAGCTGACCGCTGCCCGCATCCAGTTGCCCGAGCCCGTCGGCGAGCTGCTGCACGCCGTCGACGTACTGGCCAACGCCGTCGGTGTAGGTGTCGATGCCGCCCGCGAACTCGGTTACACCCGAGGCCAGCTGGTCGGAGCCCGAGGTGTACTGCTCAACCCCGTCGATGTACGAGTCGACGCCCGACACGTACTGTTCGACGCCGTCGCCGAACTCGCCCGCGCCGTCGGCAAGCTGCGAGGCGCCGTCGGCGGCCTGGCCACCCGCATCCGCGAGCTCCTGCGCGCCGTCCTGGTACTGCGTGAAGCCCGAGCCGAGCTCGCCCGCGCCATCGGCGAGCTGCTGCGCACCGTCGGCAGCCTGTTCGAGTCCGTCGGCCGAGTCGTTGAGCCCGTCCGCGAGGCCGACCGCGACCTGGTTCGTGAGCTGCTGCCCGAACTCGGCAGTCATGCCGTCGAAGAGCTGCTGGGTGACCTCGCCAGTCATCCAATCGGACGACTGGCTCACCGTCACGTTGATGCGCGCGGCCTCGGGCTCGCCTCCGCCGAGCGACACGACCGCGGCCGAAAAGTTCTCGGGAATCTCGACGGCCGCGTACGCGGTGCCCGCGTCGAGCCGCTCCTGCGCCGTCTCAGCGTTGACGAGCTCCCAGTTATAGGCGCCGGCGTTCTCGGGGTCGGTGAGCCAGGTGACGAGCAAGCGGCCCGCGACGACCTGGGTCGTCGTGCCGTCGTTGTTCGTCTGCTCGACCATCTGGTCGTTGTTTACGAGCACGACGGGCAGGGCGTCGTCGCGCTGGCTGCTGCCGCTCAGCGCGGCGAAGTAGAGGCCGACGATCGCGAGTGGGAGCAAGACCGCGATGAGGATGTTGCGAATACGTGCGCCGGTGAAGCCGGTCGCGGTGCGCTGCGTGCCGCTCATCGGTGCAGCTCCTTTCGGGCAGAAGAGTCAAGATTGGCGGATGCTGGGCTCGATTTCGCGCGGACGAGGTTGATGACCTCGATCTCACGCCCGAGCTCGCGCAGCTGCGCGGCGTCGAACGCCACGCCCGTCGTGAGTACGAGGGTGACGTCGTCGCGGATCAGCCGCTGCACGGCCGCGACGGCCCGTGCGACGAGCGCGCCCGCGCGGAAGTCGAAGCCGAGCGCACCGACCTCGAGCACGAGCAGCTCGGGAAGCTCGACCACGGCGGCGCCTGCGAGCGCGACGGCGCGGCCCAGCGCATCCAGGCTGGTGAGCCGGGTCTGCGCCGTGAGGCGCGGGCCGTCCCAGCCGACCGAACGCAGCGCGGCGTCGAGGTCCTCAATCACCGACACGACCTGATGCTCGGGCAGCTCGGTGCGCAGGTCGGTGCGGCCGAACGCGCCGTGGCGGCCGATGAGCTGGCCGAGCGACAGTTCGCGCGCCCGGTCGTCGAGGTTGCCGAGGTCGGCGATCGCGACGCGTGAGATCAGGGCGCCGCCGTCGCCGGGCAGCGTGCGGCCGAGCACGTGAAGTCGGCCACCGTAGGGGTTCACCCGGCCGGCGAAGGTCGCGGCGACGACGGCGCGCGGCGCCACCTCGCCCCGCACTACGAGCACGCCGCCCGCGTGTACCTCGCCCGTCACCGGGGCGAACTGCGCGCGCTCGCTGCCCACGACGAGGTCTTCGAACGCGATCGCCGCGTGGTGCTGCTGCGCCCACTCGGCCCGTCCGCGGTACTCGCGCAGGTGCTCGCCCTCGATGTCGAGGTCGGGTAGATTGCGCTCGAGCCACTTCGGCAGCTGCCAGGCGTGCCTGCCGAACAGCGCCATGAGCGCGGGCACGAGGGTCATGCGCACGAGGAATGCGTCGAAGAAGATGCCGACAGCGAGGCCGAGCGCGATCACCTTGATCACGCCCGCGCCCTCGGGCACGAAGGCGACGAACACGAAGAACATGATGAGCGCGGCCGCGGTGACGACGCGGGCGGCCGACGCGAACCCCTCTTCGATCGCCTCCCTCGGTTCCAGCCCGCGCACGTGCGCCTCGCGCATGCCCGAGACGAGGAACACCTCGTAGTCCATCGCGAGCCCGAAGACGATTGCGAGCAGGATGACCGGCAGGAACGAGATGATCGGCCCGGGCACGATGCCCATGATCGTGCCGAGCACGCCGTCTTGGAACACCATAACCACCACGCCGAACGCGGCGAACGCCGAGAGCAGGAAGCTCACGGCCGCCTTGAGCGGCACGAGGATCGAACGGAAAACGAGGGCGAGCAGGATGAAGCTGAGCCCGACGACGACGCCAGCGAAGGGCAAGAGCGCGCCGTTGAGCCGGTCGGTGATGTCGATCTGCACGGCCGTCGAGCCAGTGACCGAGCTCACAGCGTTGTAGTCGGCCTCGATGCCGGCCGCGAGCGCGCGGAGCGCGGCGACGGTCTTCGTCGTCTCGGGGTCGGCGGGCCCGGTCGTCGGGATCACCTGGATGATCGCGGAGTCGACCGTGGGATTCGGCAGGGCGTCACCGGCGGACGCGACACCCGGCACTGCCGCGACGCGGTCACGGATCGCTGCGAGATCGTCGACGAGCGTGTCGTTGTCCATCTGCGTGATGTCGAGCATGACGAGCATCGGGCCGTTGCTGCCCTCACCGAAGTGATCGGTGATCATGTCGTACGCCTCGCGGGCGGTTGCGCCCTCGGCCTCGTTCTTGCCGCTCGGCAGCGAGGTCTCCATGTGCAGCGCCGGCAGGGCGGTGACCCCGAGCACACCGATGACGAGAATGACGAACACGATGGGGGCCCGCAGCACCAGCCGCACCCATCGGCGACCCATCGTCGGCTTCGCGTTCTCGCCGGTCTCGCGTCGCCAGACGCGGCTGCCCTCCTTCGGGCGCAGGCGCTCGCCCGCGAGCCCGAACAGCGCGGGCAGCAGGGTGAGCGCGGCGAGCAGCGCCATGAGCACGCCGCCCGCCGCCGCGACGCCCATGACCGAGAGGAAGGGGATGTCGACGATGAGCAAGCCAAGCAGCGCCACCATGACGGTGGCCGCGGCGAAGGTCACCGCCGAGCCGCTCGTGCCGACGGAGGTCGCGGCCGATTCCTCGACCCGCATCCCCTTTGCCAGCTGGTTGCGGTGCCGCGACAAGATGAACAGGGCGTAGTCGATGCCGACCGCGATGCCGATCATTACGGCGAGCAGCGGGCTCGCGTTCGAGACGACAACGAAGCGGGTGACGAACAGCAGCGCGCCCATCGTCACGCCGACGGCAAGCAGCGCGGAGGCGAGGGGCAGGCCCGCGGCGAGCACCGAGCCGAAGGCGACGATGAGCACGATCGCGGCGAAGGCCACGCCGATCGCCTCGGTGACGGTGAGCCCGTAGGTGATGTCTTGATAAAGGGTGCCGCCGAACTCCACGCGCAGGCCGTCGTCTTCCAACGTCTCGGCGATGTCGACGACGTTCTGCTTGTCGTCGCCGAGTTTGTCCATCATGTCGGTGTCGAACTGCACCTGGATGATCGCGGCCTCGCCGTCGTCGCTGAGCGTGCCGGTCGCGTACTCCGAGTACGGATCGAGCGCCTGCGTCACGTGCTCGAGGTCGCTGATGTCACTCGCGACCTGCGCGAGTTCGTCGCGGTGGGTGTCGATTGAGCTGCCGTCGGTCGTCTCGATTACGACCTGGGCGCTCAGCCCCGCGACTTCGGGGAACACCTGCGCGAGGCGGTCGAGCGCATCCTGCGACTCGCTGCCGGGAATCTCGAACGACTCGTTCATCTGCCCGCCGAGCCCCAGCCCGAGGCCCAACGCGGCGGCAAATACGACGAGCCAGGAGACAAGCACCTGCCAGGCGTGCCGAAATGAAAAGCGTCCGATGCGATAGAGAAGCAGCGCCACGGGATGAAGTCCTTAGAGCGAGGGGGCGAGGGTGAGTTGGCAGACGAGCTGCGCGATGGCGTCGAGGCTCGTGAACCCCGGGAAATCAACGTCGAACTGCGGGAAGTCGGCAGCGTCGGCGTCTTCGGGGTCGACCGAGAGCACATAGGCGATACCGATGAACGCGACCACGGCGCGCGTCGGCGCGGTCGGATCGTTCGGCGCAAGCTTCGCCGCAACGCGCTGGATGATGTCGAGGAAGAAGTTCGCCTCGCGGGCGTCTGGCAGCGAGCGGTGGTGGAAGACGAGCATCCTCACCGCGTGGCGGTTATTCACCATGAGTTCGGCCGCGCCTCGCGCCGGGTCGAAGTCGGGCTCGACGTCGAGGCGACGCTCGAGCTCGCGGCTCGCCTCGATCACCGGCGCGAGCACCGCCCGGAAGAGCTCCTCTTTACTGCCGAAGTGATAGAGCACATTCGCCTTCGTGCAGCCGCTGCGCTCGGCAATCTGCTGGAGTGAGACGCCATAGCCGCGGGCGGCGAACTCTTGGAGGGCAACGGTACGGATGCGTTCGGCGAGCTCATGCTTGGCCGGCGCGCTGGGTTCTGTCACGGGGGTCCTTCAGCGGGAGGGGCGATGAATCGTCAAGCCCTGACCGATCGGTCAGCATTTACGGTACACGCCGCCACACCGCGTCGCAATGGCCGCAATGGGGCGCTAGGCTGGTTCGCGACATCGCGGCGCTGCGAGCCGCCAACCCACCGCAAGGAGTGATGACCGGTGCGCAAGTATCTACTCAACGGGGCAGTCCTTTCCGCGGTCGCGGGCATCGTCCCCGCGGTGAAGACGACGCAGGAATCGAACTCGACGCTGCGCATCGTCGCGACGTGGATCGCCGTCGGCGCCACGCTCGCCCTCGCGATCGCCGGAGTGCGCGAGCGCGTCGAAGAGGCACGCCAGGAAGAACTCGACTAGTTCCCTGAGCGCGAGTGTCGCACCCGGATTCTGAGGCGCTGAATCCGTAGGCTTCGTGTACGCGCGCGAGTTTCGCGTGCCCACACGTAGGAAAGGGGTGCCCAATGTTCGGCTGGTTCCGCAAACTCGCCGGCCTCGGCGAACCGCAGGCAGACAGCGCTCAGACCGCACCGGCTCCGCAGGCCGAGCCGACCTCCCCGTCGCAGGCACCCGTCTCGATGCCCGAGCAGTGGGCGCAGCCCCGTGTCGCGGCGCCCCTGCAGGCAGCCGCGCCGCAGCCGACCCCCGAGGCTCGCGCCGTCGTGACCACCCCCGCCGACTATGTCGTGCCCGAGCCGCCGACCGTCGCGGTGCCGGAGCACCGAGTCGAAGCGCCGGCCGCGGCCGCCTCGCCGCCCGCCGAGGTCGCACCCGCGCCGGCCGCCGAAGTCGCGCCCGTCGAGGCGCCGGTGGAAGCACCGAGCTTTGAGGTCGCCGAGCTCGACTCGATCGACGAGGACGACTACGAGGAGCCCGAGGCGACCGAGGTCGAGGCCGAGTCCGAGGAGCCCCGCTACGCCGGTCTCATCCCGACGCCCTCCGGCCGTCCGGCGATGCCGCTCAGCGCGCATCCGAACTTCGCCGGTCTCGGCCTCGCGCCGGCGCCCCAGCACCCGCCGCGCATGCTCCAGCCCGAGGCCGCGCTGACGACCGAGGCCCAGCTCGAGCTGCTGCGCCTGTTCGACGACCTCTTCGGCCCGCGGGGCCGCTACCGCCTCGAATGGCGCACGGGCCGCGACCCGGGCGACGACGCGGTGTTCTCGGAAATCATGTCGGCCGACCTCGTGCGCCGCGTGCAGAACACGATCGCCGACGTCGCCGAGCTCGAGCGACCCGAGCCCCTGCGCGCCATCGAGCCCGCGAGGCCGGCAAACGACGCCGGCGACGACGAGCTCAAGCGCGCGAGCTAAGCACCGCTACAAACGCTTCGGGCGGGTGACCGGTTGGTCACCCGCCCGAAGCGTTTGTGGGGATGCGCTGCTAGATCAGGCTGAGCCGGATCGGTTCCCACATGCCGGCGAGCACGAGGCCGATGACGGCGAGGTACCAGATCACGACGACGACCCACGCCCAGTTGGCGAGGCCCTTGCCGAGCTTCACTCCCCCGCGGCCGAGGCGGCCGTTCGCGAGGTTGCCGATCGTGGTGAGGGTGACGGTCGGGATCGTGGCGGTCCAGATGACCATGCACCAGAGGCAGAGGGCGCGCAGCTCGAAGGCCGAGAACCACTGCAGGTAGGTGATGAGCACTGCGGCGCCGATCAGGCCGATCTGCAGGCCGACGAAGTACCAGTCCGGCAGCTTAACACGGGCGACGAGCACGACGCCCGAGACGACCGCGATCGTGAAGCAGACGAGGCCGAGAATGACGTTCGGGAAGCCGAGGATGGCCCCCGCGGTCGAGTTCATCGCCGGCTGGCAGGTGACAAAGACGCTGAGGTCGCAGAGCAACTCGGCGCTCGGGTCGGCGAGGTTGTGGAAGTACTCGATCGTGAGCATGAAGCTCGCGATGAGGCCAATACCGCCGCCGATGAGGAGGGTCCACCCCGTGACGAGGGTGCGGGCGGCAGCCGGAATGGCCGTGTCGCTCGCCTCCTCGCCGAGGCGTTCGTCAAGGGTCGCGCTCAAGAGCTAGTTCCCCGTCGTGGCGGTCGGCTCGGTGGTCGAGTCGGTCGTCGCCGCGGGCTCGGCGCCGATGGCGTCAAGCAGCTCGTCGAGCGAGGCGGGCACGGTCTCGAGGAGCGTGCCGTTCACTGCAACGGAAGGGGTGCCCGAGATGCCGTCTTCACGGGCGCGCTGGGTGTTGTCGCTGATCCAGCCGCCGTAGTTGCCGTCGGCGATGTTCTGGATAACCTCTTCGTCGGTGAAGCCGAGGGTCTGTACGTACGACGCGTAGTCGCTGTAGCCCCAGGTGACCTGCGTCTCGGCCGGCACCGAGAAGATGCCGTTCACGACGGTGTAGAAGAGGCTCGGGTCTGCGCTGATGACACCCGCGGTGGCCGAGCCAGCGTACTGGCCGTAGTCCTGCACGAAGCGGATCATGTGATAGGTCACCTGCACGTCGCCGTCGGCAATAACCTGCTCGTACGACGACTCCATCGCGGTGTGGTAGTCCTGGCAGTGCGGGCAGGAGAAGTCGAAGTAGTAGTCGAGCTTCGCGGGCGCGTCGTCAGAGCCGACCACGACGCCGCCATCTTCCTCGACACGGATGGGCAGGCTCACTGCCTCGCCCGCCGAGTTCGTGAGTTCGATCTCGCCTTCAGCGGACGGTGTCACCTGGTTACTGAACCACTTCGGGCCCATCACGACGAGGAGCACGAGCGCCGCAATCACGACGACGGCGCCGGCCACAATACCGAGCTGGGCGAACATCCGGCTGCGACGCTTGCGAGCCTCTTCCTTCTTGCGAAGCGCGTTGGCTTCCTCACGAAGCTGTCGAATACGGTCGCGGTCTTTACTGGCCATGCCCTGGGATTTCCATTCGTCGTGGGAAGGTGCTGAACGCACCGATTCTAGGACGCCCGCATGCGAGCCCCCTAAAAATAAGTTTCCTCTGAAACTTAATGCACCAGGCGGTCCGCCGCCGCGTTCCTGAAGATTCCATCAGGATCAAGGTCGTGAGCGATGTGCACGAAGTCGCTGTAGCGGGGCATGACGTCGGCAGCTTCGCCGGCGGTGAAGGTGTTCCAACCCGCCCAGTTCGGCAGCCCGCCGAGGTAGATGAAGAGTTCCTCGGTCTGCTGCAGGGCCTCGAGGTTGCGGCCGGATGCGTCACTCACGTCGAGCGCGACGGCCACGACATCCTGTCCGTACGCCGGCGACAGCCACACGTCGTCGCGCGCGACCATGCCGAGGCGCGCCTGGACGCCCGAGAACGCGCGGTTGCGCTGCGCGAGCTCGTGCAGCGCCTGCAGCACGAGGTCGACCTTGTAGAGCGGGAACTGGTATTCCATCGTCACCGCGCTCGAGTTCGCGCCGGCGACGTCACGCCCCTCGGCGAGCGAGCCGGTCGAGCCCTCGCGGCGCTCGTCGAGGCGCTCGGTGCCGCCGCCGAACAAGCGACGCACGCCGGCGCGGAGGCGACCAAACAGGCTCGGCTTTTCGTCCTGCGCGTGGAGCGCCGATGACAGATTGCCGCGACGTGCCGCGACCTGCGCGGGCGACGCATCCTCGAGCCAGCCGAGCGTGAGCTTGACGGCGTCGTGGCCGGGGCGCCAGGCCGCGACGTAATAGTCGACCTTGCTGCGCGCCTCGGGCAGGTCGCGGAGCATCGAGCGCAGGTCGGCCTTGACCCGCTTGACCCGGAGCGCCTGATAGCGACGCACCCGCACAGTCACCTCGGTGACAATGCCGAGCGCGCCGAGCGAGAGACGCGCGGCACTCCAGTAGTGGGGGTTGCGCGAGGCCGAGACGCGGAGGACTGCGCCGGTCTCGTCGACGAGCGTGACGCCGGCGATGGATGCGGGGAAGCTCGCGTCGCGCGGTGCGCCGCTGTGACCGCCGAGCACGACGCCCTCGCCGAGCGTGAGCTTCGCGTTGCTCGGCGCACCGACCATCGACAGGCCCTCGGCCTCGAGTTGGGTCGCAGCCTGATCGATCGTCGTGCCGGCGAGGAACGTCGCCGTGCCCGCCGCCGGGTCGACGCTCACGAGCCCGCGGAGGCCGCGCGGGTCGATCGTGATGCCGGGCTGCGCGGCGTCGCCGCTACCCTGCAGGTCGATCAGCCGCACCTGTGCGCCGGTGAGATGCGCGCGCCGCACCGTGTCTTGCACCTGCGCAAGTGTGGTGGGACGAACGAGTTCGATCGCTGACTCGCGCTTGTCGAGGACGGTACCTACAGCCACGCTCTGCCTTCTTTCGGATCCCAGGAAAGTCTGCGTTGTTCTATTCTGCCCCAGCATTGTCACTGTCAGGTTCACGCGGAAACGAGGAATCCCCACCGCGGCGATGCCGTGGTGGGGATTTGTCGTGCGCCCCCCGGGACTTGAACCCGGAACCCGCTGATTAAGAGTCAGCTGCTCTGCCTATTGAGCTAGAGGCGCGAATCGAGCGGCGGAGTCTACTTGTCAACCTCGCCGTACCGACTGGAAGACACTACCACCGCTCGACACGTGTTTGCAAGTCGTTAACCAACCCGCGAGAGGAACGCCTTCGTGCGCGCGTGCTGCGGGTTCGAAATGACGTCCCGCGGGTCGCCCTCCTCCACTACGACGCCCGCGTCCATGAACACGAGGTGATCGCCGACATCGCGTGCGAACGCCATCTCGTGCGTCACGACGACCATGGTCATGCCGCTCTCGGCGAGCTGCTTCATGACGCCGAGCACGTCACCGACGAGCTCGGGGTCGAGCGCCGAGGTCGGCTCGTCGAAGAGCATGAGCTTCGGCTGCATCGCGAGCGCCCGGGCGATCGCGACACGCTGCTGCTGGCCGCCCGAGAGGTGCCCGGGGTACGACTTCGCCTTGTGGGCGAGGCCGACCTGCTCGAGCAATTCCATCGCCCGCTTCGAGGCGACCGACTTCTTCTCGCGCTTGACTCGCATCGGGGCCTCAATGATGTTCTCGAGCGCGGTCATGTGCGGGAACAGGTTGAAGCGCTGGAACACCATGCCGATGTCAGCGCGCTGCGTCGACACCTCCTTCGGCGTCATCTCGTAGAGCTTGTCGCCCCGCTGCCGATAGCCGATGAGCTCGTCCTCGACCCAGAGCCGCCCGCCGTCGATCGTCTCGAGGTGGTTGATGCAGCGCAGCAGGGTCGACTTACCCGAGCCTGACGGCCCGATCAGGCAGAGCACCTGGCCGCGCCCGACCTCGAGCGAGATGTCCTTGAGCACTGTGTTCGAGCCGAAGCGCTTGACGATGTGTTCCGCGCGCACCATCGGCGTCGCGGTGGCTGTTGCGGTCATGCGCCGTCTCCCGTCGTTCGCGTCGAGGTCGCCGAGTCGGCCGTCGGCACCGCCCCGGTTTGCTCCCCTGCCGGGAGCTTGAGCACGCCGGTGTCGGCGACGCCCGTGTCCTTCTGCGGCGCTACCCCGCGGCCGAAGTATGCCTCGAGGTAGTGCTGACCGACCATGAGCACGCTCGTGACCACGAGGTACCAGATGCTCGCCACGATGAGCAGCGGCACCGGCTCGTAGAGCGCGGCCGAGATCTCCCGCGAGCGCGCATAGAGGTCGAGCGTGAACCCGAGCGCTGTCACGAGCGAGGTGGTCTTCAGCATCGAGATGAGCTCGTTGCCGGTCGGCGGAATGATCACCCGCATCGACTGCGGAATGATGATCCGCAGCATGGTGTCGCGCCAGCTCATGCCGAGCGCCTTTGATGCCTCCTCCTGACCAGCATCGACCGAGAGAATGCCCGAGCGCACGATCTCGGCCATGTACGCGGCCTCGTTGAAGGCGAGGCCGAGCACGGCGAGCCAGAACAGGTCGATTGCCTCGAACGGGGCGATCGTGAAGAAGGTCGTGTCGGTGAACGGCACGCCGACCTCGATCGACCGGTAGATCGTCGACAGCAGACCCCAGAACACGAGCTGCACATACACTGGCGTGCCGCGGAAGAGCCAGAGGTACAGCCACGACAGGGTGCGCAGCACCGGGTTATCGCTGAGCCGCATGACGGCGAGCACGAGGCCCATGACCACCGCGAGCACCATCGAGAGAATGGTGAGGGCGAGGGTCACGCCGACGGCCTGGAAGATCCGAGTGTCGAAGAGGTACGCCCCGACGAGGTGCCAGCGGAAGGTCTCGCGCGTTGCCGCGTCGTAAATGAATACGGCGAGCAGCAGCACGAGGACGATCGCGACGGTCGTCCGCCAGGGGTGTCGCAGCTTGACCGCGACGATGGGTTCGGTGCTAGCTGACACCGTTGATCACAGCTTCGTCGACGGCGCCGTCCTGAACACCCCAGTTGCTGAGGATCTGTTCGTAGGTGCCATCATCCATGAGCTCCTGCATGGCGGTCTGAACCGCCTGCGTCAGCTCGGTGTCCTTCGCGAACACGAGGCCGTACGGTGCCGCGTCGAAGACGTCGCCCTCAAGGGTGATCTTGTCGGAGGCCTGCAGCACGCTGTTCTGCGCAATCGGAGAGTCGGCGAGCATGTAGTCGGTGTTTCCAAGCACGACGTCGTTCGTGGCCTCGTCCTGACCGTCCTTCTTCACGAGGTCGATCGGCTCCTCGCCGTTCGCCTCGCACTCGTCGCTCGCGGCCATGAGGTAGTCGTCGGAGGTGGTGGTCGCCTGCGCGCCGATAGTGAGGCCGCACAGCGAGTCCGGCAGCGGGTCGACGTCAACGCCGCGTACATACTGGAGGCCGGCAGAGTAGAAGTCGACGAAGTCAACCGACTCCTGGCGCTCGACGGTGTCGGAGAAGCTCGACGAGCCCATGTCGAGCGTGCCACCGGTGACCTTCGGGATGATCTGGTCGAAGCCCTCCTTCGACCACTCGACGTCGAGGTCAAGCTTCGTGCCGATCGCCTCGACGAGTTCGACCTCCCAACCTACCGGCTGCCCGTCGGGGCCGGCGTACTGGTTCGGAGCGTAGGTGGCGTCGGTGCCCACGCGGAGCACGCCAGCGCTCGAGATCTCCTCGGGCACGAGCGCGGCGGCGGTGTCAGACTTCGTCACCGAGATTTCGGCGCTCTCGGTGGGGTTGGCGTTGCCGCCGGTCCCCTCGGTGTTCTGGACGCAGCCGGTGAGCACGAGGGCAACCGCGGCGAAGGCGCCAAGGGCACCGAGGGCTTTCCGGGAAGAACGAGCGACGGACGATTTCACCATTGCTTTTGCCTTTCAGACGCCGACGCAGCACGCTGCGCCGACACGGGAACCACCGCGCCCCACCTCAATTGAGCTTCGTTGCTGCTGCGGGCCGCAAGCAACGCTGATCGCGTCGCAGCCGAGTGAGGGCGCTGGGTTCCAATTTTCAGATGTGTGGGGAGCATAACCCGCACCCGGGGCATTATGTGCACTCTGATGGGGAACAGACCAAAGTGTGTTCAAATTGCCGCATGATCCTGGCTGCGGCGTACATTCGTCCGTCGCGGCTCCGCCCGACCCTGAGGAGAACTCCGTGACCGAACCCATCCGACTGCAGCCCGGCGACAACTTCCCGGAATTCACGCTCAGCGACCAGGACGGCAAGCAGGTGTCCCCCAGCGATTTCCGCGGCTCGAAGCTCGTGGTCTACACCTTCCCGCAGGCGTTCACCCCGGGCTGCACGCAGGAGGCCTGCGACTTCCGCGACAGCGACGCGCGCCTCACCGCCGCCGGCTACAAGGTGCTCTCGCTGTCGGCCGACTCGGTAGACAAATTGGCACAGTTCAAGACGGAGTACGAGCTGCCCTACACGCTGCTGAGCGACCCGGGCCACGAGGTGCAGACCCGCCTCGCCGCCTACGGCGAGAAGAACAACTACGGCCGCATCGTCGAGGGCGCGATTCGCTCGACCTTCCTCGTTGACGAGGACGGCAAGGTCATCGAGGCGCTCTACAACGTCAAGGCCACCGGCCACGTCGACCGGATCCTCAAGAAGCTCGGCGACAGCTAGCTACTTCAAGCGCCCGCTCACCGCGGGGTGGAAGACGAGCAGCAGGCCGACGAGCGACGCCACCGCGAGCGCCCAGCCGAGGCCGGGCATCATGTCGCCACGGATCACCGTGACGGCGGCCGCGACCTGCAGCGCCTGCCACACGGCGGTGAGCCCGCGCACCCAGCGCTGCCCGAGGCAGACACCCACCGTGAGCGCGATGAGCAACACGGTGGCGAGCCCCGCCATGACGATGAGCGCGATCGACGACGCGACCGAGAGCGCGTCCTCCGCGAAGAACTCGACAAACAGCAGCACCGTCACCCACGCCATGACGAGCGCCTCGAGCCCGAGCACCATCGCCAGAAGAATTAACGGCCACACCGGCCCGGTCGTGGCGGCCCCGGTGGGGTGTTCGCCCTCTGCGTTCACTCGAATATTCCCTTGATCAGCATGCAACTGCGTGGCAAAATACTACAGATCAGGACTTCGGCGCCCTTGCGCAAACCCGCAGTTTGGTGTGCCGCTGTCATCACGACTCCGTCTGAGAGTACGGCCTCCGCGTGCCAAAACGCGTAGACAAGGAGCCCATTTACATGGATTGGCGTGATCGCGCTGCATGCTTGCATGCTGACCCCGAGCTGTTCTTCCCGGTTGGCAACACCGGCCCCGCGATTGAACAGATCGACGCCGCCAAGTCAATCTGCTCGCGCTGCCCGGTAACCGAGCAGTGCCTGCAGTACGCACTCGACACAAACCAGGACTCTGGTGTTTGGGGTGGCCTTTCTGAGGACGAGCGTCGCGCGCTCAAGCGTCGCGCTGCCCGCGCCCGCCGCGCCAGCTAACCCGAGCAGCTCGACACTGCGTGCCTCGGCGGAATCTCCGCCGAGGCACTTCGTTTGTTACCCCACGCCCCAGCGGCGCGGGATGCTGATCTGCACGATGGTGCCGCCGCTCGGGTTTTCCTGCCACGAGATGGCGCCGCCGAGCTCACCCTCGACGAGCGTTCGCACGATCTGCGTGCCGAGGCCCGAGCCTTCGTGGCCGCCGACCATGCCCACGCCGTTATCGCGCACCTGAATGGCGAGGTTGTCGTCGTCGCGCTCGACGGTGACGGCGACCTGGCCGTCGGAGCTGCCCGCCGGAAACCCGTGCTCGACAGCGTTCGTAACGAGCTCGGTGAGCGCGAGCGCGAGCGGTGTCGCGAACTCGCTCGGCACCGAGCCGAACGACCCCTCGAGCACCGGTCGCACCTCGGTGCCGGTGCCGCCGGCGACCTCGGTCGCGAGCCGCATGACGCGGGCGAACACCTCGTCGAAGTCGACCGACTGCGAGAAGCCGCCCGAGAGGGTGTCGTGCACGACGGCGATCGACGAGACGCGGCGCATCGCCTGCAGCAGCGACTCGCGGGCCTCGTCGGCCTTCGCGCGGCGGGCCTGGATGCGCAGCAGCGCCGCGACGGTCTGCAGGTTATTCTTCACCCGGTGGTGAATCTCGCGAATCGTCGCGTCCTTGGTGATGAGCTCCTGCATCTGATTACGCACATCGGTCGTGTCGCGGCAGAGCACGATCGCGCCGAGGCGCTCGCCGCCGCGCCGCAGGGGAATCGCCCGCAGCGTGACCGTGACGCCGCGCGCATCCACATCGCTCATCCACGGCGCCCGGCCGGTCACGACGAGCGGTAGCGCCTCGTCGACCGTGACGTTGCGCTTGTCGTCGACGAGGGTCGAGGCGACCTCCGAGAAGATCTCGCCCTCGAGCTCGCCGCCGAAGCCGAGCTTGTTCAGCGCCGACAGGGCGTTCGCGCTCGCAAAGGTGACGACGCCGTCGGTGTCGAGCCGCACGAGACCGTCCGAGGCGCGGGGTGCGCCGCGACGCGAGAATTCGGGGGCGTCGAGGTCGGGGAACTCCCCCGCCGCGATCATGTCGAAGAGGTCCTCCGAGCACTCGCGGAAAGTGACCTCCTGGCGGGTGGGCTGCCGGGTGCCGGCGAGGTTCGTGTGCCGCGTGATGATCGCGATCGGCCGCTCGGAGCGCTGCGCCCGGCCGTCGGCGTGACGGGTTGAGAACACGGGGCTCGTCGTGAGCTGCGCCGGAATCTCGTCAAACCAGTCGGGGGCGGATGAACGGATGGTCACGCCGCGCTGGTAGACCGCCTCGACCTCCATCTCCCACTGCTCGCGCACCCGCTGCCCGATGAGGTCGCGGTAGAACAGCGTCGGCGCCGACGCCGGCCGCGCCTGGCTGACGGCGACCCAGCGAGCCTCGGAGTCGCGCACCCAGAGCACGAGATCGGCGAGGGCGAGGTCGGCGAGCAGCTGCCAGTCGGCGAGCAGCAGCATGAGCCACTCGCGATCGCTCGAATCGAGGTCGCTGTGGCGTTGAATGAGGTTGGTGAGGCTCGACACGCCTCCACATTATTGGACGAGTGAGCGATCTGATTGGAGATCCGCCGCAATCGGTGCTGCGGTGTCGTCAACGTGGGCGAGCCGGAGGGCCAGCGCGTCGAGCTGTTTCGCGAGTTGCGACCTCGGTGCCGCGTCGACCACGGCGATCGCCTCGGCCATCGCCCGGTCGACGGCCTTGGGGTCGTCGGGCAGCAGGGTGGCCCGTTCGATACCGCCGAACCGCAGCAAGACCTGACGCACCTGCCCGGCCGAGTCGGTGCCCGTGGCCCCGCGGCGCAGGCGGGTGATCACCGTCTCGAGGTGCGCCGCGTCGCCGCGAAGGTCGACGAGGCCGAGCCGCGCCCGCAGGTAGCGTTGCAGGCCGACCGGGGTGGCCTCGCCGACCGCGACCACGGCATCCGCCGCCTCGATCGCGGCGTGCGCGGCGGCGTTGCGGCGCGGGGCCGCGACATCGCTCACGAGTTCCTCGTCGCGCTCGAGGTTGAACCCGACGTCGACGACGACAAACTCATACTCGTCGCGCGCGAGCCACAGCACGGCGCGCATCCGCTCGCTCGGCAGCTCGGGCCAGCGGGCGGGATTGCTGATGCCCGAGAGCACGCGCAAGGTACCGCGGGCGCACGCGAGTTCGGAGCTCACGCGGTCGAGCTCGCCGGCTGAGAGCGAGCCCGCCCCGGCGAGGCGGCAGGCGGCCGCGAGCCCCGGCGCCTCATCGGCGATGCCGAGCGCGGGAGCGATGGCCCCGCCGTAGGTGTCGGCGTCGACGAGCAGCACCCGGTGGCCCTGGTTCACGAGCGACGCCGCGAGCGCGATCGCCACCGTAGTCACGCCCGGCGATCCGTGCGGGCCCCAGACGGCGAGGACGCGGCCGGGCGCGGGTTTTGTGGGTGGCGGCGTCGTACCCGACTCGGGTGGCCGCGGGGCGGCGTCGCGCGGCGCGTTGCGGCGGCCACGCCGCGATTCCTCGCGGCGGCGATCCTTGCGGCTGCGCGGCGGCTCCTTCGCCGCCGCAGGTGCCGCGGTCGGCGGCGCAACGCGGGCGGCCTCGCCCTCGAGGAGTCGCTCGACCGCATCCCACCCGTCGTCGGCGCGGATGCGGTCGACGAGCCCGAGCTCGGTGGCCTGCCGCCGCTCCTCCTCGTTGCCGACGACCGCGATGGTGCGGGCCCCGGCGCCGTCGCACGCGGCGAGGCTGCGGAGGTTAAGGGTCTCGGGGCCGGCCTGCGCGAGCACGAGTTCTGGCCGCGCGCGCTCGACAGCCACGGCAAGCGAAGTGGCGCCGGTGACGCGGTCAACGATTTCGTGCCCGGCGCGGATGATGCCCTCGAGCAGGTTTGCCTCGACGTCGTAGTCGACGGCCAGGATGATGCGCGCCACCGGTTACTCCTGCACCGGC
Source organism: Gulosibacter sediminis (assembly GCF_023370115.1). Taxonomy (NCBI): domain Bacteria; kingdom Bacillati; phylum Actinomycetota; class Actinomycetes; order Micrococcales; family Microbacteriaceae; genus Gulosibacter; species Gulosibacter sp. ACHW.36C. Next base: position 447,415 of record NZ_CP097160.1, on the reverse strand, counting down.
TCGTGAATGGGCACAAGCTGCAGCCGTGCCCCGTTCGAGGTCGCGCTCATGACGGTGGCGATCTCGCCGTCGGGGATGCGCAGCTCGACGTCGACCTGCGCCGTCGCGACAAAGTCGTCTTGCTCGATGACGCGAATGACCTGCGCCTCGGCGACGATCACCTGCGGCGCGTCGTAGGTGCCCATTCGTTCACCCGCGGCGGCCGACCAGATCTCGACCGTCGTGCCGGTGCCTACCCCGCCCGGCAGCTCGCCCGGGATGCTCACCACCACGGCCGCGCTCGAGGTGTCGGCCTCGCCGAGCGCGGTGAGCGGCACGAGCTCGCCCGCGCCGATGGGGCGGGTCGCGATGTAACTGTCGGCGCTCGCGTCGGTGAGGTAGAGCTCGGTGGGCGTTGCGGCCGAGACCTCAACCGCGGTGAGTTGTTCCGCGGTGATCGTCTCGCCCGCGGCGACGGCCTGCCCCAGCGCGTAGACCGTCGTCGTTTGCGCCGTGGACTGCACGACGCCGACGACACCCGCGATCGACCCGGCGACGAGCACGATGCCAATAACGAGCCGTGGATCGACTCGGCTTCTACGAGCTGTTGCCACGGAAGCGCTCCTTAGTTACGGGAGATTGCGGACGCGCGTCCGCCTTGACGTGTCTATGTTGCGACATCGTCCGAATTCGCTGGGCAAGTTATCCACAGGCGGCGAGCGTGCAGGGAATCGCTGGGATACTTGGGGCATGTCTTCGAACCCCAACCAGGGGCTTCCCCGTTTCCTCACCCTGTCCGACGTGGCCGAGATCCTCAACGTCGAACTCGACGTCGTCCGCGACCTCGTGGACTCCAACGAACTTGCCGCGATCCGCATCGGCTCGGCCGGCGCGCTGCGCGTCGAACAGCTCGAGCTCGAGCGCTTTGTCGCCGATCAATACGAAGCCCGCCGCCGCGAGGCGATGTTTGGGCAGCAGGAATTCATCGATATTCCCGAGATCACCGGCTCGGGCAGCTGGCGCGACGGCAACAACTAGTTCCGCGCGTCGCCGGCGACCCGCACGAGGCGAATCTCGTCGAGCGGCACGACCCGAAAGGCGGCGACGTCGGGCGTGCGCCGCGGGGTGTCGAGGTCGTGCACCGCGAGGTCGAGGTGGTCGCGCGCGACGAGGTCGATCGTGCCGCGCAGCACGCCGAGGGTGGTCGTCAGCTCGCAGTGCACGCGTCGCCGCGCGAGATCGCGCAGCGGCATGACGAAGCCGAGCCGTGCCGTGAGCGATTCGGGAGCCTCGGGTCGTGGCGCGAGCGAGCGGTCAAGCTGGCTTCGCGTGAGCATCACCGAGCTCATGCCCGCGAGTGGCACGAGTACGCTCGCGTAGTGGCCGGCCGGCGACGCGAGCCTGGCGAGGAACCATTCGGCGCCGAACTCGATCGGCTCGGCGCGCAGGCGATCGCCGCTGCGAAGCTCGATGTCGATGCACTCCCCCGGCTCGAGCGCCGCCTGCAGTGCGGCGAGTCGCTGCCGCAGGGTCGTGCGCGCGACGCGAAGGCGCTCGTCCTCGACCGCCTCGAGGCGGCGGGCCCGCTCGTGTTCGGCGTCAAACTGCCCCGCGAGGTCGTCGAAGAGGTCGTTCCAGCGCACCAGACCAGTCTGATGCATCTCGGCCGCAGCCCGTCAAGTTATCCACAGGATGATTTGCACGTCACCCGAGCGGTGGACTTATCCACAGATTTTGACGAAACGCCCCACGGCCTGGCCTCGGATTGTTGAATGGCGACGTACGCCTGCCTCTCGACAGGAGCCAACGATGCCCCAGCCGCAGTCGCGCCTCTCCACCGCCCTCAACGACGATGTTCCGCAACCGCTGCGTTTTGGCGAGGGTGTGCTCACCGCGCTGCCCGCACCGCGCGGCACCGCCGCGCCGACGGGCGACCCCGAGCCGATGCTCCGCAATCTCGCGCGCGGCGTGTTCGAGGCGATGGCGGGCATCCGCGAGATCGAACAGCTGACGCGCTGGCTCGCGCCCGAGGTTGCAAGCAAACTGCTCGCGCGGGCGCAGCACGCGGCCCGCGCTCGGCAGCGCCGCGGCGGCGTGGCGATGCGGCCGATGATCGAGCCCATCCACTGCGTCTGGCAGTCGCCCCGCGAGGGCGTCGTCGAGGCGACCGTCGTCGTCGACCTCGGCAGCCGCTGCCGCGCCGTCGCGATTCGGCTCGAGTCGTATCGCGGTCGCTGGCGTGCGCAGCGCCTGCACGTGCTCTAGCGCGTTGCTAGCGCGACGCGATCAGCCAATCGCGCGCCCGCTCGACCGCCGCATCCGCCACCCCGTGGGTGCGCAGAAATTCATGCGCGTCGAAGCCCTCGGCAAACTCGCGCACCGCGTCGCCGCACGAGCGGATGATCTCGGCGAGCTCGGTCTCGTCGTGCCAGCGCTCATACGGGTGCGGCTTCGCGCGGTGCAGGTGATGCTCGTTGACGGCGCGCACGGCAAGCTCGTCCTCGTGCGCGAGCACCTCGGCGTCGGCACCGTAGCGCAGCAGCAGGATGCCCGTGACGAGTCCCGTGCGATCGCGGCCAGCCGAGCAGCAGACGAGCGTTCCCGGGCCGGCCTCTAGCACCTCGCCGACGGCGACGGCGACGCGCTCGGCGAAGAGCCCGACAAAGTCGGGGTACCCCGAAGGGTGGTTCAGATAGGGGTCGAAGCGCGCGCGGAACGCGGGCAGCTCCGGATCTTCGACCGGCGTGAACCGGTAGTCGATGCCGTCGGTGCCCGTGGCGCTGCCCCGCGGCTCGCTCGGGTCACGCAAATCGAGCACGCGGCGCACGCCCTCGGCCTCGGCGCGCACCCAGGCGTCGGGGCCCCACGTTTGCGGCTGCCCCGAGCGGAACAACACCCCGGGCGCGAGCACGCCCGCGGCCACGGGGATTCCCCCGAGGTCGCGGGCGTTAAAGGCGCCGGGCCAATCGCGTTCGCGAGCCACGACTAGTTGTCGGACTCGTCGGTGACCTTCTGGCCGAACGAGCCGCGCTGCTGCTTGCGCGTCGTCGCCTGCTGCTCGCGCGCAACCGCCGAGGCCGAACGGCCCTGCTCGCTCGCGTGCTTCGCCGGGTTGCCCGAGCGCGACTTCTTCTTCTGCGACGCGGTCGGCTTGCCCGCGGGCTTCTTCGCGGTCGTCGTCGCCGTCGCGGTGCGCTCGCTCGCCGCGGCCTCTGCCGCGGCGTCAGCCGATTCACCCGCGGCCTCGCGCATCGCCGAGGCGGTCCCGAGCGTCATCTCGCGGCGCATCGCGGCACGCGTCGCCCCCACGTTGACCCGGCCGGTGCCGTCGGTGACCCGCACGTTGCCGCTTTCGTCGGCTGCCGAGTAGTTGAGCTGCTGGGTCGGCTGCGCTTCGCCGTCGAGGTTGCGCTGGCGCACCTTGATCGACTTATGCTTTGTGCCGTCCTCGTGCTCGTGCTCTTCGACCTCGACCTCGGTGTTCATGAGGAACTGCACCGACTCCTCGCGAATACCGCCGAGCATCTGCTGGTACATCGTGAAGCCCTCACGCTGGTACTCGACGAGCGGGTCACGCTGAGAGAGCGCGCGCAGGCCGATGCCCTCCTTGAGCGCATCCATCTCGTAGAGGTGGTCGCGCCACTTGCGGTCGATCACCTGCAGCAGGATGCGGCGCTCGAGTTCGCGACTCGCCTCGTGGCCAAGCTGCTCCTCGCGTTTCTCGTAGGCGAGCTTCGCGTCGGCGATGACCTCTTCTTCGACGTGCTCGTCGGTGACCTGGTTCATACCGCCGTGCTCGTCGATGATCTCTTCGACCGTGATGGTCATCGGGTAGAGCTGCTTGAGGTCCTGCTCGAGCATCTCGACGTTCCAGTCGTCGGGGTTGCCCGCCGTGTGCTCGAGCACGATGTCGTGAATCGCGCCCTGGATGAAGTCCTGCACCTTGTCTTCGAGGTCGTCGCCCTCGAGGATCGCGCGGCGGTCGGCGTAGATGGACGAGCGCTGCTCGTTGAGCACGTTGTCGTACTTGAGCACGTTCTTGCGAATCTCGGCGTTGCGCGACTCCACCTGGCCCTGCGCCGACTGGATCGCGCGCGACACGATGCGCGACTCGAGCGCGAGGTCGTCGGGCGTCGAGTCGTTGTCCATGATCGCCCGCGCCGCGCCGGTGTTGAACAGGCGCATGAGGTCATCGGTCATCGAGAGGTAGAAGCGGCTCTCGCCCGGGTCACCCTGACGACCCGAACGACCGCGCAGCTGGTTGTCGATGCGGCGCGACTCGTGGCGCTCGGTGCCGAGCACGTAGAGACCGCCGAGCTCGGCGACCTCCTCGGCCTCGTCCTTCACCTCGTTCTTGACCTGCTCGAGCACCTCAGGCCACTTGGCCTCGTAGGCCTCGGCGTCCTCTTCGGGGTCGAGCCCGAGCTCGGTCATCTTCGCCACGGCGAGGAACTCGGCGTTGCCACCGAGCATGATGTCGGTACCACGACCGGCCATGTTCGTCGCGACGGTGACGCCGCCCTTGCGGCCGGCCTGCGCGATGATCGCGGCCTCGCGAGCGTGGTTCTTCGCGTTGAGCACCTCGTGCTCGACGCCGCGCTTCGCGAGCAGCTTCGAGAGGTACTCGCTCTTCTCGACCGAGGTCGTACCTACGAGCACGGGCTGGCCAGTCTCGGCGCGGTCGACGATGTCTTCGACCACCTGCGCAAACTTCGCGCGCTCGTTCTTGTACACGAGGTCGGGCTTGTCGAGGCGCTGCATCGGCTTGTTCGTCGGAATCGGCACGACGCCAAGCTTGTAGGTCGACTGGAACTCGGCCGCCTCGGTCTCGGCGGTACCGGTCATGCCCGCGAGCTTCTCGTACATGAGGAAGTAGTTCTGCAGCGTCACGGTGGCGAGTGTCTGGTTCTCAGCCTTGATCGTGACGCCCTCCTTCGCCTCGATCGCCTGGTGCAGACCCTCGTTGTAGCGGCGGCCCTTAAGAATGCGGCCGGTGTGCTCGTCGACGATGTTGACCTCGCCGTTCTGCACCACATACTCCTTGTTGCGGTGGAACAGCGCCTTGGCCTTGATCGAGTTGTTGAGGAACGAGATAAGCGGCGTGTTTGCCTGCTCGTAGAGGTTTTCGATGCCGAGCTCGTCCTCGACGCGGTCGATGCCCTCCTCGAGCACACCGATCGTGCGCTTCTTTTCGTCGACCTCGTAGTCGCGGCCCTCCTTGAGGCGCTTCGCGAGCTTCGCGAACTCGGTGTACCACCGGTTGACGTCGCCCGAGGCAGGACCCGAGATGATGAGCGGGGTGCGCGCCTCGTCGATCAGGATCGAGTCGACCTCGTCAACGATCGCGAAGTAGTGGCCGCGCTGCACGAGCGCCTGCTTCGAGACGGCCATGTTGTCGCGCAGGTAGTCGAAGCCGAACTCGTTGTTCGTGCCATAGGTGATGTCGGCGGCGTACTGCACGCGGCGCTGGTCGGGCGTGAGGCCCGAGAGGATGCAGCCGGTCGTCATGCCGAGCGCACGGAACACACGGCCCATGAGCTCCGACTGGTAGCTCGCGAGGAAGTCGTTCACCGTGATGACGTGCACGCCCTTGCCGGGAATCGCGTTGAGGTAGGCCGCGAGGGTCGCGACGAGCGTCTTCCCCTCACCGGTCTTCATCTCGGCGATGTTGCCGCCGTGCAGCGCCGCGCCACCCATGAGCTGCACGTCGTAGTGGCGCTGCCCGAGCGTGCGGCGCGCGGCCTCGCGCACGGCCGCGAACGCGAGCGGCAGCAGCTCGTCCAGGATGTCTTGATCTTTCTTGCCCGCGTCGACACCCTCTTGGTATTGCTCGCGGAACTCCTCGGTCATGTCGCGAAGCTCGTCGTCGCTGAGTTCCTCGAACTCACCCTCAAGCCCGTTGATCTGATTTGCCAACCGCTCGAGTCGACGAAGCTGGCGGCCCTCGCCGAAGCGAAGGACCTTATCGAGGATCGAAGCCAATGAAATTCTCCTGACGTTGCGTCCGGGTACCCGGGAAACTCGCTCAATCGTACTCGCCCCGGTTCAACAGAAACTCGGGCAGGGCGGAGGTTCCGCCCTGCCCGAGTTCGGGAGCGAACTAGGCCACCGAGTTCGCGGTGACTTCTTCGGGTGCGCTGCCCTCGGTCGCACCGTTCTCATCGAGCGCGATGACACCGTAGTCCCAGCCGCGGCGGCGGTAGACGACGGCGGGGCGCTCGGGGCCAGCCTCAATAAAGAGGAAGAAGTCGTGGCCGAGCAGCTCCATGTGGTCGACGGCCTCGTCGGGGGTCATGCGCTTGGGGGCAAAGACCTTCTCGCGAATCACGATCGGGTTGTAGTCGTCGTACGACGGCGCTTCGTCGACGCCCGCGGCCGGCTGTGCCTGCCCCGAGACGACATCAATGACACCGGTATCAGCGGGAACGATGTCGAGGTGCGAGAAGTCCTTCGCCGACGCATCCGCGAGGCTCTGGCCGCCGTGGCGGTGCTTCTTCTTGTCCTTCACTCGGCGCATCCGCTCGACGAGCTTATCGAGCGCGATGTCGAATGCCGCATACTTGTCGCCCGCGTCGGCCTCGGCACGGATAGTCGGGAACGGCCCGAAGACCGTGATCTCTACCTTCCCCTTGTCGAGGATGTTGCCGGCTCGGTCGGTGCGACGCTTGAGCTTCACTTCAACCGATTGGGCGCGCTCCGAAAGTTGCTGCACCTTCGCAGTGACTTTCTCTTCCGCGTAGTCCTTAAATCGGTCGGGAATCTCGGTGTTGCGGCCGCTGATTGTGACGTCCATCTCACCCTCCTGATCTGCGAACTCGGGGTTCGCGAACTCGGGACCCCGAGCCGGATGTGTATGTATGTCTCTCAGATACTACGAGAATCAACCTCCACGATTCCCCTACGACGTCAAGAATTTGCCGAGGTAATGTTGTGCTTTATGACTCGGGCGACTACGGCCGCCCCGAGCACCTTCGCGCCCGCCGCTTCGAGGGCCCGCTGGGCCTCGAGCAACGTCGAGCCGGTGGTCGAGAAGTCGTCGACCACGATGCAGTTGGCGCCGCGAAGTGCTGGCCGCGCGCGCAGGGCACCGTCGAGGTTCTCCGCCCGCTGCTCGCGGCTCAGCGCCGCCTGATCACGCACCCTGCGAATGTGCGCGAGCCCGGCGATGCCGGGCTGCCCCACGGCGCGCTCGAGCAGCAGCTGCACGTGGTCGAAGCCGCGGGCGGCGCGTGCCGAACGCCGCGAGGGCACGGCGACGAGCACGGTCTCGGCCGGCCGCTCGGGCAGGCTGCGCAGCAGCGCGAGCAGGGATGCACGCAGAAGCGGCGCGAGCACCCTCGCGACATCGACCCTGCCGCGCTCCTTGAACGCGTCGGCAAGCAGGCGCAGCCGGTCGCTGTAGTGGGCAGCGGAGGCGAGCGGGAGCGCGCCGAGCATCCCCACCTCGGGCACACACGCGGCCCGTAACTCGCGCCGGCAGGCCTCGCACACGCCAGTGTCGCGAGCGCCGCAGCCCGCGCAGCTCACGGGGAAGAGCGTCGCGAGCGCGTCGCGGGCGGCCTGCAGGGGATGTGCCATGTGGCCAGGGTGGCACGCGCGGCCCGGAGCGGGGCCGCGGTATCCACAGGCTCGGCTACATCTGGGCGAAGAGGAAGTTCACGACCGTTTCGGAGGCCTGCCAGCGGGTGCCCCGCGGCGCGTAGACGATGCCCTGGCGGTCGACGACGCGCATACCGGCGAGCGTGTTCGAACCGGCGACCTGCACGGCGTTGGGAATCGTGCCGAGCGAGGTGAGTTCGCCGCCGACGCGGTAGAGGCGCACCTCGGTCGTGCCGTCGCCGTCGTCAACGAGCATTGCGACGCTGTTGCTGTCGACCCACGCCACGTCGTTCGCGGTGTCTTCGGTGCCCGGCATCTCGAGCAGCAGCGGATCGCCGAGCGCCATCGGCTCGCCGCCGTCGCGCATGATCGGCATGATCGCGAGGGTGACGCCGTCGCCGTCGTCAAACAGCACCGCGAGGCGCGTGCCGTCACGCGACACCTGGTGCGAGATGAAGTTCGGGGCGACGCCCGACGGCAGCGGGATCTCGAAGATCGAGCCCTCGCCGATCTTCGACACGTAGAGGCCGGTCTGCGAGGTCGACTGGGTCCACACCCAGTCCCAGTTGTCGAGCGCGGGCTCGATCTGGCCGCCGCGGCTGTCGATGAGCGTCGGCGAGGTGTCGTCGTAGCGCATCGCATACGTGCCGTCTTCGGTGAGCATCGTCACCGTCTGCCTCGACGCCGAGAGGGCGCCACGAATCGGGTTAATCTCGGCCGCCGCGGCGTCGACATTCTCGGTGCCGTTCGGCAGCGACAGCGAGTTGCTATTGAGGTAGCCGATGCTGCCGTCCTGGTAGACGAGCGGCAGCGAGTTGACGTCGGGGCTCGTGATGACGGTGTCGGCGCCCGGCAGGCTCGCGTCGATGCGCGCGCCGTTCACGCGCAGTTCGACCGACTGCACCTCGTCGAGCACGGTGAGGCTTCGCTCAAGTTGCAGGCGCATGAGCGAGAGGTCGGAAGCGCTCGCCGCGGCCGAAGCATCGCCCGAGAGGTTCACGGTGGCCTGCCCGTCGGCGATCGTCACGTCCGACAGCAGCGAGGTGCCCGAGGGGAACGCCGTCGTGACGGCGTCGCCCGGATAGAGCCACTCGGCGGGGCCGCGCAGCAGTTCCTCGACCACGCGGGTCGCGTAGTCATCGGTGTTCGGGAACCAGCGGAGGTCCTGCGTCGCGTAGCGCTGCTCGACGTCGAGGAACGTGAGCGCGGTTGAGCGGTAGAGGTCGGTGAACGCCTGGCGCATGAGCACCACGCCGTCGGGCGCCTCGGAGATGCGCCACTCGCCGTCGACCTGTTGCAGCGTGAACTCGAGCGCTTCGCTGCTACTCGACAGCTCCTCGCGGTAGACGCCGTGCGCGTTCACCTCGCCGCTCACGGCGACCGACACGTTGATGACATCGTTGTCGTTCGTGCGCATCGAGACCTGGCCCGAGGTGATGAGCACCTGTTCGGTGGGATCCCACGACGCGGCGGCGTCGTCGGTGAGGTACTGGCGCGCGGTCGCGAAGTCGTTCTGGCTGCCCGTGCCGGCGTCGATGAAGCCCTGCACGATCTCCTCGCGGCTCGCGCCGTCGCTCGGGCCGGCCGGGTAGTAGCGCAGGCTCTGCGTCGTCGCTTCTTCCTGCGCCGAACCCTGCTCGACCGAGCCGGAAGTCGGTATCGACGCGCACGCCCCGAGGGCAAGGATGCTCACGCCCGCCACGAGGGCGAGCAGGGCTCGGCGGATGCGCGCGCTCACTTCGACTCCTCCTCGCTGTCCGTGTCGTCGTCCGACGCGTCGGCCCCGGCGGGGAAGCCCGGTTCGAGCCCCGGCAGGGTGATGGGCAGCGTGATCGGCTGCGTCGTGACGTCCTCGTTCGAGAACCCCTCCACCTTCTCACCCTGGTGCTCGCGCGTATAGGTCTCGGCCCCCGCATCCTCAGGCAGCAGCGGCAGCGGCGACGAGACGATCGGTTCGTCGGCGGCGATCGGCAGCGTGAGGCGGAAGTTCGTGCCAAGCTTTGGCACCGACCACACCTCGAGCAGGCCGTGGTGCAGGTGCGCGTCGTCCTTCGCGATCGCCATGCCGAGGCCCGAGCCACCCATCGTGCGCTTGCGCGAGGGGTCGGCGCGCCAGAAGCGCTCGAACACGTTCGCCTGCTGCTCTTCGCTCATGCCGATGCCATAGTCGCGCACCGAGAGTGCGACCGCCGTTGCGTTCGAGTCGACGGTGACGACGATCGGCCGCCCCTCGCCGTGCTCGATCGCGTTCGCGACCAGGTTGCGAGCGATGCGGTTGACGCGGCGGTCGTCGAACTGCGCAAGCACGGGGCGGTCGGGCGCGCGCAGCACGAGCGACTCGCCGTGCTCGATCGCGACCGGCAGCATCGCGGCAATGACGTCCTCGGCGAGCGCCTTGAGGTCGTGCTCCTTGCGCATGAGTTCGACGGCGCCGGCGTCGTAGCGAGAGATCTCGAGCAGGTCGGCGAGCAGGAGCTCAAAGCGCTCGACCTGGTCGTGGAGCAGCTCGGCCGCGCGCGAGAGTGTCGGGTCGAAGTCTTCTTTGCGCGAGTACACGAGGCCGCCCGCGAGCCGGATCGTCGTGAGCGGCGTGCGCAGCTCGTGCGACACGTCGGAGACGAAGCGCTGCTGCACCTTTGAGAGATTCTCGAGCTGCTCGATCTGATGCTGCAGGTTGTCAGCCATGTGGTTGAACGAGCGCGCGAGCGTACCGATGTCGTCCTCGCCTTTTTCGGGGATGCGCTCCTCGAGTTGGCCTGCCGCGAGCAGGCGACTCGTCTGGGCAGCGAGCCGCACCGGCTGCATGACGGCGCGCATGATCGAGCCGATGATGAGCCCGACGAGCAGCACGAGAATCGCCATCGAGATGGCGAGCGTGCGCTGCACGAAGTCGAGGGTGTCCTGTGACGACTGCAGCGAATAGACGAGGTAGAACTCGTAGTTGCCGGCGCTCGGCACCGTGACCACACGGCCGATGACGATGCCGGGCTCGACCTGGCCCTCCGCATCCGGCAGCCCAACCGACTGATAGTGCACGGTGTCGGGTTCGGCGCGCACGGCCGAGCGCAGCTCATCGCTCGTGAGGTTGCGGTCGACGCCCTCCGACGCGATGTCCTGAATCACGCTCGTCGTCGACTGGTCGGGTACGCGGTAGAAGGCCCAGCCGATCGCGTTGGGGGCCTGCGCGGTCGCCGCGTCAATCGCATCCTGCCGCAGCGCCGAGATCGCGAGCTCGTCGGTCTCGCCGCCAGACTCGAGCGTCGCCTGCGCGACCGAGGCCGCGCGCTGGGCCTCGAGCTGAACATCCTGCGTGCGCGAAGTAAAGAGGTCGCGCGCGATGGTGTTGCTCATGACCAGCGCGACGGCGATCACCGTGATGCTCGTCAGCGTCACCGCGACGACGGTTGTGCGAAACGGCAGCGAGGTGCGCCAGAGAAAGCGGATGTTCTGCCAGAACTCGCGCGGCCGCCACCAGCGCCCCGGGGGCGTGTCGACCCAGCCGGTGTCGACGCTGCTCGGCAGCCGAACCTGGATGCGATCGGAGTCGGGGGCGGCGCGCCCGCCACGAAAAAGTCGAAAGCGCATCACCTAGTTGCCGGTGTGCCCCGCTCGGTAGCCAACGCCCCGGACGGTCTGCACGATCTTCGGCTGGTCGGGGTCGATCTCGACCTTCGCGCGCAGGCGCTGCACGTGCACGTTGACGAGGCGGGTGTCTGCCTTGAAGCGGTAGCCCCAGACCTGCTCGAGGAGTTCCTCGCGCGTGAAGACGCGGTTCGGCTTGGCCGCGAGGGTGTGCAGCAGGTCGAACTCGAGCGGCGTGAGGTTAATGGAGGTGTCGCCGCGCATGACCTCGTGCGCCGCGAGGTTCATAGTGAGGTCGCCGACCTTGATGACCTCGCTCGGCTCGCTCGTCGTGGCGCGCAGGCGCGTCTTGATGCGGGCGACGAGCTCCTTCGGGTCGAAGGGCTTAACGATGTAGTCGTCGGCCCCGGCCTCGAGGCCGCGCACGACGTCGGTCGTGTCGGACTTCGCGGTGAGCATGATGATCGGCACGCCGGACTCGGCGCGGATCGCCTCGCAAATCTCAATGCCGTCCATGCCCGGGAGCATGACGTCGAGGAGCACAAGGTCGGGTTCTTCGTCTCGGAACTTCGCGACGGCGAGCGCGCCGTCGGAGCAGAAGCTGGGGTCGTACCCTTCTGAATCGAGCACGATGCCGATCATCTCGGCCAATGCGGTGTCGTCGTCGACGACCAAAACTCGACCGGGCACGTGTCCTCCCCAATGTTGATGATCTAGGCAGAGCCTACCCGGTCGTGGTCGTTCTTGTGGACGATGAAACGCGCGGCCGCGCTGTGGGACGATGAAAGGGTGAGTTACGAGCCGTACCCGAACCAGCCCGGAGCGACGCCCCAGGGTGCGAGCAATTGGCAACAACAAGGTTCCGCATCGTGGAACTTCGATGGCGGCGCTCCGCAGCAGCCGCTCGGCTGGCGCCCGCCGCCCAAGCCCGGCCTCTTTCCCCTGCGCCCGCTGACCTTCGGCGAGATCTTCAGCGCGACCTTCCGCCTGCTGCGCGTCAACGTGGCGGCGAGCTTCGGCGGGGCGTTCCTGATCCAGCTCGTCACCGGGCTCGTCACGGCCGTGCTGCCGACCATCGCGCTCATCGTCGGCCTCAACCGCATCTCGATGGCCGAGGTCAGCGACCAAGACGACCTCGCGATCTCGATGACAACGTGGCTGCTGCTCGCGCTGATCCCGGGCATCGTGATGTCGCTCATAAGCAGCAGCCTCGTACAGGTGATCGTGGCGCAGGTCGTCGCGGCCGGCACGCTCTCGCGCAAGCTCACGCTCGGCGAGGCGTTCCGCACCGCCTGGCGCCGCGTGTGGGCGGTGCTCGGCTACGTCGTCGTGGTGGCCGTCGCGAGCATCATCGCCATGGGCATTCTGCTGCTACCGATCATCATCTTCTTCGTGATCCTCGCGCAGAACGACAACCCCGTCGTCGTGCTGCTGCTGTTCGGCATTCTCCTGTTCTTTGCGGGACTCGCGTTGTTCTTCTGGGTAAACACGAAGCTGCTCGTCGCCGTGCCGTCGATCGTGCTCGAGGGCTACGGCCCGATCAGCGCCATCGCGCGCAGCTGGCGCCTCACGAACGGCTACTTCTGGCGCACCTTCGGCATCTGGATCCTCGTCTCGCTCATCGTCAGCGTTGCAACCCAGACCATCTCGGGCATCTTAAGCTTCCTGTTCTCCTTTACCAGCGTGCTCGTGCCGTTCGGGCAGACCACGACCGGCCAGGAGGGCGTCGTCTTCGGCGTCGCTATCGGCATGGCGCTGCTCTCGGTGCTGCTGTCGACCGTGCTGCAGGCGATCTCGACCGTGCTGCTCGGCGGCAACGCCGCGATCATGTACACCGACCTGCGGATGCGCAAGGAGGGGCTCAACATCCACCTCCAGCAGGCCGCCGAGGACTACAACGAGGGCCGCGAGCCCGAGCGCGATCCCTGGACCGCGCCCGACCTCGGGCCGGCCGCACCGCCCGCCGGGTACGCGCCGCAGCAGCCGTTCCCGCAGCCCGCGGGCGAGTACGGGCCTGCCGGGTATGGGCAGGCGTCGTATGGGCCGGGCCAGCCTGGGCAGCAGCAGCCGTATCAGCCGTATGGGCAGCAGCAGGCTGGGTATGGACAGCAGGATGCTTCGCAGCAGGGCTTTGGGCAGCGGGCTGAGTTCGGCCAGCAGTCCGGTCAGCCGTACGGTGGGGAGCCGGCCGTTGACGCGCCGACCTCCCCCTACGCGTCGGGCGGCCAGCAGGCGTGGAACAGCCAGCAGCCGAGCACCGGCGAGCAGGGTGGCGACGGCCGCGAGCCGGGCACCGGGGCTGCGACCGACAAGACCGACGGCCCTGAGCATCCCCGACCCTTCTAAGGCCGCATGACGATCCCACTCGACCCCGACGAGGACACCGCTCGCGATTGGCTCCTGCAGGAGCTCGCGAAGAGCGAGTATCAGCAGGCGAAGCCGAACCCAATCGACCAGTTTTTCAACGAGCTCTGGGAGTGGTTCGCCTCGCTGTTTAACTACGCCCCGAACGGCGTCTTCGGCATCAACCCCGCGTGGATCTTCATCATTATTGGCATCATCGCGGTGGTCGTGCTCGTCGTAATCTTCGGTCGGCCCCGCGCGGTCGCCCGGCGCCGGGCCGAGCACGGCGCCGTGTTCCTCGACAACGACACGCGCACGGTCGCGCAGCTGCGCGCGGCGGCGGATGCGGCGGCCGCGAAGGCGGACTGGTCGCTCGCGCTCACCGAGCGCTTCCGCGCGATCGCCCGCGGCCTCGCCGACCGCACCGTCATTCGACTGCGCCCCGGCACGACGGCGCAGGGCGTCGCCGCGGCCGCGACCGCACCGTTCCCGGACGAGGTCGAAGAGCTGCGCCGCGCATCCGGCTCGTTCGACCAGGTGCGCTACGCGGGTCTCGCCGCGGGCGAGGGCGATTACGAGCAGGTACGCGACCTCGACACCCGCCTCGAGCACACGCGACCCCACCTCCTGCCCGAGCCCGAGGCGCTGACGCGATGAGCGCATCCGCCCCCGAAACCACGACCGCCACGGCGCCCGCCGCGGCCGAATCGCTCACCCCGGATTCGCGGGGCGCGTGGCGCCGCATGCGCGGCTGGCTCGTCGCGATCGGCGGCCTGCTTGCGGCCGCGCTCGTCACGGTGCTCGCGCTCGGCTCGATGGGCTCGGTGTCGAACCGTCCGCTCGACCCGACGTCGCCAGCGCCGACCGGCGCGAAGGCGCTGTTCGAGGTGCTCGGCCAGCAGGGCGTCGACACGCAGCACGCCAACTCGCTCGACGAGCTCTCGTCGGGCCTCGATCAGGGCGGCTCGTCGACGGTCGTGATCGACGACCCGTCGTACATCCTCGCCGAGGAGCAGATCGATCAGATCGCGGCCGGCTACTTCGGCGACATCGATCGCATCGTGCTGCTCAACCCGTCGGGCAGCAGCTACGAGCTGAGCAGCCGCGTCGCGACGTTCGGCGGGCAGTACTCGTCGAACGAGAACGACCCGGATGCGGCGGCCACGTTCGACGCGGGCTCGGCCTGCGGGTTCGGCGAGCTCGCCCCGGAGATCACGAACGAGGGCGGGCACGAGTTCGAGCCGAGCGGCGACTCGGTCGGCTGCTATCAGGTGCGCGACGGCTACGCGGTCGTGATCGGCGTCGAGCAGGGTGTCGAGATCGTCGTGTTCGGGGCGTCGTCGAACCTCATGAACGCGATGATCGGCGAGGGCGCGAACGCCGCGATGGCGATCAACCTGCTCGGCGCGAACGAGCACCTCGTTTGGTACACGCCGTCGAGCGCCGACAGCCTCACCGACACCCCCTCGCTCGGCGACTACGTGCCGCCGTGGCTGACGCCGGTGATCATCCTGCTCATCGGAGTCGGCGTTGCCTGCGTCATTTGGCGCGGCCGACGGTTCGGCCCGCTCGTGGCCGAGCGCCTGCCCGTCACCGTGCCGGCCGCCGAGACCATCGAGGGTCGCGCCCGCCTGTACGACAACAGCGACGCGCGACTCCACGCGCTCGACAGCATCCGCCTCGGCACCATCACCCGCCTCGCAGAGCTGCTCGGCCTTGGCCGCGGCGAGGCGACCGAAGCCGTGATCGAGGCGACCGCCCAGACCGCCGGGGTGACGCGCGAGCACGCCTACCAGGTGCTGCTCGTTGGCTACCCCGATTCCGATTCGGCGCTCGTGGACCTCGCGAACGCCGCCGCCGAGCTCGAACGGCGCGTGCGCGCCGCGACGGGCCGCACCGAAACGACACGACGAACCGCCACGAAGGAGCACCCAAGCGATGAGTGACCAGATCCGTAACCAGCTCGGCCGCGTGCGTGCCGAGGTCGCGAAGGCCGTCGTCGGGCAGGACGCCGCCGTCGAGGGGCTCGTGCTCGCACTGCTCGCCGACGGACACGTGCTGCTTGAGGGCGTTCCCGGCACCGCGAAGACGCTGCTCGTGCGCACGCTGAGCACGGTGCTCGCGCTCGACACGAAGCGCGTGCAGTTCACGCCCGACCTCATGCCTGGTGACGTCACCGGTTCGCTCGTGTACGACAACAAGTCGGGCGAGTTCGAGTTCCGCGAGGGGCCCGTGTTCACGAACCTGCTGCTCGCCGACGAGATCAACCGCACCCCGCCGAAGACGCAGTCGTCACTGCTCGAGGCGATGGAGGAGCGCCAGGTGTCGGCCGACGGCGTCACCCGCAAGCTGCCCGACCCGTTCATGGTGGCGGCAACGATGAACCCGATCGAGTACGAGGGCACCTATACGCTGCCCGAGGCGCAGCTCGACCGCTTTCTGCTCAAGCTCGTGCTCGACCTGCCGCCGCGCGACGCCGAGATCGAGGTGCTGCGGCGCCACGCCGCCGGCTTCAACCCGCGCGACCTCGGCTCGGTCGGTGTGCAGCGCGTGCTCGGCGCGAGCGAGCTGCAGCAGGCCCGCGCGCAGGCGCAGCGGGTGCAGGTGAGCGGGGATGTGCTCGCGTACGTCGTCGACCTCGCTCGCGCGACGCGGCAATCGCCCTCGGTACGCATGGGCGTTTCGCCCCGTGGCGCGACGGCGCTGCTGCGCGTCGCGAAGGCGAGCGCGTACCTCTACGGCCACCCCGCTGTGACCCCCGACCACGTGCAGCGGATGCTGCTGCCGACCTGGCGCCACCGCATCGTGCTCGAGCCCGAGGCCGAGCTCGAGGGGGTTTCGGCCGACTCCGTGCTGCGGTCGATCATGCAGCAGGTGCAGGTTCCGATCTAGTTTTCGTCATGGCACTTAGCGGTATCTACGTCGGCTTGCTCCTGCTCGGGGCGCTGCCCATCATGCTGTTCGGCACGACCGCCGGCAGCGCGCTGGGCACGCTCGGCATTGTGCTGCTGGTGTGGCTGCTGCTCGGCGTCATCGACTGGCTGCTCGCGACGCCCGCCCGGCGCATCTCAATTGCGCGCGAACTGCCCGAGCGGGTGCGGCTTGGCGAGACGGTGTCGTCGACGCTGCTGCTCACGAACCTCGCCGGGCGCACGCTGAACGCGCAGGTGCGCGATGCCTGGGAGCCCTCGGCCGGTGCCCCGCGGATGCGCGAGCGCGTGCGCATCCCCGCCGGCGAGCGGCGCGCGGTCACGACCGACTTAAAGCCGTGGCGCCGAGGCGACCGGCGCAGCGAGGTCGTCGTTGTGCGGTCGTGGGGGCCGCTGCGGTTGGTGGCACGGCAGGCGACGCTGAAGTCGGCCGGTCGCGTGCGCATCCTGCCGCCCTTTAATTCGCGCCGGCACCTCGCGTCGCGCGTGCAGCGACTGCGCGAGCTGGATGGGCAGACGACCCTGCAGGTGCGTGGCCAGGGCACCGAGTTTGATTCGCTGCGCGAGTACGTGCGTGGCGACGATGTGCGTTCGATCGACTGGCGGGCGACCGCGCGGCAGCAGGAGCTCGTCGTGCGCACCTGGCGGCCGGAGCGCGATCGCCGCGTCGTAATCATCATCGACTCGGGCCGCACCTCGGCCGCGCGCATCGACGACGAGACGCGGCTCGACACCGCGATCGAGTCGGCGTTGCTGCTCGCTGCGCTGGCGACGCGGGCCGGCGACCGGGTTGATCTCGTTTCGTACGACCAGCGCGTGCGGGCGCGCGTGCAGGGGGCGAGCGGGCCTACCGTGCTTGCGAAGATCACCGATGCCATGGCGAATGTCGAGCCCGAGCTGCTCGAGATGAACTGGCTCGACGTGCCGAAGCTCGTGCGCGAGGTGACGACGCACCGTGCGTTCGTTGTGCTGCTCACGACCGCCGACAACGAGGGTTCGTCGCGCGCGCTGCTCGAGGCCGTGCCCGAGCTTGCGCAGCGACATCTCGTGCTGGTGGCTTCGGTGACCGATCCCGAGGTGGCCGAGGCCGCGCAGGATCTCAGCGAGCGCGACACCGTTTTCCGCGCCGCCGCCGCCGAACGGTCAATGCTGGATGCGCAGCGCGTCCGCCGCGCCCTCGGTCAGCTCGGCGTCGACACCATTACCGCGACGCCGTATGAGCTGCCGCCGCGAGTGGCCGATCGGTACCTGGAGCTGAAGAAGGCTGGGCGGCTGTAGCGGGGCGCGGATGGGCGCGAGTCTGGGCTCGGGCTTGGGCTCGGCGTACCACCATTCCTAGATCGTCGGATGGCAACAACCGGGCGCGAGCACTAGGTCCTCAGTGAGGGGCTAGCTGTCGACGACGAGTTTGGTTTGTTCACAGAGTGTGGGCCCCTGCAGAACCGCCCTGGCGAAGGATCCCAGCGCGTTCCAAAGCCGTCAGTTGTGTCGGTGGCTCGTGGTCCTCTTGATATGGGAAGAGCCCCCACGACTACCAGTTTCAGACAGGCCACCACAGCAATGTCGGTGGCTCGTGAAAGAGTGAACCTAGGTCGAAAACCGGCCCACCAAGGCTCGAACAATCGAACATCCAAGCAAGCAACATTCGCACATATGTTCCCTTCTGATTTTTCATCGATGCGTATATACTTGCTATAACGGTTCCCCCATTGACGCACCTTCGAGGAGGTGACGCCCGATGACCGCAACGACTCCCCCACGAGGCTCTGATGCTGATGAGCCGATTCGTCGTGTACCGAAGCAGCGGCCAGACGGCACCACGCCCCCGCCCGGCACAGGCGCTGCTCCTGACGAGCCGAGCCGTCGCACACCAAAGCACCGACCAGACGGCACCACGCCGCCACCCGAGACCGACGGGCTCAATGACGCGCTCGCGGCGATTGAGGGCATGGTGTTGAACGGGGCGAAACTTGAACAAGTCGGCGCGTACATGAAGATGATTGGCCTCGCGCAGGCCTACGCGGTCGCAGAGCACCGGACGCACGCGCAACTGCAGGAACGTTCCTCGGTCGCGAGCCCGGACGATTTGCTGCGGTTGAACCTGCGGTCGATCGTGGCGGAGTTCGGGATTCACACGAACGAGTCCGACACCGCGCTCCTGAACCGGGCGTATGACGCGCATCGACTGGGTACCGATTTTGTTGTGTGGCTCGACCCACTCCGCGAGGCGGCGGTGACGATGCGGCATGCTCGCGCGCTGTTGCGGCATGCGGGCATCGTGCCCGACGGGCGCCGCGATGACTACGCGACCAAGGTGCTCGAGTTCGCGACGGGCGAGACCGTCGCCGCGACCGACACCTACGCCCGCAAACTCGCCGCCGAACTCGGGGCCGAAGAGTTTGAGGCCGCGTTCGAGCACGAATACCAGGCCCGCCACGTCAAGATCGAGGACCGCGAGTTCGGCATGTCGCGCATCACCGCCGACATCCCAACGCTGCAGGCCCACGCGATGTACGACCTCATGCAGCAGCAAGCCAAAGCGCTCCGTGAGGAGCACGTGACCGAGGCCGACGAACACCGGCGCCGCGTCCGCGACGCACAAGCACGCGGGGAAGCACTCTCTGCTGCAGACGCCGAGTTCATCGAAGACCCCCGCACGGTGCGCCAGCTGATGGCCGACCTGTTCGTCGAGACCTTCCTCACCACGACGCCGCAGAGCATGCGCGAGTACGACGCCAAGGGCCACTCGCGCGTGACCGCGACGGTGAGCATCGTCATCCCGGTCCTGAACCTCCTCAACCCGGACGCACCGCGTGATGTCGCGACACTGAACGGGATGATGCCGGTCAGCATGACCGAGGCCCGCGACATGGTCTCAAAGGCGAAGTGCTTCCAACGAATCTTCACCGACCCGATCACCGGGCACGTGTTGACCGTCGATACCCGCACCCCGACCCCATCGATGCGCAGATTCCTGCAAGCCAGGGACCAAGTGTGTTTATTCCCGGGCTGCCGCAGACCCGCACATCAAAGCGAACTTGATCACACGAAACCGTGGGCCGCGGGCGGCAACACCGATGTCGAAAACCTGGGACACCTCTGCCCAAAACACCACACGCTGAAACATCAGCGTCCGTGGGCGTGCGAGCAACTCGGTGGCGGCAAAGTCAGGTGGCGAACCCCGCGCGGCGAATGGGTCACCGTCGAACCAAGACCAGTCGGACCGATCTTCAAACCCGTCGACAACCAGAGCTATGACGCGATCAACGACCCCGCGCCGTTCTAATGTTGCCGGAGTTCGTCTTAGCAATGCCGGAGTTCGTCTTGAGGAAGCCGGAGTTCGTCACCGATGCGGCGTTGATCGAGCATCGCCTGCGGATCTCGCGATTCGCGCGAGATGGCATGCTGGGCAGGTGGCAAGCATCGACTCGACCTTCGGTTCGGCAATTCGGGGAACCTTCTACCGAGCAATTGGTCCTCGCTTCCGTGAGTTCGCGATCGCCGGCTCGCGTTCGGCAGGACGGTACTCGAGGGCGCACGAGCCGACGCTGTATCTGAGTTCGTCTCCTAAGGTGTCGAAGCCGCGATGGTCGCGCACAAAGACGCCCGGTCGGTGACGCTCGAGATCGTCGAGGTCGAAGTCGAGGCGTCCGGCATCGTCGATCTGCGCGATCCGGACGCACTCACGGCGGCCGGCATCGATCTTGCTGACGCGATCACGCCCTGGCAAGACCTCGTCGCCACCGGAGGAACGCCGACGTCCTGGGCGGTGCGCGACCGCCTCCTCGAGATCGGTGCAAACGGGCTCATCGATCCCTCTCGCAAGCGCCCGGGGCTCTGGGACCTGGTGCTATTCCGCTGGAACGAGACCGACGCACCCAACGTCCGACTCGTGTGAACATGAGAGTTCTCTCATCTCTGCCTCATACGGGCGACTCGGCGCGCTGGCTACGCTCGCAGCATCCCGAGACCAACTAGGAGATCCGCCATGCACCGCCTCGCCCCCGTGCTGCTATCTGCCGCATCCGTGCTCGTGCTCGCGCTGCTCGCCTTCTCGGGCATCGCGATGGCGAACAGCGACCAGCAGCAGGAAGTCGGCGACGCCGTGACGATTCCCGCGAGCGGCACCCCGATCCCGACTTCGACTTCCTCGGCGACTTCCTCGGCGACGCCGACCGCAACACCGACTGGCACACCTGACCCATCCGACGATTCCGGCTCGCTGCCCCAGCCGCAGCCCGTCAACCCGGCGCCGGCACAACCGATTCAACCCGAGAGCGGGTCGGGGTCGGGCGGCAGCTACGACGACGATGACGATGATGAGTGGGATGACGACGAGTGGGACGACGATGACGACGAATGGGACGACTAGCGCCGCCTACGAGCGCGACGCGAGCCGGTAGCCAACCCCGCGAACGGTCTCGATGCGCTCGCTGCCGAGCTTGCGGCGCAGGTAGCGAATGTAGACATCGACGACATTCGACGCCGGGTCAAAGTCATAGCCCCACACCCGCGACAGCAACTGCTCGCGCGTGAGCACCTGCCCGGCATGCTCGAGCAGCTCCTGCGCGAGCGAAAACTCCCGCGCCGACAGCTCAACCTCGGCGCCGTCGACGGTCACTCGCCGAGTGCGCAGATCGAGGCGCACGCCACCGTGCTCGAGCGAGGTCGCACTCGCCGCGGCGGCTGAGCCCGGCGCATCCGCCGTCGCGCGCAGCCGCAGCCGCACGCGGGCGAGCAGCTCCTCGAAACGGAACGGCTTCGGCATGTAGTCATCGGCCCCGGTCTCGAGCGACTGCACGGTGTCGTCGACCGAGGTGCGCGCGGTCAGCACAATCACGGGCGTGCGCACGCCCGAGCCGCGCAGCTGATCGAGCACGTCGAAACCATCGATGTCGGGCAGACCGATGTCGAGCACGATGAGGTCAAACTCCTCGCTCAGCCCGTGATCGATACCCTCGCGCCCCGTCGCGACGCCGACCGCCGCGTATCCGGCCGCCTTGAGCCCCTTGGTAATGAACGCGCGAATACGCGCCTCGTCTTCGACAATGAGGATGCTGGTCACGCTGCGGCTCCGCTCGCTTCGGGTTCGGGGTCGGGTTCGGACTGACGTAGTGGCAGCACGAGCGTAAACCGGCTGCCGACGCCGGGCTGCGACTCGAGGTCGACGGCGCCGTCGTGGCCGCGGGCGATCGAGGTGACGATCGCGAGGCCGATGCCGAGCCCGCCGCCGATCGTCGGCAGTTCACCGCCGTCCTCCTCGCGCTCGAAACGCTCGAACACGCGCTGCCGCTGCTCGGGCGCGATGCCAACCCCCGCATCCTGCACCCAGATGCGCAGTATGCCGGCGGCCGGCTCGAGGTAGGCGCCAATCGCGACGCGGCTGCCGGGCGCGGAATACTGCACCGCGTTGCCCGCGAGCTGCAGCAGCGCCTGCGTGATGCGCTGAGGGTCGAGGCGCACGACCACCTCGGGCCGCGACTCGAGCTGCCAGTCGCGGTCGCCGAGCGGGCGCACCTTCTGCATGACGCCGTCGAGCAGCTCGGCGAGGTCGACCTCACTGCGGCGCACAAAGTCGGGCCGCCCCGACTTCGCGAGCAGCAACAGGTCTTCGATCAGCCGGTTCATGCGCGCGAGCTCGTCGAGCACGAGCGCGCGCGTGTCGGCGACCTCCTCGGGGTCATGCTCGTCGAGCAGCTCGAGGTGCCCCTGCACGATCGTGAGCGGCGTGCGCAACTCGTGGCTCACCTCGTCAAGCAGCTCGCGCTGCCCGGCAAACGCGGCCTCGAGCCGGTCAAGCATCGCGTTGATCGTGCCCACGAGCAGCGCGAGATCGTCGTTGCCTTCGACCGGAATCCGGCTGCTGAGATCGGATGCCGTGACCTCCTCGGCCGTCTGGCGCGCGGCCGTGAGCGGCGCGAGCACGCGGCCAAACGCGCGCCACGCGAACAGCCCGGCGAGCGCGAGCACGAAGGCGCCGACTAGGAGGCTGAGCAGATGCTGCTGCAGCAGCGCGCTGCGCCCGGTCGACACGTCATAGGCAATGACAAACGCATCGGTGCCGTCAGTCGCATCGTTCGCCGCCATCGCGATCGGCACGAGCAGCACGCGATAGGTGCGCTCGGCGGTACCAAAGGTGAGCTCGGTGGTGCCGCTCGCGCCCTCCGCCTCGGCCTCAACGCGCTCGACAAACTCCGGGTCGTCCTCGACGCGCAGCGCCACGGTCGTCGGCGCCGCCCACCGCGCCTCGCCGTCGACGATGCCGAGGAAGCCCTGCCCGGGCTCTGACACGGCGCGCTCAATCGCGAGCTGCACGAGCGCCTCGGCCGACGCGAACGGCTCGCCCGTCGCCGGGTCGACACCGTTGCGCGCGAGCTCGGTCACCTGCGCGAACGAGCGATCGAAGCCGCCGGCAACCTGCTCGTCGTAGTCGATCCAGTCGATGACGAAGTCAACGAGCGTCGTGATGAACAGCGTGATCGCGGTGATGCCGATAAGTGAGACGAGCACGCGATTGCGCAGCGACATCGTTTTAGTCGGCATAGACCTGGGTGTACCCAGCCTCGGATGCGCGCAGATCGCCGCGATGCCCCGCCAGGTACGAGCGCCGGCCAAGCACGAGGCTGTAGGCGAGATACGCGCCAAGTGCGAGCGCGCCGATGCCGATCTTCACCGCCCACGGCCATTCCTGCCGCGTGACGAAGCCCTCGACGAGGCCCGAGAGCAGCAGGAAGATCGTCGTGCCGACCGCGACGATGATGAGCGTGCGCCCGGCCGCGCCCATCGCATCCACCCGCGTGCGGTTGCCGGGCACGACGAGCGACCAGAACAGCGCGAAGCCCGCCCCGCCCGCGACGAAGATCATCGTGAGCTCAAGCAGGCCGTGCGGCGCGATCCAGAGGAAGAACGCGTCGAGGTGCCCGAACGACGCGAGCACCGCCGCCGACATGCCGAGGCCGATGCCGTTCTGAATGAGCACGAAGATCGGATAGATGCCGGTGATACCGAACGCGATACACTGCGCCGCGATGAACGCGTTGTTCGTGAACACTTGGGCAGTGAAGGCCGACTCGGAATACTCCGAGTAGTAGTTGATGAAGTCCTCCTCGGCATACTGCTGCAGGCCCGACTGGCTGCCGTAGAAGCTGAGGATCTCGGGGTTCGACATGTGCCAGAAGTACGAGAAGACGCCCGCGACGATGGTGAGCACGGCGGCCGCGAGAGTCCACCAGCGCACGCTATAGAGGGATGCGGGCAGCTGCTCAACGAAAAACTCGCGCAGCACGACGAGCACGTTGCGGCGCACGCGGGTGAAGCGGCGGCGGGCCCGAGCAAGGTCGAGCGAGAGGCGCACGCTCTCGGCACTGTCGCCGGTCGCCGTGCGGATGGCCGAGAGGTCGGTCGCGCCAGCCTGATACCGGGCGATGAGCGCATCCGAATCGGCGCCGCTAAGTCGGCGGCTGCGCGACAATTCGCTGAGCCGCTCCCATTCCGCGCGTTGCGCGGCCGCGTAGGCGTCGATGTCCATGTGGTGAAATACTCTCATGTCTTCGCAGCCCGCGCCCCGAGTTGCCTCGTTTGCCGACGACGATGTCGTCATTGGCGAGGGCGTCGCCCTGAGCATCCCGGCCGCCGGCTGGCTGTTGCGCGCGGGCAGCGCCGCGATCGACGCGTTCGTGATCTTCGTCGGCTACCTGGTCTCGCTGCTCCTGCTCGCCTGGATGCTCACGAACTTCCTACAGAACAGCAACGTGAGGTTCGAGGACGTCTGGATCAACGTGATTCAGATCACCTGGGCGGTGCTCTGGTTCATCCTCGTGCCCCTCACGATCGAGGTGCTCTCGAACGGCCGTTCGCTCGGCAAGCTCATCTTCGGGCTCCGCGTCGTGCGCGACGACGGCGGCGCGATCGGCTTCCGCCACTCGTTCGTGCGCGCCCTCGCGGGCCTCGCCGAGATCTTCCTCACGCTCGGTAGCATCGCCGCGCTCGTCGGCCTGTTCAATGGTCGCTCGAAGCGTGTCGGCGACTTCCTCGCCGGCACCTACGCGCAGTACGAGCGCGCGCCGCGGCCCCAACCGCTCGCCCTCGCGCTGCCGCCGCAGCTCGTGGCCTGGGCCCGCGTCGCCGACGTCGCGCGCCTGCCCGACCCGCTCGCCCGCCGCATCCGCGACTTCTTCGTGCAGTCAACGAAGCTCGCGCCGGCGGCGCGCCAGCACCTCGCGGGTGACCTGGCGCGCCGGGCGCGACCGTACGTGCATCCGATTCCCGACGTCGACGCCGAGACTTTCCTCGTCGGCGTCAGCGTCGTGCGTCGCGACCGCGAATACTTCGGGATGCAGCGGCGCCGGCAGCGCTCGGCCCGCCTCGAGGGCGTGCTGCACGGCAACCCGCACGGCTTCCCGACCCGCGGCTAGCCCTGCTGCTGCGCGTCGCGCAGCCACTGCGTATGCAGCCGCCAGCTCTGGAAGCTGTTGCCGTTGCGCGCATCGAGCTCCGCGGCAATGCGCTGCGCCTCGTCGCGGAACTGGGGCCCGCGCGGGTCGTCGGGCCGATGCGTGAGCAGGAAGTGCGCGGCGGTCGCAAAGATGTCGATGTCGACCGGCGCCCCCTCGTAGTCGACATTGTCGAGCGCGGCCTCGACGACCCACGCGAGCTCGTCGGGGTCCGTCTCCGCGAGCTGCACGAGCACCGAGTCTGGCACCGAGCCGAACTCACTGAGGTCGCGGTCAATCTCCTCGATGCTCGCGACGACCTCGGGCACCCGCTCGGCGCGGCCGTCCTGCAGCTCGCGCCACGCCACCCAGGCGAGCGCGGCGCGGCGGTGCTCGGCGTCGTGCGTCTCGTCGAGCACCTGGCTCGCAAGGGCCGCCGTGTAGTCGGGGCTGAACGGGGCGACGAGGCCCGCGGCCTGGAGCAGCAGCTTGTGCTCGTCGACCTGCTCGCTCTCGTGTTCGAGCCAGCGCGTGAACGTGGTGAGGAGCTCCTTGAGCGCGTCGACATTGCCGAGCTGGGCCGCGACCTCCGCTTGGCCGAGCGCGAGCTGGCTCGTCGAGCCGCCGACCTTCGCGCGCACCTCGTGCTCGCGGGTGATGAACTCGGCGACCGAGTCGATCGACACCTCCGGGTCGCCGAGGGCCTGGTGCACGACCTCGACGTAGCCGCCCTCGCCGGCGGCGCGCACGCCGGGCTCGATCGCGTCGTTGTCGTCGAGGCGCAGACGCTGGGTGCGCGCGAGGCCCTCGAGCATGGCGCGGTTCTCACCCACGACGGCGTGCTGCATCGCCCCGACGAAGAGCGTGCCAAACACGACGGTCGTGAGGCGCAACTCCTGCGCACGGGCGATGATCTTGTCGACGAGCTCGGGCTGCGTCGACTCCTCGCTCAGCTCCTGCACGGCCGAAATGGACTCGTAGTAGCGCTCGTTCATCGAGACGGGGGCACCGTCGATCGAAACGCCGTGAGTCTGGCGCGGCAGCCAGCCGGCCTGCAGGATGTGCTCGGCACGGGCCTGAGGGTCGCCCCAGACCGCCGCGTCGTCGACGATGTCGAGCTTCGGCGCATGCGGCAGGCCCTCGAGCCAGAACTCGCGCAGCTCGTCGAGGTGGCGGGTCGCGACCCCGCCGCGCTCGTCGTGCAGCTCCGCCGCATCCTCGGCGATCTTGAACAGCAGCCAGCCCTCGTCGTTCGCCGGGTCGGCGAGCACGCGCACGCGGGCGACCGCGGCGGTGGTGCGCCAGTTCGTCTCGTCGAGGTAGAGCTGGGTGAGAAGGTGGTCGGCGAACTCCTCCGCCTCGTCGCGGCGGTGCTCGAGCACCACCAGGAGATCTTGGGCCTCGATCTCGTCGATGAGCGAGTCGAGTTCGAACTGCTCGCGCAGCTCGTCGCCGATCTGCGCGGCGACCGCACGCTGGCCGGCACGGGCGTAGAGCACGCCCTGGCGCGCGCGGAGGCTCACGAGGTGCGCCAGCTCGGGGTGGTTGGGGTCGAGGGGGCCCGGGCCGACGCCGAGGCCGGCGAGCCGCTGCTCGAGCGTGCGCAGCGCGAGTTGCGGGTCGACGCGCACGAGCATCGAGCTCTCGTAGACCGAGCTGTACGGGCTGCCGGGCTGCCAGTAGTCGTTGTCGGTGGTGAGCCACTCGTTGAGGTGCTGCAGCGTTGCGTCGCGGTCGCCGAAGTCGGCGCTCAGCTCGGCCTTCGCGAGGAACGCCTCGCCGAGGTCGAGGCCCCGCTCGCGGATCTGCGCCTCGACGAGGCCGACGACCTGCTCGAGCTGGGCGCGCGGGATGCGCGGGTCGTCGACGAGCGTCGAGGCGACGGTGCTGATCGACTCGAGGAAGGTCGCGAGGTTCTCGGGGTGCAGGTGGTCGCCGTAGCGGGCGATGATCTGCATGAGGCGCGCATACGCCTCGAGCGCCTCCTGCGCCTTGCCGGACTGCGAGAACAGCGAGTACTGCCCGTAGCGGGCGCTCGCCGCGAGGTGCGGCACACCCTCGGCCTCGCAGTCGGCGACCTGCTGTTCCCACGCATCCGCGGTGTCGCGGTCGAGCGGCATGTCCCAGATCGCCGAGCTGCGGTCGATGAGGGCGCGGACGCGAATCGCTTGCTCGCCCTCGAGGTCGGCGACCTCGTCGTATCGAATCATCGGTGTTCCTTTCAGGTGGCCGCGACGAGCAACTCGCCCAGCGCATCCGCCAGGGTTCGCTGCTCATCAGCGTTGAGTCGTTGACCTGCCTGGAGCAGGCTGAGGAGGTAGAGGGCGCGCACGGCCTGCTGCTGCAGCTCGGGCGTGCGCGCGGCGACGACGGCGCGCACCGCGTTGGCGCGCACGTTGAGCACGAGCTTCGGGCGTCGGTCGACGGGGTCGGGCTTCTTGGCGTCGCCGATGAGGGCGGCCCACGGGTCATCGTCGGCAGCCTCGTCGGAGAAGTCGAAGCCGGCGGGCGCGGGCGGCACGTGCAGCGAAAGCACCGATGCCGGGGCGAAGTCGCGCAGGTCGAGCCCGACGCCGAGGTCGTCGAGCACCGGCGTCGCGACGGCCCGCAACTGCTCGGCGAGCGACCGCCGCTCGGGCTTCGGCTGCGGCAGTGCGTCGAGCTGTTCGGTGCGCGAGAACGGGCTCACCCGCACGCGCGTCTGGGCGCGACTGAAGGCCTCGAGCACGACGATCGAGTTCGTGTAGCCGCCGTTGACGAGCATCCCGCCCTGCGCCGCGACGAGCGGGGCGTTCGCGCTGAACTCCCCCACCGTCGAGGCGTAGCTGATCTTGCTCGGCATCTGCGCGAACGGCACGAGGCCCGAGCTCGTCTCCCAGAGGTAGTGGCGCGCGACGAACTGTAGCATCGCGTCGTCGGCAGCGGCCATCGCAAGCAGGTTCGTCGAGTGCACGTCGAGGAACTGGGCGAAGCGGTCGCCGCCCTCGGCCGCGAGGCGCTCGATGCCGGTGCGCAGCTGCCGGCCGACCTCGGCCTGCACGTCGCGCACGAGCTCGGTCTCTTGCAGGGATTCGCGGGATGCGGTGAGCGGCAGCGAGCCCGCCTCAAGCGCGACCTTCACGAATGTCGCCCACTCGGGCACGAGCTGGGTGTTGTCGTCGGCGACGAACATGCCGTTCGAGAAGACGCGGTCGCCGCCGCGGTGCTTCGTCGAGATCGAGTTGCTCGAGACGAACGCGAGGCCGCGCACGCCCGCGACGGGCACGTCGATCGGGAAGGCCGCGAGCGGCGAAATGCCGAACGTGCGCGAGCACCATTCGAGCGCATCCGGCTCGGCCAGCTGCCACGGCGGGGTATGCCGGCTCACGACTCGGCCGGGGCCGGTGTCGGCGCCGCGGCGCACCGTGATCGGCACCGGCAGCAGCTCGGCGAACTTCGATGCGAGCAGCTCGACGCGGTCGTAGCTCACCCAGTCGGCGTCCTCGGGCCGCGCCCGCACCCACACCTCGGTGCCGGGTGCGGCGAGCGGGCCCGCCGCCTCGGTCACGGTGAAGGTGCCGTCGCCGCTGCCGATCCAGTGCATCGTCGGGGCGTTCGGCTCGCGGGCGCTGCGCGAGCGCACCTCGATCTGGTCGGCGACGAGGAAGCACGAGAGCAGGCCGATGCCGAACTGGCCGAGGTAGTCGCGGCGGGCCTGCGCGAACTCGCCGCGCTTGCTCGACGCGCCGATGGTCGACAGCAGCTGCCGGGCCTCCTGCTCGGTGAGTCCGATGCCGGCGTCGCGCACGAGCAGCGCGCGGTGCGGCTCGTCGACGATGAGCTCGATCGGCGCCTGAAAGCCGGATGCGGTGGACTGGCCGAGGCGCTCGCGCGCGACCAGCGCATCCCTCGCGTTCTGGATGAGCTCGCGCACGAATACCCGCGGGCTCGAGTAGAGATGGTGCGAGAGGATCTCGACGATGCCGCGCAGGTCAACCTGGAAGTTCTCGGTTGTCACCCCGCCAGCATAGATACCGTTTTATGTGCGGTCTCCACGTTGCAGGTACGCGAGCACGAGCGCGAGCCCGAAGCAGAGCGCGTAGGTGCAGGCGACGGCGCCCCAGCTGGCGAGGAAGCCGCCCGTGTGGTCGACGAGCCAGCCGATGATCGCGGGGCCCGACGCGAAGCCGAGGTACATGCCCGCCGAGACGAGGCCGGAGGCGATGCCAATGCGGGCGCGCGGCGCGGCCGCGATGATGCCCGAGTTGATGACGACGTTGGCGGCGAGCGGGAGGGCCGCGTGCATCGCGATGCCAACCCAGACGAGCCATGCCTGGCCGGTAATCGACGCGAGGCAGAGCGCGCCGAGGCCCGCGATGCCGCCGAGATTCATGATCGAGATGAGCGGCACGGGGCGGCCCCAGCTGCCGTTGACGCGGCCCCAGCCGACGCGGCTGAGGATGCCGATAACGCCGATGACGCCGAGCAGCAGGCCGCCGAGCTCGACCGGGAAGCCGAACTCACGGATCGAGAACAGCGACACGTAGGTGTTCACGCCCTGCGTGCCGACGGCGTTGAGGAACGAGATGGCGGCGAAGACCCAGACCGCGGGCGGCAGTTTCGTCGCCTCGCCCGGGTTGGTGACGATCGTGCCGGTCGACGGCGTCGGGGCGCCATTGGCGGGGCGGCGAAGGCGGTTGAGCACGACCCAGCTGATCGCGAAGCAGGCGGCGCTGATCGCGGCGCCGAAGAGCGCTGCGGCGGCCCAGTCGCCGACCGCGGCAATGAGCGGGAAGCTCAGGCCGGCGACGAGCATGCCCATCTGCACGCCCGACTGTTTCCAGCCCATCCAGATCGAGCGCTGCGCGGCCGGCACGCGCGTCGCGACGAGCCGGTTCGTGACCGGGTTCGACATCGCCTGGGCTGGGCCGACGAGCAGCGCCGCGACGATGAAGCCGGCGAAGCTGTGCCAGACGATGGTGACGACGAAGGCGAGCAGCGTGCCGATCATGATGATCGCGAACTGCACGATGGTGCGCAGCCGGTCGGCGAGCACACCGAGTAGCGTCGAGGTGAGGCCGGCCGAGAGGAAGATCGTCGAGAGGATGATGCCGAACTGGCCGTCGGTGATGCCGAACGTCTCGATGAGCGGCGCGCTCAGCGAGGTGACGCCGAAGTTGAAGACGATGCCGACCGCCATCGCGGCGATCAACACAAACAACAGGATGCCCGGCGCGCGCTGCGCCCCACCCTCACGACTCTCCACCATCAGTCCCCTCTCCTCCCCTCGCGAAGAACAGTTGAGTGGTCACTTTTTGTAGTTCTGCGGTGGCAGAACTACAAAAAGTGACCACTCAACTGTTCTAGGTGGCCGCGGTTAGGCCGTGGCGTAGGGGTTCGGGATGGCGGTGTACTTCGTGTAGAGGTACTCCTCGATGCCCTCGAACGAACCTTCCTTGCCGAGGCCCGACTGCTTCACGCCACCGAAGGGCGCGGCCGCGTTCGACAGCACGCCGACGTTGAGGCCCATCATGCCCGACTCGATGCGGTCCATCATGCGCTGGCCGCGGTCGAAGCTCTCGGTGAAGACGTACGACATGAGGCCGTATTCGGTGCCGTTCGCGAGCGCGACGGCTTCGTCCTCGGTCTCGAAGGTGATGATCGGCAGCACCGGGCCGAAGATCTCCTCGCGGAAGATCTTGGCGCCCTCGGTGATGTTCTTCAGCACGGTCGCCTCGAAGAAGTACCCGTCGCCGTCGACCGGGCTACCGCCCGACACGACCTCGGCGCCCTGCTCCACGGCGTCGTCGACGAGCTCCTTGACCTTGTCGACGGCCTTCTGCTCGACGAGCGGGCCGATCACGACGCCGTCCTCGATGCCGGGGCCCATCTTGAAGTCGTTCACCTTCGCGGCGACACGCTTCGAGAACTCGTCGGCGATCGACGCCTGCACGATGATGCGGTTCGCGGCGGTGCACGCCTGACCGATGTTGCGGAACTTCGCGGCGATGACACCCTCAACGGCCTTGTCCAGGTCGGCGTCCTCGAACACGACGAACGGGGCGTTGCCGCCGAGCTCCATCGACGAGCGCAGCACCTTGTCGGCGGCCTTCTTCATGAGGCCAACGCCGACCGGGGTCGAACCCGTGAACGAAATCTTGCGGAGACGGTCGTCCTCCATGATCGCGTTCGTGACGCCACCGGTGTTGCGGGTGGTGATGACGTTGACGACGCCCTTCGGCACGCCGACCTCTTCGAGCACCTTCGCGAAGTAGAGCGTGGTGAGCGGCGTCAGCGACGCCGGCTTCACGATGACGGTGTTGCCTGCCGCGAGCGCGGGGGCAATCTTGCGCGTCGCCATGGCAAGCGGGAAGTTCCACGGGGTGATGAGGAAGCAGGGGCCGACCGGGTGGTGCGACACGAACATGCGCTGCGTGCCCTCGGGGTTCTCGGTGTAGCGGCCGACGATGCGCGGGGCCTGCTCGGAGAACCAGCGGAGGAACTCGCCACCGTAGTTCACCTCGCCCTGCGCCTCGGCGAGGGGCTTGCCCATCTCGAGGGTCATGAGCAGGGCAAACTCGTCGCGGCGGGCCATGACCTCGTCGAAGGCCTTGCGCAGCAGCTCAGCGCGGGTGCGGGCGGGCGTGCGAGCCCACTCGTCCTTGACCGCGACGGCGGCATCGAGGGCCGCAATGCCCTGCTCGACGGATGCGTTCGCCACGCGGACGAGTTCGGTGCCGGTCGCGGGGTTGTTCACGACGAATGCGTCGCCGCCTTCGCCATCGACCCATTCGCCGCCAATGAGCAGCTGGGTCGGAACCTTCGCGAGGAGCTCTGCCTCAGTTGGGTAGGTCATCTATGACTCCAATTCGTTGCGCTGGTATCTGGACGCGAATCACGCGCTCACGCGTCCTTCGACGGTACACCGCGCAGCTTCCGTCACCGCTGGTCCGGGGGCACGCATCCAGCCGGAATCTTTGTGCGAAACCACAACGGATTGCGCGCATGCCAAACTAGCGGCATGGCCCACACCACCGCGAACCGACAGACGTCCTCGCACGCGCAGACGCTGTCCCGCGGTATCCGGGCCCTCGAGGTGCTCGCGGAGGCCGGCCGGCCGATCTCGATCGCCGACCTCGCCGCGGCACTCGACGTGCACCGCTCGGTGGCCTACCGCATCCTGCGCACCCTCGAAGACCACGGGCTCGTGCGCCGCGACTCGCAGGGGCTCATTCGTCTCGGCCCGCGCATGGCGCAGCTCGCGCGCGGCGTGCAGCGCGACCTGCAGACCGTCGCGCTGCCCGAGCTCACCGACCTCGCGAACCGCTTCGCCGTCACCGCCTTCGTCGGCCTGCTCGACGAGGACGACATCGTCACCCTCATGAGCGTCGAGCCGCGGGTCGCGTCGACCTCAGTCGCGCAGCGCCCGGGCAGCCGGCATCCAGTCACGGCGGGCGCAGCCGGCCTCGCGGTGCGGATGCAGATGAGCGGCCCCGAGCTCAACGAACTTCGCGCACACGGCCTCGACCCCGACGACGAAGGCATCCGCGCGGCGCACCTGCGCGGCCACGCGACCTCGTCGAACGAAGCGGTGCCGGGCCTCTCGGCGCTCGCCGTGCCCCTCCCCCTCGCGGATGAGCAGCTCGCGTCGCTCGCCGTCGTGTTCCTCAACTCGGGCGAGGACCGCGACGAGGCCGCGATCGTCGCGGACCTGCACGAGGCGGCACGCACGATCTCGACCGCGCTCGCGTAGGCCACCGGAAAAGCGTCGTTGCCCCGGGGGAACACGGCATCCCCGAGGCAACGGACTCGCTCGCACCCCGGCGTTGCGGCGCGAAACTCGCGGATCTGGACTGGGCCGGTGCAACCAGCGGGGGCGGTCACAATTTCGACTCGGTTTTTGATCCTGTCCATAGTTTGCACCAAGATCTCAGATAGCACAAAGCCCGGCGTACATCCGCACAAGCACGCCGATGCCGCGCACGGTCGGAGGTGTCGATCAGCCTTCGGTCTGATTCCAACGACGGGACTGCAATCTTGCGGATGACGCCCCGGGCCGCCGCGAAAACCTAGGCTGTTCTCAGCCGGTTGGTGACCTGCATCCCGACCCCCAGCAAAGAAGAGGAACATCATGTCGACTAAGAAACTGCGCATCCCTGGCGTCCTCGCCGCCGTCGCGATCGCTGGGCTTGTGCTCACCGGTTGCCAGAGCGGCAACGAGCGCATCGAAGACCGCTCGAACACCGAGGCCGAGGCCGAGCAGGACACCACCGAAGAGACGACGGACATCGAGGAGACCACGGCGCCCGAGGAGTCGGACGAAGAAGAGTTCCAGGCTCCCGAAGAGCAGAGCGTCTTCGACATCACCGTCGGCGACTGCGTGACGCAGCCCGAGGAAGAGTCGTCCGAATACCAGAGCCTCGAGGTTGTGCCCTGCACCCAGGCACACGAGTACGAGGTGTTCTACGAGTTCAACGTCGAAGACCTCGACGAGTTCGACCAGACCGCGATCGAAGACGAGATTCTCGACCAGTGCTACGGCCAGCCGTTCGAGGACTTCATCGGCACCGCCTATGACCAGTCGACCCTCGGCGTGCAGTACCTCATGCCGACTCAGGGCAGCTGGGACAGCGGCGACCGTCTCGTGAGCTGCATGGTCTACGAGGCCGACGACACCAACGAGACGACGCAGTCGCTCGAGGGCTCGCGCCTCTAACGCCACCCCAAACAACAAGGCCCGCCCGGGCGAGGAACGAACCTCACTCGGGCGGGCCT
This sequence comes from Gulosibacter sediminis, assembly GCF_023370115.1. Taxonomy (NCBI): domain Bacteria; kingdom Bacillati; phylum Actinomycetota; class Actinomycetes; order Micrococcales; family Microbacteriaceae; genus Gulosibacter; species Gulosibacter sp. ACHW.36C. The sequence continues at coordinate 413,796 of NZ_CP097160.1, read as the reverse complement.
TTTTGCCGCCTGATTACGCGGGCACGAGCGCCGACTTCAGCGTGAAGCCGGGCTCGGCCGCGGCGGCCGGGGTGACGGATGCGGCGCCCGCGGATGCGAGCAGCTTGCGGGCGGCGACGTGGTCGGCCGGCTTGTTCACCGACTCGACGCAGACGAGCCGCTCCCCCGCGAACCGCAGCACCGAGAACTTGCCCGCGGCGGGATCGCCGAGCACGACCTCGGCGTCGGCACCGTCGGCGAGGCCGGCGATCTGGAGCTTCGCGCCGGCCTGGATCGACCAGAACCACGGCACCTCGTCGTAGTCGCTCGCGCCGTGCACGATGGCGCGGGCCACGTGGCGGCCCTGCTCGGTGGCGTTTTGCACCGATTCGATGCGCTGGAACTCGCCCCGCGCATCCGGGAAGCGCGCGATGTCGCCGATCGCCCAGATGCCCGGCAGGCTCGTGCGCAGCGACGCGTCGACGATGACGCCGCGGTCGGTGGCGAGGCCGGCGGCTCCGGCGGCGTCGGCAAACACGGGGCAGTCGTCGACGCCGATGCCGACGACGGTGAGGTCGGCGGGCCAGTCGGCCAGGTCGCGCTCGTCGGCGAGGGCCTCGACGCCGAAGACGAACTCGACGCCGGCCGCGCGCAGGTGCGCCGTGAGCCAGTCGGCGGTCGTCGCCGAGGCCGAGCGCCCGAGCACGCGCGAGCCGCGGCTCAGCAGCGTGACCCGCTTGCCCTTCGTCGCCGCGACGGCCGCAAACTCGAGCCCGATGAAGCCGCTGCCGACCACGACAACACGCTCGGCGTCGGCGAGCCGGTCGCGAAGTATCTCGGCGTCGTCGGCCGTGCGCAGCACGTGCACGCGGGAGGCCTGGGCGTCGCCGCAGCGCAGGCGCCGGGCGCGTGCGCCGACCGCGAGCACGAGCTCGTCGTAAGTGATGTGCGAGCGCTCGCCCTGCGCATCCGCGAGCTCGATTACCCGGGCGCCCGGGTCGATGCCGCGCAGCTCGGCCCCGAGGCGCAGTTCGATGCCGAGGCGCTCGTAGAACACGGCGCCGCGCAGGGGCAGCGGCTCGTCGCCCGAGGCGAGGCCGTCCTTCGACAGCGGCGGGCGCTGATACGGCAGCCGCGCGTCACGGTCGAGCAGCACGATCTCGCCGTCGAAGCCCTCGTCGCGCAGCGTCTCGGCCGCCTGCACGCCCGCGTGCCCGGCGCCCACGATGACGACGCGCATCGCTACACCTGCGATTCGGGCAGGTCGACGGTGAGCTCGTCGAAGTCGCGGCCGGCGAGCAACTGGCAGCCGAGGCGCGAGTTGTCGAGGCGGTCCGAGGTGGTGCACTCAAGCATCTCGTCCTCATCGTCGCTCACCTCGGGCAGCTCGACGCCCTCGGGCACGTAGACGTGGCAGGTGGCGCACATGGCCTGGCCGCCGCACTCGCCGACGATGCCGGCCACATCGTTCTGCAGGGCGGCGCGCATGATCGAGGTGCCCTCGTCGACGACGACGGTGGCCGAGGTGCCGTCAACGCGGCGGTAGGTAATGCTGGGCATACGGGGTGTCCTTTCGGAAGAGTAAGCGGGGGCGGCCTAGGCGTCCCACGTGATCGGCATGTGCGTCATGCCGCGGAAGACCCAGCCGGTCTCAACGGCCTGCTGCTCGGGGTCGAGGCGCAGGCCCGGGAACTCGGCGAACAGCCGGGGCAGAGCGACGTCGGCCACCTGAGAGCGGGCGAGCCACGCGCCGGCGCAAAAGTGCACGCCGCCGCCGAACGCGAGGTGCGGCTGCTTCTCACGGCCGAGGTCGTAGCGGTCGGCGTTCGCAAACACTGACTCGTCGCGGTTCGCCGAGAGTGCCACGACGCCGAGCTTCGCGCCGGCCGGCAGCACGGTGCCGCCGAGCTCGACCTCGCGGGTGGTCTGGCGCGGGTACATGCCGATCGGGGCGATCCACCGCACGCCCTCCTCGAAGGCTTCCTTCCACGTGCGGGTGCCGTCGAGCACTGCGGCGCGCTGCTCGGGCTCGCCGAACAGGCCCATCATGATCGTCGTGATCGCGTCGCGCGGCTCGTTGATGCCGCCGCCGATCGACATCTTGAGGTTCGCGCGGATGTTCGCGAGCGTCACCTCGTCGCCGTTCGACGTGTGGATGATGTTCGAGATAAGCGTTTCGTTCGGGTGCTCCCAGTAGTGCGCGATCATTTCGTCGAGGGCGGTGTTCACCTCGTCGTAGCTGCGCTTCGCCTCGGCCCACACGTCGGGGTCGTCGGCGTAGTTGCCGGTGCCGTTAATCATCGTCTGCGACCAGCGGATCATGTCTTGGTCGGTCGCGTTCTCGAAGCCCATGACGCGGCGCAGGTTCTCGGCCGCGTAGGGGCCAGCGAAGTGGTGTACGAACTCGACGCCCGGGCCGACCTCGCGCAGCACGGCGGCGTAGCGCTCGTAGCTCTCCTCGAACACCTGGCGCCAGCTCGCCTTGATCGCCTTCGGCTTGAGCACGTTGCCGTAGGTCGCCCGCTGAACGGCGTGGTTCGGGTCGTCCATGCGCAGCATCGAGTGGCCCATCGACTTCTTCATGAGCGAGCCGCGCTCGTTCGCCGTGAAGGTGTCGGGGTCGTTGTCGACGGTGTGCACGTCCTCGTAGCGCGTCACGAAGTAGCGGCCGGCCGCCGGCACATACGGCACCGGATGCTCCTGGCGCAGCTTCGCGAACGTCGGGAACGGGTCGCGCGTGAGGTCCTCGAGCGTCACCCAGTCGGCGATGTACGTGCCGGGCAGCGGCGCAGGCGCCTCGTAGGGCGTGTACTCGGGCTCGGCGACGGCGGTCGCAGAACCGGCAAAGAACGGGCAGGTCGCGGTCATGGTGTGCTCCTCGGACGGCGGTGTCACGGTGCGGTGGGGACGCGTCGGTGCGGCCCAGTACTGCAACAATTCCACCGAGCGAACCAAAGCAAAAGCACGGAGTTTTGCAGAACATCCCCTATTTGAATGATGTTATGGGAAGATCGAGCGCATGTCCGACTTCACCCTGCGCCAGCTCGAGTACCTCGTCGCCGTCGCCGAGCACGGCACCATCGCCGCGGCCGCCGCGAGCTTGCACGTTTCAGAATCGGCGGTCGCGACCGCGCTCACCCAGCTCGAGCGAAGCCTCGGCACGACGCTGCTCGTGCGCCGCCGCGCGCACGGTGTGCAGCTCACCTCTGAGGGCACCCTCGCCGTCCAGCGCGCGCGCTCGCTGCTCGTACAAACGCAGGACTTCCAGGCGGAGTTCTCGTCGGTCGAGCTGCGCGGCACCGTGCACATCGCGACCTACCCGACGCTCGCACCCACGCTCGCGCCGCGACTCGTGCGCAAGCTCGAGGATGCGCATCCCGGCCTGCGCGTGCAGGTGTCGACCATGCCCGCCGCCCGCCTGCAGCAGGAGGTCGAGCACGGTCAGGTCGACCTCGGCATTTGCTACGGCTTCGACCTCGCCGGCGACTTCGAACGCAGGGTGCTGCGCCAGCTGCACGCCCACGTCGCGCTGCCACCCGACCACCGCCTCGCCGACGCCGAGCGCGTCGACCTGCGCGAGCTCGCCGACGAGCCGTTCATTCGCTACGACCAGTCGCCGAGCTGGGAGCACACGCAGTCGGTGCTCGAGGCTGCGGGCATCTCGGTGAACACACGCTTCTCGACCGACGGCTACGAGCTCGCGCGCTCGTATGTCGCGGCCGGCCTCGGCTGGAGTCTCTTCGTCATGCGCTCGCTCAACGAGGGCACGCGCGACGGCGGCCACATCGTCGTGAAACCAATTTCGCCGCCACCCACCCCGACCGAAGTCGTGGCGGTGTGGCGGCGAAACCGGCCGATGCGGCGGGTGCAACCGCTCATCGACGCGCTCGTGGCCCTCGTGCAGGAGGACGCGCGAACGCTACCGGAGCTTGGTTAGCTTGTCGGCGCCGTAGTACTCGACCATGATCGCCGAGGTCTCGGTGGGCAGCCGGTCGGGGTCGAACAGGTGGTACCGGCCCGACTCCTCGAACCCGACGTCGAGCGGAATGCCGCGGCGGTCGCGCAGCACGAGCACGGCGCTGAGCGAGATGAGGATCATGACGAGCAGGTACTGCGACACCGCCTGCGTCGTGCCGAACTGCGCGACGAGCGCGGCGGCGATGGTCGGGGCGAACGCGCCGCCGAGGATCGCGCCGAGCGCGTACGAGATCGAGACGCCCGAAGTGCGCACCGAGGCCGGGAAGGTCTCGGCATACCAGGCGGCCTGCGGGCCGTAGGTGAGGCCGAGGCCGACGGCGAAGATGACCATGCCGACCGTGAGCCAGAGCAGGTCGCCGGTGTTGACGAACCAGAACAGCGGGAACGCGAACAGGGCCATCCAGAGGAAGCCGATGATGTACGTGTTCTTGCGGCCGATGCGATCGGCGAGGTAGCCCGAAACCAGCGTCGCGACGAACCACATTCCCGCGGCGAGCGTGACCGCGTTGAGCACGCTCGTGCGGTCCATGGCGAGCAGCCCCTCGGGGTTCGTCGAGTAGTTGAGGATGAACCCGCCGGTGATCATGTAGCCGGCCGCGTTGTTGCCCGCGAAAACGAGGGCGAGCAGGATGACGAGCTTCCAGTGCTTGCGAAAGAGTTCGACGATCGGCATCTTGATGCGCGAGCCCGCATCCTTCATCTCGGTGAAGACCGGCGACTCCTCGACCGACTGGCGCACGATGAAGCCGACGATGACGAGCACGATCGAGAGCAGGAACGGCACGCGCCAGCCCCACTCGTTGAACGCCTCGCCGGGCGAGATGACGCCCGACATGAGCGCGAGCACGCCGGTCGCGAGCAGCATGCCGATCGGCACGCCGAGCTGCGGGAACATGCCGTAGCGGCCGCGCTTGTTGACCGGGGCGTATTCGACGGCCATGAGCACCGCGCCGCCCCACTCACCGCCGGCCGAGACACCCTGCAGGATGCGCAGGATGATGAGCAGGATCGGCGCGATGACGCCGACGTCTTCGTAGGTCGGCAGCACACCGATGAGCGTCGTGGCCGCGCCCATGAGCACGAGCGTGATGACGAGCATGAGCTTGCGACCGAGGCGGTCGCCGTAGTGGCCGACGAGGGCGGCGCCGAGCGGGCGGAACAGGAACGAGATGCCGACCGTGAGAAAGGTGAGGATCTGGCCGAGCGTGCCGCCGACCTCGGCGAAGAAGAGCTGGTTGAACACGAGACCGGCGGCGTTCGCGTAGATGAAGAAGTCGTACCACTCGATGGTGGTGCCGACGATGGTCGCGCCGACGACGCGCCGGCGCTCTTTCGCAGAGCGCTGCTCCGCGGAGGTTTCAGACATGGGGGACTCCTTTGTCAACCACGATGCAGCGTGGCTTGGTGAGGTTCGCTTCTTCGGCGATGAAACATGCGGGCGCTCGTCGACCGCGGAAGAAGTTGCCTCCTCAGTTTCCGTCGAATCGTATTTGAAATCAAATCTAATTCTGGGAGGATCTCCGGCCGCCTCTACGCTCGACTGGCTACGATGAGTGGCAAATGTCGCAGGCATGGACTGACACCGAAGTCACCGAGGGCCCCGATGGCACGCCCACCGGTACCATTGACGCGCCTGGCGGCGGGCCCGACCAGTTTGGCCCCGTCAACCTCACGCTCGCGCAGTTTCAGCAGCAGGTGAACGCCTCGTTCGTGCCCCTCATCGTCACGAGCGAGCTCGGCGACGACTTCCGCGGCCGCATCAACGGCGTCAACGTGCACGGCGTCGGCTTCACCGATGTGCGCGCCGACCCGCAGCTCGTCGAACGCACACCCGAGCTCATCGCCGAGGCAACCGAGCACTTCTACAAGATCTCGCTGCACCTCGAGGGCACGGGCATGCTGCGGCAGGGCGGCCGCAGCGTCACGCTCTCGCCCGGCGACCTCGCGATCTACGACACCTCGGTGCCGTACGAGCTCGAGTTCACGCACCGCTTCCGCTCGCTCGTGATCATGCTGCCGCACGCGCGCCTCAGCGTGCCGCACCGGCTCTCGTCGCAGTTCACGGCGATCCTGCTCGCCGGCTCGGAGGGGCTCGGCCGCGTCGTGTCGCCGTTCCTCGCGACCCTCGGCACGAACATGCACGAGTTGCGCGGCCCCGCCGGCGCCAAGCTCGTGCAGAACGCCGTCGACCTGCTCGACACCCTGCTATCGAACGAGCTCGATCTCGCGAAGTTCGCGGCCGACCCGCACCTCTCGCTGCTGCAGCAGGTGCGCGACCGGATTGACGACAATCTCGGGGATCCGGGGTTGAGCCCGAACTCGATCGCCGCCGACGCCTTCATCTCGGTGCGCCACCTCCACAACCTCTTCCAAGATCAGGGCCAGACGGTCGCGTCGTACATTCGCACTCGCCGCCTCGAGCGCACCTACCTCGACCTCACGAGCCCAGAACACGCGGATGTCTCGGTCGCCGCGATCGGCAACCGCTGGGGCTTTAAGGATCCGGCGCACTTCTCTCGCGCCTTCAAGCAGGCCTACGGCGAGTCGCCCCGCGACGTGCGCCGGCACGCGCTGGGTCGCTAGCCGCGCATCCGCCCTCACCTTTTTCGTGGCGAGGTGCGCCCCGCGTACAGTACGATTGGATCCAATCAGCAGATCAAGGGAGAGGCTGCATGGGACCCAACGACGCGACCCACCCCACGACGTCGCCGCGCATCGACGAGCTCGAAGCACTCGCTCGCGAGGGGCGCTGGCACGTCATTAACACCGTCACCGCCTCGAAGGCCGGCCACGTCGGCGGCCCGCTCTCGGCCATGGACCTGCTCGTCGCGCTCTACTTTGCGCAGCTGCGGGTCGATCCCGAGAACCCCGACGATCCGGGCCGCGACCGCTTCATTCTCTCGAAGGGCCACAACGCGATCGGCCTCTACTCGGTGCTCGCGATGCGCGGTTTCTTCCCCGTAGACGAGCTCGCAACCTTCGACCACGGCGACTCGCGCCTGCAGGGGCACCCCGACATGCGCCTCACGCCCGGCGTGGATGCGTCGACCGGCTCGCTCGGTCAGGGCCTCTCGGCCGGCGCGGGCATGGCGCTCGGTGCGAAGCGACTTGGATCCGATAACCACGTCTGGGTCATGCTCGGCGACGGTGAGATGGAAGAGGGGATGGTGTGGGAGACCGTGCTCTCGGCGCCCCGCTACCGGCTCGACAACCTCACCGCGATCATCGACCTCAACGGCCTGCAGCAGTACGGCTGGCCCGCAACTGACGACGACCGCTTCGACCGCAGCGAGCCGCTCGGCCACGTCGACCTCGCCGCCGTGTTCGCCGGCTTCGGGTGGCACGTACTCGAGATCGACGGGCACGACTTCGACGAGATCCTCGACGCGTTCAACACCGTCACCGAGGCGCGCGACCGCGACGGCCGCCCATCCGTAATTCTCGCGACCACGTCGAAGGGCCGCGGCATTTCGTTCACCGAGGGCACCTACGCGTGGCACAACGGCGTCGCGACCCCCGAACAGCTGGCGCAGGCGCGCCTCGACCTCAAGCAGGAGCAAGCATGACCGCGCAACGAAGTGTGTGGGGCGAGACCCTCGCCCGGCTCAGCGTCACCGACGAGCGCGTGATCGTGCTCGACGGCGACCTCGCCACCTCGACGAAGGCCGACACCGTCGCGAAGCAGAACCCGAAGGCGTTCGTGCAGGTCGGCATCGCCGAACAGAACCTCGTCGGCATGGCCTTCGGCCTCGCGACGATGGGCTATCGACCGTGGCTGTCGACGTTCGGGGTGTTTCTGACGAACCGCGCCCTCGACCAGATCCGCATGCTCGTGTCACAGACGAAGGTGCCGGTGCGTGTTTGCGCCGCCTACTCGGGCCTGCTCAACGGCTCGAGTGGCAAAACGCACCAGGACATCGAAGACCTCGCGATCATGCGCGCGATGCCGAACATGACCGTGCTCGCGCCCGCCGACGAGCACGAGGCCCGCGCGGTCACCGAGTGGGCGGCCGGCTTCGACGGCCCCGTCTACATTCGCTACGCCCGCGACGCGGTCGCCCCGGTGTTCGACGCCGACTACGAGTTCGAGCTCGGTGCGGTGCACACGCTGCGGCGCGGCGGCGACGTCACGCTCGTGTCGACCGGCGTGCAGGCCTCGCGCATGCTCGAGGCAGCCGGGCTCCTCGCGGCGGCCGGCATCGAGGCGCAGCTCGTGCACCTGCCGACGCTGAAACCGCTCGAGGATGCGCGGGTGCTCGCCGCGCTCGAGGGTGCGCCGATCGTCGTCTCGGTCGAGGAACACACCGAGATCGGTGGCCTCGGCGGCTTGCTCGCCGAAATGTTCGCGCGCCACGACGTGTCCACGCCGCTGCGCGTGCTCGGCCTCGCCGACGCCTGGTCGGAGTCGGCACCGAACGACTTCCTGCTCGACAAGTACGGCCTCAGCCCCGAGCGCGTCGCCGAGCGAGTCCGCGCGCTGCTCTAGGCAGGCTAGCGTCGATCGCGGGCGGGGGCTCCGTCGATCGGCAGCTCGATGCCGACGCCGCGTTCGGCGGCCCGGGTGGCGGCGACGGCCGCGAGCGCCGTGTCCCATGAGCCGGCGCCCTGCGAGACGAAGGCGGTGATCGCATCCGCGTCGCCGCGCACCTCGCCGAGCGCGAGCAGTTCGCCGAGCTCGCGCACGTCAGCCCAGTCGATCGCCCCGGCCTCGGCTGCGCGGATGAGCGTGCCGCCCTCGCGCTGCGCGGCCACGACATCGTCAGTCACGAGCAGGTCGATCTCACGCATCGCCTCGGGTTCGACCTCGGCGTTGGCGGCGTTGTTTGAGCCCGCGAAGATGTAGTGCTTGCCCGGCCACATGTGCCTGCGGAGGATCACCGGGTCGTATGCGCTCGTCATGGTGATGACGACCTGGGCGTCGGCGATCGCCTCGTCGATGGTGTCGAAGCGGCTCGCGGTCACGCCCGTGCGCTCGGCAAGCAGCGCGGCGAAGGCGTCGGCGCGCTCGGCGTTGCGGCCGTAGACGTGCAGCTTCGTCGCGCCGAGGGCGAGCAGCACCGCCTCGGCTTGCGTCTGCGCCTGGTACCCGGTGCCAACGATCGCGACGGTGTCAGCGCCGCCGGGCGCGAGCTCGCGGGCCGAGATCCCGCTCGCGGCGCCGGTGCGCAGCTGGCCGAGCCGGTCGGCCTCGTAGAGCGTCGTGAGCGTGCCCTCGTCGTCGAACAACAGGCCCCAGAACTTCGCGGCGCCGTTGCCGGTGACGTAGACCTTCGCGCCGATCGCATTCGCGCTCGCGACGCTGCCACCGAGCACATTGAGCACGAGCGGGCCGAGCTTCGCGCGCGTGCGGGGCGCGTTGCCCGAGTCGCCGCGACCCTGGTCGCGCAGCGCGTCGGTCACCGCCTCGAGCGCGTCGCGCTGATCGATGAGCCCGTCGATGTCGGCCTCAGTGAGAAAACGAACCACGATGGTCTCCTTCCACCCGGGAGCCTCCCGGGAAGCTATGCCGGGAACACGACGACCGGCTTCACGACGGTCGCGTCGGCCGCCGCGCGCAGCGCCGTCTCGGTCTCGGCAATGGTGAACTCTTCGACGATGCCACGGAGCGCATCGACGCGCTCCCCCACGATGCGCTCGGCCGCCGCGAAGTCCTCGCGGGTGTAGGCGTAGGAGCCGCGCAGCGTGAGTTGCCCACGCACGATCGCGTTCAGGTCGAGGGCGACCTCGGCCGCGAATATCGCCGGCACGCCGATGACCCCGCCGCGGCGCACGCGTGGCAGCGCTCCGCGCAGGGCGGCGCCGGCGCCGGAGGCGTCGAGCCACGCGTCGAACTCGCGGCCGGACGCATCAGCCCGCATGCCGAGCGCGAGCGCCGCGGCCATGCGTGACTCGGCGCCCGAGGGTGGGCCGCTGATCGTGACGTTCGCGCCAGCGACGAGCGCGGCACAACCGGCGAGGAGGCCGACGGCGCCGGGACCGCTCACGCAGAGCTCGATGCCCCGCAGTGGCTCGAGCCCGGCCGCATTGCTGTCGAAGACGGTCGCGATGCCCCGCAGCGCCTGATGCGCGACGGCGGTCGGCTCGATGAGCGCGGCAAGCCGGGCATCGAGCGACTGCTCCGTGAGCACGTGCAGGCGGCCGGCCGGGAACACGAACGACTCGGCGAGGCCGCCGTCGAAGTGCATGCCCATGCAGTTGCGCTCGAGGCAGCGGTTCGCCTGCCCGGCGCGGCAAACAGCGCAGTCGCCGCAGCCATCGATGGCGATCGGCACGACCCGGCGGCCGACGAGCGCCGCGTCGACGCCCTCGCCCACCGCATCCACCACCCCGACCACCTCGTGCCCGAGCACGACGTTCTCGGGCACCCATTCGTAGCCGGCATCGGCGCGCACCGCGTGCACGTCGCTGCCACAGAGTCCGACGGCCTCGGTGCGGATTCGCACCTCGCCCGCCGCGGGGCTCGGCTCGGCCACGCGGTCGATCACGAGATCCCACGGCGTGCGCGAGCGAAGCCGCGCCGCGAGCTGCTCAGTTGCCAAAGTACGACTCTCGCACCACGTCGCTGTCGAGCAACTCGCGCGCTGTGCCGCTGAGGCGCGACTGCCCGCCCTCGATGATGGTGCCGTGTTCGGAAACCTCGAGCGCGTTCTGCACGTGCTGCTCGACCAGCAGCACCGTCATGTCGGCAGTCGCGATCTCGCGCACGAGCGCGAACATCTGCTCGACGATCACCGGGGCAAGGCCGAGTGACATCTCGTCAATCATGAGCACCTTCGGGTTCGCCATGAGCCCGCGGCCGATGGCGACCATCTGCTGCTCACCGCCCGAGAGCAGCCCGGCCTCTTGCTTGCGCCGCTCGAGCAGACGCGGGAAGTGGTGGTAGACCTCGTCGAGCCGCGACTGGGCGTTGCCGTCCCCGCGGCTGACGAAGCCGCCGAGCAGCAGGTTGTCTTCGACCGACATCGACCCGAAGAGCTTGCGCCCCTCGGGCACCTGCACGATGCCGAGTTCGACGCGGCGCTTCACCGGCGCGTTCGTGATGTCCTCACCGTTGAAGATGATCTTGCCGGTCGCCGCCTTGAGCAGGCCCGAGATAACCCGCAGCGTCGTCGACTTGCCGGCCGCGTTTGGGCCGAGGAAGGCGGTGATGCCGCTGTCGGGCAGCGTCAACGACACGTCTTCGATGGCCTGGGCGTCGCCGTAGAAGGCGCTGATGTGCTGAACCTCAAGCATTGGATTGGCTCCCTCGCTGCTCGGCTTCCGAGATGATGTTGCTCGCGATGGTGTCGTCGGTGTGCTTCGTGCCGAGGTACGCCTCGATCACCTTTGGGTCGGTGATGACGTCCTGCGGGTCGCCCGCGGCGAGCACCTGGCCGTTGTTGAGCACCATCATCTGGTCGGAGACCTCCATGACTGCCGCGACGATGTGCTCGATCATGAGAATCGCGACGCCGCGGTCGCGCACCCGCGTGACGAACGGCAGCACCTCGATGACCTCGCGGCTGTTCAGGCCGGCGAGCACCTCGTCGAGCAGCAGCAGCTTCGGCTCGGTGCCGAGCGCCTTCGCCACCTCGACGCGCTTGCGCATCGCGAGGGTGAGCGACTCGGTGGGCCGCTCGGCGATGTCGGCGATGCCGAGGTCGTCGAGCAATTCCATCGCCTTAGTTCGGGCGACGGATGGGCGGGGATGGTTGATCAGCACCGGCACCATGACGTTCTCGACGACGGTCATGCCCGAGAACGGTCGCACGACCTGGAACGTGCGGCCGATGCCGCTGCGGGCGCGGGTGGGCAGGTCGGTCTTCGTGATGTCCTTGCCGTCGAACTCGATCGTGCCCGAGTCCGCGGGGAACAGCCCCGAGATGAGGTTGAAGAACGAGGTCTTGCCCGCGCCGTTCGGCCCGATGATGCCGATGATCTCGTCGCTGCCGAGCTCGAGCGAGACGTCGTTGACCGCCTGCACGCCGCCAAAGCGCTTGCTGACGTTGCTCACCTTGAGCAGAGTGTCATTCGCCATTGCTACTCACCGTCCTTCTTGTTCGAGTTCGCGCCCCGGCGCATCCAGCCGCGCAGCTTCTTCCAGCCGTCGACGAGGCCGCCGGGCATGAGGCGCACGATGACGATGAGCGCGACGCCGTAGATCATGAAGTTGAGGCCCTGCACACCCGAGAACGAGGTGCGCAGCCATTCACCGAGCGGTGTCATCAGCACCGCACCGATGATCGGGCCGACGATCGTGCCCATGCCACCGATGATGCCGTTCAGCGCCGGCTGCACCGAGTAGAGCGTCATCGAGAACTGGGTTTCGGGTTCGATCACGAACAGGTAGAGGGCCGCAAACGCGCCGAACGCGCCGGTGATCGCCGCCGAGACGGCGAGCGTGCCCACCTTGAGGCCGTTCGTGTGCACGCCGAGTGCACGGATCGCCTCTTCGTCGGTCTTCATCGCGCGCAGGTGATAGCCGATGCGCGAGTTGTAGAGCCAGACCGAGAACGCGACGACGACAATCACCATGGCGAGCACGATGAAGTAGTACGGCTGCCGATTCTCGAAGGAGATGAAGGCGAAGCCCTGGTCGGGCGGGGTCGTGATGCCGACCGAACCGTTCGTGAGCGGCACCGCCCAGATCGCGAGCAGGCGCAGCACCTCGACGAACGCGAGCGACGAGAGGGTGAAGAACGGCCCGCGCAGGCGCAGGAGCGGCACCGCGAGCACCATCGACGCGGCGGCAGCCATGACCATGGCGGCAAGGATGCCGACCCACGGGTTGACGCCGAGGTTCACGTAGAGAATCGCGACGGTGTAGGCGCCCACGCCGAAGAACGCGGCGTGGCCGAGCGAGAGGGTGCCGCCGATCGCCATGAGGTTCCACGCGACGGTGACGCCGACGTAGATAAAGGTGATGACGGCGATGTGGAGCACGTACTGGTCGTGCACGACAAGGGGCAGCAGCAGCGCGACGAGGCCGGCGATGCCCAGGCCGAGAATATTGCGGTTCGACATTACTTGAGCCCCACTTCTGCGTTGCGGGCCGAGCCACCGAAGATGCCCTGGGGGCGCACGATCAGCACGACGATGAAGACGGCGAACACTGCGACCTGTTGCAGCGCCGGGTCGATGTACGTTCCGGTGAGGGTTTCGATGACGCCGAGGAACAGACCGCCGATGAGCGCGCCGGTCATGTTGCCGAGGCCGCCGAGCACGACGACGACGAACGCCATGAGCGTGTAGTGCGCGCCGACGAGCGGGTACGCGGCCTGGAACGGGATGATGAGCACGCCGGCGATGCCGGTGAGGGCGGCGCCGAGGCCCATCGCAACCATGTAGTAGCGCTTGACCGGGATGCCGAGCATCCGGGCCGTGTCGCGGTCCTCGGCAATCGCGCCGAGCGCCTTGCCGAGCATCGTGCGCTTCATCATCCAGAACAGCGCGACGACAAGCAGGATCGCGACGACGAAGGCGATGACGCGGCCGTAGGTGGCGCTGACGCCGCCGACCGTGATCGACTGCTCGGCCCAGCCCACTGTGACGGTGCGGAACTGGCCGCCGAAGAGGAACAGCGCGAAGTTCTGCAGGAACACCGAGAGCCCGAGCGTGACGAAGATTTTCATGTTCGCCGAGGAGTCCTGCATCGGTTCGAGGATGAACTTCTGCAACAGCACGCCCGAGATGAACATGATGGGCGTGACGATGAGCAGCGACACGTACGGGTTGACGCTCCACGAGGTGTAGAGGAACCAGGTGAAGTACATCGCGATCATCACGAGCTCACCGTGCGCGAAGTTCGTGATCTTCACGACGCCGAAGATGATGTTGAGGCCGACTGCGACGAGCGCGTAGACCCCGCCGAGCAGGAGCCCGGCGACGAGGGCTTGAATGAGGAATGTCATGGCTTCGCTGACCTCACTGTCCGAACGGGCTGGTGTGCTTGGGCTCGGAGACGGCGACCTCGGTCGGGAACACCGTGACGAGCTCGTTGTCCTGCCACTGCATGATGTAGTCCTCGGAGCGCTCGTTCTGGTTGTTCGGGCCCATCTTGTAGCCCCAGGTGTTGACGCTCTGGCTGTTCGGCGCCTCGTACTTCAGGGCCGCCTCATGGAAGACATCGGGGTCGTCGCTGCCGCCGGTGAGCTCGAGGATGTCGAGCACGTACGAGGTGCCCGCGTAGTTACCCTGCGGGTAGCCCGAGCTCGGGAACTTGTTGTACTTCTTCTCGTAGCGCTCGAGGAAGCCCGCAAGCTCGGGCGCGGCGTCCGGGCTGAGGCGCGGCTGCGGGAAGTCGCAGTCGTAGACGCCCTCGGCGGCCGAGCCGAGCGCATCCCCGAACTCCTGCAGCGTGTAGCCGCCGCCGATGCCGATGAACGCGCCAACCTTGACGCCGGCGTCGCGCATCTGGCGGCCGAGCAGCACGGCGTCGGAGGCATAGGACACGGCAAGGATGACGTCGGGCACGGCCTGCTTGATGCGCGCAACGGTCGACGAGAGGTCGGTCTGCTTTGCCGAGTAGGCCTCGTGGTCGGCGAACGACATGCCGAGCGCGTCGGCGTTCGTGTCGGCGCTCGCCGTGACCGACTGGCCGTAGTTCGAGTCCTCGTGCACCATCATGAGCTTGAGGTCGGCCGGCTTCTTGCCGAGCTGCGGCGCGAGCACTTCGGCGGTGAACTTCAGCGCCTGCTCGGTCTGCTTCGTCGAGGCCGGGTTGATGCGGTAGACGCGCGGGTAGCCGCGGTCGGTGATGCCGGCCGCGACCGCGCCGAGCTCGACGAAGCTGTTGCCGGTGCGGGCGAAGACCTCGCTTGCCGCGGTCGACAGCGACGAGCTGTAGGTGCCGAGGCCGAGCTTGATGTTGTTGTTGAATACGAGACGGCGGGCCTCGGAGGTCGCGGCGTTGACGTCGGGCACGTCGGCGAGTACGACTTCGACGCGCTTGCCGGCGACGCCGCCGCGTTCGTTGCGGTCGGCGACCGCCATCTCGACGCCCTCCCAAGAGGCCTGGCCGAGGAGCGCATTCGTGCCCGACATCGGCATCATGACGCCGAGGCGAAGCACCTCCTCGGTCGTGCCGGGCGCCGAACAGGCCGCGAGCGAGCTGCCCGCCGCGACGGCGACGGCGGCCGCGCCGCCGAAGCGGAACAGGCTTCGCCGATCGAAACTTGCATGCAGTGGATTCATCTGAACTCCGTTGTTCTGAGGAGCTGGCCGAGGTGAGCCAGAGCGAGGGGAAGGGTGCAGATTAGGCGGCGGTCCAGCCGCCGTCGACGGTGATGAGCTGCCCCGTCAGATACGAGGCGGCGTCGGAAGCAAGGAACACGGCGGCGCCAGCGAGCTCCTCCGGGTCGCCGAAGCGGCCCATCGGGATGCGTGCGAGCATTTCTGCGTAGCGCTGCTCGTCGGTGAACACGGCCTCGGTGAGCTCGGTCCGGAAGTAGCCGGGCGCGATCGCGTTCGCGCGGATACCGCGGCCCGACCACTCAGAGGAGAGGCTGCGGGCGACGCCATAGACGCCGGACTTTGTCGCGGTGTATGCCGAGATCTGCGGCATCGAGATCGTGCTCGTGAGCGAGCCGATGAAGATGTGCGAGCCGCCCGCGCCGCGCTCGAGCTGGCGGCGCCCGAGCTCCTGGCTCAGCGCGAACGGCGCCGTGAGGTTGATGCGCAGCAGGCGCTCCCACTGCTCGGGGTCGAAGTGCTCGGCGGCCTGGCGGTGCTGCACGCCGGCGGCGTGGAGCACGATGTCGAGCGGCGCGCCGAGGGCGGCCTCGGCGTCATCGAGCAGCTGCGCGGGGGCAGCGGTGACGTCGGCCGCGATACCGATCGCGCCGAGCTCGTCGGCGGTCGCGGCCACCGCATCCGCCGAGCGCGCCACGACGACGACGCGCGCGCCGGCGTCGACGAGGCCACGGGCCATCGCCTTGCCGAGCCCGCGACTACCGCCGGTCACGAGGGCGGTCTTGCCCGCGAGCGAGAAACGGTCGTGAAGTGACATGCTGCTGCTTTCTAGTGCGTGCGAATCGCAACGGCCTTGGTGCGGGTGTAGAACTCGAGGGCGACCTCGCCCTGTTCCTTGTAGCCCGAGCCCGAGTCCTTGAACCCGCCGAAGGGGTGGTGGATGTCCCAGCCGCTCGTGGGCTGGTTGACCGACACTTGGCCGGTGTCGACCTGCGCGACAAACTGCATCGCAGAGCCGAGGTTCTGCGTAAAGATCGCGGCCGAGAGGCCGTAGCTCGAGTCATTCACGGCCTCGACCGCCTCCTCGAAGCTGTCGACCTCGAGCATCCCGACGACCGGGCCGAACACCTCGGTGCGCCAGATATCGTGCTCGCGCGTGACGTCGAGCAGCGTTGGCTCGACGAAGGCACCGGCCTCAGCGGCCGCGCCCGTGAGCTCAGTGCGGGCCACGACGGTCGCGCCCTCGGCGACCGCGCGCTCGACATGGCCGCGAATCTCCTGCTGCGCGCCCTCGTCGACGACGGGGCCCATCGCGACGCCCTCGGCGGTGCCCGGCGCGACGTTGATGCCGCGCACGTAGTCGGCGAGTCGCTCGCGCACCTCGGCGGCGACTTCGCGCTGCACGATGAGACGGCTCGTCGCGGTGCAGCGCTGGCCAGCCTGGCCGTAGGCACCCGCGGCGATGGTCGGAATCGCGAGGTCGAGGTCGGCGTCGGCGAGCACGACCGCGGCGTTCTTGCCGCCCATCTCGGTCTGCACGCGGATGCCGCGGCCCGCGAGCTTGCGCTGCAGCTCGAGGCCGACGGCGGTCGAGCCGGTGAACGACACGGCGCGAATCGAGTCGTCGTCGAAGAGCGCGTCGCCGAGGTCGCGGCCGCGACCCGTGACGGTGTTGAGCACGCCGGCGGGCAGGCCGGCCTCGTGGAAGAGGGCGGCGAGCTTGAGCAGGATGAGCGGGGTCGCCGACGCGGGTTTGATCACGACCGCGTTGCCCGAGATGAGCGCCGGGCCGAGCTTGCGGGCCGGGGTGAGCAGCGGGTCGTTCCACGGCGTGACGAGCACGACGACGCCGAGCGGCTCCTGCACGCGCGCGGCGAAGGTGTTCGGGCGGCCGTCGGCGAGGAGGCCGCCGAACTCGTCGCGCCCCATTCCGCCGTAGTACTCGAAGAACTCGGCGGTCTTGCCGACCTCGCCGGTTGCGTCGGCGACGGTCTTGCCGAGCTCGGCGACGATGAGGTCGCGCAGCTCGGTCGCGTGCTCGCGGATCAGCGCCGCGGTGCGCAGCAGCACGGCGCCGCGGGTGAGGCCGTTCGCGCGGCGCCACTCGGCCGCGCCCGCGCGGGCCGCCTCGAACACGGCAGGCAGCTCGTCGGCCGTCATGGCCGGCACGCTGCCGACGACGTCGCCCGCGGTGGCGGGGTTCGTCACCTCGAGGGTGCCGCCCGCGCTCGCGTCGACGAACTCGCCGCCGATGAGGTTCTTCAGGTGTCCAAACTGCATTGGGGGTGCTCCTCAGGTGGTCAGTTGGCGGTGGCGGCGAAGGCCGCGTCGAGGTCGCCGGTTTCGACGGCGGCGAAGAGCGCGCGCAGGCGCGGCTCGTCCATCGCCTCGGGGTTGGTGGGCCGCTGGTATTCGGCATTGCAGTAGCGGGCGAGCTCGTCGACCTGATCGGCCTCGATGCGCGCCTCGCCGAGGGTCGTCGGCAGGCTCATGCGCCGCGCGAGCTGCTGCACGGCGTCGGCGGCGTCGCGGAGCGAGGTGCTCGCGCCGTTCGTGAGCGCGAGCGCGATGCGCTCGGCGAGGCGGGGCTCGAGGTGTTGGTTATACGCGATGCAGTACGGCAGCGCGAGGGCGCACGAGACGCCGTGCGGCATTGGGGTGACGTGTGCGAACGAGTAGGCGATCGAGTGCCCGACGACGACGCCCGCGTTGAGCGCCTGCCCGCCGAGGTGCGAAGCCCACTGGGTGCGGGCGAGCGCCTCGGCGTCGCCGTTGTAGGCGGCCTCGAGGTTCGCGACGAGCAGCTCCATGGTGTGGAAGGAGGCGTGGGCCGAGAGCATCGACGCCTTCGACGACATGAGTGCCTCGACGGCGTGCGCGAGCGCGTCCATGCCCGTGGCCGCGATCACCTTGTTCGGCAGGCTGCTGACGAGCTCGGGGTCGAGCACCGCAACCTCGGGCACGTAGCTGCTGCAGACCGAGGCGCGCTTGGCGCCGTCGATCGTGACCATGGCGATGTTCGTCGCCTCGGATCCGGTGCCGACCGTGGTGGGCACGAGCACAAGCGGGGCGAGAGCGAGCTCGTCGGCAACGGGGCCGACCCAGTCGGCGCTCGTGCCGCCCTGGCGCAGCATGAGCGCGATGAGCTTCGACGAGTCGAGCACCGAGCCGCCGCCGACCCCGATGACTGCGGTGGCCCCGGCGTCGCGGGCAGCCTGTGCGACCTCATCGACGACCTCGGCCGTGGGCTCGGCGCCGAAACCACCGCGCACGAGCACGTCGATGCCGCCCTCGCGCAGGCCCGCTTCGATCGGGTCGATGAGGCCGGCGCCAGCCACCGCGTCGTCGATCGCGAGCAGGACGGTGCCGCCCTCGTAGCTCGAGTGCTTGCGGAGCGTCTCGGGCAGGCGTCGGGCGCTGCCGGCGCCGCCAACGACGGCGGCGGGGGCAAGGAAGATCGAGTCGGAAACCGGATTCGGCCACCAGGGTGCGGACGTCATCGTCGCTTCTTTCTGTGCTCGGTGCGGGAACTGCGCAGGGGACGCGATGCGCGCCCCAGGGATCCATCATTGGATCCAACAGTTTCCGATCGAACCACAGTTGCACGCAACCGTCAACCGGATTGGATCCAGCTACCCCTCGCCGAGTGCCTCGATGCTCGCCTCGCCGAGGATGCGCGTGCGGCGAATGTGCAGGCGCAGCACCTCGCCGAGCGACTCGGCATCGTTGTGGTCGATGTAGTAGCAAATGAGCTGGTGGTCGGCGTGCGTTGCGACGTTGTCGGCGTCGGTGAAGCGCGGCACCGTAATGCGGCGATAGCGCTGGGTCTTGTTCCACAGCTGCACGACGCGCTCGTAGAGCGACTCCTCGCGCACGCCGGCGAAGGTCGCGAGGTGGAACTCACGGTCGCGCCGCGTGAACTCCTCCACCACATCCGAGCGACCCGTCACCTCGGCCGTGGCCGCCGCCAACTCGTGGATGCGCTCGCGGTGGTCATTGGTCAACTTCGGCAAGCTGGCACGGATCGCGAAGGGCTCGAGCACCTCGCGCAGCTGGTACGTCTGCACGAAGTCCTCGGGGTCGATGCTGCTCACCCAGGCACCCGCGTTGGGCCGGAGCAGCACGAGCTCCTCCGCCTCGAGCTGCTTGAGCGCGACGCGCACCGGCATGCGGCTGGTCTCGAAGCGCTCGGCGAGTTCCTCCTGCCGGATGCGCTCCCCCGGTGCGAGCTCGCCCGTGAGAATGAGCGTGCGTAGCGCGTCGGTGATGCCCTCGCTACCGCTGGTGTCGCTGGTCCTCACACGTCGCTCCCTCTCTGGTGCAGGCAATCTTCGCATTCATCATGTCGCGAGTGCCGCGGAATTGCATCCAGCATGAGGTCGGCATTCGCCAGTTTGGATCCAATTCGCAATTTCGGAGTAGGGTTTCGGGCAGAACCTCGACTACCCGCACGAAGGAGTGCTCTGTGACCGAGCCCGACCAGATTCTCGCTATTACCGGCGGCGCCAGCGGCATCGGCTTTGCCACCGCGACGCACTGGCTGCGCGACCCCGCGCGCCGCGTGGTGCTGCTCGACCTGAACCAATCCACCCTGGACGAGGCGGTCGCACAGCTCGGCGACAGCGCGCGGGGCATCGTCGTCGACGTGACCTCGCGCGAGAGCGTCGATGCGGCGTTTGCCGACATCGCGACGACCGAGGGCGTGCTGCACGGCCTCGTGAACAGCGCGGGCGTCGCCCGGCCCCGCCCCACCGCCGAGCTCAGCGACGAGGACTGGAGCTTCCTCATCAGCGTGCACCTTGACGGCACGATGCGCGCCTCCCGCGCCGCCTATCCGCTGCTGTGTGCTGGCCGGGGCGCGATCGTTAACCTCACCTCGGTCGCGAGCAAGGTGGGCATGCCCCAGCGCGCGAGCTACAACGCAGTGAAGCACGGCATCGATGGGTTCACGAAGACCATCGCGGTCGAGTGGGCGCGCGACGGCATCCGGGCGAACTCGGTCGGACCGGGCTACGTCGACACCCCGTTCAACCGCAAGCTCGAGGCCGAGGGGCGCCTCAACACCGAGCGCATCAGCCGGCGCATCCCGATGCGGCGCTTCGCTGACCCGGCCGAAATCGCGGCGCCCATCGTCTTCCTGCTCGGCGCCGAGGCGAGCTACATCAGTGGCCACAACCTCATGGTCGACGCCGCGATGACCGTCGCTGGCGAGTGGTACGAGGAGGCGTAAGCGTGGCACGCTTCACCGACAAAACCGTCGTCATCACCGGCGCCGCGGGCGGCATCGGCTCGGCCCTCGCGCTCCTGCTGCGGGCCGAGGGTGCGCGGCTCGTGCTGCACGACCTCTCCCCCGACGCGCTCGCCGCGCTGCCGGCCGAGCTCGCCGCATCCGCCGAGGTCGTGCATGTCGCGGGCGACGGCACCGACGACGAGGTGCAGGCGCGCATCGTCACGGCGGCCGAGTCGCTCGGCGGGGTCGACGGCTTCGCGCCCGCCGCGGGCATCTACCTCGAGGCACCCCTCGCCGAGCTCAGCTTCGCGCAGTGGCGGCAGACGCTGTCGATCAACCTCGACGCGGTGTTCGCGCTCACGAGCAAGCTGCTGCCGGTGCTCAACGACAACGCGGCAATCGTGACGTTCGCCTCGGTCGCCGGCGAGCGCGGCTCGCGGGGCCACGCCCATTACGCCGCGTCGAAGGGCGCGATCGTCGCGTTCACCCGCACGCTCGCGCTCGAGCTCGGCTCACGCGGCATCCGCGCAAACGCCGTGGCGCCGGGCATCATCCGCACCCGCATGACCAACGACTCGGTGTCGAAGCACGGCGATGAGTGGGCCGCGGGCACGCCGCTCGGCCGCCACGGCGAGCCCGAGGAGGTCGCCCGCGCGGTCGCGTTCCTACTCTCCCCCGACTCCTCCTTCATCACGGGCGTGCAGCTCGACATCAACGGCGGCCTCTACATGGCGTAACGCTTGCACCATCGTGAGTTGCATGCAACACTGCAAGAGTTACATGCAACTTGCGAGGAGGGCGAGGATGCGCGGACTAGACCAGCCGCTCGAGCGCGACCAGCGCATCCGGAGTGCCGAAGTCGGCGCGGCTCGCCGACTCCTGTCGCAGCAGCAGCTCGGCGGTGTTGAGGATGTGCGCGCGCATCGCCGCGCCCGCGGCCTCGCCGTCGCCCGCCACGACCGCGTCGACGATCGCGCGGTGATCCTCGGCGCACTCGACCGTGCTGCGCATGTGCGGCACCGTGCCGACGCCGGTCTTCAGCACCATGTTTCGCTGCTCGGTGAGCACCTCGACGGCGCGCACATTGCCGGCAACCTCGAGCAGGCCCCGGTGAAAGTCGCGGTCGCAGCGCAACGTCGCGTCGACGTCGCCCGATTCGGCGACCTCGACGAAGCGCGCGAACTGCGCGGCAATCTCGGCGCGCTGCTCGGGCGTCGCCGCACTCGCCGCGCGGCGCGCGAGCGGCAGCTCGAGCATGAGCCGCACTTCGAACCCCTCAACGAATGCCTCAAGACTGGTCGGCAGCACGCGGATGCCCCGGTTGCGCTCGACCGACACGAGGCCGAGGCGCGCGAGCTCCTGCGTGGCCTCGCGGATGGGCGTGCGCGACATGCCGAAACGCTCGCCGAGTTCAGTTGCCGAGTACCGCTCCCCCGCCTCGAGCTCGCCGAGGACAATCGCCCGTCGCAGCTGCTCCACGGCACGCTCGCTCAGTGTCGGGCCTCGATCATTCACCGTCGCCATGCCGACAGTCTCTCATTCTCCACAACGTCTCTCAGAAAGGGGCTCCCCCTATGACCACCCCAACCACCCGTATCGCTGTCATCGGCGCCGGCATCATCGGTGCCGCCGTCGCCCGCGAGCTCAAGCAGCGCTACCCGCAGTCGCACGTCGTGCTCTTCGAGAAGGAAGACCACGTCGCGGGCCACCAGACCGGCCACAACTCGGGCGTCGTGCACGCTGGCCTCTACTACCAGCCCGGCAGCCTCAAGGCCCGGCTGTGCCGCCGCGGCGTCGACCTCATCACGAACTTCGCCGTCGAGAACGACGTCGCAATCGACGAGTGCGGCAAGGTCGTCGTCGCCCAGAACGAGGTCGAGCGCGAGCGCCTCGCCGAGATCCACAAGAAGGCGACCGCGAACGGCGTGCCCGACGTCGCGCTCATCGACGCAGGGCGCCTGCGCGAGCTCGAGCCGAACGTCGTCGGTGAGGCCGCCGTGCACTCGCCGCACACCGCGATCATCGACTACACCGGGCTGACGATGGCGCTCGTCGCCGACTTCGAGCGCGACGGCGGCGAGATCCGCCTCAGCACCGAGGTCGAGCGGGTACAGAGCGCGAACGGGCTCGTCACCGTGATCAGCACGACGAGTGCCGAGGTGTTCGACCACGCGATTGTCTGCGGCGGCCTGCAGTCCGACCGACTCGCCCGCGCCTCGGGCGCCGGGGCCGACCCGAGCATCCTGCCCTTCTTCGGCCAGTACTTCATCCTCGAGCACAAGCACGCCGACGTCGTGAACGGGCTCATCTACCCGGTGCCCGACCCCGCGTATCCGTTCCTCGGCGTGCACATCACGCGTCGCATCGACGGCGAACTCATGATCGGCCCGAACGCGTTCCTCTCGTTCGCGCGCGAGCAGTACCAGGGCTTCCCGTTCAGCCTTCGCGACTCGCTCGCGATCGCGAAGGATGCGGGGTTCTGGAAGTTCGCATCGCAGAACGCCGGCGCCGCGCTACGCGAGCTCGGCGGCGTGATCTCGATGGACCGCTTCGTCGAGGGCGCCGCGAAGTTCGTGCCGCAGCTCGAGGGTGCGAAGGGCAAGCGGGCGCCCCGCGGCGTGCGCGCCCAGGCGGTCGACCGCCAGGGCAAGATGGTCGACGACTTCGTGATTCAGCAGAGCGGCGGCGCGATGTTCCTACGCAACGCCCCCTCGCCCGGCGCGACCTCGTCGATGGCGATCGCCGAGTACCTCGTCGACGAACTCGCCGAGCGCTACGAGCTCGGCACGGCGCGCGCGGCGTAGGCGCCGCCCGGCGTCGACTAGCGTTCCCCGTATGGGGAGAACGACGACGTTGCCCGCGGTCAACCGCTTCGCACGCACGAACCGTGCCGTGCATCCAGACCGAGCTTGGGTGCGCATCCTGCGCCTCGCGCTCGGCCTCGCGGCGCTCGCCGGCGTCGCCCGGAACTTCTACCGCGCCGCGAACGGCATGGTCGAGTCGACGCTGATCGAGTCGATGTCGCAGTTCACGAACATCTCGAACCTGCTCTTCGGCGTCGTGCTCATCGTCGGCGGGCTGCGGGCCCGCGCGCGCCTGCCACTGTGGTGGGACGACCTGCGGGGTGCAGCCGCGTTCTACATGGTGATGACCGGCCTCATCTACGCGATTCTCGTCGCCGAGCCGGGCGCGCTCGCGCGCTGGGATCTCGAGTGGTCGAACATCCTGCTGCACCGCATCACGCCCGTGCTCGGCGTTGTCGGCTGGCTCGTCATCACGCAGACGCGCCGCGCCTCGTGGGGTCGGCCGCTCGCCTGGCTCGTCTATCCGCTGCTCTACCTCGTGTACACGTGGGTGCGCGGCGGCATCGTCGGCTGGTACCCGTACGGCTTTCTCGACCCGACCGGCTCGGGCGGCTGGGGCTCGGTGATCGCGACGACGGCGCAGGTGTTCGTCGCGTTCCTCGCCGTCGCCGTCGTGCTGCACGTGCTCGGCCTGCTGCGGGTGCGGCTCGCTAGTCGGCCAGCAGTTCGCGCACGCGGGGAATGACCTCTTCGCCGTAGAGCTTCAGCGACGACATCGCGTATTCGTGGGGCATCTGGCCCGACTGGTACTTGAGGTCGAAGCGCTGGGCACCGAGCGAGCGCATGCCGAAGGCGATCTTGCGCGCGACGGTGTCGGGGCTGCCGACGTGCAGGGCGCCGTCACCTTCGATGCCCGCCTCGAACTGCTCGCGCGTCGCGGCCGGCCAGCCGCGCTCGCGCCCGATGCGCGTCGTGTTCGCCTGCCAGAACTCGTAGAGCTGCTCCTTCGCCTCGGCATCGGTCGCGGCGATGTGGCCGGGCGAGTGGTAGCCGATCGTGGCGGTCTCGTGGCCGAACTTCGCCTGCGCCTGGCGGTAGAGGTTCGCAAACGGGGCGAAGCGGCTCACGCCGCCGCCGATGATCGCGAGCATGAGCGGGAAGTCGTAGTGCGCGGCGCGGATGACCGACTCGGGCGAGCCACCGACCGCGACGGCCGTCGGCAGAACGCCCGGGGTGCCGTCGGCCTGCGGCTCGACCGGCGGGTACACCGAGACATCGGTGAGGGGCTTGCGCACCGAGCCCGTCCAGGTGACGGGGCCGCCGGCCGCGAGCTGCGACCAGAGCTGCGCCTTCTCTTCGAAGAGGCGCTCGTAGTCCTGCATCTCGAAGCCGAACAGCGGGAAGGACTCGGTGAACGAGCCGCGGCCGATCATGATCTCGGCGCGGCGCTGCGAGAGCGCGTCGAGGGTCGACCAGCGCTCGTAGAGGCGCACGGGGTCGTCCGAGCTGAGCACGGTCACGGCCGAGCCGAGGCGGATGCGCTCGGTCTGCGCCGCGATCGCCGCGAGCACCATTTCGGGCGACGACACGGCGAAGTCGTCGCGGTGGTGCTCGCCGATGCCGATGAGGTCGATGCCAACCTGCTCGGCAAACACGCCCTGCTCGACGATCTCGCGGATGGTCTGCGCGTGGCTGTTCAGCTCGCCGTCGGCGCGCTGCGTGAGGTCGCCGAACGTGTTGATGCCGAACACGAGGGCGTTGGGGTCTACCTCGGCCGGGATCTCCGCCGCGCTGGTCTGGTCGGTCATCGCTCACTCCAATTTGCTTGAAAAGTCATTCAGCTTAATTGAACACGGGCCGGCGCGCTTCCATTCCCAGGATGCGCGCCGGCCCGTCCGCGACCGTGCGGCTAGCCGAGCTCGTCGACCCCGACGACCTCGGTCTTCGGCGTCATCTCGGCGCCGATGAGCGCATACCGCTCGGGCCGCGCGCGGCGCAGCCAGAGCGTGTAGAGCACGCCGGCGATGCCGGGCACGATGATCAGCGCGGGCAGGATGAACGTGGTCGCATTCGACTCTTCCTGGCCGAGCATGAGGTCGAAGTTCATGAGCACGAGCACGAACACGACCGCAAGCGCGAGGCCCGAAATCGCGGGCGCGATGAGCCGCGACCAGACGCCGACGCCCCGAGCATCCCGTCGGAAGAAGGCGATGACCGCGATGGCGACGAGCACCATGAGCAGTACAAGGCCGAACGCACCGGTGTTCGTGAGCCACGTGAACATCGTGAGCACGGGGAACAGCGGGTCGCCGGTGTCGGCGATGATGAAACCGATCGTCGCGAGTAGGGCGAGGAGGCTCTGCGTGAGCGAGCCGACGACGGGCGAGCCCGCGCGGTTGAGGCGGCCGAAGGCCTTCGGCAGCACCTCCTCGCGGCCGAGCTCCGAGAAGTAGCGCGAGACGGCGTTGTGGAACGACATGAGCGCCGCGAACAGGCTGGTGATAAAGAGGACATTCGCGAAGTCGACGAGGATGCTCGCGGCGTGCTCCCCGAGGAACGCGAAGAGCAGGCCGGGGCCGAGTTCGCCCGACTGCTCGACGATGTTCGACTGGCCGTAGGCGACGGTGAGCGACCACGCCGAGATGGCATAGAAGACGCCGATGACGATGACGGCGAGGAAGGTCGCGCGGGCGATCGTGCGGCGCGGGTCCTTCGCCTCGTTCGCGTAGATGGCGGCCGACTCGAAGCCCATGAACGCCGCGACGCCGAAGGCGAGCAGCACGCCGACGCCCGGGGTGAACAGCGAGGCGGGGTTGACCGGCTCGAGGCTGTACCCCTCGGGCGCGACCGTGATCGCGATGATGTCGAAGACGAGCACGACGAGGAACTCGAGCGCGACGAGCACGCCGATAACCTTTGCCGAGAAGTCGACGCGAAACAGGCCGAGGGCACCCACGACGACGATGCCGATGAGCACCCAGAGCCACCACTGGGTGGTGACGCCGAAGCGGCTCGAGAGCCAGTCGGCGATGCTGAAGCCGAACATCGCGAAGATGCCGATCTGCATGCAGGCGTAGGCGACGACGGCCGAGACCGCGGTGCCAACGCCCATGGGGCGGCCGAGGCCGCGGGCGACGTAGGCGTAGAACGCGCCGGCATTCTCGATGTGGCGGGCCATGGCGGCGTAGCCGAAGGCGAACACCGCGAACACGGCGGCGAGCACGATGTAGCTCGCGGGCACGCCCGTGAGCCCGCTGACGGCGAAGCCGGTCGGCGCCCCGCCCGCGATCGCGGTGAGGGGTGCCGAAGCGGCGATGATCATGAAGGCAATCGCAAGCACGCCAAGGCGGCGCTGCGGCAGAGGTGACGACGTTGTCATCGGAGTGCTTTCTCTTGGATTCGATCTGGGGAGGGGTTAGTGCCCGGTGCCCGAGTAGGCGCCGTGCTCGGCGAGGTAGTCGAAGTGGGCGGCGAGGGTGAACTGCTCGTTGCCGAAGCGTGCCTCGCCCTCGAGCGCGAGCTCGGTCGCGGCGGCGCCGAACGCCGTCGCGAACTTGAAGCCGTGACCCGAGAGGCCGGCGGCGACGATGATGCGCTCGCTCGGGTTGAGGTCGAGCACCGGCAGCCGGTTCGGCGTGTAGGCGCAGTGGTGCACGCTCGCGCGCACCGGCTCGGGGTTGATGCCGTTGAGCAGCTCGGCGGCGCGCTGGCCGAGCAGGTTGAGCTGGTCGGGCGTGTACTCGGTGGGTACGTCGGCGACGTCGCGCTCGACCGGCCACACGGGGTTGCCCGAGGCCTTGATGCTGTAGCCGTCGAGCGCCGGCACGCCGAAGAAGTGCGTGGTGCCGTGGTCACGCAGGAACGTCGGGAACTTGTCGGGCGTGAACTGCGACGGGTCCTTCACCATGAACCAGGTGAGGCCGAGCGGCAGCAGGCGCAGCAGCTCGTCGAGTTCAGGCAGCACGCGCTTCGTCCACGAGCCGCTCGCGACGATCACCTTGTCGGCGAGGATCGTGCCCTGCGAGGTGCGCACCGCGACGCCGCCGGGCTGCTCGTCGAGGCCGAGCACCTCGGTGTTGAAGCGGAGGTCGGCGCCCGCGTTCTCGGCGAGTTCGAGGGCCGACATGATCGCGACCTCGGGGCGGAGCCCGCCGCCGTATTCGTCGAGCACGGCGACGTCGCCGTCGTAGATCTTGTGCTGCGGGTAGGCCTTGCGCAGTTCCTCGGTGCTGAAGATCCGGTGCGGCAGGTCGTAGTCGCGCACGCACTCGAGCGTGGTCTGAAACTCGGGCTGCGACTCCTGCGCGATCGAGAGCGTGCCGGCCTCGAGGTAGACCTCGCGTCCCGACTCGACCTGCAGCTCGCGCCAGAGCTCGCGCGACTCGAGCAGGAGCGGCACGTAGAGGCCGCCCTCGTGGTAGGCGGCGCGGAACACGCGCGACTCCCCCGCGTACGAGCCGTGCGAGTGCACGCGGCCGTACTGTTCGAGGCCGATGACGTTCGCCTCCTGGCGCTTCGCGAGCTGCCAGGCGGTCATCGACCCGACCGAGCCGAGGCCGATGACGACGATGGTGGGCTTGTGCTGTGCCATCTTGCTGTTCCTTATCTACGCGCGCGCCGGCGCATCCCAGAGGTTGAGCGAGGTACCGATGCCGCGCTCGACGGCGTTGCGGTAGACCGCGGTGCCCCACGCGACGTCTTCGATCGGCATGCCGCCGACCGAGAAGAGAATGATCTCGTCGTCGTTCCGGCGCCCTTCCGCGGTGCCGTTAAGCACATCCGGGAGGTTCTCGAAGCGCTCGGACGCGAGCGTGCCGGCGGCGACGCGGTCGAGCAGATACATGCCGAGCAGGCCGACATACTCGTGCCCGGGGGTGGGCAGTTCGCGCTGCCACTCCTCGTAGAGGCCGCGGTGGTCGGCGAAGTGGCGGGCGCCGTCGACGAGGGCCTCGTCGATCATGATGTCGGCGGGCAGCGACACGAACGCGCCGGGCTTGAGCCACTCGCGCTCGAGGCGCAAGTAGTTCTCGCTGCCGGCGGGCGTCGTCGGCGCGATCGAGACGATGTCGCTGTCGCGCACCGCCTCCTCGACCGTGGCGACCGTCTGCACGTCGAGCTGCGGGAACGTCGTGCGCGCCCAGTCGACGAATGCCTGCGTGCTGCCGGCGCTGCGGCCCTTCACCTTGACCGTCGTGATGCTCGGGCGCACGGCGACGAACGCCTCGAGCGAGGTCTGGTTCATGACGCCGGGGGCGACGATGCCGACCGTGCGCGCATCCTGGATCGCGAGGTGGCGCGCGCCGACGCCCGGCACCGCGCCGGTGCGGTAGGCGCTGAGCAGGTTCGCCGACATGTAGGCGACGGGGGCGCCGGTGTCGGCGTCCGAGAGCGTGAACATGAGGATCGAACGGGGCAGGCCGTGCTCGCGGTTCGCGAGGTTCGAGCCGTAGAACTTACAGCCCGACATGCGGAAGCTGCCGCCGAGGTACGCCGGCATCGCCATGAAGCGGCGGTGCGGGCCGTCGGCGGGCATGCCTTCATGTTCGGGATGCGCCGGGAACGTCACCATCGCGCCGTGCGAGTTGCCCTCGGTCCCGGCCATCCGGTAGTCGCCGCGGCCCGCGAGCTGCAGGGTCTCCTCCATGACGTCGACGCACTGGGGCATCTCGGTGACGCCGGCCGCGATCATGTCGGGTTCGTTCAGGTAGAGAAAGTCGATGCGGGCTCCGTTGCCGCTCATGGTCAGTCCTTCAAAGTTGCGTCGAGGGATTCCGCGTTGTGGGCGGACGGCCTCGCTGCCGTTGAGCGTTAACGCTAGGCCGGGTCGCGGCGTGATCGGCCAGTTTTCGGGTTGCTGTGCACTCGGGGGCAAGCGTTGGGCCGTCCGAGTCATCCCGCATCGGGGTGTGCGGGAGGTTACACGGCGGGTGTCGGAAACGCGGCGGGCCCGCCGCATCCGCCCTCTTCGGGGTGGATGCGGCGGGTCGGCTTGGTGGGTTGCGGCGCTAGTTGCCGAGGATGAAGTCGGCGCCGCGCTCGCCGATCATGACCGACGGCGCGTTCGTGTTGCCGCTCGTGACCGAGGGCATGACCGAGGCGTCGATGACGCGCACGCCCTCGAGGCCGCGCACCTTGAGGCTGGTCGGGTCGACGACGGCGAGGTCGTCGCTGCCCATGCGGCAGGTGCCGACCTGGTGGTGGTAGGTGACGCAGTTCTTGCGGGCGTAGGCCGCGATCTCTTCGTCGGTCTGCACCTCGGGGCCGGGGTAGACCTCGACGGCGCCCCAGCCCTCGGCGAGCGGGGCCTGCGCCGCGATCTCGCGGCACTGCTTGACCGAGTTGACGAGGCTCGTGATGTCTTCGTCGGTCGAGAGGATCTGCGGGTCGAGCAGCGCGACGTCGTGCGGGTCGTTCGACGCGAGGCGGAACGTGCCGCGCGAGGTCGGGCGCACGAGGCCGGCGTGGAGGGTGATCGCGTTCGGGATCGGCTCCTGGAACTCGCTCACCATCGGCACGTCGAAGTAGATCGGCTGGGTGTCGGGCACGTCCTCGCCCTCGCGGAAGGTCGTGAAGTGGTGCATCTGCGAGACCGGCTCGTTGACGTCGCGCTCGGGGATGTCGCGGGTCGTGGTCTGCGCGATGACCGGCGCGAGCACGTGGTCGTGCAGGTTCTCGCCGACGCCCGGCAGTTCGTGCTGCACGTCGATGCCGACCTCGGTGAGGTGGTCGCGCGGGCCGATGCCGCTGAGCAGCAGGATGCGCGGGGTGTCGAGCGCGCCGGCCGAGAGGATGACCTCGTCCGCGGTGAGCTGCTCGGTCGCGCCGTCGATCTCGGCCTCGATGCCGGTGACGCGGCCGCCGTCGAGCAGCAGCTTCGTTACCCACACGCCGGTGCGGATCGTGAGGTTCTCGTGGGCTTTGATCGGGTCGACGTAGGCGCGGTAGGAGCTGAAGCGCCCGCCGTCGCGCACCGTTAGCTGCTCCCAGCCGACGCCCTCGATCGATTCGCCGTTGTAGTCGGGGTTCGCCGGCACGCCGGCCGCGACGGCCGCCTCGTGCATCGACTCGAAGACCGGGTTGTGCTGGTAGCCGTCGACCGTGACGTCGAGCAGTCCGTCGCGGCCGCGCAGCTCGTCGTCGCCGACGGTGGTCTTCTCGATGCGCTTGAAGACGGGCGCGACGTCGACCCAGCTCCAGCCCTCGGCACCCTCGCGCTCCCAGCGGTCGTAGTCGCCGTGCGCGCCGCGCACCCAGATGGTGGCGTTGAGCGAGTGCGAGCCGCCGAGCACCTTGCCGCGCGGCCAGTGCAGCTTGCGGTCGGCCGCGCCCGCCTGCGGGGTCGTGAAGTAGCCCCAGTCGTCCTTGCTGAGCCAGAGCTCGCCGAGGCGGCCGACGTCTTGGATCGCGGGGTTCACGTCGGATCCGCCTGCTTCGAGCAGCGTCACCTGGTGGCCCGCATCGATGAGACGGCGAGTGACGACCGAGCCTGCGGATCCGGCTCCGACGACGATGTAGTGCGACATGTACTCTCCCTTGAGCTTGCGCCAGCCACCATGGATGACGCGGTAATCGCGACTCTACGAAAACTGACTGAAGAGTCAGTATTTTTTGCGCGGGTGGTTGCGCGCGTTGCGAAGGACCGTGCACTGGGCGACAAGTGGGGTCGCGGTCGGGCGTGCGGTCATGCGTGCCTACGCCCTTACGTGACCCCGCGCATCCCGTGCGATTCCTGCCCGCGTGACCCAGCGAATCCCGTGCGGTCGTTGCGCACACGGGTTGCGTTGGGGCGTTCGCGGCGCAGGGTGTCCCCAATGTCCCACTTTTCGCGGAAAAAGTGGGATGTCGGGGACACTAAGCGGCGCGGAAGCGGGCCGAGCGACCTAGTCGACGACGCAGGCGACGGTGTGGGTGCCGTCGGCGGCCGTGCCGAGGCCGTGGGTGATGCCGTTGAAGCCCGGGAACCGCGCCGCGAGCTCGGCCTCGACCCGCAGATACTCGACGATGCGCTCGGTCACCCGCTCCCCCGGCACGAGCAGCGGAATGCCCGGCGGGTAGGGCGTCAGCAGTACGGCGGTCACACGTCCGGCGAGCTCGTCGATCGCGACGTGCTCGATGCGGCCCGAGGTCATCGCGGCCCACGCATCGGCGGGCAGCAGCGCGACCTCCGGCGCATCCAGGTAGATGTCGGTGGTGAGGTTCGCGATGTCGAAGCCGCGGTAGGCCGCGTGCAGGCGATCGCACAGCTCGCGCAGGCCGAGCTCGGCATATTGCGGATGCTCGTCGGCGAACTCGGGCATCGCCTCGCGCACCTCGACGTCGCGGTCGTAGAGCCGCTTGAAGCGGTGCAGCTCGGCGATGAGCGTGTTCCAGCGCCCCTTCGTGACGCCGATCGTGAAGAGAATGAACAGCGAGTAGAGGCCCGTCTTCTCGACGACGACCCCGTGCTCGGCGAGGTACTTCGAGAGCACGAGACCCGGAATCCCGCTCTCGCCAAACTCACCGTCGGTCGACAGACCCGGCGTCGTCAGCGTCACCTTGATCGGGTCGAGCATCGTGAACCCATCGTCGACCGCGTCGAAGCCGTGCCACGTCTGCTCGCCCGTGAGCTCCCACTCCGAGCGCTCGGCGAGCCCCTCGCGCGGCGGCGTATCGGGCCCCCACACGCCGAACCACCAGTCGCCCTCCGGCTGCTCGTCGGCGATGCGGATGATCGCGCGACGGAACTCCATCGCCTCGGTGATCGCCTCCTCGATGAGCGCGTGTCCGCCGACCCCGCGCATCATCTCGGCAGAGATGTCGCAGCTCGCGATAATTGCGTACTGCGGCGACGTCGAGGTGTGCATGAGGTACGCCTCGTTGAAGATGTTCGTATCGAGCTCGGCCGACTCCGCGTTCTGCACGAGAATCTGCGACGCCTGCGAGAGCCCAGCGAGCAGCTTGTGCGTCGACTGCGTCGCGTACACGAGCGAGCGTTCGGTGCGCTCGGCGCGATCGTCAACCGCGTGCATCCCGCGGTAGAGCTCGTGGAAGCGCGCGTGCGGCAGCCATGCCTCGTCGAAGTGCAGCACGTCGACGTGCCCGTCGAGCGTGCGCTTGATCTCGGCGGCGTTGTAGACGATGCCGTCGTAGGTGCTCTGGGTGAGGGTGAGGATGCGCGGGGTGCGGGTCTTGTCGGCGATGAACGGATGCGCCTCGATCTTGCGGTGGATCTCGGCCGGGTCGAACTCGCTGCGCGGAATCGGGCCGATGATGCCAGCGCGGTTGCGCGTGGGCATGAGGTAGATCGGGATCGCGCCGGTGAGCATGATCGCGTGGAGGATCGACTTGTGGCAGTTGCGGTCGACGAGCACGATGTCGCCGGGGCCGACGGCCGAGTTCCAGACGATCTTGTTCGACGTCGAGGTGCCGTTCGT
The DNA here is from genome assembly GCF_023370115.1 of Gulosibacter sediminis. Taxonomy (NCBI): domain Bacteria; kingdom Bacillati; phylum Actinomycetota; class Actinomycetes; order Micrococcales; family Microbacteriaceae; genus Gulosibacter; species Gulosibacter sp. ACHW.36C. The sequence goes on along the minus strand of NZ_CP097160.1, from coordinate 381,223 downwards.
CACGAAGTAGAGGTGGTCGGCGCCGAAGGTCTCGGCGGCGCGGGCCTCGGATTCGGCGACGGGGCCGGTGTGGTCGAGCAGTTGCCCGAGCTCCTCAACCGCGTTGCAGACGTCGCTGCGCAGCAGGTTCTCGCCGAAGAACTGGTGGAACAGCGTGCCGGCCGGCGACTTGAGGAACGCGGTGCCGCCCGAGTGTCCCGGGCAGTGCCATGAGTACGCGCCATCGTTCGCGTAGTTCGTGAGCGCGCGGAAGAACGGCGGCGCGAGCCGCTCGACGTAGCGGTTTGCCTCGCGCTGCAGCGTGCGCGCGACAAACTCGGGGGTGTCCTCGTAGGCGTTGATGACGCCCTCGATTTCGCGCAACACCTCGGTCGGCAGCTGGCGCGCCGTGAGCTGCTCGCCGAAGAGAAACAACGGCAGCTCGGCGTTGACGGCGCGGATCGCACGCACAAATTCGCGCAGGTCGCCGTGCTCGGCCTCCCCCGCCGCATCCGGCACGACGTAGACGACGAGCGCCTTGTCGTTGAGCGTGCGCGCGAACGCGCTCGGATTCGCGACCGCGGTGACGTCGACCGCGGCCGAGCCGAGCTCGCGCAGCTCGGCCATGAGCCGCGCGATTGAGGCGGTGAGTTCGGCGCCGACGGGGCGGGCGCCCGTGGCGAAGGCGACCGAGAGTCCGGAGTGTTGCACTGTCGTTCCTTTCGAGAAGGGCGGGTGCGGCTACCAGCCGCCGAATTCGGTGAGGATGCTGCGGGGCACGTCGCCCGCGACCGCGTCGTCGGCGGCGCGGAGGATCACGTCGAGGCCGGCCTCGAACTCGGCGGCCGTGATGCCGAGCGGCGGCGTGATCTCGAGCACGTTGTCGCGCACGACGTAGAGCACGCAACCGAGCTCCCACGCGCGGTACACGGTGAGGGCGGCGAGTTCGGCGCCCGTGCTGCCACCGGCGTCACCGAACTCGACGCCGAGCAGCAGGCCGCGGCCGCGCACCTCGGTAATCGCGGCGGCACCGGGCCGCCCGGCCGCCCGGGCCTCGGCGAGCCGCTGCCGCGCGGGCGCCTCGAGCCCGGCGGCGTTGCGGGCGAGCGTGCCGTCGGCGAGCAGGTCGAGCACCGCGTGGGCCGCGGCGACCGGCACCGGGCTGCCCGCGGTGGTGAGCAGGGCGGATGCGCGCGGCGAGCCGAGCGCCGACGCCGGGCCGACGACGGCCGAGAGCGGCAGGCCGCCGCCGAGCGACTTACCGAGCGTAACGAGGTCGGGCTCGATACCGCTCGCCTCGAAGGCGAACAGGCGGCCGGTGCGGCCGAGCCCCGCCTTCACCTCGTCGACGATGAGCAGCGTGCCGGTGTCCTCGCACGCGCGGCGCAGCGTCGGCAAGAAGTCGGCGTGGGGCACGCGCACGCCGCCGTCGCACTGCACCGCCTCGACGATCACCGCGGCGGTCTCGCGCGGGGCGAGCGCGGCCTCGAGCTCCTCGGCGACGCGCTCGAGGCCGGCCGCGTCGACCGGGTACTCGAGCACGTGGCCGTGCGCGCTCGCGCCGGGCTCGACGCCCATGCCCGAGACGGCGGCCGAGGGCCCGTGCCCGCCGTGGTAGCTCCCGCTGAACGACAGGATGCCCGCGCGGCCGGTCGCGCTGCGGGCGGCGGCGATGGCGACCGTGTTTGCGTCGGTGCCGCCGAGGCCGAGGTAGGCGCGCTCGGCGAGCCGCACCGGCACGAGGTCGACGAGGCGCTGCGCGAGCCGGGTCGTCTCGGTGACGGCCGACGAGAGCACCGAGGCACCGGCGCCACGCAGCGCGGCCGCGTGCACCGCATCCGCAATCCCCGGGTTACCGTGCCCGAAGGCCGAGGCGGTCCAGCTCGCCGAGAAGTCGAGCAGCTCGCGGCCCGCGGGCGTGACGAGCGTGCAGCCGTGGCCCGAGGCGACCACGAGCGGGAAGAAGCGGAGGTGCTCGACGCCGGCCACCGCATTCTGGTCGTCGGCGTAGGCGGCGAGCTCGACCTCGCGCGCAGCGTCGGTGAGTGCCTGGGGCGCGGTCATGAGTCCTCCCGGATGCCCGACTCGAGTGCGGTGCGCAGTGGATCGATTTGGCGCAGGCGCGCGATGCCCGCGTCGCCGAGCTGCTCGACGGCGAGCTCGCAGAGACCCTCGACGAGGGCGAGGCCCGGCACGAGGCTGTCGGAGGGGCCGTTCGCCTCGACGCGACAGCTCATGACGACGTCGGCGATGGCAGCGATCGGCGAAAGCCAGCGGTCGGTGATGAGTGCGACGCGCGCGCCGTGCGACTTCGCCTGCCGCACGATGCGCTCGGTCTCGGTGGTGTAGCGGCGGAAGTCGAACACGACCCACACGTCGGTCTTCGCGCCGGTGTCGACAAGCTGCGTCGCGAGCTCGACCGGGTCGCGCGGGCATTCGAGCACGTTCGGGCGGAACAGCAGGAGCTCTTTCACGAGGTGCTGCGCGAGCAGGCCCGAATAGAGCCCGCCTCGCGCCGTGATGCGCAGCTTCGGGTCGGCGAGCCAGCTCACGAGCTGGCGCACCTCGTCATCGCGGAGCGAGTCGAAGGTGCGCTCAATTCCCTCGGTGAAGGCGCGCTGCGAGGCCGCGAGCGTGCCGACCTTGACGCTACCCGACGCGGATTCGCGCCGCAGCGCCTGGCTCAGCGCCGAGTCCTCGCGCGTGCCGAGCTCGTGGCGCAGGCGGTCTTGAAACTCGCGGAAACCGTCGAAGCCGAGCGACTGGGCGAAGCGCACGATCGTCGCGCTGCTCACCGAGGCGCGCTCGGCGAGCTGCGTCACGGTGCCGAGCCCGACCGCCGGGTAGTCGGCGACGAGCGCGCGGGCGGTGCGCTTCTCGGCCGCCGTGAATTCAGCAAAGTGCAGCTTGATGAGCTCGGCGACGCTGCGGTCGGCCGCGGCCTGGTCACTCACCCGACACCCCCGCGGCCTCGAGGCGCTGGCAGGCGGCGAGGTAGCCGGCGACGAACGTGCGCGCGACGCGCTCGAGCGCGCCGTCGTCGGGCAGGAACGTCGCGTCGTGCAGCGAGGCCTTACCCGCGCTGCGCACGCCGACGAAACACATCGCGCTCGGCACGACCTCGCTGAAGAACGAGAAGTCGTCGGCGCCGAGCGAGCGCATCGGCTCGGTGGGGCGTAGCTCGGCCCGTTCGATCTCGGCGTCGAGCACCTCGACGAGCTCGTGGTCGTTGATGAGCGCCGGCTCGCCCTCGGTGTGGCGGAGGGTGCCGGTGCAGTCATACGCCGCGGCCTGCGCCGCGGCGAAGCGGCTGATCGCCTCGACGAGCCGCTCGGTCGTGCCGGGCCCCGTCGTGCGGATCGTCGCGAGGATGCGCCCGTGGTCGGGCAGCACGTTCGCCGCGCCGTTGCCGACCTGAATCGTGCCGACGCTGATGACAACCGGCTCCATCGGGTCGACGACGCGGCGCAGCATCTCGGGTAGGCCCATGACGATCTGTGCGACCGCGGCCGCGACGTCGGCGCCCGCGTGCGGATATGCGCCGTGGCCGCCCTGGCCCGCGACTTCGATCTCGAGCTCGCCGGCCTCGGCGTTGACGAAGCCCGCGCCGGTCGACACGGCACCGAGCGCGACGCCCGGATGCACGTGCACGCCGATGACGTGTGCGACGCGTTGCGCGCCGAGCACGCCGGCCTCCTCGATGTCGCGGGCGCCCGAGGGATACGCCTCCTCGCGCGGCTGCAGCAGCGGCACGAGTGCGTAGGGCAGCTCGAGCCCGCGGGCCGCGCGCACCACCGCGGTGAGCGCGGCGAGGTGCACGTCGTGCCCGCACGCGTGCATCGCGCCGTTCGTCGACGACCAGTCAAGGCCGGTCGCCTCGGCAACGGGCAGCGCATCCAGTTCGCCGCGCAGGCCGACACTCGGGCCGGTGCGCGGGCCGATGCGGCCGTAACCGCCGGTGTCGGCGACGGGCGTGATCTCGATGCCCATTGCCTCGGCGACGCGCTTCGCGGTGCCGGCCTCGGCGCCGCTGAGCTCGGGGGTCTGGTGAAGTTCGCGGCGCAACTGCACGGCGCCGGGAAGCTCGGCCGCGAGCGCGGTGAGCCACTGCTCGCGCAGGGTGTCGAGTGCCTCGCTCACCGGCCCGCCTCCCGGTCGTCGACGCCATAGAGTCGGGCGGCGTTGTCGTAGCCGATCATGCGGGCCACGCGACGGCACTCGTCGACGGGCCAGCCGTCGACCTCATGGAAGCGCCGGAGCGTCTCGGCCAGGCCAGCGCGGAACAGCTCGGTGCCGAGGTAGTAGAGCTCGGCCGCGCCGAACGCGTCACTCGAGAACAGGATCTTGCCGAACGGCGCGAGTTCGATCGACTCGGCGACGATCGCGGCCGAGCGGGCGCCGGTGTAGTTCACGGCGAGCCCGACGTCGAAGTAGACGTGCGGGAACACGTCGGCGAGGTAGCCCGCCTCGCGGTGGAACGGGTAGCAGTGCAGCAGCGCGAAGCGGGCGCCGGTGTCGGCAGATGCGCGCAGCAGCTTCGTGAGCAGCAGCGGGTTGCAGCGATCGAGATCGACGTCGTCATCGCCGTAGCCGATGTGGAACTGCAGCACGCTCGCCCGGTCGATGGCGAGCCAGATGAGGTGGCGAATCATTACCGGGTCGTCGAGCCGCAGCGGCGCGCTCGCCTGGAGCATCCGCCCGGCCGCGGCGACCGCCTCAGCGTGCGCGGGCCGCGCGGCGTCGAAGTCGAGGCCGATGCGGTACGCCGCGATCGACTTGACGCCGACCGCGTGCGCAAGCCGCGCATCCAGCTCGGCCTCGATGGCCTCGAGCAGCTCGGCCGCCGTCGTGCCCGAGTCGTGCGCGGCCTCGGCAACCTGCTCGGCGAGGCGCTCGAGGCGCACGATCTCGTGGGCCGTGCCGCCGGTGAGCCGCGCCATGTCGTCGACGGTGTTGATCGTGTCGGCGGCGTGGCCGGTTTCGATGCCGAGGGTGCGGATGTTCGCGGCGCGCAGGAGACGCGCGTTCACCTCGTCGGCGCCGAGCTCGCGGCGCCGGGCGAGGTACGCCTCGGGCGTCGCGAACGGCTCGAGGTCGAGCACGGGCGCACACTTCGCGCGGATCTGGAAGCCGACCTGCGAGTCGAAGCGGGTCGTGCCGGCGGTCGCGGGGCGCGAGGACTCGGAGATGAGCGCCTCGAACTCGTCGCGCTCGAGGTCGTTCGTGACGACGCCGTGGCAGTGATGGTCGAAGAGCTCGACGTCGTCGAGGCGCGCGCCCGGGTCGACGTTAGAAAACACGGTTGTACACCTCGCAGCGCTCGGCCGGGCTGAGCGGCTCGACCTGCTCGAGCTCGTCGCGCTTGATCGCGACAAACGTGTCGATGAGGTTCGGCGAGAACCAGCCGCGCACCGTCTCGTCGGCGAGCAGCGTCTCGATGGCCTCGGGCAGGCTCTTCGGCAGACACGTCAGGTCGCGGTGCTCGCCCTCGAGGTCGATCTCGCCGTGGATGACCGGGGCCGGGTCGAGCTCCTCGCGCAGGCCGGCGATACCCGCGCGCAGAATCATGCCGAGCAGCAGCCACGGGTTCGCGCCGATGTCGCCGCCGCGGAACTCAAAGTGCAGCTGGCGCTCGGGGTCGCGGCCGTCGATCTCGTTCGTCGGGCAGACGCGCACGAGCGCCTCGCGATTCTGCAGGCCGAGGAAGGCGGATGCGGTCGACCAGTTGTGCGGCGAGAGCCGGTCGTAGCTCGTGACGAGCGGCGCGAACAGCGCGGTCATGGCCGGGGCGTGGGCGATAATGCCGGCGACGAAGCGGCCCGCGAGCTCGGAGACGCGGCCGTCGCGGCTCGCGTCGAACACGAGCGACTCACCGTTGGGCCCGTAGAGGCCGAAATGCACGTGCACGCCGTTGCCGCCCGAGCCCGGGGCGCTCGTCGGGGCGAAGCTGACGCTGCGGCCGTTCGCCTCGTAGACGTCGCGTACGATGTCGCGCACGAGCACGGCGCGGTCGGCCGCCGTGAGCGGGTCGGACGGCTTCACCGTGATCTCGAACTGGTGGGGCGCGTACTCGGGCAGCCAGTTCTCGGGGTCGACGCCAGCGCGGTGCAGCACATCAACGAGCTGCGAGCCGACCGGTTCGGCGTTGCGGAAGTCCTGCAGCGAGAACGGATGGGCGTCGCTCGTCGCGCTCAGCTCGACGAACTCGTGCTCGAAGGCCGAGGTCACCGTGAGGCCGAAGTCGCGCTCGAGCTCAGCCACCGCATCCTTGAGGAAGGTGCGCGGGCAGGACTCCCACGGCCGGCCATCCGTCTCGACGATGTCAGCGAAGACGAGGTTGAGCGGCGGGCGCCCCGGCACGCCGTCGATGCGGGTGCGCGAGCTGAGGTCGGGCTTGAGGCGGAGATCGCCGGAGGAGCCGTATGGGATGCCCTCGACGATGTGGCCGAGCGGGCCGATGCCGAGGTTCGCCGGCACCCAGCCGAGCGTCGTGCCCGAGTCGAAGTCGGCGGCGCGCATCGCGCGGCCCTTCGTGCGGGCGGCGAGATCGCTCGTCGCGAGGAAGACGAGCTCGTCGTCGTCGGGCTGCTGGGGCTGCTGCGGGTTGGTGCTCATGCGTCAATCTCCTCAATGGTGAGGCGGCCGCCGATGCGCTTCGCGAGCGCGGGCCAGCTCACCACGATGATTAGGCCGACGAGGCACCAGGCCCCGGCGATCCATGGGAAGTAGGTATACGGGGCGACCTGGCCAGCCACTTGAATGACGTAGACGTAGACCAGGTACACGAGGGCGGCGAGCGGGAAGATGAGCTCCCACTTCGCGATGCCCGAGTTGGGGCGGAAGGTGTGGCGGATGACGCCGACCGAGGTCATGCCGTAGGCGATGACCATGCAGAGCGTGCCGATGGTGGCGTACCAGTAGTACGCGTCGACGCTCGTGGCGCCGAACGCGCCGAGCGCGAGCGCCATGAGGGTCGTGAGCACGACCGCGACCGAGACGGCGACCGTCGGCACCTTGGTCACGGGGTGCTGGCTGGCGAGGCGCTTCGGTCCGAAGCCGTCACGCGCGAGCGCGAAAAGCAGGCGGGATGCGGCGGTGGACGAGCTGAGGAACGCGCCGAACGCCACGAGGAACGCGATGATCGAGATGAGGATCGCGAACCACGGGCCGATGTAGGTCGACGCGAGCGTCGTGAGGGTGGATGCGGCGCTCGCGAACGCCTCGATGCCGGCGGCGTCGGTGCCGAAGCCGAGCGTCTGCGCGAACATCATGAACACGTAGACGAGGCCGCCGATGATGACCGCCATGAGCAGCGAGCGCGGGATGACGCGCTTCGGGTTGTCGGTTTCTTCGCCGAGCGAGGAGCCCGACTCGAAGCCGGCCCAGCTGAGGAAGCCGAAGACCGAGGCGGTCATGATCGCGGTGATCGGGGCGTCGCCCGGCGTGAGCGTCGAGAGGTCGATGCCGGTGCTGACCGGGGCGTTGCCGGTGGCGATGGTGACGAGGATCACGACGGCGAGCACGAGCATCGCGGCGATGCCGACGAAGCCGATGCCGAGCAGCGTGCGGGCGACGATCGCCGACTCGCGCAGGTTGAGCACGAGCGCAATGACGCCGACGACGACCGCGACGATCATCCATGTGCCCGGGGCCATGACGACGCCCATCTCGCCGAGCATCGCCTCGAAGAACACGGCGCAGGCGCCGACGATGCAGGCCGCGAAGAAGATGTAGGTGCCGAGCAGCGCGAAGCCGCCGAAGAAGCCGGCGCGCGGGCCGAGCGTGATGCCGGCGAGCGCGTAGACCGAGCCGGCGTGCGTGATGCGGCGGGTGAGGCGCACGAAACCGTAGGCGACGAGCAGCGTGCCGATGAACGAGATGAGGAAGGTAAAGGGAACGGCCTTGCCGACGAGTCCCGCAACACCGATGCCGTTGAGCGACATCGCCATAACGGGGCCCATGAAGCCGATGGAAATCGCCGTGATTTCCCAGGTGTGCAGCGGGCGCTTTGCTGGCGCGCTGGTGGTGGTGACGACGTCGTCATGTGCCATGGGATGGCCTTTCATCCGCAATGCGTGGTTGTGAAAGGTACGTTACAACAGCGCTTCCTTATATGGCCACTGAAATTCTTGATTCAGTCGATGGTTAGCGGAAAATCTCGGGATGCTCGGCGAGGTTGAGGCGCGTGCGACGCACGTGCAACTCGATGATGTGGCCGGCCTCGTAGACGTCGCGCGCGGCGCACGCCTTCACAAGCAGTTGGTGGTCGTGATCCGACGCGCGGTCACCGTGCGGCCGCGCGTTGTTCACGTATTGGCGCCGATAGTGCTGGGTGCGATCCCAGAGGTTTCGCACCGTGTCGGCAAGCAGATGCGTCGAGCCGGGCGAGTACGTGATGTCGTGAAACTCCCGATCGAGCTGCACGAATCGCTCCGGATCCTCGGTCTCCGCCATCTCGTCGGCGAGCCGCTGCAGTTCAGCAAGCTGCTCCCCGCTGAGCTGCGGCAGGGTGTATTCGAATAGCAGCGGCTCGATTCGCTCGCGCATCCGATAGAGCTCGGCGCACTCGTCGGCGCTCAACCGGGTGACCCGCGCCCCGGCGTTCGCGACGTGCGAGACGAGGCCCGTTGCAGCGAGGATGCGCAGGGCGTCGCGGATCGGCGCCCGCGTCGTGCCGTACCGCTCGGCAAGATCAACCTGCCCGAGCCGCGCGCCCGGCAGGAACTCCCCCGCGAGAATGTCGTCGCGCAGCAGCTGCGCGATATGCTCACCCGTCTGCCCGTGCGCGGCGGGCGCGAGGTTCATCGACTCAGATGCCATGCTTCGATTATTCCGGAGTCCGACAACCACCGCTTCTTTGGCGCCATTTTTGGAGTAACTTCCAGAAAATCCGAGAGATCCAAGTGGAATTGGCGACAATACTGGCATACGATGCTCTCTATCGCGGGATGCCCATCCCCGACCCGACTCGGCAACGTCGCCAGCACATCGACCCGGTGCACTGACGCGCCGCAGCCAAATCCCCGCCCCACCACCTTGCCGCGCGCACTGTCGAGCGCGACACCGATGAAAGGACGCCGTGATGGCACAGACGACCTCACTCGACCCGTCACCGTCGACCCAAACCACGATCTCCCTCGCCGACCGTCGCCGCTCGCTGCTCTCGAGCACCGTCGGCAACGTGCTCGAGTGGTACGAATGGACCGCCTACTCGGTCATGTCGCCCTTCATCGCCGCCGCGATGTTCGACCAGAACGACCCCGCCTCGGCGATCCTCTCAGTATTCGCCGTCTTCGCCGTCGGCTTCCTCATGCGCCCCATCGGCGGCATCTTCTTCGGCTGGCTCGGCGACCGCATCGGCCGAAAGGCAGTGCTGCTCACCACGATGCTCATGATGGCGGCGGCCTGCTTCCTCATCGGGCTCATGCCGACCTTCGCGATGGTCGGCGTGTGGGCCTCGGTGTTCCTGCTCGTGCTGCGCTGCGTGCAGGGCTTTGCGCACGGCGGCGAGTCGACCGCATCCATCACCTACATCGCCGAGATCGCGCCGAACAACCGCCGCGGCCAGTGGGGCTCGGTCACCGGCGTCTCGATCATCGGTGGCAGCGTGCTCGCGTTCCTCGTCGGCGCGCTGCTCAACTCGGGGCTCGGCGACGAGGCGATGGGCGAATACGGCTGGCGCATTCCCTTCTTCGTCGCCGGCGTCATGGCGCTCGTCGTGCTCTGGATGCGCCGCAAGATGAGCGAAAGCGACGTCTTCGAGAACGCCACGCAGGCCGTCGAGCACCCGAAGGTGCCGCGCCGCCGCGTCATCGCAATGACCGTGCGCATCATCGCGCTCATCTCAGGCGTCACCTGCTTCAACTACGTGTGGATGACCTACATGACCACGTACGCGATCAACGAGCAGGGCATGGGCTCAAGCGCGGCCTACTGGGCGACCGTCGTCGGCCAGCTCGCCTGCGTCGTCGTGAGCCCGTTCCTCGGACGCCTCAGCGACCGCATCGGCCGCAAGCCGATGTACGTCCTCTTCGCCGTGCTCGCGATCGCCGTGACCGTGCCGTTCAGCCTGCTCGTCAACGACCAGCCGTGGACGCTCACTCTCACCGTCGGACTCGCCCTGTCGATCTGGGCCCTCGCGAACTCGCCCCTCGCGGCTGTGCAGGCCGAGAGCCTCCCGACCTACGTGCGCGGCCGCGGCATTGGCTTCGCCTACTCGCTCGCCGTCGCCGTCTTTGGCGGCACCGCGCCCTACCTCAACCAGCTCTTCGTGTCGCTCGAGCAGCCGTGGCTGTTCAACGCGTACGTCATGGGACTGTGCGGCGTGACGCTGATCGCGTCGTTCTTCTTCCGCGAGACGAAGGGTGCCGACCTCAACAAGCTTGAGGTGTAGCCGGTCGGGTTTGCTGCCCGAAGCCGCCAGGTTGGATACCTGGCGGCTTTTGGGGTTTCCGGGGCGGGTGGCGGTTCGCGCCGGTGCGGGTTTGGGCAAGGAAGAGGGATGTGGGGTGCCGGCTGGCGGGCCGGTTTAGGTCGGGGGCGCGGGATGCGGCGGGGTCTTGTTCGTTCGCCACGGCAGGTGCGCGACCGGGGCCGCACCGATAGTCGACCACCGCATCCGGATGCTGGCGGCAGCTGGGCGCGGACCTCGCGCTGGCCACGCGCTGAGTGTCGCCGAAATCCCACTTTCAACGCGAAAAATGGGACAACGGGGACACTTTGCGGCCCGGTGCTGACCGCGTTGAGGTGACGCTCCGACTCGCGCGCTAGCGTGGCCAGCGCATACAGCAAAGCAAGTGAGTAAGGGCACCGGCCGCACCCGCGGGCGAGGCCGCGCCGCGCATCCGACCAGGCCCAGACCGACGCACGAACCCGCGCATCGGGCCCCGCCCAAACCGCCGGCCCAAACCCCCAAAACTGAGCCTCTACTGAATGCCCCTTGCGCTCGGCAGGCGATCGTATATCATTTCGTATATCAGCTGCTCACCCGCAGCTGCATCGCAGCGACGCGAAGGGAAACGCAATGTCAGTCGACTTCACCGACCGCACCAACCGCCCCGGCAAAATTCTTGCCCTGCACCTGAACTACCCTTCCCGCATCGCCGAGCGCGGCCGCTCCCCCAAGTTCCCCGGCTACTTCATCAAGGCCGGCACGTCGATCGCCAACACCGGCGACACCATCGAGCGCCCCAAGGGCACCGAGCTGCTCGCGTTCGAGGGCGAGATCGCCCTCATCATCGGCGAGACCTGCCGCCGCGTCAGCCCCGAAGAGGGCTGGTCGAAGGTGAGCGGCATCACCGCCGCGAACGACTGGGGCCTCTACGACCTCCGCCACGCCGACAAGGGCTCGAACGTGAAGAACAAGTCGGGCGACGGCTACACGCCGCTCGGCCCCGAGGTGATCCCGGCCGCCGACCTCGACCCGCAGGCGCTGCGCGTGCGCACCTGGGTCAACGGCAACCTCGTGCAGGACGACACGACGGCCGAACTCGCGTTCCCCTTCGGCCAGCTCGTCGCCGACCTCTCGCAGCTCATGACACTCGAGGTGGGCGACATCATCCTCACCGGCACGCCCGCGGGCAGCTCGGTCGCGCAGCCCGGCGACGTCGTCGAGGTCGAGGTGGATGCGCCGACCGCCCCCGGTGCCCCCTCGAGCGGGCGCCTGGTCACCAACGTCGTCGAGTCGCAGTACGGGCTGGCAGTATTCGGCGCGCAGCCGAAGGTCGACGACACCCAGCGTGAGGAGGCGTGGGGCTCGAAGGCGAAGGCTGGCCTCGCTGACCCGCGCGCCGTCATCACCCAGGAGCTGCGCGAGAAGGTCGCCGAGACCGCCGTCGCCACCCTCTGGGCACAGCTGCGCAAGCGCGGCGTCGAGAACTGCTCGATCGACGGCCCCACCACGAACCACCCCGGCCGCCGCATCCTCGGCTACGCGAAGACCCTCCGCTACGTGCCGAACCGCGAAGACCTCTTCAAGAAGTTCGGCGGCGGCTACAACGCCCAGAAGCAGGCGATGGACTCGGTCAAGCCCGGCGACGTCGTCGTCATGGAGGCCCGCGGCGAGAAGGGCACCGGCACCCTCGGCGACGTGCTCGCCCTGCGCGCCCAGGTGCTCGGCGCATCCGGCGTCGTCACCGACGGCGGCGTGCGCGACTCGGCCGCGGTCGCGGAACTCGGCATCCCGGTCTACTCGAACAGCTCGCACCCGGCCGTGCTCGGCCGCCGCCACGTGCCGTGGGAGTTCGACGCCACGATCGCCTGCGGCGGCACCACCGTGCAGCCCGGCGACGTCATCGTCGGCGACGACGACGGCGTCATCGTGATCCCGCCGCACCTGTTCGAAGAGGTTGTCAACGACGCCTTCGAGCAGGAGAAGCAGGACGCCTGGGTCTTCGACCAGGTCAAGGCCGGCAACAAGGTCGACGGCCTCTTCCCGCCCACCGGCGAGTGGAAGCAGAAGTATGAAGCATGGAAGGCCGGCGAATAATGACCACCGCCGTCGAACCGTCGAAGACGCAACAGGCGTACAACTACCTGCGCGAGCGCATCACCTCGGGTGCGTTCGGCCCCGGCTACCGGCTCGTGCTCGCGCAGATCTCGAACGATCTCGGCTGCTCGACGGTGCCGGTGCGCGAGGCGATTCGGATGCTCGAGGCCGAGGGCGCGGTGACCTTCGTGCACAACGTGGGTGCGCAGGTGACGATGCTCAACAGCGACGTCTACCACGAGACGATGGAGACGCTGAGCCTCGTCGAGGGCTACGCGACCGCGAAGTCGGCGCCGAAGCTCACCCCCGAGAACCTCGCCGAGGCGCGCGAGCTCAACGCGCAGATGCGCGCCCTCACCGAGCTCGAGCTGCTCGACGCCGCGAAGTTCACGCGCCTCAACCAGGAGTTCCACTGCGTGCTGTTCCAGCACTGCGACAACTCGCACATCGCTGACCTCGTGCGCCGCGGCTGGCACCGACTCGAGACCATGCGCGAATCTTCGTTCGCGTTCGTGCCCGGCCGCTCCACCGCATCCGTCGAGGAGCACGAGGCGCTCATCGCGCTCATCGAATCCGGCGCATCCCAAGACCAAATCGAAACCCAGGCGCGCGAGCACCGACTCAACACCATGAACGCGGTGCTGCGCTCGCTCAACGCCAAGACCGACCAGGCCCGCGGCCCGCGCGCCTAGCCACATCACCCACCAAGTAAGGAAAATCGCATGACTACTCGTCCCGCAGATCTCCCGAGCCACATCCAGCTCTACATCGACGGTGAGTTCGTCGACGCCAAGTCCGGCAAGACCTTCGATGTGATCAACCCCGCCACCAACGAGACCTACATGACCACGGCCTCGGGCGACAAGGACGACGTCGACCTCGCCGTCGCCGCCGCTCAGCGCGCCTTCGACGAGGGCAGCTGGTCGCGTGCGCTCAACCGCGACCGCTCGCGCGTGCTGCACAAGATCGCCGACATCATCGAGTCGCGCGACGAGCGCCTTGCGCTCATCGAGAGCTGGGACTCGGGTCTGCCGATCACCCAGGCAAAGGGCCAGGCCCGCCGCGCGGCCGAGAACTTCCGTTTCTTCGCCGACCTGATCGTCGCGCAGCAGGACAACGCGTTCCGCGTGCCCGGCCGCCAGATGAACTACGTCAACCGCAAGCCGATCGGTGTCGCTGGCCTCATCACGCCCTGGAACGTGCCGTTCATGCAGGAGTCGTGGAAGCTCGCGCCGGCCATCGCGACCGGTAACAGCGTCGTGCTCAAGCCTGCCAGCTACACTCCGCTCTCGGCCGCCCTGTGGCCCGAGATCTTCGAAGAAGCCGGCCTGCCGAAGGGCGTCTTCAACCTCGTGTTCGGCTCGGGCAGCACCGCGGGCGACGCGCTCGTGAAGCACCCGAACGTGCCCCTCATCTCGTTCACCGGCGACAGCTCGACCGGCGCGACCCTCTCGACGAACGCCGCGCCGATGCTCAAGGGCCTCTCGCTCGAGCTCGGTGGCAAGAGCCCCGCCGTCGTGTTCGCCGACGCCGACATCGAGGCCGCGCTCGACGCGACCGTCTTCGGTGTCTTCAGCCTGAACGGCGAGCGTTGCACCGCCGGTTCGCGCGTGCTCGTGCAGCGCGACATCTACGACGACTTCGTGGCTCGCTTCGCCGAGCGCGCGAAGAACATCGTCGTCGGCGAGCCCGGCGACCCGAAGACCGAGGTCGCGGCGCTCGTGCACCCGACCCACTTCGAGAAGGTCATGGAGTACATCGAGATCGGTAAGTCGGAGGGTCGCCTCCTCGCCGGTGGCGGTCGCCCCGAGAACTTCCCCGAGGGCACCTACGTCGCGCCGACTGTCTTCGCCGACGTGAAGCCGGATGCGCGCATCTTCCAGGAAGAGATCTTCGGCCCGGTCGTGGCGATCACCCCGTTCGACACCGACGAAGAGGCGCTCGAGCTCGCAAACAACACGAAGTACGGCCTCGCCGCCTACGTGTGGACCTCGAACCTCAAGCGCGCGCACAACTTCGCTGGCGCGATCGAGTCGGGCATGGTGTGGCTCAACTCGAACAACGTTCGCGACCTGCGCACCCCGTTCGGCGGCGTGAAGGCGTCGGGCCTCGGCCGCGAGGGCGGCTACCGCTCGGTCGACTTCTACACGACGCAGCAGTCGATTCAGATCACGCTGAACGAGGCGCACAGCCCGCGCTTCGGCACCGGCAAGTAGTCCCGCATCCCCACCACATAGCTACACGGAAGTAGAACAATGTCTGCATTCAGAGAAGAGGACCGCACGTCGGCCGGCTTCTACGTCACCAAGGAAGCCCCGATCGAGCCCGCGAACCCGGTCGCGACGCCGAAGGCCGAGGCTCCGGACATCCTGCGCTGCGCCTACATGGATCTCGTCGTCACCGACCTCGCGAAGTCGCGTGAGTTCTACGTCGACATTCTCGGCCTGCACGTGACCGAGGAAGACGACGAGGCGATCTACCTGCGCTCGACCGAGGAGTTCATCCACCACAACCTCGTGCTGCGCAAGGGCCCCGTCGCCGCCGTCGCCGCGTTCTCGTACCGCGTGCGCACGCCGGAAGACCTCGACAAGGCCGTCGCCTTCTACGAGGAGCTCGGCTGCCGCGTCGAGCGCCGCCCTGAGGGCTTCACCAAGGGCATCGGCGACTCGGTGCGCGTCGAGGACCCGCTCGGGTTCCCGTACGAGTTCTTCTACGAGACCGACCACGTCGAGCGCCTCTCGTGGCGCTACGACCTGCAGATTCCGGGCGAGCTCGTGCGCCTCGACCACTTCAACCAGGTCACCCCCGACGTGCCGCGCGCCGTGCGCCACTACCAGGACCTCGGCTTCCGCGTGACCGAGGACATCCAGGACAAGGAAGGCACCGTCTACGCCGCCTGGATGCGCCGCAAGCCGACCGTGCACGACACGGCCGCGACCGGTGGCGACGGCCCCCGTATGCACCACATCGCGTTCGCGACGCACGAGAAGCACAACATTCTCGCGATCTGCGACAAGCTCGGCGCGCTGCGGTACTCGGATGCGATCGAGCGCGGCCCCGGCCGCCACGGCGTCTCGAACGCGTTCTACCTCTACCTGCGCGACCCCGACGGCCACCGCGTCGAGATCTACACGCAGGACTACTACACCGGCGACCCCGACAACCCGGTCGTCACGTGGGACGTGCACGACAACCAGCGCCGCGACTGGTGGGGCAACCCGGTCGTGCCGTCGTGGTACACCGACGCCTCGCTCGTGCTCGACCTCGACGGCAACCCGCAACCGGTGATTGCCCGCACCGACGCATCCGAAATGGCCCAGACCATCGGCGCCGACGGCTTCTCGTACACCCGCGACGGTGACGACACCAAGGGCTTCAAGGTAGGCAGCCAGCTCTAAGCCGGGCTCGGGGGGCCGCCCCACCCGGCGCATCCGCCCTGCCCTAACAGTTGAGTGGTCGTTTTTTGTAGTTTCCAGAGCGGAAACACTACAGAAACGACCACTCAACTGGTTATTTAGGCGGATGCGGGGGTTTGGGTGGGGGTGGAGGTCACGGGCTTGCGGGTGCCGTCGCCGAAGATGCGGACAATGATGAGGTAGACGACGACGGTGACGGCGAAGCCGACGAGCCAGGCGATGTCGATGAATTGGAGCGGCTCGGCGAGCGGGCCCGTGAACAGCGGCGTCACCATGAACGGCACCTGCGCGAGCAGGCCGATCGCATAGGTCGACAAGCCCACCGGGTTCCAGCGGCCGTACTTGCCGTTGCGATCGAACAGCGCGCTGATGTCGTACTCGCCCTTGCGCACGACGAAGTAGTCGGTGAGGTTGATCGCCGACCACGGGATGAGCACGTAGAGCAGCAGCGTCAGGAAGCTCTCGAACATGGTCATGAAGTCGCCCTGCCCGAGAATCGCGATGAGCGTCGCGACCGAGCCGCACACGATCGTCGTCCACACCCGCGTCCGCGACGTAATCACGAGCCCGCGGAAGCTTGACTGCATCGTCGTCAGCGCGTTCATCACCGCCGAGTAGAGCTCGACACCGTTGATCAACGCCGACGTCACGGCGAACACGAGCAGCACGGCGAGCCCGACGCCGCCGAGCACCTCGCCGAGCGCCGAGAGCGGGTTCGACGCGTTCGCGGCGCCGAGCAGCACGCCGAGCGTCATGACGAACACCGAGCTGAGCACGAGGCCGAGGTAGGTCGTCCAGAACGCGGCCTTCGGGCCGGTGTTCTTCGGCAGGTAGCGGGAGTAGTCCGACACGTACGGCGCGTAGGCGAGCTGCCAGACGATGCCGATCGCGAGCATCGCGAAGAAGCCCTCAAAGTTGAAGGCCGCGTCGGCGCGCTGCGAGGTGACTTCCGGATGCGTCCAGAGCAGAATCATCGACAGCAACACGGCCACGGCGATGATGCCCGAGATGTAGACCATGATCTTGCTGAGCATGTCATAGCCGAACACGCAGAGCACGGTGCCGATCGCCGCGAACACGATGATCGCGGTGGTGCCGTCGAAGCCAGGGAACACCGAGAGCAGCGAGTCCTTCGCGACGATGAGGATGCTCGCGAAGAAGCCGATGAACATCACGAACGCGATGAGTGCGAACAGGCTCGCGCCGAGGTAACCGAACTGCGCGCGCGCCTGCAGCATCTGCGGGATGCCGAGGTGCGGCCCCTGCGACGCGTGCAGCGCGGCGCCGAACGCACCAATCACGTTGCCCGCGAGAATCGCGACGATGCTCCACCCGATCGACAGCCCGTAGCTGCCGCTCGCGACGGCACCGGTGACCACCGTCAGCGGCATGAGGTTGAGGCCGAACCAGATCGCGAACAGCGACCAGTTTGTGCCCGTGCGCTCGGTCTCGGGAATCGGCAGGATGTGCTGTTGCTCAAACTGCACGAATGATTTCGTGACCGGAGCTGGTTCGTGGCTCATTCGGTTCTCCTCACGGCTTCGTTGCCTGCCGGGCAGGTCCGACCTGCCCGTTTACGTCAATCCTGAGGAGCGCGCATCCATCTGTAAAATTCAGATTTCGGATGCGTGAGATCACTTCACGAGATTGGTGGCAGCGAGCAGCCGGTCAAGACCTCGGCGCAGGAGGCAATGAGCGCGTAGATCTCCTCGCGTTCGAGCGGCGTGCCACCGAGGTAGTGCAGCCCGTACGCATCCTCGAGCGCGACGAGATTGCTCGCCGCGGTCGCGACCGGCAGCCGCATCGCGAACTTGCCCGCGCGCATCCCGGCTTCGAGGGTCGAAGCGTAGAGCTCGACCTCGAGGCGGTAGAGCTCGGCCATGAGCCCCGCGTGATAGTCGTCGCGCGCCGCGTGCGTGTGCAGCTCGTTGAGCACCTGAAAGTCGACGTCGCCGCGCGAGGCCGGAATGCCGCTGCGGATGAGCCGGGCGAGCCGCTCGCGCGCCGTCAGCTGCTCGGGATGCTCGCCCAGGCGCTGCCACGTGAACCTCGCGACCGCGTCGCGATGCACCTCGCGCACGAGGTCGTCGAGATCGGGGTAGTAATACGCGACCGAGCCGGCGCTGAGGCCGGCACGCTCGGCGACGTTGATCGCCCGCAGCCCGGTGAGCCCGCGCTCGGCGATCGCGGCCTTCGCTGCCCGCACGAGCTCGCCGCGCCGCGCCGCCTGGTTCTTCGGTCGCGCCACCAGATCATCTCCTTCGGTGATGTAGATGCCCACTTCTCGGTATCGCCGAACGCTCGATTTCACTAGCCGAACGCCGCCCCTCGTGGAATTCTTTACAGTACACCTCAAAGAATTCGGGCGCCGCAGTGCCGCGGCGAACCCGTACACCCACACGGCATGGACAAGGGAGAAGTCGTCATGACCACCACACCGAGCGCCCCACAGCATCCGCTCAACCGCCTCACGGCCGACGAGATCGAGCGCAACCGAGCGATTATCGGCAGCGCGGGCCACGTCACCGAGCGCACCCTGTTCGCGCTCGTAAGCCTCGTCGAGCCCGACAAGCGCGAGGTCATCGCCGGCAACCGCGACCTCGACCGCCAGGTGCGCACCCTGCTCGTCGAGCCGAGCACCCGCGAACAGACCGAGGTGCTCGTTTCGCTCACGAACGACAGGGTGCTACTCGCCCGTGTGCTCGACGTCGAGACCGAGGGCCAGGCGCCAATCACCCTCACCGAGTACGAGGCCTCCGAGCAGCTCATCCGCCAGGACCCGACCTGGCGCGCCGCCGTCGAGAAGCGTGGCATCACCGACATCGACTCGGTGCGCGTCTGCGCGCTCTCGGCAGGCATCTTCGACATCCCGGGCGAGGAGGGCCGCCGACTTGTGCGCGGCTCCTCGTTCATCCAGGCGACGCCCGAGGAGAACGCCTGGGCGCATCCGCTTGAGGGCCTCGTCGCCTACCTCGACCTCAATACCGGCGAGGTCGTCGAGGTCATCGACACCGACGTCGTGCCGGTGCCGCAGGAGAGCTTCAACTACCACCTCGACGAGTGGCTGCCCGAGCCCCGCACGACGCAGAAGCCGATCGAGATCACCCAGCCCGAGGGCGCGAGCTTCAGCCTCGATGGCGACGTGCTCACGTGGGAGAAGTGGCAGGTGCGCCTCGGCTTCGACCCGGTCGAGGGCCTCGTGCTGCACCAGATCGGCTTCAGCGAAGAAGGCACCGTGCGGCCGATCATCTACCGCGCCTCGGTCGCGGAAATGGTCGTGCCCTACGGCGACCCAAGCCCCGTGCGGTTCTGGCAGAACTACTTCGACGCCGGCGAGTATTCGATGGGCAAGAACGCGAACTCGCTCGAGCTTGGCTGCGACTGCCTCGGCGAGATTCACTACTCGGATGCGGTAGTCGCCGACGACCAGGGCCACGCCCGCACGATCAAGAACGCCATCTGCATTCACGAAGAAGACGCCGGCATCCTCTGGAAGCACACCGACGAGTTCACGGGCGCGGTGGATGTGCGCCGCAATCGCCGCCTCGTCATCTCATTCTTCATCACGGTCGGCAACTACGACTATGGCTTCTACTGGTACCTCTACCTCGACGGCACGATCGAGCTCGAGTGCAAGGCGACCGGCATCGTCTACACCGCCGCGTACGCCGACGAAGAGCAGCGCCGGCGCTGGTCGTCGCCCCTCGGCGACGAGGGCCTCGGCATGCCGTTCCACCAGCACATGTTCTGCGCCCGACTCGACATGTCGGTCGACGGCCTCGAGAACGCGGTCGACGAGCACGAGGCCCTGCGCGTGCCGTTCGGCGACGACAACCCCTGGGGCAACGGTTTCACCCGCAAGGTCACGCGCCTCACCGAAGAGGGCGGGCGCCAGGCGAACGGCGAGACCGGTCGCGTGTGGCACATCGTCAACCCGTCGAAGCTCAACCGCCACGGCTTTCCCGTCGGCTACGAGCTGCGCGCCGCCGACCAGCCGACGATGATGGCGGCCGAGGGCTCGTCGATCTCGCGCCGCGCGGCCTACGGCAAGAACCACCTCTGGCTCACGCACTTCGACGCCGACGAGCGCTTCCCCTCGGGCACCTACCCGAACCAGCACTCGGGCAAGCAGGGCACGATCGCCCAGTGGGTCGAGCAGCAGCGGCCCGTCGACGGCGACGACATCGTCGTGTGGTGCTCGTTCGCGATGACCCACTTCCCGCGCCCCGAGGACTGGCCGATCATGCCCGTCGACCGCCTCGGCTTCTCGATGAAGCCCTACGGCTTCTTCGACCAGAACCCGACGCTGGATGTGCCCCGCCCGGCCTCCGCGCACTGCGCCGCCCAGCGTGGCGAGGGTGGTGCCGAGGGCGCCGGCCACTGCGGCTGCGAGTAGCCCGCTCCCCCGTTTCGGCGCGGTCAGGCAGCTGCCTGGCCGCGCCGACGCGTACCCGCCACCAGTACAACGACGTACCCGAATGGACCCTCATGTCTGAGCTCATGCCCTGGCTCATGGTCGCCGCGAGCGGCCTCTGCCTCGCCGCGGCGCTGCTGCACCGCCGCGCTGCCCCGATCTGCGGCGCGGCCGTGATGGCCGCCGCGATGATCGACGCGTCGATGACCGGACTCGTGCATCCCATCGCCTGGGCCGGCGTGCTCATGCTCGCCGGCGTCGGCATGGCTGCGTGGCACGCGCGGTCGGCGCGGCGCGCGGCGGTCGGGGCGCGTGGCGTAACGGCCGGTGCACGGAGCGTGCCGGCCGGGGCACGGGGCGTGTCGGATGCGCTAGCCACGCCGCGTGCCCGGCTGCTCGACCGCGCGGTGCCCGCCCTCTGCGCGGCGTCGTACCCCGTGATGGCCCTCCAGTTGCTGCAGCACGGCGGCGGGCACCCGGCGCACGGCACGCACACCGCGACGGTCGCCGCGGGCGGCGGCGATCAGCTCGCGAGCATGTCGGTCGCCGTCGCGCACGCGGGCCACTCGCACGACGGGTCGACGCTGTTCGTCGCGGTCACCGTCGTCGCGCTCGTGTTTGCCGCGGTGTTCGCGGTCGCGGCGGGCGCCGCGCTGCTGCGGCGCCGACTCCCACACGCGCTCGAGTCGCTCGGCATGGCCGCGATGCTCGTCGTCATGACAATGCACTAAGGCGCCGACCCGGGGCCTCAACCGTGCCACCTCGCGCCCAACGGCAAGGTTCCGTGACCCAACTGTCCCACTATTCCGTCAGGGGTATATCTCCCTTCTGGTCGATATATGGGACAGGTGGGTCACGCTGCCTCGTTGAGTGGTTGCACCGCGCCGGCGCCAACGGCCCAGAACAACGAACCGGGGGCCCGCAGCACGTGCTGCGGGCCCCCGGTTCGTTGGCGGCGCCTCACCGGCACCGGCGCGCGGGCTAACCCCACTGCATCCAGGTCGTCTTGTAGTCGGTGTAGTTCTCGAGGGCGTGCACCGAGAGGTCGCGGCCGAAGCCCGACTGCTTGAAGCCGCCGAACGGGGTCGTGAACCCGAGCGCGTCGACGGTGTTCACCGAGACGGTGCCAGCGACGAGCTGCGACGACACCCGGTGCGCGCGGGCGAGCGAGCCTGTCCAGAGCGAGGCCGCGAGGCCGTAGGGCGTCTCGTTCGCGCGGGCGATCGCCTCTTCTTCATTGTCGAACGGGGTGACGACCGCGACCGGGCCGAACAGCTCGTGCGTGTGCAGTTCGTGGTCGTCCGGCACGTCGGTCACGATCGTCGGCTCGATGAAGGCCGTCGAGCCGTTGATCGCGGGCCGGTTGCCGCCGGCGACGATCGTGCCGGCCGAGCGCGCGCGCTCAATAGCGTCCCAGACGCTGTCGGCGTGGGCGTTCGACACGAGCGAGCCCGTGCCCGAGGCCGGGTCGAGTGGGTCGCCAGGCGCGTACGCGGCCGCCGCCTCGACATAAAGGCGCACGAACTCGCCGTACACCGGCCGCTCGACGAAAATGCGCGAGTTGGCCGAGCACACCTCGCCCTGGTTGTAGAAGCTGCCGAACGCGGCCTTTTCGGCAGCGAGCTGCAGGTCGTCGCAGTCGGCGAAGATGAGGTTCGAGCTCTTGCCGCCCGCCTCGAGGGCGAGCCGCTTCATGTTCGACTGCCCCGCGTACTGCTGCAGCTGCTTCGCGACCTCGGTCGAGCCGGTGAACGCGAGCATGTCGACGTCGTTGTGCAGGCCGAGCGCGCGCCCGACCGTCGAGCCGCGGCCCGTCACGACGTTGAAGACGCCCGCAGGGATGCCCGCCTCGAGCGCGAGCTCGGCGAGCAGCAGCGTCGAGTGCGAGGCCTCGACTGGCGGCTTCACGACGACCGAGTTGCCGACGGCGAGGGCCGGCGCGATCTTCCAGGTCGCGATCTCGAGCGGGTAGTTCCAGGCGACGATCACCGCGACAACGCCGAGTGCCTCGCGGGTGACGAGCGCGGTCGAGCCGGGCGGCGTCACGGGCACCACGTCCTCGAGCTTCTCGATCGCCTCGCCATAGAAGCGGTAGAGCGCGGCCGAGCCCGGCGCATCCACCGTCGACGACTCGCGCACGGGCTTGCCCATGTCGAGGGTGTCGTAGAGGGCGAACTCGTCGGCGCGGGCCTCCATGAGCCGGGCGAACTCGAGCAGGCGCTCGCGCCGGAACCCGGCGCCGGCCCGCGACCATTCGCCCGCGTCGTAGGCGGCGCGCGCGGCGGCGACCGCCGCATCAACGTCGACGTCGTCGCAGGCGTGGATGTGCGAGATGACCTCGCCCGTCGCCGGGCTCGTCTTCGCGATCGTCGCGCCCGAGTGGGCGTCGACGCGGGCACCGCCGATGAACGGGCGGCCGTCAAAGGTGAGGGCGGCCGCGGCGGCCTGCCACTCGTCGTGTGTGCGCGTCATCGTTGGCGCTCCTTCTTATTGGGCTTGGTTGAGTCGGTCGAGGGCGACGTCGAGCGCCGTCCACGCGAGGGCGGTCGCTCCGTCGCGCAGGGTCTGCTCGGCGGCGGGGCCGACGCAGGCCGCGGCGAACGCGGGCTGGTGGTTGCTCGCGTCGCCACCGACGCCGATGTACGGGTGAATCGCGTCGACGACGAGCGAGACGTTGCCCATGTCGGTCGAGGCGCGGTTCATCGAGGCGGCGGCCGGGTCGACGTCGAAGTTGCGGCCGAGGGCGACGGCGTTCGCCCGGTAGCGCTCGAGCGCGGCCTCGTCGGTGCGCATCTCGGAATACCGCTTGCTCTCGGGAGTTACGGTGAGGGCGGCGCCGCTCGCGAGTGCGCCCGCCTCGAAGCAGTTGCGCACGCGCTGCTCGGTCTCGAGCAGCTGCTCCATCGTTTCGGCGCGCACGTACCAGCGGCCTTCGGTGCGCTCGGGAATCGCATTCGGGGCCTCGCCGCCGCGCGTCTGCACGCCGTGCACGCGCACGCCGGCAGGCAGCTGCTGGCGCAGCAGGGCGATCGCGGTCTGCGCGATGACGAACGCGTCGTTCGCGTTGACGCCGCGCTCGGGGTAGGCCGCCGCGTGGGCGGCGCGGCCGTCGTACTGCACATGCCAGTGCGCGACCGCGTACGGACGGGCCTCGACGACGTCGACGGGAGCCGGATGCGCCATGAGCGCGAAGTCGAGTTCGGTGAACGCGCCGCGCTCGAGCAGCTCGATCTTGCCGCCGCCGCCCTCCTCGGCCGGCGAGCCGATCACCTCGACGGCGATGCCGAGCTCGTCGGCGACCGCCGCGAGCGCAAGCGCGCCGCCGGTCGACATGGCGGCGATGAGGTTGTGGCCGCAGGCCTGCCCAAGGCCGGGCAGCGCGTCGTACTCAGCGACGAAACCGACGGTGAAGGCGGCCTCGTCGCGATCGCCGAAGGTCGCGCGGAACGCGGTCTCGAGGCCGAGGTACGGATGCTCGACCTCGAAGCCGTGCTCGGCCAGCAGGCGCGCTACCGCGGCCGAGGAGCGGTGCTCCTGCCAGGCCGTTTCGGGGTTCGCGTGGAGGTCGTTCGAGAGATCGACGAGCTTGGCATCAAGCGCTTCGCGGCGAGCGACGATGCGCTGCTTCAGGGCTTCGGTGGCGCTGGTCGCGTCGGCGGCGGATGCTGAGGCGTGATCGGATGCGGTGCTTGCGTCATTCATCGCCCGGCACTCCGTACGAGGGGGCCTCGGCCGGGTTGAGGCCGCGGCGCGTGTAGGCGTCGCGCTGGGGCAGCCACTCGTCGAGCGCGCGGCCAAGGTCGCCGATCGGGTCGTCCGACCAGTCGACGCGGAGGTCGGTGACGCGCCAGCCGGCATCGGCGACGACGGCGAGGCCGGCCGAGTGCACGGGGCCCTCTTCGCCGCCGGCCGCGATTGCAGCGTTGAGCGCGGCGAGCAGGCGGCGCTCGATCGGGCCCTCGGCGGTGAGCGCAGCGTCGACGAGCGCGTCGAGCACGTCGAGGCTCGCGAGCATGTTGCCTCCCGCAACCGCGTTCTCTCGCTGGGCGGCACCGAACGTGCCGAGCGCGCGCGGACCGGAGAAGACCGCCGACTGGCCTGCAGCATCCAACACGAGCAACTGGCGGAAGTCGATCGCGGCCGGGTCGGCCGACGCGACGACGCGAGCCAGCGCATCCTCGGCCGACGCGCCAGCGCGGAGCTCGTCGATGAGCTGCACGCCGAGCCGCGGGTCGGTGACGTTTTGCGAGTGGGCGCCGCCGACGCCGTCGGCGAGGTTGACGCAGCGCGCCGCGACGGCGGGCGACGACGACGAGATCACCGAGCCGAACTCACCCGTGACGGGGTCGCGCAGAATGAGCGAGAACGTCATGGCTAGGCCCGCTCGCTGATAACAGCGGTCGCGTCGATCTCGACGAGCCATTCGGGGCGGGCGAGCGCCTGCACGACGATGCCGGTTGAGACGGGGTACACGCCCTTGAGGTAGGTGCCCATGGTGCGGTAGACGTCTTCGCGGTAGCGCGGGTCGATGATGTAGACGATCACCTTGACGATGTCATCGAGGCCGCTGCCCGCCTCCTCGAGCAGCATCTTGATGTTCTCCATCGCGCGCTCGGTCTGCGCGACGACGTCGCCGATGCCGACAGACTCGCGCGTGTCGAGGTCTTGCCCGATCTGGCCCCGCAGGTAGACGACGCCGTTGGCGACGACCGCCTGGCAGAGGTCGTTGTCGAGGTTCTGCTCGGGGTACGTCTCCTTGGTGTTGAACTTGCGCAGGCGGACGTGGGTCGGCTCGGTCATGGGTCCTCCTCATCGAGTGGCGGTTGCGTTACCGCGAGTTCCCCTTATTCTTGAACCAGCGCGTCCATCTGTAAAATAGTGAAAATTTAGGCAGTGCATCTAGTAAATAGATCGGATCGCGGTGCGGCCCCGAGGAGGCTCCCATGGTGCAACGGTTTCCCATCACGCTGAATCAGCTCGTCTACTTCGCCGAGTGCGCGAAGCTGCTCAACATGACGGCCGCGAGCGCCGAGCTGCACGTGGCCCAGTCGGCCGTGTCGACCGCGATCACCCAGCTCGAGCGCTCGCTCGGGGCGTCGCTGTTTATTCGGCAGCACTCGAAGGGGCTCATTCTCACCCCCGCCGGCGAGACGCTGCTGCGCGATGTGCAGCGACTGTTTGGTGAGCTCGGCGCGACGATCGACAACGTGCGCGCCGGGCAGCACGAGGTGCAGGGCCGCATCACCCTCGCCTGCTTCTCGCCGCTCGCGCCGTTCATCCTGCCGCAGCTCCTTGGCGCGCTGCGCGAGAGCCAGCCAGCGCTCGAGGTCGACGTCATCGAGGGCAACCACGAGGAGTGCCTCGCCGCACTGCGGGGCGGTCGCGCCGAGATTGCGCTCACCTACGACCTGCCGATGGGCGACGGCATCGCGAGCACCGTGCTCGCGGAGTTTCGGCCGCACGTCATCCTGCCGGCGACGCACCGGCTCGCGAGCCGCAAGCGCATTGCCCTGCGCGAGCTCGCCGACGAGCCGTTCGTGCTGCTCGACCTGCCGAGCAGCACCGCGTACTTCCTCGACATCCTGCGCTCGGCGGGCGTCGAACCAAACCCGCGCTATCGCTCGTCAAGCTACGAGACGGTGCGGTCGATGGTCGCGGCCGGGCTCGGCTTCTCGATCCTGAATCAGCGCCCAAACACCGACGAGACCTACGCGGGCGATCGCGCGGTCGCCGTCGACCTCAGCGACGATGCACCGGGACTGCGGGTCGAGATCGCGGCGCTCGCGCAGGTGCAGCCATCGAGCCGGGCGCGGGCAGTCGAGGCGGCCGTGCGCGAGGTGCTTGCCGACCCCGCGCATCCGGCTCGGCCTCGGCTGCCGGGGGCGTAGGGGCGCGAGTTCTGCGGGTGGCCGTGGCGCGCATCCGCGTGCGGTTTTTGTGATCGCTTTTTCGGTTTGCATCTGGTGAATAGATGTTCTGCACCGGGAACAACTATTGGCGTCGCGGGCGGGGTGTGCGGTTGTCTGAAGCCAGCAGCGACGCGAAGAAGTGCCGCTGAGCTGACACCAGAGCGGAGATGAACACATGTCGAGCCCCCAGATCGAGCCCACCGAAGTGCTCGTAATCGGCGCCGGCCAGGCCGGAATTGCGACGAGCGAACACCTGAGCGCCCGGAGCCTCCCCCACATCGTGCTCGAGCGCAACCGCATCGCCGAGCGCTGGCGCAGCGAGCGCTGGGATTCGCTCGTCGCCAACGGCCCCGCCTGGCACGACCGCTTCCCCGGCCTCGAGTTTGACGATGTCGACCCCGACGAATTCGCGCCGAAGGAGCGCGTGGCGCGGTACTTCGAGCAGTACGCCGAGAAGTTTGCGCTGCCGATCCGCACCGGCGTCGAGGTGCGCAGCGTGCGCCGCGACGCGAGCGGCCGGTTCATCGCCGAGACGAGCGCCGGCACGTTCTCGTCGCGCTTCGTCGTCGCCGCGACGGGCGCGTTTCAGGTGCCCGCGTATCCCGCCCTCGTGCCGGCCGACGCCGGCATCGACCAGCTGCACTCGAGCAGTTATCGCAACCCCGAGCAGCTGCGGCCGGGCGGCGTGCTCGTCGTCGGCGCGGGGTCGTCGGGCGTGCAGATTGCCGACGAGCTGCGGGCGAGCGGGCGTGAGGTCGTGCTCGCGGTGGGTGCGCACGACCGGCCTCCGCAGCGGTACCGCGGGCGCAGCTTCGTGTGGTGGCTCGGGGCGCTCGGCCTGTGGGAGAAGGCGACGCCGCCTGCCGGCGCCGAGCACACGACCATCGCCGTGAGCGGTGCCCACGGCGGTCGCACGATCGACTTCCGCGACCTCGCCGCCGATGGCATCACGCTCGTCGGCCGCGCCGAGTCGTTTGCCGACGGCGTGCTCACGTTCGAGCCGAACCTCGAGCGCGACATTCGCCTCGGCGACGCGAACTATCTGTCGGTGCTCGAGCAGGCCGACGCCTACATCGAGCGCATGGGCCTCGACCTGCCCGAGGAGCCCGAGGCGTGGCAGCTCGGCGCACTGCCCGAGTCGGTGACGACACCGATCGAGTCGCTCGACTTGGCTGCGGCCGGCATCACGACGATCGTCTGGGCGACCGGCTTCGGCGTCGACTACGGCTGGCTCGAGGTCGACACCTTCGACGACCGCGGCCGCCCCGTGCAGCAGCGCGGCGTCTCGGAGGAGCCGGGCGTCTACTTCGTCGGCATCCCGTGGCAGTCGCGCCGCGGCTCGAGCTTCATCTGGGGCTGCTGGCACGACGCGCGCTACGTCGCCGACCAAATCGAAATCCAGCGCGGCTACCTCGCCTACGCGGGCAACGCCCTCCCCGCCACGGCCCCGGTCCCCCACCCCTAGCCGCCACGGCGCGCTTGGTCGGCAGGCCGCCCCGTAGCGCGGCCGCCACACGAACTGTTGAGTGGTCGTTCTTTGTAGTGTTTCCGCCTCACTAACTACAAAAAGCGACCACTCAACAGCTTTTCAAGGGAGGATGGGGCGTGGGGAAATTGAGTGGGATGCGGGCGGTGGTCGGATGCGCGGCAGCCGTTGCGCTGTTGGCGGCGTGCGCGAACACGGCCGGGTCGCGCATCCCCGAAGTGGATGTTGGCGAGAGCACCGGCGCGACTGACGCTTCCGAGCAGTCTTCCGGGCCGTACGAGGGCGAGCTGCCCATTCGTGAGGCCGCGACGCCCGCGAGCTGCGACGGCACCGACCAACTCGCGATCGGCTTCAGTATCGTCGACGCGGCAGCGGGCCGCCGGTATCTCAGCGTCGAGATTCTCAACTGCTCCGATGCGCCGGTCACGCTCAGCGAGCCGCCAACGTTCGCGACGTCAACGCTCGACGGCATCGACATCGATGTCGACTGGGAGGCCTCGCCCGGGTCCGAATCCGCCCCGACGATCGAGCCCGGAACGGCAGCCAAGCTCGAGCTCTCGTGGCAGTCAAACGGCCGCTGCGAGCGCGGCGCGCAGGTGCTCGAAGTGTCGATTGCCGGCGCATCCGGCCGCATCGAGGACTGCCTCCAACTCGGCAACGACCCGGGCTGGGAGGACCCCGCCGCGAACCAGGACACCTACGGCACTGACCCAGCCACCGCATCCTGGCGCTACCCCACCCCCTAATTCGCGGTTGAGCGGTCGGGCAGTTGAGAGCTCGGGCGGCGGCCACCGGCAAGCACTCGGACGAGGGTGAGGCAAATCAAATATGATCGGCGCATGCTTGCCAATGAGGACATCAGAAAGATTGCCGAGGAGCTCGCCGACGCCGAGCGCACTCACACGGTGATCCCCCGCATCACCGCCCGCTACCCCGACGCGACCGTCGAGGACTCCTACGCAATCCAGGGTGTCTGGCGCGACAGCCAGGTCGCCGCCGGCCGCAAGCTCGTCGGCCGCAAGATCGGCCTCACCTCGAAGGCGATGCAGGCCGCGACCGGCATCACCGAGCCCGACTACGGCGTCATGTTCGACGACACCGTCTACGAAAACGGCTCGGTCATCGACTTCGACCAGTTCACCAACGTGCGCATCGAGGTTGAGCTCGCGTTCGTGCTCAAGTCGCCGCTCGAGGGCCCGAACTGCTCGCTGTTCGACGTGATCCGCGCCACCGAGTTCGTCACGCCCGCGCTTGAGGTGCTCAACTCGCACATCGAGATGGAGGGCCGCACGATCGTCGACACCATCTCGGACAACGCGGCCTACGGCGGCATGGTGCTCGGCGGCATCCCGATGCGCCCCGACGAGATCGACCTGCGCTGGGTCTCGGCGCTCCTCTACAAGAACGAGACGATCGAAGAGACCGGCGTCGCCGCGGGCGTGCTCAACCACCCCGCCACGGGCGTCGCCTGGCTCGCGAACAAGTTCCACCAGCACGGCTCGCGCCTCGAGGCCGGCGAGATCATCCTCGCCGGCTCGTTCACCCGCCCCATGTGGGTCGAGCGCGGCGACTCGGTCGTGTGTGACTACGGAAAGATGGGCACC
This sequence comes from Gulosibacter sediminis, assembly GCF_023370115.1. Lineage (NCBI taxonomy): Bacteria > Bacillati > Actinomycetota > Actinomycetes > Micrococcales > Microbacteriaceae > Gulosibacter > Gulosibacter sp. ACHW.36C. The sequence goes on along the minus strand of NZ_CP097160.1, from coordinate 351,928 downwards.
ATTTCATGTCGTTTTCTCTAGAGCTCCCGCCCACCTTCAAGCAGCGCCTCGCCGACGCCGACCGCGGCCTCGCGGGCATGTGGCTCTGCTCGGGCTCGACGGTGAACGCCGAGATCGCCGCCGGCTCAGGCCTCGACTGGGTCCTCATCGACGGCGAGCACGCCCCGCTCTCGCTCGAGTCGATCCAGACCCAGCTGCAGATCCTCGCCGCCTACCCGGTCACCCCGGTCGTGCGCGTGCCCGTGAACAACGAAGTCTTCATCAAGCAGTACCTCGACCTCGGCGCACAGAACCTGCTCGTGCCGATGGTGAACTCGGGTGAGGATGCGGCTGCCGCAGTTCGTGCGGTCCGCTACCCGCCCGCCGGCGTGCGCGGCGTCGGCGCCGCGCTCTCGCGCGGCGGCCGCTGGAACCGCGTCGACGGTTACCTGGGGCGCGCCAACGACGAGCTCGTCTCGCTGTTCGTGCAGATCGAGTCGGCGGAGGCGGTGGAGAACGTCGAGGCGATCGTGAACACCGAGGGTGTCGACGGCATCTTCATCGGCCCGAGCGACCTCGCGGCCTCAATGGGCTTCATCGGCCAGCAGACGCATCCGGATGTTGTGGCCGGGGTGCGCTCGGCGATCGCGGCCGCCCGCACGGCCGGGAAGCCGGTCGGTATCAACGCGTTCGACCAGCAGGTCGCGCTCGGCTACCTCGACGACGGCATGGACTTCATCCTCGTCGCGGCCGATGTCTCGCTGCTGGCCCGCGCATCCGAAAAGCTTGCCGATACGTTCCTCCACGAGCGCTCCGGCGTGGCGGGCACCGGCGAGCGCGCAAGCTACTAATCGGTGCGAGTGGCACCAGCCCCGAGCAGCATGTGTCGTCGGCCTGCGGGCTGAGATCGACGAGCAGCGCTATCGCGGGTTGGTGCCGCGCAAATAGCATCCAAGCAGCGCCTCGCAACGACCCGCGTGGCCGCCAGAAAGGCACTGCAATGAACCGCAAGCACCTCATCTCTCTCGCCGCCGCAGCCACGCTGCTCGCGTCGCTCACCGCCTGCAGCAGCGGCGACGCCGAAGAGCCGGCCACCGACAGCAACCAGGACTCGGCCGACACCGGCAGCAACGAGTCGGAAGACACGACCACCGAAGACGGCGGCAGCGAGGAAGGCGGCGCGAGCAGCGGCTCGGGCGACTTCTCCCTCACCATCGACGGTCAGGCCGTTGAGTTCAGCGACGCACAGGTCGCCTGCGCCGACTCCGAGATGGGCTTTGCGATTTCGGTGACTTCGCCCGATCTCGACGCCGCCGCTGGCCAGTCCGTCGGCGCTGTCCTCGCGAGCGCCGATGACCCGACCGTCACCGCCGTCGGTGTCACCGACGCCGACGGCAACAGCCTGGCGTACGCCGAGGGCACCGGCCAGGGTTCGGCCGAAGCAACGGTCGACGGCAACACCTACACGATTTCGGGTGAGGGCCTCTCGACCAACATTGCCGACGCGACGAGCGTCGAAACGCTGCCCTTCGAGCTCACGGTGACCTGCCCGTAGCACGCAGGCCGCGCCGAAGCGGGCCGGGTGATGCACAACGCGTCGCCCGGCCCGCTTTCGTCTGCCCTGGCTAGAGCGCGCGCAGCACGACCGCGCTGCCCTGCCCGCCGCCACCGCAGATGCCGACGGCGCCGAGCGAGCCGGCGCCCGCGGCCTGCAATTGGCGCGCAAGCGTACCCACGATGCGTGCCCCGGATGCGCCAATCGGGTGCCCGAGCGCGATCGCCCCGCCGTGCTGGTTCACCACCTCGAGGTCGATGCCGAGCTCGCGCGCCGACTGCACGCCGACGGCCGCGAAGGCCTCGTTGATCTCGACAGCGGCGAGGTCGGATGCGGTGACCCCGTCGAGCTTCGCGAGCGCGGCCGAGATGGCCCGCGCGGGCTGAGAGTGGAGGTGGTTGTCGGGGCCGGCGACGAACGCGGTCGCCTCGATGCGGGCGATCGGCGCGAGGCCGAGCCGCTCGGCGGCGGCCTCGCTCACGATGACGAGCGCGGCGGCGCCGTCGGTGATCTGCGAGGCATTGCCGGCCGTGATCGTGCCGTCCTTGGTGAACGCCGGGCGCAGGCCGGCGAGCGACTCGGCCGTCGTCTCGGGGCGCACGCCGTCGTCAGCGTCGATGACGGTGTCGCCCTTGCGCGAGGTGACGGTGAACGGCGCGATCTCGCCGGCGAAGAACTCGCCCGAGGCCGCCGCGCGCTGGTGCGACTTCGCCGAGAACTCGTCCTGCTCTTCGCGGGTGAGGCCGAGCGGCACGTTGCCTTCTTCGGTGAGCGCCCCCATTGCGACCTGGTCGAAGGCGTCGGAGAGGCCGTCGTGGTCGACGGTGTCGATGAACGTCGCGGGGCCGTACTTCACGCCCGCGCGCAGCGGCGCGACGTGCGGCGCGAGCGACATCGACTCCTGGCCGATCGCGACGACGACGTCGGCCTCGCCCGCCGCGATAAGGCGCGCGGCCTGCGAGACCGCCTCGGTGCCCGAGAGGCAGACGGCGTTGATCGTGATGGCCGGCACGTTCATCGAGATGCCCGCGCCGACGGAGCTCTGGCGGGCTGGGTTCTGGCCGGCACCGGCCTGCAGAACCTGGCCGGCGACGACGAGGTCCACCTCGTCAGGGCTGATACCCGCGCGCTCGAGCGCGGCCTTCGCGGCGTGGGCGCCAAGCACGGTGGCGGGCTGCCCCGCAAGCTTGCCGGTGAACCGAGTAAAGGGCGTGCGGGCGTACCCCGCCACGAGTGCGGCCATGAGAGTGCTCCTCGAATCTCGACCGCGAGCGAACCCGCGGCGTTGCGACGTGTGGGCCCGAAGCGCGGGCCGTTCAATTTCTATTGTGCCTGCCACCACCGACATCTGGCTGCACGGTGCACACCGGGCCGACCCGCCCGCCTAGCCGAACAGCGCGGCGGTCGCGTCGGTCTCGAACATCCGCGAGATCTCGGCCGGGTCGACGTCCTCAAGTCGCGCCGGGCGCCACTGCGGGTTGTTGTCCTTGTCGACGACGCGCGCCCGCACGCCCTCGGCGAAGTCGGGCGCCGTCGCGAGGTGCATCCCCACCCGGTACTCGCGCGCGACCGCGGCCCGCAGGCCCGGCTCTGCCCGCGCATCCCGCAGCAGTCGTGCCGTCACCTCGAGCGACGTCGGCGACATCTGCCGGATGCTCGCGGCGGCCTCCCCCACGGCCGCCTGCCCCGCCGTGGACAGCGCATCCAACTCGGCCAAAATGTCGGCAACGCGCTCATGCCGGTAGACGACGTCGATCCAGTCGCGCTGCGGCAGCAGCTCGGCCTCGGGCGCCGGCTCGGCGAAGCGCGCGACGACCTCGTCGGCGGCCTCGGTTTCGAGCGCCGCGAGCAGCTCGCCGAGCCGCGCCGACGGCACGAACGCGTCGGCGAATCCGCCCGCGAGCGCATCGCCCGCGCCGAACGTGCCCGCGGTGAGGGCCACGTGCATCCCGACTTCGCCGGGCATCTCGGCGAGCCGCCAGCTGCCGCCGACGTCGGGCAGAAAACCGATGCGCACCTCGGGCATGCCGAGGCGGCTGCGCTCGGTGACGATGCGGTGCGACGCATGGGCGCTCAGGCCGATGCCGCCGCCGAAGGTGATGCCGTCGAGCAGCGTCACGTACGGCTTCGGCAGCTCGTTGAGCTTCACGTCGAGCCGATACTCGAGCGCAAGAAAGTCGTAGAACAGCTGCGGGTTGCCCGCCTCAAGCGCCAGGCGCGACTCAGCGATATCGCCGCCGGCGCAGAGCGCGCGCTCCCCCGCGCCCGTGAGCGCGAGTTGGCGGATGTTCGGGTCGGCGAGCCACGCATCCACCTGCGCATCGATGAGCTGCAACATCTCGAACGAGAGGGCATTGAGCTGCCGCGGGCGGTTCAGGGTGATGAGGCCGAGGTGGCCGCGCTGGTCGAAGAGCACCGGTGAAGCTGTCATAGCGGTCTCCACCCTAGTCTTGCGACGTGGCGGAGCACCCGACGCAGTGGCACGGACCTCGGCGACCCTGCCGGTGCATCCGTGCGTGAACGTGTTCGGCCCCGAGCCGAATCGTGCCGTGTAACGCTCGGACCGGGACCCGCGATAACCCTAATTGGACATTGTCTGAATTGCCTTCGTGCCTTTACACAAGGAAATGCCCGCGCATCGTGCCAATTCGTGCATTCATCAATGCGTTGGCCGACTGATCGCCGAGAGCGCAACGATTTCGGGTTTCGCGAGGGGCTCGCGCGATAGGCTTCGTGAACGTTCGGCAGGCGGCTGTTGCTGCGCGCTTTTTTTGCGCCCGCCCCCGAGCTGATGCACGCAGGCAGCAGCACGAGTTTCAGGGATGATGCTAATGACTACACCGCACACCAACAGCCCGTTGATTCAAGAGCTCGACCCCGAGATCGAGGCGCTCGTTGCCGCCGCCGACGCGGCCGCGCTTGCCTACGCCGACACGAACCCGAAGGAGCGCGGCGCTGCGCTCGTCGCCGCCGCCGACGCGCTCGACGCGAACGCTGACGAGCTCGTCGCGATCGCCCAGGAAGAGACCGGCCTCTCGGAGGGTCGCCTCCGCGGCGAGCTCAACCGCACCGCCGTGCAGCTGCGCCTGTTCGCCGACGTGATCGTCGACGGCGCCTACCTCGACGCCCGCATCGACTACCTCGACACCGACTACGCCCTCGGCGTGCGCCCCGACCTGCGTCGCGTGCTGCAGCCCGTCGGCCCGACCGTCGTGTTCGCGGCCTCGAACTTCCCGTTCGCCTTCTCGGTCGCCGGTGGCGACACCGCCGCGGCCCTCGCCGCCGGTAACCCCGTGCTGCTCAAGTCGCACTCGGGCCACCCGAAGCTTTCGGTGCGCACCGGCGAGATTGTCGCCGAGGCGCTCAAGGGCGCCGGCCTGCCCGACGGCGTCTTCGCCGTGTTCAGCGGCCAGGAGAACGGCACCTCGGTACTCAAGGACCCGCGCATCCAGGCCGGTGCCTTCACCGGTTCGGAGTACGTCGGCCGCCTGCTCGCCGACATCGCGGCTGCGCGCCCGCAGCCAATCCCCTTCTACGGTGAGCTCGGCTCGACGAACCCCGTGTTCGTCACGCAGGCCGCCCTCGACACCCGCGCCGACGACATCGTGAGCGGCTTCGCCACTTCGATCTCGGGCTCGGCCGGCCAGCTCTGCACGAAGCCCGGCTTCGTGTTCCTGCCCGAGGGCCACGGCCTCGACGAGCAGCTCGTGGCGGCGTTCGACGCCGCGAACGAGTCGACCGGCGAGCAGCGCCTGCTCAACCCGGGCATCACCCGCGGCTACAACAAGCGCCGCGACGAGGTGCTCGCCGCCAACGGCGTGCGCGTCATCACCGACGGCTCGTCGCGCGTCGACGACGACAAGCAGGGGTGGACCACCCCGACCATCGTCGCCGTCTCGCTCGACGACTTCCGCGCCGGTCGCGAGGCCATCCTCGCCGAGGTGTTCGGCCCGTTCTCGGTGCTCGTTGAGGTGCCCGCCGGCACCGACTACCCCGCGCTCGTCAACGAGTTCTTCACCGGCTCGCTCACCACGACCATCCAGGCCGCTGAAGGCGAAGAGAGCGACGAGCTCAAGTCGCTCGTGCGGGCCCTGCGCCAGGTCTCGGGCCGCATCCTGTTCGGCGGCTGGCCGACCGGTGTCGCCGTGACCTACGCTCAGCAGCACGGTGGCCCATGGCCCGCGACGACGAACGACTCGTCGACGTCGGTCGGCACCGCGGCAATCGGTCGCTTCCTGCGCCCGGTCGCGTTCCAGTCGATGCCGGATGCGCTGCTCCCCGCACCGCTGCAGGATTCGAACCCGTGGGGCGTGCCCCAGCGCATCGACGAGGCTGGCGCCTCGAAGACGTGGGGTTCGGCTGCGCGGTAGCTTGCGCTTGGCCGCTCGGTATTGCGGCTAGTTGAGAATGCTCGTGGGCTTGGCCCGCGGGCATTCTTCGTTTTCCGGGGGTGTGGGGTGGGACGGTGCTGGGTAGGTGGGTTGGTTTGGGATGGGTCGGGGTTGGGAGGCAAGGACGGGATGCGTCGGGCCAGGCGAGTGCGTTGGCCCGGCCGCGCGCCTGCCCGAGCCCGTGCATCCAGCCTGCCCCGCGCATCCCAGCACGGCCGCCGCAAAGTGTCCCCCACAGCCCAGTTTTCGCGGAAAAAGTGGGATCTTGGGGACACCCTGCGGCGTTGACGCATCCAGGCTCGGTGACTAGCGTCAGCGGGGTGACCCGCACCCTGACTCTCGCCCAGGCGCGCCGCGTCGCCATCGCTGCCCAGGGCCTCGATCGCCCGCGCCCCGAGACCGTGACGATGCGGCACCTCACCGGCGTGCTCGACCGCATCGGCCTGCTGCAGATCGACTCGGTTAACGTGCTCACGCGCGCCCACCTGCTCCCCCTCTTTTCTCGCCTCGGCCCCTACGACACCGCGCTCGTCGACCGCGCGACCGGCAAGGCCCCGCACCGCCTCATGGAGACCTGGGCGCACGAGGCGACCTACGTGCCGGCGGCGACGTATCCGCTGCTCAGCTGGAAGCGCCGCAACTGGGGCAGCATGAGCGCGGCCAACATCGAGGCGAAGCATCCGGGCATCATGGCGCTCGTGCGCGGCATCGTCGCCGAGCACGGCCCACTCACCAACCGCGAGCTCGAGCGCTACGTCGACGAGGCCCACGCGGCCCGACCATCCGACGGCTGGGGCTGGTCGTGGAGCGGCGCGAAAGTCGCCCTCGAGATCCTCTTCGACGAGGGCGTCATCACCTCGGCCCGCCGCAACGCGCAGTTCGAGCGCGTCTACGACCTCACCGAGCGCGTGCTGCCACCGGCCATCGCGGCGCAAGAGACCGCCGAGCGCGCGGATGCGGTGCGCGAGCTCGTGCGCATCTCGGCCCAGGCGCACGGCGTGGGTTCGCTCCGGTGCCTCGCCGACTACTTCCGCCTCGACACCGCGAGCACGAAGCGGGCCATCGCCGAGCTCGTCGAACTCGGCGAGCTCGAACCCGTGACCGTGCGCGGCTGGGATCGCGAGGTCTGGCTCGCGGCCGGCGCGCGCATCCCCCGCCGCACCGACGCGCGGGCGCTGCTCGTGCCCTTCGACCCGCTCGTGTTCGAGCGCCGCCGCCTGCTCGAGTTGTTCGGGATGCACTACCGCATCGAGATCTACACGCCCGCGGCGAAGCGCGTGCACGGCTACTACGTGCTGCCGTTCCTGCTCGGCGAGCACCTCGTCGCCCGCGTCGACCTCAAGCACGACCGCGCCCGCGGCGTGCTGCTCGTGCGCTCGGCATTCGCCGAAACCCCGGATGCGCAGGCCGCGAAAACCTGGCCGCGCGAGGACGTCGTGGTCGCGAACCTCGTCGAAGAACTGGGCGAGCTGGCCCGCTGGCTCGGCGCCGACGCCGTCGAGGTCGCGGCGGATGCGCGCGGCGACCTGCCCGCCGCCCTCAGCCTCGCGCCCGCTAACTGAGCGACGCCGCGAGTTGCCGCGAATCGCGCGTCACCAAGCTCGCCGCATCCGCACCATGCCGAACTAGCCTCGCGCTCCCCCACTAACGAGAGAAGGCCCCGCCCCGGCACCTGCCGAGGCGGGGCGCTCCCCCACGAGGTGGCTACTTCTTGTTCGCGAGGCGCCAGCGCTGACCCGGGTCGGTCGCGATGCGCAGCCACGCGGCGAGCACGTTTGCGCACACCGTCGTGATGACGATCGACAGGCCAGGCAGCACCGACTGCCACCAGGCGATCGACAGGTACTCGCGACCCTGCGACACCATCAGACCCCAGCTGAGGTCCGGCGGCTGAATACCAATACCGAGGAAGCTCAGCGACGACTCAGCGAGCATCACATAGCAAAACTCGAGCGTCGCGAGCGAGACGATCGTCGGCAGCACGTTCGGGAAGATGTGGCGACCCATGATCGTCGCGGGGCTCGCGCCGAAGTTGCGCGCCGCATCCACGAACATGCGCGTGCGCAGCTCGGCAGTCTCGGCCCGCGCGGTACGCAGGTAGATCGGGATGCGCGTCAGGGCGAGCACGAGCACGATGTTCGCGGCGCTCGGAGCGAAGATGTAGAGGATGACGACGGCGAGCAGCAGCGACGGGAACGACATGATGATGTCACCGATGCGCATCGACAGGCTCTCGCGCCAGCCGCGGTGGTAGCCGGCCCAGATGCCCCAGGCCGTGCCGATGATGCCGGCAACGACGACCGCGGCGAGTGAGACGCCGAGGCTCGTGCCGCCCGCGATCATCATGCGGGCGAGCATGCTGCGCCCAATCGCGTCAGAGCCGAGGATGAACTGCCACCCCTCGCCGATACTGAACGGCGGCAGGTTGCGGTTGGGCAGGTCGGGGCGCTGCGCGAGATCGCTCACGAGCAGCGGCGCGACGAGCGAGGTGAGGATGATGACGATGAGCACGACCGCGGCCGTGGTCGCGAACTTGTCGCGCAGCAGCAGCGTGAACAGGCTCGGACGTCCGCCCTCGCGCTTCAGCTGGCGGCGATCGGCCTTCGTCGTGAGAATCGCTTCGGTGCCACCGGCGTCAACCGCCGGAGTGTACTTGGGCTGGGTGTCGGTCATGCGCCTGCCCCCTGGGTTCCGGGTGCCTGAGTGGATGTGGTGGTGCCGGTGCTCGAGGCCGAGCCGGCGGATGCGGTGGCCACGGTCGCCTTGATGGCGCCGGGCTTGACGGTGCGCACACCGGTGGTCGCGGGCTCGCCGTCCTTCTTCCCCTGCTGCTTCGCGCTGCGACCGGTGGGGCGAACCCGCGGGTCGAGGGCGGCGTAGAGCAGGTCGATGACGATGTTCAGCACGAAGATCGCAACGGCGGTGACGAGCACGGCGGCTTGGAGCACCGGGAAGTCGCGCATGAGGATCGAGTCGATCATGAGCTTTCCGATGCCGGGCCAACCGAAGATCGATTCGACGACCACGGCGCCGTTGATGAGGCCGACGGTGAGGTCGCCCGCGACGGTGAGCGCCGGGGCGGCCGCGTTCTTCAGGGCGTGCCGGGTGACGACGAAGAACCGCGTTGCGCCGCGGCTGTAGGCCACCTTGATGTAGGGCTGGCCGAGCACGGTCACCATCGAGCCGCGCACGATCTGCGCGAGCACGCCCACGGGGCGCATCATCAGCGTCGCGACGGGCAAGATCCACACCTCGGGGCCACCCTGCACACCCGAGGTGGGCAGAATACCGAACGAGATCGCGAAGATCCAGATGCCGAGAATGGCGAGCCAGAAGTCGGGCACACTCGCGGCGACCATCGAGAAGAAGCTCACGATGCGGTCGGCGACGCCGTTCGGCTTGAGGGCGGCCCAGCAACCGATAACGACCGCGATGATGATCGAGAACAGCATCGTGAAGAACGCGAGCTGCAGCGTGGCCGGGAACGCCCGGAGCACCATCGCCGCCGCATCCTCGCCGGTGCGCATCGACTCGCCGAAGTCGAGCGTGAACGCGCCGCCGAGGAAGTTGAGCAGCTGCTGGAAGATGGGCAGGTCGAGGCCGTTACGGGCCGCGAAGTCGGCCTTCATCTCCTCGGTCGCGCTCAGCGGCAGGTAGAGCGACGACGGGTCACCCGTGAGGCGGGCGAGGAAGAAGACGCCGATGACGACGACGATCAGCGGGATCGCGCTTTGGAGGATTCGCTTCCCTAGGTAATTCAGCACGTGAGTTCCTCTCTGAACCGTTGCGTTGAGTCGGGTGCGGTGCCGGCGCTAGGCCGAGGTCACCGTGGAGATCCGCAACTCGTCGCCGGATGCCGAGTTCGGGGTGTAGTTGATGCGGTCGGAGACGCCGAGCATGCCGGTCTGGTGGGAGATGAAGGCCATCTGCACGATCGATTCGACCTCGTAGTTCATGATCTCCTCGTACGCCGCCTCGCGCTCGTCGCCGGAAAGCGGTCGGGCCGCATCCATCATCGCGTCGAACTCGTCGGTGCCGAACTCGCTCTGCGGGCCGTCGGAGAGGAAGTACTGGTCGACCGAGAACTGGGCGTCACCGGCCTGGTTACCGTGCTGAATCAGCAGCATGATGGGGCCCTGGTTCGTGACGAACGGTGCGGTCTGGTACTCGAGATGCTGCGCGGTCTCGAGCATCTGCAGGTTCACGTTGAGGCCGATCTCGGCGAATTCACCCTGCAGGATCTCGGCCACTTCCTGAATCTTCGGGAACTGCGCGGTGCGCACGACGAGCTGGATCTCGGTGTCGACTGGCACGCCGTCGGCGCGGGCCTCCTCGACCAGCTGGCTGGCCATCTCCGGGTCGAAAGGCCAGGGCTCGAGGTCGGGGTTGTGGCCAACCACGCCCTCGGGGATGATCTGCGCCGCGACCTGGTCGCCGTTCGGGTAGAGCGCGTCGACGATCCCTTGTTTGTCGATCGCGTAGTTGATCGCCTGGCGGATGCGGATGTCGTCGAGCGGCGCGACGTTGCCCTGGAAGCGCACGGCGACAGTCTCGTTGTTCGGGTACGGGACGCCGTAGTCGCCGATGCCGTCGTCCTGACTCAGGCCGGTCGCAATGTCGGCCTCGCCGTTCGTGATCATGGCCGCGCGCACGGTCGCCTCGCCACGCCACACATACTCGACGTTCGGGAACTCGGGCTTGTCGCCCCAGTAATCGGCAAACTGGGTGAGGCGGATGTTGTTGCCCGAGCTCCAGTTGGCGATCTCGTAGGGGCCGGTGCCGGCGGGCTCACGCACCTTCTCGGTGTCGGAGGTGGCGGGCGAGACGATCTCGATGAATGAGAGCTTCAGCGGCAGAATTGGGTCGGGCTCTTCGGTCGTGATCTTCAGCGTCGTGTCGTTGACGACGTCGAGACCGAGGTCGGCGTCGCCGAAGACGTAGCCCTCGACGTTGCAGCCGAGGTCGGAATTGACGGCGCGGTCGATCGAGTGCGCGGCGGCGGCCGCGTCGAACTTCTCGCCGTCCTGGAACGTGACGCCCTCGCGCATCGTGAACGTCCATTCGGTGTCGCCGGTCTGCGACCACTCGGTGGCGAGCAACGGGTCGAGGTCACCCGTCGCCGGGTCGCGCTCGACAAGGGGCTCGGTGATGTTCGAACGGACGACGACACCGGTCGAGGTGAGGTTCGCCTCGCACGCCTCGAGCGTCGGGGGCTCCTGCTGCAGCACGACCCGCACCGTGTCGCCCTCGAGGGCGCCGACGCCGGAGTCGGACTGCGAGTTGGCGACGGTGCAGCCGGTGAGCAGCGCGATGATCGGCACCACAGCGATGGCGCTGCGCGTGAGGCGCGCCTTGGCGCTCCTGGGAACTGCAGAACTTGTCATGCCGTTTGGCTCCTTTGCCATGGTGGATGTGGCCGGTCGCGTACGAGACGCGGCTGAGGTCTGATGCGGGGTGTCGACCGCGTTGTCGACGGACTCTCGCGTACCTAGAGTCAATCAATTTCGCGGAAGTTCGCAAGCAAGCATTCCGTAAGCAAATGACGTCGGATGCGCGGATTCGGCTTTTTCGCTCGGCAAAAGTCGCGGAATTCCACGCGACTCGCGGGATAGATGCACCGCGGGAATTGATCAATGCGTTTTACGTCTTAGACGATTTTTACCCGCCCGAACTAGCGTGAGCGACATGAACGCAACTTCCGTACTCCAGGTCGGCCCACTGATGCCCGCCCTCGAGACGCAACTCAACGATGAGTTTGCCGCCCGCGTCGTGACCCCTGGAGCGCCCATCGAGGGCGCCGAGGAGATCCGCATCGCGGTGACCAGCGGCCGCAACGGCGTGAAGGCCGAACTCCTCGAGCAGTTGCCGAATCTCGAACTCGTCGCGAATTTCGGCGTCGGCTACGACGGCAACGACACCGCCGCGCTCAAGGCTCGCGGTGTCGCGCTGACGAACACCCCCGATGTACTCAATGCCTGCGTCGCCGACACCGCGCTCGGTCTGCTGCTCAACGCCTTCCGTCGCTTCCCCGACTCCGAACGCTTCACCCGCGCCGGCGAGTGGGCCGCCGGGGCCAACTACCCGCTGACGCGACGCTTCTCGGGCAGCACCATCGGCATCCTCGGCATGGGTCGCATCGGCGCCGACGTCGCCCAGCGCGTCGAGGCTTTCGGCTGCAAGGTGCTCTATCACAACCGCCGTGAGGTGCCCGGCACGACCGCCGAGTACGTCGGTTCGCTCGAAGAACTTGCCCGCCGCAGCGACGCGCTCGTCATCACCGTGGTCGGCGGCCCCTCGACGAAGCACCTCGTCGATGCCGGCGTGCTCGCGGCACTCGGCCCCGACGGCATCCTCGTCAACGTCGCCCGCGGCACCGTGGTCGACGAAGCCGCGCTCATCGCCGCGCTGCAGGACGGCACGGTCGGCGGCGCCGGCCTCGACGTGTTCGAGGAGGAGCCGCAGGTGCCCGCCGAGCTGCTCAACCTGCCGAACGTCGTCGCCCTGCCCCACGTCGGCAGCGGCACGGTCGAGACCCGCAACGACATGAAGAACCTCGTGCTCGAGAACGTGCGCGCGCAGCTCGCTGGCGAGCCGCTCGTGACGCCCGTCGAGCTCTAGTTCGCGCATCCCAACCCCACCCGAGGGCCGCCTCGCGCCCGTCGCGAAGCGGCCCTGTCAGGTATCCCCCAATGCGAATTCGGAATTGATTTTGCGCGTTTCCACTTTTGATATCGGCGCATAGCCGACTTGGATAGCGAATCGCGTTTTCGCCTCCGAATTCCTCCTACGCTGACCAATACCCTCACAGATTTATTCGAAAAGGATTTGCCATGACCACGAAGTACACGCCGCAGGAGCTCGCGAAGCACCTCGCCACCGGTCTGCTGTCGTTCCCGGCCACGGCCTTCACTGCCGACTACGACTTCGATGAGGCTGCGTACCGCAAGCACATCGAATGGCAGTCGAGCTACGACGTTGCCGGCCTCTTTGCCGCAGGCGGCACCGGCGAAGGGTTCTCGCTCAGCGTTGACGAGTTCCCCCAGGTCGTGCGCGCCGCGGTCGAGTCGAGCCGCGACGAAGTTCCCGTGCTCGCGTCGGCCGGTGGCTCGACGAAGCAGGCCATCGCCAACGCCCAGGCCGCGACCGAGGCCGGCGCCGAGGGCCTCCTCGTGCTGCCCCCGTACCTCACCGAGGTTGACCAGGAGGGCCTGTTCAACCACCTCGACGCGATCGCCTCGTCGACCGACATTGCGCTCATCGTCTACAACCGCGCGAACGCGATCTACACCCCCGAGATCCTCCAGCGCCTCGCCGACAAGCACCCGCACTTCATCGGCTTCAAGGACGCGATCGGCAACATCGAGCACCTCGCTCGCGTGCGCGCCGCGCTCGGCGACCGCCTGTTCTACCTCGGTGGCCTGCCCACCGCCGAGACCTACGCGCTGCCGCTGCTGAAGATGGGCATGAGCACCTACTCGTCGGCGATGTTCAACTTCGTGCCCGAGTTTGCGCTCAAGTTCTACGACGCAGTGCGCGCCGAAAACGAGCCCGAGGTCAGCCGCATGGTGCGCGACTTCGTCATCCCCTACCTCGACATCCGCGACCGCAAGCACGGCTACGGTGTGTCGATCGTCAAGGGCGGCCTCAACGTCGTCGGCCGCAGCGTGGGCCCCGTGCGCCCGCCGCTGCAGGACCTCAGCGAGCAGGACCTCGCCGACCTCGACGCACTCGTGAAGACGGTGCAGGTTTCGGCGTAGCGTCGTTCCAACGTCGCGGATACGCGCAAGGGTGAGCGCTCTGGCCTTCGGACCGGGGCGCTTACCGCGTTTCCAGTGTGCAGTGGCGCCCGGGCGGCGAATGCAACAATTGTGCGAATGAAGGCACACGAAGTGGTTATGGCGTGGGTCACCGACGAACTCGCGAGCGGCCGTCTGCACGTCGGCGACCACCTGCCGAGTGAGCGCACGCTCGCCGAGACGCTCGGCATTTCGCGCAGCTCGGTGCGCGAGACGATGCGCGTGCTCGAGTCGCTCGGCACGATCCGCACCTCGACCGGCTCGGGCCCCCGCTCAGGCACGATCATCACGGCGGCGCCCGAACAGGCGCTCACGCTCGCGCTCAACCTGCAGCTCGCGACACGGCAGGTCGATCACCACCACATCTTTGAGACGCGGCTGCTGCTCGAGACATGGGCGGCCGAACACTCCGACCCCGCCTTCGGCGATTGGGAGAGTGCCGAGCGACTGCTCGACTTCATGGACGACGAGTTGCTCCCCGTCGAGGATTTCCTTCCGCTCGACGCCGAGTTCCACGTCGTGCTCTCGCGCGCCGCGGACAACCCGCTCATCAGCACGCTCATGGATGCACTGCGGCTGTCGATCGCCGATCACACGCTCGCGCTCGCCCACGCGATTCCCGAGTGGGCGACGACCTCGCGCAGGCTGCGGCGCGAGCACCGGGACATCTTCACGGCGCTCCGCGAGGGCGACCGCGAGGTCGCGGCAGAGCGTATCCAGGCCCACATTCGCGGGTACTACTTCGAAACGTCGGCGGCCGGCGAAGCCGCAGGCAACCTCGGCGCTCCCGCCACCGGCGCCGAGTAGTTCCCAGCCGCACCTTCTTAGGCCGGGCGGCCGCGCCCGGGGGTGTCTCCTGCGCATTTTGAACATTTTTTGTTGACGCGTTGAACAGCGAGTGCCTACACTCGTGTGGTCAGACCACATGGTCGTACCACACGTGTGGCCCACCCGCACCCGCACCCGCACCCGCACTGGCAGCGGAAATCTCAGTAGCAAAAATCTCAAGGGAGAGATTCATGAACGCACCGGGAACACCTACCCCAACACCCGACACCACAGAGAAGCTCAACCTGCGCGTGCTCCTCGGCAGCCTCAGCGGCAGCGTCATCGAGTGGTTCGACTTCCTCGTCTACGGCACCGTCGCGGCCCTCGTCTTCAACAAGCTCTACTTCCCGAGCGACGACGAATTCGTGTCGACGATCCTCGCCTTCGCGTCGTTCTCGCTCACGTTCTTCTTCCGCCCGCTCGGCGGCATCATCTTCTCGCACATCGGTGACCGCATCGGCCGCAAGAAGACGCTCTTCATCACGCTCACGCTCATGGGCGGCGGCACGGTCGCGATCGGCCTGCTCCCCGACTTCGCGGCGATCGGCATCGCCGCGCCGATCCTGCTCATCTGCTTCCGCATCCTCCAGGGCCTCGGCATCGGCGGCGAGTGGGGCGGCGCGCTGCTGCTCGCCTACGAGTACGCCCCGAAGCACCGCCGCGGACTCTACGGCGCCGTGCCGCAGATGGGAATCAGCCTCGGTATGCTGCTCGCCTCGATCGTCATCGCCCTGCTCACGCAACTGCCCGACGGCCAGTTCCTCACGTGGGGCTGGCGCGTGCCCTTCGTCGCGAGCATCGTGCTCGTGTTCATCGGCCTCTGGATCCGCAACGGCCTCGACGAGACCCCGGAGTTCCGCCGCATCCGCGAGACCGGCGCCCGCCTCAAGCTGCCGATCAAGGACGTCGTGACGAAGCACTGGGGCGCCGTGCTCGTCTCGATCGGCGCGAAGGCCGCCGAGACCGGCCCGTTCTACATCTTCGGCACCTACGTTGTCGCCTACGCGACGAACGTGCTCGGCGCCCGCGAGAACATGGTGCTCCTCGCGGTCGGCGCCGCCGCGTTCGTCGCGACCGTCTGGATGCCGATCTTCGGTGCCATCTCCGACCGCGTCTCGCGCGCCCTGCTCTACCGCTGGTCGGCGAGCGCGACGATCGTACTGATCGTTCCCTATTACCTTGTGCTCAACACCGGCGAAACCTGGGCGCTGTTCGTCACGACCATCTTCGCCTTTGGCCTGCTGTGGGGCAGCGTGAACGCGATTCTCGGCACGCTCATCGCCGAGAACTTCGCGCCCGAGCTGCGCTACACCGGCGCGACCCTCGGCTACCAGCTTGGTGCCGCGATCTTCGGCGGCACCGCCCCGATCATCGCTGCTTGGCTGCTCGAGATCAGCGGAGGCGAGTGGTGGCCCATCGCGGTCTACGTCGCGATCTGCGCCAGTATCTCGGTGATCGCGTCGTTCTTCATCAAGCGCGTTGCGCACGTCGAAACCGCTATCACTCCGGCAGCCGTGCCCGAGGCGTAGCCCCAACATCGTCGAAAACGAAAAGGTCTCCACCATGGTGCAACGTCAACTACCGAACCCCTCGGACATCTTCGAGTACCTGCAGTTCAAGAAGCCCGATTTCAACCTCAAGCGCCGCCGCCTCGAGGCGGCCCTCACCGTCGCCGACCTTCGGAAGATTGCGAAGCGCCGCACCCCCGCGGCCGCCTTCGACTACACCGACGGTGCCGCCGACGAAGAACTCTCGATGCGCCGCGCCCGCCAGGCCTTCCGCGACATCGAGTTCAACCCCGACATCCTTCGCCCGGCCGAGCACGTCGATACGACCACCAACATCCTCGGCGGCACGAGTGCCCTCCCCTTCGGCATCGCCCCGACCGGCTTCACGCGGCTCATGCAGACCGAGGGCGAGACCGCTGGCGCCGGCGCTGCCGCGGCGGCGGGCATCCCGTTCTCGCTTTCGACCCTCGGCACGACCTCGATCGAAGAAGTGCAGCGGGTCAACCCGAACGGGCGCAACTGGTTCCAGCTCTACGTCATGCGCGACCGCGAGATCTCGTACGGCCTCGTCGAGCGTGCCGCGAGGGCCGGCTTCGACACGCTCATGTTCACCGTCGACGCGCCGATCGGCGGCAACCGCATGCGCGACACCCGCAACGGCTTCTCGATTCCGCCGCAGCTCTCGGTGAAGACGATCGTCGACGCGATTCCGCGCCCGTGGTGGTGGTGGGACTTCCTCACGACACCGAAGCTCGAGTTCGCCTCGCTCTCGTCGACCGGCGGCACCGTCGGCGAGCTCCTCAGCTCGGCGATGGACCCAACCATCTCCGACGACGACCTCTCGATCATCCGCGACATGTGGCCGGGCAAGCTCATCGTGAAGGGCGTGCAGACCTTGCCCGACGCGGTGCGGCTCATCGACAAGGGGGTCGACGGCATCGTGCTCTCGAACCACGGCGGCCGTCAGCTCGACCGCGCACCCGTGCCGTTCCGTCTGCTGCCCGAGGTCGTGCGCGAAGTCGGGAGCGACGCGAACATCATGCTCGACACCGGCATCATGCACGGCGCCGACATCGTCGCCTCGATGGCGCTCGGCGCGAAGTTCACACTCGTCGGCCGCGCGTACCTCTACGGCCTCATGGCCGGCGGCCGCGAGGGCGTCGACCGCATGATCGAGATCCTTGGCTCGCAGATTCGTCGCGCGATGGCGCTGCTCGGCGTCTCGACGATCGAGGAGCTCGAGCCGCGGCACGTCACACAGCTGCAGCGCCTCGTGCCGGTGCAGGGATCGGCGGCCGCGCCCGCCGGGTCTCGGGTGACCGGGGCGTAGTTGCTTGGGCCGCGGGCGACTACCGGGGGCGCAAAGTACACACCCGTGGCAAATTCGCGTGTGGCTTGGAGGGCCGCAATAACAGCCCAAGCTCTCGGTGGTGGGGCTGCGCGGCCGGTGCCGTGGAGCCTTGCACAGCCCCGGGCATCCGGACCAATGGCGAATTAGCCCGGAATCAGGCGCCAACCCCACCCCTACCGAACCTGGCGCTCGAGGGGCAATCCGGCGGCGAGGCGGTCGATGTTGTGGGCGATGTCGCGGGCGCGGGCGATGAATACCTGCTCGGCGTGGCCGGAGTGGTGGGGGCTGACCACGGTGTTCGGGAGGCTCGCGAAGCGGGCGACCGACTTGGGGGCGCGGAGTCCGTCGTTGCCGCCCCACCACACGTCGAGGCCGACGCCCGCGATCGTGCCGTCGGCGACGGCCTCGGCCACCGCATCCTCGTCGAGCACGCCGCCGCGGGCGACGTTGAGCAGGTGCGCGGTCGGCTTCATCGCGGCGAGCTGCGGCCTCGAGATCATGCCGCGCGTCTCGTCGTTCAGCGGCGCGCACACCACGACGATGTCGCACTCACCAAGGAACGCCTCGAGCTCATCAAAGCCGTAGACGCGCTCGAATGACGAGCCCGCGGGCACGCCGGCCGAAGCGTTGCGGCGAACGCCGATCGTGCGCATCCCGAGCCCTGCCGCGAGCGCCGCGACCTCCTGGCCGATCTCGCCGGTGCCAACGACGCCGAGCGTGTCGCCGAACGCAAGCCGATGGTACGGCGTGGCCGGGTCGCTCGCGACGGTGCGCCACTCGCCCGACCGCAGCTGCGCATCCGTCGTCAGCGCGCGCCGACGCAGCATGAGCAGCTGCATGATCACGTGCTCGGCAATCGAGCGGCCGTGATGCCCGGTATTGCAGATCGCAACGTCGGCGGGCAGCAGCGCGACGTCGACGCGATCGGTGCCGGCGCCGGTCACGTGCGCGAGACGGATGCTCGACTCGCGCAAGTCAGCCGGCTCGGCGAGCTTCGAGAGCACGAGCACGTCGGCATCGGCCGCCACCCGGTTCAGCTCGGCGGCGTCGCCCGAAGTCGCGTAGACCCACTCGTGCGGCTCGGCCGTCGCCTCAAGCTGCGCGCGAAACGGCGCGATGATCGGGTCGCTGACGACGATGCGCAGCGGAGTTACCACTTCGGCACCTCGGGCGAAAAGTCGGGGCGGATGCGGTGCATGTACGTCGTGTCGTCGCGCTGCGTCTGGCCCGCGTCGAGGTACTGCTGGTGCAGCGCCGCGAGGCGGTCGCGGTCGAGCTCGACGCCGAGGCCGGGACCCTCGGGCACGTTAACCGAGCCGCCCGCGATGTTGAACACGTCGCCGACGATGACGTCTTCGTCGGCCCGCTTCCACGGCCAGTGGGTGTCGACGGCGAAGCTGAGGTTCGGGGTCGCGGCGGCGAGGTGAATCATCGCGGCGAAGCTGATGCCGAGGTGCGAGTTCGAGTGCATCGACAGGCCCCAGTCGACGGTCTCGCAGATGCCGGCGAGCAGCTGCGAGCGCTTGAAGCCGCCCCAGAAGTGGTGGTCGCTGAGCACGATGTCGACCGAGTTCTGCTCGATGGCGGGGCGGATGTGGTCGAACGAGACGACGTACATGTTCGTCGCGAGCGGGATGCTCGTGCGCTGCTTCACAGCGGCGAGGCCGTCGAGGCCGACGGTCGGGTCCTCGAGGTATTCGATGACGCCCTCGAGCGCCTCGGCCACCTTGACCGAGCTCTCGACGGTCCAGGCGCCGTTCGGGTCGATGCGCAGCAGCACGTCGGGGAACGCCTCGCGCAGCGCGAGAATCGCCGCGACCTCCTCCTCGGGCGGGAAGACGCCGCCCTTGAGCTTGAGCGCGGTGAAGCCGTAGCGGTCGATCAGGGTGCGGGCCTGCTCGACGATGCCTGCAGGATCGAGCGCGGGGCCCCACGCGTCGTCTTCGCCCGGCTCATTCTGCTCGGTGAGGTGGCCGCCCCACTTGTAGAACAGGTAGCCGCTGAGCTCGACGCGCTCGCGCACACGGCCGCCGAGCAGCTCCGACACCGACACGCCGAGCTGGCGGGCGCGGATGTCGAGCGCGGCGACCTCGAACGGCGAGAGCACGCGGTCGGCGGCCGTGGTGCCGGTGACCATGCCCGACATGCCGTGGCCGCCCTCGATGGTGTCGTTCTCGAGCGCCTCGATGACGCGGCGGCGCAGCTCGTTCGTCTCGGTGACGTCGAGGCCGACGAGCACCTCTGCCGCGAGCGCGAGGCGCTGGATGTGCTGGGCATCGCCGTAGGTCTCGCCGAGGCCGACGGTGCCGTCAGCCGCGGTCACCTCGATGATGGCGCGCAGCGCGAAGGGCTCGTGCACGCCGACCGAGTTGAGCAGCGGCGCGTCGTGGAACGCCACTGGCGTGATCACGATCTCGGAGATGCTGCCCGGGGTTGCCCCGGCTGCTTGCTGGTCGTCGCGTCGAAAACGGCGGATCTGTTCCACGGCGTCATTGCCTTTCGTCGGTGCACTGGGACACGGCGCGGTCGCCGTCCACGACATTGTGCAACGTCTGGCGCGGGCAACGGGACGCCATAGACTTCACCCTAGGAGCCCGGGTCGATGCCACCAACACGTCCTATGGAATAATCAATACCGGGAAGGTATTGATGTTCTCGCTAATTCAGATGGAATGCTTCGTCGCCGTCGCCGAAGAGTTGCACTTCGGTGAGGCGGCCGCGCGGCTGCAGATGACGCAGCCGCCGCTGAGCCGACAGATTCAACAGCTCGAGCGCGAGCTTGACACCCAGTTGTTCGTGCGCACGAGCCGTCGCGTCGTGCTCACCGAGGCCGGTCGGGTGCTGCTGCCGCACGCCCGGCAACTCCTCGACCTCGCCGATCGTGCCGCCGCCGACACGAAGGCGGTGGGGCTCGGTGCCGAGGGCAGTCTGTCGATCGCCTATACCGCGATGGCCGGACGGAGTATCCTTCCCGCCATCGTCAAGCTCGTGAACAAGCACCTGCCTGGGGTACGCCTCAACCTCACCGAGCGCATCACCGCTGACCAGCTCGACGAGATCGAGCGCGGCACGGTTGACATCGGCCTGCTGCACCCGCAGCTCAACCGACCGACGATCACCGAGCGCACGCTGCTCACCGAGGACATGCTCGTGGCGGTGCACACCTCGTCGCCGCACGCCGCCTCCGCCGAGCCGATTCGTCTCGACGCCCTTGCCCGCGAGCCACTGCTCATGTACCAGCCGAAGACGGCGCGGTACTTCCACGACCTCGCGATGCTCGCGCTGCAACGGGCTGGCATCGAGCCGCGCATCTCGCAGTACGCGGGGCAGATTCCGGTGCTGCTCTCGCTCGCGAACGCGGGGCTCGGCTTCGCGATCGTGCCCGCCTCGGCACGGCATTTCCTGCCCGAGGATGTGCGGCTGCGACCGATCGACTTCGAGGGCATGCAGGTGAAGCCGGTGCAATCCACGCTCTCGCTCGCCTGGAACGCGGGCACGACGAACCCCGTCGTGTTCCGTTTTCTCGACGTGCTCGAGGAGGACGTCGCGCAGGAGCACTCGCTCATTCGCGCGACACAGCTCATCTAGGCGGGATGCGCGGCTCGCGACCCGAGCACGAGCCCCGCCCCGCTCATCCACTTTCTGCATTGATCCATGCAGACATGAGCCTGCCTCGCTGTTCGGGCCCGGGCTAGCCTCGGGGGAAGACTGGTCATCACTCAACGAGGAGGATCCATGACCGCGACTCCGCTTGCCGACACCACCGCATCCGCCGACCGCCCCACCGAACCGCTGCTCGAAGTCGACGACTTGCGCGTCGCGTTCCAGGTCGGCGACAAGCTCGTGCATGCGGTGCAGGGCGTCAGCCTCGACCTCGCGCCGGGTGAGATTCTCTCGATCGTGGGCGAGTCGGGCTCGGGCAAGAGCACGGTCGTCAACGCGATCCAGGGCTTGCTCTCGCCGAACGCGAAAATTCAGGGCGGCTCGGTGCGCTTCGACGGACGCGACATGCTGCGCCTCAACGAATCGCAGTGGCGCGAGGTGCGCGGTAAGGACATCGGCTTCATTCCGCAGGATCCGGCCGGCTCGCTCAACCCCGTGCGCAAGGTGGGCATTCAGGTGGCCGAGCCCCTGCTCATCCACCACCTCGCCGACCGCAAGACCGCGACGAACAAGGCGGTCGAGCTGCTCACGATGTCGGGCCTGACGCACCCCGAGGAGCGCGCGAACCAGTACCCGTTCCAGTTCTCGGGCGGCATGAAGCAGCGCTCGCTCATCGCCGGCGCACTGTCGACGAGCCCGAAGCTGATCATCGCCGACGAGCCGACGAGCGCGCTCGACGTGACGGTGCAGAAGCAGATTCTCGACTACATCGAGCAGCTCGTGCAGGAGCTCGGTGTGGCCGTGCTCATGATCACGCACGACCTCGGCCTCGCCGCCGAGCGCAGCGACAAGGTCGTCGTGATGCGCAAGGGCGAGGTGGTCGACGCCGGCCCCGCTCGCGCAGTCATGTCGAGCCCGAGCGCGAGCTACACGCGCACGCTCATTGACGCCGTGCCGAAGATGGACGCGTTCGACACCCGTGCCACCCGCATCCGTGAGGTCGAGGAGGTCGAGGAGGTTGCGCCCCTCGTCGAGACCCGCGACCTCGTGAAGATCTTCGACCTGCCCCGCGGCGGTTCAGCGAAGACGCTCACCGCGGTCGACCACGCGAACCTGACGATCCGCCGCGGCGAAACGCTCGCGGTCGTGGGCGAATCGGGTTCGGGCAAGTCGACGCTCGCCCGCATCATCCTGCGCCTCGACGAGCCGACGAGCGGCCAGATTCTGTTTGATGGCAAGGACATCACCAAGGTCGACGGCCGTGCCCTGCGTAAGCTGCGCCAGCGCATGCAGATGGTCTACCAGAGCCCGTTCGACTCGCTGAACCCGCGCATGAACCTGCAGCAGATCATTAGCGAGCCGCTGAAGTCGTTCAAGGTCGGCGACGCCGCCGAGCAGAAGAAGCGCGCACGCGAGCTGCTCGACCAGGTGTCGCTGCCGTCGAACCTCATCGACCGGTTCCCCGATGAGCTCTCGGGCGGTCAGCGCCAGCGCGTCGCGATCGCGCGCGCCCTCGCGCTCGAACCCGAGTTTGTCGTGCTTGACGAGGCCGTGTCGGCGCTCGACGTGTCGGTGCAGGCGCAGATCCTCAAGCTCCTCGACGAGCTGCAGGGCGAGCTCGGCCTGAGCTACCTCTTTATTACGCACGACCTCGGCGTCGTCGCCGAGTCGGCCGACACCGTCGCCGTGATCCAGCACGGCAAGATGCTCGAGTACGGCCCGACCGCCGAGATCTTCCGCCACCCGCAGAGCGACTACACCCGCAAGCTGCTCGACGCGGTGCCGAGCCTGTAGCCCGCGCCCGCGCCGCCCGCCCGGGCCGCGCATCCGCCATCGCGCTCACTTTGTGGGTGGTTCGGCCGGCGGGTAACAGTGTTGCGGGGCGCGTGCGACATACTCGGTCACACGGCTTGGGATGCCCGGGGTCGCCCGCTTGACTGGATGCACGGCCCGGTCACCGCGACACGGCGCGGCCCGGGCCGGCCAACTTCCACGACGGCAGGAGCGCCAATGACGACCCCCGACCACGCCGCCGCGGTGCGAAGACTCGAGGACGAGGCGCTCGAGTTCACGCGGCAGCTGATTCGCATCGAGAGCATCAACACGGGCGACCTCGCGACGATCGGTGACGGCGAGACGCGCGCCGCGAGGCTCGTGCAGGAGTGGCTTGGCGAGGTCGGTATCGAAGGTGAGTTCTTCGAACCGCATCCCGGCCGCGGCTCGTTCGTCGCGCGCGTGCCGGGGAGTGACCCTTCGGCGCCCGCGCTGCTCGCACACGCGCACCTCGACGTCGTGCCGGTGGATGCGCGCGACTGGGCCGCGCCGCCCTTCGGCGCCGAGGTACGCGACGGGTTATTGTACGGCCGCGGCGCCGTTGACATGAAGCACTTCGCTGGCACGCTCGTGGCCGTGGTGCGGCACTTCGCACGCACGGGTGTGCGGGCGCGGCGCGATCTCGTACTCGCGTTTCTCGCCGATGAGGAGGCGGGCGGAGTCTGGGGCTCGCGGTGGCTCGTGCGCAATCGGCCCGAGTTGTTCTCGGGCGTGACCGAGTCGATCAGCGAAGTCGGCGGGTTCTCCGTGCCCTTGGATGCGTCGGGCCGACGCGCGTACCTGCTCGCGACCGGCGAGAAGGGCCCGGCGACCGTGGCGCTGACGGCGCGCGGGTCGGCCCGGCATGCTTCGGGGCTGTCGTCGGAGAACACGGTGGTTGCGCTGGCCGAGGCGGTCGCGCGCATCGGGGCGTACGAGTTTCCGGTCGCGCGCACGCGTGCACTCGAGGCTTTCCTGGATGCGTTTGGTCGCGCCCGCGGCCGCGCGTTCGACGAGGCGACGCTCGAGGCCGAGCTCGCGGGGCTCGAGATCGCCGGGCCGCTCGTCGGTGCCGGCCTGCGCACGACCGCGACCCCGACCGTGCTCGAGGCCGGCGGCAAGCCGAACGTCGTGCCGGGGCGTGCATCCGCGCTCGTCGATGTGCGGGTGGTTCCGGGGCAGGACGAGCTCGTGCGCGCGACACTGCGCGAACTCGCGGGGCCCGATGTCGAGATCGAGGAGCGCGCCTGGTACCGCGGCACGGAGTCGCCGGCGTCGGGGGCGTTCGTTGAGGTGCTGCGCGAGGCCATCGACGTCGAGGATGCGCAGGGCGAGGTCGTGCCATACATGCTGCCCGCGAGCACCGACAACAAGCACTTCTCGACGCTCGGCATTGCCGGGTACGGGTTTACTCCCCTGCGCGTGCCGCTCGACTTCGACGTGTTCGCGCAGTTCCACGCCGCCGACGAGCGCGTGCCCGTCGAGGCGCTGCAGTTTGGGGCGCGCGTCACGGCGCGTGTATTGGAGCGGGCGTAGTGGCGGGTGCTGAGGGTGCGCCTGGCCGGGCCGGGGGTTGGCGAGTGATCCGCTCGCTGCGCGACCGTAAGTCGACCCCATGGGCGAATGGCCTCGGATCGACGACCGAACTGGTCGGCCTCGACGAGGAGGTGCCGGGAATCGATCGCGACGGCCGCCGGTGGAAGCTCAGCGTCGCGGACCTCGAGCAGCCCGCAGACTTCTCGCCGCTGCCGGGGCTGCAGCGCACGTTCGTGCCGGTGGGCGCATCCGTTTCGCTCGAGGTTGACGGGCGTCTCCATCGCGTAGACGACTGCGTGCCACTGAGGTTCGACGGCGGCGCGACCACCGTGCTCGTCACGCTCGACGCGCCGTGCAACGCCGTGAACCTCATGGCCGAGCGTGCCGAGCTCGACCTGCAGGTTGCCGCGTCGGCAGCGGATGCGCCGGGT
This sequence comes from Gulosibacter sediminis, assembly GCF_023370115.1. Classification (NCBI taxonomy): domain Bacteria; kingdom Bacillati; phylum Actinomycetota; class Actinomycetes; order Micrococcales; family Microbacteriaceae; genus Gulosibacter; species Gulosibacter sp. ACHW.36C. Next base: position 327,138 of record NZ_CP097160.1, on the reverse strand, counting down.
GCGTTCGCACTCATCGCGCTCACCGACTCGGAGCGGGTCTCGCGCTTCGACCTGCTCGTCCCTGGCGGCGACCTCAGCGACGAAGACCTGCCCGAAAGCCTCGGCGCGCTGGTCGTCTAACTTCCGACACCGCGCGCGTAACTCGTCGCCGTCTTGCGGGCATCGGGTGTCCCCGATGTCCCACTTTGAGGCACTGGAAGTGGGATTCCGGGGACACTCGATGGGGCCGAGCCGCCTGCAGCGGACGCCGTTAGTCGCAGGTGCCGTCGATTGAGCAGGTGGTCGCGGTGACCGCCCCGCCAAGCAGACCGTCGAGGCCCTGAATCGCGGGCAGCTGCGCTGGCGACTCGCTCCCGTCGGATGCGATGGTCGCGCCATCATCGTCGGCATCGGCCGCGCGGTTCGTCGCCGCTTCGGTCGCGGCGTCGCCGAAGTCTTGCGCCGAAGCGATACGCGGCTCGCTCACTTCGCGGCCTGCGCATCCTGCTCGGCCACGAGTGAGCGCACGACCTGGCGGAAGGTGTCGAGCGGCAGCGCGCCCGGCGCCGTGTACTTGTGGTTGAAGAGGAAGAACGGCACGCCCTGGGCGCCGAGCATCTGGGCGCGGCGGGCCTCGTCGGTGACGTCCTGGTCGAAGTCGTCGCCGGCGAGCACCTCGCGGGTGCGGGCCTCGTCGAGGCCCTGCTGCTCGGCGCTCGCGACGATCTCGTCTTGGTTGAAGGGGTTCACGTCGCCGGCGAAGTAGCGGCGCTGCAGGTCAAGGAAGAACGCGTCGCCGTCGCCGCCATTGTCGATGACCGCCTGGCGCACGCGGTGCAGCGGGCGCGTGTTCGCCATGGGGCGCTCGGTCGCGTAGGGGCGTCCGATTTCGTCGGCGAGGCCGTGGATCTGCTGCTCCATCTGCTCGATCTGCTCGCGCGGCATGCCCTTGCGGCGGGCGAGGTGGTCGACGTTGGTCTCGCTGCCGTCGCCGACGGGCGACGTCGGGTCGAGCTCGAAGGCGTGCAGCTCGATCTTGAAGCGATCGCTGAGGCCCTCAGCTTCGAGGGCGTCGTGGAGGCGCGATTCGCCGATGTAGCACCACGGGCAGACGACATCGGTCCAGATGTCAATGGCGATCGGCTCGGGGGTGGCCTGCGTGTTCGAAGTCATGCCCGTAGCAACGCGCCGCGGGCCGCGAGCATTCCCGCGGCCGCGGGGTCAGAAGAACACGCGCCACCGCTGGAAGATGGCAAAGTTTGCGAGGCACGCGATGAGGCCGATCATGCACACCGTCATGACGATGAGGAAATAGCTGGGCGGCACTAGCGAAAGCGCGCCGAGCACGGTCGCCGCCACGGCCTTGATTCGCCCTGGCGAGGCTGCCGGCTGCTCCGCCTCGCTCTGCTGACCAACATCGCTCATGCGCGTCACCCTAGCCGCGCATCCGCAGGGCGGGATGCTCCGACTACGTCCACCACGTCCAGGGCTGGAAGTAGGCGAGCACGACGAGGCAGGCAACGGCCCCGAGGATGCACAGCGCGAGGCCGACATTCGCCTTCGCACCCTGCCGCTTCGCCCAGATCGCGAGCCAAATGCCGACGCCGGCGAGGATCACGCCGACCGGTGCCATCGGAATCGTGAGCAGCCCTAAGTAGCCGATGAGCGACTCGGGGTTCAGCTGCTGGAGCAGCCCGATGACCAGGAAATACACGGGCGGAATCAACGACACCGCGCCCAGCACGATCGCGGCCACGGCCTTGCCATGCGCCGGCTTGGCTGCCTCGCTCGCTGGCGCGACCGGCTGCAGAACTTCGCTCATGCGCGTCATAGTAGCCCCGCATCCGCCGCCCCAAACCGAGCACAAGATTGCAGTTTCATCACCGATCCGACGAGCCGCGCATCCGTCTGCCGCCGACCACCGAACTTGGCAGGAATCAAGAAGCCGCGCCCACCCGCCGCGCCATAGCGTTGCAGCCATGAAGATCAACATTCACTACGCGTTCCTGCCCCACACCGACCCCGAGGCATCGCTGAAGTTCTACCGCGACGCCCTCGGCTTCGAGGTGCGCCAGGATGTCGGCTACGAAAACATGCGCTGGATCACCGTCGGTCCGACGAACCAGCCCGAAACCTCGATCGTGCTCACTCCCCCGGCAATCGACCCGGGCCTCACCGACGCCGAGCGCGAGACCATCCTCGCAGTCATCGCGAAGGGCGCGTACGGCGCCATCACCTTCGCGACCGAAGACCTCGACGCCCTCTACGAGCAGCTCGAGGCCGCTGGCGCCGAGGTCGTGCAGGAGCCGACCGACCAGGACTACGGCGTGCGCGACTGCGCATTCCGGGACCCGTCGGGCAACCTCGTGCGCATCAACCAGCTGTAGTCGTGTGCGCCCCGTGGATGCGGCCGTGGCAGAATCGCGTCATGGCCAGCTCTGATTCGCAGCAGCTGCGCGACCTCGTTGCCATGCGCCGCATCCGCGATCGCATCGACCGCGAGTACGCGCGGCCGCTCAACGTCGATGCGCTCGCGCACGGGGCGAACATGTCGGGCCGGCACCTCGCGCGCGAGTTCAAGCGCGTGTTCGGCGAGACGCCGTACTCCTATCTCATGACCCGCCGCGTCGAGCGCGCCATGACGCTGCTGCGTCGCGGCGACCTCAACGTCACCGAGGTCTGCTTCGAGGTCGGGTTCTCGTCGCTCGGCACCTTCAGCACGCGTTTCACCGAACTCGTCGGCATGTCGCCGAGCCGCTACGCCCGCGAGCGTGCGGACGCGACCGAGGGCATCCCGCACTGCCTTGCACGGCAGGTGTCGCGGCCGATTCGGCGCGACCGCGTATCGTGAACCGCCCTCCCACGCCCCAGCGCGCATAGGTCTTGCGTTTGGGCCCACTTTCGGGCCGACATCGCGCTTCGATAGAGCGAACCGCAACGCGTTGGCTGGCGTGACGCGCGCAGCGCACAATAGTGGCATGTCTGCTGAGTCGCGTTTTCCGAAGTCGGTCTATTCGGCGGGCGAGGAGCCGGATGCGCGCTTCACGCTGTCGAACGAGCGCACCTTTCTCGCGTGGATGCGCACCGCGATCGCGCTGATCGCCTGCGGCATCGCGCTGCAGTTGCTTGGCCAGCAGCTGCACGAGGTGATGCGGATGCTCGCGGCCGTCGCGCTCGTGCTCACCGGCATCGTGCTCGCGGTCGCCGCGTGGTTCTCGTGGATGCGCACCGAGCGCGCGCTGCGCCGTGACGAGCCGCTGCCGCGCACGCCACTCGGGCTGATCCTGTCGATTTCGGTCGCGGTGTCGGGCGCCTTGCTCGTCGCGGCGATGTTGCTATGACGCTGCACTCGTACGACCCCGACGACGTCGCGTTGCCGCGAAGCGAGACGCGGTTTGCGTGGCAGCGCACCGCACTCGAGATCGGCATCTACTCGCTGCTCTGGTCACGGCTCATGCTCGGCCGCGCGGGCGAGGACGTGCTCGCGCTGCTCGGCTACCTCGGCATCGCCGCCGCGGCCGCGCTGTATCTCGGCGCGAGCATCCGGCACTCGGGGCGCCGGCCGGTGTTCAATCGTGCGCCCTGGCTGCAGTTGGCGCTGCTGCTCGGGACGGTCGGGGCCGGCGTCGTCGCCCTCGTCGTGATCGCGCTGTCGGTACTGCCGCAGGCGGTCACGCCGTAGGTCGGGCCGCGCGTATGGGTGGTGAAGGCGGTGCACAAGCCACGTTCGATGCGGTTTCCTACGGTCGTCATTTCTGCCGCTGCCATCTCCGCGGCACCCATCTCGCGCCACAGAAAACGCGAAGAGGCCCCGCACGCGGCGGGGCCCCTCAGCGAAAGCGACTAGATGCGGGCGACCGCGCGGCGCGCGCCCTCACCGAGCGAATCGAGCTTCGCCCAGGCGATCTGCGGGTGGATGCGGCCACCGAGGCCGCAGTCGGTCGACGCGATGACGCGCTCGGGGCCGACGATCTTCGCGAAGCGCGCGATGCGCTGCGCGACGAGGTCAGGATGCTCGACGAGGTTCGTCGAGTGGCTCACGACACCTGGCACGAGCACGAGGTCGTCGGGGATGATGGCCTTGTTCTCTTCCCAGATCTCCCACTCGTGCTCGTGGCGCGCGTTCGCGGCCTCGAACGACACCTGGCCGACGTTCGCTGAGAGCACGGTCTTGAGGATGTGCTTCAGCTCGATGTCGGTCGTGTGCGGTCCGTGCCACGAGCCCCAGCAGAGGTGCAGGCGCACGAGTTCCTTCGGCAGGCCCTTGATCGCCTCGTTGATCGCGTCGATGCGAATCTGCGTGAACGCGAGATAGTCCTCAACGCTCGGTTCGGGGTTGATCTGGTCCCAGTTCTCGGCGAGCGACGGGTCGTCGAGCTGCACGATGAGGCCGGCGTCGGTGACGGCCTTGTACTCCTCGTGGAGCGCGGGGATCCAGGCGTCGATGTGCTCCTGCTCGGTCGCGTAGAAGTCGTTCTGGATGCGCGCGGCCGAGCCGGGCGCGATCGCGGTGATGAAGCCGCGCTCGCCGGCCTCGAGGGCCGAGCTGAGGTTGCGCACGTCGCTGGCAATCGCATCCTGGCCGACATACTCGATCTCGCCGGTCGTCGCCGGCCACTCGGTCGCGTTCTTGCCCGTGCCCATGCCGCTGTTCGGGTCGGCGTAGGCCTCGGCGAAGATCGTCCAGTCGCGGCGGTCGGGGAACGACGTGAGCTGCACGTTGCCCGGCGTCGAGCGCACGGGCTCCTGCGTGAAGGGGTTGTCGCCGGTGAGCGAGAGACCCTTGTTGCGCTGGAACGAGTAGGTCCACCAGGCGCCGTAGTCGACCGGGCTCGACATCGCCTTGCCGAACTCACCGTCGCCGGGCTGCGTGATGCCGAGCTCACGCTGGCGTGCGACGACGTCGCGCACCGCCTCGGTCACGAGGGCGTCGTATTCGGGCGTCGACTGCAGTGTGAAGCCGTCGTCAGCGACGGTGCGCGCCGAGTTGGCGTCGATGAGCGCCTGCGTGCGGGGCAGGCTTCCAGCAGTGGTGGTTTCGATTTTCGTCATAGTGCTCAAAAAGTATCGAAGTACCCCGATATTTCTGCGGATTGTGACGCCGTGCGACGTTGCACGGCGATTGGGGTGGGGCCGCGCCCGGTCGCTAGCATGAGGGCATGAGCAGCAGCGACCCGATCGACGATGTCCAGATCGAAGGCGACATGATTCGTCTCGGGCAATTCCTCAAGTTCTCGGGGCTGCTCGACACGGGCGGCGACGCGAAAGAGGTCATCGGCGAAGGCCACGTGCGGGTGAACGGCGAGGGCGAGACGCGCCGCGGCCGACAGCTGCACGACGGCGACGTCGTCGAACTCGGGGGACACGGGGTGCGGGTGCGCGCCGGGGCGTGAACGGCGGCCAGCACTGCGCTGGCAAGCCTGCTTCGCTCGTGCGCTGACAATTGACGCTGCAGCCAATAACTGGCGCCGTTATGACAGCAACAGTGGTCGCTTGAGGCGCCGCTGGTGTCTCTGTTCAAGACCCCGCCCGCCCGGGGTTCCCGGGCGGGCGGGGTCGCTGCTACAACTCGGTGGTCGCCGAAGTGCCGGGGCCGTCGGAGCCCCGGATCTTGGCGGCCAGGATCTTTACCGCCGCGATGACCTTGTTGCCCTCGACTCCCCAGAACTGGGCCGACTCGGGCACAACCTTGAGCAGCCCGAGGTTGGGGTCGTCCTTGCCCCCGTCGAAGTACGCGGCGACCTGGCCGTCCCAGAGTTCCTCGACCTTGGCTCGGTCGTCCACGAAGTTGGCCGTGCCCGAGACCGAGAGCCACGACCCCGTGTCCGCGAAGGCGAGGTTCACCTGCGGGTTCTCGCGGATTGCATCGGCTTGATCGCCCTGTAGCCCGATGAAGAACCAGGCAACTGCGTCGTCGTCAATCGCCTGCGCTGTCATCGGATGCGCGACGATCTTGCCTTCCTTCGTTGCGGTGGAGAGCATAAGGATCTGCTCGCCTCGCATGATCTCGAGAACCTGCTCCCTGCTCAATTCGTCCTGCGTACCCATGACGCCTCCCTAACGATCGAAATTTCGCCGATTTTACGAAGACTGCCTTACCGGGTACTCAGACACTGACTCGACGTACTTCAGAACCACGGAACGACCAATTGCCCAGCCTTGGACCGGCGAGACCGCTGTCCGCGCACCTCACGACCCGCGACTGGCGCTGCTGCAATCAACTGGCGCGATCAGGACGGCGCCATGTGTCGCTGGCAGTGCCAGTGGCGGCTGGCGGTGCCAGTCGCACCCGGGCGGCCCACCCACGATTCAGGCGACGGCGGCACCGGTCACCGCATGACAAAGGCCCCGACTCCTCAGCGTTTCGCTGAGAACTCGGGGCCTTCAACCTGGCGGTGACGGTGGGATTTGAACCCACGGTGGAGTCGCCCCCACACAACATTTCGAGTGTTGCACCTTCGGCCGCTCGGACACGTCACCAGCGTCTATTTTAAGCACATTTCTCAGTGCTCGCGCAACTTATGTTTTGCCGAGTTTTGGCGAGGGCCGGATGTGGTGGTCTGGCGGGCGCGGATGTCGCGGGCTCGGCGGGCCCCTCGGCTCTACTGAGGTCACCGCCGAGCCCGCGACCCCGCCCGCCCCACCAGCAGCCCCACCCCACGCCCGCGAAACCACGCCTCGGTACGATGCCACCAGGCCACCGCCCGCGCACGACCGCGAAGGATGACGACGACTCGATGACCTCCGACCGCACGAACGCCCCTGCTCGCCGGTCTCCGAGACTCGCCTGGATCATCGCCGGCGCATCCGTCGCCATCGTCGTGCTCATCGCAGCCATCGTCTTCGCGCCCCACGACGCGACCGAGACCGGCCCGACCGACTCGGGCACCGCATCCGACGCCGCGACCCCAACCCCGACGCAGAACATCGCCGAGCAGCTCATCGTTCCGGGCTACGACCCGAACCCCGGCACATTCGCATTGCCCGACGCATCTGGGCTCTCGGCCGAGCCGATCACCGCGAACTTCGCGCTCGCCGACGACGCGACCGCCTGGGGCGGCACCTTCGGCCTCAGCTTCGAGGCGACCGAGCTCGCAAATCCGGCCTGGAACAGCGACAACTCGAACCTCACGACGACCCTCGCCGCGCTCGGCAACCCCGTGCTGCGCTTCGGCGGCAACAAGGTTGACCGGCGGATGTGGTGGACGAGCACCGACGAACCCGCGCCCGAGTGGGCCGAGGCGACGGTCACTCCGGCCGACCTCGAGCGCGTCGCGGCGGTCGTCGAGGCGGTTGATGCCGACGTCACGCTCGTCGTCGACCTCGGCCACAACGACCCCGAGCGCGCCGCCGACATGGTGAAGTACGCGACGGCCGCGTTCGGCGACCACCTGCTCGCGATCACGATCGGCAACGAGCCGAATGGCTACTCCCCCGAGGCGCAACCCGACCTCGCGGTGCGCGGCGACGACTGGGACACCGACGCCTACCAGGATGCGCTGGTCGAGCACTCCGACGCGATCGACGCCGAGACGCCGGGCACGAACTACGCCGGCCCGGGCGCCTACGACACGACCTGGCTGCGCGCCTACACCGAGTCGGATCTGCCGAACAAGACCGCGGTGACGATGCACTGGTACCCGCTGTGGCGCTGCGACGCGACGAGCAACCGGTCGTCGACCACGACCATCGAGAACCTCACCTCGCCCGCGCTGCGCGAGAGCGCGCACAAGATCCTCAGCCTCGGCAAGGGCGTCGCCGACGACGCCGGGCTGCCGTTCTGGGTCGAAGAGACGGGGCCGACCTCGTGCTCGGGCGGCAACGAGACCTCGCGCACGCACGCCCAGGCCCTCTGGACGAGCGACTACGTGCTCACCGCCGCCGAGATCGGCGCCGAGCGCATCGCGTTTCACTCGATGCTCGGGGCGTGCGATGGCGGCGCCCCGATGAGCCCGGTCTGCGCGAGCGGCACGGTCGACGAACCGGGTGAAGTGATCGAGGGACGCTCGAACTTCCTCGCGCTCATGCTGCTGAGCTGGGTGCCTGACGGGCAGGTGCTCACGCCCTCCGTGAGCGGCGACGGCAGAGTGATGGTGCACGCCGTCTACGGCGACGACGGCTCGCTCACGTACGTCATCGTCGACATGCGCGACCCCTCGGCGACGGATGCGCTCGCGCCAGTTTCGTTGCACGCGCCCGAGGGCTTGGGGGCGGATGCGCCGGCCGCGTGGACGCCCGACTCCGGTTCCCAGCTCGCGAGCGATTCCCTCGACTCGACCGAGAGCACGCTGCCCGCGATGGCGCCGGTGCAGGCCGAGCTCGCGGGTGCGACCCTGACCGCGGATGCGCCGCTCACGGTCGCGAGCACGCCTGGCACCACGACCGTGCTCACGTTCGACGACGCGGCGTCGCACGCCGACGGCGACGGCCCGACGGCGACCGCTTCGGCTACTCCGTAGGGGTGGGATGCGCGGTCGCGGCCCTCGCACACGTGCCGCCGCGCACATCCGTCGACCGCGGCCACATAGTGTCGCCGATGTCCCACTTTTCGCGCGAAAAACGGGACAACGGGGACACCCTGCGCCGCGGCCACCTATCCACAGGCCAACCCCATGTCGCAGGCCGCAACTACGCTGGAGGCATGGCCACGAAGAGCAAGCAGCGCAACACCTATGAGTGCACGGAGTGTGGCTACGAGTCGATCAAGTGGGTCGGCCGCTGCCCCGAGTGCCAAGCGTGGGGCACGGTCATCGAGAAGGGCACGCCCACCGGCATCGAGGCCCGCGCGCAGGCCCTCGCGCCGCGCCACCGGGCGGTGCCGATCACTGAGGTGCCCGCATCCGAGGTCGCGCAGCACCAGCCCACGAGCATCGGCGAGTTCGACCGCGTGCTCGGCGGCGGCATCGTGCCCGGCGCGGCCATCCTGCTCTCGGGCGAACCCGGCGTCGGCAAGTCGACGCTGCTACTCGAAACCGCATCGCGCATCGCAGCGACCGGCGCGCGCGTGCTCTACGTCTCGGGCGAAGAATCGGTGAACCAGGTGCGGATGCGCGCCCAGCGCACGCACGCCCTCCAGCCCACGCTGCTGCTCGCGAGCGAGACCGACCTCGGCACGGTGCTCGGCCACATCGAGCAGACCGACCCGGCCCTGCTCATCCTCGACTCCGTGCAGACCATCGCATCGGCGAACGTCGACTCGCTCGCCGGCCAGCCGAGCCAGGTGCGCGAGGTCGCGACCGCGATCATCCGCGCCGCGAAGACCCGCAACATGCCGGCGATCCTCGTCGGCCACGTCACGAAAGACGGCAACGTCGCCGGCCCGCGCCTGCTCGAGCACCTCGTCGACGTCGTCGCCCACATCGACGGCGACCGCCAGACTGCGCTGCGGTTTGTGCGCACGCTCAAGAACCGCTTCGGCCCCACGGATGAGGTGGGCTGCTTCGAGATGTCGGGCGACGGCATGGTCGAGGTGCCAGACCCGTCGGCGCTGTTCGTGAGCCAGCGCGACCAGCCCGTGGCCGGCTCGGCGATCACCGTCGCGCTCGAGGGCAAGCGCGTGCTGCCCGTCGAGGTGCAGGCACTCGTCGTGCACTCGCAGGCGCCAAATCCACGCCGCGTCACGAACGGCGTCGACTCGAACCGCGTCGCGATGATCCTCGCGGTGCTCGAGCGGCGCTGCGGCATCCAGCTCGCGAGCCACGACGTCTACGTGTCGACCGTCGGCGGCGTGCGCCTCACCGAACCGGGCGCCGACCTCGCAATCGCCGTCGCCCTGAGCTCAGCGCAGAAGAACCGGCCGACGAAGCCAAACACGGTCGTCGTCGGCGAGATCAGCCTGGTCGGCGAGATTCGGCATGTGTCGTCCGAGAAGATGCGGTTCGCCGAGGCGAAGCGGCTCGGCTACGGCAAGCAGTTCGGGCCCGAGCACGGCACGGTCACGAATGCTGTCGACCTCGCGCTTGACCTCGAGCTTGGCGGTGGCCGCAGTGGCGGCGGCCGTAACGGTGGAGTCAGAGGCAGCGGCAGCGGCAACAACAGTGCCGGCAGCAACCGCAGCGGCAACAACAGCAACCGCGGCACTAACGGGAACCCCGGCGGCAACCGCAACGGCAACCACCTCCGCCCGGTCTAAACCGCCGCTATTGCAGTTCGAAGAACACGGGCTCCGACGAGATGCCGCCGATCGACACCGTGAGCGAGTAGTACGCGCCGCCGCCGACCGCGGCGGGCCGCGAATCGGAGTCGCAGGTGTCAGTCGTCGAGCGCTCGCGCACCCACTCGATCGCGGGCGACGTGACTTCCTTGCCCGGCGTCAGCTCGACGACCTGGCTCGTGCCGTCGGACTGGCAGTCCGTCGACGTCCAAATCGTGTCGTCGCCCGACTTGATCGTGTAGATCTGCGCCGACGTGCCCACGTCCATCCGGCACGGGCTGTCGCTCGTGTTCACGAGCTTCATCGAGAGCTGCGGCAGCGCGTCGGCCGCGTACGTCGCCGCGTCCGTGATGGCCGTGACCGTCACGTCGCCCTCGGTGCAGACAGCCGGGGTGTCGTCGGTCGGCTCCGGGGTTTCGGATGCGGTGGCTTCCGGCGACTCGGTCGGCTCGGCTTCGCTCGTGGTCGCGTCCGGTTGTGCGGTCTCGGTCGGGCTCGGCGCCGCACCGGTTGACGTCGGGTCGTCGCCGCCGCGGAGCGCCCCGAACAGCGAAACGACGCCCCAGACGAGCAGCGCGATGACGATCACCGCGAGCACGAGCGCGACGAGCCGCCGGCGCCGATACACCGCGGCGCTCGGCTTGCCACCCCGCTGCCCAGACATGTGAGAAATCGTACGCAACCCGGCGCCGGCCGACGCGATCCCACACCGCGGCCCCGCGCATCCGCCCCTGACCGAGCCCAAGCCCAAGCCCAAGCATTAGCGATACGGCCAACCATTAGCCGTAGACCGCTCGTCACTCGCGCCAACGCTAATGACAACCCCACGCACCCGCCCGCCGCTGCACGGGCTGCACGGGCTGCACGGGCCACGCGCGCAACCCGCCCAACCCCCACGGAAACCGCCAGCGGCGGCCAGAGCCGAAGCTCCGACCGCCGCAGCGGATCGCCCGAAGGCGTGTTACTTACGCGTCGTTGTTACGACGGCGCAGCAGCATCAGGGTGCCACCGAGCGCGAGGGCGATGACGCCCGCCGCGATGCCCGCGAACATCGCGGTCTCGTTCGCACCGGTCGTCGCGAGCTGGTCGCCCGAGCCGTTGTTGCCGGCCGCCGGCACGGTCGAGGTGCCGTCGGTCGAGCCACCGTCGGTCGCCGCACCGGTCTCGTCGCCAACCGTGAAGGTCACGGTCGCCGAGAGGTCACCCTGCGTGGCAACGATGGTGTAGGTGCCGGCCGGCCAAGGCAGGTTGTCCTCGATGACCGCGCCGGTCTCCTGGTCAACCGTCTGGTAGGTCAGCTGACCGCTGATCGTGCCATCGGCGTCAGCGAGCACCGAGTCAACGCTCTGCGCGTCGCCACCGTCAACGCTGATCGCGATGTCGACGGCCTCGTTCGCGGCGAAGTTCACGCCGACGTAGTTGACGCCATCGGCCGACTCGGCCGTGGTGTAGTGCTCCTGCTCGGTGACGAGCTGGGGCTCCTGCGATTCGGTCTCCGACGGGGTCGGCGCCGGGGTCTCGGTCGACGGGGTGGTCGGCGGCGTCGTGGTCGGCGGGGTGGTCTCGGTGGCCGCGGTCACGGTCAGCGGGAGGTTGACGGTCGAGCCCGAGGGCTGCGCGACGACCTGGATGGTGTAGTCGCCCGCCGCGGTGTCGGCCGGAACCGTGAAGGTCACGTCGGCAGTGGTGGTCTCGCCCGCGAGGGTCGAGCCGGTCACAGTGCCCTCACCGATGACGTTGCCGTCGAGCAGCACCTCAACGGTGGTGTTCGCGACGAGGTCGAGCGAGTGCAGGTCAACGTCGGTGACGGTGATGGTCTGCTCGGCGCCGGCCTCGATCGACGGCGCAGCGCCGTCCTCACCGAAGTAGCCGTCGATCTGGAAGCCGTTGCGGGTCTGCTCGGGCTCGAGCAGCGTGCCGGGGAGGCTCTCGACGTACTGCACGAACGCGTCGAGGTCGACCGAACCGGTGTCGTAGACGCCCTCGTTGTTGTTCAGCGAGAGGAAGTTGTCGCCACCGGCCGCGAGGAACGACGGCATGACGACCTTGTAAACCTGCGCGTCATCGAGGGCAACGCCGTCGATGTAGACCGAGGTGATGTGGCTGCCCTGCGTGGTCAGCGGGTCGTCCGAGGTCGAGCCGGTGTAGCTGTAGTCGACGTTCGACGAGAGGCCGAGCTGCAGGTAGGGGCGCGACGGCACGGTGCCGTCGGCCTGCAGCTGCCACTGCTCCTCGAGCACGTTCTTGAGCTCGGCGCCAGTGATCGAAACCACCGAGAGGTTGTTCACGAACGGCAGCACGACCTGGCCGTCCTTGTAAGTGAGGGTGCCGTCGCCCGCGATGTCGGCGCGCATGCCGCCCGGGTTCATGATCGACAGGTCGGCGTCGAGCGCCTCAGTGCCGACGCTCTGCGCCCAGAGCATCATCGAGTCGGCAACAACGCTGCCGAGGGTCGACTCCTGCGCGCGGTTGTCTTCGACCGTCACGGCGCCGGTGGCGTCGTAGGTCTTCGCGCGGGTGATGTCTTCTTCAACGACACCGATCTGCTCGGCGCCGAGCACCTCGGCCTCGGCGAGCGCGGCCTCCTGGATGCCGACGACGGTGTTGTAGACCGCCTGCGAGTCAGCCGACAGGGTCGACGCGTCGACGCGCGGGGTCTCGCCATCCTCGAGGAAGGTCGGGACGACCGACGACGACGAGCTCACGACGTTGCCGTCAGCGTCGACGTCGAGCACGATCTGGCCGACGTTCTCGGCGTACTGACCGGCCTGAACCACCTGACGGATCTTGCCGTCAATGTTGGTCTCGTAGTTGTAGGTCTGGTGCGTGTGCGCCTCGTAGATGGCGTCGACGTCAGCCGACGTCTCGGTCGCCATCTTCGCGAAGGTCTCGTTCGACGAGTTGTCGTCGTAGCTGCCGCTCGAGGGGCCACCCTCGTGGTACGAGGCGATGATGATGTCGGCTTCGCCGTTCGACTCGTCGCCGTCGGAGAGCTGCGCGGCAACGTCGTTCACGGCGTCGACCGGGTCGGTGAAGCTGAGGCCCTCGATGCCCGCGGGGCTCACGCCGGATGCGGTGGACTGCGTCACGGCGCCAACGACGGCGACGGTGTGGCCGGCAACCTCGAAGGTGCTGTACGCGTCGAGCAGCGGGGTGCCATCGGCCTTGATGACGTTCGCGGCGAGCAGGGTGCCGAACGTGTCGCGAATCGCGAGCGCGTCTTCCTGGCCCTTGTCGAACTCGTGGTTACCCGAGGTGTACGAGTCGACGCCGAGCGCGACGAGCGCGTCCTTCGAGGGCTGGTCGCCGGCGACCGACGACTCGAACTCCGAGGCGCCAACCTGGTCACCGTTGCCGATGATGATGCTGTTGTCGGCGCCGAACGTGTCCTGCACCTGCAGCACGTTGGCGGCAAAGGCGTCGACCTTCGTGATGCGACCGTGGAAGTCGTTGAAGCCGATGAGGTTGATCTGGGTGGTGCCTGCGGTGGGCTGAATGACCTCACCGGTGTTGAGCGCTTCGGCGTTTGCCGGAGCAACGAATGCGGTGGCAGCCAGCGCGAGGCCGAGGGTGGCCGCGACACCGCCCTTCACCATCGGGGACTTCTTAGCCACAAGGCCTCCTAGAACCGTGATACGAACGCATGTACTTTTCCATGCTGAGGTAACGCTCAGGTAAAGCCAAGGGTCTTCTCACTATTTGATTCGCAACGGCAGGATGCGCGACCCGGCCGGGCGGCCCGAGTCGCGCATCCGCGGGGTCGCTACGCGGGCAGCAGCGCCGACGAAACTTCCGAGAGCGACGCGAGCTCCGCATCCGTGAGCTCGAGCGTGGCGCTGGCGACGAGGCCGGCGATCTGCGACGGCTTCGACGCGCTCGCGATCGGCGCGGCCACGGTGGGCTGCTGGCGCAACCACGCGAGGGCGGTCGAGGCGATGCTCGCGCCGTGCTCGCTGGCGATGCGCTCGAGCTCGTCGATGATTCGCAGGCCCTCGGCCGTCGCGTACTGCGAGGCGCCGCCGGCGCGCGGCGACTCCCCCGCTTCGACGGGCTCGCGGTACTTGCCGGTGAGGAAGCCGCTCGCGAGCGAGTAGTACGGCAGGATGCTCAGCTCGTGGCGCTGCGCCGTGGCGAGCAGCGGGCCCTCGACGTCGCCGCGGTGCACGAGGCTGTACTGCGGCTGGAGCGCCACCGGCTTCGCGGCACCGGTGTGCTCAGCGATGTCGAGCCACTGCTCGACCTGCTCGGCAGAGTAGTTCGAAAGGCCGATGTTGCGGATGAGTCCGTCGCGCACGAGCGCGTCGAACGCCGCGACGGTCTCCTCGAGCGGGGTCACGTCGTCGGGCTTGTGTGCATAGAAGAGGTCAATGGTTTCGACGCCGAGGCGCTGCAGCGACTGCTCGGCGACCGCGCGCACGTTGGATGCGGTGAGCTGCGGGCCGCCCGGCTGCATGCCGACCTTCGTCGCGAGCTGTACGCCCTGGGGCTTGCGCGCCGCGATCCACTCACCGATCGTGCGCTCGCTTTCGCCGCCCGAGTGTCCCGGCACCCAGTGGCTGTACGAGTCGGCGGTGTCGATGAGCGTGCCGCCCGCTTCGGTGAAGGCGTCGAGCACGGCGAAGCTCGCGTCGCGGTCGGCTGTCCAACCGAAGACGTTGCCGCCGAGGGCGAGCGGGAAGATTTCGAGGTCGCTAGAACCGATGCGCGTTGTGGTCATGATTGCCTCAACAGCGGGGATCGGTCGCGCATTCCGGCGAACCGACCCAAGACGTGACGTGCCCGGATGCGGTCGCGGGCTATCGGGGCGTGCCCGCGGCGTCGCGGTAGCGATTGGCGAGTGTCGCGAACGCTTCGGCGAGTTCGGGCGGGTGGAGGACCTCCATCGGCGCCTCGAAGCGGCCGAACGAGGCGGCGAGCGCTCCCCATGACCAGGATCCTGATTCGAGCACGCACCGTCCTTCGCCGTAGGCTCGCACCGCGCCGTCGCCGGCGAACGGGAGGACCTCCTCAACGGGGAGGTCAAGGATGACGGTGCCGCGGTACGGCCACTGATTGACGTCGGAGCCCTTGAAATGGGCCAAGACGAACTCGTGCACGTCGCCGCCCGGCGCCTCGCGCGGAGTGAAGCGCGAACCCGTCGGGGTGCGAGGCGCAATCCGATCGACGCTGAACGTACGCCAATCGTCTCGCTCCAGGTCCCACGCGAGCAGGTACCAACGGCCCTGCGCGGTGACGAGGTGATGCGGCTCGACCCGCCTCGGTGGGAGGAATGAATCATCTGCCGACGCGACGCGCGGGGCATAGTCGAAGCGAAGCACCTCTCGGGCGCGGATTGTCGTTGCCAGTGACAGCAGCACCTCGATCGAGATCTCACCAGGAGCGCCTACACCCGGACGCTGCCGAATCGCAGTGACCTCGAGCGCATCGAGGCGGCGGCGCAAGCGGGACGGCATTACTTGCCGCATCGTCGCCAGTGCCCGAATCGCACCCTCACCGATTTCCGCCCCTACGACGGTGGCGGCCTGCAACGCGACTGCGATCGCGACGGTCTGGTCATCGTCGAACAGCATCGGCGGCAGGTCGCTGCCGGCCGCGAGCCGGTATCCCCCATCGCTGCCCATGGTCGCGTCGATCGTGTAGCCCATTTCGCGAAGGCGCTCGACGTCGCGCCGCACCGTGCGGGCGCTCACCTCAAGCCGTTCCGCGAGCACCGAGCCAGGCCAGTCGCGGTGCGTTTGCAGCAACGACAGCAGTTTCAGGAGTCGCGATGTCGGGGTGGTCATGGTTGAACCTTACGACTCAACTAGGACATGATTTGACCTAGTGGCCTGCGAGGCTCGAATTACCGACCGAGACCGGTCGATATTCAACGCTAGGAGCAGCCATGAGCATCCAAACCACCACCCACCTGAACTTTCGCGGCGATGCACGTGCAGCGCTCGAGTTCTACGGCTCCGTGTTCGGCGGGCACGTCGTCATCAACACCTACGCCGACTTCGGCATGCCGGCCGAGGTCCCCGGCGCCGACAAGGTCGTCTTCGGTCTCGTCGCCGCCGACAACGGTTTCCGCGTCATGGGCTACGACATCCCTGGCCAGACCGAGGGCGGCATCGCCGGCAGCGGCGCGACCCGCCGCGAGAACCACACCACGGTGACCGACCAGGCCCTGTTCGTCTCCATCAGCTCCGACAGCCTCGAGGAACTGCGGGGTTACTGGGATGCGCTCGCGGCGGGCGCCACGATCGTCGAGCCGCTCGCCGCATCAGCCTGGAGCGCCGGCTTCGGGATGCTCACCGACCGGTTCGGCGTCACCTGGAGCGTCACCGTCACCGCGAACTGACCTCTCCCGCATGGGTGTCGCGGTTAGCCCGATTTTCCGGCGGAAACGGCGGCGGCGGCCGGAGTCGAAGCTCCGACCGCCGCCGCGGATCACCCGAAGGCGACTGGCTTACGCCTCGTTGTTACGACGGCGCAGCAGCACGAGCGCTCCGCCGAGCGCGAGCGCGATGACGCCCGACGCGATGCCCATGAACATCGCGCTCTCGTTCGCACCGGTCGTCGCGAGCTGGTCGCCCGCGTTGTTGGTGCCGTCGGCCGGGATGCTCGTGGCGGTCGCGGGGTCGGTGTCGCTCGGGTCGCTGGTCGCGGTCGCCGAGGCGGTCGCGGTCGCGGTGCCGTCGGTCGCCGCAGCGTCCTCGCCAACCGTGAAGCTCACGGTCGCCGAGAGGTCGCCCTGCGTCGCGACGATCGTGTACGAACCGGCCGGCCAGGGCAGGTTGTCCTCGATGACCGCACCGTTCTCGGAATCAACCGCCTGGTACGTCAACTGGCCAGTGATCGTGCCGTCGGCGTCGGCCGTGAGCGACTCAACGCTCTGCGGCTCGCCACCGTCGATCGAGATCGCGATGTTCACCGACGCGTTCGCGGCGAAGTTCACGCCGACGTACTTGATGCCCGCGGCCGACTCGGCGGCCGTGTAGTGCTCCTGCTCGGTGACGAGCTGGGGCTCCTCCGACTCGGTCTCCGAGGCGGTAGGCTCCGGGGTCTCGGTCGACGGGGTCGTCGGCGCGGTGGTCTCGGTCGGATCCGGCGTCTCGGTCGGCTCCGGGGTCGGGGTCGGCTCCGGCGTCTCAACCGGCGTCGTTGACATGCCCACGATGATCGGGTTGTGGTCCGATGCGCGGTACGGGCTCTCGTCGTAGAAGTTCGTGACGTTCGCGTTGAAGCGGCTGTACTCGAGGGCGATCGGCTCGTAGGCGTTGATCGTCCAGATGTCCGAACCGTTCATCTGCTCGGCGGCGGCCGGCGAGAGCAGGATGTGGTCGAGCGAGCCGACCGTACCGATCTTGCCGCCGGTCGCGAGCTCCGAGGTGTAGAGGTAGCTGTACTCCGAGCCGTCCGATGCGACCGGCACGTAGCCCGCGTCGGTCAGCGTCGTCACCGGCGCCTCCATCGAGTACGAGTTGAGGTCACCCGTGATGAAGAGGAGGTCGGTCGACTGCTCGGCCTGCTGCGCCTCCGCGAACTCGAGCAGCGCCTGGGCCTGGCGCACGCGGTCGCCGTTCCAGCCGCCCGTCGCCGAGGCGGGGTTGCCGTCGTCGTTGTTCGCGTTGTCGCCCTCGCCCGAGCCACCCTTCGACTTGAAGTGGTTCGCGATGACGACGAAGTGCTCGTCCTCGTTCGCAACGGGGGCGAAGGTCGCGGCGAGCGGCGCGCGAGCGTTCACGAACGCGCTGTCGTCGAGAATCTCGGTCGAGCCATCGACATAGCTGACCTCAGCATCCTGGTAGATGAACGCGGTACGGATGACGTCGTCACCGTTCGCGGGCACCGTGTCGGGCGAGGCCACGTACGACCACTTGTCGCTCCCGGCGGCGGCGTTGAGCTCGTCGACGAGGTTGGCGAGGGCCGCGTCGCGGTCCTGACCGAAGTCGCTCGAGTCCTCGATCTCCTCGAGTGCGATGACGGATGCGTCGAGCGCGTTGATCGCGTTCACGATCTTCACCTGCTGGCGCTCGAAGTTCTCGGTGTCGTAGGCGCCGCGGACGGTGCAGTCGTTCGCCGTCGTCGGGTTGCCCTCGCGGTCGGTGTAGTAGGCACAGCCGGCCTCGTCGGTGCCGAGGGTCGTGAAGTAGTTGAGCACGTTGAACGAGGCGACCGAGTAGTCGGAACCCGAGAAGTCGACCGGCGCATCCTCACGCACCTCGCTGAAGCTCACGGGCGCGTTCTCGGCGCCGACGACCTGCTGCTGCGGTTGGAAGCGCCACATGTCGAAGCCGTACGAGACGATCATCGGCTGCTCGAAGCTCGCGGTGGCGCCGACCGTGACCGGCGTCTGCAGGCTGAGGTAGGGCAGCGGCGAGTTCTTCGCCGTCGCGTTGCTCTGGTAATTCCAGCTCGAGCCGTCGTCGAGCAACACGGCGCGGGCCGTGTTCTCGTCGACCTGGGCCTGCGCCTCGGCCGAGCCGGGAGCACCGACCTCGGTCGCGTTCACGAGCGGGCCATCGCCGAAGGCCAGACCGACCTCGCCGTAGCTGTTGAGCGTGTAGTTGTCGGTCACCGTGTAGGTGCCCTGCGGCGTGACGAGCATGCCCTCGTAGAGTTCGCGCTCGTCTTCGGTGGTCGGCCACGCGGCGAGCTCAAGTGGCTCGACGGTGCCGAGCGCGTCGACCGCGGTGATGTTCGGCTGCACGAGCTGGGTGAGGCCGTAGTACTCGTTCGGAGTACCCGTGACCTGCACCGAGTCGCCGATCGCGACGGTCGGCGCGTTGTTCGTGTAGACGAAGATGCCGTTCGAGGCGTCGTCGGCCTGCTCGACCGGTTGGCCCGCAGCATCCGTCGTCGGGGTCTGCAGGTAGAAGCCGTTGAGGCCGCCGGTGGTGTACGACGCGGTCACGACGCCGCAGGTGGTGACGGCCTGGTCGGTCGGCAGCGGGGTCGATGCGCCCGTGCCCTGGATCTCCGAAATCGCGACGTCGCACTCGGCGGGGTCGGTGGGCTCGGTCGGGTCGGTCGGCTCGACGGGGTCGGTGGGCTCGGGGGTTTCGTCGCTGTCGTTGAGGGCACCCGGGGTCGGGTCGGCGGCGGCGAAGTCGGCGCTGTTGTCGTCGGTGTCGACGCCGTCGGGGATGCGCTGGGCCGAGGTCGA
Organism: Gulosibacter sediminis; assembly: GCF_023370115.1. Taxonomy (NCBI): domain Bacteria; kingdom Bacillati; phylum Actinomycetota; class Actinomycetes; order Micrococcales; family Microbacteriaceae; genus Gulosibacter; species Gulosibacter sp. ACHW.36C. The sequence goes on along the minus strand of NZ_CP097160.1, from coordinate 307,858 downwards.
GTTGCTCAGGCCGGGTGCGGCCGCGGTCTCGAAGGCGTTGCCGCCGACCGTGCCGAAGCCGACGAGGTCGACGATGGCGCCCGAGGCGTCGGTGAGGTCGACCGCGCCGTTCGAGGCGCCAAGTGCGAACTCGCCTTCGACGTCGACGGGAACGTCGGCGGCCGAGGTGTTGCTGCCGTAGGCGCCGCCGACGACGAGCGTGGCGCCCGGCTCGATGGTCGTGCCCGCCGGGATGGTGACGGTGTCGCCCTGCGGGTTACCCGAACCCGAGTAGCGGACGACTTGGTAGCCGCCCAGGTCGATTGCAGCGTCGGTGGGGTTGTAGAGCTCAACGAAGTCGCGGTTGTAGGGGGCGCCGCTGTTGCCGCCACCGCCGTAAACCTCGTTGATGACGACGGTCGAGCCGTCGGCCGCAGCGGATGCTGGGTCGGGCTGGCCGAGCGAGGCGACGGCGCCCGCTCCCAGCACGACCGCGAGCGCCGCAGCACCAAGCTGCTTGATCGAGATGCGCACGAACAGATTCCTCACAGTAGAAAGACGAAACTGCTCGAGAGAGTATGGGGCCGCGGCAACGAATCGGTAACGACCCAGGTAGCCGGATTCTGAACTACAGGTGTCGTGCGGGTGAAGCCGGGTGCCTGGCCGCGCGCCGCAAAGTGTCCCCGGAATCCCACTTTTCGCGCGATTTTTGGGATGTTGAGGACACTAGGCAGCGGAATCCGGCGGCTGCCCACTCGGGTCGACCCCGCGCAGCATCGCCGTCCTTGCCTGCTCTCGCCGTGTGTCCCTAAAAGCCCACTTTTCGCGCGAAAAGTGGGATGTCGGGGACACTAGACCGCGCAAGCCGGCTGCCGCGCACCCAACGCGACCCCGCGCATCCTCGCCGCCCTTGCCGGGCCCACTAAACGAGCCGACCCAAGCCCGAACCGCTTACGCCCGCGCCATCTCCAGCAGCATCCGGGTGTTGCCGAGGGTGTTCGGCTTGACCCAGGGCAGGTCGAGGAACTCGGCGGTTCCGGCGTCGGGCGAGTGGAGGATCTCCTTATATACGTCGTGGTCGACAACGTGCTCGCCCACGGCCTCGAAGCCGTGCCGCCCGAAGAACTCCGTCTCAAACGTGAGGCAGAACAGGCGCGTCAACCCGAGCACGTGCGCGCGCTCAATCAGCCCCTCAAGCATCGTGTGACCAACGCCCATACCGCGCACCTCAGGGGTGGTGGCGATCGAGCGCACCTCCCCCAGGTCGCGCCAGAGCACGTGCAGCGCGCCGCAGCCGACGATCTTGCCGTCAAGCTCGGCGACCAGGAATTCCTGCACAGCCTCGTAAAGCACGACGAGGTCTTTTCGCAGCAAGAGGTTGGTGACCATCATCGGTTCCAAGACGTCGCGAATCGCGACAACGTCATCCGTGCGCGCTTGACGCACCACCAAGTTCTGCATCCCTTCATGGTAGTTCGGGCGTCGGGCGCACGCGGCGGGCGCACGTACACTGTGGGAATGCGACTGGGCGTACTCGATGTCGGTTCCAACACGGTCCACCTGTTGGTGGTCGATGCGCATCCTGGCGCCCGGCCCGTGCACAAGACCTCAACGAAGTCGGTGCTGCGGCTCATGAAGTACCTCGAGCCCGACGGGTCGATCTCGGACGAGGGCGTCGAGCACATCATGCAGACAATGCACGCCGCGGCCGAGCACATCGCCTCGGCGAACCTCGACGAGCTGCTGCCGATGGCAACGAGCGCGCTGCGCGACGCGACGAATGGGTCGAAGCTGCTCAAGCGCATCCGCAAGGAGTGCGGCATCGACCTGCAGGTTATGTCGGGCAAAGACGAGGCGCGCGTCACTTTCCTCGCCGTGCGCCGCTGGTTCGGCTGGAACGCCGGGCGCATTCAGCTCGTCGACATCGGCGGCGGGTCGCTCGAACTCGCGATCGGCAGCGATGAGCTGCCCGAGTTTGCGATGTCGCTGCCGCTCGGCGCCGGCCGCATGACGAAGACCTACCTCACCGATGATCCGCCCACCGAACCCGAGCTCGAGGAGCTGCAGACCTACATCGACGACGTGCTGCCGGATGCGGTGAGCAAGTTCGCCGAGCTGCGCCAGCCCGATCAGGTGGTCGGGTCGTCGAAGACGATTCGTTCGCTCGCGCGGCTCGCCGGGTCGCAGAGCGGGGGTATGGGCGGCAACGCGATGACGTTCTTGTACCGGTGGCAGCTTGAGGACTGGCTGCCGCGCCTCGCGAAGCTGCCGTCGGAGTCGCGGCACGCGCTGCCGGGCATCACCCAGGATCGCGCTTTTCAGATCGTCGGCGGCGGCACCGTGCTGCTCTCGGTGATGCGCGCGCTCGAGATCGAGCGCCTCGACGTGTCGCCCTGGGCCATGCGCGAGGGCGTGCTGCTCGACTACCTCGACCGGCTGCCGCACAGCGTGCGCGCAAAGCGGAAGAAGTAGGGGGCGCGGGAGCGGCTTAGTCACGCGGCAGAGTGTCCCCGTTGTCCCAAAAATCTCGCGAAAAGTGGGATCTCGAGGACACTCTGTCGCGGGCAGGGCAAGGGCAAGGGCGACGAGGATGCGCGGGGTCGCGTCGGGCCGGATTCGGCAGTCTAGCGTCCCCGACATCCCAAAAATCGCGCGAAAAGTGGGATCTCAGGGACACTCGACGCGGGTGCCCGCCGCTCGCGGAGGCGCCTCACTCGCGGGGCGCCTCACTCGCGGCGCGCGCCCTGCCCAAGTCACCGCCAGCGCGGCTTCGGGATGTACTTCGGGATATACCGCCACAACAGCCACGCCCCGAACAGCCCGAGCACGCCGAAGAATCCGGAGGTCACGGCGATCCCGACAAACGCGTGCAGCCCCGCCACGACGAACGGCACGGTCGAGCTCGCCCCATCGGTGACGGTGCGCCACGCGGCCAAGAAGGGCGCCGGATGCTCGCGGTCGGCGAGGTCGGCGGCGAGCGTCATGACGATGCCCGACCCCACACCGTTCGCGACCCCGAGCCAGAGCGTGATCACGACGAACCACGCGGCCGACGCATCCAGGTCGTGCGTGAACGCGAGCACCGCGAAGCCGAGGCCCATGCCAAGCAACGCGGGCACGCCGCTGGCCGATCGACCGAAGCGGTCCATGATCCACCCCGACGTGAAAAACAGCGCGAAGTCGATGGCGCCCGCGATGCCGATGATCAACGTCGTGAACGCGTCGTCGAGCCCGATCGACAGGCCCCACAGCGGCAACAACACCTGCCGGCCCGAGCGCATCATCATCAGGATGCCCGCGCCGGTGCCAAGCCGCAGCAACACATCGCCGCGCCGCCAGAATGTCTGCGCGATCGACTCGCGCCCGCGCGACGAACCGGCCCCAGCATCCTTCGCCACGGGAATCGCCCCGGTCGGCGCGTCCCCACCCGCGTCATATACCTCTGCCGAATCCCGCGACGCGCTCGACACCTTCTCAACGTCGGGCAACACCGCGACGGCAATCGCCGCGAGCGCCGAGCACACGATGAAGACCCAGAAGTTCATCTGCGCGTCGCCGGTCGCGGTGATCATCCATGTCGCGATGAACGGTCCAACGAACATGCCCGAACGGAACACCCCGCCGAGCGTCGACATCGACCGCGCCCGGTACTGGAACGGCACATACGTGCTCAAGAACGCCTGCCTCGCGAGCGCGAACGTCGCGGTCATCAGTCCCTGCACGAGCACGCCGACGAGCAGCATCCACGCATTCACCGCGAACACCGAGACCAGCGCGCCAACGATCGTCGCGAACGCCGAAAACACCATCGCGCGCCGCTCGCCAAAGCGACTCACGACGGCCCCGGCGGGCAGGTTACCGACCGCCTGGCCGATGAGCAGCGACCCCGCGATAAACCCCGCGAAGCCGAGATCAGCGCCGAGCGACGTCGCGACCGCCGGAATCACCGGCACAATCGCGCCCTGCCCGACCGAGTAAATGAAGGTCGGCAGCAGGGCGATGATGAGGATGCGCCACAGGGGCGGTTGGGTGCCGTTCGTCTCGGTCGCCATGCTGCCCTTCGTCGTTGCGTACGCCTTGCACGCTACTCCTCTCGGGGCTCGGGCGGCGCATCGGCCCGGTCGCGGTGACGCCGAAAGACAGGCCGGATGCTCGGGCTCAGCCACGCGCATCCCTCGCACGCTCGGCCTACCGCACCCCGATATACCGCGCCGGATGCTCGGGCTCAGCCCGCGCGCACCCCGCGCAACCCGCCTACCGAACTACCCACACTTCACAGCAGTTTCGGCAATCGCCTTGATCACCGCGGCGTTCTCGTAGACGAGTTCTTCGCCCCACTCCTCGCGCGACAAGTGGGTCGGCGCAACCTCAACATCAACGGTCGTGCCGTGTGGCAGGCAGCGTTCAAACACGTACCGTGCGCGGAACGCGTGGGTGCGGTCGGTCACGACGAGCACGCTCGTCCAGCCGTACTGTTCCAGCAGCTGCCGCAGCGAGAGCGCCTCCCCGAGCGTGCTGTCTTCGGTCGGCTCGAAACAGTGCACGTGGGGGTCAACGTTGCTCGCGCACACGTTCGTCTGCAGCTCGATGCGCGGGTACAACTCGTCCCCGAGCGACGCATCCTCGGCGATCCACGAGATCGCGAGGTTCTCGGCCACGCGCCCCGAGTAATACAGCTCGAGCGCGGTCGGCAGCCGAAACTCCCCCGGCGCGAGCGACACGATCACGTCGTACCGCCCCTTCACCCCGTGGCTCGGGAACGCGACGTTGAGCGTCACGAGCCCCACCCACGCGAGGGCGCAGCTCAGCACCACCGCGATGCCGATGCGCAGCAGCCGAACAACCGCGCGTCGTCGGCCGGTCGCCCTCGAAACCGCCGGCGGCGCAGTCACGCTCAGGCGAGCTGCGCGAGCGCCCGCGTGGCCGCCGACGCCGCGGGCTGGGCCGCCGTCTCGGCGTGCGCGGGCTCGAGCGGATGCACCGAGGCGAGTTCGCGCGTCGCCTCGGGCTGGTATTCGAGGTACCAGTCGACGAACGCCTTCACGCCGGCCTCGATCGGCGTCGCCGGCTTGAAGCCGGTGAGGGCCTCAAGCAGCGCTGGGCTGGCGAGCGTGTCGACGACGTCGCCGGCCTGCATCGGCAGCATCCGCTTGCGCGCGACCTGCCCCATCGTCTCCTCGATCGCCGTGATGAAGCGCATGAGCGGAATCGGCTGCCCGCCCGCGATGTTCACGACGCGCCACGCGGCCACGGGCGACACCGAGTCGAGCTCGCCCGCAGCATCCGCGAAGCCACCGGCCTGGGGGACCTTGTCGCTGAGGCGCACGATGCCCTCGACGAGGTCGTCGATGAACGTGAAGTCGCGCGACATCTCGCCGTTGCCGTAGACGTCGATCGCTTCACCGCGTTGGATGCGGTCGACGAACTTGAACAGCGCCATGTCGGGCCGACCCCATGGGCCGTACACCGTGAAGAAGCGGAAGCACGTCGTTGGAATGCTGAAGAGGTGCGCGTACGAGTGGCTGATCGCCTCGGTCGCGCCCTTCGTCGCCGCGTAGAGCGACACAGGGAACGCGGTGCGCGCCGTCTCGGCGAATGGGAACACCGTGTTCGCCCCGTAGATCGACGAGGTGGATGCGAGCAGCAGGTGGCGGGGCGGGTGGTAGCGCAGCGCCTCGAGCAGGTTGAAGGTGCCCTGCACGTTCGCGCTGATATAGGCCCGCGGGTTGTCGATGCTGTAGCGCACGCCAGCCTGCGCGGCGAGGTGGATCACGATCTCGGGGCGCTCGTCGGCGACGATGCCCGAGAGCAGCTCGAAGTCCTCGAGCATCCCCCGCACCGCCCGATATCCGGGATATTCGAGCAGGAGTTCTTCGCGGCGGGCTTTTAATTGGGGATCGTAATACTCGGTGAACCCGTCATATCCGATAACCTCGTGCCCCGCCTCGAGAAAACGTCGCGAGGTATGAAAGCCGATAAATCCGGCCGCCCCGGTAATCAAAACCTTCATTGGAATTCGGAACCCTTCCAGTACCAGCGCAAAGACATTGCAAATTCGATGCCCGGGCAGGCATCTCACGCGTTTCACGCTAGCCACGGGCGACCGCAACCAGGAGGGACAACTTCGCAGCGCAGGGGCGACAGAAAACCCCGCGCGGGGTCAACTTTCGGGGGTAAAGGCAGAAACGCTGCGGGCGAAGAATCGGGCGATCGAATTCACCGCGGGCGCAACCTCGGCGGCCGCCCTCTCGTGCACCCGCGCCGAGCGACCGTACGGGTCGACCACATCGAGCGTCGACGGCGCGGCCGGCGGCAGCATGCCGCGATGCGCCGCCACCGCCTTGAGCGCAGCATGCACGGGCTGCTTCGCCTCAGCGACCACGGCCGCGAACTCGGCGTCGGGCACCTCGTCGACGATCCGCGCGAACTCGCGCAGCGTGTACGTGTACTTCGCCGCGGCGGGCCGCAGCTCAACAATCTGCCGGCGATGCTCGAGCGTCAGCGCGAGCACGAGGTCGGCCTCGGCCACCATGTGCCGTGTGAGCTGCCGCGCAACGTGCTCCCCCGCATCCGGCACCCCGAGGCGCTCGGCGATGAGCCGCGACACCGGGTCCATCGGCGCACCTTCAACGGCGGCAACGCCAGCGCTCGCGAGCGAAAACTGTTGCGGGTCGAGCTGCAGGCGCAGCAGCTGCATGGCCATGGGCGATCGGCAGATATTGCCGGTACACACGGGGAGGATGCGCACCGTCATAGCGGGGGTTCCTATCTGTCGGTCGAGGCGGAGGCCTTCGCTGAGGTGGGTCGGTTCGCGGATGCGGCGCCTGGGGAGGATGCGCCGGCTGAAGCGGATGCACTGGTCGCGCCGGATGCGGAGGTCGCGCCGGTCGCCCCGCGCCCCGGCCGCGCGGCCCGCGTCGATCCGCCGCCCGCCTGCCCAATCGTCAGCCCCGGCAGCAGCTCCTCATCGGAGGCATCGCTCGCGCTCGGATCCGCCTCAACGACGGCCGGATCGCCGTAGGTCTGCGTCACCCCGTAGCTGCCATAGCTGCCGTAACTCGCATCCTTGAGCGGCACCTTCGTGAGCACGATGCCGAGCAGCTTGCTGCCCGCGCGCTCGAGGGTCTGCACGGCGCCGGCGAGCTCCTGTCGACGTGTCGAGCCCGAGGCCGCGACGAGAATCACGCCGTTCGCGTGCTGGGCCGCGACCGCCGCATCCGTCACGAGCAACAGCGGCGACGAGTCGATGAGCACATAGTCGGCAATCTCTGCGAGATCCGCGAGCACCTTGTTCATCGCGACCGAACCAAGCAACTCGCTCGGGTTGGGCGGGATGCGCCCCGCCGGCAGCACCCGCAACTCGGCGCGACCCCACGGCTGCACGACATCGTCGAGTTCGACATTGCCGATGAGCACATCGGTGAGGCCGACGGCGCCCTCGATGCCCATGTAGTCGGCGATGCGGGGCTTGCGCAGGTCGCCGTCGACGAGCACGACGCGAGCGCCCGCCTCGGCGAGCGCAATCGCGAGGTTCGCGGTCGTGACCGACTTACCCTCGCCCGGCATCGCGCTCGTGACGACGAACACTTTGCTGCCCTCGTCGGGGGTGACGAACTGGAGGTTCGTGCGCAGTGAGCGGTAGCGCTCGGCGCGCGGGTTGCGCGGCTCGGCATGCACGATGAGCGGGCGTTGCTTCGCCTCGGCGTCTTGGTTGATGCCGCCGAGCACGGGCGCCATCGTAATGCGCTGCACCTCCTTCGGCGAGTGCACGCGGTTGTCATTGATCTCCCGCAACACCGCGAGCGCGATGCCGACGAGCAGGCCGAGCACGAGGCCGAGCCCGATGTTGATGGGGTAGTTCGGCGTCACCGGGCTCGCCGGCACCACCGCGGGCTGAATCGTGATGATCTGCACGCGGCTCACGCCCGTCGCATCCGGAATCTCGATCTGCGTCGAGACCGTCTCGGCAAAGATCGTGCCGGTCGTGTTCGCGAGCTCGGTGACGTCGTCGGGGTTGGTGCCGGATGCGGTGATGTTGATGAGCACGGAGTCGGTCGGGGTCTCGGCCCGCACCTCGTGCTTAAGCACTTCGGAGCCACCGTCGATCCCGAGCTCGGTGGCAACCTGGTCGAGCACGATGGCGCTCGTGACGACATCGACGTAGCTGACGACGGCCTGGCGGGCGAAGGTCGTGCCCTGCACGAGGTCACTCGCGCCCTGGTCAGAGCTCGTGCGCACGGCGACGTAGAGCTGGGTCGTGGATTCGTATTTGGGTGTCGCGAGCATCGAAAAGCCCCCGCCGATCAACACGCCCAGGAGCGTGCAAGCGACAATCAGGAGCCAGCGCTTGCGCAGCACTCGCACATAGTCACGCAGATCCAATGTCGGGCCTTTCGTCTTCCCCCGGTGTTGTGCGCTCACACTACGCACACTTTCACCACCCCAAAGGGGCCGAATCGGGCGCCGTCACCCCTGCCTATGATTGCCGCATCGACTCCGGCGACACCGACGAAAGCAGGCAACATGAGGGCGCTTCAGGTCTCAGTGCTGGGCCTTGCCTGCCTGATGTACGTCGTGTTTCGGCCGGTGTCGGCCGGCAATATCCTCTACCCGGTGCTCGCGATCATCGCGACGCTCTCGCTCGCCGATCTGCTCGGGCTTTCAACGCTGCGCAGCCGCCGGCTCGACCCGAAGTACGTGCTCGCCGTGCTGCTGCTCGGCGCCGCGATCCTCATCGCCTCGCTCGTTGGCGCGGTGCGCGACACCCCTGGGCTCCTCCAGCAGTTCCTCGTCTGGTTCGGCGGCACCCTCATCTGGTCGATCTGGGCCGCGGCGATTCGGGCAGAGCACATCCGCCGCTTGCTGACGGCGGTCACGGCGTCCGCGGGCGTGCTCGCTGGGCTCATCGTGCTCTACGTGGGCGCGAATCTCGGCTGGCTGCCCTCGATCATCCCGCCCGCGCTGCTCGAGGAGCAGGGCGCCGGCTTCGACGGCAGTGACGGCTCGGCCATTCGCCTCTACGGGCTCTCCTCGCTCGTCATCGCGGGGCCGCTCGCGGTGGCGGGCGCGCTCTCGCCCCGCAATGCGTACCTGCCGAAGCGCTGGCTGCTCATCGTCGTGGCCGTGCTCGCCACGCTCGCGTCGTTTGTGGCGGGGCGGCGCGCGATCACGCTCGTCATTGTGCTCACTCCCCTGCTGATGCTGCTCGTGCGCCTCGTGTTGCAGCCCCGCCGCGAACGCACGAGGCCCACGAATGTGCGCATCCCCATCTGGGTTGTCGTTTTTCTCCCCGTGGCTATCCCCCTGCTCGCCTGGTTCGTCACCACCCCCCTCGCGAAGCAGATCGGCGAGGCGTTCGTCAGCGTGCTCGACCTCCTCGGCATCCTGCAATCGGGCACCGACTCGGCCGATCTGCGCACGGAGCAGGCGGGCGAGTTGTTGAGCGGATGGTCGCAGCATCCGTTCTTCGGCGCCGGGCTCGGCGGGGTGCTCGAGTCGGGCTACACCCGCTCTGACGAGCGGCACTGGGCCTTCGAGCTGCAGTATCACCAGTTCTTGTTCAACTACGGCGCGGTCGGTGTCGTGCTGCTCAGCCTGGCGGCCGTGCTCATCCTCGCGCTGGCGCGGCAGGCCGCGGCGGCGAATGCGAGCAACTTGCCCGTGCTCATCGTCGTCGGCACCGCGGCGCTCGCGCTGCTTATCGCGAACGCGACGAACCCGTACCTGCAGGCCACCGGGCACCACTGGGGCATCGCGCTCGCGGTCGGGGTTGCGCACGCCCTCGCCGTCGACCGCGCCGAGCCCGCGCTCGCCCCCGCACCCAGACCGCACCTAGCGGAGCTGCGCACATGACCACTGACCTCACCGTGGTCGCGTCGTACGGGCGCACGGCCGGCAGCGCCCGAGTGCGCATGTACGACTGGCTTGATCACCTCGGGCTCGTGGCGCGCGAGTACAAGTACCTCGATACGTCGCGGCTCGGCATGGGCACGCTCGCGCGGCGGCCCCTCGATGCCACGCGGGCCGAACTTGGGCTCGCTCGCCTCGCAAGCCGGCCCGGCCAGGGTCCCGTGCTGCTCTCGCGTCGCGCGAGCCCCATCAGCACCGGGCGACTCGAGGCCTCGCTCCTGCGGCGTGCGGGGCGCGGCATCTACGACTTCGACGACGCCCTCTCGGTGGCGACCGACGGGCCATTCCCGCTCGCGAAGATCTGGCGCCGCTCGGTCGAGGCCGTCGACGTCGTCATCGCCGGCAATGACCTGCTTGCCGCCGAGGCGCGGCAGTACGCTGACAACGTCATCGTGATTCCGAGCTGCGTCGAACCCGACATCTACCTGGCGAAGCACGACTACGAGTTCGACCGCCCGACCGCGGTCTGGATCGGCAGCCCGAGCACTGAGTCGTACCTCGCGACGATCGCGCAGCCGCTGCTCGAGGCGCACCGCCGCACCGGCCTACGGCTGCGGCTCGTGAGCGCGGGTGCGGCCTCCCTCGGCGCGCTCGACACCATGATCGACCGCGTTCCCTGGACTCCGACCGGATTCGCCGCCGCGCTCGAGTCGGCTGACGTCGGCATCATGCCGCTGCCCGACGATGCGTGGACCCGCGGCAAGTGCGCCTACAAGCTGCTCCAATACGCGGCGACCGCGCTGCCCCTCATCGGTACACCCGTCGGCGCGAACCGCGGCGTGCTCGACGGGGCGCAGGGATGGGCGGCGAACTCCGACGACGAATGGCTCACCGCCCTCTTCGCCTGCATCGAGGCGCCCGCCACCGAGCGCGCCGCCCGCGGCGCGGCCGCCCGCGAGTTCGTCACCGCCAACTTCAGCTTCGCGGCCTGGGCGCCCACCTGGCGCCAAGCCGTGTTCGGTAGCTAGGTGTAGTTCCCCCGGCCGAGGTTCCCTTAGCCCTCGAGGCCCGGTGCGTCGTCTTACTCGCGCCCCATCGAGCGCAGTGGCGCGAGCAGCGACAACTGGCGCCACCCCGTCCACGCCCCATCCACCCAGTGGCGCTGTCAGCGACAATTGGCGCTGTCAGCATCGCGCCACTTGTCGCTGAGCGCGCCCCTCGCAGCCGGGCTAAGCCGCCGCGAGCGCGCCCGGAGACTCCGGTGCCGCGTGGCGACGGTCGATCAGCGACCACACGATCGCGGTGCCGACGCCCGAGATCGCGTAGGCCCAGATCCCGCCGGGCAGTCCTCCAATCAGCACGCCGGCGATCGGAATCAGCGTGACAATGAGCGTCTGCGACACCCGCCCGGTGAGCAGCTCCCGCGTCGTCGCCCGCGAGCGACAGCGAATGTACGCATAGTGGCCGACGAAGTTCGCGAGCACCGTCACGGCCACCGGCACCGTGAAGGGCAGCAGCGAGTTGAGCACGCCAACCTGCCACCCGAACCAGCCGAGCGCCTCGAGGGCGAGCAACACGGCGAGCGACACGACCACGCCGCCCGCGACGACGCCCCACCACATGCGGTTGCCGGTGGCCCACTTCGCGTCGCGCGTGTTCGTGATCACGGGCCGCAACGGGTTAAGAATCAGTCGCACCGGCACGGCCACGTTCGACACCGCCCGGTACGTTCCGAAGCCGGCGACGCCGAGCATCGGCGCGAGGAAGATCGGCGTAAACACCGAGCCGACGTCCATCAAGATCGAGTCGGAGGCAAGCCTGCGCGCCTCGCGCCCGTGCTCGCGGAACCACGCCCACGGCCACGCAAACCGCCCCTCGGGTGCGGGCACAAACGCGAGCAGCGCGAGCCCGGCGGCGGCCCACGCGAGGTAGACGGCGAAGGTCGCGTCACCGGTGAACGCGAGCCCGAGCGCCCCGGCGCTGACGAATGCCATCGCATAGGCCACGTCGGCGAGGCCCGCCCGCCGCACCTGCTCGTGCTGCAGGAGGAAGTACCGCGTCGGTTCCCAGAAGGTCGCGAGCCCGATGGCGAGGCCGGCGAGCAGGGCGAGGCCGAGCGAGAAGCCGAGCACGAGCCCGAGCACGACCGCGGCCGTCGCGGAAAGGAGGGCGAGCCCGGCCGTCGCGGAGGCATACGGCAGCCAGGCTGCGCCCCGACCAGCGAGCAATCGAATGTGCCAGGGCTCGGAGATGAGCGACAGGCTCAGCGAGAGGCTCAGCGCGTAGGCGAAGTAGATGAGCGAGAAGCGGCCGAATGCCGCCGCGTCCATGGTGAGCAGCGCCGACACCTGCGGGGCGAGCCCCGCGAATGCGTTCAGCGCGGTGATCGTCGCGAGGCCGATCGCGCGGCGCTTCGTGGCGATGGCGACTCCCCCCATCTCGTGGCCAGCTCTACTTGCCCGTAATTCGATGTGCGATCTGCGGCTCGTCGACGCCCTGCAGAATCTCTTCGACGCCCGACCAGATGCGCTCGGGTTGAAACTCGGTGAGCACCCGCTGGCGTGCGGCCGCGCCCATCCGCTCGCGAAGCTCGTCGTCGGCCGCGAGCGTGTGGATGTGTCGCAGCAGCGTCTCCGTGTCGCCCACGTCGAAGAGCAAGCCGGTCTCGCCATCGACGACCGAGTCGATCGCGCCGGTGGCGCACGTCGTGATCGTCGGCATGCCGACCGAGGAGGCCTCGAGCACCACGTTCGGGAACCCTTCGCGCAGGGTCGGCAGGCAGAGCACATCCATGGCCGAGAGGTGCCCCCAGAGGTCGTTCGTCCACCCCACGACGCTGACGCGATCGCCGAGCACGTCGATCTGCGCGGCGAGTTCTGGGTTCTCGGGTTCGCCGATGCAGAGCAGGCGGATGCGCGGGTCGGTCAGGCGCGAGAACGCGTCGATGATCTGGTCGACGCCCTTGTCGTAGGTGATTCTGCCAACAAACCCGACCACGAAGTCGTCGGCGCCGAGACCGAGCCGCTCGCGCAGCTCGACGCGGTTGACCTCGCCGGCGCGCGCGGCGACCTGGTGCGCGAGCACGCCGTTGCTCGAGCCCGAGCCGATCGCCCACGACTTGCGGGCGTCGAGCAGCCCGCGCCGCTGCGCCTCGAGCGCGAGCGACGGGCTCACGAACAGCACGTCGGTCGCGACCCGCATCGTCGCCCATTCGGTGAGCCACAGGAGCCAGCTGAGAGGCCCGCGCGTGCCCTCGATGCGCAGGCCGCGCACGACGTAGAGACGCCGCGGCACCCGGCGCAGCCACGCGGCGACGCCGCCGAGCAGACCGGCCTTCGGCGTGCCGACGTTCACGGCGGCGGGCTTGAGCTTGTCAATGAGCTTCAGCCAGCGGCGCAGCGCGATCGCGTCCTGAATCGGCGTGATGCTGCGCGTCATCGGCAGCTGGTAGAACCGCACGCCCTCGCGCTCGGCCGCGATGTACGCGTCGTCGTCGGGCGACGAGACGAGCCGCACATCCCAGCCGCGCTCGCGCAGCCAGGCGAGCTGGCCGCGCAGCAGGCTGAACGCGCTGCCGCCGATCGTCACGCCGTAAATGACGCGGCCGGGCACGGGGGTGGTGTCGGGAGCCGCTGGGGAGACGGTCGTGCGGGTGCGGGCATCGGTGTTCGTGGTCATCGGGTTCCCGTCTGTGCGTGCGTGCGAACGACCGAGTGGATGCGCGCGATGTCGGCGTCGCTGAGCGCAGACCCGCTCGGCAGCGTGAGGCCCTGCTCGAAGAGTCGCTGCGAGGCACCGGTGATGATGCCGCGAGAGCCGGTGAAGACGGGCTGCAAGTGCATCGGCTTCCACAGGGGCCGGCTCTCGATATCGTCGGCAGCGAGCGCCGCGCTGAGTTCGGCCGCGCTCCAGCCCGTCACCGAAGCATCGACGATGACCGAGGTGAGCCAGGCGTTGTCGCATTCGTCGCCCTCGGTGCCGAACACCTCGACGCCGTCGATCTCGGCGAACAGCGCCTTATAGCCGTCGCGCACCTCGCGGCGGCGGACGATCATGTCGTCGAGGCGAGCGAGTTGCGCGCGGCCGAGCGCGGCGAGCAGGTTGCTGAGGCGATAGTTGTAGCCGATGTCGACGTGCTCGTAGTGCGTGACTGGTTGGCGCGCCTGCGTCGCGAAGTAGCGCACGCGGTCGGCCAATTCGCCGTCGTCGGTCAGCAGCATCCCGCCGCCCGAAGTGGTCATGATCTTGTTGCCGTTGAACGACACCGCGGCCGCCTCGCCGAAGCTGCCGGCCGCCCTGCCCGCGTGGGTCGCACCGAGCGACTCCGCCGCATCCGCAAGGATGGGCACGCCCGCGCGGGCGGCGATCGCCCCGATTGCCGTGTAGTCGACCGTCTTGCCGAAGAGGTCGACGGGCACGATCGCCGCCACGTGTTCGCCCGCGGCCCGCAGCTGCTCGAGTGCGCGCTCGACGAGCTGCGGGTCGAGGTTGCCGGTGCTCGGGTCGGCGTCGATGAAGAAGGGTTCGGCGCCGGTGTAGACGATGGCGTTCGCGGTGGCCGCGAAGGTCATGGTCGAGGTGATGACGACGTCGCCGGGGCCGACGCCGAGAGTGCGCAGGCCCAGGTGGAGCGCCGCGGTCGCCGAGCTGAGGCCGACGCCGTGGGCAACGCCGACGCGTGCCGCGAGCTCCTCCTCGAACGCGGTGAGGTCGGGCCCGGCGGGAGCGATCCAGCCGGAGCGCATGGCGGCCACGACCGCCTGCTCCTCGGCGTCGCCCACATCGGGTGGCGAGAGGAAGATGCGGCCGGTGGATTCGCCAGCGGGCGAGCGCGGCGAGTCGACGGTCAGGGTCACGGCGCCGCCACCGCCTTCACCGGCACGAGCTTGCCAGCGGGTTCAGATTGGCCGAGCCCCTGCGACACCGGCTGCGCGGCGTGCTTCGGCAGGTGCCGCTCGTGCTGCGTGCGCGCCTGCCAGCCGTCGAAGTCGAGCGCCGTCGGGGCGAGTGCCTCGACCTGCGCGTGCGAAATCTTCGGGTGGTGGGGGCGGTCGTTCGCTTCGAACACGTCGAAGAGCTCTTCGTGCAGCTTTTCGCCCTCGCGCAGGCCGGTGAAGACGATCTCGATGTTCTTGCCCGAGATCTCGATCATGCGCTTTGCGATGTCGAGAATGCGCACCGGTTCACCCATGTCGAGGATGAGCACCTCGCCGGTGCTGCCGATGCCGCCGGCCTGCAGCACAAGCTGGCACGCTTCGGGGATCGTCATGAAGTAGCGGGTGACGTCGGGGTGGGTCACCGTGACGGGCCGGCCCTCTTCGATGAGGCGAGTGAACAGCGGCAGCATCGAGCCGCGGCTGCCGATGACGTTGCCGAAGCGCACCGAGAGGTAGGGCTTGCCCGTCTCCCGGCCCATCCAGGCGGTGAGTCGCTCGGCGAGGCGCTTCGAGTGGCCGAGCACGCTCGTTGGGTTCGCCGCCTTGTCGGTCGAGATGTTGATGAACACGTCGACGTCGACCGAACGGGCCGCCTCGAGCACATTGCTCGTGCCGAGCACGTTCGTTTTCCACCCCTCGTTGGGGTACTGCTCGAGCATCGGCAGGTGTTTCAGCGCCGCGGCGTGAAACACGACCTCGGGCCGGCGCTCGCGGAAGATCGTCTTGAGCGCGTCGGGGTCGCGAATGTCGGCGAGCACGACGTCGGGAGTGTCGAGCAGGCCGTGGCCGTCGATGCCGATCGCGGTGGTCTGCAGGCCGGTTTCGTCGCGGTCGAGCATGATGAGCTCGGCGGGGTGGAAGCGCGAGATTTGGGCGCAGAGCTCCGAGCCGATCGAGCCGCCGGCGCCGGTGACGAGCACGCGGCGACCCGCGAGGTAGCCGGCGACGTTTTCGACGTGGGTGTCGAGCGGCGGGCGGCCGAGCAGGTCTTCGATCTGCAGGTCGCGCAGGTCGGACGGCCGCACCTCGCCCTGCCCGAACAGCTCGTCGATCGGCGGCAGCACCTTGACGTGCAGGCCGAGCGGGCCAGCGGCGGCATGGATGCGCCCGAGCAGCTCGGCGTCGGCGCGCGCGACGGCGACGACGATGGTCGTCGCGCTGGTCTCGCGGGCGATGCGCTCGAGGTCGTCGAGCGTGCCTCGCACGCGGATGCGGTGGGCCTCGAGATTGCGCTTGGCCGGGTCGTTGTCGACGAAGCCGACGGGCCAGAACAGGTTGTCGGGCTCGGTCGAAAAGCGGCGGGCGAGCTCGGTGCCGACGACGCCGGCGCCGAAGATGAGGGTGCGCTCGGCGTCGACCGCGGCGCGATAGCGCGACTCGACGTAGACGCGCTTGATCCAGCGCACCGCGAGCATCGTAATGAGCGCGATCGGCACAGCGATGAAGCCAACCGTGCGCGGGGTGTCGAGCGCGTCGCCGAACACGAGCACCGTCGTGAGCAGCGCGACGCCGACGACGAGCACGGTCATGGTGAGGCCGCGCACCTCGTCGAAGGTGCCGAAGGCGAAGCGCCCGCGGTAGAGGTAGTTGAGCAGGCCGACACCGAGCTGCAGCACGGCGACGCCGAGCACGAGGCCGACGAGCGGCAGCCACGAGACGCGGCCGAGTTCAAACTCGTAACGCAGCAGTTCGGCAAGCACGATCGCGAGTGCCCAGGCGCCGACATCGATGAGGTATTGCACGCCGAATCGAGGTGCCCAATTCATTGCAACAGTGCGATTGGGCGCAATAGCTTCCGCAGATTCCGATGCGGCTATTTCGGGTTCGTTCACATCAATTGGGCGCATGACAAAACACCCTTCCTTCGAGGGGAAAAGAAACAACTACGAAGGAGACTGACTGAGTACTCCACCGCAGAATCGGTAACGCGTTTCAGCCTAGGAGTGCCCTGAATGGGGCAACAAGGCGACATTTCCAAACCCGTTTCATCCCCCCGGGCGAGCCGAAATTCACCTCGGGGTGAAATGCGCGGGCGGCGGGGTGAATAGAACGTTTTCACCCTCTGGGGGTGAATTCAATTACCGTCGGGGTGACAATTGCGGGTGATATTCGCAGCGCCATTCGAGCGCGGCAACGCGCCCGGCGTAGGCTGCGCGCCGCACACGGCTGGCCGCCTCACACGCCAGCGAACCGGAGTGCGTCACCGCCCCAGTCTCCCTCGTGCGCTTACCCCAGCACGCTCGCCGGAATGCGCGCTCGCACCTTCGGCCAGGCAGCCCAGCCGATCGGCAGGCGAAAGAGGATGCGCTTGGCCGCGTCGACGCGGTCGCTCGGCCAGTCGTCGGCGCGCGAGCGACCCGACTCCTTGCCGTCGCGAAAGCTGAAGGCGTAGCCGATCCACGGGTGGGCGGCCTTGTCGATGCCCTCCCAGTATCGGCCCGCCGCGACCGCGAGCACCTCGCGCTCGAGTTCGTCGGCCTCGCGCATCCAGTCGGCGCCGGCCGCGTCGCGGGCCGGGAAGGGGAAGTCGTGGAGCACGCCGGCGTGCAGGCAGACACCGCCGGCGGTGTAGACAAGCGTGAGCGGCGCGCACTTTTCGTTGCGGGGCCGGATGCGCACGGCCCGTTCGATTTCGGAGTCGGGGTGGAACAGCAGGTCGTCGGCGACGGTGAGGCCGGTGGTGACCTCGACGTCATAGGCGGCCCGAAGGTGCGCGACGAGCGCGTCGGCGACGACTTGCAGGGCTGCACCCGGATGCGCGAACTTAGTCGGCGAGGCGGAGGCGGGACTCCGGTAGCCGGTGCCTGAAAATTGTCCGTCGAGTTCGAGGAACGCCATGGTGTCGATCGGCGGACGCACGTAGCGACTCATGCCCCGATCCTCCACCCGATCAGCGCATCCGGCAACGCACTGCCCAGCTTTCACCCCGCGCAGCGCCGTTCGGCGGGCCGGGCGCCACCCCCGCGCCAGCGCATCCGGCCCGCGCATCCGCCCTCAAACCCCGCCGTAACGAAACGTGGCGCCCACGCAATCGCGCGGGCGCCACATCCTCGGCGTAGCTACACGGCCGGCCAGAAGTCCGGCAGCGTCGAGAGGTCGGAGATCTGCTCGTACGGCTGGTAGAACTCGCTGCCCGGGAACCCGTAGCGGTTCACCCAGATGCGGCGCACGCCGTACTTCTTCGCGGGCATGATGTCGTACTCCCAGCCCTGCGCGACGTGCGTGATGAGCTCGGGGCCGCGGTCGATCGTCTTGAACAGGTGCTCGAACGCGCCGTCGTTCGGCTTGTACCAGCCGGCGTCCTCGGCCGTGATGACGTAGTCGAAGTCGACGCCGATGGTCTCAACGTGGTGCGTGATGAAGTCGCGGTCGGAGTTCGAGATGATCGCGAGCTGCACGCCCTTCTCCTTGAGCTGCTGCAGCGCGGCCGGCACCTCGGGGAACACCGGGAGTTCCTTCGCCTCTTCGACGAGCTGGTCGCCGAACTCGGCTTCGTAGCGCGCGCCGTGCAGCTGCATCGTCTTCTCGAGCGTGAGGCGCACGAGGTCCTGGTAGCGCGTGTAGGGCCCGCGAGCGACGGCGTAGAAGCGCACAACGCGGAGGTTGTCGAGGAAGGTGTCGTGGTCAATCCCAACCTCATCGAGACGGTCGCGCACGATCGGCAGCGCCAAACGGTTCAAATCAAAGTCGATCAGGGTTCGGTAGCAGTCGAACGTGGCGATCGGGCTGGTGTTGCTCATTCTGTTTCCTATCGGGTGAGTGGTGACTTATGGGCTAGTTGCCGCGGCCGGCCGACTCGACAACGGAGTTGCGAGTGGTCGCGCCGGTCGCGGCGTCGGTGATCTCGAAGACGGGTTGGGCGGACTTGAGGAACTCGAGGTCGAGGGCGCTCTCGCCGCTCACGGCGAGGTCGGCGCCGATCTGGCCGATGGCCGGCGCGATCTTGAAGCCGTGGCCCGAGAAGCCGCCGAGCACGACAGTGTTGCTGTGCCCCGGCGCGAGGTCGAGGTACTCGTGCATCGAGCGCGTGTAGCTCTCGACGTAGGTCTGCATGCGCACCGGGTTCGGCGCGAGCCCGGGCAGCAGCTCGCGCATCACCCACGCAAACTTGTCGCGCTGTTCGTGCGCGGCGTCGTGCTCGAGGTGGCGGGGCAGCGTGTCGGGGTCGCCGGTCGGCAGGTGGTCGTTGAAGCCGAGCCCGAGCTTGACCGAGCGGCCGCCCTCGGTCGGAATCCCATAGCAGTAGCCCGGGGCGACCTGCATGAACGGCGGCAGCCCGTCGAGGTAGCCGTCGTCGCGGCCGATGAACCAGGCCGAGGTGAGCCGGCGCGTGACGATCCAGTCGCGCAGCTCGGGCACGAGCTTTGTCGTCCAGCCGCCGCACGCCACCACGACCCGGTCGAAGGCCTCGACCTCGCCGGATGCGCGGGTCACCTCGACACCCTCGTTCGCCTCGCGAATCGACGCGACCGGGGCGAACTCGTGCACGGTCGCGCCGCGCTGCACGGCCTGGGCGACCGCGGTCATGATCGACTTCTCGGGCGAGATGACGCCGGCCGTCGTGTCAACGAGGCCGATCTGCCCCCTGCGGAAGGCGAATTGCGGGAACCGCGTGCGCAGTGCGTCGCCCTCGAGCTGTTCGTAGGGCAGCTCCCACTCGGTCGCCATGCGGGCCGCGTGCTGCAGCTGCGCGTCGCCCTCGTCGCCGATGAGCAGCACGCCCTGCCGCTGGATCAGCTCGGTGCCGCTCGCCTGCTCGAGCTCGGCCCAGGCGCCGGATGCGGCGCGCACGATCGGCATGTAGGCCTCGGTGGTGAGTTCGAAGTTGCGGTAGAGCCGACCCTCACCACCGGCGCCGGCGAACGGATGCCCGATGTAGCCGCTCTCGAAGCCGTGGGCCTCGACGCCCGGGCGCTGGCTGAGTTGCCAAAGCACCTGCGAGCCGATTGCGCCCACGCCAATTACTGCTATTTTCATGCTCTCGTTTTCTTTCGGTGAAGTCCCGCGCGAATTGCCGCCCGAATGGGCTTAGCGCTCTACCTTGAGTCGGTGTTCGACATTGGCGACGATGCGAGAAGAGACAATACAAATGACCGCGTACATTACACCGGCGAGCACCAACACGTTGAAATATTGGAAGGTCATTGCTCCGATCGAGAATGCCTTGCTCGTGAGCTCACCTACGCCAATGGCAAAGGCGAGCGATGTGGATTGAAACACCATAATGAGCAGCGAGGTCAGCGGGCCAAGCACCGCGCGCAGGGCCTGCGGCAGCACCACGTGGAAGAAGCCCTTCGTCGGCGAGATGCCAAGACTCGAAACCGCTTCGGTTTGCCCCTTCGGCACGTGGAGGATTCCAGCGCGGAATACCTCACTCGAATAGGCGGCGAGGTTCAAGCCGTGCGCCATGACCATCGTGACGAATGCGGTCAACGTAATTCCCGCATCCGGCAAGCCGAAATAGAACAGGTAGATGACCGCGAGCAGCGGAATTCCTCGACAGACCTCGATAAAGGCCACCATCAATCGGCGCACCCAGACCGGGCCGCCAACGCTAATTACTGCGAACAGCAATCCGAATGGCAGACCGAGTGCCGCCGTGACGCCGGTGAGCGCCAATGACATTCCCAGCCCCTCGACGAGCTGAGGGAACCATTCTCCCCAACGCTCGAAAATCATACTGAGACCACCTTGTCGCGAATCTTGGCGTCAACGAATCGTGAGAAGTACGAAAGCGGGATTCCCACGATGAGGTAGAGCACGGCGGCCACCGAGAAGACGAAGACGGCCGAGGCTCCGCGCGACACCTCGAGCTGCGCCACGAAGATGATGTCGGCGACGCCGATGATCGACGCCTTCGCGCTGTCCTTGAGCAGGCTCACCGCGTACGAGGCCGAGGGAGGCAGCGCGAGGTTGAGCGCCTGCGGGGCAACGACTCGCCAGAACTGGTTGGTCGGCGTGAGGCCGAGGGCCGCGGCCGCCTCGCGCTGGCCCCGGCTCACGTTGTCGATGCCCGAGCGGTAGTTCTCGGCGAGGTACGCGCCCGAGATCAGGCTCAGTCCAATGAGCGCGGCCGGCAGCGGTTCGAGCGCAAGGATCGGGCTGATGCCGTAGTAGATGATGAGCAGCCACACGAGCGGCGGCACGCCACGGCAGATGTCGATGATGCCGATGGCGAGCCAGCGCGCTGGCAGGAACTTCGACACCCTCGTGAGCGCGAGCGGCACCGCGATGATGGCGCCGGCGACGAACGAGACGACCGTCAGGATGATGGTGATGCCAAGCCCGGCGCTGATGCTCGTGAACAGGTCACCGATGCTGAAGCCGCTCATCGGTTGAGCACCGCCTGCAGGAACGTCTTCGTGCGCTCTTCCTTCGGGTTCTTGAAGAGCTCGCTCGGGGCGCCCTCCTCGAGAATCACGCCGCGGTCGAGCAGCATGACCCGGTCGGCGACGCGCTCGGCAAACCGCATCTCGTGCGTGACGACGAGCATCGTCATGCCGCTGTCGGCGAGGTCGCGCATGACCTTGAGCACGCCGTCGGCGATCTCGGGGTCGAGTGCCGAGGTCGGCTCGTCGAACAGCATCACTTCCGGGTCGAGGGCGAGCGCCCGCGCGATGGCGATGCGCTGCTGCTGGCCGCCCGAGCATTCGGAGGGCTTTGCGTTCGCCTTGTCGGGCAGCCCCACCTTCTCAAGCAGCTCGAGCCCGACCCGCTCGGCCTCCTTCGTGTCGCGCTTGCCGTTGAGCTTCTGCGCGAGCACGATGTTCTTCAGCACGCTGAGGTGGGGGAAGAGATTGAAGCTCTGGAAGACCATGCCGACGCGGCGGCGAAGGTCGATGAGCTCCTGCTTGCTCGGGCTCAGCGGATCGCGGAATACCGGCGCCCCGCCGAGCTCGAGCTGCCCGCCCGTGGGGCGTTCAAGGTAGTTGAGGCACCGCAGAAACGTGCTCTTGCCAGCCCCACTCGGGCCGATCAGCGCGATGACCTCGCCCGGGCGCACGTCGACCGAGATGCCCTTGAGGACCTCGTTCTTGCCGTACGTCTTGCTGATCGCTTCTGCCCGAAGCAGAACTTCGCCGGTGTTGGTGTTGGCGTGGGTCATTGGAGTGGTCAGCCCTCGGTCTCGGTAGGTTCAGTCGTCGCCTCGGTTGGGTCGGCGATCCACTGCGGGTCGAGGCCGTACTCCTCGAACTGTTCCTGCATCTGGCCCGACTCGATGTAGTCGGCGAGCACGAGGTTGACTCCGTCCTTGAGCGCGACGTTGTCCTTTTCGACCAGCACGACCGCGAGGGCATCTTGCTGCGTGTGTGGCAGCTGATCCGACGGCTCCATGGTTTCGAGCGTGAGTTCGGAATACTGCGGCTGCGTGAGTCGCCACGAATTCGCGTGGTTATTCACAATGCCGACGTCAATTCGGCCGGCCTTCACGTCGTCGATTACCGCCACGTCCGACTGATATTCGGTGACGTTGTCGCCGAATACGTCGTAGAGCTGCTCGTTCCAGAGATATCCCTGGGGCGTACCGATCTTCTTGTCCTTGAGCTCTTCGACGGTGTGCCAACCCTCGCCCTTCGTCACCACGCCCATCGTGCTCTGGTACATCGGGTTACTGACTTCGAACAGTTCGCGGCGTTCGTCATTCACGGTCCAGTTACTCGAGCTCAGGTCGGCTCGATTGTTCTGGAGGCCCTCAATTGCGCCGGCAAATGAGGTGACCTGGTAGTCGAGTTCGAGGCAGAGATTTGCAGCGATTTCTTTGAGCAGCGTGCCCTCGACTCCAGCAATATCACCGCCCTCCGTCGTAACGAATGGCGGGTGCTCAACGACGAGTGCGGTGAGTTTGCCCTCGGTCATCGTTTCAACTTCAGCGATTGGCTCGCAATCTGCCGAAACGGTCGAGCTTTCTGAAGCGCTCGCGCAGCCGGTCAGAAAAAAGACCACGGCAGCAAGGCTGCCCGCAAGAAGATGCCGTCCTGCGCTTTTGGGTTTTGGGTGACGAGTAATGGACATGGAATGATCCTCGATCCTGGGGGAATCAACTGTGATTCGCTTACTCCGTTTTGATTGACCCCAACACAACCATCGGTGCATGTTCATGTCAAGCCCCAGATTTGAGTTTTTTGCGCGCTCACTTGATTGTGCTTGCGGATCTGTTGCACAACAGGCCGCGACATGGAAGGATCTGTTCATGGAGCTTGATGAGCTAGATCGCCAGATCCTCGGCGCGCTGTACGCCGACGGACGCTCCTCCTGGGCAAAGATCGCCGAGGAGATCGGGAGTTCGACCAGCACGGTACGGCGCCGCTACGAATCGCTGTCGTCGCAGGGCCTCGTGCGGGTCATCGGCCGCACCGACGTCTCACGGCTCGGCTTCGGCCCACCCGCGATCGCGAAGTATGTCGGCCGCGACGCGCTGACGCCCGAGTTCGCCCAGCACCTGCAGCAACATCCACACGTGCGCTTCGCCGCCTCCACCGTCGGCTCGGGCGACGTGCTCGCTGAGATCGTGCCCCGCTCGCTCGCCGACCTGCAGCGCATCCTCACCGACATCTCGCAGAAGTTCGACGTCACGTCGGAGAGCTTCGTCGTCGCCCACACCTACACCTCCGGCCAGGACTGGCTGCCGAACGCAGCCCGCCGCATCGACACCGCCGCGCCGGGCGATCCGCTCCAGCTCACCCCCGAGCAGGCGAAGGCCCTCTCGGCACTGCTGCCTGACGGCCGCACGCCGCACGCCGCGCTCGCGAAGCTGCTCGGCAAATCCGAGAACACCACCCGCAAGATCGTCGACGACATGTTCCAGCGCGACCTCGTGTCGCTGCGCGTGCTCGTCGAGCCGGCCCTGCTCGGCTTCGAGACGTCGTTCTGGGCGTTGCTCAACGTCGACCCTGCCTCCCTCACGCAGGCGGCGCCGATTCTCGCAGAGCACCCATCGACCAAGACGCTCTTCGCGACGACCGGCAGCAGCAACATCCTCGGCCAGTTCGTGCTGCCCCACCACACCGACACCTTCACGTTCATGACGGATGTGCTCGGCACGCTGCCGGGCATTCGCGGCTTCGAGATTCTGGTCGAGTCGGCGACGCACAAGCGCGTGTGGAACACCATCAACGACGGCGTCTACGGCCCGATCGCGGGCCCCGACTGGCTGTTCGGCGACCACGCCGCAAGCTAGGCGGCGCACCGGCCTAGCCGTCGACGCGAAGCGCGCCGACGTTGACGACGTTGCTCAACGGCTCACCCGCTCGATGCCGCGCATAGTTCTCGAGGAATAGCTCGACCGCCGCGTCGCGCCAGCCGATCGTGTCGGCCGACTGGTGCGGTGAGACGAGCACCTGCTCCATCTCCCAAAGTGGACTTTCGGGCGGCAACGGTTCCTGCGCGAACACGTCGAGCGTCGCCGCGGCGGGTGCACCGCAGCGCAGCGCGTCGATGAGGGCCGCCTCGTCGACCAGCCCGCCGCGGCCAACGTTGATGAGGTGGGCGCTCTGCTTCATGAGCGCCAGCTCGGCCAGCCCGATGAGGCCCCGCGTCGCCTCGGTGAGGGGCGCCGCGAGCACGATGTCGTCGGCACCCGGCAGCAGCTCGTGGAGCTCGTCGATGCCGTGGACGACCCGGGTGCCGCCCCGAGCATCTGGTTCTTCGCGCCGCGTGCGCCCGATGATCGCGACGTCGATACCGGTGGCGCGCAGCAGCTCGGCGATCGTGCGGCCCACTCCCCCGGCGCCGACCACGAGCGCGCGCCGGCCGGCGATGCGACTCGTCGGCTGCTGGTCCCACACCTTGCCGCGCTGGTGTGCGAGCAGACGGTCGAGCCCCTTCGCGCGATAGAGGATGCTCGCGAGCACGAACTCGGCCATTGGCTGTTCGAAGAGGCCCTGGGTGTTCGTCACCGTGACCGAGTCGGCGACCTCGGCCGTCGCGACCGCGTTCACGCCGAGGCTGTTCGTGTGAATCCACTCGACCTTGCCCGGGCCGCACTCGTGCACGAGCTTCGTCTGGAGATCCCAGACGAGCAGCACCTTCGCGTCGGCCAGCACCGCCCGGTACTCCTCGGGAGTCGAGACGTAGTGGGGCGTGAGGTCGCGCTCGAGCCGCGCCAACTCCGGCGGCGGCTCTGCAGCATCCGCCACCGCCACCAGCACCATCGGTTTCATTGCCGCTCCTCTCGGACCCACCCACATTGGCAGCCACCGAGCGATCGTATAACAGTTATCCAGTTACCCCTAGCAGGCCCTTACGCGCCCGCAACATTCCCCCGCTAACCCGGAAAGAGCAGCAGGCCCGGTCACCCATCGGGGTGACCGGGCCTGCATGCCGAGCGAACTACCTACTCGTCGGTGCTCGTCGTGACGCCAGCTTCGGCATTGCTGGCGGCCGTTTCACCGGCCGTCACACCAACCGCCTGGCGCTCGGGACGCTTCACGTCGAAGTCGAACTTACCTTCGCCGAAGTTCACCGTGACGTGGTCGCCACCGCGCAGCTCGCCGCGCAGGATGAGCTCCGACAGCTGGTCCTCGACTTCCTGCTGCATCGCGCGACGCAGCGGGCGGGCACCAAGTGCCGGGTCGTAGCCGACCTTGATCAGCTGCTCCTTGGCGGGGCCGGTGAGCTCGACGGTCATGTCCTGATCGAGCATCCGGTCGGCCAGACGCTTCGTGAACAGGTCGACAATCTCGAGGAGTTCCTTCGGCGAGAGCTGCGGGAACACGATGGTGTCGTCGACACGGTTGAGGAACTCGGGCTTGAAGTGCTTCTTGAGCTCTTCGTTCACCTTGCCCTTCATCCGCTCGTACGAGGTCGTCGTGTCGCCCTCGATCTGGAAGCCGACGGGGCCACCCGTGATGTCCTTCGTGCCGAGGTTCGTGGTCATGATGATCACGGTGTTCTTGAAGTCGACCACGCGGCCCTGGCCGTCAGTGAGACGACCCTCTTCAAGAATCTGCAGCAGCGAGTTGAAGATGTCGGGGTGAGCCTTCTCGATCTCGTCGAACAGCACCACCGAGAACGGCTTGCGGCGCACCTTCTCGGTGAGCTGGCCGCCCTCTTCGAAGCCGACGAATCCGGGAGGGGCACCGAACAGTCGCGAGACCGTGTGCTTCTCGCCGAACTCCGACATATCGAGGGTGATCAGCGCTGACTCGTCGTCGAACAGGAACTCCGCGAGCGCCTTCGCGAGCTCGGTCTTACCAACACCGGTCGGGCCAGCGAAGATGAACGAGCCCGAGGGGCGGTTCGGGTCCTTGAGGCCGGCGCGGGTGCGGCGGATCGTGCGCGAGAGCGCCTTGACTGCGTCTTCCTGGCCGATGACGCGCTGGTGCAGCGCCTCTTCCATGAACACGAGGCGAGCGGTCTCTTCTTCGGTGAGCTTGTAGACCGGGATGCCGGTGGCCTGTGCGAGCACCTCGGCGATCAGGCCCGCGTCAACGGTGCCGGTCGCCTTGACCTCGCCAGCCTTCCACTGCTTCTCGAGGCGCAGGCGCTCGCCGAGCAGCTGCTTCTCGTCGTCGCGCAGCGAGGCGGCCTTCTCGAAGTCCTGAACATCGATCGCCTCCTCCTTGTCGGCGCGCACCTTGGCGATCTTCTCGTCAAGTTCGCGCAGCTCGGGCGGCGACGACAGCACCGACAGGCGCAGGCGTGCGCCCGCTTCGTCGATGAGGTCGATGGCCTTGTCGGGCAGCTGGCGGTCGCTCACGTAGCGGTCGGAGAGCTGCACCGCAGCGACGATCGCTTCGTCGGTGATGGTGACCTTGTGGAACGCCTCGTACTTGTCGCGGAGCCCCTTGAGAATGTTGATCGTGTGCTGCGCCGACGGCTCGTCGACGATCACCGACTGGAAACGGCGCTCAAGCGCGGCGTCCTTCTCAAAGTGCTTCTTGTACTCGTCGAGCGTCGTCGCACCAATGGTCTGCATCTCACCGCGCGCGAGCATCGGCTTGAGGATGTTCGCGGCGTCGATCGCGCCCTCGGCCGAGCCAGCACCCACGAGGGTGTGGATCTCGTCGATGAACACGATGATGTCGCCGCGGTTCTTGATCTCCTTGGTGACCTTCTTGAGGCGTTCCTCAAAGTCACCGCGGTAGCGCGAGCCGGCGATGAGCGAGCCGAGGTCAAGCGCGTACACCTGCTTGTCCTTCAGCGTCTCGGGCACCTCGTTGTTCACGATAGCCTGCGCGAGGCCCTCGACCACGGCGGTCTTACCGACGCCGGGTTCACCGATCAGCACGGGGTTGTTCTTCGTGCGGCGCGACAGAATCTGCATCACGCGCTCGATTTCCTTCTCGCGGCCGATGACCGGGTCGAGCTTGCTGTCGCGGGCCATCTGCGTGAGGTTCTCGCCAAACTGGTCGAGCACCGCAGAGCCCTGCGGGTTGTTCGACGACGTGGCGCCCTCGGGGCCGGCCGCGACCGGCTCCTTGCCCTGGTAGCCGGCGAGCAGCTGAATGACCTGCTGGCGCACCGAGTTGAGGTCGGCGCCAAGCTTCACCAGCACCTGCGCCGCAACGCCCTCACCCTCGCGGATGAGGCCGAGCAGGATGTGCTCGGTGCCGATGTAGTTGTGGCCAAGCTGCAGCGCTTCGCGCAGCGAAAGCTCGAGCACCTTCTTTGCCCGCGGGGTAAAAGGAATGTGGCTGCCGGGCTTCTGCTGCCCCTTGCCAATGATGTCCTGTACCTGGTCGCGAACGGCCTCGAGTGAAATACCGAGTGACTCCAGGGCCTTGGCTGCGACCCCGTCGCCCTCGTGGATCAGCCCAAGCAGCAGGTGCTCGGTGCCGATGTAGTTGTGGTTGAGCAGCTTCGCCTCTTCCTGGGCGAGCACGATCACGCGCCGAGCGCGGTCGGTAAAGCGTTCAAACATCAGGCGTCTCCTTCGGGCTGGTTGCTGTGCCGATTCGGGTACAGCCGTGCCAGTTGCTACGAGACTAAACGGGGGTTCCTGACTTTCGCGCCCCTGTTCGCCGTCGGCGTGCACTCACCCAGCTAGGGGCTGGGTACGACCTCGGGCGAGCACTTCGCGCTCGAATGCTTCATCGCGTGCTGCCAGATTTCGCCGAGTGCGGCCGACGATTCGGGCCACGTCGAGTCGCCGGTGAACGCGCAGTCCGACACCGTGAAGTCGAGCTTGAAGTTGCCGCCGTCGCTGAGTGGGTTGCCGAGCACCTCAACCTGATAGTTCACGTGATCGGCGAGGTCTTCCATGAGCGGCGCGAGCTGCTCCCAAATCGCGGTCTGCTGGAACGCGACATCGGCCTCTTCGGCCGTGAGGTTGTCGGTCTCGCTGTCGAACGAGACCACCTCGATCTGCAGCGGCACGTCGTGGTCGGGGTAGTACGACACCTCGGCGCTCGCGAGGTCGTCGACCGGCATGAACGTCGATGCGACCGTCGAGAGGTAGCCGTACTCGGTAACGCTCGGGAATTTCGCGTCGTGAAATTCGCCCTTGAAGTGCGCGCTCGGCACGACGAGGTCCCACTGGCCCGACTCGGCACCGGGGTCGGTCACTTGGCGCAGCTGCGCGACGATCGAGTCGGCCACATCGGCGTCGGCGTCGGCGGGTAGCTCGATCGCGACGTAGCGCGGGTCGGGCGTCGGCGACGTGGTCGGGTCGCTCTGCAGCGTCGAGATGCGCTCGGTGTAGCCGCTCATCGCGACCGAGTCGATGCCGTCGAGCTGCAGGTGCATCCAGTAGGCAAGCTGCGCGGTGAGCGCGTCGCCGTCGAGGTTGTCGAAGTATTCGAAGCTCGACTCGCCGCGCTTGAGTTTCGGCTGGGATGCGGTGAGCCCCGCATCCGAGGTAATGGTCGTGAAGTTCGCGGCCTCTGAGCCGACCGTCGAGAGCTCTTCGGTCGTGATGTCGTCGGTGAGCGTCACGTTGAGCCCGTAGACGTCGGTCTGCTGCCCCGTGATGCCGAGGGTGGCCGATTCAACGCCCGGCAGCTCGCGCAGTTGGTTCACGTAGTTGCCGAGTGGATTGTTGTTCTGCAGCGTGCCCGGCTCTTCTGCGGCGGCGCAGCCCGTGAGATTGGCCAGCGTCAAAGCCGACCCGAGCGCTGCGGCGACACCGATGAGGAACCTGCGCATGCGCATCCCTCCTCCGGCAGCCAGTCACGTGAAATCTCGCGAACAAGTTGACGTCCGCGAGACCTCAGCAGCGTACGACCGCGACCAGAGTGTCACCTGGTGTTTCGCCGAACGTCCGCTCACCGTGGCTGCCGTCGCGTGCTCTCGCGCGGCGGGATGCGCGGCTCGAGCCGCGCGGGATGCCTAGCTTTCGGCGCGGCGAGCGCGTTCGGCCTCGAAGCGCTCGCGCTCCTCGACCTCGATGCTCTTGCGCTCCTGGCGCACCTTGCGGTCGGCGTTGAGGGCTGCGTAGATGATGAGCCCGAACATGGCGCCAATGACGATCGTCGGAATCACCGACCAAATCGCGTTCCACCACCAAGCTGCGTCCATAACGCACCAATGATACCGCTCTTCAACGCCTCCGCACACGACGCGAATGCGGCGGCGCGCATCGACCGAGACTGCGAGGTGCACGCCTCTCGTAGCTGGCGCCGATGCATCCAGACACATGTGTGCCACCTGTGCATCAGCGGAGCATTGGAGGCACATTCCGAGGCAGGGCTGATCGGGTGAAGAGTGCGAGCGCACTCCGGCGCCGTCTTGACGAGAGAGGTGGCCCTCTTGGCTACACAACAGACCGACCAGCTCACCTTCCAGAACCCGGTAACTCGATATGAGTCAATCAGCCCGCCGGTGCAAGATCAGCCTGAGCCGGGGCTCGACCAAGACCTCACGCCACAAGCCGACCGCGGCGAACACTCCTACCGCGGCACGGGTCGCCTCACTGGCCGCAAGGCACTCATCACCGGCGCAGATTCGGGAATCGGCGCAGCCGTGGCGATTGCGTTCGCGCGCGAGGGCGCCGATGTCGCTCTCTCATACCTCCCAGAAGAGGAGGTCGATGCGCTCGAAATCAAGGAATTCATCGAGTCCAGTGCCCGCCGCGGAGTCTTGATTCCTGGCGACCTCACCGACCGAGAGTTCTGCACCACCGTGGTCGAGCAGGCAATGGCTGAGCTTGGGGGGCTCGATATTCTCGTCAACAACGCCGGTCGGCAGATCGCCGTCGAAGAGCTCGGCGACCTCACCGACGAGCAGTGGACCACCACATTCGAGACGAACATCCACGCGATCTACCGCGTGTGCAAGGCAGCGGTCCCTTACCTGCAACCGGGCTCAACGATCATCAACACGACTTCGATCCAGGCGTACAAGCCGTCACCGACGCTGCTCGACTATGCGGCGACGAAGGCGGCGATCAACAACTTTTCAAAGGGCCTTTCGCAGCAACTCGCACCGAAAGGGATCCGTGTCAATGCCGTCGCGCCTGGACCGGTGTGGACAGTGCTTCAAGTTTCCGACGGCCAGCCGAAAGAAAAACTCCCGGAGTTCGGTAAGAACACCCCTCTCGGGCGAGCCGGCCAACCCACCGAGGTTGCCCCGGCATTCGTCTTCCTCGCGTCGCCCGAGTCCAGCTTCGTCATCGGCGAGACGTTGAACGTAAATGGCGGCCAGCCCTCGCCTTAACCATGCGATGCGTAAGGCCAAGCGCCCCTTCCCTATTCAGATACTGGACCCAGCCAACCTGACTCCCACGAGATTGATCCGAGGTGGTTTCGATGCAGAACTCCGACCGACACGTGAACCGCGAGCGACACCCCGATTTTGCGGATAACCAATTCACGCATCCACCGCATCCGGCGCCGCCTGAAGATGCTGAAGCCGGCAACGGTACCCACAGCTCATACGGCGCGGGGCATCCACACCTCGTCATGACGGGCGTTGAGGGTGGCGGGGCCGAGTTCCCCCTCACCCGTGAAGTGACGACGATCGGTTCCGCGCCGGACAACGACATTGAGTTGCCGGGCCTGTTGCCTCACCACGCGCGAATCACGCACACCGAAACCGACGAGTACGTACTCGACTCGATCGGCGAAACGACCACCCCGTCGGCGGGTGAGGCTTCCCCCACCGACGACGCCCCGACAGGGGCGCGCTTGCGTCACGGCTCGGGTTTCAAGATCCGCGAGCTCGGGTTCGTTTTCCAGCGCGCGGAGTACGCCGACCACGGCCGGCCGTTCGGCGGCCGAGGTGGGGGCGAGGGAGAGAAACAGCCACAGCAGGCGCCGCCGCCCGACTATCGTCCGGCGCACGAAGCCGCAAGGGCCGCCGAGCGGTCGACCCACGATGGGGCACCACCTGTCGTTGACGAGGAGCGTTCGCCGCGCGAGCAACACTAGGCGAACGCGGTTCGTGCGAAAGGGCAACCGCACGAATCGTCTGGTCAGACGCCTACTTCACGAGCGGGAACAGCACCGTCTCGCGAATGCCGAGGCCGGTGAGCGCCATGAGCAGGCGGTCGATGCCCATGCCCATGCCACCTGCCGGCGGCATCGCGTACTCGAGCGCGGCGAGGAAGTCCTCGTCGAGGCGCATCGCCTCGTCGTCGCCGCGGGCGGCCTCGCGGGCCTGCTCGACGAAGCGGTTGCGCTGGTCGACGGGGTCGATGAGCTCCGAGTAGCCGGTGGCCAGCTCGAAGCCGCGCACGTAGAGGTCCCACTTCTCGACCACGCCGGGCTTCGAGCGGTGCGCGGCGGTGAGCGGCGAGGTTTCGACGGGGAAGTCCATGACGAACGTCGGGCGCTCGAGCTCACCCTTCACGAAGTGCTCCCAGAGCTCTTCGACGAGCTTGCCGTGGTTCGGCAGCTTCACCTCGACGCCCTCGCGCTCGGCGAGCGCAACGAGCTCATCGACCGTGGTGTCGGGGGTGACAGTGACGCCCGACTTCTCGCTGAGCGACTCGTACATCGACACGCGCGGCCACTCGCCGCCGAGGTCGAACTTCGTGCCGTCGGCCCAGGTGACGACGGCCGAGCCGTCCTCCGACACGGCCTTCGCCGCGTTCTGAATGAGCTCCTGCGTCACGTCGGCGATCGAGTTGTAGTCGCCGAACGACATGTACGCCTCGAGCATCGCGAACTCGGGCGAGTGCGTCGAGTCGGCGCCCTCGTTGCGGAAGTTGCGGTTGATCTCGAACACTCGCTCGAGCCCACCGACGAGCGCGCGCTTGAGGTAGAGCTCGGGCGCGATGCGCAGGAACAGCTCGGTGTCGAAAGCGTTCGAGTGCGTCACGAACGGGCGGGCCGCGGCGCCGCCGTGCATGACCTGCAGCATCGGCGTCTCGACCTCGAGGAACTTGTGGTGCGCGAACGTCGAGCGCAGCGACGCGTTCACCGCGGCACGCGTCTCGACCATCTGGCGCGCGGCGGGGCGCGTGATGAGGTCGAGGTAGCGCTGGCGCACGCGGGTTTCCTCGTTGAGCTCGCGGTGCAGCGTCGGCAGCGGGCGCAGCGACTTCGACGCCATCTGCCACTCGGTCGCCATGATCGACAGCTCGCCGCGGCGCGACGTGATGACCTCGCCCTTCACGAACACGAGGTCGCCGAGGTCGACGAATTCCTTCCAGCGCGCGAGCGCCTCCTCGCCCACCTCGGCGAGCGACAGCATCGCCTGAATCTTCGCGCCGGCGCCCGACTGCACCGCCGCGAACGCGAGCTTGCCCGTGTTGCGAATGTGCATGACGCGGCCAACGACGCCGGCGATCACGCCGGTGCGCACGTCGGCCTCGAGGCCCTGGTTGTTCGCGACGATGTTGTCGATCGTGTCTGAGATCGGCAGCTCGAGCGGGTAGGGCGTGAGCCCCTCCTCGATCATGCGGGCGCGCTTGTCGAGGCGAACCTGCGTCTGCTCCGAGAATTCCTCGGCGGTGAGTTCGTGCTCCTGGCTGTCGGCCATGCGTGCTCCTTGCTGATCGGGCGGGGCGGATGCGGTGGATGCGTCGGGCGGTCAGCCGACGCGGAAAGAACGGTTGTCGATGAGTCGGGTTGGTCCGACTCGC
The DNA here is from genome assembly GCF_023370115.1 of Gulosibacter sediminis. Taxonomy (NCBI): domain Bacteria; kingdom Bacillati; phylum Actinomycetota; class Actinomycetes; order Micrococcales; family Microbacteriaceae; genus Gulosibacter; species Gulosibacter sp. ACHW.36C. The sequence continues at coordinate 275,128 of NZ_CP097160.1, read as the reverse complement.
GCGGCGGTGAGTGCGAGCACCTCGCCGCGGTAGTCGTCGGCCACCGGCGCGAAGGTGTCGGGGTCAACGAGCTCTAGGTAGTCCATGCTAGCCAGCGGTTCGTCGGCGTACACGGCGAGGCCGGCCTGCTTCGCGGCGGCGGGCCCGGCGGATGCGCTGGCTTCGGCCGCCTGCAGCGCCCGCGAGAGCGTGAGGGCGCGGGTGCGGTCGTCGCCTTCGAGGAACGCGTTGCGGCTCGAGAGGGCGAGGCCGTCGGCTTCGCGCACGATCGGCTGGGCGACGATCTCGAGTGGGAGATGGAGTTCGCGCACCATGCGGCGCACGAGGGCGAGCTGCTGCGCATCCTTCTCGCCGAAGACCGCGAGGTCGGGATGGGCGAGGATGAACAATTTCGCGACGACGGTGAGCACCCCGTCGAAGTGGCCGGGCCGGGTGACGCCCTCGAGAATGCGCCCGGCCTCCCCCGCCGACACGGTCGTCGTCGCGGGCCAGTTCGGGTACATCTCTTCTGTCGTCGGGTGGAAGACGTACTGCACGCCGGCGGCCTCGAGCTTCGCGAGGTCGTGGTTGAAGGGGCGCGGGTAGCGGTCGAGGTCTTCGTTGGGGCCGAACTGCAGCGGGTTGACGAAGATCGAGACGATCACGGTGTCGGCATGCTGCTGCGCGAGGTTGATGAGCGCGAGGTGCCCGTCGTGGAGGGCGCCCATAGTCGGCACGAGGGCGACGCGGCCGAGATCGGGGCTGCCGACGCCGTGGCGCAGCGCGCGAAGCCCTGCGAGGTCGAGGATTTCTGTCACCAGACGAGTCTAGAGCGGTCGGCGGCGCCGCATCGCGCTGCGCGGGCCGCCCGTGGGCGCCTGCAACGGCCCCGAACCATGCGTGAGGTGGCGGTCTCGCTCCAGATCTCGGACGAACTCCGAGATTCTGCTGGTTTGAACGGGCTGAGCCCGTTCAAACCGGCGTTTCCTCGGAGTTCGTCCAAGTTCTCGGCTGAAAGAGGTGGAAGCTAGGCGCTTTGCGCTTGTTCGCGCAGGAAGTAGCGCCGATGGGTACGACGGATGGAGGCCTCGGAGTCACTGTTCAGTACGACGATCTCAGTGTCGCGACTCTGCCGCTCAGCCTCGAGACGGAACCGCTCCTCGAGCGCCTCGCGGGAAGCATTCGGGCCATCGAACTGACGCAGGTGGACCTCGCCGCTTGAGCGGCTATAGACAATGAGGAAGCTCGACATCTATCCACCCCCGTTTTCCTGGCTGTTGCGCTGTTCGGCCTGTTGCAGGCTCTCCAAGAGGTCACTCTCGACCTTCGCCCAGTCTTCCAAAATCGACTGTCTAGCGTCGTTCATATGCGCTAGTTGACTCTTGATCGTAGCCTCTAGTTCCGGAGATTTCCGCTTGATCTCGGTGAATGCGGGATCTGTTCGCAGCCGCACATCCCACTCGTCAGCACCCGTCCAGTCAGATTCAATCCTCGCGATGGCTTCGGTCGAGTACTTACGGATCTTCCTGATGATGGACCATTTTTCGACGATCTCGCCCGCCTCGTTGTACCGGATCTCGCGCCCGAAAATCTCCGCCATACGCTCATAGATGTTCGCCCACACACCCTGAAGTGCCGTCCGGATTTGCACTTCCGCACGCGCATGGACCGGTTCGCCAAAGATCAACTCAAGATGAACTGCCCGGTAGCCAAATTGATCGACCTGTCGGTAATCGATGGTCCTAATCTCTTCAGCTTTCCCCTCGAAGCATGCCTTGACGAGCTCCACGAGTGCGTCTTGATGTCTGAGATGAACGTCCGCTTCGACTCTGAGGCCAATGATGTCGCGCACTGTGTTGAGTCGCTGATTGGGGTAACGCCTTAGTTTGTCGCGCAAGGTGTCGATCGTCTTCACCCGAGCGGAGAACAAGATCTCCGGCCCAATCCAATGACCCTCCAGGTACGCCAACAAGTCGCTCTGCAACTCACTCAAGAGTGAGTCGTACCAGGCCGCGATCTCGCTAAACGAGGGTTCAACGTCACCTTCGCGGCCCTCTCGAATAGCCGCAGTGACGCGCTTCAGCTGGTTGTTTGACCAGGGTCGCTTCAACACTGAATCAGCCTATCCACGCGCCGCAGCGACTTGCGGCGTTATCCACAGCAGACCGCGGCCGAGAACGGCCCTCGGACGGCAGGGAACACTCCGAGTGGAATCTCGCCACACTGCGGACGTCACGGCCCTCGACTCCGAGACTTAGGCCTCCCCCGTTTCGTGATTGGCTAGGTTCAATTCCCCCAGGCAAGGGAGACCTGGTGACCGCCGCGCTTGGCGCTGCAACGCAGGTGCAGGGATGCGCCGACCCCCTTGACGATGAGACCACCGCGCACGAGTGGATGCTCGAGGTATCCCCCGACGCGCAGGCCCCGGTCGTCGCGGCGCTGCGCGAAGACCCTTCCGTTCTAGAGATCCGAACCGACGACGCCTTCGGGTTCAGCTTGTCGGTCTCCCGCGCGGGTTCGGCCGATCCGCTCGAGGTCGTCTATGTGTTCTCCGGCGAGACTTGGATCATCACCCTCGACGGCATTCAAGGCGGTGATTTCACCGAAGGCACCGTCGAAGACTTGCTGCAGCCGCTGAAGAACCTCAACGCGAACGCGATCTTCCAAATCAATTCGTCTAACAACGACTGGGCCACTCCAGACGCGTCCACCGGCGCTTGCGGCTTGAGTGCGGTCGAGGTGCTCGGTCAGTACGGCAGCGAGCTGGAACCGTATGTCGACGGGGATGACGAGTCGGCTTGGTCGCTCAAGGACGAGTTCACGTTGTCCGAGGCTGCGAAGACCTACGACCCGTGCGCGGAGCTATCGTCGATGACGGTCACCATCGAGCACGGAACGATCTCGACGCCCGCGCACGTCATTCTCTTCCACCACGATGAGTACCTCGGCACCGCGACCGAGAACCCCGTGATCTACTCGCCGACGGCCGAGCGACTTGCTGACGACTCGATCGAAGTCACGTTCATGTGGCCACTCGAAGGCGAAGGCGAAGGCTACGCCGACGCCAGCGGCAAAGGGGTCGCGGTCTTCACCTGGGACGAAGCAAGCCAGAGCATCGTCCACACCGGCGACCTCCCGCCCGAATGACAAGCGCTGAACGGTAATCGACTGCCGTTGGCCCGATTGTAGGGATGGCCCGTACTCCTGTGCCCGATATTGTGAGCCGAAGCCAGCCACAGGCCCGACCTTATTCGTTTTCGACCGGGGGAAACCGATGATTCAGCCCGCAACTGTCGTCATCACGGGCGCGCTTGGCCACTCGCCTCGCGTCACCGATGCGGAAGTGTTGTCGCCTGCGATTCATGTTCGGTGGAACAAGAATCCAAACAAGCACGCAATCGGACGACGAGGCACCGTCGATCTCGACGGAGTAATTCTGCTCGACGGCAAACTGCACACTCGAGCAGATTCTCTTCTGGAGGCGTGGCGCGGCGCAGAGTTAAACGACTTCGCTGTCCACCATTGGGGGAATCGAGCAAAACAAGCAGGCTGCGCCTGTATCTGGGATGCCCAACGTGAGCAATTTGCGATGCTGCCGGATCCACTCGGCGGCGCCTCACTATTTCGCCACGAGTATGACGGTCTCACCGTATGGTCAACCGACTACCGGGAGCTTGTGCGCACGTTGATCGAGCTCGGCGCCCGGCCAGAACCCAGTGGCGACTACCAGATCGAACGGCTCGTCCTGGGCAACGGCGGATTGACCGAAGCCAGCTTCGAAGGTGGCCGCCGCCTGCCCATCTTCCACGGCGTCATCGTCGACAGCGACGGTGTCCACATCGTCGAATACCAGTCGGCAGCGGTGCTCAGAGAAGACCGACCGTACATTGAGTCCGTCACTGCCCTGCGCAATGACATTCTCGAGTCGGTGAGCGCACTCGCCTCGGCGGATGTCCCAGTCAAGATCAGCCACATGACCGGTGGCAAAGACTCGCGGTTGGTCCTCGGCGCGCTCCTCGAAACCGGGCATGCCAATGAATTCTTGTTCTTCTGCAGCGGCCCCACGGGTTCTCCGGACCGGGACATTGCCGACGCACTGTCCCGACAATTCGGTCTGCGACGCGCAAGCTCTGGCGGCCTCACTCCTAAGACGATCGGCGACACGTTTACCCAGCGCGCTGCGCTGCTGAAGTACTCAGCCGGCCTAATGACTGCAGGACCGACCGGACACGAAGACGAGCTTCCCGTCATGATTGCTGCAGGTGGCTATGGCGAGCTCATGCGCAGCTTCTACCGAAAGCTCCCCACCCGCGACAAGGCCGAGTGGCGGGACGAGGCGAAGGTCTTGTCAAACGTCGCGGGCAAGGGCCTGGAGGACCTGCTTGCGAACGAAGCCATTGACACGCTCGCTCATAACCTCGTCACCAAGTTGCGCGATCTCACCGATCAGCGGGTTCCTCTCGATTTCGTCGGCAACGCGCTTTATCTCAGCGTCAGAAACCGCTATCTCGTGGGCGCGAAAGCCGTCATGTGGAACCGCGTGGGAGTGGAAACTAACCCGCTCTACTCAGTTCATGCCGTGGCAGCAGCACGACAGCTGGGCCCCGAAGCTCGCGACGCAAACGTCCTGATATTCGACGTGCTCCAGACTTTCGGTCACCATCTGGCGGAGCTCCCATTCGACAAGAATCCCCGCGGCGCGAAGTACGCCGAACAACGTCGGGTGCCAGAAGACCTCACGTTCACCGTCCACCACCCGAACATCGAATGGGTCGATGTCCCACGACAAGTTTCGGAATCAACGACGTCAACTGCCTCTAGCCAGCTCTCTCGCGACGAGATCCTGGCACGTGCAAACGCGATGGGCGTTCCGTACTGGCAGTCCCAGTTCTTGGAGAGCGCGCAGCAAGACCTTCGTGAGCTTTTGGCGTCCGAATCCGGGGACGCGCTCGACGGAATGTTCCGACGCGAGTACCTCCGTGAGATTTCACGAACGACTACCTGGAATCGTCGGCGTATTCGCCACGTATTCGCCGCCGGTTCCATCGCGCGTTGGTGGTCCGACCCCGTCTAGATCAGCAGGGGTCGACGACGGCCGCCTTCATCCAGGCGCCGGTCTCGTAGGCGAAGCGCTCGAGCACGCGGCCCGGCTGCCACGGCCGCGTGACGCCGATGAACGACGCCTCGACGTTCGGCGCGCACCGCTCGAAGTACCAGCGCGCCCGGCTCACGTGGGTGCGATACGTCACGACCATGACCTCATCCCACCCGTGCTCCGCCGCGAGCGCCGACACGTACTGCGCCTCACCGCGCGTATCGAACGGCTCGGGCGTGAAGCAGTACTGCGTCACCTCGACGCCATCGCTGAGGTCGAGCGTGTCGCCGAAGTCGTGCTCGCGGCACGTCCACGGCACCCGCGACGGCGCCACCAATGGATCCGGCGACGACACCACGAGCACGTCGGCATAGCCCCGATCGACCAGCTCGAGCGCATGCCCGAGTCGTTCATTCGGCACGCCGAGCACGACGATCGCGTCGACCTCATGCGCCTCGGTGCGCACCGGCAAAAAGTAGACGGCGCCGAAGCCGATCACCATCGCGGCGAGCGTCGCCCCGGCCTGCCACCACAGCCGCCGCAGCCACGCATCCGCGGCCACGCTACTGCCCCGCGGCGTCGTCGAGGTCGTCGGGAATGATGAGATCTTGCGCCTGCGCGAGCGCGTTGTCGGCGGCCGAGCGCACGAGACTCGACAGCACGAAGCCGGGCTGCTCGACGCCGATCTCGCTGAGGATGCTCGTCGACTGCTGCACGATCGACCGCGTGAACGACGTCGCGGTCTCGATCGCCTCGGCGTAACGACCGCGATGCTCCTCGGCGATTACGACCGGCTCGGCGCCAAGCTCGACGACGAGTGCCTGCGCGATCGGCAGCACGGGCCGCGGCGCGGTCACCGCGCACCAGCCCTCCTTCAACCGAGCAAGGTCGAGCGAGGTGCCGGTCACGTCGATCGCCGGGTGAATCGCGAGCGGAATCACGCCCCGATCCAACGCCTTCCCAAGCGGTGCGGTGCCGAATTCGGCGCACGTGTGCACGACAAGCTGCCCGGGCACCCACGCGCCAAGCTCGGTGAGCTCGCGGATGCGCGCCTCGAGTCGGTCGGCAGGTTCGGCCAGAATCACGAGCTCGGAGCGCTCAATTACCCGGGCCTCAGTGAGTCGACCGGCGCCGGGCAGCATCGCGGCGACCCGCTCGGCCGGCGACCCGTCGCTGACGGCAACGCCGATCAGTGCGTGCCCGGCACCGGCGAGCCCGGCCGCAAACACCGGGCCGAACGGCGCATCACCAACAAGGCCGACGCCGAGCCGGCCATCGCGCTGCTGCGCGGAATCGAAAGAGGTCATGCGTGCTTTCCCGAGGCGTCACGAACGCCGCCAATCCTACCGAGCGTCAGCGACGAGCGCCGTCGCCGAGTAATCGGTGGACGGCGCTCGTCGTTCGTGCGAGCTGCGGCCCCTACGACCGCCCGTAGTGCTCGAGCACGTCGCGCATCGCGAGTTCGAGGGCGTCGTGCGCGTCGATGTCGAGCTCGGCGCCGAGGTAGTTCACCGAGAGCGTGACGTCGTCGAAATAGGCGACGTAGCGCCCCGAGTTGCCGGCGATCGACCACACGTTGACGTCGACGCCGTCGATCGTCACGATCTCGTCGTCCTCTGACGGCGTCTCGGGTTCGGTCACCCAGAGAACGAGCGACGGCGTCGTGTAGTCGTTGATGCCGCTCCAGTCGCAGCCCGGTGCGTCGGCCGCCGTCAGCTCGACTGGCTCGAGTTCGGCGAGCCCGAGCGCTTCGAGCGTCTCGTCGCTTAAGGCCGTACAGGCGTCGATCTCGTCGGCCGCGAGCGGACGCTCGGCGTCGCTGACGTCTTCACCGTTGACCGTGTGCGTCACCTCCTGCACCGAGCAGCCGCTGAGCGATAACGCGGCGCCGGCGAACGCGGCTATCCCCGCGAGGCGAGAGCGGCGGGGAGAGAGGAACGAGAACGGCCGAGGCTCCATGCCCTCATCCTCGCCCGACCAGCAGGCGGTCGCATCACTCTCGGGAACGAGCTTGCCGCGCATCCGCGCGCAGGGGCGATGTGCGCACGCGGCTCCTCCCACCCGCCCTCGATACACTCCCCAGCATGCCGAAGTCCAAGTCGCTGCTCGCCCTCGCCACCACCCTCACCATCGCCGCCCTCGCGGTAACCGGATGCGCGCAGGCGAGCGACCCCGACTCCACCGACGCGAACGGCGACGCCCAGAACAACGGCGACTTCACGGTCGATGTCACGGCCGACTACACCGACGACGAGGTCACGTTGGCAGAGGGCGACGTGCTCGAGGTCAACTTCGGCACCATCAACACGAGCATCGGCGACGAATGGGGCATCACGGCCCAGCCCGACTCCGACATCGTCGTAAGCACGGTGCGCCCCGGCGACCCGAACGCCACCGCCGTCGCGCCCGGCAGCGACACCGAGTTCTCCCTCTACTTCGAGGCGGTCGGCACTGGCGAGACGTCAGTCACCTTCCAGTACAGCTACCGTGGCACCGCGACCACTCCGGCAGAGGGCCCGGGCTCCACGACGCTCACTATCAAGGTCGAGTAAGCCCCGCCGCGAGCTACCGCACAATCACGGTCGGCAGCGTCACATCCTGCAGCAACTCGTGACTCACCGAGCCGAGCAGCAGGCGACGGAACGCGCCGCGGCCGTGCGTGCCGACCACGAGCAGTCGCGCCTTCTCGGCCGCCTTCGTCAGCACATCCACCGGGTGCCCCTCCATCACCACGCGCTGAATCTCGAGGTTCGGGTATTTCGCCTCGATCGGCTCGAGTGCGCGGTCAAGCTCCTCCGCGCTTGACCGCTCGGTCGCCTTCGCGAAGTCCTCGCCGTACGCGTACTCGTAGCCGAGCCCGGCCGAGAGCTGCCAGCTGATCACCGCAATGAGCGGCACCTCGCGCGAGTTCGCCACCGAGGCCGCAAACTCGAGTGCGAGCCGCGACGGCTCCGAGCCATCGGTGCCGACGACAACACCACGACGGTTGCCGAGGTCGATCTCGGGCACCGCGACCACGGGTGCCTTGCTCGCGGCGGCGATGCGCACAGCCCCGGGGCTGCGCGAGCGCCTGCCGTGCGAGTCGCGTCCGATCACGAGCAGGTCGGCGTCTGCCGAGACCTCTTCGAACCCCTCGGGCAGACTCTTCGCGTGGTGCACTTCGGTGCGCAGCTCGGCGTTGGGGGCGATCGCCCGCGCCGCCGCGGCGTGCTCGGCGAGCAGCTCCTTCGCCCGGGGCTCGAGCTCGCCACCGGCACCACCCGCCGCGATCACGCTGAAGATCAGCAGCGTGCCACCCTCGCGCGCCACCTCGGTGGCGGCCCAAGCAACGGCGCTCGTATCAGCGCTCGAGCCATTGATTCCTACGACGATTCGACTTGCCATGATTTCCTCCTCGATGAGGCGTGATGGGTCTGTACATCTCGCGGGGTGCCCCTGGATTCGGGGTACTTCAACGCTATGCCCGCTCGGGTGAAAATTCACGCCACGCCACCGCACGCGGACCACCCACAGCACGTCGACACTTGTTGCATCGTTTCACATTGACTATCGTCGAAAGGGCCGGTCGCAACGTTGCGGCCGGCTTCCAATCATCGATCCCCCAATTCCTGCCCGAGTGCCGCGCCCGCGGGTCGCTTCGCGCAGATTTTGAATCGATTTACGAGCAGGAGGCGCCGATGCCTTTGTCCGCCCGTCGAGTTCCGAGGTCCATCTATTTATTGATCGTGAGCGTGTTCGCGCTGGCGCTCACGCTGCCGATGTGGCTCGCCAACATTCCACCGGCCGGCGCCGACGAGGGCAGCACCGCGCCAGCCGGCCTGCGCGTGAACGGCCTCGCCGAGCCCGCCGACCTCGACGACCTGAGCAGCCCATCCTTCTCGTGGCAGGTGCTCAGTCCCACGCAGAGCGCCTACCGCATCGTCGTGAGCGCGGATGCGGTGGCGGCGGCCCAGGGCACGGGCGACACCTGGGACTCGGGCAAGGTCGCCTCGGCCGAGCAGACGAACGTGCCGTACACCGGCCCCGAGCTCAACCCGAACCAGCGCTACTACTGGTCGGTCGAGACGTGGGATGCGGATGACGCGTCGAGCGGCCGCAGCGAGACCGCGTGGTTCGGCACCGCGCCGGGCTCGACCTGGGGCGACGCCGAGGCGATCTGGGCGTCCCTCCCCGACTCCGAGCAGGTGGTCTGGGGTGACTACACGGCGACGATGAACGTGACGATCACGCAGACCGCGCTCGGCGTGCTCTTCCGCTCGCCCGACAGCGGCAACGGCCTCATGTGGCAGTTCCGCGCCGACAACAACACGATCGTGCCGCACACCCTGAAGAGCGGCGCCTACGCCGCCCTCCCCGCGGTGCAACTGCCGGCCGGCACCATCGCGCTGAACACGCCGCTCGAAATCGCGATCACCGTCGAGGGCGCGACCGTCACCACCTCGATTGACGGCGTCGAGGTCGACTCGACCGAAAGCACGGATGCGCCTGCCGACGGCACGATCGGCTTCCGCACTGGCCGCTCGGAGGCGGGCCAGGTGCACGACGTCGCCGTCACGGCGGCCGACGGCACCGAGCTGCTCACGAACGACTTCGCCTCGAGCAACCCGTTCACCTGCGGCTCGATCGAGGGCGGCAACTACCTCGTGAAGAACAGCCAGGCCTGCACCGTCGCGAGCGCCGAGCAAAGCGACGACTGGGCGCTGCTGCGCACCGACTTCGCGCCGAAGCAGGACGACCTCGTCGCGGCGACGCTCTACGCGACCGCCGGCGACTTCCGCGACCACAAGCAGTACGCCTACAAGGCGTACGTCAACGGCGAGTTCGTGGGCCTCGGCCCGACGAACCACATCGATGCCGAGAACCGCTACGACGGCTTCGACGTGACCGACCTCGTCACGAGCGGCGACAATGCCATCGGCGTCATCGCCTACACACAGGCCGAGAAGAACCAGCGCTTCATCGCGATGCTGCGCCTCGACTTCGCCGACGGTTCGACGCAGACCATCACGAGTGGCGACGACTGGCAGACCCTCACCGGCGGCGAGATCTGGCCCGACGCCGGGTCGATCGGCACCGGCTACTTCTCGGCGCCGAAGGAGAACCTCGACCTGCAGCACTTCCCGTCGGGCTTCGACGAGGCGGGCTTTGACGACAGCGCGTGGCAACCGGCGACGGTGAAGACGCAGTTCGAGCAGCTCGAGGCGACCCCGACGGCGAAGGTCGAGGAGCAACTCCATGCCCCCGCATCCATCACCGAGGTCGGCGACGGCCACTACTTCGTCGACTTCGGCGAAACGTGGATCGGCGGCGTGAACCTGTCGTTCGCGAACGGCACTGCCGGCCAGCAGGTCGACCTGCGCTTCGCCGAGGTGCCCACCACGGCCGGCGGCACGACGGCGAAGTACCAGCTCAACACGGGCAACACGTACCAAGACGTCGTCACGCTGCGCGACGGCGAGCAGACGATTGAGACGTGGGGCCTGCGCGTGTTCCGCTACGTCGAGATCATCGGGGCGCCCGAGGCGATCACGGCCGAGAACCTCAGCGCGCTCGCGCTCGTGTATCCGTTCAACGAGGAGGCCTCGTCGTTCACGTCGTCGAACGACAACCTCAACCAGGTGTACGAGCTGTCGAAGCACTCGATTGAGGCGCTCAACGTGAACTTCTACACCGACTCGTGGACTCGTGAGCGCACGAACTACGAGGCCGACGCGTACCTGCAGCAGATGTCGACGCTGTACCTCATGGAGGACCTCTCGCTCGGGCAGTACTCGATGAATTACTTCGAGAGCAACCGCACGTGGCCGACCGAGTGGCCGATCTACGTGGTGCTCGCGGTGCACGACGCGTGGGCGCAGACCGGCAACATCGGCCAGGTCGCGAGCTACTACGACAACCTCGCCGAGAAGCTGCCCACCGAGTGGCTCAACGACGACACCGGCCTCATCGGCAAGTCGAACCGCTCGAACGGCTGCAACAGCCAGACCGATTGCGACATCGTCGACTGGCCGACGAGCCAGCGCGACGGCTACGAGTTCCGCTACTACAACACCGTGCTCAACGCCCTGTCGTACCGCGCGTACACCGACATGGCGAACATGGCGACGGCGCTCGACAAGCCCGAAGACGCGACGACCTACCAGGGCATCGCCGACGGCATTCGCGACGGCATGAACGAGTACCTGTTCGACGCCGACAACAACCGCTACGACGATGGCATGGCGGCCGACGGCACGCTCACCGGCCACTACGCCCTGCACGCGAGCGCGTTCTCGCTCGCGTTCGGCGTGGTTGACGACGAGCACGCCGCCGCGGTGGCCGAGTACGTCGCCTCGCGCGACATGGCCTGCAGCGTCTACTGCGCCGGCTTCTCGATCACCGGGTTGTTCAACGGTGGCCAGGCCGACGCGGCGATCGATCAGCTCTCGGCCGACGGCACGTCGAGCTGGATGAACATGATCAACCGCGGTGCCGGCGCCACGGCCGAGGCGTGGGATGAGTCGCAGAAGAGCAACCTCACCTACTCTCACCCCTGGGCCGCAAGCCCCGCGTTCCACGTGCCGAGTGGCCTGTTCGGCATCAAGCCGGTCGAGGCGGGCTACAGCAGCTTCGAGATCGCGCCGCAACCGGGTTCGCTCGACTACGGCACCGTGACCGTACCGACGGTCAAGGGCGAGGTCGGGGCGGGCTTCGCGCACGACAGCGCGGGCGACCTCGCGGTGATCGCGCAGGTGCCGGGCAACACGAGTGCGTCGGTGACGGTGCCCGTGCCCGACGGCACGACGCAGGTGTTCGTCGACGGCGACGCGGTCGACGTCACTCCGAGCGGCGGCAACGTCGTGCTCGACGACGTCACGGCAGGCTGCCACCTCGTCACGCTGAGCAACAGCTCCGATGCGGCGAGCGACGCGAACCTCACCTCGGTCTGCGACCCGACGACGGATGAGCCGGGCCCCGAGCCCGCGCCGGCGTGGGATGCGACGGCCACGTACAACGACGGTGACACCGTGACCTACAACGGCTCGACTTGGGAGGCGTCGTGGTGGACCCGCAACCAGGCCCCGGGCGACGCCTACGGCCCGTGGCAGGAGATCAAGGTCGACGACGCCGGCAACGTGGTGTGGACGCCGACGCGCATCTACGACACGGGCGACACCGTGGTGCACGACGGTAAGACCTACGTCGCGAAGTGGTGGACCCGCAACCAGGCCCCGGGCGACCAGTGGGGCCCCTGGGAGCTGCAGGAGGGCTAACGGATGCGCGTGGGCGGCAGCGCTGTAGCCGTCGCCCGCGCGCGCCTCCCGTACTCCTTCTTTGACGCGGTTCGCTCGCACGAGCGGACCGCGTCGCTCCCTTTCCGCTACCGTGAAGGCGCACGCCCGCGCCCGCGGAGCTGCGTGACCATCGCGAAGACCACCTGGCGCACATGACTCTGAATCTCCCTCGCAACCTGCGCATCGCCGCAACGGCCGTTGCCGGCCACCTGCTCGACGACCCCGCACGGTTTGCGCTGCTCGCCTCGCAGCGATTCCCGTCGGGGTTCGCCAAGCCGGTCGCGGCGCTGCTCGATCGCTTCGGCCCGCTCGGCGAGGCCTACGCCGAATGGATGCGCGGGCACCGCGACGACGCCGTCGCCAAGCTCGAGAACCTCCCACCGCAGCGCGGGCGCAAGCAGGGCTTGTTCGCCAACCTCGCGATCGCTGCCGACCGGCCCGACCTCCTCGAGGGCAACGCCTCGGCCACGGCCCCGGTACTCGAGGCTCGCGCGAAATGGCAGCTCGGCGAGCTGTCGCAGGCGTTGGCCGCGCTCGAGCACTCCTACGCGCCGAGCGCGCGGAAGTATCGCCGCGTGCTCGAGGGCGAGCAGACGCTCCTCACTCCTATCTATCGGCTGCCCAGCTCCGCGATGCGGATTCCCCAGGCGCCCCGGTCGAGCGCGCCGCGCGTGCTGCACCTGCTCACGAACTCGCTCCCCCACACGCAGTCGGGCTACACGCTGCGCTCACACGAGATCCTCAAGGCGCAGCGCGACGCCGGCATGGCCGTGTTGGCGGTCACCCGCATCGGGTATCCGGTGACGGTCGGCAAGCTCGGCGCGCACGACGTCGATATCGTCGACGGCATCGAGTACCACCGCGTCTTACCAGGGCGACTCGGATCGACAATGCCCGATCGCCTCGACAAGCAGGTGCGCGAACTCGACTCGATCGTGGCGCGATTCCAGCCGACCGTGATTCACACGACGACGAACTACACGAACGCACTCGTCGCCCAGTCGCTCGCCGCCCGCCACAGCTTGCCGTGGACCTACGAGGTGCGCGGCATGCTCGAGAAGACGTGGGCGACATCGCGCGCGACCGAGGCGGCCCGCGAGGCGGCTGCCTCGAGCGAGCGGTTCCAGCTCATGCACGCGCGCGAGGCCGAACTCGCCAAGGCCGCGAGCCACGTCTTCACGATCTCGTCGACGATGCGCGACGAACTTGTCGAGCGGGGTGTGCCGGCCGACAAGATCAGCCTCATCCCGAACTCAATCGATGGGCAACTCCTCGAGCGCAGCTCGGTTCCGGCCGAGGTCCGCGCCGAACTCGGGCTCCCCAGCGAGGGATTCTGGGCTGGCGCGGTGTCGTCCCTCGTCGACTACGAAGGGCACGATCTTCTGATCGACGCGGTCGGTCAGATGCGCACCCATGGCATTGACGCTCGTGTGTTGATCGCGGGCGACGGCGCCTCTCGCCCAGAGCTCCTGCAGCTTGCCAACGCGCTTGGCGACGCAGCACACTTGCCGGGCCGCGTGTCTCCAGAGCTGGCAAAGCGGTATGTCGAGGCGCTCGATGCGGTTGTCGTTGCCCGTCGCGACCTCGAAGTCACTCGGTCGGTCACTCCGCTGAAGCCGATTGAAGCGATGGCGCTGGGACGGCCCGTGGTCGTGAGCGATCTTCCCCCGCTACGCGAACTGGTCGGTGAGAACAAGCGTGGCGTCGTAGTTGAGGCAGATTCGGCAACGGCCGTGTCTGAGGCCCTGACTATGCTTGCAACAGACGCGTCCCGCAACGTTGAGCTGGCAGCAGCAGGAAAACAGTTCGCTTCCTCGATGACTTGGGACTCGGCCGCCACCGAGTACCGACGGGTTTTCACCGACCTTGAGCCCGGAAGTTAACTCCGGATTCGCTAGATGGTGAGACAATCCCCCGTTGAATTGCCCCTAGGCCCGAACCCTGTCCCCGACCGAAGTGAGTGTGAGTGAGTAGAGGACGCCGCGCCGCGAAGCGGAATGAAGGAACGATTCCGCTCGATGGTCCTCCCGCGCACGTTTCGCGTCGCCTGACTCGCCCCGAGCGCAAGGTTCGCGACCGTTTGAACCGGTCTGCGTTCGCGTTCGACGTTGAAGCAGCCTATGGCGATCTCACACACCTCACCCGTGTTAGCGTTCGGCCACCGCTCGGCGAGTACATTCGAGGAATCTGGGAGCGCCGACACTTCGTGTGGCGCGAGGCTCGCAGCCGAGTTGCTACGAGCAACACCCACGAACGCCTGGGCAACGCTTGGCTCATCATTCGCCCGATTCTCGACGCAGCCTTCTACTGGCTGATCTTTGGCGTCCTGCTGAATATGAGCCGTGGCATGTCGAACTATGTCGCCTTCGTCATCATCGGTATCTTCATGTTCCAATACACCGGAACGGCTCTCACTACTGGTGCCTCGGCGATCAGACAGTCACGAGCGCTGATTCGCGCGTTCAATTTCCCTCGTGCCTCGATTCTGGTCTCGATGCTGCTCCGGGACATGCTTCAAAGGTTTCCCGCGATGTTGGTCATGTTCATCATGATCATGGCAGTGCCCCCGCACGCACTGCCAAAGCTGACTTGGCTGCTCTTTCCTGTCATTTTTGTGCTGCACTCGCTCTTCAACTTCGGCATCTACCTGATCATGGCGCGCTTTGGTTCTGCCCTGCCTGACCTGTCGCAGGCAATGCAGTTTCTATCCCGAATACTGATCTATGGGTCGGCTGTGATCTTTCCGATCGATCGCTTCATCAATCACCCATCGATCTTGGCAGTGGTCGAAGCCAACCCGATCTACCAGTTTCTAATGGCCTATAGAACGACCATCATCGATGGTGCCGTGCCACCACTTGAGATCTGGCTCGCACTCGTCATCTGGGCAATTGCCACTCCCATGGTGGGCTTCGTCCTGTTCTGGTTTGCAGAGGAGTCGTATGCCAGAGAACGCTGAACTTCGACACAATCTCGTACTCGACGGCCCTCACCGCAAAGACTCACCGAGTATCACGGTACTCGCCGACGACATTCACATGAGTTATGACGTCATGGCAGACAAGCGCGCGAGAAAAGGCAGGCGAGCTATCGGTGGCCGTCAGAAGATGCGGTTCCGCGCCCTTCGCGGCGTCTCACTCGCGGCTCGCGAGGGCGAGTTCATCGGTCTTGTCGGACGCAATGGATCAGGTAAGAGCACCCTCCTCCGCGTACTCGCGGGCCTTGAACCTCCAACCAAGGGCACCGTGGTCACCTCGGCAAAACCTCAGTTACTCGGAGTCAGCGCCGCGATGATGCCGGATCTTTCCGGCGAAGAGAATATCCGCCTCGGGCTCCTAGCCATGGGCCTTTCCCCCAGTGACGTGCTGGATCGACGCAATCGCATCGCCGATCTTTCCGGACTCGGCGATGCACTTCGCATGCCAATGCGAACATACTCCTCCGGCATGGGTGCACGACTCCGCTTTGCCATCTCGGTTGCGGCCGACCCGGACATCCTCATGATCGACGAAGCCCTGTCGACCGGCGACGCATCGTTCATGGAACGTTCACGCCGCGCAATGGAGCGCATGATCGACACTGCTGGAACGGTCTTTCTGGTGAGCCACGCAGCGCAGACTATCGAGGAACTCTGCACCCGCGCGATTTGGATCGACCAGGGCGAGATCATTGCCGACGGCCCCGCTGTCGACATCGCCCGCGCGTATCGCTGGTATGCCCACAATTTGGCCCAAGACAAAGTTGATAAAGCCGCCGAGTTGTTGAATGACGCGCGTCAGTCGCTCGCATACCGCCAAAAAGCGATTCGTGCCGACGCCCGAATTTTGCGTCGAAAGAGCTTCGCCGAAGCAACCGGCCAGATTCAAATCGTCAAAGACTAGTTCGCCCTGAATCCTGAGAGGAACCTGCCTTGCCGTTGCCCAAGATCATGACCGTGTACGGTACTCGCCCAGAAGCCATCAAAGTGGCGCCGTTGATCAAGGCGCTCGAAGCGGACGAACGGCTGCAGTCAATTGCGGTATCTACAGGGCAGCACCGCGAAATGCTTGACCAGGTGAACGCGATGTTCGGCATCACTCCGAAGATCGACCTAAGCATCATGCGTCCCGGTCAGACACTCAACGGTATTGTTTCACGCGTGATCGGCGAGCTCGACTCTGTCCTCGATTCCGTTGCCCCAGATGCAGTGGTCGTCCACGGAGATACTTCAACCGCGATGGCCGCGGCTATTGCAGCATTCAACCGAGAGATTCCCGTAGTCCACCTTGAGGCCGGCCTTCGCACTGAAACGCTCATGTCGCCCTTCCCCGAGGAAGCCAACCGTAGGCTCATCAGCCGTGTTTCTTCTCTCAACCTCGCCCCGACTTCGGCGGCCCGGACAAACCTCCTTCGAGAGTCGGTTGCCGAAGACAGCATCGTCGTCACCGGCAACACTGTGATCGACGCGCTTTTCGAAGCATCGACCTGGGACACGCAATTCAGTGATTCACGCCTTCAAGAAATCGCAGAGTCCGGACAGCCCATGGTGTTGGTAACTACACATCGCAGGGAGAACATCTCAACGATGGCAGCGATCGGTAGCGCAATGCGAAGACTGGCTTTGAGCTATCCCGGTATCGCGTTCGTGCTACCGGCGCACCTGAACCCAAAGGTACGTGCCGCAGTCTTCCCGCACATCGAAGGACTCTCGAACGTCATCGTCAGCGAGCCCCTCCCCTACAACGAGTTCACCAAGCTGATGTCGATCGCCAGGATCGTGCTCACAGATTCGGGCGGTGTGCAAGAGGAAGCCCCCGGCCTCGGGAAGCCGGTACTCGTGATGAGGAAGAACACTGAACGACCGGAAGCTCTCGAAGCTGGTACCGTGCGCCTCGTTGGTACCGACGAGGACAGAATCGTAATCGAAACCTCACAGTTGCTCGATGACGAGATCGCGTACGCCACCATGGCCAATGCAGTCAATCCCTACGGAGACGGGGTGGCGGCCAATCGTGCGGTTGCCGCCATCGCTGAACTCGTTGGAGTCGGGCAGCGGGTCGCTGACTACGCCTAGCCAAGTTCCATTCCGTCGAAGCGTGACCCCGCCCCAACGTGATAGGAAGAAATGAGATGACTCGCAACCGACGACCTCACAACGTCGTTCGTTCCAATGCCAAACTACTTGTGCCCGCCGGGCTAATTTTGGTACTCCTTAGCGTTGTCTTTTTCCTGCTCGATATGCCAATGCTGGGAGGCATATTCGCGGCAACCGGCCTGACAGCGTTGATTGCAGTATCAATCGCACAGCAAAAAAACGTCGAATCATTGACTGCAGATCTATGGAGACAAAGGCACCTTCTAGCTCGCCTATATGACCGCACTTCGGAGATCACGTCAAAGCTAGACGAAATCAGCGACACCGCGACTACTGCCGCGAAGACGAGTGCGCAAATCTCCAAAAGTCAACACGAGCTGTCTAGCCTGAGCAATAGAACATACTCAGACGAGAACATCCTTCACAGCACTAAGTTTCAGGAAGACGTAACCGCGAGGCTCGCTGCGCTCGAACAGAACGTTTCTTCAAGCTGGGTACGTCAAGCAACGTCACTTCTCCGGCAATCCAACGGTGCACCTATCACCTTCCTCGGGCAAAAATCAACTTTTATTCGAGTTCACGACGCGGTACCTATGCAGTTGAGACACAATCTTCGGCTCGTGGACCTGGAATCCGCGAACCTCTTCCGTGAAACAATGAGTTCAGCGAGCTGGGACAACCTGATCATCGAGACATCTGAGCCCCTTCTCGCCGCGATTGACTCGAGTCGCATCTCCAAACGAATGCTCCGTTGGCTGCCACGATTCTCGACCGTTATTCAGTTGACCACAGGGACTAAACTTATCGATGAAGCCGTCCGGGAGAAACTGGCAGCACTCAACGAGTGCGACATATTCAATGACGTGATCGACGACCTCGCGAATCGGTGGGTCGTGGCGCTTGATCTAACTAGGGACTAAGCATGACACTTGACGAAGTAGTTTCCGACGCCATCAGACTCGAGCCTGGAACCTCGCCATACCTAAGCATTCCGGGGAATACTAATGGTGTCATAGTCTCGATTTTGGACGAGTTCTCACAATCATCCTTTCGACACGTATCCAACCTACACGCGATCGGACCAGTAAAACCCGAGCTCGACCTAGACCGGCTCGATCCGGCCGCACTCCTCGTAGAGTCAGCGTGGAATGGTAATCAGGGGCGCTGGCGCTACATGGTAACGTCAAGTAAGGGTCCCAAGCCACCGTTCCACCACCTTCTCGCAGAATGCAATAAGCGTGGCATTCCAACCATATTTTGGAACAAAGAAGACCCCGTCCATTACGACGAGTTCATTGACGCAGCAAAGTTGTTCGACTACGTTCTGACAACTGATGGCGACCTGGTTCCAACCTACAAGGAAGCGATTGGGCACGACCGCGTAGACCTTCTTCGTTTTGCCGCCGAGCCACACATTCACAACCCGCGCCGCGTCACCGAACACAGGCGAGGCGATATTGCCTTTGCTGGACAATACTTCCGCCACAAATACCCCGAACGCCGCATGCAAGTAGAAACCCTATTCTCTGCGGCACAAAACCATGATTTCTCAATCTATTCGAGAATGTTGGGATCAGACGAAAATTACCAGTTCCCGAAACAATATCAACACAATATTGTCGGCTCTTTGCCGTACACCGAAATGGTCAGCGCATACAAGCGGCACAAGATTTTCTTGAACGTAAACTCGGTGACGAGTTCCACTACGATGTGCGCACGTCGCGTATTTGAACTTGCTGCAGCCAAAACTATCGTGGTATCAATGCATTCTGACGCCATCAGGTCGGTGTTCCCCGCAGACGAGGTTGCGACCGTTGGGTCAGTAGAGGAGGCGGCCGAACTCTTTGATTTGCTCTTGACCGACTCGCTCGGGACAGCCGCCCGCGCACAGCGCGCTTGGCGAAGAGTCGCAACAAGCCACACGATGCGTGATCGAGTCGAACAGATTCGAAACATGATTGGCATTAGCATTCCGCATCGCTCAGCAAATATCGCTCTTCACGCATCCACCGAATCACTGACACGCGACCTCATTGAGGATCTCGCCTCGCAGACAATATTGGAATTCCCGTCCGCTACTATCACTGTCTTCACCCATGGGCAGGACAGCAGTAAAGATCCCCAACTGCCGACTCACATCACGATCTCACCCTCCGAAGATTTTCGGGCGAGAGATTTTGACTATGTTGGCCACGTAGATGGCAGTCTTCGATACGGCAAGAATTATATTAGCGATCAAATCCTGGTATTGGATAAATTTATTCCGGAGGCAATCGTAACGAAACCCCTTTGGAGTCCGAATAATGAACTCCCCAAGGCGGATGAAACTGATGTCACTTGGGTCCAACGTGGCGCATGGATCAGCCGATCAGACGCAGAGACACTCAATGAGTTGATCTTGAGCTCCGTTTCAGCAACAACTCCAATTGTCGACCTGAATGAATCTGCACCCGCCTACTGTGCAGATGTGTTTAACGTTGTGCCGGCCGAAAACTCGTATGATTGGATGTGGACCGCCTAATGAAGATCGCCTTTTATGACGGCATCCTCGAGACACACGTAGCTGACTCTCTCGAGCGCGCCCTCGTCTCCCGCGGCCATAACATATTCAACACTGGCAAGATCGGTCACGGCTTTGAATTCGCTAATGGCAAGGTTGACCTACAACGGTTGCAACTCGCAGTGAATGAAGTGCTAGAATTCGCACCGGATTGGGTTCTCGTTTTCCGGCCCGCGTCGCTGCCAATTCCTCTTCTAGAGCTTTTACGGAGTCGCGGTGCGAAGGTCGCTGCATGGTTCTCCGATGACCCTGTCTTGTTTGATTTGACTTATGGCCCGATTGTCAACTCCTACGATCTAATTCTTCACTGCGGCAACGCTGATGTGCTCAGCTTCTACGAACATCAATTTGGACGACCGACCGGCGTCAACGTTCCATTCTGGACTGATCACGTAGCATTTCCTGATGTATGGGGCACCGAACCTGCGACGACGGATGCACTCTTTCTCGGCAACGTTCAGGATGAAGTACGCCGTCAACGCTACTTTGACCTCGCAAAATTGGATGCCCACGTAACAATCTACGGGAATGTCGGTAACGATTATTACGGGCTAAGTGGGGGCTATCTAGATTCCGACGAGGAAGTCGTTGCGGCCGGGGCGCGATCAAACACTGCTATCAGTGTTCCTCAGTTCTTTAAAAACCACAAAGGGATGACGACCTGGTTCCCAGGTTTGGATCGTCTCGGATTCTTTGAGTACCCCAGTCGAATTGTTCAGTACATGGCTATGGGCCTACCAGTGTTCAACGTGATCCCTGGTAAGCCTGAGTTTGCCACGTTCCCCGAGATGATCGTTTGCGACAGCTTCCAAGAAGTTGATGAACGCTATGCCGAGTTGAGGGACTCGAATCAATTGGCAGATCTGAGTCGTCGGACAGTGCAGCGCTTCGATCGTCACTTCTCCGCGATGTCGCGAGCTTTGCTGCTAGAGGACCTATTTGAGAATGACGATTGGCGCACTTCAGACGTCGATGAACGTGCTTCCTGGTTTACACGCTATGATGCCCTGTCGATTCCGTCGAAGCTCGAACAGCTGCCGACCGAGTCGAATCCGATTAACCTGTCGCGAGGCGACAATGATCGGCGAGAGGACCACGCCCGCCTTCAGCACCCCCGTGTTGGCCTATTTGGTATTGGGTGGACTCAAGCTACATCTCGCGTGAGTACATACGCCCGAGCGATAGCATCGCTCGGGCTGGATGTGCAGACAATTAACCCAGCGTCCTGGCAAGGATCACTGGTGGAAGATCCCGGTAAGACGTCGAAGTTCGCTTTGAATGTGACACGTCTATCGCCCGTGCTGAATGACATCGACGTACTGATTGTGTGTGGCGTTGACGCATCAATCACGAGCTCCGGACGAAAGTTCCTTAACGACCGCAATGTTCGGGCCGTCTTCGTGGACGACACTGGGAACGGCGGCATCAAACGACTTGAACGGCTAGCGTCACGGTACGATACCGTTGCGACTTCCTCGACGAACTTCGTAGCCATGGCCGCGGATCATGGTATGGAGAATGTTGCGTATGCTCCCCACGCTGTGGACTCTGAGTTCCTCGAGATCATCGCTAGAGAGACCGCCCCATCCGATAGAAGTACACGATGGCGCGACTCCGCGCAGGCCGAGGAAGCCGCCGCACCCTGCTTCACAGTTGACCTGCGTACCCATGCCACCCTTTGGTCAGAACTTGAGGCCTTGGACCTCGAACAACTAGCCGAACGTCTGCACACTCGAATTGGCTTCGCATCATTTGGCGGGAATCGTTCGAATCCACGTGTCAGTCGCTTCATGCCTTATCTCGCGGCGGCAGCCGAGTGGCTCGTCATTCCGCGGCATGTGGGTTCAAATGAGGTCGCGACGTATCAACCTTTCTCATTGCAGGTACGTGAGCCTGGGGAACTACCCGTGAAGCTCCGTCAGCTCACTTCATCGGCGAGACTTCGCAATACCCTTGCGACGCAACGGCAAGTTGCCCTCGAAACAACTATTCGAGCCGAACACCAAGTCAAGCGGCTAATTTGTGAATTTGATGATGCACTCTCGCAACCTGAAGTGGACGCAAATCACGTCTCAGTCGACCACACGCATGGTTCAGCTACTTTTGATCTGAGCCAACACGCCAAGTCAGGTTCCCGGTCGCTTGTCCTAAATCTCGGACGTGTTGGGTACACCACGTCCATGACGGACACGATTTCGCTTTCCGTCATTGCCGGCGACAAGCTCGTTTGGAATTGTGATCTTGCGGACATCCCCGGTACTTTGCTTGTTGGGTGGCAGACCCAGGCTCAGCTTTCGGCACTGAAACTCCGCCTTTCAGCTGCAGGCGGGACAAAATTGAGCCGGCGTGAATGGGCTGGCATACAGGTAACCGTTTCGAATGCGACATACAGCTCAGTGGCTGTACCACTGGGGGTATACGCCGTCGGTATTTAGGGAGCGCGGTTGCGTTGATATCTGCGGACGTATATCCCTACTCACACTTGCCCCGCTTCAAAGAAGTGCGGCTCATTGCAAGCCCGGGTGTTGAGGTCGCCTGACCCCATCGATTCCGGTAACGATTGCGGGCCGGGGTTGTGCGTCAGGTTCCGAAGTCTGAGGCGGAGGCATTAGAGGCGACCGCTGAACGCCTGTGTTGGACAGCTCGTAAGACCGGGATACTCGTCAAGCCCGCAGCATGCCGGGACACAGTGTGGCGGACTCCACGTGGGTGGGCAAGGCTCGGCGGCGGTAGCCGCGGTCACACAGCACCGTGGACATGAGCGTGGGATAAAATGGCTCATTGTGTTTGAGGGTGTAGCCGCGGTCTGAACCCGCCGACCTCGAGTAGCGATCGGGCAATGTAGTGGGTCAGGTTCCGGAAGCCCAGCGCGGTGCCGCGGAGGTGCTCAAGGCGACCGTTGATCGCCTCGGACGGGCCGTTGGACGTGCCGGGGTGGTCGAAGAACGCGAGGACGTCGGCAGCGCGGCGCGTGATCGTGCGGCCGAGGCTGATCAACTCGCGCAGATCCTTCGGAACGCCGCTGGTAAGCCCCGCGATCACGGCCTCGAGGATCTTCTTCCCGCGCGCCGGGTCCTTGTGTCGGTAGGCGGCGACGGCGCGCTGGTAGATGTCCCAGGCAATCTCGACGGCGAGGTGGTCGGGGTGCTGGTCGAATACGTCCTCGAGCTTCGCGAGCTGATGCTGTTTCAACAGGCCGAGCCCCGTCCTGAGCAGGCGCCGGCAACCGTAAAGCGGATCACCCTTCCGGCCTCGATGCCCGAGAGTCTCCTGCTGAACACGCTGGCGGGTCTTATCAAGCGCGTCGCCGAAGAGCTGGACGACGTGGAATGGGTCCATCACCGCGATCGCGTCGGGGATCTCTTCGCCGGCGGCGGTCTTGTAGCCGGTGAACCCGTCCATCGCGACGATGTCGACCCCGTCCCGCCAGGCCTTCGGGCGACCGGCAAGCCAGGTCTTGAAGGCCTGCTTCGACCGGCCGGGAACCATGTCGAGCAGCCGGGCGGGGCCGGTTTTCTTGCGGGCCGGGGCGAGGTCGATGATCACGGTCACGTACTTGTCGCCGAGGCGCGTGTGGCGCCAGACGTGCTCGTCAACACCGATCGTGGTCACCCCGTCGAACCGGGCGGGGTCATCGATCAGGAGTCGCCGCCCTTCGGTGAGGACTGCGTCGTTGGCGGCATGCCAGGACACGTCGAGAGACTCCGCGACTCTGGCGACCGGTAGATGCTGGCAGACGACCGCCTCGAGCGCCCACCGGACAGCGGCGCGGGTGAGCTTCCCGCGCGGCTCGGCAGCCGCTGTGGTGTCCTCGCGCCAGATCGTCCCGCACGAGAAACAGGCGAAGCGGCGGACGCGGACCAGGAGCGTCGTCGGCCGCCAACCCAGCGGGACATGCGCGAGACGGCGCGCTTGCGTTCCTCGGGCTACGCCCTCAGCACCGCAGCCGCGACAGAACGGGTCGCGGTCGGTGACACGGCACTCCAGCACCGCCTTGTCCGGCGAGATTTCCTGACCGGTGACGGTGAGGCCGTGGTCGTCGAGGAGGCAGAACGCAGAAAGATCGGGGGTGGCGAATGTACCGTGGGACACGTCGAGGTCTTTCGGATGGCGAGCGTAGGAACTTCCATCATCGGAAGGCCTCGACCTCGCCTCCGCGACCGCCACGCCGCCGACTCGTCAGGCGGGCGCTACACCCTCAAACACGATGAGCCTCTTTCAGATGGGCAGTGTAGGAACTTCCATCATCGGAAGACCTCGACCCCTATCCGCGAACCAGCACGCCCATCCCGACTACACCCTCAACTGCGAAGAGCCCGTATACGTTGCACTTTGAGATCCTGGTTTCTCATACTTTTTAGCACGAAGCGAACCTCGGCGAGACGACTCAACCTCCTCGGAGAAGCTGAGTCTATCCCCTATATTCTGTGTATTGCGCTCGTTTGATAATCTTGCGCACGACTTTCATAGTCAAGTGGTGCCCGCTCGTGAATATCTTATATTCATGACTGGTCCTGTTTCACTTGGAGTCGTGGATGTAATTCCGAGTGTTCACGCAGAGACCCTCTCAACGTAATGGTCCAGTCTGGAATAGACGCTATCTCGTGGACTAGTGGATTGGCATTGACAAACCGCCCACATCTTGCCGTCGAGAGTGAGTTCCTTGCTAAACATACCTCTCTCAACCAGAGTTACCTTCTACTAGCAACAAATGCGGCGCAGACCACACGTTCTCGACTCTGACTACAGTTATGGGTCTAGCCATTCCTCGAGAATTTCAATGCATGATTTCCCGCCGCATTAAATGCAACTTGAGCGGATACCTTTGCGCACCCTAAAGATAGTACTCCCATGACTTATCCACCAGTGGAGTGGATATTGTCTCCGTATGTTAGTTAGGATGCCGGCGACATGAAATATGTGAACGTGTCAGTCTAATTACTTGCATAAGCAATCTGGTCAAGGTCGACCCGGTTGCGACTCGGAATCTAAGTCCGATTTTCGATGCAGTCTGCGAGATACGTGTAATATTTATCCACGTAATGAAAGGCTTCAAGACCCCAAGCATGTTGTCGGTCTGCCAACATTAGGGCCGGATCTGCACTTACAATTGGCATATTAATGCGCAGCAGATGATCATAATACCGCGAAAATAACTCGTTCCATTCGCGTGGACTCCGTCTCATTTTTTCTTCGAGAAGGTCCCCCTGAGCACTACGCTCGGCATATTGAGTTCTTATTACCACGGAACGCTCGAGTAGGCCACTCTCGTCTAGCCAATTCCTCAGGCGATCTGCGGCATTTACCCAAAGCTCAAAGTGCTCATCCGTACCAAAGTCAATTGTGTCGCCAGTCGCGATTTCATTATTCCAACCACTGTTTCTTAACTCGTAACTATTAGTAACGTATCCAGTTTCAGTGGGCACCAACCCAACGCGCTCGTCCACCAAATCCAATAACAATATTTCTGCATCTTCGGCGTTGTCAAATATTTCCCGCAATGCAGATGAAGCCAGATCCGCTTCCACCATCCTTTGCTGAAACTTAGATTTCAGCTGGATCTCTTGCTGGGGCTGTGTAGTTGGATCTGACAAAGCACTGACCCAGGATTGCCGAGCCACATAGTTCAAAACTTGAAATCGACCCGTTGCCACACGAGGTATGTCACGACTAACACATGACCCGTAAATCTGTATCTTCGTTCGCATATGCTGCCGGCTCCTTTCAGCCTCGCCTGTCCCATTCGCCAGCGGCTCTGCCGCACGGGAGCGCTGGTACTTGCAAGAATGCTTGGAATTCACTCAACCACAGGCATTGACATTCGTAGCCTTCTTGCGGCCTGTTCCCAAAGCTCACCGAACCTTAAGTTTTCATCGAGTGACAAGGTGTGTCCAGCTTCGTAGTAGAAACTGCCTGGAGTCAATGTAACTTCACCCAGCAGTGGCCCGGATTCTTTGTCCAGAAAAAGGTCGATTCGCGAGAATGGAGTCGGTACCGCATATGACGTTCTAACTGCAAGGTCTAGGAGAGAGCGCCAGTTCTTCGGCGGTAGGGCAAACTCCCTATCCGCAATCTTGGGGTTAAATTTAATACGCTCGTCAACTACTGGAACAAAGTTTTCGTCATAGTAATTCATCTTTAGTCGTCCAGCAGACCTGTCTATCCTAATAATAACCCCGATGCGACCTTGAAATGCGAGAAACTTATAATCTGGCGGAATGCTGAGTCCTTCACTGCAGATTACACGCTGTTCTGCTATCGTGTGACGACTATTTGTCTTAACGTACTTGTCGTAAATTTTCCCTTGGGTGAGCCGAATCTCGTCACCTGTCAACGTCCGCTGCGACATTGAATCAAAGTAGCCCCCGTCGACTCGAGTCAAGAGCATGACTCCCTCACCGGCGGATGCGTACGCGGGCTTCAACACGAACTCTTCGGGCAGTTTATCAAGATCAATGTCGCCTGGCGTGTCAAACTTGGCATACTCAATCGGAGTCGGAACCTTGACAACATCACAGAATTGCCTCAATCCGCTCTTATGCATCAAGCTTGTGGGCAATCGGTCCTCTTTGCCTTGAATCCTTGCCTTCATTAATTGCGTGTACTTCATTCTTCCTTAAACCTTTGTGAGTTAACGGCGTTGTAGGACTCAACAGTGAATTGAAGAATCACTAATTAATGAAGTCCTCTACTAGTCGCTGCCACTTGTACGACCCATGCAGGCAAGCCTACACAAGTTCATATAGGTCAAGGCCGGACGTGACATCGGAAGCGTCCGTCTACCGATCAGCGTGACATTCTCAGGATCCCTTGGCAGCAGACGTCTCGCCTCAGTGCAACGCCCCCGACCAAGCTTGCTGATTGGCACAGGTAGGGCCAGCAACATGGGAGCGTTTTCTCCATGGGCATCAGGGGAACGGGCTTCGACGATACTTCACGGTGAGACATCATCTTGGCTGCATCTTGCGCTCTGCCGTGCGTGACTCTGCCGAGTGCTAGCGCCAAATACCCTTTGTGTCGATGACGACCTTCTGCTCAAGCAGCGTGCGGTCAGCTTCTTTGAACTGATGGTGATCGACGAGCAGAAGCACGATGTCTGCCTCCTCCACAGCTTCTTCGAAAGAAGCCTTCGAGACGTTCTCGTGCTTGGAGAGACGCTCGGGGAGTTCCTCGACGTTTGGCTCGACAACGCGAAGCTGCGCGCCTTCAATACGGTCTGCGAGCTTGTCGACGATGTCGAGCGACGGTGACTCGCGCAGGTCGTCGATGTCGGGCTTGAACGCGATGCCGAGGGCAGCGATAACCGGCGCCTTGAAGCGCTCGGCGCGCTCGATAACCCGATTGATGACGTACTCGGGCTTGCTGTCATTGACATCGCGAGCCATCTTCACGAGGCGCGACGTGGTCGGTGCCGCCGAGACGATGAACCACGGGTCGACCGCGATGCAGTGGCCGCCAACGCCAGGGCCCGGCTGCAGAATGTTCACGCGCGGGTGGTGGTTCGCCAGCTCGATGAGCTCCCAGACGTTGATGCCGAGCTCATCGCAGATGAGCGAGAGCTCGTTCGCAAAGGCAATGTTCACGTCGCGGAACGAGTTCTCGGTGAGCTTCGCCATCTCAGCGGTGCGGGCGTCGGTGAGCAGCATCTCGCCCTTGCAGAACGTCGAGTAGAGGTCCCGCGCCATCTCGGTCGCGCGCGGCGTCACGCCCCCGATGACGCGGTCGTTCTCGGCCATCTCGACCATGATGCGGCCTGGCAGCACGCGCTCAGGGCAGTGCGCGAAGTAAACACTGTTCTTGTGCCCGTCTTCGGCGGTGAGGTCGGGGCGTACGTTGAGCACGTACTCGGCCATCTTCTCGGTAGTGCCGGGAGGGGAGGTCGACTCGAGAATGATGAGCTCGCCGCCCTGCAGCTGAGGGGCGATGTTCTCTGCCGCGGCCTTGATGTACTTCGCGTCGACCTTGTGGTCGTCCATGAACGGCGTCGGCACGCAGACGATGTACGCATCAGCGTCGGGCGTCGTCGTCTGGGCGCTGAGGCGGCCGCGTGCAACCACGCCGGCGAGCAGCGACTCGAAGTCGGGCTCGAAGAAGGGCACCTCGCCGGCATTGATCTGGTCGACGAACTTTTGGTTGATGTCAACGCCGATCACCTTGGTGTCGGAGCTGCCGCTCGAGGCGATAAACGCCGCGGTCGGGAGGCCGATGTAGCCGAGACCGACTACACAGACCGTGCCGAAACGCGACTCAGTAGCCGTGGCCGGTGCATTCATGCGCTGTGTCCTTCTTCTATTCGCCAACGAGCACATGCTGCTCGTTCAGTCCGTACGATTCGACCCGCGCGTTCGCGAGGAACTCGAGGTCTGCCACCTGCCAGGTATGGCTCGTCGAGCCACGCATCTGCAGGAAGTTGAAGCGGTCGGCGGAGTAGACCCGCCCGCCCGAGTCTCCGACGCTCCGCAAGAACGCGGTGTCCTCACCGCGGCTGCGCGACTCGAACGGGTTCGCCGCGAACGTCTCGCGGCTGCCTACGAGCGTCGGGCCCGCGACGAACGTCGTCCAGCGGTGCTCGCGTTCGGGGTTGCGCAGCAAAATCGCGTCACGCGAACCAAGGTAGAGGTAATTCGCCTGCTTGCCCACCACATCCGCGCCGCTAAACCACAGCGCGTTCGTCTGGTCGAGGAGGTACTGCGGGCCATAGAGGTCGTCGTCGTCCATCTTCGCGACGAAGTCACCGTCGGCCATGCGTACGAGCTGGTTCAGGCAATCGCCAAGCTCCCACGCCTCGTCGCCGCGGTGCACCTCAACGTGCTCAAGGCCGAGCTCACGCGCCTGCGCGCGGTAGTCGGCCACGTCGAGGTCGAAACCGTGCGTGACCAGCGCGAGCTGCACATCCACGCCCTGCTGCCGCGCCACCTGCTCAAGCGCGTGCCGCACCTGCCCCGGGCGGTTCGTCGACACCATCGCCGTGACGCTGCGGCGCTTCGTCGCCGACTCATGCTCAATGCCAGCCGCGCGCAACACCTGCTCGGCACGATGCGTATAGGTGTGCTCGCCCCAAATCTTGCGTTGCGCGCGATGCACCATACGATCGCGCAGCTGCGCCGAATTCACGAGCGCACGCATGCCCCAGCGAGCGTTCTCGGGGGTATCGACAACGAGCACCTCGTCTTGGCTGAAATAGTTCGGAATCGCCTCGCTCGGCGCGCTCACGACGGGCGTGCCGCTCGCCGTGATCTCGAACACGCGTCGCGCGCACATACTCGGGCTGTCGACCACCGAGTTCACGTTGAGAAACACCTTGTGCTCGCGGTACGCGCTGAGCATCTTGTCGTACGGCAGCGAACCAACCACGCGCTCATCGAACGGCGCCGGGAACTGGTAGTTCTCGTCACCCCCGGCGAAGCGGCTGTAAATAGTGAGGCCACGCGGCATCTTCGCGCTGACGTCGCTCGCCGCACCAAGCAGCAGATCCATCTGCTCGCGGCGCTCGGGGTACTTGTGCGCGAAGTACATGCCGGCGAAGGCGATGTCGCCCTCGGGCTCACCGCCGTGCGCGCGGATGGGGTTGTGGATCGCCGGCTGCGCCGCGAAGTTGAGCACGTCGACGCGGTCGTGGCCAAGCCGCTCGCGGTACTCGGGCAGCTTGTTTGCGTCGGAGGTGAAGACCGTGTCGAAGAGCTTCGCGGTGTCGAGGAAATCCTCGAAGTGCGGCGGGTCTTCTTTGTTCCAGAAGGCGGTGGGGATGCCCTTTTCGCGGCAGTACTCGACGACGTCGCGCAGCGCCTGGCTCGGGGCCCGCGAGCCGGTGAGCTGGTACTGCCAGGCGCCGTGGTTACCGTTCCATGCCGACTCGACGAAGAGCAGATCGACGTCGAGCATCTGCTCGCGCCAGGTCGCCGGCTTGAGTTCGACGGTGGTGAACTCGTAGCCCCACGCCTGCAGCGAGAAGTCGTCCATGATCACCGCGACGCGCAGCTCGCCGAACGCCTTCGGGCGCTCGATCGGCTCATAGGACTCGACGTCGAGCGGGTCGAAGCTGTCGGTGCTGGCCTTGCGCGGCGCCTCGTTCACACCGAGTCGCTGGCGGCGCTGCCACTCTCGCAGCTGGCTGGGCCCACCGTGGCGAAGGTGCCACAGGGCCGTGCGCCAATCGCTGGGCGTGCGGCTCATCCACTCGACTTTCTGACGGGCCTGCGCCACGTGCAACACGGGCGACGCGGGCGGGCAAGAACACACGGGTACGCGCCCCGCTTCAAGCAGACTTTAACAGGTGGGGGTACCCCGAAAGTGACGCGGGCTAGCCGACTTTGCTCTACGAAGTCTGTGGGAAGGCTTCAATCGCCTCGCGCACTCGCGCGTAGACGCTCGGTTCGTAGTGGAACGGGGCCAGGCCCCAGCGGTGACCCGGGTCGGCGCGGAGGTCGTGCATCCGCAGTACCTTGAGGCCGAGGCGCTCGAGGCGGTCGTAGTACCGCGCGAACATTTGGTTCGCCTGCGGGGCGGCCGTGCCCATCGACCACGGCGTGGTGTTGCCGTCGATGTCTTGCTCGGCCCAGTCGGTCGCAACGACGAGCACCTTGTCGCGCAGCCCGAACGCGTCGAGCGCGTCGACGAACACCGAACTCGCGCCGCACCAACGGTAGAAATGCTCGTCTTCGCCGAACTTGAGGTGGCGGGCCTGCTGCACGGCCTCGGCAAGCTCGGGAATGTTGATGACGTCGATGCTGCGCGTGATGACGCTGCCGTCGGCGAACTCGTAGACGCCGTGGCGCTCGTCGACGAGGTCCCAGAGCAGCACCTCGGACTTCGTCTTGCCCTGCAGCTCTTCGAGCAGGTTGCCCTTGATGTCACGCATGACGTTGCGCAGCTGGAACTTGCTCGACGTCGTGAACTGCGCCGGCAGGTTCGGGCTCGCGTCGGTGCCCGCTGAGAGCAGCGAGTAGCGGGCGTAGTAGCCGTCGATCGGGAACGCGTCGCGCGGCATCGTCTCGAGCGTGTCGCGGCTCACGCAGCTGCCGAGAATCGTGATCCACGTCGCCGAATCGTCGGTATCGACCTGTTCAGTGCGCCCTGGCTCGGTTCCCATACCTAGCAAGCTATGGCATTTGGCTGCTGGTGGTCGGCTGCCACTCTGGGATGCGACGGATGGCTCGACGCTTTTCCCTACGGCCGGGCCCGATGAGGGAGAGTGACCTCATCGAGCGGCTGCGTTGGTGGGTTTGGCCGCTTTTGCTGCCGCTCGCTTCGCTTCCAGCTCTTGGCGACGGATGGTTCTTGGCACAGTGGTCCACTCTTCCGGCTTACGGCGGTGATCGTCGCGCCCCACGATCTCGAGGATGTAATCGCCTATGGCGTCGAGCTCGCCAGTCACTTCTTCGTACGTGAGCCTCATGACCAAGTACCCGCGGGCGACGAGTTTGCGGTCACGTTCACGGTCGCTGCGGTACGCCTCTGCGGTGAGGTGGTGCGTCTTGCTGTCGACCTCGATGACGAGCCGGTTGCCGATGAGGAAGTCGACGCGGCCGACGTCCTCGATCTCCACCTGAGTGCGGTACTTGATTCGATGCTGATTCAGCCAGATCCGAAGCAGCGACTCGGTGCCCGAGCCGGCCGACGCATCAAAGTGGCGCATGACGGCGGCGCCGCGGCGCCCGGCCTTAGCGGCCGCCGACTTCACCTCATCCGCCGTCAGCAGCTTGCGCTCGACCGCAGAGTCGGCGAGCACCGTCGCCTGCGTGCACGTGTAATGGAGCATCGTCACGAGCAGGGCCGTGTCGGCGTCATCACACGACCTCGGCACGTGTTGGGCGCGCTCACGGTCAAGGAAGAACCAGTTATGGCTGCCTTTCGCCTTGCTCTCTTTCTTTCTTCGCCGATCGCTACCGCGCACCGCGAGCGTCGTGATCTCTGCCGGGCACCACAGCCCACGGGCCTTGAGCGCGGAGGGGCCAGTTAAGACGCCTCCCGCCGTGACCGCCCGAAGCACATCCGCATTCGCGGGGTAGGACTTTGAGACCCACCAGCCACGCCGCACCTTCTCGATTTGGCCGCTTTTGGCGATCGATTGCACCTCGCGTCGCGTCAGGCCTGTGTCGAGGAGTTGCTTCGTTCTGACGACGCCGAAGTTCTGTTCAAAGAGGTACGTGAGATTCATGCCGCGAGCTAAGCGGCGGGTCAGGTGGGGAGGCCCGCGAAGGTAGTCCGGCTGTGGATGGGCGGGTTTCCACAGGTGGCGCGGTCGGTGTATTTCCCGACCTTGCAAATGCTTGAGGTGGGATTTCCTCATCCCGCTCCCCGGTCGGGAAAACCGCCGCGCTCTGCGCCTGTTGAATGGCGCTTTTCCTTACGCAAGGCGGGCCAGAGGGAACTATCCCTCTGATGTCAGCTGCGTAGGGAAAAGCGACGGCTGGGGCAGCTGGGGCGGGTAACGGCTGGGGATGGGGCGGGTAACGGCTGGGGATGGGGCGGGCGTCGGCGGCCGGTCGAGAGGCGGCGCAATTCCCCACAGACGGCCTCCCAGAGGGAACTATCCCTTTTGGGACCACCTGCGTAGGGAAAAGCGTTGATTTGGGGCGGTGGGGCGACAGGGGCTGCGGCAACAGGTGCGGCAGCGGGATATCGGAGGTCGGCCGGTTCGACTACCCGCCGGAGAATGGCTGGCTACGCCCCGGTGTCGCGCTACTCGGGGTCGGTGATTTCGAGCAGCTCGTAGAGGCGCTTCGCCTTGCGGTCGGCCTCGGGCAACGACAGCGCCGTGAGCAGCAGGCGGCGCGAATTGAGCACGGGCGCCGGCACAGTGGCGAGGTCGTATTCGAGGTAGCCCTCGGCGCCCCACTTCGACATACGGTGCTCCCAATGGAACAGGTCGTAGATGCTGTGTCCGCCGAGCCGCTCGGTGTCGAACTCGGTGTAGGCGAACCACTGCTCGAGCCGGCGATGCAGCTCGGGGCTGTCGCCGAACTTCGAGTTCGCGTACTTGCGCGCGAGCAAGGGCGCGCTGAGCGTCTGCTCGTCGGTGTTACGGTACATGCCCGTGATGATGCCGCCGCCGACGCCGAACAGCGTCGCCGCCTTCGCAGGAATGTTTACGTAGAGCGCGGCCGCGAGGTTCGCGTAGCGGCGGTAGCTCGGGAACGTCGCGTTGTAGAGCTCGTCCATGGGCGAGCCGCGCTTGACGTTACGCACGTCGATGACGAGGTGCGGCAGGCCGGCCGCGGCCGAGATGCGGCCCGCGATGTCGAGGTCGGTGTGCGTGCTCTTCTGCGGCACGTGGAACGGGTGGTAGGTGAAGGTGAGCGCGCCAGCTTCTTGCAGTTCGATGATGCCCGCGGCGAGGATCGCGCGCGAATCGCGCCCCGAGGTGAGCGGCAGCGAGACTTCGCGGTGGGTGTCGCACCAGTTACGCACCTGCTGGCGCAGCTCGTCACGGAAGATCGGGAACGCCTCTTCGGCCGGATGCTCGGCGCGGTGGTAGCCGAGGGGCGGGAAGAAGCGGCGGTGGGCGGCCTCTTGGGCGGCGATGGTGAGGCGGCAGTTCGCCGAGACCTGGCGCACGTGGTCGTGCGCGGTGATGAGGCCGGGCATCCAGCGGCCGAAGTCGTCGGCGTAGTCGGGGTGCGTGAGCGCCCAGCGCTTCTCGCGGAAGGTCAGACCGCCCGCGTAGTTCGAGAGCAGCGCGGTGTGCGAGGCGACGGCCGGTGCGAGGGCGCGGAGGTTGTCGGGCGCCGGCGCGCTGCCCGGCAGGTTCGGATACGGGATTGCCGTCGTATGGGCGAACGGACCGTCGCTTGGTGCGAGGGCTTCGGTGCCGTCGACTGGAGCGGGGGCCGTTGCGCCGGGGTCGGCAGCCACTGCGGTCGCGGATACGCCCCCGCTGGCCGCCTGGCCGGTCGCGCGGGGCGCCTCGGCGGCGCCTTCCGCGAACGCGGTCGCGTTCGGAGCCGCGACGCGGATGTTGCCCTGGTCGAGGTAGTAGCAGGCTCGCGTCGCCATCGGGTCGCCGTAGACGTCGAGTTCCTCGCCGCGCAGCACGAAAGCGACGAAGCGGCCCGAGAGCCACGTGACGAGTTCGTCGACGCGGGTGCGGGACGCGCCGGCCGCTAGATCGGCGCGGGCAGCCGCGAGGAGATTGGCGGCCACGGCGTCGCGGCGGCTGGCTACCGTCGCGAGCCGAGCATCCGCGTCGCTGCGGGCCGTGCCGCCGGGCGCATCCGTCGCCGGGGCGAAGGCGTGGCCGAGGATCAGCACGGCGCAACGCTCCCCCACCGCCTGCCGGTGCTCGAGCTCAGGGTCGATCGCGAAGTGCCAGTCGCCGAACGTCAACCGCTGCCAGCGCTCGCGCGGTAGCTCGGGCTCGACGCCGCGGATGCCGATGAAGCCCTTTGCGAAGACGTTCTTGTAGCCCCAGTGCTTGTACGCCGGCGCCAGTTGCCGCTCGTGCCTGTGGAACTCTCGCACCGCCGCGAGGCGCCGCTCCTCCGGCGTGTGCGCCTGCTCGCCGGCGCCATCACGCGAGCCGGAAGTGAACATCCGCTTCGCTCGCGCCGCGAGCGCGCGCATCCGATTTTTAGGCACGCGACTCCGTCCGGTGGTCGGCCTGCACGCGCTCCAAAATCTCGAGGTAGCGTGTCGCGAGGCTGTCGTAGGCGACGTGCTCACGCGCCCACTTCTGCCCCGAATCGCTCACGTTGAGGCGCTCGGGGTGCTCGATGAGCCCGCGCCACGCACCCACGAGATCGTCGACATCGCCTGGCTTCACGACCGTGCCGACGCCCGCCTCCATGAGGATGCCCGCGCTCTCGCCGTCGAGGATGCCCGTGATGTGGCGGCCCGTCGAGAGCAGCTCGTAGAGCTTCGAGGGGATGGTCCAGAGGAACGGCTCCCAGTCACGCAGCGAGACGATGGTCGAGTCGGCCCAGGCGTAGTGGTGCACGACCTCGCTCGGCGGCACGCGGTCGAGAATCTCGACCGGCTCGCCGAGCTGCGCGTTGAGCTGGCGCAGCGCGGGGGCCTCGTGGCCGGCTCCGACGATGCGCGCGGCGAGGTGATAGCCCTGCTGGCGCAGGATCGCGGCGGCACGGATGATGAGGTCGAGGCCCTGGCTGCGACCGAGGTTGCCCATGTAGAGCACGCGCAGCTCGGGGTGGTCGGCGTCGCGGGCCGGCACCTGCTCGTACGTTTCGGGCACGGTGCCGTTGCGGATGATCTCGAGGTGCTCGACGCCGCGGTCTTCGAGCACGCCGGCGAACGCGCTCGTCGTCGTGACGACCTGCCCGGCCGAGAGCTGGGCGCGCGTGACCGACTCGTGGATGCGCCGCTTCACCATCGCGACCGGGCCGCGGCCGCTCGCGAGGCCGGGCGTGTAGGTGACGAGGTCGGGCCAGGCGTCGCGCATCTCGGTGATGACGGGCAGGTTGAACTTGCGGCCGAGCCAGTTGCCGGCGTAGATCGTCTCGATCGCGGGGGCCGTGGCGACGATGACGTCGGGGCGGATGCGGCCCTTCTTGATGAGCTGCGCCGCGCGGCGGGCGGTCGAGGTAGCGGCCGTCGCGTGGTCGAAGGTGCGCGTGATGATGTCGCCGCGGTGCGGCAGCCAGTTGCTGCGGAAGACCTCGACGCCGTGCTCAGTCGTCGTGTGGCTGCCGGCGCGGTAGGCGCGGCGGTGGTGTTTCGCGAGCTTGCCCGACGGATAATGCGGCGGCGGCGTGATCACCGCGACCTCGTGCCCGCGCTCGACGAACTCGCGCGTGAGCGCGCCCCAGCGTCGCTGCGGGGCACCGTCTTCGGGAGCGAAATAGTGGGTGAGCAGCAGAACCCGCACGTAGCCACTCCTCTCGTCCCCGGCAGACGTTCTCCCAGACTACGACGTGGATACCCGTTCGCGCACCGCTCGTGGGATACTGCCGCTATGCAAAACGAGGATGCGACCCGCGCCAATTCACGTACGCGAACCCGCGCGCAGCGCCGTCGCCGCAACGTCTGGATCGCGATTGGTTCGGTTTTCCTCGTACTCGTGTTGGCCGCCGGTGCCGCGATTTACTCGGTGTACGCGCGCTGGGGCAACACCGAGACGATCGAGGACGCATTCCCCGACGAGACGCTGCGCCCGACCGAAAACACGACCGGCTCGATGAACATCCTGCTGCTCGGCTCCGATTCGCGCGCCGACCAGGCCTCGACCGAACTCGACGGCACGGGGTCGCGCGCCGACACGATGATCGTGGCGCACATCCCGGCCGACCGCTCGGGCGTGCAGATGATGTCGATCATGCGTGACTCGTGGGTCGATATTCCGGGCTACGGCATGAACAAGATCAACGCGGCGATGGCGTACGGCGGCGTGCCGCTCGTGATTCAGACCGTCGAGGGCATCATCGACCAGCGCATCGACCACGTGATGATGGTCGACTTCGAGGGGTTCAAAGACATCACCGACGCGCTCGGCGGCGTGACCGTGAACAACCCGACCGAGTTCACCTCGGGCTCGCCCACGAACGAGCACTACCCGGCCGGGCAGATCACGCTGTCGGGCGACCGCGCGCTTGCGTTCGTGCGAGAGCGGTATGCCTTCACCGACGGCGACTACCAGCGCGTCGAGAACCAGCAGCTGTTCTTGAAGGCTGTGGCCGACAAGATGCTCAGCCGCGACGTGCTGACGAACCCGATCACGCTGAACTCGCTGCTGAACTCGGTGGTGCCGTACATCGCGCGCGACTCGGAGCTGACCGTGAACACCATGGTCGACCTCGGCACGAGCATGGCGTCGGTGAAGAGCAGCGACATCACCTCGTTCACGCTGCCGACTACCGGAACCGGCGACGAGGGCGGCCAGTCGGTCGTGTACGTCAATGATGCCGAGCTGCCCACCGTGCAGCAGCACTTCGCCGACGACACCCTCGCCGGGTACGACCCACCCGCGCGGTAATTCTCTGTTTGCGTGACGTTGGCGTCCGCCGATGGGTCAGGCGTCGAGGCCGAGCGTCTCGACGACGTGCCAGACCCGCTCGCGCTGCGCCGCATCCAGGCCCTGGATAGGCAGCGGCAGGCTGCGCTCCGGCGCCAGGCCAAGGCGCTCGGCGATCGCCGCAACGACGCGCAGGCTGCCGCCGAGTTCGGCGAACAGCTGCCAGAGCGGCGCGAGTCGCTCTGAGGCGGCGGATGCTGCGGTCGCGTCGCCGGCGAAAGCCGCGCGGGTGATCTCGAGCGCGGGCTCGGGCAGGGTGCCGCCGATCACCGAGTACCAGACGTCGCAGCCCGCGCTGAGTCCGGTCGCGGCGAACGCGTCGCCCGAGATGCCGATGGTGACGTGCTCGGGAATCGCGGCGCGAATCTCGTCGACGCGGGCCCGCACCGACGCGACGTCGCCCGGCATGCCGGGGATCTTGATCGACGCGATGCCCGGCAGCTGCGCGATGCGGCCGTAGAGCTCGGTCGTGAAGGTGAAGTGTGTGGTGCCGGGGTTGTCGTAGACGATGACCGGCAGTTCGCTCGCGTCGGTCACGGCGCGGAACAGCTCAAACACGTCGTCGTGTGTGAGCGGCTGGTACGTCATCGGGGCGAGCAGCACCGCCTGCGCGCCGGCTCGCGCCGCATTCTCGACGTTCTTCAGCACATCCGAAGTGCGTAGCGCGCCGACACCGACCGCTACCGGGATCTCGCCAGCGTGCTGCACGGCCAGCTGCGCGACCCGGGCGCGCTCTTCAACCGAGAGGTACGCGTACGATCCGGTCGAGCCCAGCGCGGTGATCGCATCCACGCCCGCGGCCGCGAGGCGCTCGACGAGGCCGGCGAAGGCGCGCTCGTCGACGCGGTCGTCGGCAAGGGGGGTGAGCGGGAACGCGTTGAGGCCAGTGAACACGGTGAGCTCCTGAGGGGTAGGCGGTGGGTTGGATACTAGGCGAGCTACGAGCCCGGCGTCGGGGCGTGCTCGATGCCGAGCGCCGGGTTGCCGTAGACCGACTGCACCTCGGCGATCACGACGCGGTACTCGCCGAGCCACTCGCCATGGCGGCGCTTCGCAAGCTGGTGGGTGTCCATGCCGACGAGCTGCTTCAGCGCATCCATGTCGGACCAGTAGTAGACCTCCGAGTACAGCCCGGTCTCGGCGTTGTGCCAGGCTTCCTCGCCGAGGAATCCGGGGATCTCGCGGGCACGGCGGGCGATCTCGCCGTCGATGCGGTGGAACTCTTCGGTGAGCTCGCCGGTCTCGAAGATGAACGTCGAGCTATATTTCGGGGTGGATGCGGTGGTCACTCGGCGGCGTCCTTTCGCGGGTTCTCCTGCAGCCAGGCGAGCACCTGCTGCGCGTGGGTGTTCGGCGGGAAGATCGGGTAGAAGACGTGCTCGATGACGCCGCCCGTAACGATGAGCGTGAGGCGGCTGTAGAGGCGATCGTGGCCCTCGGCCGCAAAGGTCGGCAGGCGCAGGGCCTCGCCAAGCGCGAACGACTCGTCGGAGAGCATCGGGAACGGCAGGCGCAGGCGGTCGACGACCTCGGCCTGGTAGTCGGCGTCTTGGCTCGAGAGGCCGAACACGCGGGTGACCCCGGCGTCGCGAAGCTCGGTGAAGTGGTCGCGGAAGTTGCACGCCTCGGTCGAGCAGCCGCGTGCGCCGGGAATCGCATCCCAGCCTTCGGGCAGGTCGACGCCCGGGCGGCCGGTGAGCGGATAGAGGTAGATCACGACGCGGCCCGGAATCGGCTCGTCGAGGCGCAGCTGCTCGCCGTTGCTCGTGGGCAGCGTGAGCGGCGGCAGCTTGAGGCCCGGCAGGTGCGCGGCCGCGCCGTCATCGTCGGGCACTGGCAGGCCGTCGGGCAGGATGGTGTAGTCGGTCACGTCGGGCTCCTTTGCGTTGCGTGACTGGTCGCTGAACGTTCGGGATGCGCTCGCGTTGAGCCGCGTTTGCAGGTCGTTACGGCGCCGCGTGAGCTCGACTATGACCCCGTCGATCTCGGCGATCGCGTCGCGGTAGACCGCGAGCGAGCTGACGCACTCGTCGCCGTGCTCGTGGCCGGCATCGAGGCACTCGAGAAACGGCGTCGCGCGAGCGGGCGCGATGCCGAGCGCCGCGAGCTTGCGGATCTCTTGCACCGCTTGCACGTGGTGCTCGCTGAACGTGCGGTAGCCGTTCGGCTGCCGATCGGGCGTGATCAGGCCAATCTGCTCGTAGTAGCGAACCGCCTTGACGGTGGCGCCAGCGCGCTGCGCGAGCTCTCCAATACGCATCTCAACCTCCAGGGCCAAGGTAAACCTTGACCCCAGGGGCAGAGTCAACTTGGGGCTTGGCCGGAGCGTGCGGCCGAACACGAGCCCGCGCATCCGGGTGGGTTGGGGCGCGAACCTGGTGACAGCAATTAGCGCCGCGGCGAGGCATTAGCGGTCTACGGCTAATGGCTCGCCGCGGCGCTAATGGCTACGGCTGGTCGGATGCGCTGGTTACGGGCGCGGTCCGGCCGGAGGCTGCGGGGGTCGGCCTTGGGTCGGGGCTCCCCCGGGGCCAGGGGCCGAACTAGCGCTAGCTGCCGAACCTGCACCCGGTGCCTGGCCCGCGCCCGGCGCCTGACCCGCGCTGCCGGCCGACGCGGCCTGCTGCTCGCGGCGCCACGCCTCTTCCGCTGCGAGGACGCGCTGGGTCTGGGGGTCGAGCGCGCGACCGGTGCGGCGCGCATCCGCGGCGTGCATGTGCGCGGCGGCGACCGTCGCTCGGGCCTGCGCCTCGAACCAGCGGTGCGAGGTGTCCTCCTTCGCGGCGCGGATCGCCAGCTTCGAGAGCTCCTCGTGCAACCCGTTGATCAGGTCGCCGGACACGGCCGGCAGGATCGGGTGGATCGGGCCGGCGACGGTGTCGATGCGTATGTTGCCGACGTTCGTCATCCGCTCGAACAGCGAGGCGCGCGCGGTCACCGACTGGATGCGCTCGCCCGGCACCATCGCGATCGACCGCGTGAGCCAGCCGGTGCGAATGTAGACGACGCCGCCGTCGATGGCGCCACCGATGAAGCGGATGCTGAACGGGTGCAGCCACCACGCGCGCAGCGGCGCCGGCGTGAACTCGCGGTTGCGGCCGCCCTTGAAGCCCGACTCGAGCAGCTGCGCGGTGCGCGGGTTCATGTGCATCGGCATGATGAGCTGCAGCACTCGCTCGACCTCGCCGCGCGTGCCGACCGGCAGCACGATGAAGCGCTGCAGGGCGTTCTGCTGCTCCTGCTGCGAGCTGCCGGTTTGCACATCGGCGCGGTTGACGCGAATCGAGTACCACTTGAACGGCTTCCAGAGCACCGGCTGTCGCACCTCGATCGAGTGGATGCGGCCCGGCGGCAGCGTGTCGTTCGTCTGGTTCAGAATGCCGCGGCCGACGCGCAGACCGTCGGGCGTGCCCGCGATCGTGTACTGCATGTTGCCGAGCGCGGTGCTGCCCGCCGAGACGAGCGTGATAAACAGCACGAAGCCGATCGTGCCGACCGAGCCGAGCAGCCACGCGACGTCGAATCCGAACGGCACGCCGCCGCGCAACGCCGCGCCGAGGATGCCGCGCACGACGATGTAGCCGATGATGCTCACGACGATGAGGATCGCCGCCGCGAGCACGCCGCCAAGCGCCGCGGTCGCCGCCATGCGGGCGGGCTTCACGCGCACGACCGACTGCTCAGCGACGAGTTCGGGACTGAGCTCGGGGCCGGCGAAGTCCTCGACCGCGCGGTCGACGAACGCGCTGAGCTGGCCGCGGCGCGGGGCCGGCGGCGGGGTCGTGCCCGGCTGCATCGGGGCGCCGGGGATGCCCGGGGCGCCCGGCGCTGCGGGCCCGGCGGGTCCGGCGTACTGGCCAGTCGGGGCCGCCGCCTGCTCGGCGCGCTGGTGGCGACGCTCGTTCTGGCGCTTCTTGGCACCGGATGCGCGGCGCAGGAGCTCGGCGCGCAGGCCGTTCGCCTGGTCGGCGTTGAGGTACTTCAGCGAGAAGCCGGCCTTGTCGCCCGCGCCCGACGTCTCGACATCGGTGAGGTTGAAGATGCGCGCGAACACCGGGCGGTTGAGGTTGACCGACTGGAGGCGGTCGAAGCGCACCTGGCGGTTCGATTTATTGAGCACGCCCTTGCGCAGCTCAAAGACCTCGTCGGTAAGCCGGAACTCAGTGTTGCGGTAGCCGAGCCACGTGCCGAGGATCGCGAGGATAAACACGACGAACACGCCAACCAGCGCGAGCAAGATCACCCAGCTCGGCAGGCCGTCCTCGGCCACGGCGGGAAAGAAGCTCATGAGCAGCGCGATGCCGACCCAGAAGAACGCAAAAATGCCGCCGACGATGTTGATCCAGAGGGTAGCCGGATGCAGTCGGTGCCAGTTTCCGTCGGCGAGATCGCCGACGCCGGCGGGGGCCTGCGGCGGGAACTGCTGCTGCGGCTGCTGGGGGTAGCCCTGCTGGGGTTGCGGCGGGAACCCTTGTTGTGGTTGCTGCGGCTGGGGCCGTCCCTGCTGCGGCTGACCCGGGTACTGGCCGAAACCTTGCTGGTGACCGGGCTGTTGTTGGTAGCCCTGCGGAGGTTGACCCGGCCGCTGCTCGCCAGGCTGCTGCTGCGGGTAGCCCTGCGGAGGCTGCTGGTTCGGCACCTGCGGCGGAGCCGGCGGCACCTGCTGGGGCT
Source organism: Gulosibacter sediminis (assembly GCF_023370115.1). Lineage (NCBI taxonomy): Bacteria > Bacillati > Actinomycetota > Actinomycetes > Micrococcales > Microbacteriaceae > Gulosibacter > Gulosibacter sp. ACHW.36C. The sequence continues at coordinate 233,509 of NZ_CP097160.1, read as the reverse complement.
GCTGTTGTCCGTGCACTTGCTGTCCGGCGGCCTCGCGTTGCGCGGCCTGCCGCGCTTCGCGCCGGCTCATCGGCTGGGCCGCGGGTGCGGCCTGCGGCGGAGCCTGGTTCGGCGCCTGCTGGAACGGCGGGCGCCCCGGCGTCTGCCCGTACTGCGGCCCGGGCTGCTGCCCAAATGGCTGGTGCGCCGGGTACTGCTGCTGGTGCTGACCGAACTGGCCCTGCGCATCCGGCTGCGGCTGACCGGCGCGGCCCTGCGCATTGTGGCTGTGGCCCGCGGCCTGAGCCCGCGCATCCTGGCCCTGGCCCGCGGCCTGAGCCTGCGCATCCTGCCCTTGGCCTGGCGCCGGCGGGCGGTCCTGCTGCTCGAAATCGTCTGCCATTACAGGCCAGCCCGTCGGGTCTCGGCGACGCGGATGAGGTGGTCGCGCAGCTCGTCGGCCTCGGTCGGGGTGAGCCCCGGGATGCTCACGTTCGTCGACGCCGCGGCGGTCACCGTGGTGAGCGACGCGATGCCGAGCATGCGGTCGAGCAGTCCGCGGCTGACGTCGATGACCTGGAGGCGGCCGTACGGCACCGCGACGAGGCGCTTCGAGATGACGCCGCGCTTGAAGACGAGGTCATCGTCGCGCAGGGCATAGCCGATGCTGCGCACGCGAATGAACGACATCGGAATCTCGATGGCAGCGATGATGACGAAGACGAGGCCGATGATCCACCACGGGAACGAGCCCGGAATGAACGTGAGGCCGATCGTGACGCCCACGAAAATCACCAGCCAGATGATCGCGCCGACCAGGGTGCGGAACGCGAGCTTCGACGAAATTCTGCGCCATTGAATGCCGGGCGTATCGGGGTATTGCATTGCTGCCTCTCGACCTCGGGTGGGTGTCTCGGGAAAGCCTAGCCACCCGCGCGGCCACGCGGCGCCGGAATCATGCGTGCGATGGATGCTCCGTAGCGGCTCGCACGAGTTGTTGGCCGCTGGGCACTGACTGGGTCTAGTGATACTGGTGTGACCCGTGTTGAATAGCATTTGGCCACCCTCTGGTGATGCCTATACCGCAAAAATCTTGCGATAATGCAGTGAATACGCAGAGTCTGCGCCTGCTCTAGAGAACGGCAACACCCCAGTGACCCAGCCCCTTAATGACTATGGCGGACTGCTCGAAGAGGCAGGGCCCGGCGCGTTCGCGCGGTTTTCGGCCTGGATGCGTCAGCCGCGCAACCTGCTCGTCGTGGGTATCGTAGCGGTCGCCCTGGTGGTCGCTGGTGGCGCGCTCTCGTTGTTCCTGCAGTCATCCGCGACCGGGCCAATGGCGACCGAAACTCCGACATCGACGCCCACGGTCACTGCAACGACGACACCGACGCAAAGCCCGACACCCTCGCGGCCGGCGACGCGCACGCCCGTGCCGTCCGAGTCGCTGCCGCAGGCGCCGAAGCCGGATAACGACAGCCCCGAGGTTCCGATTGACCCGAATGCGGGTGGATCTGGGACGGGTGGCGCTGGGTCAGGCGGGTCTGGGTCAGGCGGCAGCGGCTCGGGTGGCACCGGCGGCGACATCGAGCCTTGCGCTGACGGCCTGCAGTTCGACGCGAACGGCACCTGTGTGCCGGTTTCGACTGACACGAACGGGTCGACCGACGGCGCTGCCGGCGGTGGCGGCGACACGGGCACCACGGATGGCGGCACTGGCAGCGGCTCTGGCAGCGGCTCTGGCACCGGCGGCGAGACGAACACCGGCGGACCCGGCGACACATCCGGCAACGGCGACTCGAGCGGCGAGTCGCCGACCGACCCGTCGACGCCCGACAGCGAAGGTGATGCCGGCCCGAACGCCGCAAGTCCCGACGACACCGTGACCGACGCCGTCAGCTAGCGGGCACACGGGCCGCTCACCGCATCCGTCCCAGGGATACGAGAGCGACGCTCGTTCGACATAGTCATGCTGCAATTTGTTTCTAGGCTGAGGTCGTGTGTGACGTGCACCGGGAACCTGACCCGACCGATGCAGCACAACTGTCCAAGGCTCTCGGCAACGAGTCGGGGGTCTGGCAACCAGTCGAGGCTCTGCGCAACGAGTCGAGGCTCTGGCTGTTGCGACTCATCGGCGACGTGCCAAAAACTGCGGGGCCAGTGACGATGGCGACGAGAATGTCGCAAGCACTGGTCTGCCCGCACCTCCGCACGCGTCGGCGATCGAGTCTCGTGCTCGCCAGCCGCAGCGGCAAAGAGGCGTCGTACGAGCTGGCCAATATGTGCGTTTCCCACAACATCGCTGATGCCGATGTCTTACCCGACGCCTCCTTCGACGCAACGCACGATGCCACCCCTGCGTGCATCTACCCGACGCACACCACCTAACAACCCACCCAAGACGCCTCCGCCTGCCTCGCTTCGGGGCGACGGAGCGCCTCACCGCGGCCCCGAGCGAGACAGGCGCGACCCGCCGGGCGCAGTTGCCCCCGAAACGCGGTGGATTTCCCGACGTGGGGAGGGGATGAGGGACATCTCCCTCAGCCCCTCCCCACGTCGGGTAATCCGACGCGTGACCGGGTTAGCTCGCGGTGGGGACCTGGTCGCCGGCCGGCTCGCTGTCGTCGGGCGGGAGGGCGCACCAGTTTTCGGCAACGAGGCCCGCGACGAGCAGCGCGACGGCGCACACGAGCGAGACGATCGCAAGCGGCATTCCCGCGCCAACGACGGTGCGCGAGGCGAGCCACAAGACCGTCGCTGTGCATCCTCCGGCGAAAATGCTGCCGCCCAGGCTCGACGCCTTCGCGAGCGCGAGCGCGAGCATCGCGCGCTGCGGATCCACCCGCTTGCTCGACACCTCGCGCCACTCAGGCCGGTCGTCGTCCGCGTCGTCACGCCGGCGGTCGCTCACATCCTGCGCCTTGCGTAGCGCCTGCGTGTAGCGGCGCACCGGCCACGCGAGCACGATCGTGACGACGCCGATGAGCAGCAGCGTGATACCGAATGGCAGCGACGGCACGATGGTCGCCGAGCCGCCCGACGTGAGCCACACCTGCAGGGCCCAGACGACGACGCCGGCCGCGACAAAGAGCAGGACGAGGCGCCAGGGGTTGGTGCGGGTCATCCGCGGTACCTCTCGACTCGGTCGGCGGCGTTCGCGAGCAGCTCGCGAATTGGTCCGCGGCCGGGCAGCGACGCCTCGGGCTCGATCTCGGCCCAGGGCGCGAGCACGAAGGCGCGCTCGAACGCGCGCGGATGCGGCAGCTCGAGCGTCGCATCGTGCAGCTGCAGCCCGCCGTGCTCGACGATATCGAGGTCGAGCGTGCGACTCCCCCACCGCTCGGCGCGCACGCGGCCGTGCCCGGTTTCGATCTGCTGCAGCCGGTCGAGCAGCTCGTGCGGCTCGAGGCTCGTGTGCACCGCAATCACCGCGTTGAGGTAGGCCGGCGCCGACTCGTCGATACCGTGCGTCGTGAGCGCGGGCGTCTCGTAGAGGCTCGAGCGCAGGTGCGGCCAGACGCCGTCGAGCGCCTCGATCTCTTCGAACGCGTCGCGAATCGTCGCCTCGCGATCGCCCAGATTCGAGCCGAGCGCGATGACCGCGCGGGCGCTTGGGCGGCGCGCCTCGATGGGCTGCGCACCCTCGGGTCGGTACCGCAAAATTGAAATCATCACGTCATCGAAGCGCAGCTTCACCGGCGCCTGCGGCTTGTGCACCGTGATGCGCACGGCCTGCGGCCCGGCAAACGCGAAGGTCACGGCCGCGAGCCGCTCGGCGAGGGTCTCGAGCAGGTCGACCGGCTCTTGCATCGCGACCTCGTAGAGCGCGCGCATGAGGTGGCCGTAGTGCACCGTCTGCTCAATCTCGTCGGATGCGGCGGCCGCGCGCGTATCAATCCAGACCTCGGCGTCGATGTAGAAGTCCTGGCCGTTCGCGCGCTCGTGCGCGAAGACGCCGTGGCGCCCATGCACGTGCAGCCGCTCGATGACGATGCGGTCGAGTTCGGGCGCGGGCAGGGCCGGATGCGCAGCCGGGCCCGGGCGGTTCGGCGTGAGCTGAATCGCGGCCTCGGCCGGGTGGATGCGCTGGGTCGCGGATGCGGCGGGCGCGTTCGCGGCCGAGCTGCCGGGCGCGACTCCTCCAGCCGGCGCGTTCGCGCTCGACTGCTCGCGCGCATCCGGCTCGGAGGCTGAGCCCGACTGTTGCTGCGCATCCCGGCCGAGCCCAGCATCCCGCTCGCTCAATGCTCGGCGCCTTGCTCGCGGAGGTCGGCGCCGTTCTGCCAGGCCGAGACCGTGTCGATGGCGACGCGGGTCGCCGCGACGTTGTGCACGCGCACGCCCCACACGCCGCGCTCGGCGCAGAGGGCAGAGACGACGGCGGTGGGCAGGTCGCGGGCGGCGACCGGCGCATCCTCAGGCAGGAGCTGGCCGATGAAGCGCTTGCGGCTCACCCCGATGAGCACCGGATGCCCGAGCCGCTGCAGCTCGTGCAGGTGGCTGAGCACGGCCCAGTTGTCGTCGCGATCCTTCGCGAAGCCGAGGCCGGGGTCGAGGATGATCCGCCCGGGCGCGACGCCCGCGGCGACAGCTCGGTCGCGCATCTGCTGCAACTCGGCGAGCACTTCGGCAGCGGTGTCGTCGTAGTCGGCGAGGTCGTTCATGATGACGCTGTGGCCGCGCCAGTGGCTGAGGATGAACCGCGCGCCGCGCTCGGCGACGACTTCAAGCATCCGCTCATCGGACCGACCACCCGACACGTCGTTGATGATGACGTCGCCCGCGTCGAGGCAGGCCGCCGCGGTCTCTGCGTACATCGTGTCGACCGAGACCGGGATGCCGTCGGCCACGAGCTGCTGCACGACCGGCAGCACGCGTGCGAGCTCTTCGGCCTGAGGCACGCGCTGGGCACCGGGGCGAGTCGATTCGCCGCCGACGTCGATGATCGTCGCGCCCTGCGCCACCAGCCGATACGCGCGGTCGAGCGCGGATGCGGTACGCGCCTCGGCGCTCTCGAAGTTGAGGGTGCCCCCGTCGCTGAACGAGTCGGGGGTGACGTTGAGCACGCCCATGATCTCGGTCGTGCTCGGGTCGATGGTGACTTCCGCGGACAGGCGCAATTCGGTCATGCGTTCATTCTCTCGCACTCACTCGTGGGGTGCTTGGGTCGATGCGGCTGCGCGGCGGAGCGTTCGCTGCCGACGGTGGGGGTGAAATCGAGCGACATCGGCGCTGCGGGGCGGCTCGCGGGAACATAGGATGCCGAAAAGACTCCCCAGCGAAAGGCCTCCATGTCGACGCAGACACCACCTGATTTGTCGGGTTCCTCCTCGAGCGGCGCGGTGCCCGCCGCATCCGCCGGGCTGATCGAGCGCCAGGGCATCGACGTCGTCGACCCGTCGCAGCGCACCGCGAAGCCATCCGACCTGTTCTGGCCGTGGTTCGCCGCGAACGTGTCGGTGTTCGGCATGTCGTACGGCGCGTTCATTCTCGGCTTCGGCATCTCGTTCTGGCAGGCGACGATGGTCGCGATCATCGGCATCGTCGTGTCGTTCTTCCTCTGCGGCCTCATCGCGATCGCGGGCAAGCGCGGCTCAGCGCCGACCATGGTGCTCAGCCGCGCCGCATTCGGCGTGCACGGGCAGAAGGTGCCCGGCATCATCTCGTGGCTGACGTCGATCGGTTGGGAGACGTTCCTCGCGATCATGGCCGTGCTCGCGACGTCGACCGTGATCACGCAGCTCGGCGGTGACGGCGGCGTGGTCGTGCAGATCATCGCGACCGTCGTGGTCGCGGCGCTCATCGTGGCTGCCTCGGTGCTCGGCTACCACGTGATCATGCGGCTGCAGTCGATCCTCACCTGGATCACCGGTGCCGTCACGATTCTCTACGCGATCCTCGCGTTCTCGCACATCGACTTCGCGGCCGTCTCGGCGCTCGAGAGCGGCAGCCTCGGCCAAGTCATCGGCGCGCTCGTCATGGTCATGACCGGCTTCGGCCTCGGCTGGATCAACATCGCCGCCGACTGGTCGCGCTACCAGCGCCGCGACACCCCCGACGGCAAGATCGTGTTCTGGAACGCCTTCGGCGGCTCGGTCGCGCCCGTCGTACTCGTCGTCTTCGGTGTGCTGCTCGCCGGATCCGACCCCGCGCTCAACGAGGCGATCGCGGGCGACCCGATCGGCGCACTCGCCGCGATCCTTCCGACCTGGGTGCTCATCCCGTTCTTGCTCACCGCGGTACTCGCGCTCGTGTCGGGCGCCGTGCTCGGCATCTACTCGTCGGGGCTCACGCTGCTCAGCCTGGGCATCCGCATCCCGCGCCCCTCGGCCGCCGCGATCGACGGCCTCATCCTCACCGCCGGCACGATCTACGTCGTGTTCTTCGCGACCGACTTCCTCGGGCCGTTCCAGAGCTTCCTGATCACGCTGGGCGTGCCGCTCGCGTCATGGGCGGGCATCCTCATCGCCGACATTCTCACGCGTCGCCGCGACTACGACGACGCCGCGCTGTTTGACGCGCGGGGCAGGTATGGGTCGTGGGACTGGCTGTCGATCGGCACGATGGTGGTCACCTCGGTGGTCGGCTGGGGCTTCGTCGTGAACTCGTTTGCCGAGGACGCCGCGTGGAACAACTGGCAGGGCTACCTGCTCTGGATGGTCGGGGGCCGCGATGGCGACTGGGCCTACGCCAACCTCGGGGTATTTTTCGCGCTCGTGCTGTCGTTCGTGGTCGCGTGGATCGGCCGGCGCGGCAAGATTCGCCGTCAGGAAGAGCTCGCCCGCTGAGGTTTGGGGTCTGGGTGGGGCGCGGCCGGTCGTGGTCGCGCCCCGCTCGTTTTTGGTGTCCCCGAAGTCCCACTTCTGACGCGAAAAGTGGGATCTTGAGGACACTTTGCGGCTGCCACCCTGGGCGTGGGTGCGCCCCTCAACGCAGAGTGTCGCCGATGTCCCACTTTCAGCGCGAAAAGTGGGATATTGGCGACACTAAGTCGCCACAAAAGCAGGAGCGGCGCCACGCGCCGCGGCATCCTCAGCGCCGCGAGCGGCGCGCTCCCCTACTCGTCGCGGTCGGACGCGCCCAGGGCGATGAGCCGCAGCACCTCGGCCCGCGCATCCGGGTTGTTGAACGCGCCCCGGGTCGCGAGCGTGACCGTCTCGGAGTCGCTCTGACGCGGCCCGCGGTCGGCGACGCATCCCTGCCGCGCCTCGAGCACGGCGATGGCGCCGCGGGCGTCGAGGCCGGTCATGATCGCGTCGACGAGGTCGTCGCCGAGCCGCTCCTGCAGCGTCGGCGCGCTCGACAGCGTCTCAACGAGGTCGTAGAGCCGGCCGAACCCGATGATCGAGTCACCGGGCAGGTAGGCGAGCTGCACCCAGCCGTCAAACGGCAGCAGGTGGTGCTCGCACACCGAACGGAAACGGATGTTCCGCAGCAGCACCGGCTGCCCCGATTCGACGGCCTCGAGGCGATTGACCGACGGCGCCGCATCGGGCTCGCCGAGCGAGATGCGTCCCTCGATCAGGGGCGCGACCGCGTCGACGCCGACTCCCGCGAACAGCTCGGCCGCTGCGGCGGCAACGCGCGCGGGCGTGCGCGCGAACTGCGCCGAATCCGGGTCGAGGCCGCAGGCGGCGAGCAACTCTCGCACGGCCGCCTGCGCGCGCTGCGCATCCACCGCCATCGCTACGACCAGGCGCCGGGGCGCGTCGGGCCCTCGGGGTTGTCGAGACCCGAGCCGGGCTCGGGCCGGTCGAGGCCAGGATGCACGTCGGTCACGCCGGGCTTGTCGCCCCCGAACCCGGGCTGCGGTGCACCACCAGGATGCGCGCCACCGTCGGGCTCGCCGGCGCCGCCGGGTGCGTGGCCGCCACCAGGCTGGCCGGCGCCAGGCTGACCGGCGCCGCTACCAGGCTGACCAGCACCGGCACCAGGCGCGCCAGCCCCCTCACCGTGCCCAGGCGCATCCTCACCAGCCCCAGTCGCATGGCTGCTCGGCGCCTCCTCACCGCTCGCGGGGAGGTGCGGCTTCAGCGGCACCGGCGGGCGCGAGCTGACGGGGCGCTCGGGGCTCGAGAGCCACTGCGGGCGCTCGGGCAGCTTGACGATGCCCTCGAAGATTTCGGCGAGGCGCTCATGGCCGATGGTCTCGACATCGAGCAGTTCGGCGGCGAGGCGGTCGAGCACGTCACGGTTGTTCGTGAGCACCCACCAGGCCTCCTGCTGCGCCTGCTCGAGCAGTCCCTGCACCTCGCGGTCGACGACGACGGCGGTCGTGTCGGAGTACGGCGCACCCTGCGAGCGCGAGTACGGCGACTCGCCCTCGTTCTCGCCGAGCTTGATCGCGCCGACGGTGTTCGACATGCCGTACTCGGTGACCATCTTGCGGGCCGTCTTCGTGGCCTTCTCGATGTCGTTGGATGCGCCGGTCGTCGGGTCGTGGAACACGAGCTCCTCGGCGATGCGCCCACCCATCGCGTAGGTGAGCTGGTCGAGCAGCTCATTGCGGGTGACCGAGTACTTGTCTTCAAGCGGCACGACCATCGTGTAGCCGAGCGCGCGGCCGCGCGGCAGGATCGTGATCTTCGTCACCGGGTCGGTGTGGCGCAGGGCCGCGGCCGCAATCGCGTGGCCGCCCTCGTGGTACGCCGTGATCAGCTTTTCCTGGTCGTTCATGACGCGGCTGCGGCGCTGCGGGCCGGCGATGACGCGGTCGATCGCTTCGTCGATCGCGCGGGCGTCGACGATCTGCGCGCCGAGGCGAGCCGTGAGCAGCGCGGCCTCGTTGAGCACGTTCGCGAGGTCAGCACCGGTGAAGCCGGGGGTCTTGCGGGCGACGACCGAGAGATCGACGTCCTTCGCGATCGGCTTGCCCTTCGAGTGCACCTCGAGGATCTTGCGGCGGCCCTCGAGGTCGGGGGCGTCGACGCCGATCTGGCGGTCGAAGCGGCCGGGGCGCAGCAGGGCCGGGTCGAGCACATCCGGGCGGTTCGTCGCCGCAATAAGGATGACGTTCGTCGTCGCGTCGAAGCCGTCCATCTCGACGAGCAGCTGGTTCAGCGTCTGCTCGCGCTCGTCGTTGCCGCCGCCCATGCCGACGCCGCGCTGGCGACCGACCGCGTCGATCTCGTCGATGAAGATGATGGCCGGTGCGTTCTGCTTCGCCTGCTCGAACAGGTCGCGCACGCGCGAGGCGCCGACACCGACGAACATCTCGACGAAGTCGGAACCCGAAATCGAGTAGAACGGCGTGCCCGCCTCACCCGCGACGGCCTTCGCGAGCAGCGTCTTACCGGTACCGGGAGGGCCGTAGAGCAGCACGCCCTTCGGGATTTTCGCGCCGACGGCGAGGAACTTGTCGGGTTCCTTCAGGAAGTCCTTAATCTCGGCGAGCTCCTCGAGCGCCTCGTTCGCGCCGGCGACGTCGGCAAAGGTGACCTGCGGGTCTTCCTTGTTGACGAGCTTCGCCTTCGACTTGCCGAACTTCATCATGCCGCCGGCACCGCCACCCTGCATGCTCGACAGCATCAGCCACACGAAGAAACCGATGAGCACGAGCGGCAGCAACAGCGAAAGCGCGGTGCTGAACCAGTTCGGGCCGGGCACCTCGTCGTTGTAGTTCTCGGCGATATCGGCGCCGTCGACCGCGCCGACGACGGCCTCGGCACGCGCATCCACGAAGTAGAAGTGCGCCTGCTGGCCGTACTCCTCGTCGGCCTCGACGAACTCGATGTTGACGCGGTTGTCACCCTGAACGATGGTGACGGTCTTGAGCTTGTCCTTCTTCAGGATCTCGAGACCCTGCTGCGTCGTGACCTCAGTGTTGCCCTGCTGGTTGATCAGGCTGAAGCCGATTCCGATGACGATCACCGCGAGCAGCACAATCGTGATCGGGCTCTTCAGGAGTTTCTTCAAGGTTTTCATGCGCGCGAGCGAACCCGCTGCCTTTCGTTCAGCGACGCCGGATGCCCGGCTCGGGAAGCGGGGCAGCAACACGCCCCTGCAGTTGCGGAAATCCTACTAGCGCCCACTTTGGCGCTGGCTGCCCGTTCGCCACCCGCGCACTGGGCGTGCGGCGGGCCGGATGCGCGGGTACGCCACCGGCCAACCGCGTTCAAATTCGTCACACATCGAACCGTGCCCGCAACTTCTTGGCGCAACTCCGAGATTTTGGTCGTTTGAACGGGCTGAGCCCGTTCAAACGACCATTTTCTGCGAGTTTGTCCGACTCACGGCGCCAGACGGTGCCGGTGCTCCGAAGAAAGGGCGGGCGCCGAAGGGCGTCCTACGGCGCTGGCACCCTCTCCCGTGCGACCGCGGCAGCCCCGCGGATGCGCTGGCCGTGGCCGTGTGCGATGGCGCGCCACGTGCGGTCGCGCACGAAAATCGAGTCGATCGCGATCATCGACAGCGAGAACCAGGGCAGGCCCATCAGCACGCCGATCGCGACGTGGAACGTGAGGATCGCGAAGAGGCCGATTACGCGCGTGAAGCGCGTGAGCAGCAGGAACGGGAAGGCGAGCTGCATGATGATCGAGCCCCAGGCCGCGACCGTCACGAGCGGCCCCCACGAGGTGATGAGGTCGCTCAGCACCGGCCAGGTGCCGAAGCGCTCGGTCATCAGCGGGTCGTAGACCGCGTGACCGTGCTGCCACGGTGCGCCGCCTGCCTTGTAGAGTGCGCCCGAAACGTAGACGAACGACACCTGCGCCGTGAGAATCACGAGCACCAGGTTGTGCAGCAGGTTTTGAATCTGGCGCCAGTTTTCACTCTTCGGCTCGAGCCCGCGCTTCTCCCGACGGCGCGCATCCAGCGACCATCGGCCGGCGCAGTCGGCGAACAGCATGAAGAAGAGGGCGATGCGGTACATGTTGTCGCCCTGGTCGCCGAGCATGTCGTTCGCCTCGATGAAGCTCACCCAGAGCACGAGGAACACGGGATGCACGACGCGCGTGCGCCAGCCGAGCGTGAACGCCACGGCGAGCGCGAGCAGCAGCAGGTAGAGCGCGGTGTAGGCGGCGTCATTCGCCATCGCGTTGTGGAACCAGCTGAACAGCCAGATCTTCGGGAAGTCGCTGACCGCCTCGATGCCCTCACCATTCCAGAGCGAGCCACTGCCGAAGGAGTAGAGCCGCGTGCGGAAGTTCGAGACCAGGAGCCCCACCGCGGCAGCGCCGAGCAGGATACGCGTAATCGCCAGCCCGTACGTCGCCTTCTTCGAGTCGAGCAGCCAGGCCTCGGCGAAGTCGTAGCCCTGACGGATGAGCTTGCCGGCGCCCCGCAGTAGCGCCGTCACGCCCTCCGCGATGAACGAGCCGATGCCGACCAGCACGCGACGCACCTGGGTGCCGAACCCTGCGCGCCCGCTCACTCCTGCATCCCTTCGTAGGTGTCGCGGAAGATCTCCTCGAACGCCTCGTCGGACTGCCCCTCGTTGCGCACCGTGCCGCGCCAACCGGGGCTGAGGATGGTCGGGTCGGGCAGGGTCGCGTCGGCGTCGTTGCGCTGTTCGAACGGAATGACGTTCTGGCGCGTCACCTCGAACTGCACGCGCACGACGCCGTCGCCCCAAATCGCGTGGGCGACCTGCGTCGCGTAAGCCGTGGCCATGTGCTCGGTCGGCATGTACGCGTCGACGGCGTTCTCGTCGCCGTATTCGTCGAGCTTGTCTTCGAGGCGCTGCTCGAAGTCGTCTTCAAAGTAGTTGAGCGCGACGACCACGCGGTGGTCGGCGTTGAGGTCGTCGAAGCTGCCCTTGTACGAGCTCGCGACCTGCGTCGATTGGATGCCCGCGCGCGGCGGGAACAGGTTGTACTGAATCATCGAGAGCTCGACCGCGGTGGCGTCGACCCACTCAGTCTCGGTGAGCTCGCCGTCGTCACCCTCGACCTGCGCGCGCACCTTGAACGTGTAGTCGCCGTTGATCGGCGCCGGCGCGAACACGCTCCACGACTGTCCGAAGAAAGGAATCATGTAGCTCGACAGCGCGTTGCCGGGCACGACCTCGCGCATCGGCGAGGTCGGCGCGATCCAGAGGAACGACGCGAACACGTGCCAGGCCGTGAAGAGCGCCGCGACGGCGAGCACCACTCGCACGAGCGGCGAGCGCTTCTTCTTGGTCTCGGATGTGGTCATTCGGGGCTTTCTCGAACAGCGGCCATTGACCTGTGAACGGGGCGGATGGGTGCTCGTCTCGGCACATCCCACTCACGTGGCTCAACCGGCTCGGGGATTCGGAGCAGGTCATCGTCGGTCCTGCGCAAGGGCAGGTTCCCGACAACGGCATGGTGCCGATGAAGATTGTAGAAGTGCCGCCGGCCGAGCAGAACCGCTGCCCGTGGTGATTTCACTTCCACCCGAGTTCAGACGAACACCTCCCGGGGCGTCGCCCCCCCCCCCCCGAACAGAGTTTGCGCCCGACCGAGAACTCGGGCGGGCGCAGACTCTGAGCGACGTATCAGACGCCGTGCGTGCTACTCGGCGAAGTCGGCCGCGTTTTCCTCGGTAATCAGCGTGAACGGCAGGGTGTAGCGGTCCTCGATGTCCTTGCCATCGAGAAAGTTCTGCACGACCTCAATCGTCTTTTCACCCTGGCCCGCCGAATCCTGTTGGACAGTCGCGGTCATGGTTCCGGATTGAATGGCGGCGATAGCTGGCTGAGTGCCGTCGACGCCGACGATGGCCTGGAATTCGTCGGTCCGCCCGGCGTCCTCAATCGCCGACGACGCACCAAGCGCCATTTCGTCATTGTTCGCGACAACGGCGTCGATCTCACCGGTGCCGAACCGCTGTAGGACATCCTCCATATTGCGCTTCGCTTCGTCACGGCTGCCCTTGCCTTGGAACTCGGCAACCGTCGTGATGTTGTCGTTGATCTTGTTCTCGTAGCCGGTGATGCGGCGGTCGGTCCACGAGGCACCGTAGGTACCGGCCGCGAACACGACGTTGCCGCCATCAGGGAGCACTTCGTTGAGGTACTCGGCCTGCATCTCCCCGGCGAGCGTATCGTCGATGCCGATGTAGCTCTCGTAGGCGATGTCGGCACCGTCGGCAAATTCGGTTGAGAGGACGAAGAGAGGAATCTCGGAGTCGATCACTCGTTGCGCCGCGTTCTGGCTCGCCTCACCGTCGAGCGGTTGCAGGACGATGGCGTCGACCTGCTGCGTGATCAAGTCTTCAACCTGGTTGAGTTCGGTCGAGACATCCTTCTTTGAGTCGGTGACCTTGAGTTCGACGCCGCGCGTGTCAGCCTCGGCCTGCATCGCCTCGGTCATGTGCGCGAGGTCTGGGTCCTGGAGATCGAGTACGACGACACCAATGGTGTAGCTGTCGCCCCCGCCAGCGCCAGGGGAACCGGAAGCGCACGCGCTCAGCAGAATCGTGGAAGTTGCGAGTGCTGCCAATGCCGACAGCAGCCGTTTGTGAACAGACATGGGGGTTCCTTTAGGGATAGTCGAAGGTGAGAGGAGTTTGGTTGGGCGGCCCGACGACTAGTCGGACTTCCACCGGTTGAGGAGCACTGCGAGTGCGAGGATGAGGCCCTGGACGCCCTGTTGGTAATAGGACGAAATGCCGAGCAGGTTCATGCCGTTCATGATCACGGCGAGGAGCAGCACGCCAACGACGGTGCCGCGTATCGTGCCCGAGCCACCGAAGAGGTTGGTGCCGCCGATGACAACAGCGGCGATAACCTGCAGCTCATAAGTGAGACCCGCAGTCGGCGCGGCGCTGTCGAGGCGGCCTGCCAGCACGAGACCACCAAGGGCCGCGAGCACGCCCCCGATGAGGTAGACGGTGAACAGCACGCGGGGTACCGAGATGCCGACTTTCTGCGCCGACTCCTCGTTGCCACCCACGGCGTAGACATGTGAGCCAAACTTTGTTCGGCTGAGCACGAAGTCACAGACAACAGCTGCGAGCAGGAAGATGATCACCGGCACCGGAATCGGTCCAATGAACCCGGAGCCGATCCACTCGGCTGGTCCGCTCAATCCCGAAACCACCTGTCCGTCGGTAATGACGAGTGCAGCAGTACGCGCAATCGCCATCGTTGCCAGCGTCGCGAGGAACGGCAGAATTTTCCCCCACACCACGAGCGCGGCGCTGAGGAAACCGACGAAGAGTCCGGCTCCGAGTCCCGCGATCATGGGCAGCCAGAAGGCCGTTCCGCTGGCCGGCGCAAGTATCGCGAACACCATGCCGGCGATGCCGACTACCGAGCCGACCGAGAGATCGATGCCTGACGTGATCATGATGAACGTCATGCCGAGGGCGATGATGCCGATGATGGACGACTGACGAACGACATTGATCAGGTTGTCGATGGTCAGGAAGTTCGGGGCCGCGATCGAGAGATAGAGCAAGACCAAGGCAAAAATGACGAGGATGCCGTAGTCGCCGAGGAATCGTCGAACCTTGGCGCCGGTCGAGATGCCGTCTCGTCGTTCCTTCGCGCGGATCAGGACCGCCACGGTGTCAGTGTTCTGGCTCATCAGTGTGTTTCCTTTGGGTCGCGGCGTTCTTCGTGCTCAACGCTGGACGTGCTGCCGATCATTCGACGGTCAGACACCATTTCGAGGTCGACGTAGTCATCGAGCGTGCCCTGCGAGATGAGGTGGGCGACTTGCGTCTCGGAGATCTCACCGGTCCGAAATTGCCCCACCACCTCGCCCTGACGCATGACGGCGAATCGGTCGGCAACGGCGAACGCCTCGTCTAGCCGGTGCGTGATGATGATCACGGCAATGCCGAGTTCTTTGAGCTTCTGGGTGACTTCGATGAGCTTGTCGACCTTGGCGACCGAGAGGTTCGCGGTCGGCTCATCCATGATGATGAGGCGGGCATCAAATGCGAGTGCCCGGCCGATCGCCACGGCCTGACGCTGGCCGCCCGAGAGCCGCTTCACCTTCAGTCGCGGATTGATCGGGATTCCGAGTCGCTCGAGCACGCGGTTGGTTTCTTCCTGCATCCGCTTACGGTCGACGACGCGGAGGAGCGGTCCGAGGATGTTCTTCTGCGGCTCACGGCCGAGAAAAATATTGGTGCGGACATCGAGATTGTCGGCCAGCGCGAAATCCTGATACACCATTTCGATACCCGAAGAGCGTGAAACTGCGGGAGTGGGGAATGAAACTGCTTTGCCGTCGAGGCGAATTTCACCGCCATCGGGCTGGTACACGCCGGTCAACACTTTCATCAGCGTTGATTTGCCGGCAGCGTTATCACCGAGCAGAGCAAAGGTTTCGCCGGGCTGCACTTGAATTGTCACCCCGCGGAGCGCAGTAACCGCTCCGAAGGTTTTCTTAATGTTATTGAGTTCGATAAACGGTGTCGAAATAGAGGGTGCTTTCGTCATGTCATCCTCGCCAGAGATGGATCTCGGTCCCCGATACGCGTTGCGTAGGGAGTCATCCTCGACCCCTCGCGACCGGTTGGCACAACTCTGCAGCGATCGCACCACCCAAGGTTGTGCCACATTGGGACGCGCCTTCACTGCCAAAACCGCCCACCCCGGGATACCCCGGAGTGGGCGGTCAGTTCGGTCGTTGCGCGGAAACGCGTTAGAACCGCTGACGACCGAGACGGTCGTAGACGTCTGGCAGCCGCTTTCGCAGGACTAGCGCATAAATGAATCCACCAATAAACAGGACAAACGTGAGCAACATAAATACTGCGCTGAGCACTCCAGACCCACCGACGAGTTCGGGGAAGTTAAGGACGGCGATCACCATGATTACCCCGAGAAATAGCATGCTTACGCCTGGAGCAATGATCGTTTTCCACACAGACTCGGGATTGCTGCTGCGTCGCCGCAAGAAATAGATCAAGACCGCCAGGCTGGTGATAAACATGAGCAGCAATACCGAAAACGTGCCACTTCCACTCGCCACGACGTAGATTTGCTCCGGGTCGGCGCCGACCACAGCCAGCACAATTATCGCCACGACCCACACCGCCCCGATCGCGAGCGCGGCAAGGTACGGCGAGTGGTGTCGCGGATGCACGTGGCCGAGTGCCTTGGGCAACGCGCGATCTCGGGCGAGCGAGAAGCCGTAGCGCGCGGCGATGTTCTGAATCGACAGCATGCACGCCAGCGTCGAGGTGATGAGCAGAATCGTCATGATGTCCGCAGCAATATTGCCGAGGAGCGCTACGATCGAGCCGTGGAACAGCCCCGCGGTGTTTTCGGTTGCGGCGGCTTGGATCTCCCCCGTGCCGAAGAATGCGACGTAGCCGGTCGCCGCGATGGCATAGAAGATTCCGATGCCCAGCACTGAGAGATAGGTCGCACGCGGGATGGTCTTGTCCGGGTCGCGAACTTCCTCGCGATAGATGACCGTGGCCTCGAAGCCGAAGAAGTTTCCGATCGCGAACAACAACGCCAGTCCGAGCGTTGCATCCCCCAGGCTCGGCAGTGAAATGCTCAGGCCCGCCTCCGGATTGCCGCCATTCGAGGCAAACGCGGCAACATCAAACACCACGATGATGATGACCTCGAGAACCATCACCGTCGTCAGCACCTTGGCGGACAGGTCGATTCGGTTGTAGGCGAGGGCCGTCGTGATGCCGACAATCACGAGGGCATACCAGTACCAAGCGATATCTGGTCCGCCGAGCGTTTCAACAACGAAGTTCTGCATTGTGACGGCGAAGAACACGGGGGCGAAAAACCCGATGAAGATGTAGCCGACCAGTGCCAGAAATGCACCCCCGAGCCCCGAAGCCTTGCCGAGTCCAGCGGTAACAAACGAATAGAATCCGCCGGGATTCTCGATGGTGCGACTCATCGTCACAAAACCGACCGAGAAGATGAGCAACATCAGGGTCAGGATGAGATAAATCGAAGGCGCGGTGTTGCCCCCGAACATCAGGAGGACCGGCATGGTCCCAGCCACGGTCGCGAGCGGCGACGAGAAGGCGAGCACGCTCATCATGAGCGAGCCGACGCCCATGTTGCCCTCGAGACGGTTGATTACGGTGGTATCTGCTGCCGGCTCAGTGGAGCTGTTCTTGGTACGCATGATTCTCTTTCGGTGGGAGGGATGGGCTACGACGAGAGCGCGGGGCCCGTCGCGCCGATCTTCGTTAAGTCGACAACATCGTGAAGCGGTTCGCCGGCATTCCAGCGCTCGAGATTTTCGGCGAATCGCTCGACGACGCGGCCTCGCCACCCCACGAGATCTCCGGAGGCATGCGGAGACACAAGAATGTTGTTCCGAGTCCACATGGGGTGGTCCTTCGGCAGCGGTTCTTGCTCGAAGACGTCCAGCGCCGCCCCGGCAAGGTGCCCGGAGTCGATCGCGTCGAGCAACGCCTGTTCGACCACGACGGCGCCTCGGCCAACGTTGACGAGATGGGCACCGGGCCGAACCTTCGCAAGCAGCTCGGCGTTCACGAGGCCACGGGTCTGAGGTGTGAGCGGCAGCGTCAGCACGACGTCGTCCGCCTCACAGAGGAGTGTTTCCAACTCCTCAAAGGCATGGATGGAGCCGAGCTCAGCGTCAGTGCGCGAGGAACGCCCCACGATATTGACGTCCATACCGGCAGCACGCAGGAGGAGCGCGGTTTCGCGGCCGACAGGGCCAGGCCCGACGACGAGCACCTTCCTGCCCAGAATCGGCTGTGTCTCACGATGCAGCCATTCGCGCCGCTGCTGAAGTTCGATCGTCGTGCGAATGTCCTTTGCAAACATCACGATGACGCCGAGAATCCATTCCGCGATCGGCCGTTCACAAACGCCGCGGGAGTTACTGACGATGATGTCGCTGTTCACGATCTCTTCGCTGAGCAGGGCATCCACGCCGATGCTGGACGTGTGAATCCATTTGAGGTTCCCAGTGCCCACCTCACGCAACAGATTGGTGCGGAAGTCGTTGAGGAACAGGATCTCGGCACATTCCAGCGCGTTTCGCAGCTCGTCCGCCGTGCGCACCACGATCGGCTCGGCGTCGGCTTCGATCCGCTCGAATGGTGGCACGGGCCGCCCTTCGGGCACGATCACGATTACGGGTTGTTTGGTCATGGTCTCTCCTTGGCGTGATGAGCGCTCGGCGACGGCTACCAGCCGCCCTGCCAGCCGCTCATGAGTCCGTACGGCAGTCGCTGAGGTTCCTCGCCCGGGATGCCCTGGAGGAAGTCGAAGTCGCAGCCCTCGTCGGCCTGCAGCACATGGTCGACATAGAGGCGGCCATAGCCACGGTTGTACTTGCGTTCGGGCAGCTTCACCTCAGCGAGGCGCCGCTCAATCTCTTCCTGAGGAATATCGAGGTCGAGTCGCTGCGTCGCAACATCCAGCACGATGGGGTCACCGTCCTGCACGATTGCGAGCGGACCGCCCACGGCGGCCTCGGGCGCAACGTGGAGCACGGTCGTGCCAAAAGCGGTGCCGCTCATCCGCGCATCCGAAATCCGAACTACGTCGCGGATGCCGCGCTTGAGCAGCTTTTCGGGAATCGGCAGCATGCCCCACTCGGGCATGCCCGGCGCACCGGCCGGGCCAGAGTTGCGCAGAACGAGCACCGAGTCTTCGCTGATGTCGAGCTCTGGGTCATCAATGCGTCGACCGAGGTCGTAGATGTCGTCGAAGACGACCGCCGGGCCGCGGTGCTGCAGCAGTTCGGGTGACGCGGCGCTGCGCTTGATCACCGCGCCCTTGGGCGCGAGCGACCCGCGTACGACGGCGATGCTGCCGGTGGCGTCGAACGGCTTGTCCAACGTGGTGATGACGTCACCATCGGGGTCCGGAGCATTCGCGTAGCCGGCCTCGAGTGATTCGCCCGTGACGGTGAGTACGTCGCGGTGCAGCAGCGGCGAAAGCTCCTTGAGTACCGCGCTAATGCCACCCGAGTTGAACAGTTGCTGCACGAGGTATTCGCCCGAGGGGCGAACGTTCACGATCCGCGGGGTGCGCTCCGAAATCTCGTGGAACCGGTCGAGTTGCAACTCGTAGCCAACGCGACGAGCCAATGCCAGCAAGTGGACCACGGCGTTCGTCGAGCCACCGACCGCCATCAACAGGGTGATCGCGTTGTCGAATGCCTCCGGTGTGAGGATCTCGCTCGGCTTCGGCCCACCCGTCAACGCCATCTCGACTGCCCGACGTCCGGTGGCCTCGGCGGCCTGGGCACGACGTGCGTGCACCGCCGGAATCGCAGCCGTCGAGGGCAGACACATGCCGAGCGCCTCGACGAGTGACGTCATGGTTGAGGCCGTGCCCATTTCGCTGCAGTGCCCTGCCGTGGGCTTCGCCGAGGCCTCGAGCTCATCGAAGTCCGCCTGGGTCATCTTTCCCGCGCGCAATTCGTCGGCGTACTTCCAAGTGTCAGTGCCCACACCAAGTTGCTTGCCGCGGAACACCGCAGGTTCTTGTGGGCCGCCGGTAAGCATGATGGTCGGCACATCTGCGCTGGCCGCCCCCATGAGCTGCGCGGGCACGGTCTTGTCACACCCGCCGAGCAGCACAATGGCGTCGAGCGGGTACGAGCGAATCGACTCTTCCGTGTCCATCGCCATGAGGTTGCGGAACTGCATGGCGGACGGCTTCATCAGGCTCTCGCCGAGCGACATGGTCGGGAACTCGAGCGGCAATCCGCCTGCCATCAAGACGCCGCGCTTCACCGCATCCGCGAGCAGCCGGAAGTGGATGTTGCAGTTCACGAGTTCTGACCAAGAGTTCGCGATCCCGACCACCGGGCGGTCCTTGACCGCAAAGCCTGAGAACCCCTCCGCTTGAATCGCGGTTCGGTGCACGAAACCCGTCAGATCGTGCGGGCCAAACCAGTGTGCGCTGCGCAGATCTGGGCGCGTGCCTTCTTCGTTGTTCGTCATCAGTCCTTCGTTTCCAATTGCTAGCTTGATCGGTTGATCGCCAGTTGCGGTGCCTCAAACCACCGAGGTGCCGCCGTCGAACTCGAGCGTCGCGCCGGTCGCAAATGTGCCGTCGACCGCCAGAAAATAGATGGCTCGAGCGACTTCGTCGGCACTGGCCAACCGCGCAAGTGGCACCGAGAGTTCCTTGGTGCGCAGTGCGGCGGCGGGGTCTGCTGCGGCCTCGATACCGGCCCGGAGCATCGGAGTGTCGATTGGCCCCGGGCAGACCGCATTCACTCGGATGCGCGGGGCAAGTTCCGCGGCGAGGCCACGGGTCAGGCCGACGACACCAGCTTTCGAGGCTGAGTAATGCACGAGCCCGGCCACGCCCATCGTGGCGAGGTCGGACGCCACGTTGACGACCGCGCCGCCATGCGGCAGGTAGTTCGCTGCCTCCCGGCACACGTAAAACGTGCCCGACAGGTTCGTGTCGATCGTCGCGCGCCACGTGTCACCGTCGAGTTGCTGCAGGGCTGCCTCTTGGGCGATACCGGCGGCGTTCACGACAACGTCGATGCCGCCGAAGTCCGAGTAAATCTGTTCGATCGTTTCGACCACCGCCCGTTCGTCCGCAATATCTACGACGTACCCGGACGCGAGTGGGGCCAGCTCGTCCTCGATTGTTTGAAGGGCGGCGGCGCGCCGGCCAAGGAGCGCCACTCGGGCCCCACGCGCGGCGAACAGTCGCGCGGTCGCCAAGCCGACGCCAGAGCCCGCGCCAGTCACAACGACGTTGAGATTCTCAAGCGACGCGTTCCCCCCCACCCGAGTGCCGGTTCGAGACTGTTCTTTGGTCCAACGCATGCCCGTGCAAACTCCCTTGTCATCACTGTCGCGACTCTGTGTGGACAAGTAGACCAAGCGGGGCATTTCCCTGGTTGTTCCAGATTGGAACATCTCGGGCCCGTGAAACGGAAATAGGCTCGCTGCCAAGTGAAGGCGATCCTGCCAACGCTTTTGAACCACGACGCCCGCATAGACTGGCGACGAAGGAGTCGACGTGACACAACAGCAGCGAATCGGTGTTGGACTGATTTCAGTCGGATGGATGGGGCGGCTGCACGCCCGCGCCTACTTGGCGACGCGACAGTTCTTTCCCGAGCTCGAAGCGCACCCCGAACTGGTGATTGCGGCAGACCCAGACCCCAACGGCCGGGATCATGCGACCACAGCCCTCGGCTTTCGGGAAGTGACGAACGACTACCACGAGCTGCTTGCGCACCCCGATGTCGACGTCGTTTCAATCTGTGCCCCGAATTTTCTCCACCACGAGATCGCCCTCGCCACGATTGCCGCAGGCAAGCCGTTCTGGATCGAGAAGCCCATGGGTATCAGCGCGACGCAGTCGCGGGAGATCGCCCAGGGTGCCGCGGCGGCAGGGCTCATCACTTCCGTCGGATTCAACTATCGCCACGCGCCCGCCGTCGCTGAGGCTCGTCGTCTCGTGCGCTCGGGTGAGCTCGGCACGATCACGAACGTGCAGATGCGCCTGCTGACGAGCTACGCATCCGACCCGAACGCGGTGTTTACCTGGCGATACGAAAAGGCCCGCGCGGGCACTGGTGTGCTCGGCGATGTGCTCTCCCACGGTTTTGACCTTGCCCAGTTCATCATCGGGCGCATCACTTCGTTGAATGCGATCACCGAGACCTTCATCACTGAACGTCCGCTGCCGGCCGGAAATTCCGCGAACTCCTTCAATAAGGGTGCGGCTTCCGACACTATGCGGAAGGTTGAGAATGAGGACTACGCGGCGGCGATCGCGCGGTTCGAGGGCGGCGCCGTCGGTTTCCTCGAGTCGACCCGTGTGGGCATCGGCCCGCACGCCCAGTACATCCTCGAGGTATACGGCACGAAGGGCTCGTTGCGCTGGAACTTCGAGCAGATGAATCAGCTCGAACTCGCCACGGATCTCAGCGGCTATCGCACGATCCTCACGGATCCCTCCATGGGCGAATTCGCGAGGTTCCAGCCGAATGCTGGTCCCGGCATTGGCTTTAACGACTTGAAGACGATCGAAGCGTCGCTGTTTATTCGCTCCGTTCTCGAGAACAAGCAGCTTGCGCCATCGGTTGCCGACGGCTGGTCGGCGTCGGAGCTCGTCGATGCTTCGCTTCGGAGCGCCGATTCCGGCACGTGGGTAGACGTGCCGGAAGTCTCAGGCAAAACCACGTTCAACGCTGAGTAGACGAACTAGATCGGGCCCGTAGTAGCAACGACGGGCCCGATCTAGTTGTGCCATTTCCCGAGAAAGTTACGAATCAAGCCGAACGGTGCGGCGCTCGTGTGCCGAGCGATGCGCCGCATCCGCGATCACCTGAGCGGCTTGACCGTCCTGGAACGTTGGGCTCGTTGCGGCTTCGCGCCGCACGAGTCGATAGAACTCGGTCAGCTCGCGAGCGTACGCGGTCTCGTATCGATCCAAGAATGACTCGACGTATGGCGCCTTCGTCTCCACGCCTTCGGCGGAGGCCGCGTGCACAAGTGAGGCCGGGGCGTTCGCCACCTGCAGGAGCCCCTCGCTGCCGAACGCCTCCAGACGTTGGTCGTAGCCGTACGCGCTGTGTCGTGAATTCACAATCGAGACCAATGCGCCGGAGGCTCCCCGAAGGGTGACGTTCACCGTGTCGAAGTCGTCGTGCTGCTGCGCACCCGCGTCGAAGAGTGCACTACCGAACGCGCTCACTTCAACTACCTCGCCCACAAAGAAGCGTGCGAGGTCGAAATCATGAATGGTCATGTCTCGGAAGATTCCTCCCGACACCGCGAGGTAGTCGGCGGGAGGTGGCCCAGGGTCACGGCTCACCAACACGAGCTGCTCGAGTTGGCCGATGGCTCCGTTCGCCACGCGCTCATGCACCTCGGCAATCGCGGGGTCAAACCGCTGATTAAACCCAATCGCAACGGGCACGCCGCTCGCGGCGACTTTGGCGGCAAGCCCATCGACTCGGGTGAGATCGAGATCAATCGGCTTCTCACAGAGCACCGGCACGCCGGCGTCGACGCAGGCCTCAATGAGATTGACGTGCTGAGGCGTCGGCGCCGCGACGACGACCGCGTCGAGATCGCCACTGTCGATAAGTTCTCGCGGGTCATCCGTCACTTCGCTGCCGAAGCCCTTGGCCAACTGCCTCGCGCCCTCGATGTAAGGATCCGCGATTCGTGCCAGCACCGAATCTGCATGGTTGCCGATATGGCGGCCGTGAATTTGGCCGATACGGCCAGTTCCAATGAGGCCCACCCGGAGCAGAGAATCCGTCATCTCACTTCCTAATCCGCGAAACGGAAGAGTTTCTTGTTCGCGAACTCGAGCATCCCGGCCTTACCAATCTCTCGGCCGTATCCGGACTTCTTCACGCCACCGAATGGCACGTCGGGCCCGCCGAGCATGCCGGCGCCGATGAACACCATGCCGACATCGAGTCGGTCGCCGATTCGTTCCGCGCGTTCCCGGTCATCACAGATGACCACCGCGCTGAGCCCGAAGGGGGTCGCATTGGCCAACTCGATCGCCTCATCGTCACTCGAGACCCGGTACAGCTGTGCGACCGGGCCAAACAGCTCCTCCTGGTAGAGATCCATTTGCGGCGTCACTCCGGTCAGCACTGAGGGTGTGTAGACATTGCGCTGCGGCTCGTTGTTGCCGACGAGCAGAGTGGCCCCCGCATCAAGCGCGCCCTGCACTTGGCTTGTGAGATCACGAGTCGCCGACTCCGAAGAGAGCGGGCCGTAGTCGCCATCCGCGAATGACTGGCTGCCGATCGCCGCGGCGAACTTTGCGGCAAACTCGTCGAAGTAGCGGTCGAGCACAGCGATACGCTTCGTTCCGCTGCAACTCTGCCCGGTGTTGTCCATCCGACCTACGAGTGCGTGCTGCACCGCGGCATCAATGTCGTCAGTTTCAAGTACGAGGAACGCGTCGGAGCCACCCAGCTCCAGGACGCACTTCTTGAGCGCCTGGCCCGCCTGTGCGGCGACCGTCGCTCCTGCCCGTTCCGACCCGGTCAGCGAGACTCCCTGGATGCGGTCGTCCGCGATCATCGTGGAAATCTGCTCGTGCGAGGCAAAGACATTCACATAGGCGCCGTCCGGGAACCCAGCGTCGGCGAAGAGTTGTTGCAGTGCGAGCGCTGATTCAGGACACTGTGATGCGTGGCGCAGCACCACCGTATTCCCCAGGATAAGGTTGGGCACTGCAAAGCGGGCGACCTGATAATACGGGTAGTTCCACGGCATGATACCGAGAATCGCGCCGAGCCCCTGGAAGCGGAAAAAGCTGCGGAGACCGTCGGCGGTGGGAATCGGCTCATCGGCGAGCCATGCCTCGGCGTTGCGGGAAAACGCTCGAGCAATCGAGGCAGCGAAGTGCACCTCACCGGCACATTGCTTGAGGGGTTTGCCCATCTCACGGTTGATGATCGCGCTGAGCTCGTCGATGCGTTCCTCGAGGAGATCGGCGAATCGTGCAGCAAGCGCAGCGCGCTCACCGGTGGACCAGGTGCGCGACCACGTTCGGTACGTCGAGTGCGCAGCGGCGAGCGCGGCCTCAACCTGGTCATCTGTTGCGGCCGGATACTCAGCCAGGCGTTCTCCAGTTGCGGGGTTGGTGACGGCGAAAGTAGTCATAGCAGTGTCCTTTGTCGCGACGTTGACGGCTCGGCGGTCGAGCCGCACCGGTGAATGACATCCATCACCACCGGCGCGGCTCGACCGAAATCGGGCGGGTTACTTCGTGGACGGCGGCGTCGTGGCGCCGTAGAAGCGCTGCCGAGCGCGGCCCTCCAGGTGCTTGCGGGTTCCTTCAACGCTGCCGCTGCGCCCGGAGGTCATCGGCACGCCGACGTCCCAGAACTCACCGTTGCCGGTCAGGTAGCGGTAGGGCTCAACGTGCGCGACGATGACGGCGGGTCGGCCTTCGACCTCGTCGGCAGCCGCGAGCGCCGCCTCGAACTCTTCGAGGGTGTTCGTCGACCAGGCAGCGCAACCGAAGCTGGCCGCATTCTCGGCGATATTCACCGGAACGATGTCGCCGTCGAGGCGACCCGATTCGGCACCGCGGTGGCGCAGCTGGGTGCCGAATTCCGACCCTTCGCCGCCCTTCGACACCTGGAGCGGCCAAATGCACTGGTGACCGCTGTTGTCGATCACCACGACGACGATCTTCTTCCGTTCCTGCACTGCGGTCACGAGCTCGGTCGGCTGCATGAAGTAGGTGCCGTCACCGATGAGCACATACACGTCGCCGGGGAGCTCGGGCTGACCTAGGCGGTAGCCGATGCCGGCCGGAATCTCGTGCCCCATGCAGGAGTTCGCGTACTCGAAGTGAATCTCGGCACCGTTCGACGGATCCCAGGCCTTGTGCACGCCTTCAACCACGCCGCCCGAGCCGAGCACGAGCGCATCCTCGTTCGTCAGCTTTCGGTTGAGCTTTTCGATGACCTGTGCCTGACTCATCTGCTCGTCAGCAAAGTCCTGCAGGTCGTGTTCGAGGTTGGCCGCGGTCTGCGCGCGGGCAGCGTCAATGTCTGCACCGTAGCCGCCGTATACCGAGTACCCCTGTGCGGTCAGCGACTCGGTGAGGGCTGCGAGGGACCGCTTCGCATCACCGATGACGGGGAATGCGCCCATCTTGTGGGCGTCGAATGCGCCCACGTTGAGGTTGACGATGTTCACCTCGGGGTTCTGGAACAGAGTGTGCGACGCCGTCACGAAGTCCTGCAGGCGCGTGCCGACTGTGATCACGCAGTCGGCATCGCGCGCGAGCTTGTTGGCACCGACGGTACCGGTGACGCCTAGGCCACCAAGACCAAGTTCATTGACCGGACCAGCGCCCTTGCCCGCGTACGTCTCGGTGACGGGGATGCCAAAGGTCGAGCTGAACTGCTCGAGTTCGGTCTGTGCCTTCGAGTACCGCACACCGCCACCCGCGACGATGATCGGTCGCTTCGCCGCTGAGATGATCTCGGCCGCTCCCGCGAGTTCCTCCTCGGCCGCGAGGCGGCGACGGATGTGCCACACGCGCGGCGTAAAGAATTCTTCGGGATAGTCATACTCAGCACCCTGCATGTCCTGCGGCAGGCAGACGACGACAGCACCGGTGTCGACCGGGTCAGTCAAGACGCGCATCGCCTCGGGCAGGGTCGACAGGAGCTGCGCCGGGTGGGTGATGCGGTCAAAGTATCGGCTCACGGGGCGGAAACAGTCGTTCGCGGATACGTCGCGCTCGACGGGGTGCTCGATCTGCTGGAGCACCGGGTCGCCCAGGCGGTTGTTGATGATGTCGGCGGGGAACAGGAGCACGGGCAGACGGTTCGTCGTGGCGGTCGACGCGCCGGAGATCATGTTCGTCGAGCCAGGGCCCGCCGAAGCCGTGCAGGCAAGCGTCGCAGTGCGGTTGGCGGCCTTTGCGTACCCCGCTGCTGCGTGCACGGCGCTCTGCTCGTTCTTCGCCTGATAGAACGGGAAGTCGGTGCCGTACTCGTTGATGCCCTGGGCAAGGCCAACCGAGTTACCGTGGCCAAAAATTCCGTACATACCGCCGATCAGACGGCGGCGCTCCCCGTCGTACTCGCTGTACTGCACCTGCAGAAACTCAACGATCGCCTGTGCCACGGTGCGGCGGCGGACATTCCGAGTCTCCGCCCGGGTAGCGACAGCGTCAATGCTGCTCATGCGTTCTCCTCAATTTGAATGGGGCACGCGACGTGCGGTCTCGTGCGTTCTCCACACAGAATTTCAGTGCCGCAATTCGTCGGGGTGTGTCACTTTGGTACGCGGTCACCGAAGCGCATTCGCTTGCACTGCAAGCCAGAGTTCAAAGGAGTCGGAGTACGCCTTGAGATTGCGGCGTGTGATTTGTTCGATCTTCTTGATGCGGTACGCCAGGGTGTGTTCATGTAGGAAGAGCTGCGCCGCGGTCATGCGCAACTTGCCCTGGCACTCGAAGTACACCGCGAGGGTATGTACGAGCTCGCTCCCGTTCGCTGCATCATGTTCGATGAGTGGCCGCAAGGTGTCGTACGCAAGCCGCTCAACAACCAGCTTGTCGGGATGGAGCCACTGCAGAATCCCGGGGGTCGACTCGGCGACGGCCATGCGAATGTCACCGGTCCCGTCGGCCACGGCCAACGTCCAGCGCGCCTGCCGTTGTCGTTGCCTGAGCTCGGCCATGTGCACGAAGCGGTTGCTCGCACCGATGGTGAGGCCTATGCCGTGGGCAAGCTGCTCAATTTCGGCGTCACTGCACGCGAGAATCGCGGTGAGGTCGTCGCGCGCCAGCATGAGGTAGGGAATGCTTCGATCGGTAAGCCAGTCGCGTGCCTCGATCTCCACACGGTCTCGGTCGTCGATGGGTGCGAACGCCAGCACCCGCTTCTCGTCGTCGGCCAAGAAACCGAGTTGCGCATATCGCTGCTCCAGCTCATCGGTGACGTGTTCAGACTCGAGCGTTTGCGCGAAGAGCACACTCCGTTGCCGATGCTCGGCTTCGCGTCGACGTTGGTCATCGAGCGCATCGAGGTAGGCCAGTGAACTCACATGCTGCAGTGCGGCGAGGCCTTCGGGCTCCGCATCCGGGTGCTCCATCGCCACGAGGTAGGCCGAGACTCGATCTCCCACCGCGAGCGGCAGGAGGTATCCTCCCGGAACCATCTGCAACTCGGTCAAGCCCGAGTAGTGCGCGAGGTCGAGGTCGTCTGGCACCCAATCCCAGTCAGCGATCAGTGGCAGGCCCGCTGGCGTGAGCACGGCCAATCGGTACCCGGTGATGGCTTCGAGCTGCGTGTAGATCTCAGCGATCGGCGTGCGCCCGTCATTTCTCAACCTCAGGGTCTCGAAGATGCGCAGATGTCGCGACAGGCGGCTCCGCGCGGATCGTGCACTGACACCGGCGACCAGGTAGGACAGTTCGATAAACGGGGTTGCCCTCGGGATCTTCAGCACCGGAAATTCGAGCCTGTCGGCCTCCGCGAGCAATTCCGGCGTGAGTTCGGGCGCGCGCACGCTCACGGCGATACCGGCCAGACGGTGTTCCGCGAGCCTGCGCAGATACCGCACCTGACCGTCCGGGCGGTCCGGCACCCCGAACCCATTGACGATGAGCAGTTCACCGCCCTCGAGCCAGGGGCCCGGATCCTCCAACTCCGAGGTGTGCGTCCACAGCACGACGCGATCGGCGCCGCCCGCGCCCGCAACAAGTTCGAGGCCGAGGTGTGGCATCGCCACGAGCTCAGCGATTGTCAGCTGTGTGCCCTCGGATCCGTGTTCATCGACGTCCGCAGGCACTGCGCACACCCCTCACGTGCCACACCCCGGCCTCTCCCCTACTCCGCGTCGTAGCGGAAGGGTTCGTTGGGCCCAATCGAGGGGAGCGGGCTCGGCCGCTCGCACGTGCTCTCGATGTCGATGTGCTCACCTCGAGCCGCTGACGCTTCGAAGGCGAGCAGGATCTCCAGCACGTGGTACGAAAAGCCACCTCCCGTTCGCGGTTCGATTCCTTCCCGGATTGCGTGCCCGAACTCTGCCAGGCCAATCCCGCGGTAGGCGTCGTCTCGATGGGTGAGGGGCGTCTCTCGCCAGTCGCCTTCGCCCGGAGGCGTCATGTCGAGCGAAAGGTCGCGTGCCTCACCGCGGCGCAGCACCGGTGCACCCGAGAAGTGGTCGGGGTTCGGCGCCGCGATCGTGCCGCTCGTACCGTAGATCTCAAAGTGCGGCAGGTTGTGATTCCAGACGTCCCAGCTCAGCATAACGGTCGCAACTGCGCCCGATTCAAACTCGACAGTGCCGGTGACGGTCGTCGGCGTGTTGATGTTGATCTCACCGGCAAAGCCGCCCTTCCCATCCGGCCGCGGGCGCAGCTCCGAGCTGCGCATCGCTGAACCTGAGACTCGCGCCGCCGGGCCGAAGATGTTGATGAGGTTGGTGATGAGGTAGGGGCCGATATCCAGCATCGGCCCGGCTCCTTCGCTGTAGAACGGGTCAACATTCGGATGCCAGTACTCATAACCCCGGCACGCAAAGGAGGCGAAGGCAGCGACTGGCCGACCGATCCATCCGTCGTCGATGAGCTTGCGGCTTGTCTGCATGCCCGACCCCATGAACGTTGCCGGCGCCGAACCGACACGAACTCCGGCCGCCTTAGCCGCGTCCAAGATCTCCTGCGCCTCCTCAAGTGAAGTGGCGAACGGCTTCTCAGAGAGGACGTGTTTGCCCGCCGCAATCGCCTGCAGCGTCACGGGGGCGTGGAGCTTCGGCGGCGTGAGGTTGAGAACGAGCTCGACCTCATCGTCCGCAAGCAGTTCGTCGGGCGTTACCGCCTTGCCGATTCCATACTCCTCGGCGCGACGCTGAGCCGCTTCGAGGTTCACGTCGCCGATGGCGACGACGTCGACGTCGGCGTGCAAGCCAATCTTGTCGAGGTATTGGTTCAGCACATTACCCGCACCGATAATTCCAACCCGAATCGGGTCCATTTGCTCCTCTTTTCTCATCTTCAAGATCACCTGCCGACGGCAGGACAGTGAGGTCCCACCGGTAGATGATTAGCGTTGCAGTACGAAAGCGGGTGCCGGTGTCCCGATCTGAGACACCGGCACCCGCCTGTGCACGTGCGGTTACGCGGTTGCCCGCTGCGAGCGTTCCCGCTTGGTGGCCTCCACGTCGACGGCTCCGGCATCAATCACGACACCATAGTTGACCCGTGCCCCGTCGACACTCACGCGCAGGTCACGCACATCGAGCAGGACCGCCTCGGGGTCACGCTCGAACGGGCTGCCATAGCCACCGCCACCGGGCGTAATCGACACGACCTTCTCACCTCGCTTGAGGTCATAACGCCCCACAACCGGAATGTCGTGGCGCTCGCCCGTCTTGAGGTCCTCAACCCACGTGTGCGGCTCGGCGCCGTCGTGGCCGCCTCGAACGCCCTTCGGCGGGTTGAGCTTGCCCTCGATGCCGTAGGTCAGCGTGACCTCGTCAACGCGCGGCTCGATCGTCACGCGGGTACCTAGCCCACCGCGCTGGCGACCAGCACCACCCGAGTCAGCCACGAGCACGCGTTCATGCACGAGGATCGGGTACCGCTGCTCGTCAACCTCGACGCTGTCGTGATAGAGGAGGGCACCGCAGACCGGTCGCTGGTATGTCGGCCAACCATCGACGAAGGGAGTCGCGGGCCCGCCGACCCCGCCTACGAGAATCTGGTTGACATAGGCGTTGCCATTGCGTTCGTCGATACCCGAGATGACCGATTTCGCGGGCGCCTGCCCCGAGGCTCCCTCGGCCGCGCCATAGCCATCGTCGATGCTCGAGAAGGCGGCCTGCACCACATTCACGATGCGGTCGGCGAGGTTGGTCGTGCCCGAGGAACACGAGAACGGATGCTTCGGCACGCCGACCGCACAGCCCTCGCGCAATTCCACCTGAATCCGGCGGAAAGTGCCCGCGTTGCTCGGCAGATTCTCCGGCACGCCGGAGAGGATGCCCGCGAGGGCAGCGCCAGTCGCCGTCGCCCGCGTGAGGTTAAGACCGTTCGGGAGGTTGTCGGGGTTATCGCGCAGGTCGATCGTGATCTTGCCGTCCTTCGGCTTCACACTGATGGTCGCCTGAAGCGGCACGCCGTCGGGGTCGGTGCCAGGGAACGGGTCGTGCCGGGTATTGCCGTGGAGTTCGACTTCGGGCAGCTTCTCAATCGCGCTGATGGCGAGTCGCTCCGAATAGTCGAACCACGCGTCGACGAAGTCGACAAGGTCATCAACACCGAATTTCTCAGCGAGTTCCTTGATCCGACGTTCCGCGATGCGCGAGGCGCCCACCGACGCGAGGTAGTCGCCGTACCACTGATCGGGCACTCGAATTCGCGCGCGGCACATGCGCACGATGTCGTCGTTGTCAACGTAGTCGCGCTGCACGCGCACGCACGGGAAGATGAGCGCACCTTCCTCATAGACGTCTCGTGCCGTCGCGAAGAACGTGGTGGGCAGCGAGTCGCCGCAGTCGGCCTGGTGTGCCTTGGTCACGGCCGTGAACAGGTGCCGTCCATCGACGAAGACGGGGACAAGAATGCAGTGGTCGGCCGCGTGCGAGTTGCCGCGATACGGATCATTGTGCAGGAACGCATCACCCTCGCGGATGTCATCGTGCAGCTCGATCATGTCTTCGCCCAGCGGGCCGGCGCCGAACACGTGGACGGGCACGCCTTCGGCCGCAGCAAGCAGCTGGTTGTCCGCGGTGAGCACCGCACACGAGAAGTCGCGGGCCGTGTTGATGACCGAGGATCGGGCAGAACGGAGCAAGCCGTTCGTCATCTCCCGGACAATGCCGTCGAAGGCATTCGCCAAGACCGACAGCTTTACGGGGTCAAATTGACGCGTCATCGTTGCGTCTCCTTACGAACGAGGTAGATGTTGGAACGGTCGTCGAGCCGGGCATCCCACTTCGGCGGCACGACGATCGTGGTCGTCGGCTGGTCGATGATGGCGGGCCCAGAGATGTGTTCGCCCGGTGAAAGCGTGGCGCCGCGATAGCGCGGAGTGTGCTGCGAAGCGCCGCCGAAGACGATCTCGTCTTCGCGGTGTACCTCGGTCTCGGTGGCGTCGCTGTCGGCGACGGCGAGCTGCTCAGGGCGAGGAATCTCGACTCGGACTCCCCAGGTGATGATTTCGACGCGGCTGCTCGCGTCGTGGGTACCGTTGCGACGATCGTGCTCTTCATGAAAGGCACGCTCGATCGTCTCGGCGGCGTCGGCACCGGTCGGCTTTTCGCTGAGGTATACCCTGAGGTCCCATGCCTGACCGGGGTAGCGCGCATCGACGAAGTAGGCGTACTCGGCGTTAGCGTTCACGCGAGTGAAGCGCGCCGCAAACTCGTCTGCCTTGCCCTCGATGTCCTGAACCGCCTTCGCCGCCGATTCACTGTCAAACGAGTGGGTGTCGTTGTGCAGCGGTGAGAGGAACTCAGTGGCAATCGGAGCGCGGTGCGCCCCATAGGCAGCGAGCACACCGGCGGTTGCCGGAATGAGCACCTCGTCGGTCCCAAGGATCTCGCCGATGATCGCAGCGACCATGGCACCCGCGCCACCGCCAGCAACTAACAAGGCCCCGCGGGGGTCGACACCTTGCTCTAGTGCCGCCTGACGAGTCGCGGTCGCCATCTGATTCCCCGAAACTTCGAGGATCGCCTGGGCGGCGTCGTGCAGTTCCATGCCAAGAGGACGAGCGATGCGCGACGTAATAGCTTCAACTGCAGCGTCCCGGTCCAGCGTGAAACCGCCTTCAAAGCCTTCGATGTCGAGGTAGCCAAGCACAACGCAAGCGTCCGTCACGGTTGGTTCAGTACCCCCGCGGCCGTAGGCCGCGGGACCTGGGGTGCTGCGGGCACTCTGGGGGCCGACCCGAAGCAGGCCGCCGCCGTCGATCCACGCGATGCTGCCGCCACCCGCGCCGATGCTCGTCACCGCGACCGAAGACAGTCCGGTGAGGTGTCCAACAAACGGCTCACCGAGCCAGGCCTCACGAGTGTGACGCACGACGCCCTCTTCGACAAGCGAAACATCGAAGGTCGTGCCGCCCATGTCGCACACCACCACGGTGTCACGGTCAGGTGCGGCCGAGGCACCAACGAGCGGCGCCATAGAGGGTCCCGAGTTCAGCAGGAGCACCGGTCGATCGAGCACATCGACAACGTCAAGCACGGCACCCTCGGACGTCACGACCAGCAGGTCGCCGTCAAAGCCAAATCCGACGAGGTCGGCCTGAAGGTTGCCGAGATGGGCGGCCATAAGCGGCTTCAGCGAGGCGTCAATTGCCGCCGCCGACGAACGGCGGTACTCCCGGATGGTGGGATTCGCCTCATTCGAGAGGGTGAACGGGACGTCGGGAAGCACTTCCCGGATGAGTTCACCGATACGGCGCTCATGCGCATCATTCACAATCGACCACAGGCACGACACGGCGATCGACTCGATTCCTTCGGCCTTCAGCGTGGCAAGGATCTCTCGAACCTGGTCCTCGTCGAGTGCGGTGAGCACTTCACCGTCTGCGGCGATGCGTTCGTGCACCTCATACGTCAGTTCGCGAGGAATATAGGGCCCAGGGTAGGCGGCTTTCGAGTCGAAGGCATCGCGACGCCCCCCTTCCCGAAGGAGCAAGGTGTCGGCGAAGCCCTCGGTGGTCAGCATCGCCGTCTTGGCAACCTTGCCGGTGAGAACGGCATTGGTCGCGTGCGTCGTGCCATACACGATGACGTCGGCGTTACGAAGCACGACTTCACTGTCCCAACCAACGGATTCCGCGGCGCGGCGCACCGCGCCTTCGAACCCGGTGAACACGCGATCGTAGGTGGTGAGTGCCTTGCCGACCGCCATCTTGCCAGTGCTGGAGCCAACGACAACGTCGGTGAAGGTGCCGCCGGTGTCGACGGCGATACGGTACCGCGCATCGGCAGTACGAGTCTGCGTTTCAGTCATGAGTATTTTTGCTTTCGTTGTGATGAGCTGAAGTGGTTGCCGGCATTCATGCCCCGGATGCGACCGAGTTGCGCAGTACTCCGACTCGGTCGATCTCGATTTCGACAACGTCGCCTGCTGCGAGCCACACGGGCGGGGTGCGCTTCGCACCGATTCCCTCGGGCGTGCCGGTCGCGATTACATCGCCGGGCTCGAGTGAGAGGAATCCGGTGAGGTATTCGATGACCTCCGCAATCGGGAAGATCTGATGCCGGGTATTGGAGCGTTGCATTTCTGCCCCGTTGACTCGGGTAACAATGTCGAGCGCCTGCGGGTCCCCCACTTCGTCCAAGGTGACGAGCGCCGGGCCCCAGGGCGTAGCTCCATCCACCGCCTTACCCGCGAGCCACTGTGTGCCCCGGTACTGCAGGTCGCGAGCGGTGACATCGTTGAGCACGGTAAGCCCGGCAACATAGTCGAGTGCATCAGCAGCGGCGACGCCTTCTGCGCGCTTGCCGATCACGACGGCCAGTTCGCCCTCGAAGTCGAGGTTATCGGTGACTTGCAAGGCACCGATTTCGTCATTCGGCCCGATCAGTGACGAGGCAAACTTCGCGAAGATGTCCGGATACTGCGGCAGAGCCCGCCCCGTCTCAGCAACGTGATCCTTGTAATTGAGTCCGATGCACAGCACCTTGCCGGGCTTGGCGATCGGACCGAGCAACGTCACATTGGCCAGGGCATCGACTCGAGCATTCGGGTGTTGCTGCACCCGCTCAGCCACATTTGCCGAGAGTTCGCTCAAGCGGTCGCCAAATGCGGTGACGAATGCGTCCAGTGTGCTCGCGGCCGGAGCGTTATCTTCGTGAAAGAGCTGCGAGGCATCGTAAACATCGCCGTCAACGAGTACCCCGGCTCGGGCTGCCGACGCTGCGGCATAGCTCACCAGCTTCATTTGGTGTCTCCCTTGGTTGTCGTGGCGTCGTCGCGCGCAGCGACTTCGAGCACAGCGCTGGCAAGTCGGTCGGCGATGTCGTTCGCGACCGCGTCATCCATCGAGGTTGAGAGCGACAGCAGATTCGCGGGCGAGCCGAGCAGGCCGCGGTCGTAGGACGCCCACCAGAGGGCGTGCTGCGTCGATTCGCCGACCTTGAGCGCGCCCGCGGGGACTGCGCGCAGGAGCGATCCACGCCCGCGAACCTCCCAACCCGCGTCGGTAACTCGGTCGTTGACCGCCTCACGGGTGCGGTCGCCAAGTTCGTTGAGGCGTCGCACTTCAGCCCCGTCGAACCGACGTAGGGCCACCGCACCAGCGGCCATGCTCACCGGGTTACCGGAGAACGTTCCGCCGTGCGGAAGGCTACCCGGGCGCGTGGGGTCGACTTCCGCCATGAGTTCGGCTTTGCCGACGACCGCGCCAACGGGGAAGCCGCCGCCGATCAGCTTGCCGGTCGTGAGGAGGTCGGGCTCCACGCCATATTCACCGCTGATGCCGCCGTAGCCGAGGCGAATGCTAATGACCTCATCAATGATGAGCACAATGCCGTACTTGGTCGCGAGGTCTCGAGCGGTATTGACGAACTCCTGCGAGATGCTGAGGAGTCCCGCACGATTCGGCAGCAGGTCGAGAATGATGGCTGCGTAGTCGCGCGGCGCCGCCTCAACCGCACTCTTGAGTGCCTGGATGTCGTTGAGCGGTACCGGAGCGACGTCATCGATGACGCCCTTCGTGAGGCCACGCGACGCCGACTCCCCACCGGCAACGAGCGCGACTTCGGACGTCCCGTGATAGCCGCCTTTTGTGACGATGACCTTCTCGCGAGCAGTGGCTCCTCGGGCGATACGAATCGCCGACATCACGGCCTCCGTGCCGGAGTTGGTGAAGCGCACCTGGTCGAGCGCGGGCAGGCGTCGCAGCAGGAGCTCTGCGAGCTCCCATTCGGGTTCATTGGGAATGCCCCAGCTCGCGCCATTGCGGAGGGTCGAAATGGCTGCCTCGGTGATTTCTGGATCAGCATTGCCGTGGATCAATACGGTGAAGTTGTTGTTCGCATCGATGAGTTCTCGGCCCCGGTCATCCCAGATCTTGTGGCCTTCACCGCGTACCGCATAGGGGCTTGGCCGGCCCGTGTAGTACGTCGAGCGGCCGTACCCACCCGGCAGCAGCGGGTAGCCTCGCGGGCCGAAACGGGCGTGCGGGTCGACGTCGCCGGGACGGTTGATGGTGGTGGTGGATGTGTGTGCCATCTCTGTTGTCTTCTCCGAGTTAGTTCACGAGATCGAGCATGGTTTCGCCTGTCAGCACGCGCCGAACACGTTCGACCGCGCCTTCTTGCAGCGCACCGGTCGACCGATTTGAGCGCCAGGCAATGTGCGGCGTCAGGATCGTGTTGGGGGCTTGTCGCAGGGGGTGCTCGACGGCAAGCGGCTCCTGCGCGAACGTGTCGATGCCCGCGCCGGCAATGTGGCCGGAGGTGAGGGCATCCGCCAGAGCGGCCTCGTCGATGAGACCGCCGCGCGAAACGTTGACGATGACTGCACCGGCACGCATTTTCGCGAGCACCTCGGCCGAGATGAGGTTCCAGGTGTCATCCGTCAGCGGCAGGTGGAGCGAAACGACGTCAGAATTCTCGAGCACGTCCTGGAGGCTCGCGAGGGGGTACTCGCTCTCGGTGACGAATGGGTCGTAGCCCCAAACTTTCGCTCCGACTGCGGCATACATGCGTGCGACATGTTGACCAATTCGGCCAAGGCCGACGACGCCGACCTCGAGCTGGGACAGGACTGGCGTGTCGTAGCCGATGATCCCGGCCCAGGCAGTGCCGCGGATCGCGGCTTCTCCGGCGGGGAACCTGCGAGTGAGGGCGAGCCCCATCGAGAATGCGTGCGACGCGACCTCTTCGGATGCGGTGCCCGGGACGATCGAAACGGGGATGCCCGCTTTGGTCGCGGCCTCGACGTCGATGTTGTCGTATCCAATGCCGTATCGAATGACGGCCCGGCACTTCGACAGCTTGGCGAAGTCCTCTGCAGTGAGCTTCGCGTAGGGAGTGATCATGATGATGTCAGCATCGACGATGCGCGCACGGAACTCGTCGGTGTCGGCCGTCGTCAGCAACTCGTAGTTGAACTCGGCCGCGAGCGCGTGCTCACGGTCGAGGTCGGGGAAATGGTGGGGAGCCACCACGATGGTTCCTTGAACTTCTCGCGTCATCTGCCGCCGTCCTCTTACTTGAATCTGTGTTGCGGGCACCCGGTCGCGAACTCGCGGTTGCCGGGTATGTCTCCAATTACAGATCCGTTCAAAGGGGCTGGTTCGTCTCAGTTCGGGACACTGCGGACGCCGGAAAATGGCAACGACCAAGGTCCCGCAGAGCGGGCGACTTGGCCGTTGCCGTGAAGCTCGAGGTAGGGCTAGATATCGAGTCCGCGACTGCGGAAGAAGTCCATGCGACGATAGAGCGTCGATCGACCGATCTGGAGGGTCTCGGCGGCAAGACGCCGGTTACCGTTGGACTCGCGTAGCGCGGCGCGCAACTCAGCGAGCTCTGCCTCTTCGAGCCGAGACAAGCGCCCCGTCGAGCGCACGGTCTGGAATCCCTGCGGCAGGTCGTCTCGTGTCGCCTCCGCGCCGCGTGCCTGGGCCACGGTGTTC
Source organism: Gulosibacter sediminis (assembly GCF_023370115.1). Classification (NCBI taxonomy): domain Bacteria; kingdom Bacillati; phylum Actinomycetota; class Actinomycetes; order Micrococcales; family Microbacteriaceae; genus Gulosibacter; species Gulosibacter sp. ACHW.36C. Next base: position 196,565 of record NZ_CP097160.1, on the reverse strand, counting down.
AAGACAATCGACCGCAGCTGGTCGATGTTCCGCGGCCAATCGGCGTTCGTGAGTTCGGCAAGCACATGCTTCGAAAGCACCTTGTCGCCGACCTCTCGGGCAATTGCCGATGCGATCACCGTGATGTCCTCGCGTCGGTTCCGCAGCGGCACGGTCGAGATCTCGAGCGACGACACCGTCTCAGCGATGCGCTGCGTCGCGTCGGTGTGTCGCACCGCGGTCAAGTGAAGTACGGGGGCGCCCAAACCGGAAAGTTCGCGGCAGACCACGTGGACCTCGAGTTGCGTGAGTTCATCGGCGTTCGTGATGAGCAGGACGTCTGGGCGCTGCTGCGTCGCATTGAGGAACCGCTCGCGGAAGTTGGGCAGACCCGGAGCGCCTCGGCGGGCATCGATCTCGATGGTCGACCCTGTCAACCGCGCGATCGCGTTGGCAAGGCGCCGTTTTCCGGTGCCCGTCTCGCCCACGATGGCGGCCGCCCGACGTTCCGTCACCACGGTGGTTGCCAGCGAGAGCATCCGGTCGAACTCTGGCCCGACACCATCGAGCATCAGCTTGAGCGCTTCGCTGGTCTTGTCACAGGTGGGAGTTGTGTGCATCACTTCGGCTGCGCCCAGTGCCACCGACTTGCGTGGCTTCACGGGGCGGGTCACGACGATCGCGCCAAACGTTCCCCCGGGCAGCGGCACCGCCGTCACGTCGAGTTGCACGGCCCCGATGCCGTCGAGTTCGGCATACGGCTGTGCGGATCTGCCCGAGGCCATCGTCGCCTTGGCGTACCCGGAAACGGTCGCGAGGTCGTGGTCCTCAAGCAAGTCGAGCGCCGTGTTGTTCATGAGCGAGTTCTTGCCGTCCATCGCTACAACCGCCACGTCACGCCTCCGGCGGGACACCTTGAGATACTCGCGCAGCAGTATCTGTTCCTTCACGGAAGTCCGTGAGGCGATCTCCTGCTCGATCCGAGAAGCGACGCCCTGCAGCATCAGCAACGTCGAGGCCGGGTCGATCTCGGGCACGTTGGTCTGCGGGAAAGTGAGCCCAATCACGCCACGAACCCGATTATGAAACGGGTCGCGGATCAGCGTCGCGAAGCACCAGTTGTTGCGCATGTCGGCGCGGAAATGTTCTTCGGGCGCGAGCCAGACGCCTCGCCCTTCTTCCAGTGCGAGCCCTTCTGCGGTGCTGCCGCAGCTCTCCTCGAGGAGCGAGTAGCCTTCCGGAAATTGATCCGTGCTCCGCAGAAAATCGGGCCGCAGCAATGCACCGTTCGGGGCGGTGAGGTCGACATAGCCCCCGAGGTCGGCGGCGAACTCATCGAGCTGACGAAGCGGATCACTCGCGGCAAGCAGCGTGTACTCGTCGACCCGACCCGACATCATCACCGCATGTTCATTGAATGCATCGACTCCCGCGGCTCGACTCCGATACCAGGAACGCGCCACCACGGGCCGAATCCCCTCCGGCTTGGTGTTCGGGCTGTTGAGAAACCGAACCAGGTGGTCGTCGTGACCACGCGCGGAAAGTCCCCGATGAGCGGTGAATACGTTGCTGGCAGTCAAGATGAGGACCTCTCTGTCTCTGTCAACACGACGTCGTGTGATTTGGGGAAAAATTAGCACGCAGCAGAGGCCTCGCGAACTCTCGGATTGTCCAAGTTCGCCACCGATTACTCTCGGTTTCCAGAATTTCCAGCAAGTATGACGCCACCCCTGCCAGCCGCGGCCGCTCGCGCGAGCTACTCCAGCGACACGCTTTGTGGGTCGATCCTAAACGAATGCTTCAGCGCCGAGCGCGCCGCGTACCAACCACCGAGACCGTGCACCCCCGGTCCGGGCGATGCCGCCGACGACGCGAGGTAGATGCCTTCCCCCGGCGTGCGCCATGGCTCTGGCGAGAGCACTGGGCGCGCCAACAGCTGCCCGAGTTGCACCGCGCCCGAGCTGATGTCGCCGCCGACGTAGTTCGCGTTGTACTCGCCGAGTTCCGCCGCCGGCGTGCATTTCACCCCGATGACCCGCTCGCGCACCCCGGGCGCGAAGCGCTCGAGCTGCGCGAGCACGCGCTCGGTCACGTCGACCGTCGAGCCCCGTGGCACGTGCGTGTAGCTCCAGACGGCGTTGAATTCGGCGGGGTTGCGGCCCGGGTCAAACTCGGTCGGCTGCGCCAGCAGCACATACGGATGCTCCGGGTGCCGGCCGCGCGCGACCATCCCCTCAGCTTCCGCGACCTCGGCTCGGGTGCCGCCGAGGTGCACGGTCGGGGTCTGCGCGATGCGCGCATCCGCCCAGGGAATCGGGCCGTCGAGCACGAGGTCGACCTTCGCCGCGGCGTTGCCGAAGCGAAACCGGTCGAGCGTGCGCAGGTAGCCGCCCGGTAGCTTCGAGTGAGCGATCTCGGTGAGCGCGCGGGCCGAGGTGTCGAAGACGTGTACGTCGTAGTCGCCGAGCTCGGCGATGTCGCGGATGCGCCTGCCGGTCTCGATCTGCCCGCCGTGCGCGAGCAGATCGTCGGCGAGGGCCCGCGAGATCGCAGCCGAGCCGCCGACCGGCACGGGCCAGCCCCCGACATGCCCCGCGACCGCAAGCACGAGGCCGATCGCCGAGGTACCGAGCGCGGGCATCCGACCGATCGAGTGCGCCGCGACGCCCGAGATGAGCGCGGGTGCGGCCTCGTCGCTGAAGCCGAGGTTCCAGAGCGGCGAGCCCTGTCGCACCGCCGCGAGCCCCGTGAGCACCGTCGCGATCGGGTCGCGCGGCACCCGCACCATGCTGCCGCCGAGGGCGAAGTCGAAGACGCCGCCCGCGCGGTCGACGAGCGGGCGCATGAGCCGGCCGTACGCCGCGCCGTCGACGCCGAGTTCGGCGACGGTGCGGTCGAGATCGCGATACGCGATCGCCGCCTCGCGCCCCTCGAGCGGATGCGCGTACGACGCCTCGGGTACGACGAACTCGACCTTCTCGGCGAGCCGGAACTCGCGGAAGAACGCCGATGCGAATGCCATCGGGTGGATCGCCGAGCAGGTATCGTGCACGACCCCGGGCATGACCGACTCGGCGGTGCGCGTGCCACCGCCGATCGTGTCGGCCGCATCAAACACGGTGACGGAGATGCCCGCCCGCGCGAGCGTCACGGCCGCCGCGAGCCCGTTCGGGCCCGAGCCGATTACCGCCGCGGTGCGCGCTGCACGAGTCATAATGCTTCGATCGTAGCCAGTTGCCGCCGGTGCACTTGCAGCGCCGTCGCGCAGCCACCTGACAGGCAGACGGACTCGGGCCGAGTAGCCTCGGCAGCATGAGTGAGCGCAGCGCGGCATCCTCCGAACCCAGCACGACCGAGGGGCCGAGCAACATGGCCGAGCTCGACTTCAGCCCGGTGCGCGAGAAGTACGAGCTGCGCGAGGAGTTCTCGGCCGAGCTCGAGCAGGCGGCGGCCGAGGCGAGCGACCGTTTCGCCGAGGGCCGCGTCGACGCCCGCGACCTTGCGCTCGTCACCATCGACCCACCCGGCTCGAAGGACCTCGACCAGGCCGTGCGCATCCAGCAGGGCACCGAGGCGGGCCACGCTGGCTACACCCTCTTCTATGCAATCGCCGACGTCGGCGCGTTCGTCGCACCCGGCAGCCCGCTCGACGTCGAATCGCGCCAGCGCGGCGAGACCAAGTACCTGCCCGACGGCAACGTGCCGCTGTACCCGCGCATCCTCACCGAGCAGACCGCGAGCCTCGTCAAGGGCGAGGACCGCCCGGCCGTGCTCTGGCAGATCGAGACGAACAACCAGGGCGACCTCACGCGCGCCCGGGTGCGACGCGCGACGGTGCACGTGCGCGAACGCCTCGACTACCCGACGCTGCAGGCGCACTACGATCACGGCATACTGCTGCCCGAGCCGATCGAGCTGCTGTCCGAATTCGGCGGGGTGCGTGAGGAGCGCGCCCGCGAGCGCGGCGCCATCGAGCTGCAGCTGCCCGAGCAGGATCTCGTGCACGTCGACGGCAGCTGGCAGCTGCGCCTCGAGCCGCGCACCCAGATGGATGCGTGGAACGCGCACTGCTCGCTCGCGACCGGCATCGCCGCGGCGCGCATCATGCTCGCCAGCGGCACGGGACTGCTGCGCACGCTGCCCGCGCCTGACGAGTCGACGGTGCGGCAGTTCCGCCAGGCCGCCCGCGCTCTCGGCGTCGACGCCCGCGACGAGCAATCCCCCGGCGAGATCCTCGCGAGCCTCAAGCCCGACGACCCGAAGACGCTCGCCCTCAACTCGGCGGCGACGAAGCTGCTGCGCGGCTCGGGCCACCTCGCGTTCTCGCCCGACAACCCGCCCGAGAACAACGGCGCGACCTGGCACGCCGGCGTCGCGAGCCAGTACGCGCACGCGACCGCGCCCATCCGCCGCCTCGGCGACCGCTTCGTGAGCGAGGTGGCCCTCGCCTTCGGCGGCGAGTGGGTCGCGCTCGACGGCAGCGCGCAGGTGACGGGCGAGGTGCCCGCCGAGATTGCGGATGCGCTGCCCGAGTTGCCCGGCCTGCTGCAGAACTCGGGCCGGGTCGCAGCCTCGGTCGAGAACGAGTGCATCAACCTCGCCGAGGCGGTCGCGCTGCAGGATGCGGTGGGCCAGGAGTTCGACGCCGGTCTGCTTCGCGCGGGCGACGGCGATCACCACGCCGAAGTCTTCGTCTACGAGCCGCCGGTCATCGCGCAGTGCCGCGGCGACGTTCCCGCCGGCGAGCACGTGCGGGTGCGGCTCGTCGAGGCGAACACCGCGACCCGCAAGGTGCGCTTCGAATACCCGGCCTAGGAGCGCGTTGCGACCCAGCCATAGGTGTTGCGTTGAGCCCCAAAAACCCGTGAAAACGCGGCCTGAATGGGGCCAAACGCAACACCCATGGATTGGGATGCGAGGGATAGGCGTGTCAGGACTCTGGGGAGAGCGCGGCTTTCGCCGCCTTGCGGGCCGCGACCCGCGCATCCGCAATGCCGAGGCGCCAGAGCAGCACTCCCGCGGCCACGATTCCGCCGCCGTACATCACGGCCCACCAGGGGAATCCCGGCACGGTCGGGTCGGCGCCGGCGGCGTTGAGGTCGGCGATCGGCGTCGGGGTGACGCGCTCGGCGGTGACGAGGATGCGGTGCGTGTTGATACCGAGCGGGGTGCACGTGACGAGCGTGACGAGGTCGTTGTCGGCCACCGAGCGCAGCGAGTCGGTGTCTTCGGGCGCGACGACCTTGGTCTCGATGACCTCGTAGGTGAGCACCTCGCCCATGACCTCGATGGTGAAGCGGTCGCCGATGCCGACCTGGTCGAGGTTCGAGAACATTGTCGCGTTGGCGAGGCCGCGGTGCGCGGTGATCACCGAGTGCGTGCCGATGCCGCCGACTGGCAGGCTGGAGCCCTCGAGGTGGCCAGCGCCCTCCATGAGCGTGTCGTCGCTCGTGCCGTGATAGATCGGCAGGTCGAGGTCGATCGACGGAATCTTGATGCGCGCCATGAGACCCGAGTCGTCGGCCGTGAGCATGTCCTCGTAGGCGAGGTTGCCACTGCCCGTGCCGGTGCCGGTCGGCACGTTCGCGCCGGCCTCGAGGTCGACGCCCGCGGTGAGCGCGTCGTTGTACGCATGGGCGAGCGCGAGCTGATCTTCGGCGCTCGGGTCGGCGTGCTGCAGCTTCGACTCGTAGTCGCGAATGAGCGTCGACTGGTTGTACGACGACAGCCACTGGGCCGCGTACGGGTAGACGAGCACGCTGAGGCCGATCACCGCGATGAGCACAATCGCGATCGACAGCACACCCGGGCGCCAGCGAGGCGTGCGGGCCTCGGTGTCGGCGGGCTGCGCGGCAGCGGTGGTGGTCACGCGGTGATCCTTCTCGAGTAAAGGGGTGTGCCCCGCGGGTCGACGTACAGGGGGCGTGTCGACCCGCGGGGCAGCTTCGGGGTTAGCCTACTTCGCGGCGTTCGCGCGGCGGCGAGCCATCACGAGGCCGAGGGCGATCGCGAGCAGCGCGGCGCCACCGATGGCCATGAGCAGCTGGCCCTGGGCACCGGTCATCGGCAGCGAGGGAACCTCAGGCTGCGAGTTCTCGATCTGCGCGTCCCACTCGGCGTCGGCGGTGGTGCCGGCAACGACGGTCACGGGGAAGAGCGCGTTGTCGCCCTCGGGCAGCACGTACCCGGCGGGGGCAGCGGTCTCCTTGAGCACGTAGCAACGGGTGTCGCTGAGGCTGCCGGTGTTCGTATCGCTCACGAAGAGGCCGTCGATGCCCTCGACGAGGCCGTTCTCGTTCGAGGTGAACGAGGTGGCGCCGTTGATCGAGATCGCGTCGCCGGTCGGGGTCGCGGCCGAGCAGTCAGCGGCGTACGCGTCGGCGGCGGCGTAGACCTCGAAGGTCGCGCCCTGCAGCGCGGTGGCGGGGGTCACGTCGTTGATCTTCTGAATGCGCAGGTTGCCCCACTTGGTCACAACCTCGTTCGAGTCGACGCCATCGGTCTGCTCGGGGTCGTTCACGAACACGGTCGCGTCGTTGACGATCTCGCCGTCGCCCACCGAGGTCACGGTGCCCTGGAAGGTGGTGACGATGTTCTGGCCCTCGAAGTCAGCGGCGAGGCGCTCGAGACCGGCGGCGGTGAAGACGACCTGCACGGTGCTGCCGTTGACGACAACGTTGTAGTCGGTGCCGTCGACGAAGGTGACAGTGCCGTCGGCGTTGGTCACCGAGGGCACGGCAAGCGAGCCGAGGCGGGCGTCGAGCGTGTCGCTCACGACGTACGAGGTGATGCTGCCGTTCGTGGCAACGGTCGGCACCTTGGTGGTGACCGGGAAGTTCACGGTGGAGCCGAGGCCGAGGCCGCTCGGTGCTTCGACGTCCTTCGTGATGTCGGTGACACCGTTCTTCGGGTACGCGTGCACGTTGTAGAGCCAGCCGCCGTCGTAGGGCAGCGGCAGGGTCACGATGAACGGCGTCGCGTGGTCGACGACGCTCGAGGGCGCGTCGGTCTCGGTCACGACGTAGGCGCCGAGCTCGAGGCCGGCGATCGTGGCGACGCCGCCGTTCGAGGTGATCACCTCGCCGGCAGGGGTGAGCGTGTAGCCGGTGACGGTGCCGTCGGTGTTCGCGGTGAGGCCGTCGAGCGCGGCCCAGTCGGCCTGGTCGGCGAGGTCGATCTCGTTGATCTTCGAGATGGTGAAGGTCACGCCGTCAACGCCCGCGCCGAACGACGAGGTGTCGCCCGAAGCATCCGGAGCCACCGCGTTCTCGTCGTTCGTGCTCTGGTGCTCGTGCTTGTGGATCGTGAGCGAGCCAGTGCGGTCGAAGTCGATGTTGCCGTAGTCAACAGTCTCGGCAGCCTGGGCAGCGGATGCGCCCAGGAACGATGCCGCGCCGACCGCGAGCGCCGCGACGACCGAAGCCACCTTGCGCGAGCGGGAGTGATTCTTGATCATTCCGATTCCTTTCTTGATCTGCGAGGCACCGCAGAGGTGTGTTTTCGGGCGCAGTTGGCACGCCCAAGTCGTGGGTGAGGTGGAGGAGTTGGGGTCTAGGAGGTCGCTCGGCGGCGCAGGGCGCGGATGCCGAAGACGAGGCCGACAATGAGGAGGAGTCCGCCGCCGCCGAAGAGGAAGGCGTCCTGGCCGAGCCCACCGGTGAGCGGAATCTCGAGCCCGTCGCGCGGGTCGTTCGTGATGGCGCCGAGGTCGTAATCGAGCTGCTGGCCGTCACCGTTGCCGATCACGATCGTGTGCTCGGTCTCGTCGAGCAGGTACCCGGCGGGTGCCGCCGATTCGACGAGGGTGTACGTGCCCCACGAGAGCGACTGCAGCGAGAACCGTCCGGGCGCCGGGTCGCGATCGGGGCCGGTGCACTCCGACGCGTCGTCCGCGTCGCAGTCGGTGATCGTCGTGACGGTGCCGTCGGGGCCGGTGAGGGTCCACTCCGAGCCGCCGAGCTCGTTGTCGTTGCCGTCGACCTTGGTCCAGACGACCGAGCCGGGCTTGTCGGTGTTCACGAGCGTGCAGGTGACGGCCTTGTTCTCGGGCACCGTCACGTTGCCATCGGTGATGGTCGTGCTGGTGCCGTCGACCTCGCAGGTCATCGACTTGAGTTCATAGCCGGATGCGCTGGCGTCGCCGCCGCGGAACAGCTCGGTGATCGCGTAGGTGCCGGCCGCGACTTCCTTCGTCTCGCCGCTCGTGTAGTTGAGCGTCGCGCCCGAGGTGGGGGCCGCGGTGAAGGTCCAGTCGTTCTCGACCGCGGGGGCGCCGTACTGCAGCTCGAAGGCCTTGATGATCGTCAGCTCGGTCGGTTGCTCCTTGTTCACGAAGCCGCACTCCACCGAGTCGCCGGCCTTGACGCCGGGAACCGTGCCGGACTCGGCGTCGAAGACGATCGGCTGCGACTTCGAGCCGTCGAGGCTCGTAATCACACACTGGCCGCTGACGAACACGTAGCCGTCCTGCTGCGTCTCGGTGACCGTGACCGTCGACGTCGCCGTGGTCGAGCCGAGGCGAAGCTTCCAGTTGCTTGCGCCGCTCGAGTTCGTGGTCTGGGTCGTCGCCGAGGGGGTGAGCGTGCCGGTCGTCGGGTTGACGGTCATGGCCCAGCCCGAGGCGAGCGCATCGTTCTCACCGTGCGAGTCCTGCACCGTCTTCGTCACCTTGATCGCGGCGACGAGCGGCTTGTTCGTGATCGTGCAGACCACGGCGGCGCCGCCGCGGTTCGGAATCTTCACGGTGCCCTGCGAGGCATTGCCGGATGCGAGGGTCGCGCCGGTCTCGTCAACGCACTGGTAGCTGCTGGTGTAGTCCGCGAGCGTGGACGTCGAGCCCGAGGCCATCGACTCCGAGATCGCAACCACCTGGCCGGTCTGCACGGGGAACGGGCCGACCTGAACACCCTGGATGCCCGTGGCCGAGCCGCTCGTCGTGCCGGTCGAGATGACCGAGCCGGTCTGACTCGAGTCACGCAGGGTCAGGTTGAACTGGTCGCTCGAGTCGGAGCGGCCGGCGACGTCTTTCAGCAGCGTGACGGTGGCGGGCGAGGCGCAGCTCGCGAGGTCGGTGCTCGAATTGCTCGAGGGCGCAATCGTCAGGGTGCTAGTGTTCGGGATCTTCACACCCGTGGACGGGTTGTACTTTGACGCGGTCGTGCCGTCGCCGAGCATTACCGTGCCGTCCGGCAGGAAGGCGATTCCGTTCACACCACTCGGGGCGTTGGAGATGGTGTGGATAGTTCCAGTTGCCGCGGGAATCGCGTTCTGTGCGGGAGGATTGGCGATGGCAGCGGCGAGCTGGCTCGCGCTGATCGACGCGATCGACATGCGGATGTTATTGCCATTCTTTTGGCTCGCACGCACCGCAAACAGGGTGCCCGTGGAGTCAAAGGCGAAGTCACCGTTGTACCCGGAGTAATTGCCGCCCCAGGTGTCTCCAACGTTGGCGCGGCCAATGTAGGTGTGCTGGTTGCTTGCGGGGTTATAGACGTAGAGGTTCAGATAAACGGTGCCGCTCTGCGTCGAGTAGGCGCCATACACGTACAGACCCGTGTTCAGATCGACCGCGCCAGCGACGAGGCCGTTCGACCCACCGATCGAGTTGGCGCTCCCGGGGATGGCCTCCCACTGACCGCTTGCTGCGGTCCACCGCAGCATGGTCGAAATGTTCTGGACGTTGTTGCCCGAGCGCTGATAGGCGTACATCGTCTCGCCGTTCGCGCCGATACCGAGGCCGTTGACTTCCGAGCGCCCGGTCCAACTGCCCTCGGTCGATGCCGTGCCCGTTTCAGCGTTGATCTTGCGCACGGTGCCGTCGTTCCGCACCGAATAGAAGTACCCGTCGCCGCACTGCAGCGTTGGCACCGCCATCGGCGAGATGATCGCGTTCGGGGTCACCGCGTTGTACGACTCCGTCGTGGCGTCGGTGCTCGCGGCGTCGTCTTCGGCGCCCGCGGTCTCCGTGGGGGCCGTCGTCGACTCGGTGGCCTCGGTCGACGCATCGGCAGTCTCGCTCGCGGTGGGGGTTGCCGTGGGCTCGTCACCGGTGGCCGCGAAGGCACCGGTGGCGGGCATCCCGACCAGCCCACCGAGCAGCGCCGCGATCAGCGCGACGCGGACACCGCGGGTGGCGGTTCCTCGGCGAATCATGGCGCGACGCTGCTGCATGCGGGAGTCCTTCTTGTCTCGTGGTTGGGTGAACCACTTGACCGCCGGGTGCGAGCGAAGGTGCGCCGCGGCGTCAGGCAAAAGGCCAGGTGATTCCTGCCTTCAAGTTATGGGTTCGTTGCCTTTTGCACAGCCAAATCACAGACAGTTCAACGCCGCTTTTCCCCACTCGCATACCCCCACGATCTCGGCCGCGTACCCCCGCATCCCCCAATGCGTTTTCGTGCGTCCCCCCTCGTTCATCAAGCACGACCGAAGGTCTCGCCCAACACGTGTCGCCAGGCGACGCGACATCCCCCCCCCCACCGAACGCCCTCGCGGGCCGCGATGGCGCGGAAACGCGCAGGTGCGGGTGGCCCGAATCGGGTCACCCGCACCTGCGCCGCAAAAACGTGGCTACTTATCGGCCGCTGTCGACCGAGGGAACGAATCCTGGCCCCCACCACCGCCGGCGGTGCCGTCGTCACCCACCGGCGGCACCGGCGCTGCGCCGCGCTCACCATTGCGGGGCACAGCGCGAATCGGCTTGGTGCCGTGGTCGCTGAAGTCCTCCGGCGCCGCCTCACGCCCCAGTAGCTGGTTACGGTGCGCAATCTCGAGGGCCTCGGCCCTCCCGGCCGCCCCGAGTTTGCGGTAAATGCTCTTGAGTTGTGAACGCACCGTGGCAATCGTCACGTGCCGTTCACTCGCGACCTCGGTGTTCTTGAGCCCCTGATCAAGCAATTCGAGCACCTCGATCTCGCTGCGCGTCAACGCAAAGCTCTCGTACCACTCGACGTGGTGCGCATCGCCGAGCGAGGCGCGCACAACGGCGACGACCCGGCCGTCGAGCTGACCCTCAAGCTCAAGCATCGCTTCGACACTTGCCCGCGGGAGGTAGCGCAACGACCAGCGCAACAGTGCCGACGACTCAAACTCGCGCCACATCGCGTTGAGCCCACGCACCGCCGGAGCTGCGCGCTGGAGGCGAAGTTGGGAGGCCGCATGCAGCACGCGGTTCAGGAGGCTGAAGCGAGGGATGTCGCCGAGTGCTTCGGGCTGAACCCACCCGAGCGAGGACTCGTACTCTCCGTGCCACTGATCCCAGATCGTACGCATCGTGTTCGCGAGGTAATCATCGGCATCACCCACCCGTTCGACCAGTGCCGAGGCCGCCGCGCGATTGCCCTGGTTCAGGTAGACCGTGAGCGCGGCAAACGCGCTCATCGTGCTGGGGTAGGCGTCGTTCCAGACCTCCTCGCTTTTTTCGAGGGCCCGCTGCACGTCACGCTCGCTGAAGCTCTCAGGGGCGGCAAGGCCGCGCACGAGCATGGTGAACGTCTGCAGCGAGCTTTTCGCCGCCGCCGCGATCCGCACAAAGACGGGCGCCTCGAGCACCTCGATGGCCTCGGCATCGCGCCCCTCCTCAACGAGCCGCAGCGCGAGGGTGTGCCCCACGATGCCGTGCCCCGCGGGAAGCGCGTGCTCGCCGAGCTGCCGAAGACCGAGAAAGTCCTCGACCGCGGCGAGCGAATCCTGCCGCTGCGGCTGCGCGCGATCCGAGCTCGTGCCGTACCGCAGCGCCTGCTCGCCGAGGCGCAGTGCCGTCGTCATTTGATCGGCCATGACGGCGACCCACAAGAGGAGGCCGAAGTGACTCGCCGCACGCGACCGAGCCGCCTGTTCCGAACCCTGCAGCGCCTCGCCGAGCGGCCCAGCCGACAACTCGAGCACATAGTCGAGGTAGCGCACCGTGCGGGCGCGCTCGCCGAGAAATAGCGCCGTGTAGGCGAGCATGCTTGCCCGGTCGAGTTCGTCCTGCGGCGTGCGCGCCGTGCGGTCGCGCAAGGCGGCGTGCGCGACGCGGGCCCTCGGCAGCAGCTCGCGGATCGGCGTGCCGTTGGTCCACCGCACCTCGTTCTGCATGATCGACAGCGCCGGTGTCTCGTGCGGGTCAATCAGCGCCTCGACGATGTAGGACGCCTGCACATCGTCGATCACCTGCAAGATCTGCTGGTAATTGCCCGCAACGAGGGCGTCGGCCTCGGTGAACCGGCCGAGCGACATCAGGTAGTGCAGCTCGCCCGTAAGCCGGCCGTGCGCGCGGGCGGTGGCGAGCCCCTGCTCGAACATCGCAGTGCGCTCTTCGTCAGTCAGTTCTTGCAGGCGGGCCTGCCAGACATTCGCCGCCCACATGAGCCGCTCCTCGCCGAGCTCGAAGTCAATCGAGCGGGCGAGAAAGGGCAGATAGCGAAACCGCTGAAACATCTCGGCGAAGTCGGAATCGACGAGATTGGCATCGTCTTGAAAGTGCGTCTGCAGCTGACTCGCCGAGAACGACCGCAGCGAGCGAGCGCCGTGGAGCACCTGCCAGATCTTGCTCGGCCGCATGGCGCCGCCAGCCGAGCGCCGGCCCGAACGCTCGAGCACGAAGACAAGCGGCGAGGTCTCGGCAATGCGCCACGTTGAGCCGTACTGCTGGCCCAGCCGCACCCGCAGCTGTCGCGTCACGAGCATCGGATGCCCGTACGTGCCCTCACCAACGCGGGTCGCGAGGGCCGGCTGCGCCCGACCGGTCGTGAGCTCGACGAGCGCCTCGACCTCCTCTTCAGTGAACGCGAGGTCGCGTTCGCTCAAGGCGATGACGTCGATGTCGTAGAGCTGCTCAAAGGGCGGGGTGTCGACGCTCGTCATGACCACCCGAAGGCGCGGATTCGCCTCGAGTTCCGCAAGGATGCGCGGCCACATGTTGTCATCGACCGCATTGACGAGCGAATCGGCGACGAGCACGAGCTGCTCGGCAGGGTTAACCTCATTGAGATGGCGCCGAAGCTGGGCGCGCGTCACCGTCTCGACCACGCGGGTCTCGGGTTCGTGCTCGGCGAGGTGGGCAACACACTGCTCGAGCCACACCGTGGCTCCCCAACCCGGAAACACCGACACGACGGTGAGCTGCGGCAGTTCGTCCCAGATCGGCGCAAACCTCGTGCGAACGAGGGTGGGGACGGACTTCCAAATAGATGTGGGCAACTGGATCTCACGCTCATTTCGAGATGGGTGTCGCTCTTCACCTGCTCGGGCGCAGGTGTGCCATGTTTGCGCCGCTTCCACGGCGCTGGGGTGTGACCGACTCGGATCGTGCGCGGTCAAGGCACCGCCACGCGACCGTAATCGCGGCCACCGACACGGCATGCTGAGGAGCGACGAACCGCTGAGCTGCCGTATGGATCAGGTCGACGAGGAGCAGGTGCGCTGAACCGTCGGACGCTATTCCGTCATCTCTAGTTATACCCCGGTTGAAACGTATTTAAACAGCGTTTATGAGTGAACATTCAAAGTTTTCACCCTGCGGCGTATCCCCCCTGCATTTTTGTTCACCCCCTGCCCTGTCGGGCGTTGGTTAGCGGTCGGCCGCGGTCTGGCGAGGGTACGCGTCACTCGCCCCACCGCCTCCCTCGTGCGGCAGCAGGCGCAGGCGATGGGATGCGTCGATCGCCTCGTCGCGGTTCGTCACCTCGAGCTTGCGGTAGAGGCTCTTGAGCTGCGATCGCACCGTGTCGATTGACACGTGTCGATGGGTCGCGATCTCGGTGTTCTTGAGGCCGCGGGCGAGCAGCTGCAACACCTCGGCCTCGCTGCGGGTGAGCTGCACCGCCGGCTGCCAGTGCACGTGCCGGGCGTCGCCGCGCGCCTGGTCGAGCGCATCCCGCAACCCCGGCTCGAGCTCGGCGCCGAGCAGCGAGAACTCGTCGACTATGCCTTGCGGCACGTACCGCAGCGCAAAGCGCAGCAGGGGCGGCGCCTCGACCAGGGCCCACGCCTCGCGCAGCTGCTGCGCGGCCTGCTGCGGCTGCCCGGTGCGCAGCGCCGCGGCGGCGAGCAGCACTCGGCCGAGCGCCGCTATGCGGGGCAGCTCGCCGAGCGTTTCGGGCGTGAGCTCGACCGTCACGGCCGCGAAGTCGCCGTTCCACATCGACCAGAGTGAGCGCACGATGCGCGCGAAGACGTCGTGCTGGTCGGCGAGCCGAGCAACAAGCGCGGCGGCCGACTCGCGGTCACCGAGGTTCGCGAAGGCACCGAACGCGGCAAAGGCGAGCATCGTGCTCGGCGCCGCGCTACCCCAGAGGGCGCCCGCGCGCTCGAGCGACTCGTGCACCTCACGCGAGGTCAAGGCGTCGGGCTGCGCGATGCCGCGCACGAACAACACCATGGTGTCCCACGCGACGAGCGCCGCGGTCGCGATCCGCACGGCCATCGGGGCCGCGAGGTAGGCAACGGCCGCAGCATCCTGCCCCTCGTCGATGAGCCGCAGCGGCACCGCGTCCCCGAGCACGCCAGCGCCGAGCGCCTGCGTGCTGCGCGCGCCGATCGAGCGCAGGCCGAAGAAGTCTTCGATGCTCGCGAGGGTGTCTCGCCGCTGCGACTGCTCGCGGTCGGTATCGCTGCCGTAGAGCAGCATGCCGCGGCCCAGCTTCAGCGCAAGCGCGGGCTCGTCATTGAGCATCGCGGCCCACACCAACAGCCCGAGCTGGCACGCAGTCTGTGAACGAATCTCGTGGCTCGCCCGCTGCAGTGCGCGGCCGAGCGGTCCGTCGACGACATCGCGGATGCGCGCGAGGTAACGCCGCGCGCGCACCCGGTCGCCGAGGAACGTGGCGGCGTAGGCGAGCATGGTCGCCCGCGTCATCTGCTCGTGCAGGTCGCTCACCGAGGTCGCGAGCAACGCTGCGTGTGCGCCCTCGAGCAGCTCGCGCACATCACACGGCTTCGCGCCATCGCTGATGCGCACCTCGGCCTGCAAAATCGCGAGCGACGGCGTGCGGCGTGGCACGACAGTGAGGTCGTTCACGAGCGCCGCCGAGGCGGCGTCGAGCACATTCATCATCTGCTGGTAGTTGTCAGCGACGAGCTTGTCAGCGTCGTCGGTGCGCTCGAGGCTGAGCAGATAGAAGAGCTGATCGGCGAGGCGCCCGTGTCGCCGGGCGGTCTCGAGGGCGCGCAGGTTGCTGCTCGTGCGCTGCGCGTCGGTGCTTTCGTGCTGCACCTGCTGCCACACCGAGGGCACCCAGGCGATGCGCTCCTCGCCAAACTCGAAGTCGAGCACACGGGTAAACAACGGCTGGTGGCGAAATTGCTCGAAGGCCTCGGCATGGCTCACCCCGACGCAGTCCGAGCGGCCCTCGAGGTGCAGTTGCAACTGCCGCGCCGAGAACGAACGCAGTTCGCGCGCCACGCGCAGCACGCGCCAGAGGCAGCTCTCGCTCGGCGCCGCGATGTCGGTGTTGCGGCTTGTGAGCGCGAAGGCGTGTACCTCGGGCGGATGCTCGGAGGCGTCCCACAAGCCGTCGAGGGTCTTCGCCAGACGATTGCGCAGTTGCCGCGCGATGATCGCCGGGTGCCCCTTCGAGCCGTCGCCGACGAGTTCGGCGAGGGCTCCGCGCCCGGGGCCGGCAACCAGGTCGACGTAGGCCTCGGTCTCGGCCTTCGTAAACGCGAGTTGCTGCGACGAGAGCCGCAACAGTTCGATGCCCGAGAACGCCTCGAGGTGCGGCGGGTCGATGCTCGTCATGACCACCCGCAGCGTCGGGTCGGCGCGCAGGTGGTCGGCGATCTTGGGCCAGAGCTCGTCGTCAACCGAGTTGACGAGTCCGTCGGCGACGACGATGCGCTGTTCGGCGTCACCACGCTCGCCGAGCAGCCGAGCGAACTGCGTTCGGGTCACCGCCTGCTCGCAGGCGGCCCCGGGCACGTTGGTTTCGACGTACTCGAGGCACTGCTGCAACCAGACCGAGCGCCCCCAGCCGTGAAACGCGGTGAGCAGGGTGAGCTGCGGCAGATCATGCCAAATGGGCGCGAAGCGGCGACGGACGAGCAACCGCTGCTCGCTCCACATTGATTCGGGCGAAACCACCTATTCGACACCCTCTCCCCAAGCGTCGGGAGCCGGGCGCGAGGCCGCGCCGGCTGGAATTGCCCTCATTATCGCCCCGGCCTCCGACATTGAACAGTGTGAAATGTCACGGGGTTACGGCGGCCTACTTGTCGGCGGCGACCTTCCTCGCGAACACATCAGAACCGGTCCCACCGGCGGGCGAAATCAGGCCGTGTGCCCGGGCCTCGGCGAGGGCTCCCGTGCGGTCGCTCACCCCGAGCTTGCGGTAAATGCTCTTGAGCTGCGTGCGCACCGTGCCGAAGGTGACGTGCCGGGACTCGGCGATCTCCTGGTTCTTGAGGCCATGGCTCAGCAGGCGCACGACCTCGATCTCGCTGCGAGAAAGGGCCGAGACCGTCTTCCACGAGATATTCCGCTTGTCGACCGCCGACTCCTCGAGCACGCGAGCCAGCCCCGAGGGCAGGTCATCGCGCATTCCGAACAATTCGTCGAAGACGTCCTGCGGAATGAAGCGCAGCGCGAAGCGGAACAGGCGCGGCGCCTCGAACTCACCCCAGGCGCTGCAGAGCTCCTGCACGCAGCCCTGCGCATCCTCGAGTCGCAGCTGTGAGACCGCGACGAGCACGCGCTGCAGCACCGCGAAGCGCGGCAGGCCCTCGAAGCCGGCGTGGCTCGCCTCGCCGAGCGACTCGACGAAGTTGCCGTTCCACTGGGCCCAGAGCATCCGCGTCAGGCGGGCGAAGGGGTCGCGCGACTTCGCGATGCGCGCGACGATCTCGGCGCCCTCGTCCTGGCGGTTGCGCGACGCGGCGGCGAGCAGCACGGCGAACGAGAGGTAGGTACTCGGCACGCCCGTGCGCCAGAGCTCGGCGCTGCGCTCGATCGGCTGCAGCACATCCCGCACCGAGAGCTCGGCCGGCGCGGCGAGCGCGCGCACGAGCAGAATGTGCGCGTCGATCGCCGAGCGCGAGGCGGTGCGGATGCGCAGGGCCTGGAGGGTCTGGAGGAAGTCGATCGCGGCGGCATCGTCGCCCTCTTCGATAAACCGCACCGACACCGAGGCACCGTACATGCCGTCCTGGTGCGGGCTGACGCTGCCCGCGAGCGAACGCATCCCAACCGCATCCTCGAGGTTCACGACGTCGCGCGTGCGGCCGACGTGCCCCATGTCGCCCGGATTGCTCAGGCGCACGGCCTCGCGCGCGATGCGGAGCGCGCGGGCGAGGTGGTCGACCTGCATCGCGACCTTGACGAGCAGGGTGTGATGCTCGGCCAGCCGCGAGCGCGTGCGTGTCGACATCTGGCCGAAGCGGGTGCGCAAGCCGACGCTCAGTTCGGAGGCATACTCGAGGTAGCGCAGCACGCGCGGGCGGTCGCCGACGAAGGCCGAGGTGTGTGCGAGCAGCGCGGTGCGCGCGAATTCGCTCTCGACGTCGGCCGCCGTGACGGCGCGCAGGGCGTTGAGCGCCTGGTCGAGCGGCTCGCGCAGGTCGCGCTCGGCGAGGCCACTGCGGATGCGAATGTCGGCCTGCAACACCGCGAGCGCCGGGTGAATGTTCGCGTGCAGCGTCGCGTCGCCAATGACCGCGGCCGTGACCGCGTCGAGCCCCGCGATGAAGTGCTGGTAGTTGTGCGTGACGATGAGGTTGGCCTCGTCGAAGCGCTCGAGCGCGACGAGGTAATAGGTCTGCGCGACGATGCCGCCCGAGCGCCGGATGGTCGCGAGGCCGGTCTCGAGCTGCTCGCGGCGCACCTCCTCGGGCACCTCGGCGCCGACCTGCTGCCACGCGGCGTGCTGCCAGACGAGCAGCTCGTCGCCGGTGTCGATGTCGTTTTCGACGGTGAAGAAGGGGAAGTTGCGGAAGCGAATGAAGATCTCGTCGAGGTCGATGCCGTCGGCGAGCTCGGTGCCGTCGAGGTGCGTGTGCAGCTGCATGGCCGAGAACGCGCGCAGCTCCTTCACCCGCTGCAGGATCTGCCAGGTCTTGCTGAGCTTCGGCAGCGTCACCCCGACTGGCCGGCGGATGAGGTTGAGGGCGTGCACCTCGGGCGAGCTCTCGGCGATGCCCCAGCCGAGCCGGTCGTGCTGATCGAGGTGAGCACGAAGGCGACGCGAGATGAGTTCGATCATGCCGCGCAGACCGTCGGAGACGGCGATCGTGAGGGCCTCGTGGTTGCTGCCCGTTGTGAGCTCGACGTATTCGCGCACCTCGGCACGGCTGAACGCGAGGTCGCGCTCGGTGAGCACGAGGTAGTCGAGGTGGCCGATGAGATCGGCGCGGGGCACGTCGACGCTCGAGATGACCAGGCGAACCTGCGGGTTCTCGGCGAGCGCCTCGGTGATGACGGGCCAGAGGGCGTCGTCGGCCGCGCTGAGGAGCGCGTCGGCGAGGATCACGCGGTGCTCATCGCCACCCGGCTGGTGCAGAAGTTCGACGAGCTGGGCGCGGGTGTAGGCCCATTCGGTGGCGACGTCGGGCTGTTCCTCGCGAATGTGGGCGTCGCACTGCTGAATCCAGGTCGAGCGCCCCCAGCCGAGCAGGGTCGCCAGCACCGTAAGCTGTGGCAAGGCGTTCCAGATAGGAGCAAAACGTCGACGCACCAGCTTGGTGGGTTCAAGCCATGACCGATTTTCAGGCATTCGCAATTCACGTCCCTGGAGGTGTCAGACCAGCGTTGGTCATCTCCTACTTCAGGCCCGGAGTGCACCGAGCCAACCGTCGTTGTTGAGTTCAAGCTCGAAGGCAAGTTTTCTCGGCTCGCCTACGTGACGAGTTCGTCAGCTGGGTGTTCCTCCCCCGTCGGGCCCTCGTCTAAGCCCGGTACCACTATCTCCCCACCCTCTCGGGATATCTATGCGTACGACATGTACTTCACCCCTACCGATCACCCCACCGAAAGGCCTCATTTCACGATGAAGCCGCATATGATCCGAGCGGAACCCCCGATCAGCGCAGCGTTATTAATCGATTTAATTTGCATGCTTTAGCACTTGCCCGAGCGTGCGCACAAAAAACAAAGATTGACTGGCGTTCAACGCCCCGTTCGCGGGATTGTTGGTACGCGTCGCAAAACCACTCACGCCGACCCCGGCGCCGAGAGCGAGACTACGGAGCGCCACCCTTGTTCGACCCTTCCCCCGAAAACCCGTCATGAGCATCCGCGACGCCGTGTCGGCGTTCTTCCACGACGGGTTCGTTGCCGCGAAGCCTCGGCCGTTCGCGATCGCGACGCAGGGGGCGTTCGCCCTCGTGCTACTCATCGCCGACATCGCGTATTTTCTCGACGGTGATTCGCGCAACAGCGTGGCGTGCATGGCGGTCGGCGTCGTGCTGCTAGGGCTCGCGACCCTGCTCGCGGTTTTCGAGTGGAAGCTGCCGCGAGCTGCGCAGAGCGTGCTCGTCATCGCGCTGCTCGACTTCATCGCCCTCGGCCTGAGCCGCTTCGGTGCCCTGCCAGAGGGAGCCGCGCTCTCGCCGCTCGTGTTCTTCCCCGCGACCTGGCTCATGCTCACATACAAGTGGCGCGGGCTGTGGGCCTCGGTGGTGCTGGTGATCTGCTCGATCACCATCCCGTCGGTGTTCGCGTCGACCTTCGGCTTCGACCCGGCGCAGCTCATCGTCGTCGCGGTGCTGCCGCTCACCGTGCTCGTGGTCGGCGGCCTGCTGCTCGGCATGGATGCACGGCTGCGCGCCTTGCTCACCGAGCAGTCGCGGCTCACCGAGGAGAGTCAGCATTCGCGCGAGCTGCTGCGTCGCACGCTGAACAACATCGACGTCGCCGTCAACCTCCTCGACTCCTCGGGTGAGACGATCGTGCGCAACGAGGCGGGCGACCGGCTGATCAAGCAGTACGCGACCAACACCGACGGCAGCCTGCGCGCGATCGCAAGCATCGGCGGCTACATGCCCGACGGCGTGACGCCCTACAAGCTGAGCCAAAACCCCATCCGCCGGGCCATGCGCGGCGAGACGGTGCGCAACCAGCTCATCCTCGTCGGCGAACCGACCGGGCCGCAGAAGGCGTTCTCGGTGAGCGCCTACCCGTTGCGTGATGAGGGCCAGTTGCAGGGGCACCTCATCGTGGTCGCGGCCGACGTCACCGCGATGCAGCAGCTGCTGCGGCAGCGCGACGAGTTCGTTGCAGGGCTCTCGAGCGAGGTGCGGGCGCCGCTCAATTCGATTCTCGGGTACGTCGACATCACGCAGGACGAGGTCGAGCAGCTGCGCGAGGCCACCGCGAGCATGACGCACGACGAGCTTTCGGGGGCGGTGCGCGAGACCCCCGTGCCGAACTACCTCGACGTGGTGCAGCGCAATGCCGAGCAGGTGCTCAAGCTCATCGACGACCTGCTGCTCGAGCAACAAACGCGGCGAGGGCAGCTGCACATTTCGCGGCGCGAGTTTGAGCTCGTCGGATTCTCGCGGCGGGTCATGGAGTCGCTGCGCACCGCCGCGGCGCTGCGCGGTACGAAGCTGCGACTGGTTGCGCCCGACGAGCTGCTCGTCGTCGCCGACAAGCAGCGCATCGCGCAGGTGCTCGATGCGCTGCTGAGCAACGCGATTCAGTACGGCGGCGAGCAGGGCCTGGCCGAGGTGCGGCTTGAAGGCAACCCGACGGGGGTGACGCTGCGCGTGGTCGATCACGGGCCCGGCATGCCGCCCGATGAGCTGTCGCAGCTGTTCGTGCCCTTTCTCAGGGGAAGTCAGTCGGGCGATGGCGGCGAGCGGGGCACCGGCGTCGGCCTCTCGATCGTCGACCGGATCGTCACGGCACACGGCGGCACGATTCGCGCGACCTCCGAAGTCGGCGTCGGCACGACCATGACGGTCTGGCTGCCGCGAGCGCGGCCGGAGTCGGCTAGCTAGCTCTGCGTGCCGACCGCGTACGCGGCCTGGCCGATGTGCTGCGCCGCGTCGTCGATGATGCTGACGAGGCGCGCGCCGCGGGTCACCGGCGGGTTCCAGTTCGTGTCGATGACGTCGTCGAGGTCCGCGTCGCTGAGCGTGCCGAGGTAGGCGAGCAGCGCATCCGTCGTCGCCACGAAGTAGTCGAGCAGCGGCGAGGCGTCGTGGACGACGATGCTGCGTGCCTGCTCGGGCGTCTGTCCGTAGCCGCTCGTGTCGCCGAGTGCGCCGAGCGCGAGCTGCTCACGGAACCGCGGCCAGACCTCATCCGTGCCTGCGAGCGGCGCGAGCTGCGCGTCGATCTCGCGGCCGGCGTGCCAGATGAGCCAGGCGGGCGAGTTGTCGTGGCCGGCGGGGTGCGAGTTGAGCGCCTCGTCGCTGAGTTTCGTGCGGAATTCGAGCAGCGCGTCGCGGGGTCGGGTGGCGAGGTCGCGGAGTACTTCGGTGCCGTTCATGCGCGCCACCCTACTCTCGGTGCACGCCGGGCCGCTGACCGCTCCCAAGCATCCATAGGTGTTGCGGTTGATCCCATTCTCGCCACGAAAACGGGGCCAGATGGGACCAACCGCGACACCCATGACTTGTGGGCGAGGCGGGGTGGGTTATCGGCGGCGGAGTCCCTTGAGGAGGCCGCGCAGGCCCTTGGGTCGCGGCTTGGCCGCGGCGGCTTCCTTGCGTTCGGCCTCGGCAGCTTCGGCGCGGGCGCGTCGCTGCAGGCGCTTCTGATCGCGTTCGAGGCGCGGCAGGTCGAGGCGGATCACCTCGGAGATGCGGTCGGCCCGCTCCCCCGGCTCATCGACGCCGACGGGCACCTGCGCGAACTCCGAGTCGAGGTTGAACTCGATATTGCGCGCGACCTCGCGCCACGCGGCCTGCTGCGAGACCGTGACGAGGGTGTTCAGCGTGCCTTCATCGGTCGAGCGGCGCCGCAGGTCGGCCGCGACCGTCTCGGCGTTCTCCTTGCGGTGCTTGAGATTCGCGATGTCGCCGCGGCGGTAATCGTGCATGCCCGTCGACTTGAAGCCGAGGCTGCGGGCGCGCTTGATCATCTGGTCGAGGTAAGCCACCTCGTTGTCGCTCTCGTCGGCGAGATCGGTGAGGATCTGCATCGCCTCGCGCAGGTAGCGCTTGCGCGAGAACTCGCCGCCCGAACCGAGGATGTCCATGAGGATGTGGTTCTTCATCTCGAGCCGCGCCGCCGCCTGGGCGATCGTGATGCCCTCCTCCACCGAGGGACCGCTGCTCGCGAGATCCCCCGCCGCGATGACCTTGTTCTTGCCGGATGCGGTGGTCGCCCGCGTCGACGACGTCGATGACTTGGCTGGTTCGGCCGCTTCGGTCGGCTCAGCGTCCGGCGCAGCTACAGCAGCCTCGGCGGCCTCGACAGCTGCAGGGTCGTCCTCGGACTCAGCCGTCGCGGCGGCCTCGACAGCGTCGGCGGGCTCGGCAGCCTCAGCCGATTCGACGGGAGCCGCAGCCTCGGGAGCATCGCCGGCGGCGGGTGACCCGACCGCATCCGTTGCCTGCGCGGAGGTCTCGACCGGCGCATCCGAGCTGGGCGCTTCGGCAGGCGCGCGACTCGTCAGCCGCTGCGAATCGTCTGCGGTTGGCTCAGTCATGCGCACCCCCTCCTAAGTACGAGTCCTAGTGTCCCTGATTTCCGCGCGCTTTGCCGCTTCCCGACGGGCGTCGTCATACCGGATGCGCAACCCAGCCGGATGCGCGGGCTCACCCCAGCGCCGGGTGCGACAATCTCGGGGTTCCGCACGACGAAGGAGTCAGTCATGGCCAACAACGAATCGGGATTCAGCGAAGCCGAACGCGCTGCAATGAAGCAGCGCGCCGAGGAGCTCCGCGCGCAGAAGGGCGTGAAGGGCGCGGCGAAGCGTGAGCGCGAGTATCAGGCCTGCCTCGACGCGATCAACGGGCTGACCGGCGCCGACAAGCAGGTCGCCGAGCGGCTGCACGTCATCGTGAGCGAAGAGGCGCCCGAGCTCGACCCGAAGACTTGGTACGGCTTCCCGTCGTACGCCGACGACGGCGATGTGCTCGTGTTTCTGCAGCCGGCGTCGAAGTTCAACACTCGCTACCCGACCATCGGCTTTCAGCAGAACGCCCAGCTCGACGACGGCAAGTTCTGGCCGACCTCGTACGCGGCCCTCGAGATCGACGACGAGATCGAGCAGCAGCTGCGCGCCCTCATCCGCAAGGCCGTCGGCAAGTAGCCCGCCGCGAGCGCGCAGTGGCATGGATGCGCGGCGCGGCCGCCCAGCGCTACCGGGCGTCGCGCGAGGTCGCGTTCACCGCATCCGAGCGTTCTTGCCCCGTGAGCTGCGCGATCGCGGCCATGATGCGTTCGGTCGCCTCGGTGCGGGCGCGGCCGCCGGGCAGTGCGGCGAGGTCGCTGAGGTCGAGGGGCGCGCCGAAGCGCACCTCGACGTGGCGCGAGCGGCCGAAGTGGCGAAAGGCGCGCATCCCGTCGGCGCCGAGGATGCCGACCGGCACGACCTGCGCGTTCGTGTCGAGCGCCATCCAGGCGGCGCCGCTGTGCCCCTTGTGCAGGCGGCCGTCGCGCGATCGCGTACCCTCCGGAAACACGCAAAACGCGCTGCCGGCCTGCAGGATGCGGCTGCCCGCGTCGAGCGCCGCCCGCGCGTCGCGCCCCGCGGCACGCACGACGGGTACGCCGCCGATCGAGGTGAAGAACCAGCGGCCGAGTTTGCCCTTAAGCCCCGACCCCGTGAACAGCGCCGACTTCGTCAAGAACTGCACCGGCCGCGGCGCCGAAACCGGAATCAAAATCGTGTCCCACGCCGACTGGTGATTGCTCGCCAGCAGCACCGGCCCCTGCTTCGGCACGTTCGCCCGCCCGCGCACCCGCGGCCGATACGCGAGCCACAGCAACGGCCGCAGCACGGCCCGCCCGACGTAGTAGACGATGCCCGGCTTCGGGGCGGGTTCTGGCGCGGCGTCGGTGGTCACCCAACGAGCGTACGCGCGGCCGACCTCGCCACCCGCGCAACACCGGCAAGAGCGACTGAGGTAAGCCTTCCATTCCTAGCGCTGACCAGGGATTTTTACGATAATTAAGACATGAACAATGTCCGCTCCGCCCTCAGCTCCTATCCACTGGTCGCCGCGACCATCGTGGTCGGCATCGTCGGCTTGACGTTGCTCGCGACCCCGGCGAGCGGCATCGCTCCGTCGCTCGTCGGCACGTACGCCATCGCGATCGCGGCGTGGGAGGCCGTCGGCATGGTGCGCGAGCTGCTGCGCGGCCACGCGGGCCTCGACATCCTCGCGGTCACGTCGATCACGGCCGCCGTGCTCGTGGGCGAGGTTTGGGCCGCGCTCATCGTCGTGCTCATGCTCACGGGCGGCGCCGCGCTCGAGGACTACGCCTCGAACCGCTCGAAGCACGAGCTCACCGCGCTGCTCCAGCGGGCCCCGCAGACGGCGGTGCGCATCCGACCCGATGGCACCGCCGAAGAGCTCCCGGTCGACGACATCGAGATCGACGACGAACTGCTCGTGCGCCCCGGCGCGCTCGTGCCGGTCGACGCGGTGCTACTCGACGACCGAGCCGTCTTCGACGAGTCCTCGCTCACCGGCGAGAGCCTGCCCGTCACCCGGGCGGCCCGCGAGCGCGTCTCGAGCGGCGCGGTCAACGGCTCGGTCGCGGTGCGGATGCGCGCGGTCGCCCTCGCGCGAGACAGCGAATTCCAGCAGATCGTGCAGCTCGTCGAGGAGGCCTCGCAGAGCAAGTCGAAGGTCGTGCGCCTCGCCGACCGCTACGCCGTGCCGTTCACGATCCTCGCGCTCGTCATCGCCGGCATCGCCTGGGCCGTCTCGGGCGACCCGGTGCGCTTCGCCGAGGTGCTCGTCGTCGCGACGCCGTGCCCCCTGCTCATCGCGGCGCCGGTCGCGTTCCTCGGTGGCATGAGCCGCGCCGCGCGCTTCGGCCTCATCGTCAAGGGCGGCGACACCCTCGAGCAGCTCGCCCGCGCGAAATCTGTCGCGTTCGACAAGACCGGCACGCTCACGAGCGGGCGCCCCTCGCTCGAGCGCATCGACGCGGCTCCCGGCTTCAGCGCCGACGACGTGCTGCGCCTCGCGGCATCGGCCGAGGTCTACTCGTCGCACGTGCTCGCGGGCGGCGTCATCGCCGCTGCCACCGAGCGCGGACTCGAGCTCGCGAACATCTCGCAGGCCGAGGAGGTCGCCACCAACGGCGTCGCCGCCACTCTCGCCGAGGATGCGCCGTGGCGCGGCACCGTGCGCGTCGGCAAGCCGGCGTGGGTGCGCTCGTTCGCGCCCGCGCTCAAGAACGCGGCGCTGGGCTCGGGCGAGCTCGCGATCTACGTCACCCTCGACGACGCGGTCGTCGGCACCCTCGTTATGCGCGACCAGGTGCGGCCCGAATCGGCCGAGACCGTCGCGAGCCTCGCATCCCTCGGCGTCGAGCGACGGCTCATGGTGACCGGCGACATCGCCGCCACGGCCGAGCCCATCGCCGCGAGCCTCGGCATCGACGAGGTGCACGCCGAGTGCCGGCCGCGCGACAAGGTCGAGATCGTCGCCGGCGTCGAGCCGCGGCCGCTGATCATGGTCGGCGACGGCCTCAACGACGCGCCGGTACTCGCGGCCGCCGACATTGGCTTCGCGATGGGCGCGCGCGGCGCGACCGCAGCGAGCGAGTCGGCGGATGTGGTGAACCGCTTCGACTCGCTGGCGGGCGTCGCACACGCGGTGCGCATCGGCCAGGACACCGTGCGAATCGCCCTGCAGAGCGTGTGGCTCGGCATCATCATCAGCGTCGGGCTCATGCTCGTCGCCGCGTTCGGCCTGCTGCCCGCCCTCGCCGGGGCGTGGCTGCAGGAGGTCGTCGACCTCGTCGCGATCCTCGGCGCCCTGCGCGCGGTCGGGCCGCGCCGCGAGCGCTAATTATTGGCCGCACGGAAAACCACGGAAAACAGAAAAAGCCCCGGGCGTCGAACCCGGGGCATCTGTGGCTCCGACGGGCGTCGATCCCGTGACCTCTCGATTTTCAGTCGAACGCTCTACCAACTGAGCTACAGAGCCAAAGCAGCTTCCGCCGCTGAGAGAAACGCCCTCATCTTTCGACAAGGGCGTCGCTTCTCCGCGACCCTGACGGGACTTGAACCCGCGACCTCCGCCGTGACAGGGCGGCACGCTAACCAACTGCGCTACAGGGCCTCATATTAAATTTTTCAGACGGTTCAACCTACCAGCTTTTTCCCGGTGTCGCCACCGTGACCCCAACGGGATTCGAACCCGTGTTGCCGGCGTGAAAGGCCAGTGTCCTAGGCCACTAGACGATGGGGCCGAAGCTGTATCGGCATGACCGCCGAAGAAAGAGCCTAGTGCACATTCACGCACGAACGCAAATCGCACGCTCCGAGCCGTCACGAGCCTACGCCTGCGCCCCGCGCGTCCGGCGAAGCAACACTCGCGCGAATACCCGAAATGCGCAGCCGAACCGCGAAAACACGCCCATCCGGGGTTACAAATTCGTCACAGAGCCACTAATGTGGCGGATGTTAACCGTGTGACTTGAGTGATCCTCTGCGACAAATGCCTAGCTATGTGCATGACCACGCCCGCACCTGAACCGATTGCCCGCGCGCCTCGCGCAGCAAACGAAAGGCACCAATGTTTTCGTCCAAGACCTCCCGCCGGGCACCCCGCGCCCGCGCTGGCCGGTCAGGGCTGGTAACCGGCGCGGCCGCTCTGCTCATTATCGGCCTCGTAGGCAACGGCGCGATCGCAGCGAACGCCAAGGACCTCGACGACTACGCGACCTGGGACGACGTCATCGCCGCCCAGGACGACATCGACCAGCAGAACGCACTGATCGACGAGATCAACTCCCAGATCGACCAGCTCAACAACGAGGTCGCCGAGGCCGAGGTCGTCGCTGAAGAGGCAGGCAACGCCTACTCGGCCGCCCAGGCCGCGTCGACCGAGCAGTCCGAAAAGGTCTACACGCTGCAGCAGCAGGCCGAGGAGGCCTCCGCCGAGGCAGACAAGGCCGAGACCGAGGCCGCATCGTACGTCGCCGCCATCGCGAACCGCGTGCCCGTCGACCCGACCGTCGAGCTGCTCACGAACCCGAACGACGCCGACGGCTTCCTCATGGGCATGTCGACACTCTCGAAGCTCGGCACGCAGAACGGCGCTGTCTACGAGAACGCCATCTCGGCACGCAACAACGCCGACCAGCTCGGCGAGCAGGCGCAGGTCGCGCTCGAAGAGCTCGAGACCCTCGAGGCGCAGGCGCAGGCCGACTACGACGCGGCCGTTGACGCGCAGCTCGACCTGCAGAACAAGCGCGATCAGAAGACCGAGAAGGGCTCCGAACTCGAGGCGATGCTCGCCCCGCTGCAGGAGCACCGCGACGTCGTCGAGGCCGACTACCAAGAGGGCGAGCGCCTGCGCGAAGAAGAGCGCAAGCGCATCGAGGCGGAGCAGAAGAAGGCCGCCGAGGAAGCTGCCGCAGCAGCCGCGGCCGCAGCGGCAGCAGCCGCCGCTGAGGCCGAAGCCGGCTACAACTCGGGTGGCGGAAGCAGCAATAGCGGAAGCAGCAGCAGCGGTGGCAGCAGCAGTGGCGGCTCGACCGAGAGCGGCGGGGCCTCCCCGAGCGCGAGCGGCTATGCGCCGCCCCTCGGCTACAACGCCTACATCTCGAGCAACTACGGCATGCGCCTCCACCCGGTCTACGGCTATTGGAAGCTCCACAACGGCACCGACTTTGTCGTCTCCGGCGGCACCTGCGGCGCCCCGATCTACGCGGTCACGTCGGGCACGGTCACGTACGCGGCCTGGATGGACGGCTGGGGCAACCGCGTCGACATCCAGATGGACGACGGCAACACCACCGGCAACGCCCACATCATGCCCGGCGGCATCATGGTCTACCCTGGCCAGCGCGTCGTGGCCGGCCAGATCATCGCCTACGCCGGCACCACAGGTCCGTCGACCGGCTGCCACCTCCACTTCATGGTGAACAACGGCGCGAGCGACCCGCTGAGCTACCTCGCCTCACACGGCATCTACTACTAGGCCGCACGAGGCGCCGAGCAGGCCCAACGACGAGGGGCGCGCATCCAGCAGGATGCGCGCCCCTCGTCGTTGGGCTGGCGTCAGCTACTTATTCGGCGGGCTTGTAGGCCGCGAGCGAGCGCTCGATGATCGCCTCGGCGTCAGCCGCCGAGCCCCACGAGTCGACCTTGACCCACTTGTTGGGCTCGAGGTCCTTGTAGTGCTCGAAGAAGTGCTTGAGCTGGTCGCGGGTGTTCTGCGGCGCATCCTCGAGCTCCTGGATGTGCGCGAAGCGCGGGTCCTTCGCCGGCACGCAGAGGATCTTGTCGTCGCCGCCAGCCTCGTCAGACATGTGCAGCACGCCCACGGGGCGCACCTTCAGGCCGATGCCCGGGTAGACCGGGTACTCGAGCAGCACGAGCGCGTCGAGCGGGTCACCATCGTCGGCGAGCGTGTGCTCGAAGTAGCCGTAGTCGACCGGGTAGACGAACGGGGTGAACAGCACGCGGTCGAGGTAGACGCGGCCGGTCTCGTGGTCGACCTCGTACTTGTTGTGGCTGCCACGAGGAATCTCGATGACGACGTCGTAGGTGCTCAATTCTGCTCCTGGTGTAAAGGGTCGCCCGGGGGCGTTGACGGCACCAGATTACCGCCCGCGCGCGGCGCGAGCCCGAACATCCCGTCACCACCCGCAACCCGCGCCGAGCGCCGCTTGCTGAGCGCGATCAGCACTTCCGTGCAATCAGCGCCCTCGCCCGAGTACGATTGGGGTGTGACTGATCGACCCCGCCTCACCCCGCCGGTAGCCGATATTCGGCGCGCTGTGCGCAACTCGCTGCGCGGCGTCGCTGCCGAGGGTGACCTCGTGCTCGCTGCGCTGTCTGGCGGCCCCGACTCGCTCGCGCTGGCCGCGGGCCTCGCATTTGAGGGCCCGAGAGCCGGGATGCGCGTGGGCGCGGTCATCGTCGACCACCAGCTGCAGCCTGGCTCGGGTGAGCAGGCCGAGCGCGCCGCCGAGCAGGCACGCTCCCTCGGCCTCGACCCGGTCGTGATCGAGCGCATCGATGTCGTCGACGACGGCGCCGGCCCCGAGGCCTCGGCCCGCGCTGCCCGCTACGGCGCGATCGACCGCGTGCGCGAAGAGCTCGGCGCCTCCTACGTCGTGCTCGGGCACACCCTCGACGACCAGGCCGAAACCGTGCTGCTCGGCCTCGCCCGCGGCTCGGGCGGTAAATCGCTGCACGGCATGGCCGTCGTCAACGGCCCGCTCGTGCGGCCGCTACTCGGCATCCGCCGCGAAGAGACCAGCCAGGCCTGCCGCGACCAGGGCCTCGAACCGTGGCACGACCCGATGAACGACGACGAGCGCTTCAAGCGCGTGCGCATCCGCAAGAACGTCATGCCGGTGCTCGAGACCGAGCTCGGCCCCGGCATCGCCGAGGCGCTCGCCCGCACCGCGACGACGCTCCGCGAAGACTCCGAGACCCTCGACGCCCTCGCGCTCGAGTGGGCGCAGGAGATCGTCGACACCGACGCCGACGGCCGCGTCACCCTCGATGTCGGCGGCCTCGTGACCCAGCCCGCCGCGCTCCGCCAGCGCATCTGCCGCGCCGTCGCCGAGCAGGGCTTTGGCGTCTCGCTCTCGCGGGCGCACACCATGGCGGTCGCCGCGCTCGCCACCGAGTGGCGCGGGCAGGGCCCCATCGACCTGCCCGGCATCCGCGTTGAACGCAGCGCCGGCCGCCTGTTCTTCGGCTTCGCCGAGCAGGGCGTCGACGACACCGAGCACTAACGCCACCGCGAAAGGAACCACGTGCGCGCATCCGACATTGAGGCCGACGTCCGCGAAGTCCTCCTGAGCCGCGAGGAGATCTCCGAGCGCATCGGCGAGCTCGCCCGCGACATCGAAGCCGACTACCGCGACCGCACTCCCCTGCTCGTCGGCGTGCTCAAGGGTGCCGTCATGGTCGTGAGCGACCTCGCTCGTGAGCTGAGCATCCCGCTCGAGATGGACTGGATGGCCGTCTCCTCGTACGGCTCGGGCACCGTGTCGTCGGGTGTCGTGCGCATCCTCAAGGACTTGGACACCGACCTCAGCGGCCGCGACGTGCTCATCGTCGAGGACATCATTGACTCGGGCCTCACCCTGAGCTGGCTGCGCCAGAACCTCGAGTCGCGCGGCGCCGCCTCGGTCGAGATCTGCACGCTGCTGCGCAAACCCTCGCGCCTCAAGGTCGACGTGCCCGTGCGCTACATCGGCTTCGATGTGCCGAACGAGTTCGTCGTCGGCTACGGCCTCGACTACGACGAGCGCTACCGCAATCTCCACGACGTCGTCGTGCTGCGCCCGCACGTCTACGGCGCCGACGAGACCGACGCCACGGGCCCTGTCGAGCCGGCCCGCAAGGTATTCCTCCCGGGCCTCGAAGAGCCCGCGCAGTAGTTCGGCGACCCGTCGCCCGGCTCGAGCCCCCGCCGCAGCGGACCACGGGGCCCCAATTGCGTGGCTGCTAGCCCCGAATCTCAAACTCGGTGTCGCCGCGCGTCGGCTGCCCGCTCGTCTCGACGCCGTCGACGCTCGCCGAGCGGGGACCACGGTGCGCCCACACGACGAGCCGATCGACCGCATCCGCCTCGCCCTCGGCCTCGAACTCGACCCGGCCGTCGAACAGATTGCGCACGTACCCGCCGAGGCCGAGCCGCTGCGCCTCCTGGGCGGTCGAATAGCGAAACCCGACGCCCTGCACGACGCCTGACACGTACCCTCGCACTCGTTTCGTAGCCATGCGGACAGGGTACGGATGCGCGCCCGGCGGCGGCTGGATGCTCGGCTCGGGTCGATGCCTTGTGGGCCAGTTTCGCGCCGGTTGCGACTTGGGGCTTGCGGTTGACGTAACGTCAACCGATAGCGTCGTGACCGCATCGAAGGAGGGCCCATGGAATGGTCGACTCACGAGGTGGTCGCCGCGACCGGCGTCACCTCGCGCACCCTGCGCCACTACGGCCAGATCGGCCTACTGCCGCCCGACCGGGTGGGCCACGGCGGGCTGCGCTACTACGCGCAACCATCTCTCGTGCGGCTGCAGCGCATCCTCGGACTGCGCGACCTCGGCGTCGATCTCGCGAGCATTCGCGAGATTCTCGACGGGGAACGCGACGACGTCGCCGCGCTGCGCGAACTGCGCGAGCGGCTCACGAGTGAGCGGGCGCGCATCCGCCGTCAGATCGCCGCCATCGATGCGACCATCACCGCAATCGACGAGAAAGAAGACATTATGCCGAAGGACATGTTCGACGGCTTCGACCACACCCAGTACGACGCCGAGGTACGCGAGCGCTGGGGCGACGAGGCAGCCGACCGCAGCAATAGCTGGTGGGCGGGCCTCGGCGAGTCGGGCCAGGCCGAGTTCCGTGCCGAGCTCGAGGCGCTCAACGACGCCTGGGATGCGCGCATCACCGCCGGCGACGAGCCCGGCTCGGCCGCTGCGCAGCAGGTCGCGGCGCAGCACGTCGCCTGGCTGCGGCGCGCGTGGCAAGGCCAGCCGCTCACGGCCGACGCCCTGCGCGGCCTCGCCACCATGTACGCCGACGACCCACGCTTCGCGGCGAACTACACCCGCGCATCCGAGCACGGCGCCGAGTTCGTGCGCGACGCCCTGCTCGTCTACGCCGACGCGGCGCTCTAGGTGTAACGGCCTGTCACGTTGTGGACGTCGCGGGGAGGCGAAAACTCCCCGTTCCCCCAGTCTGTCCTCCGTGGCCCCACGGCACCCCGTCGCGTCGTCGCCCGGAATGGCGCGCTCAGCGACAACTGGCGTCGTCAGCATCGCGCCACTTGTCGCTGACCGCGCCACTACCATTCGCGCCACGTCGCTGAGAGCGCCACCACCGGCCCCCCTCGCCGAGTGGCGCCACCAACGACAACTGGCGCCATCACCATCGCGCCACTTGTCACTGACCGCGCCACTACCGTGAACTGCATCACTGGGAGGAACAACTAGGCCAGCGCAACAACGAAAATTCCCCGATGGGCGGGGCGAATCTTTCGGCCCACCCGCCGGGGAATTTCGTTGTCAGGAGGCTCGCGCCTAGCCCTCGATCGAGGCGGGCGGCCGGGGCGCGCCCTTCGGCGGGGCGATGCGCGCGAACTTCCCGGCGTTCGCCGCCGTGGTGGCCGAGCCCGCCGATTCGCTCGAGCCTCCCATCCCGCTGCGCCGGTTCGGCGCCGCATCCCAGTCGCGCTCGACGACGCGCTTCTGCACGATGATCGCCGCGACGAGAATGACGAGGCCGATCACCGCGAGTAGCACGGCACCGAGCACCGCGCCAGCGTTCGCGCCGTAGCCGATGAGAATACCGAACCAGCCGAAGTCGGCGTCGCCGAAGGTCGTGTTCGCCGAGCCGAAGCTGCCGAGCACCTGCATGAGGAACGCGGGCAGGAACGTGATGAGCAGACCGTTCACGAAGCCACCCGCGATCGCGCCGCGGCGGCCGCCGGTCGCATTACCGAAGACACCCGCGGCACCACCGGTGAAGAAGTGCGGCACGAGGCCTGGCAGGATCACGGCGAGGCCGAACGCCGGGCCGAGCCAGGCGGCGAGCACGAACAGACCGCAGAGGCCGGCAACGAACGACGAAATGAAGCCAATGAGCACGGCGTTCTGCGCGTACGGGAACACGATGGGCGCGTCGAGCGCGGGCACGGCGCCCGGCACTACCTTCGCCGCGATGCCCTGGAACGCGGGCACGAGCTCACCGAGGATGGTGCGCACGCCGAAGAGGATCACGGCGACCGCGATGCCGAAGCCGAGGCCCTGCGTGACCGATTGCATGAGGAAGTTGCCGACGTTGCTCGCGCCGCCGAAGGCCTCGAACGCCTCGGCTTCGCCGACGCGAATGAGGTAAATCACCGCGACGATGACGTACATGAGCACCATCGACAGGGCGGTGGCGACCATCGAGTCACGCAGGAAGCGCAGACCCTCGGGCACCTTGATGTCTTCGGTCGAGCGGCTCTTGCCCTTCGGGTCGACGAGGCGACCGACGGCACCAGCAGCGACGTAGCCGGCTGTGCCGAAGTGACCGATTGCGACCGAGCCGTCGCCGGTGACCTTCTTCATCCACGGGTGCGCGAGCGCGGGCAGCGCGACCATGAGGATGCCGAGCAGCACGGCGCCGAGAATCACGACGACCCAGGTGTTCATACCGGCCGAGGCCATGACGATGGTGATCATCGTCGCCATGAACAGCATGTGGTGACCGGTGAGGAACACGTAGCGCAGCGGCGTGAAGCGCGCGAGCAGCAGCGCGACGACGAAACCGAGAATCATGAGCCACGACACCTGCGCGCCGTACTCCTGCTGCGCGATGCCCGCGATGGCCTCGTTCGTCGGCACGACGCCCTGCGCGCCGAGCGCGCCCTGAATCATGACGCCGAGCGGTTCGAGCGAAGCGGTGACAAGGCCGGCGCCGGCGCCGATCAGCATGAAGCCGAGCGTGGCCTTGATACCGCCGCCAATCACCGCGCCTGCGCTCTTGCGCAGCGCGATGAGCCCGACCGCGGTGATGATGCCGATGAGGTACGCCGGCACACTAAGGATTTCGTTCACGAGAAACTGCGCGATCGCGTAGATCACGTCCATGATGCTCTCCAATGACTAGAAGCTGAGGGATGCGCTGGCCGGGTGCCGCGGTGTGCGAGCGGATGCGCGCCACGGCCCGAGAGCCGGGTCGCGCGTTAGACGGCGTAGCGGCGGCGCAGGGCGCCGTCGATCTCCTGCTGCGAGGTGAAGTCGCCGATGATCTCGACGGGCACGCCGAGGTCGCCGAGCGATTCGGCGATGGCGCCGGAGGTGAGCACGAGGTCGGCTTCCTTCGACTTGCCTTTGGCCGAGATGGTGTCGGTCGCTTCGACGGTGAAGTAGGGCGCCCAGCCCCACTTGCCGAGCACCTGCTCGAGCGTGTTCTTGAGGAAGATGCTCGTGCCGACGCCGTTGCCGCAGACCGTGAGGATGTGCCCCTTCGAGGCGACGGTGCCGGTGAGGTCGACCTCGCGATCATCGGCCACGGAAGCCGCGTGGCGGGGCGTGCTCGGCTCGGCGGCCGAGGCCTGCGCCGGGTCGCTCGTGAGCACCTCGAGCACGGCCTCGGGCGTGTTCGCCGTGTCGAGGGCGGCGCGGCGAACCGGGTCACCGAGCACGCCGGCCAGCGTGGCAAGCGCCTGCTGGTGTTCGGTCGAGTCGGCGGCAGCCATGCCCATGACGATCGTGACCGGGTCGTTGTCGCCGGCACCGAACTCGACGGGGTTCGCGAGGCGAACGAAGCTGAGGCCCGTGCGCTTCACGGATGCGTTGGGTCGCGCGTGCGCGAGGGCGAAGCCGGGCGCAATAACGATGTACGGGCCGTGCTCATCGATGGTCGCGAGCATCGAGTCGGTGTACTCGGGCTCGGTCGCGCCGGTCTGCACGAGCAGGTCGCCCGCCGCGATGACGGCCGAGCGCCAGTCCTCGGCGGGAACGTAGAGCTGCACGGCATCGGTGGATATGAGAGAGCTGAGCTTGCTCACTGGGTCTCCTTTGTACGGTCCTCGTCGGGCGGGCGCCGGTTCACAGGACACTTTGTGCTACTCCAAGTCAACGTTGAAATAATGCCCCTCGCAACTTTTCCTGTTGCGATCGCAAGTGGTAGGCGGCGTCGGCCCCCGCCCTACCGCGCGCTACGCTGCAAGGGCAAGCCACTACGAAGGAGCCCCGGTGCCGTACGCCATCAACTCAGACGACCTCCCCAACAGCGTTGACAAGCGCCTCGAACTACGCCCGGAGCACCTCGCGTGGCTGCGCGAGAACACCCCGCGCCTGCTCGCGGCGGGTGCGAAGCGCAACGAGGCCGGCGATCCGATCGGCAGCCTCGTCATCGTCGACGTCGAGACGCTCGAAGAGGCCGAGGCGTTCGCCCAGGCCGACCCGTACTCACAGCAGGGCCTGTTCGCGAAGGTCGAGATCACGGCCTGGAACAAGTCGTTCTTCAACTTCGAAGACCTGATCTAGCCGGCCCGCGCCGCAGACTTGCCGCCCGCATCCTCGCCCGAGGGTGCGGGCGGTTTAGCGCTCGGCCGGCGCCGCGCCGAGCGTGCGGTCGCGGCCCGCTGCGAGGCCCGCAAACACGAGGCCGACGACGCAGGCGAGCAGCAGGCCCAGCGTCGCCACCCAGCCGCCCGTCGCCTCAAACAGGCCACCGCCGATGATCGGGCCGAGGCCCGCGCAGAAGTACCCGATCGACTGGGCCATGCCCGACATGCGCGCGGCATCGCCCGCTGTCGCCGCGCGCTCCGAGATGAGCCCGAGCGCGACCGGCAGCATCATTCCTGTGGTGAGGCCGATCATGACCGTCCACACCGGCATGAGCTGCGGCAGGAACATCCCGCCGAGCAGGGCGATCGCGGTGATCGGCAGGAAGCTAATGGCGATGATGCGCTGGTCGCGCGAGCGGTTCATGAGCCACGCGACGAGGAAGCCGAGCGGCATGCCCGACAACTGTGCGATCGCGAGGTGCAGGCCCGCGTTCGCCTCGCTCACGCCACTGCTCTGCTCGATGGTGGGCATCCAGTTCACGAAGGTGTAAAAGACCGTCGACTGCAGCGCCATGTACGCGGTGACCGACCACGCGATCGGCGAGCGCCAGATGTTCACGTGCGGCGAGTGGTCGCTCGAGGCGACGCCGAGCCGATCGCGCCAGCCGCGCACCGCGAAGAGCGCGATCGCCACGATGACAACGGGCAGGGATGCGGCGAGCGCGAGCCGCCACTGGCCGCCGGTCGAGTCGGTGATCACCACCGCGAGGCCCGCGCCGAGCGCAGCGGTGCCGGTCATGGTGCAGGTCGTGACGCCGAGTACGAGCGGGGCGTTGGGGGCGAAGTCGCGTTTCACGAGCACCGGCAGCAGCACGTTCAGCGTGGCGACACCGATGCCGAGCAGCGCGGTGCCGACCCAGAGCGACCAGGCGGGCATGAGCAGGCGCAGGGCGAGGCCGGACGCGAGCACGATGAGGCTGAGCAGCGCGAGCCGGTCGAAGCCGAGACGGCGGGCCAGCGGCGCGGTGGGCACGGCGAACAGGCCGAACGCGAGCACCGGCAACGCCGCGAGCGCGCCCACTTCGGTCGCGCTGAGACCGACGTCGGCGCCGATGCGCACGGCGAGTGGGCCGAAGGCGGTGACGCCGGCGCGCAGGCTGCCCGCGAGCAGCACGACCGCGACGAGCGAGAACACGCGCGAGCCGCTCCAGAATCTCGCCTGTGTCATCGACTCAACCGCTTTCTCTCCCCCGCGGCGGGCGGGTGTGGCCGCGCCGCTCACAAGAGTCCAGTCTCCCACCCCTGAGGGGCCCGGGTGACCGCGTGTGACGGTGGGCCTACTCGTCGTCCTCGTCGATGAGCAGGGTCTCGCGGATGCGGCGCAGGTCTTCCATGAGCGAGCCGATGAGAATCCAGCGCTGCCCGCGCGGCGCCGAGAGCTCGAGGGGTGCGGTGAGGGCGGGGATCGCCGAGGTGAGTGGCTCGGGGTCGACCTCGGCGAGGTGTACCGCGAGCCGCACGTCGTGGGCGCAGCGACGCAGCTGCTCGGCGATGTCGTGCGCCATCGGCTCCTCGGGCAGCGAGTCGTCGTAGTGGTCGTAGAACGCGCGGGTCATGCCGATCACCTCGGTGACGATCGACTGCAGCTTCGTCTCGAGCAGCGCATCCATTTCGTCGAGCTGCTCGCGGTTCCTGCGGCCGCGCGGGTTGAGTGCGAGCGACTCCCGCGCCTCTTCGATCGCCTTGCGGCTCACCTCGACCATGTTGCGCAGCAGCCGTGCCTCGAGGATGAGCCCCTGCAGGTCGCCGGGGCTCTGGCGCACCTCGAGCGCGTCGGCGAGGCGGCCGAGCGAGGCCGCGAGCTCGCCGCCGAGGTCGGCGACGCGTTGGCGCGCGGGCTCGACGTGCACCGGCGCGACGATGAGCATGTTCACGAGGAAGCCGATGATCGCGCCGATGATCGTCTCGACAATGCGGTCGAGCGCGAACTCGACGCTGCCGCCGCCCATGACGATGACGATCATGCCGCTGATCGCCATCTGGTTGAGCATGCCGAGGCTGAGCCGGCCCGCCCAGCCGATGAGCAGGGCGACGGCGATGGCCGCGATCGCGGCGATCGCGTTGTGGCCGAAGATGCCGCCGAACACGGTTGCAATGATGACGCCGGCGATCACGCCGAGGGTGCGTTCGATGCCCTTCGACGCGGTCTGGTTGAGGTTCGGGGCGACGATGAGCAGCGCCGCGATCGCCGCGAAGATCGGCATGTCGACCTGCAACAGGAGCATCGACACGACCCACGAAATCGCGATGGCGATGAAGGTCTTCACGACCTGCAACCACGGGATGCGCTTGGTCGCGAGGAGGGGCGAAAAGAAGCGCATGACTTTCAGCTTAGGCTGCCCCGGCGAATGCCGGGCGAGAGCGGATGCGCCCCCTACGCTGGTGACATGACCGCTTCTGTTCCTCAGTTGGTCGCGCTGCTCGATGGCTCGCTCGTCGATGTCGAAACTCCATTGCTGCGCGCCGATGACCTCGGCGTCGTGCGCGGCGATGGCGTTTTCGACGTCGCCTCGTGCCGCGCCGGCCACGTGATCGACCTGCCCGCCCACCTCGACCGCCTCGCGACATCGGCGCGCATCCTCTCGCTGCCCGAGCCCGATCGGGCCGGCTATGAGCGCGCCGTCGCCGCGCTCGTCGCGGCGTGGGACTGGGATGCGCACCCCGAGGCCACCGTGCGCCTCGTCGAGACGCGCGGCCCCGAGTTCGGTGGCGACGCGACGTGCTGGGCGATGATGCAGCCGGTGTCGGATGCCGTGCTGCGTGAGCGCGAGGGCGTGCGCGTCGTGGTGCTTGACCGCGGCCACGAGGCCGAAGAGACGAGCGAGCTGCCGTGGCTGCTACCGGGCGCAAAGAGCCTGTCGTACGGCATCAACATGGCGGCGAAGCGCTGGGCGAAGGCGAACGGCGCCGACGACGCGATCTTCGTGACGCCGTCGGGCCGGCTTCTCGAGGGCCCGACCTCGGCGCTCGTCGTCGATCTTGATGGTGAGCTCGTGACGCCGAAGCAGGACGGCATCCTGCCGTCGACGACGCTGCGCGCACTCATGGATGCCGCCACTGAGGCCGGCCTCAGCGTGCGCTTCGACGAGCTGCCGCGCGAGGTGTTGTCGCAGGTGCGGGGCGCCTGGCTGCTGTCGTCGGGCCGCATCGTCGCGCCGATTCTTTCGGTTGACGGCGTCGACCTGCCGCGCTCGCCGCTGCACGGCCAGGTCGCGCGGATGCTGCGCGTGCCCGGCGCCGAGTAGCGCGCGTTAACGCGGCTTGTAGCTGAACGACGAAGCGGGGCGCCTCCGGTTGGAGACGCCCCGCTTCGTGGTTGGCGTTAAGCCTGGTGACCGCGGTTGCGCAGGTACGCGAGTACGGTCGGGTCGTTCGTCTGGCCGAGCCAGTCGAGCAGCTCGGGCGACGCGGCGGGCGCGGCCGCGAGGTACGGCCACAGCTCGCGGTGCTCCTTCATCGATTCGAGCTCGGATGCGCTGGCGTCAGCCTCGAGCGCCCGGCGCGCGAGCGCGGGCAGGTCAGCCGCTGCGGGCGCCTGCGGGGCGTCCTGCGCCTCGGGCGCCTCGACGCCGGTCGCCGGAGTCTCCTCGGGCTGCGAGAGGTAGCCGTAGCCCTGATCAGTGCTCGTCTCGGTGCTCGACTCGGGCTCGGATGCGCTGCTCGCGTCGGCCTGCGCCTGCGAGTTGTCGCCGCCGAAGTTGACGCTGGGCTGGTAGCCGTAGCTGTAACCCGAATCCTGCGACTCAGTCGCGGGCTCCTCAGCCGAGGCCGACTCGCGAGTCGATTCGGTCGCCGACTGCTCCTCGCCACCTCCGAAATTGACGCTCGGCTGGTACCCGTAGCTGTAACCCGAATCCTGCGACTCAGTCGCGGACTCCTCAGCCGAGGCCGACTCGCGAGTCGACTCGGTCGCCGACTGCTCCTCGCCACCTCCGAAATTGACGCTCGGCTGGTACCCGTAGCTGTAACCCGAGTCGGTGGCTGCCGACTCGTCGGTCGACGTTTCGGTTGCCGCGCTCGTGGCGTCGTCGGTTGCCGCGGCGTCGGTGCTCCAGCCCGGGGTCCAGCCCTCCGACGGCTGCGACGCAGTGTCGCCCGACTCGGTGCTGGGCTGCTCCGTGGTGTCGCTCTCGGCGCTGTCGCTCTCGGCGACGGGGGCGTCGCCGAAGCTGACGGCGGGTGCCTCGTAGCCGGTCGACTCGGCCGGAGCCTCGTCGGTCTCGACCTCGGCAGCGGCGTCGGCGACGGCCGCAGGCTCGGTTTCAGCGGCAGGCTCCGAGGTCGTCGGAGTCGCGCCCGTCTCGAGCGAGCCCCAGGCCGACGAGGGCTCCTGCGTCGTCGAACGGAAGCCGTAGCCACTCGTCGACTCGGTCGCGGTGTCGGCGGCGTCGGCCTCGGCGGTTGGCGTGGACTCGCTCGTCGCCTCGTCGGTCGCCTCGTCCGCGGATGCGGCGCCGGCGCTCGAGTAATCGGTGCTCGACGCGTCGCTGCCGTAACCGGCGTAGCCACCGAACGGTGCCGATGCGGTCGAGGTCTCCGAGGTCGAAGCATCGGCCTCCGCGTCGGCGGTGTCGCCGGCTGCCGGGGTCGCTTCGGTCGTCTCGTCAGCGGAAGCGGCGCCCTCGTCGCTCGACTCGTCGTCACTCGCCGCGGCCGAAGCTGCGGCCGCACCAACGGCGGCGGTTCCGGCAGCCGCGGCGCCGAAGCCAGCCCACGCGGGTGCGCCGAAGCCCGAGTCGGCGGCGTTTTCGTCACGCTGCGTCTCGGCGGGGACCGGTTCGGATGCGGTCGTCGAGTCGCTCGAGCTGGCCGAGTCGGCTGCCGTCTCGGTCGCGCCGGCCTGCTCGCTTGCCACGGGCTGACCGTAGCCGCCGAACGGCGACTGCTGCTGCGCGGCCTCGGGCTGCCCGAATGAGGACTGCTCGCCCTGCGCCTGCGACGCGCCAGCCTGCTGCTGGCCGTAGCCGCCCTGTGCAGGCTGGCCGAAGGCGCCGTTCGGCTGCGGGGGCTGACCGTAGCCGGCCTGCGACTGGTTCTGCGCATCCTGGTTGCCGAACTGGCCCT
This sequence comes from Gulosibacter sediminis, assembly GCF_023370115.1. NCBI lineage: Bacteria > Bacillati > Actinomycetota > Actinomycetes > Micrococcales > Microbacteriaceae > Gulosibacter > Gulosibacter sp. ACHW.36C. Next base: position 156,382 of record NZ_CP097160.1, on the reverse strand, counting down.
GCGAGCTCGCCGCGCCGGACTGGCCATAGCCGCCCGACTGCTCGGCGCCGGGCTGCTGCTGGCCGTACGGACCCTGCTGGCTGCCGAACGACTGCTGCTGGTTCTGCTGGCCATAGCCCTGCTGCTGGTTGCCCTGCTGCTGACCGAACTGCTGAGCCTGCTGGCCGTAGCCCTGCTGGTCGTTGTGCTGCTGGCTCTGCTGGCCGAAGCCCTGCTGCGGGCCGGGCTGATGCTGACCGTATCCTTGCGCGCCGAAGCCGGGCTGCTGCTGGCCGAACGGCTGCTGCTGACCGGTCTGCGGACCAGGCTGGCCATACTGACCACCGGGCTGCTGACCCTGGCCGAACTGACCGCCAGGCTGCTGGCCGAAGTTCTGGCCACCCTGTCCCCCGGTCTTGAGCGCCGTGCCGGTGGCGGTGAAGTGCTGCTTCACGGCGGGCACGAGCAGCACGCCAGCGGCGAGGATCAGCGGCAGGAGCACGTAGATCGCGAAGATGTAGATGGCGGGCACCATGCTCGCGCCGATCGCATTCGACATGCGCTGCTCGATGAGGCCAAAGATCATCGCGACGATGCCGACGCCGGCGATGCCACCCGTGATGATGAGCAGCACGAGCTGCGAGATACGCGGCAGCTGACCAGTGGCCTGCTGCTGCGGCTGGCCCTGCTGCGGGAACCCGGCCTGCTGGTGCTGCTGCGGCGGCGTGGCCTTGCCACGCAGCACGAAGTAGCCGTAGAGCGCAGCACCGGCGATGATCACCGAGAGCACGAGGATGATCACGGTGAGGGTCACGCGGCCGCTGTCGCTTTCAGCGCCGTCATAGACCGGAATGAACGAGCCGATCGCGCCGAGCGCGGCCGTCAAGGCGACCGCCGCGATCGCGAGCAGCGACAGGCCGAGCGCCGAGAACCAACGCACCGTCGGCTCGATCGGCTTGGTCGAGCGCTGCGCCTCAGGCGAAAGCGCGAGGGCACCGAGTGGCGCCGCGGCCACGAGCGCGAAGGGTACGAAGGCTGCGCCGCCCGAGAAGGCGGCGAGCGGCACGATCGACTCGATGCCGGTGATCGAGAAGGCGAGGCCGAAGGTGCCGTCGAGGATCCAGGCGAGCAGCGCCGCGGCGCCGATCGCGATGGTCGCGATGCGGGCCGGCTCGGAGCCAAGGCTGGCGAGGAGTGCCGGGGCGAGGCCGATCGCAAGCGCAAGCAGCACGCCGAACACGACCTTGAGGATGATGCCCACGGGGTTGACCGAGCCGTAGCTGCCGATCGCGTCGGCGAGCGATGCGGCGAACATGATCGAGCCGATGATCAGCACGAGCGCGCCAAGGGCGACGACGCCGACGAGCACCCAGTTGAGGATCTTCGTCGCGGTGACCGCGACGGGGTTGACCTGGTCGCGGCTCGGGCCGGCCTCGTAGTCGCGGCTCTGCACGTTGAGCGCGGCGCCCGTAAACGCGACGGCGGCACCGGCACCGAGGCCGATGAAGGAGATGTCGAGGCTGCCGCTGACGTCACTCGAGGTGGTGATGGCGTTGACGACGTCGAAGACGAAGTACACGACGAACGTCACGATGAACGGCACCTGTGCGCCCGCTCGGATGAGGTAGAGCGTGTTCTGTGGCATGCCGACGATGCCGAAACGCGTCACGATCTGCAAAATGCCCGCAAGCGCCGCAAGGATCGACGTGAGTACCGGAGCGATCTCGGTGGCGGTCAGCGCGACACCGCTGCGGGTCTGGGCGACGTGCCAGACCATAACGAGCGCGATGAGCGGCAACACCGCGCCACCGATGTCGCGCACCCAGTCGAGCTTCGAGCTCTTCAGTAGCTGCGGCCGCGGGCGAGGCTGCGGGGCGGGCTGACCGAACTGACCCTGCTGGTTGAACTGGCCCTGCTGACCGGGCTGGCCCGTGTATCCGCCAGGCTGCTGCTGGCCGTAGCCGGGCTGCCCCTGCTGGCCGCCAAACCGGCCCTGCTGGCTCTGGCCGTACTGACCAGGCTGGCCCGCGTATCCGCCGGGCTGCTGGCCCTGCTGACCGTAGCCCTGCTGCTGGCCGAACTGACCCTGCTGCTGGCCGTAGCCCTGGGGGTTCTGCCCAGGCGCGCCCTGGCCGTAGCCTCCCGAGGGAGCTCCGTACCCGTTCGGCTGGTTCGAGTAGCTGTCGCTCACTGCTGCTCCTTCGCGCGCGGCGGCGAACTGTCACCACGCTCATGAGTTCTGGTGGGTTCGACCCCGCAGCGCGGCGCCCGTTGGCAGCCCTCACTGAGGAGTTCGTGTGAAGCCTATCCGCCACCTGCGACAAAACCACGGGCCCAGGGGAAATCTGCGTAACGCAGCGACGAATCTCAACCGCAGGTTGGACTCGGCAGCGTTTCGATGCCATCGAAGGGCTGATGTTTCGCCGGGGAGATTCCCTCAAGAAATCGCGTCTAAGCTCACTTCATGGAGAACATTTCCGTTGCAGAACTGCACAAACTGGGTGAGAACATCACGCTCATTGACGTGCGTGAGAATGACGAGGTCGCCGAGGTGCGCATCCCGTTCGCGACGGTGATTCCGCTGAGCGAGTTCGCGGATCGCATGGACGAGGTGCCCGACGAGGGCGCCTACATCATGTGCCACGCGGGCGGTCGTTCGGCGCGCACCGTCGACTTCCTCGCACGCTATGGCAAGCACGCGACCAACGTCGACGGCGGCATTTCGCAGTGGGAGGCCGAGGGCTTCCCCGTCGAACGCGGGTAGCGCGGCGCGCTTCTGTGGAGAAGTGACCACGGCATCGACGCTGTGGAGAACTGAGTTGCGTGCTTGCGGCAGTGCCTAGGCTTGTGGGTATGGCAACGGCACAGCAGGTCCTCGAACAGGTATGGGGTTACCCAGAGTTTCGCGGGCAGCAGGCCGAGATCATCGACGCCGTCGTGCAGGGCAAGGACGCCCTCGTGCTCATGCCCACTGGCGGCGGCAAGTCGCTCTGTTACCAGGTGCCCGCGCTCGTGCGCGAGGGCACGGGCATCGTCATCTCGCCGCTCATCGCGCTCATGCAAGACCAGGTGGATGCGCTGGGCCAGCTCGGCGTACGGGCCGCCTACCTGAATTCGACGCTCGACAGCGACGAGCGTCGGCTCGTCGAGCAGCAGTACATCGCTGGCGAGCTCGATCTGCTCTACCTCGCGCCCGAGCGGCTGCAGGCGACCATCCCGCTATTGCAGCGCGGCAACATCTCGCTGTTCGCGATCGACGAGGCGCACTGTGTGAGCCAGTGGGGCCACGACTTCCGGCCCGACTACCTGCAGCTCAGCGTGCTGCACGAGCAGTGGCCCGATGTGCCCCGGGTCGCGCTTACCGCGACCGCGACGCTCGCGACGCGCGACGAGATTATCGAGCGGCTCGGCCTCGACGGGGCCGCGAAGTTCGTGTCGAGCTTCGACCGCCCGAACATTCAGTACCGCATCGTGCCGAAAGACCGCGCGCGTGATTCGCTGCACAAGTTCATCAAGGCCGAGCACCCGGGCGACGCGGGCATCGTCTACTGCCTCTCGCGCAAGTCGGTCGAGCAGACGGCTGAGTACCTGAGCGACCGCGGCATCCCTGCCCTCGCCTACCACGCGGGCATGCCGGCGGCGACGCGCGCGGCGAACCAGGCGCGGTTCCTGCGCGAGGAGGGGCTCGTGATGTGCGCGACGATCGCGTTCGGCATGGGTATCGACAAGCCCGACGTGCGCTTCGTCGGGCACCTCGACCTGCCGAAGTCGGTCGAAGGCTACTACCAAGAGACGGGGCGCGCCGGCCGCGACGGGCTGCCGTCGACCGCGTGGCTCGCGTATGGCCTGCAGGACGTCGTGCAGCAGCGCCGCATGATCGATCAGGGCGAGGGCGACGACTTCTATAAGCGGCAGCAGTCGCTGCACCTCGATGCGATGCTCGCACTGAGCGAGACCGCCGGCTGCCGGCGCCAGATGCTGCTCGACTACTTCGGCGAACGGTCGGAGCCGTGCGGCAACTGCGACAACTGCATCAACCCGCCCGCGACTTGGGATGGCACCGTCGCCGCGCAGAAGCTGCTCTCGACGATCGTCCGCATCGACCGCTCGCAGCGGCGCGCGTTCGGCGCTGGCCAACTCATCGACATCCTGCTCGGGCGCGACACCGACCGCATCGCGCAGAACCGCCACAACGAGCTGTCGACGTACGGCATCGGCACCGAGCTCGACGAGTCGGGCTGGCGCTCGGTGGTGCGGCAGCTACTCGCCATGAACGTGATTCAGGCGCACGGCGACTACGGCGTGCTGCGCATGACCGAGCGCGGGGCGTCGGTGCTCGGCGGGGGCGAGCAGGTGCAGCTGCGAACGGATGTGCGCGAGCAGCGCGTGCGCACCTCCCGTTCGTCGCGCCCCAAGCCCGAGCTCGACTCGCTGCAACCCGACCAGCTCGCCCGCTTCGAGCGCCTGCGCGAGTGGCGCCGCGACACCGCGCGCGAGCAGTCGGTGCCCGCGTACGTCGTCTTCAACGACGCGACGCTGCGCGAGCTCGCGGTCGAACGCCCCGACACCATCACCGCCCTCGCCGGCATCTCGGGCGTTGGCCGTTCAAAGCTCGAGCAGTACGGCGAAGAAGTGCTCGAAGTGATCGCGTCGCGCGAGTAGTCCCCAAGCCATGGCCCGCGCCCGCCATCGGCCATCGGCCATCGGGCATCGGGCATCGGGCATCGCGATGCAGTTGGCCGACAGTGCGGCGGAGGCGGCTGGCCAGTTGGTGTGTTGGCTTGGCTCGGCTGTGCCCGGCTCAGCTGAAATGACGTGGCGAGGCGTTGCCAGTCGGGTGCGCGCTCCGGAAGTGTGCGATGCCGCCGTGTCGGAGGCTCATGGTGAGGTGGAGGCAATCCTGCAGAACCGTGCGAATCCACCTCCGTCGATCCATGTCGGAGGGTCGTGATCTAGTAGAACCAGTCAACCGAAGTCCTCCAATTCCCCGCGGCCTGGCTATGTCGGAGGCCCGTGGTGAAGTGGAACCACTCCCCCAAATCCGTCGCCAACTCGTTCCTCGTCCGCAACGTCGCGGTCAGGAAGCTCCCAGCAAAAAGATCGCCTCCCGGGCTCACATTTTGGCCCGCTGACGCGTCTTCAAGACAACGACAACCAGACATCGCCTGAACTCCGATCAATCAGAACTCCGATCTCTCAGATGCTCGTGCTCGAGGAGGTGACGCCCGATGACCGCACCTAACCACTCAATACCGCCCGACGATGACGACTTCGAACCGACTCGGCACGCGAGCCGGCATCGGCCCGACGGCACCACGCCCGAGCCCATGTACGACGACCTCACCGAGCGCACCCGACGCATCGCCGACAACTACGTCGACTTCAACACGCTGCGCCGGCAAGCCGACCTCGGCGAGTGCCGCATGCTCGCCGAGGCGTACGACATCGCCGAAGAACACACTCGCCGCGACGCCGAAGCGGGCGCTCACATCATCTCCGACGAGAACCGCCTCCAATCCCACCTGCGCTCCACCGTCGCCAGCCTCGGCATTCGCACCAATGAAAGCGATATCGCCCTCACGAACCGCGCCCGCGACGCGCACCGGCTCACCACGCAGTTTCCGATCTGGATGACCGCGCTCGACGAGGGCGCCGTCACCATGCGGCACGCGGCCGCGCTCCTCCGGTTCGAGCGCAAGGTCGGCGACGAGCTGCGCGACGAGTTCGGCAAGAAGGTGCTCGACTACGCCCGCACCCACACGCATGGGCAGACCGAGAGTTACGCGAAACGACTCGCCGCCCGCCTCAACGCCGCCGAGTTCGAAGCCGCGTTCCACCGCGAGTACGAAGAGCGCACTGTCACCATCCAAGACTTCGGCAGCGGTATGTCGCGCCTCACCGCCGACATGCCCACCGGCATGGCCCACGCGAGTTACGACCTCATCAACAAGCGTGCAACCCAACTGCGCGACGAGCACCAAGAAGACGCGAAACAGCACCGTGCCCGCGTCCGCGCGGCAGAGGCAGCGGGCGAAGAACTCTCGGCCGAGGACACCGAGTTCATCGAAGACCCGCGCACCGTCGCGCAACTGCGCTCCGACGTGCTCGTCGAAACGCTCCTCACCACGGTGCCGCAGAGCACGCTCGAGTCCGAGGCCAAGGGCAATCCGCACGTCAACGCGACCGTGAGCGTCATCGTGCCGGTCACCACCCTGCTCGACCCCGACGCGCCCCGCGACATCGCCCTTATCGACGGTACCGAGCCCATCAGCGCGTTCGAAGCCCGCGAGCTCGCCGGCAGCGTGACCTGCTTCGACCGCATCCTCACCGACCCCATCAACGGACACGTGCTTACCGTCGACACCCGCATCGCGACCCCGCAGATGCGCAAGTTCCTCCAAGCCCGCGACCGCACCTGCCGTTTCCCCGGCTGCCGCCGCCCCGCCAACCGCAGCGATCTCGACCACACGCATCCGTATGCCGCCGGCGGTGCCACGAGTGTCGACAACCAGGCCCACCTGTGTCGCCGACATCACACGCAGAAACACCAACAGCCGTGGAGGGTCAGACACCTCGGCAACGGGGTCCTTGAATGGACCTCGCCACTCGGCGACGTCTTCATCACCAGGCCCGAGCCACCGGGCCCGATCTTCAAGCCCTCCGACGGCCTCGCGTACGACCCCGCCGTCGATCCCGCGCCCTTCTAGCCGGGGAGAACTCTGCCCACAGCCGGGACCGATCCGGCAGCGGGGCCGCCTGGCGTTCTAGACCAGCGCGCCCCAGGTCTGCGTCACGAAGACCAGGCCCACGAGGAACAACACAATGCCACCAGCAAGGAAGGCGATGCCGCTGCGGCGGACGGCATGCAGGTCGGCGTTCGAATAGCGCGCGACGTGCGAGGAGGCGCCGGGCGAGTCAGAGGTGACATCCGCATCCAACCAGCGCGGCGAATCCTCGAACCCGGCGGGCACCTGCTCGGGTCCGTCATAGTCGACGGCCTCCGAGTATCCGGGCTCCTGGGCGCGGGGTGGCGCGGGCTTCCGAGCGAGTCGAGCGGCGCCGATGACGATGAGTACGACGCCACCGATGGTGACGACTACGGCAACAACAACGGCAACAACTTGCAACGCGAGCAGAAGCGAAAACGTCATAGGTTCCTAGAGCTGGCTATCGGGCACGCTAAACGTATCGCACGAGCCAACGCCCTGCTCGTAGCCCGTGATCAGCCAATTCACGCGCTGCTCGCTCGTGCCGTGGGTGAACGCCTCGGGCTGAACTTCCATGCCCTGCTGCTCCATGATGTGGTCGTCACCGATCGCCTCGGCTGCCGAAATGGTGGTCTCGATCTCGGCACGCGTGGGCGCCTCGAGAATCGCGTTGCCGTCGGCATCGGTCTGCGAGGCGGCCTCGCCCATCCAGGCGCCGGCATAGCAGTCTGCCTGCAACTCGATGCGCACCTGGCCGCCGTTGTCACCGGTGTCGCGCTGGCGGTCCGAGGTCAGAGCCCCGGCCAGATTCTGGATGTGGTGGCCCCACTCGTGCGCGAGCACATACATCTCCGACAGCGGTCCGCCCGAGGCACCAAACTGCTCGGTGAGGATGTCAAAGAACGAGGTGTCCATATAGATGGACTGGTCGGTCGGGCAGTAGAACGGCCCAACCGCGTTCGAGGCGGTGCCGCACGCCGACGAGGTCTGGCCCTCGTAGAGGATCACGGTGGGGTCGACGTAGTCGCGAATCCCGACCTCAGAGGATGCGTCGGCCCAGTACGACTCGAGCGTCACGGCCGCGCCCTCGACGCGGCAGTCGCGCTGCGCGTTCGCCTCGGCACCGGTGCAGACGAGGTCCTCGTCACTGGCCGACTGCTGCTGCTCGGTGCCGGCGCCGCCGAAGAACTGCGTCAGGTCAACACCGAACAGCTGCGTCGACAGCAGCCCCAGAATGAGCACAACGACACCACCGCCGCCAACGGCAGCGGTGGTGCCCCCTCGACGCTTGCGAACATTGCCAGAGTCGAGATTTGAGTTCTCGTTGAACGTCATGTCGCTACAGTAACCCGCCCACGCGAGGCAGGCGACCACTCACGAAGCTAGCGGCGCGAGCCTCGCTTCATGCGGTAGATGTCGCGCTCGTCCTTCGGCTCCTCGCCGGCGGCGCGAAGCTGCTCGTAGTAGGCGTTCGCCTCCTCCTGGCGCTTCTCCTCGCGGTCATCCTCGATGATCTTCGCGCGCAGCTGCGCGTCGGTGTAGCCGAACGAGCTCACGAGGTCCTGCGCGAGCGGGCGCAGGCGCAGCACGAGGCGGTCGATGTACGAGGTGACGAGGCGCGCACGCTTCGCGGTGAGACGACCAGCGAGCAGGTACCACTGCAAGTCCCGCTCGATGAGGCTGAGGCCGAACAGGTCGCGCAGCCACGTCATGACCCGCTGCGTCTCCGACCCCTCCTCGAATACCGCGAGCTTGCGGGTGAACGCATCCCACTGCGTCAGCTCGGCATAGGCGCGAGCCGCGTCAATGAGCTTGTTCTGGTTCGCGTTGAACACCGCGTTCTGCTCGTCCGCGGAGGCCTTCGCGACCTTGCCGATCTCCATGCCGATCTCGGCAATCACCTCTTCAACCCGCGCCTCAAGCAGCGCGCGCTGGTTCTCGGGCTCGCGGAGCCAGCCCACCGAACGCGCCGACTGACCGAGGTCGCCCACAACGCCGCCAAGGCGAGCAAGGCCGATCTCACGGAACGCCTTGCCCGCGAACTGCGTGGCCACGATGCGAGCCTGGCCACGCGCATCCACGCCCTTGAACTTCGAGGCGTAGTCATCGAGCAGGCGCTTACCCACGAGCTGGTGCAGCACGGTGTTGTCGCCCTCGAACGTCGTGTAGACGTCGAAGTCGTGGTGCAGGCCGACAATGCGGTTCTCCATGAGGAAGCCGGCGCCACCGCAGGCCTCACGTGCGTCCTGCATCGTGTCCATCGCCTGCCACGTCGACAGCGGCTTCAGCGCGGCGGCCAGCGTCTCGAGGTCGGCACGACGCTCAGGGGTGTCGCCCTTGCCCGAGAACACAGCGTCGAACTCGCGCAGCAGCTCGTCGTGCGCGAAGGTCGCGGCGAAGGCGGTAGCGATGCGGGGAATCAGGCGGCGCTGGTGGCGACCGTAGTCGAGCAGCACGGTCTCGCGACCCGACTTGGTGTTGTCGAACTGACGACGCTGGTTCGCGTAGGTCACGGCGATCTGCAGCGACGCCTGCTGTGCGACGGCCGAGGCACCGTCGAGCGAGACGCGGCCCTGCACGAGCGTGCCGGTCATGACGAAGAAGCGGCGGCCGGGCGACTCGATCGGCGAGGTGTAGTTGCCCTCCTCGTCGACGTTGCCGTAGCGGTTGAGCAGGTAGTCGCGGGGAATGCGCACGTGGTCGAAGTGCAGCCGACCGTTGTCGATGCCATTGAGGCCACCCTTTTCGGCGTCGTCATCGCCGCCGACGCCGGGCAGGAACTCGCCCGCGTCATCGCGAATCGGCACGTAGAACGCGTGCACGCCGTGGTTGACGCCCTTCGTGATCAACTGCGCGAACACGACCGCGGCGATGCCGTGCTTCGCGGCGTTACCGAGGTAGTCCTTCCACGCATTGCGGAACGGCGTGTTGATGACCCACTCCTGCGTTGCCTCGTCGTACGTGGCGGTGGTGTCGAGGCCAGCGACGTTCGAGCCGTGGCCTGACTCGGTCATGGCGAAGGCACCGGGGATGCGCATCTCGATGACGTCGGGCAGCCAGCGCTTGTGGTGCACCTCGGTGCCGAGGTGCATGATCGCCGAACCAAAGAGGCCGAACTGCACGCCGGTCTTGATCTGCAGCGACGGGTCGGCGAGCGCGAGCTGCTCGAACGCGGCCAGGTTGCCGCCGTGGTTGTTGCCACCGCCGACGCTCTCGGGGAACGCAAGCTTCGGGGTGCCGAAGGCGACGAGCTTGTGCGACTGCTCAAGCACACGCTCGCGGTGTTCCGCCATGCTCAGGCTGTCGTCGCGCCAGAAGTCCGGGGTCGCCGCGACCTTTCGACCGAGCGCACGCTGCTCGGGCCAGCTACCCATGATGGCGGTGAAAATCGCTTCGCGGTCGATGCCGGATGTTCCGGTTGCGACCTCGAGGTCGTGGTCAAGATCTTCGAGGTGCTGGTCAGTCATGTGTCACCTTTTCTCTGCCGCTGCGGGATGCAAGTGGCTGTCGCGACAGTGCAACAGCGCACGTGTTCCCAACGCTAAGACAGCGCCCGAAGCGACCGCCCGCGGCCTGCGCCCTCAACACAATGGGGCGACGCGACCCCGCGCCTGACTTGGCGCAACCCCACAAACCTGCGGGTGCATCCTGTTCGCTCACGCACAAGGATGCACCCGGTCGGGCTACGAGCGCAGGGCGTCGGCGAGCTTCACCCGCGTGCCGGTACGCAGCACCGAATTGCGGTAGATGCGCCCCGCGAGCCAGATCACGACGACGACGAACACGACCATGACGGCGGTGGCCGCGAGCGGCTCCCACCACTGGGCGCTGCCCTGCAGAATGCGCAGCGGCATCGCCACTGGCGACGACACGGGAATGTACGACAACCAGGTCATGAGCGTCTCATTCTGGAAACCGAGCATCGGCCCGATGTACGGGATCATGAGCAGGTACGTGAGCGGCGCGGTGACGCTCGCGACATCCTCGGGGCGCGACACCGTCGCCGAGAGCGCGGCATACATGCTCGCGTAGAACATGAAGCCGAGCAGTGTGAGCACCGAGAACCAGACGAGCGAGACGCCGATATCGGGTACCTGCCCCAGCTGTCCCGCGACCGCGAGGCAGATGAGCGCGGCCGCGACGATCACGATGACCTGCACCATCGCAAGCACGGTGCCGCCGACGATCTTGCCCGCGAGAATCGTGCCTGGTTTCACGGTCGACACGAGCAGCTCGACGATGCGCGAGGCCTTCTCTTCGACGATCGACTGCGAAAGCCGCTGCGCGTAGAGCATGATCGCGAGGAAGAACACGAGGCCGTAGCCGAGGGCGACGAACATCATCATGAACTGCGGAATCTGCTGCTGGTCAAACTCGAGCGAGCCGGTGAGCGGCGACAGCGTGAGGCTCTGCGAGAGCGAGTCGGGCACCGAGTCCTTGCCAACGATGACGTAGCTCGGGGTGTTCGCGACGGTCTCGGGCGAGATGACCTCGCCGTCTTCCGCGTGCAGCTCGAGCCCCTCCGCGTCGGCACCCGACAGCACCAGCGCATCCAGCTCGCCCGACTCGAGCTGCGCGACGGCGTCATCGACCGTGTCGATGCGCACGAGGTCGCCAGCGATCGCGTCGGCGGGCAGCGCCGACTCGGGCAGCGTCGTGCCGATCTGCTGGTCTTCGCCGTTGCCGCCGGTGATCGCCGACATGACGTCGCCGAGGAACCGGCCGCCGAGCAGCACGAGCGCGATGATCGCCACGATCGAGGCGAGGCTCCACCACATGGCTTTCGCGCGCACGGCGGTCGAAATCTCGCGACCGGCAACGAGGCGCACGCCCTCCATGACACTGATTGTGCGTGGGGATGTGTTCTGCTGCGTCATTAGCGCACCTCCCGGAAGATCTGGGTGAGTCGGGTGAGTTCGCGCTGGAAGCGGCGCACTTCGCCCCGCTGAACGCCCTCGCGCAGCAGCTCCTGCGCCCGGTCCGCGGCGGCCTGCTCGTCGGCGGCGAGGATGCGGATGACCTGGCCCTCGCCGAGCGCGTCGACGAGTTCGACATCGGTGTGCGCCGCCAGCCAGGCGACGTCGTCGACGTCGATGCGGTAGAGGCCCTTCGAATGCTGCTCCTGCAGCTGGCGCCGCGAGCCGGTCGCCTTGATCTCACCCTCGGAAATGATCACGAGCTCGTCACTGAGCCGCTCGACCACATCAAGCTGGTGTGAGGAGAACAGCACGGGCACGCCCTTTGCCGCCTCCTCCTGCAGCACTGAGAGCACCGAGTCGACGGCGACCGGGTCGAGGCCCGAGAACGGCTCGTCGAGCATGAGGAACTCGGGCGAGTGCACGAGCGCGACGCACACCTGCGCGCGCTGCTGATTCCCGAGCGAGAGCGACTCGACGTTGTCGTTCGCCCGCTCGTGCAGGTTGAGCCGTTCAAGCAGCTCGTCGGCGCGACGCTTCGCGGCATCCTGGCCCACACCGTGGAGGCGGGCGAAGTAGACGATCTGCTCGCGCACCTTCATCTTCGGGTACAGGCCGCGCTCCTCGGGCATATACCCGAAGCGCGCGCGGTCGGCGTCATTGATGGGCGTGCCGTCGAGCAGCACGCGACCCTCGCGCGGCTTGAGCAGCCCGAGGATGGTGCGCATCGTGGTGGTCTTACCGGCGCCGTTCGCACCGACGAAGCCGGTCAGGTGACCGTCGGACACCGAGAAGCTGACGTCCTTCAGCACCTGCCGTTCGCCGTACCAATGACTGACGTGTTGGACTTCGAGCAGCATGCTCCCCCAAGATTTGGCTGCGGAAAGGTTCCAACCGAAACTACGGAAGTCGTGTAACAGTCCCCTGGGCGGCCGCGCGAACCACGTCGACGATGTCCTCCGGCGTCGCGAACTTCGAGATCACGGCGGCGACCCCGCGACTCGTCGCGACGTCGACGACCTCGGCGTCGTGCTTGCCGGTGAGCAGCAACACCACGGGCCGATAGCCCTCCACGTGCGTGAGCCGCTCGAGCGCATCCATCACGGTCGAACCATCGGCGAACTTCGCCGCGACGCACACGATGTCGGGGCGCTTCAGGTCGGCGAGCTGCACGAGCTCGTCGACGGTCTCACCCTGGCCGACGACATCGAGGTCGGCGGGGGCGTCGAGAATGAGCGAGAAGCCTGCCCGAACCAGCAGGTGCGGCTCCACCACGACCACGCTTGTCGACGACATAGCCACCTCCCCCTTCGGCGCACGAACGCGATTGCTTTGCCCGAACGCTACCCACCCTCGGTAACGCGCACCTTGAGTCGCGGCAAATTACAGGTGTGTATTCCGGCGTCCGCAGTCCCTCCCGGTCAGGTCACCCTTAGAATTGGGTGAAGAGGTGCCCATGAAGAACATCAGTACGCGTCTGCTCATGACGTGCGCCGCCATTGGCGTTGCCGGCGGTGTCTTGTTCACCGCCCACGCCTGGCTCGGGCTCATCACGGTGAACACGGTGCCCTTCGTCTACGGCCTCACGATGGGCCTTTACTTCTTGCCGGGCGCGCTCGCGCAGGCGCTGTTCCGCCGGCCCGGCATCGCGCTGCTCACCACGGCGCTCTCGGGCCTCGTCGCAAGCCCGTTCCAGCCCATCTTCTTCATGGCGTTCCTCACGAGCCTCATGATCGGCGTGGTGCAAGAGATCCCGTTCCTCGTCACCCGCTACCGCATCTGGCGACCCTGGCTCTTCGTGGTGAGCGGCGTGCTCAGCGCCGGCATCACGGCGGGCGCGGCGTTCGGCATCCTGGGCGGCGAGGACTACGGCAGGGCCGGCACCATCCTCATCGTCGGCTGCTTCCTCATCTCGCCGCTCGTGTTCACGATGGTCGGCGTCTGGCTCGCGGGCGCGCTCGACCGCGCGGGCGTCGCGCGCGGGCTGCAGCAGGACGAGCGCCGGCAACGGTGACCGCCCCGCTGCTGCGCTGCGACCAGCTCTCCGTAACCCACCGCGACGCCGACCGCCCCACGCCGGCGAGCGTAAGTTTCGAGGTGGCACCGGGTGAGGCCCTGCTCGTGCTCGGCCCCTCGGGCAGCGGCAAGTCGACCCTCGCCATGGCGCTGAACGGCCTCGTGCCGAAAAGCGTGTGGGCGGAGGTGTCGGGTCGCGTCGAGCTCGGCGGTCGCGACCTCGACGAACTGCGCCTCGCCGACGCGAGCGCGCACATCGCGATGGTGTTTCAGGATGCTGATGCGCAGATCGTCGCCAACACCGTGTACGACGAGGTCGCGTTCGGGCCCGAGAATCTCTGCGTGCCGGCCGCCGAAATCGAGCGCCGCGTTGAAGCAGCGTTGCGCGCGGTGCGGCTCTGGGATCGCCGAGACGACGCCCCCGAGGTCCTCTCGGGTGGCGGTCGACAGCGGCTCGCAATTGCTGCCGCGATCGCGCAGGGCTCCCCCTGCATCGTCCTCGACGAACCGACAGCGAACCTCGACCCGCGCTCGGCCGCCGAGGTGTACGACGTGCTCGGCGAACTTCTCGAGCGCGGCGACGTCGGCATCGTGCTCATCGAACACAACCTCGACCAGGCGCTGCGTATCGCGACCCGGGTGCTCGTGCTCGACCACGAGGGGCGTGTCGCGGTCACGGGCTCGCCCCGCGAGGCACTCGTCGACCACGCCCACGTGCTCGCCGAGCTCGGTGTCTGGCTGCCGGTCGCGACGCAGATCGGCGCGCGCCTGTGGGGCGCGGGCGTGCACTTCGACGAGCTGCCGCTGACGATTGATGAGCTGCGCGCGACCCTCACCAGCACGCCCCAACTCCCCGACGTCGCGACCCAGAACTCGCGCGCCGAGGTTCGCGCGCCCGAGGCCCTCAGCGCCCGCGCGCTCTTCGGTCACTTCTCGTTCTCGCTGCCCGCCGCATCCTTCACCGCGCTGGTCGGCCCCAACGGCGCCGGCAAGTCGACGCTGCTGCACGCGCTCACGGGCATCACTCCCCCGGGTCGCGGGCAGGTGTTCGTCGGCGGCGACGACCTCACGCGACTGCCCGAGCGCGAACTGCGCGACCGCATCGGCATCGTCTTCCAGAACCCCGAGCAGCAGTTCCTGACGGGGCGCGTGTGGGATGAGCTCGCGCTCGAACTCCGCAGCCGCGGGCTCGACGAAGAAGCGGTCGAGGCGCGGGTGCGCGCATCTCTCGAACGCTTCGACCTCGTTGCGCAGGCCGAGCAGCATCCGTTCGTGCTCTCGGGCGGGCAGAAGCGCAGGCTCTCGGTCGCGACGGCGCTGGTCTCCGGGGCGAACATCCTCGTGCTCGACGAACCCACGTTCGGGCAGGACGAGGCGCGCGCCGCCGAGCTCGTCGGCATGCTGCGCGAACTCGTCGACGCGGGAACGACGGTGCTCATCGCGACGCACGACTTGCAGCTCGCCGCCGAGGAGGCCGACCGGATGCTCGTGCTCGACGACACCCGCCTCGTCGCCGACGGCGCGACGCACGACGTCATCGCCTCGGGCGTGCTCGAGCGCGTGGGTCTCGGCCTGCCGCCAGTCGCGGCGGCTTTCCGCGGCATCGCGGGCCCGCACGGTGCGATTACGCGGATGCGCGAGGTGCCCGGCCGCGAGGTGTGGCGATGACCTCCGAGCGCCAACCGTTCCTCCACCACATCCACCCGTTGAGCAAGTTCGTGGTCGCGCTCGTGCCAATGGTGGCGCTGTTCTTCGTCGACGGCTGGCGCGTGCCCGCGCTGGTCGGCTCGGTGGCACTCGTACTTGTACTCGTCGGCACGCGAATGCGCTGGCGGCGGCGCATCGCGCTGCTCGTCGGCCTGCCCGTGCTCGCGTTCATTCTTTCGATCACCCTCGGCGTCTGGGTGAACCCCGTGCTCGGCGAGGGCACGCCGGTGCTCGCGCAGCTCGGCGACTGGCAGTTCACGCTCGGCACGTGGGAGCACGGCCTCGCGAACTCACTACGGCTCATCGCCTTGTTCGCGCTCGCGCTGCTCAGCGGCTCCTCGACCTCGGGCGACGACTTCGTGCGGGCGCTCGTGCAGCACCTGCACGTGCCCTATCGCTTCGGCTACGCGGGGCTCGCGGCGATTCGCTTCGTACCGCGGTTTCGCACCGAGCTCGAGAACATCCGCCGCGCGCACCGAGCCCGCGGCATGGTGTTCGGGCGGGGCGTTGGCGGCTGGTTCCGCCGGCAGCGCGCCTCGCTCGTGCCCCTGCTCGCCGCGTCGATGCGGCACGCCGACCGCGTCGCCCTCGCCATGGATGCTCGCGGCTTCGGCTACGCCGCCACCCGCACCGAGCGCCACCCGCTGCGCATCGTTGCAACCGACTGGGTTTTTCTTGTCGTGGGGCTGGCCGCCTTTGCCACGTGCTTCGTCGTCGGGCTCGCCTAGCTGACCGACCGACAAGAAGGCGGGCGCCCCAATCGGGACGCCCGCCTACTTGCTTGTTCGCGCTCGCTACTCCGCGTGATTGCCACGACGGATGCGCATGAGCACCAGGCTCGCGGCGAGCAGCACGCCGCTCAGGGCGAGCAGCGGGACGATGCCCTCGGCGCCGGTGGTGGCGAGGCCGTTGCCGCCAGCCTCGTTGTTGGTGCCGGACTCGTTGTTGTCGCCGGCAGCGGGGGTGCTGGTCGAACCCGCACCAGAAGTCGCACCCGAAGTCGAGCCTGCACCCGAGCCGCCCTGCGTCTCCGTGGCGACCGGGGTCTCCGACTCGCTCGGGTCCACACTCTGGCCCGGTCCGTTGGTCTCGACCGGCTGCTCGGTCGCCTCTGGGTCAGTCGGAGTCGGGGTGGGCGTCGGGGCCGGAGTCTCCGTGCCGCCATCCTGCACCTCGCAGTCGAGCATGGCCGAGCGCAGGGCCTCCGGCTGCACGCCGTCGGCGAACCACCAGGCGGGGCGCTGGCCGTCGACGCAGAAGTCGATCGACGCCACGGCGAAGCCCTCGTTGTTCAGGTTCTCCATGCTGGTCGGGCGGTCGATGTGCACGGCGTCGGGCGTGGTGGTGCCGTTGAGCGTGAGCTGCGCGAGGCGCCCGTTGTAGCCGTCGTCCGCCTCAACCCAGAGCACGCCGAGTGCCTCGTCGTAGTCAAGGCCCATGCCGCCGCCGATCTGCGGGTCGAGGTCGGCAACGAGCTCGGCCGAGCCGTCGGCGTTGAACACGAAGGCGTAGACGTGACCGTTGTCCTCGAGCGCGACGAAGAAGACGCCGTCGGCGACCGCGTTCGGGTAGTTCGCGGGGTCGTAGACGCCCTGCTCGCCGACGAGCTGGTCGCCCAGCGCGTCGTTCGAAACCCACTCGACGGCCTCAATGCCCACGTTCGCGTTCACGGCCGGGAGCAGCGAGGTGAGATCCCACTCGTGCTGCGCGATGAGGTCGGGACCGGCCTCGTTCGGGTCCACGACGAGCACGCTGTTGTAGTTCACGCCCTTGTCGCTGTTGTCACGCTCAGAAGCGACGTAGACCAGGCCGTCGCCGTCGACCGTGATGCCCTCAGTATCGGGGCCCGCGGCGTCGGGATTGTCGGCGTCCTTGGCGTAGCGCACGCGCTTGCCGTCAGCCCAGCCGTCAGCGAGCGAAACGCTGCCGTCGGCCTGCGCGTCAAGCTTCCAGATGGTGCCGGTGCCGTTGTCGACGGCCCAGAGCACCCCGTCGGCGAATTCGAGGCCCGAGGAGTCCTCGAGGAACGTGGGCTCGGTGTCCTGCACCGTCACGTCCTGGCTGCCGGGCCAGGCCATGACGTCGGGAATGCCCGCGCACTTGTTGCGCTCGCCCGGGGTGGGCTCGCTCGTCACGCCGTAGTCGCCGGTCGTGTCGGGGCAGCGGCCCCAGGTCGCGTCGGCGTGCTCGGTCCACGCGGTCTGTTCGACGACAGTGTCGCCGTCGACGATGCGCACCTCATCGCTTCCGCCGAGGCCGAAGCCGAAGTCGCTCTCAGTGAGCACGAGGTAGCCGTTCGCCTCGATGACGGTGCCGGCGGCGATCGTGGAGTCGCGGTCGTTGCTGTCCATCACGCCGAGGCCCGACACATCGAGCGGCTCGTCGAGCGGGTTGTAGAGCTCGATCCAGTCGTCGCCGCCCGCGGCGTCAGACGACTCAACCTCGTTGAGCACAACCGGGTTGCCGCACGAGTTCGCCTCGCCCTTGGTCGCGACGGCGACGTCGACGAAGTCGCCCGTGCCGTCCGGGCAGCGCGCGAGCACACCATCCGCGTGCTCCGCATAGCTATGTTCGGCAACCGTCACGCCAGCCGCGTCGCGGATCGTCGCGGTGTCGCCCGCGCCAAGTCCGAAGGTGAAGTGCTCGCCGCCGTCGAAGACGAAGAACTCGCCCGGCTGCAGCGTCGTGCCGTCGGCGAGCGGCGTCACGTCGGCGGCGTGGCCGATCGGGTCGTTGTCCATGAGCGTCCAGCCCGAGATGTCAATCGCGGTGGCGCCGGTGTTCATGATCTCGGCCCAGTCGGTGAGGTCACCGTTCGACTCGATCTCGTTGATCGCGACGCTCGGGGCGACGCCCTCGTTCGCGGCGCCCGGGGTGGCGTAGCTCAGCGTGAAGTTGCCCGTCGCATCCGGGTAGCGCGACCACGTCGCGGCGGTCTCGTCACCGTCGATGGCCGGGTGTTCCGTCCAGCTGTAGTTCTGAATGAGCGTGCCAGCTGCGTCGTAGACGCGAATGCTGTCGCCCGAGCCGATGCCGATCGCGGTCTCGAACGTGCCGGGCACGTACGTGTCGGTGGCGTCGTCGAAGTACTCGCCCTCGCTCGCCGCGTCGACGACGAGGTACTCGCCCGGCGCGATCGAGGTGCCGGCAGGGAAGCGCCAGCGGTGGTCATCGGAGTTGTCGCGGATCTCGAAGCCCGAGATGTCGAGCGCCTCATCACCAGGGTTCGTGAACTCGACCCAGTCGGCGGGCGACGAGTCGATCTCGTTGAGGATGAGCTCGGCCGGGGTCGGCTCGACCTCGACGGGCTCGCAGTTGTTCGCGGCGCCAAGGGTCACCTCGGTGCCGGGCGCCCACGCGCCCGTGCCGTCCTCGCAGCGCGACCAGTCGGCGAGCGGCGCGGTGTTCTCGTAGTCGAGGCGGTCGACCTCGGCGCCCGAGGCGTCCTTGAGCACGACCGAGTCGCCCTTGCCGAGGCCAAAGGTGAACTCGACATCGGCGTTGAGCACGAGGAACTCGCCCGGCGCAATGCTGCCGCTCAGTTCGCCCTCGCCCGGGCGGTCCTTGTCGTCGTGGACGCTCCACCCGGCGAGGTCGACGGCGGCCGAGCCCGCGTTGTAAAGCTCGATCGCGTCTTCGCTGCCCGAGACGTCGTCGTAGACGACCTCGTTGATGACAATGTTGTTTTCGACCGGCGCGGCCATCGCGATCGAGGGCGCGGCCATGAGGCCGGCGCAGCCGATCGTCGCAGCAGCGAGCAGCGAAAGCGGGCGACGAGTGCGCATTCAGAACTCCTGGGGCAGGGGCGGGGGTTGAACCTAGCCACCCAAT
Source organism: Gulosibacter sediminis (assembly GCF_023370115.1). Lineage (NCBI taxonomy): Bacteria > Bacillati > Actinomycetota > Actinomycetes > Micrococcales > Microbacteriaceae > Gulosibacter > Gulosibacter sp. ACHW.36C. The sequence goes on along the minus strand of NZ_CP097160.1, from coordinate 137,226 downwards.
CCCGCTCACCTAAGCGGCAGGTGTCGCCTCCGTGAACACGAGGCAAACCCCGCCCGGCCCAGGGGTTAGAACTGCGCGAACTCGTCGAGCTCGCGGCCGCCCGGCGATGCGGGCTGCACGTGCGCCTCAACGCCGGCCTCGACGAGCATGTCGCGCATCCGGTCGCGGTGCGAGGGCGTGACGAGCGTGATCACCGTGCCGCTCGCCTCCGCCCGGCCCGTGCGACCGGCGCGGTGCACGTAGGTCTTGTGGCCGATCGGCGGGTCGAACTGCACGACGAGGCGGATGTCGTCGACGTGGATGCCGCGCGCGGCGACGTCGGTCGCGACAAGCACGTCAACCTTGCCCGACTGAAAGCGGTCGAGGTTCTCGGTGCGCTGCTCCTGCGTCAGGTCGCCGTGGAGGGCGAGCGAGGTCACGCCGTGCTCGGCGAAAGCCTCGACGAGCCGGTCGGCGCCGAGCTTCGTGCGCACGAACACGAGCACGCGGCCGCCCGAGCCGGCGAGCTGCGCGGCCACCGCATCCTTGTCGTCGCGACGAACGGTGAGGATGCGGTGGTCGATTGCCGCACGGTCGTCGGCCACCTCGTAGACGGCCGGGTTCGGCAGGTAGCGCTCGACCAGGCCGCGAACCTGGCTGTCGAGCGTGGCAGAGAAGAGCATCCGCTGGCCCGAGGGTCGGGTGCGGAACAGGATGCTGTTCACCTGTTCGATGAACCCCATGTCGCTCATGATGTCGGCCTCGTCGAGCACCGTGATGACCACCTGGCTGAGGTCGAGCGTGCCGCGGTCGGCGAGATCGTTGATGCGGCCCGGGGTGCCGATGACGATGTCGACGCCGCGCTTGAGCCCCTCGCGCTGGCGCGCCGCGGGCACGCCGCCGTAGAGCTGCGTCGTAAAGAAGCCGATCGCGCGGGCGAAGGGCTGAATGGTGCGGTCGATCTGCAGGGCGAGCTCGCGGGTCGGCGCGAGCACGAGCGCCTGCGGGGCGCGACCCTCGACGCGGCCGCGCTTGCCGCGCAGCAGAAACAGCCGCTCGACGAGCGCCGCGCCGAACGCGATGGTCTTGCCCGAGCCCGTGCGGCCGCGGCCAAGCACATTGCGGCCGGCCAGCGCATCCGGAATCGTCGCCACCTGCAGCGGGTAGGGCGTCTCGGCGCCCTGCTTGGCGAGCTCGCGGATAATGCGCGGCCCGAGCCCGAGGTCGGCGAACGACACGCCCTCGGCCTCGGCGGCAGTGATGGTCGTGGCCGGCAGGGGTGCGTACACCTCGTCGGTCGGGATGCGCGGGGCACGCCGCTCGGGCGCCTCGCGCTTCGGCGCGCCCTTCTCGGGCGGCGTCGGCGCGGGGCGCGCGGACGGCTCGGGGCGGTAGCGCTTGTTGTTGAACTTGCCCGCGCCCTTCTTCTTGCGCGGGTCGTAGTTCGAGGGGGCCTTGTAGCCGCGGGCCATCTGGCACCTCCTGGTTGCTGACTCCCCAGCCTAGCGAGCTACGCCAGGCCGGCCTCCCGCAGCTTCTGCTCGTTGCGCTCGGCGCGGCGCTTCGCCCGCTTCTCGCGACGCCCCTCGACGAGCACATAGAGCGCGGGCAACACGACGAGCGTGAGCAGCGTCGACGAGAGCAGGCCACCGATGACGACGACCGCCATCGGCTGCGAGATGAAGCCGCCGTGGCCCGTGATGCCGAGCGCCATCGGGGTGAGCGCGAGAATGGTCGCGAGCGCGGTCATGACGATCGGGCGCACACGGCGCGTGGCGCCGTCGAAGGTCGCCTCGCGCACGTCGTTGCCCCTCGACCTGAACTGGTTGACGAGGTCGATGAGCACGATCGCGTTCGTCACGACGATGCCGATCAGCATCAACACGCCGATGAGCGAGGCGACGCCGAGCGGCAGGCCCGTGGCGACCTGCAGCAGGATGGCGCCGGTCGCGGCGAACGGCACCGACACGAGCAGCAGCAGGGGCTGCAGCAGGCTCTTCAGCGTCGCGACCATGACGATGTAGACCACGAGGATCGCGGCGAGCATCGCGAGGCCGAGCTGCTGGAATGCCTGCTGCTGATCGGCCGCGCTGCCACCGAGTTCGGCGGTCGCGCCGCCCGGCAGCTCGATGCCGTCGATCGCCTCGGTGATCGCGCTGCTCATGCCGCCCAGGTCGTCGCTCTCGCTGACGATCGTGATGTCGGTGTAGGGCGTGCTCGACTCGGCGGTGATCGACACGGGGCCGTCGGTCACCTCGACGTCGGCGAGGTCGCTGAGCGGCACGACGCCGGTGCCGGTCTGAATGTCGAGCTCGCGCAGCTCGTCGACGCTCACCGGCGGCTCCTCGTCGCCGACGAAGTAGACCTGCAACGAGCTGCCGTCGAGCATGATCGAGCCGGCGGGAACGGGCTGGAGCGCCTGCATCACCTGGCCGCCGATCGCGACGTCATTGAGGCCGGCCTCGGCCGCCGCGGTCTGGTCGATGTTGAGCTCGATGAATGGGCGGGTTTCGTCGATGCCGGTGTTCACCTGCTGCACGCCCTCGACGCCCTCGACCGCGAGGGTCACGGCGTCAACGGCCTCGCGCAGTACATCGGCGTCGGGAGCGCTGACGCGCACCGTAACGTCGGTGCTGAAGCCGGCGCTCGCACCGATCTCGACGTCGCCAAGGTCGTCGCGGCCCTCGACCTCGTCGCGCAGCTGCGACTGGATCGCGTCGGCGTCGGCCTCGGGGTCGGTCGTGATCGACCAGGTGATGGTGTCTGAGCCGCCACCCGTGAACATCGAGATGAGGTCGCCGCCGCCGTAGCTCACCTGCACGATGTCGATGCCCTCGGTGTCGTCGAGCACGCTCTCGAGCCGCTCGGCGTACTCGGTCTTCGCGTCAAGCGAGGCGTTGACGCCGACCTCCTGCGACATCTGGAAGGTGTTCTGCCCGGCCGAGCCAAGGAAGTTCGTCTTCATGAGCGGAATGAGCGCGATCGTGCCGGCGAGCACGACGACGGCACCCACGAGCACCCAGCCCGGGCGCACGATGATGCGGCGCAGCAGCGGCTCATAGAACTTCTGCAGCCAGTTGCGCGGTTCGTCGGCCTCGCCGCCCGCCGCGTGCGCGCCGTGCGTCTCGAGCTCCGACTTGCGCACCTTCGAGCCGCCCATGAACCAGTACGCGAGCACCGGCACGATCGTGAGCGAGACGAACAGCGAGGCGAGCAGCGCGACGGCGCTCGTCAGGCCGAAGGGTCGGAACAGCTCGCCCGTGACGTCGCCGACGAAGATGACGGGCAGGAACACGGCGACCGTCACGAGCGTCGACGCCGTGATGGCCATGCCGACCTCGCGCACCGCCTCGGTGATCACCTTGACGCGCTCGCCGCCGCGCAGGGCGGCCGACGGATTCATCGTGAGGTGTCGGCGGATGTTCTCGACGACCACGATCGAGTCGTCGACGACGCGGCCAATCGCGATCGTCAGCGCGCCGAGCGTGAGCACGTTGAGCGAGTAGTCGAGGAAGTAGAGGGCGATGAACGTGACGAGCAGTGAGGTCGGGATCGAGATCGCCGTGATGAGCGTCGCGCGCACCGAGAAGAGGAAGAAGAAGATGACGAGCACGGCGAACGCTAGGCCGAGCAGGCCCTCGGTGACGAGCGTGTCGATCGACTGCTGGATGAACGGGGCCTGGTCGAGCGCGACGGTGACGGTGATGTCGTCACCGAGCGCCGCCTCGATCTCCGGCAGCACCGACGCGACGGCCTGCGAAACCTCGACGGTGTTCGCCGAGGGGCGCTTCGTGACCGAGACGGTGAGCGCATCCTCGCCGTTCACGCGCGAGATCGAGGTGACGGGCGCGTAGTCCTGCTCAACATCGGCGACGTCGCCGAGGGTCACGACAGTGGGGGTTGCGGCCGGCGCCGTCGGGTCTTGCTGGGCCGTCGCATCCGCCGAGACCGGCATGGGAATCTCGCGGAGCTCGTCGACCGACGCAAGCAGATCGCCCGCCTGCACCGTGAGCGTCTCGTCGCCCTCGGTGATCGTGCCGGCGGGCACAAGCACGCCGGCGTCGTCGAGCGTGTCGGTGATGTCCTGCAACGACAGGCCGTTCGCCGCGAGCGCCGGCTGATCGGGCGCGATCGTGATGCGCTCGGCACGGTCACCCGAAACGTCGGCGGCACGCACGCCGTCGAGGCCGCGCAGCTCGGGCACGGCGAGCTGCTCGACGCGTTCGGCGAGCTGCGTCGGGTCGTCGCCAGTGAACGCGAGCTGCACGACCGGCAGGTCGTCAATCGAGCCCGAGAGCACGCTCCAGTCGGCGTCCTCGGGCAGCTGCGCGTCGATGCGGTTGAGTGCCTGCTGGATGCGCTGCTCGGCATAGACGATGTCGGTGCCGAACTCGAAGCTCGCCGAGACGACCGACTGGCCGTCGCTCGAGGTGGTCGTCGTCGAGTCGAGGCCCTGCAGTCCCTGCAGCGCCGACTCGATCGGCTGCGAGACGTCCTCGTCCACGATTTCGGGCGAGGCTCCCTGATAGCTCGTCACCACCGATACCTGCGGGAGCGAGATCGAGGGGATCAGCTCCTGCTTCAGGTTCGTCATGAGGAGCGCGCCGAAGATCGCGATCGAGATCGTGATGAGAGCGATGAGGGCGCGGTTGGCGAGGCTGAGCTTGGCAAGTGCGTGCACGAGTGCAAGTTTTTCATACTTGGGCAACCATCGGGCCGGTTCGCTAGCCTCACGCCGTGGACGATTCTTATCTGTACGGCCTGCTGCCCCTCGACGCACCCGATGACGACCCGCGCTGGCGCCAGTACCTCGACGTGTTCCGACTCACTCTGCTCGACGAACCGGCGGGCGACGCGCAGACCGAATTCTTCCGCCGCAACCGCCGCGCCGACGACGCGCGGCTCGCGATGATCACGACGCGCACCCACCTCGGCGACGCCGTCGTGGGCGGCTGCTCGTCGGTCGTCGGCCGCTATAACGCGGGCGCCGAAGATGTGGCCACGCTGATCATCAACACCATCGGGGTCAACCCGGCGCATCGCCGCCGCGGTCTGCTGCGCGAGCTCATGACCCAGCAGCTGAGGCAGGCGAAGGCCGACGGTATTCCGTTCGCGACCCTGTCGGCGAGCGAGGCAACGATCTACGGCCGCTTCGGCTTCGCCCCGAGCACCCGCATCGGCGAGGTGAAGATCGACGTCAAGCGGTTTAAGCTGCGGCCCACCGCCCCGGTCGCTGCGTGCCAGGTCGAGTGGGTCGAGCCCGCCTTCCTCGCCGAGCACGTTGACCGCGTCGTCGACGCTTTCCACGCCCGCCAGCTCGGCTCGGTGCGGCCCTATGCCCGCACGAAGATGGAGATCGTCGGCGAGTGGTCGGGCGAGGCGCAGGGCCCCGCGAAGAAACTCCGGGCGATCGCCCACTTCGACGAGTCGGGGCAGGTCGACGGCTTCGCGACGTTCGAGCACACGGGCTGGGAGCCGCCGCGCCGCGTCAAGGTCTTCTCGCTATTCGGCAGCACCCTCGCCGTCGAGCTGGCCCTCTGGCAGGCGCTCGCGAGCATGGACCTCATCGGCGAGCTCGGCTTCTACACGCAGCCGGGCGACCCGCTGCCGCTCGCCCTCGCCGACGAGCGGGCGATGGAGGTGAAGGACTTCGGCGACTGGACCTGGCTGCGCATCCTCGACCTGCCCGCCGCCATCGCGGCCCGCTCGTTCGAGCGCGACGGCGAGGTGATCGTGCGGGTCGAGGACGGCCTCGGCCTCACCGACGGCGTCTGGCACATCACCGTGCTCGGCGGGCGGGGCTCAGCGGTGCCGACGGATGAGGCGCCGCACGTCGCGCTCGACGTCGCCGAACTCGCGCGCATCTGGGAATCGAACGACTCCCCCGTCGCGCTCGCGCACGTCGGCCGCGTCGAGGGCGAGCCCGGCGCGATCCGCGACTTCGCGAGCCTCTTCTACCGCGCCGAGCCGGTGCGCAACCTCACGGGCTACTAGGCCCCCGCATCCCACCCGATTGGAGTCACCGTGGCAAGCGAAACGTGGCAGATAAATGGGCCCGAGTCGATCGACGTCGGCCTCGTGCGGCGCGTGCGCGCGAGTCTGATGGGCGGCAGCGTCAACGTCGTCGCGCACGACGACGCGAGCTGCCGGGTCGAGGTCGATGGGCTGACGGGCCGCGACCTCAAGGTCGAGCTCGAAGGCGACACGCTCACGATCGACCACCCGCAGCTCGACTGGCAGGCGTTCGGCACCTCGGTGCGCACGCTCGTCGACGGCCCGAGCGCGCAGGTGTACGTGCTCGTGCCGCGGCGCTGCGACGTCAACGTCAAGGCCACCTCGGCCGAGGTGCTCGTCGCGGGCGTCGAGGGCGAGGTGTCGCTCTCGACGGTGAGCGGCGAGCAGTTCGCCGACCAGACGGGAGGCACGCTCTCGCTGAGCTCAGTGTCGGGCAACGTCACCGCCCGTGAGCATGGCGGCCGCGTCGACGCGAAGACCACGACCGGCGACATCACGGTCTCGGGCACGCTGCTCGAGTACACGGGCAACACCGTCTCGGGCTCGGCGGTCGTCGACCTGCTCGACGCGAGCACCCGCCAGTTCACCCACAACACGGTGTCGGGCCGCGCCACGGTGCGGCTGGCCGCGGGCACGAACCCGAGCTACAACATCCAGACCGTCACCGCGACGACACACATCGGCGACGACACGATCGACCCGCTGCACGGCCGTCGCCACCGCGAGCAGGCGCCAGGCGACGGCGACTCGCTGTTCCTGCGCCTCAACTCGGTCGCGGGCTCGATCACCGTCGTCGAGGCCGAGGCCGAGGCGCCGCAGTCCGCCGCACACCGCGTCGACGACTCCCCCGTCGACTTCAGCAACGCCCCCAAGGTGCAGCGCGTGAACGAGCCCGAAGCCCAGGCCGCGCGCGAACCGCAGCCCGAGGGCGAGCGGCCCGACGTCACGGGCTTCCGCACCGCGAACGGAATGGAGGAGTCATGACCCCGGTACTGCGAGACGACGAACTGCGCCTCATCGCGCTGACGCTGCTGCACGAGCGCCCGCGCGAGTTCACCGAGCTGCGCGGAGCCCTGCGCGAGCGCCTCGGCGGCAACTACAACGTCGCCGGCTCGGTGCTGTCGCGGCTGCTCCACGACCTCGAGCGCGATGGCTCGGTGACGCCGAGCCACGGCGCGACGAATCTCCTCTACGCGACCACGCTGCAGGGCGAGGCCGAGGTGCAGGCACGGGCCGACGAGGCCGCGCGCATCACGAGCGCCGCCGACTCGGTGCGGGCGCGAGCGGATGCGGTGCGCCAGTCGGCCGCCGAGGCGCGCGACACCCTGCGGGCCACGCTCACGCCCGCCCTCGAGCGGGGCGAGCTCGCCGCCCGGCTCGACGCGGCCGCCCAGAGCTTCCGCCAGCAGCTGCGCGCCGCGGCGCGCACGGCGGATGAATCGGGTCGCCTCACGCCCGAGCTGGTCGCGCGCATCGAGGCAGAGATTCTCGGGGCACAGGCGCGCATCCGCGAGGAACTCGACGGGGCGTAACGTAGTGGGGTGACCGTCACGCCCACCCCCACGCCGCGCCTGCTGCGCAACGCGGCGCTCGTGTTCGCGGGCGGCGCCGTCGGCGCCGGCCTGCGCTTCGCGCTGACGAGCCTCGCGCCGCTCGGCTCGATGTGGACGACGCTCGCAATCAACCTCGTCGGCGCCTTCGCGCTCGGCGTGCTCACCGCCATCGCGCTGCGTCGCGGCACCGAGCAACTTCGCCTGCTGCTCGGCACCGGTCTGCTCGGCGGCTTCACCACCTACTCCTCGTTCGCGTTCGACGTGAGCGCCCTCGCGGCCTACGGTGACCTTGCCTGGATCGTCCTCGCTGTGGCGTCGCTGTTCGTCGGCTTCGCGTTCGCGGCCCTGGGTTGGCGGCTCGGCAGTGCCTGAGTTCACGCCCCTACTGCTGCTCGGCGTCGCGCTCGCTGGCGGCGTCGGCGCGGCCGCGCGCTACGTCACCGACACGCTGCTGCGCGAGCGCCGCGAGTGGACGGCGCCGGCCGCGACGTTCCTCATCAATGCCACCGGCTCGTTCCTGCTGGGCCTGTTCACGGGGCTCGTCACCGACGGCACGTGGCATGCCCTGCTCGGCGCCGGCTTCTGCGGCGGTTTCACGACCTTCTCGACCGCGATGCTCGACGTCGTGCGGCTCTGGCGTGAGCAGCGCCGCGGCCAAGCCGCCGTCTACCTGTTCGGGCAGTTCATCGCCTGTGCCGTGTTCGCGCTCGCCGGCGCGCTGCTGTTCGTGACGCCGGCTTCGGCCTAGCCCTCGAGCCGGTCGATCGCATCCTCGCCGATCACGAGGGCCTCGTCGAGCACGTCGGCTGGGTCCATGCCCGGGCCGTAGCCGAGAAACGCGACGCGGTCGTCGCGGCGCGACCAGCCACCCGCGATCTTCGGCGTGCCGCCCGCATCCCGCAGCCCGAGCGGGGCGAGATGGCGCAGCGACTCGCGCCCGCCGGTGGCCCAGATGATGGCGTCGACCTCGGCCTCGGCGCCGCTGGCGAAGCGCACGCCGCCCGGCAGCAGCCGCTCGAGCGGGCCCTCCGAGCGCAGCGTGCCGCGGCGTCGTGCCTCGAAGATCTCGCGGGTGAGCGGAATGCCGCGCACCGACACATCGCTCGGCATGCGCTTGCCGCGCTCGATCATGCGGCGCACCTTCGACAGGTTCGCGTCGGTGAGCTCGCTCACGGTGAGCGTCCGGCTCGGCAGGATGCCCAGGCTCGGCCGCTCGTGAAAGTCGGGTTCGCGCCGGGTCGACCAGAGTGTCTGCGCGCCGCGGCGCTCGAGCTCGAGCAGCACCGAGACGGCGCCGCGACCGCCGCCGACGACGAGCACGCGCTGCCCGCGGAACTGGCCGAAGTGGTCGATGCGATACGCGTGCACCTGCGTGCCGCGGTAGTCGAGCTGCCCCGGGTACCAGGGCACAAACGGGTTCGACCAGCTGCCGGTGGCGTTGATGACGATTCGTGTCGACATTTCGACCTCGCCCCCAACCGGGCCCTGATAGAACACGCGCAGGTCGTTGCGCCGCGGCTTCGAACGCACCTGGCGCACGCGTATCCCGTGCGCCACGAAGAGGCCGTAGGCGTCCTCATAGCGCCGCCACGCCGAGCCGACCGCTTCGTGCACGCGCCGCTTCGGGTCGAGGTCGCGAAAGCCGAGGCCGAGATCGGCCTGGCCCGCGAGGTCGATCAACTCGCCGAGCTGCAGGGCCCGCCCAACCGTCAGCGAGTTCCAGGCATGCTGCCAGGTCGAGCCGGGCTGAGGTTGCGCATCCAGCACGACGAAATCGCGCAGCGCCTGCAGGCCGAGCGCCCGCAGCGAATACGCGGCCGTGAGCCCGGCCGCACCCGCACCGATCACCGTGATATCGATGCTGCGGGAGGCTGGCACGCTGGCTCCTGGGGTGAAGAGGGACGCTTGTTGCAAAGGATACGGAACACGCGCTGCAAACTTGGCGCCCCCACCATGCGTGGTAAAGTTGCCGCACAATATTTATGTATGTCATTCCGTGCTGCGTCGGTACATCCGACCGGCACGATAGCTATTAGGGGGGTTACGCATGGGGCGTGGCCGTCAGAAGGCAAAGCACACCAAGGTCGCTCGGGAGCTGAAGTACAACATCCCCGAGACTGACTACGAGTCGTTGCAGCGCGAACTCCACGGCAACCACCACGAACCGGTGGTCACTCCGAGCGACGAGTCTGAAGAAGACGAGCTCTCGAAGTGGGCCGAGTATATCGACGACGACCGCGAGTACGAGGCCGGGGACGACCTCGACCAGCGTCGCCGCGCGTAGCGCACTTCACGCATGGAAAACCTGCAGGCCCCAGGGATCGCGATGTCGATCATCCTGGGGCTCATGCTTGTCGTCGGTAACTTCACGTCGCTTGCCGCAATACGCCTCGCGATCTCTGGCCGCATCATGCCGGGCACCCTCGGTGGCATCCGCACGAACGCGACCCGCGCCTCCGACGAGGCCTGGCACGCGGCGCACGAAGCCGCGTGGCCGTGGGCGCTCGTGTTCAACGGGCTCGGCGTGATCGCCGGCATCGCGACGATGGTGCTCGGCAACACCGTGCTGCCGTTTCTCGTGGCCGGGAGCACGGCGGTGATCTGCACCGCGATCGGCGCGCTCGGCCAGATCGTCATCGGCCACCGCGCCGCGCAGCGCACGCTCGAGCGCTAGTTCGCGTAGCTGCCGACGAGCTGCACTGCGCCGCCGTCGACGCCCTTCGCGCCCTGTTCGAAGCCCGCGAGGTCGCGCTCGCCGATTGTGACGTCGCCTGCGACCCAGGCCTCGTGGCCCTCTTCGCGCAGGGCGTCGATGACCGCGTCGGCGCGCGCCGCGTCGACGATGGCGAACATGCCGATGCCGAGGTTCCAGGTGCCCTCCACCGACTCGAGCGAGGCGCCCGCGAGCTCGGTGAGCACGCGGAACACGGGCAGCGGCGACCAGCGCGAGCGCTCGAGCTGCACCCAGCTGCCGCGGGGCAGCACCCGCGCGAGGTTCGCGGCAATGCCGCCGCCGGTGACGTGCGAGAACGCGTGGATCGCGCCGTCGAGCTCGGGGCGGCGCAGCACGCGCACGAGTTCGCCGGTGTAGAGACGGGTGGGCTCGAGCAGGGCCTCGCCCCAGGTGGTGCCGAGCTCGTCGGAGTGGGCGCGCAGGTCGACGCCGTGGTCGGCGATGATGCGGCGCACGAGCGAGTAGCCGTTCGCGTGCAGGCCGGATGCGCCGATCGCGACGATCACGTCGCCGTCGGTCACGCGCTCGGCGCCAAGCACACGGTCGGCCTCGACCACGCCGGTCGCGGCACCCGCGACGTCGTATTCGTCGTCGCCGAGCAGGCCCGGGTGTTCGGCGGTCTCGCCGCCGGTGAGGGCGGTGCCGGTCGCGGCGCACGCGCGGGCGATGCCCTCAACGATGTTCGCGATGCGCTCGGGCACGACCTTGCCGCAGGCGATGTAGTCGGTCATGAACAGCGGCTCGGCGCCGACCACAATGATGTCGTCGACGACCATGCCGACGAGATCCTGGCCGATGGTGTCGTGCTTGTCGATGGCCTGCGCGAGCGCGACCTTCGTGCCCACACCATCCGTCGAGGTCGCGAGCAGCGGCCGCTGGAACTTGGTGAGGCGCGAGGCGTCGAACAGCCCCGCGAAGCCGCCAAAGCCGCCGAGCACCTCGGGGCCGTGGGTGGCCTGCACCGCCTGCTTCATGAGTTCAACGGCGCGGTCGCCCGCGCGCGTGTCGACACCGGACGCCGAGTACAGCTCATCGCTCATACGCTCAAGCCTAGGCGACGAGGCGGCCCCGCAGCGTCTCGAGCTCCGCGTCGCTCAACCCGGCGTCGCGCAGGGTGGCCCACGCGTCGAAGCCGTCGAGCTGTTCGGCGACCGCCGATTCAATCGTGAAGCCATGGCGTTCGAGCGCGGCGTCGATGAGGTGCGACTGGTCGGGGAAGTCCATGCGCTCGAAGAACGGCGTGAGCGCGGCGGTCGAGATGCGGTAGTCGGCGGCGATCGCCTCCGGCTCGACGTCGGCAAGCGCGAGCAGCGTGAACGCGACGAGGCCGGTGCGGTCGCGGCCGATCGCACAGTGAAACAGCACCCCGCCCGGCGCCTGCGCCATCGCCCGAAGCACCGCGACGACCCGCTCGGGCTGTTCGCGGAGCACCGGCGTGAAGAAGCGGGGCGAGCCCAGCCGGCCCTCTTCGCGCATCCGCTGCCAGAACGCGTGGTCGCGCGTGTTGTCGAGCGGCACGCGCACGCCGAATACGCCCTCGGGCAGCTCGGCCTCGGGGGTGGGCGGCACGCGGTAGGCATTCGCCCGCTCCTCGTCAGCGTTGCGGGGCTCGACGTGCGTCTCGAAGTCGTTGCGCAGGTCGAAGACGGTGCGGATGCCCGCCTCCGCCATCTGCGCCAGGCCGGCCTCGGTGACGTAGCGCAGGTCGGCCGAGCGAACGTAGCCGCCGTGAGCGGTCGTACCGCCGCCTCGCGTCGGCAGCCCGCCGAGGTCGCGCGCGTTGTAGAAGCCGTCCCAGTCGAGAAGTCGTTCGCTCATAGCTCCATGGTTGCCCATGTGAATGTCGCGAACGCTGCGCGAGCGGCTCAGAAAGTGGGATGATGTTAGTCGCCTTGTTTCGCTGCCAGTCAGGAGCGCCCCATACCGTGTGCGGCATCGTCGGTCATGTCTCGACCAACCTCGTCAACCAGCAAATCTACGACTCGCTCCTGCTGCTGCAGCACCGCGGCCAGGACTCGACCGGGATCGCGACCGCCGAGGGCAACACGCTGCACCAGGTCAAGCTGAAGGGGCAGGTGCGCGAGGGCTACCGCACCCGCGACATGCGCAGCCTGCTCGGCAACGTCGGCCTCGGCCACGTGCGCTACGCCACCTCGGGTTCGGCGAAGAGCGAAGACGAGGTGCAGCCGTTCTACGTGAACGCGCCATACGGCCTCGTGCTCGTGCACAACGGCAACCTCACGAACACGCGTGAGCTCACCGACGAGCTGTTCAACATCGACCGCCGGCACCTCAACTCGCCGAGCGACACCGAGATCCTGCTCAACGTGCTCGCGAACGCGCTGCAGGAGCAGATCTCGGGCGCCGACCTCACCCCCGACGAGCTCTTCGACGCCGTCGCGAACGTGCACCAGCGCGTCGAGGGCTCGTACGCCGCGATCACGCTCATTGCCGGCCACGGGATGCTCGCGTTCCGCGACCCGTTCGGCATCCGCCCGCTCGTGCTCGGCCGCCGCCTCGACGAGGTCGGCCGCGAGGAGTGGGTCGTCGCCTCCGAGAGCCTCGTGCTCGACTCGGGCGGGTACGAGCTCGTTCGCGACATCGAGCCGGGCGAGGCCGTGTTCATCACGAACGCGGGACGCATGTACTCGCGCCAGTGCTCGACCACGACGCAGCTGTCGCCGTGCTCGTTCGAGTACGTCTACCTCGCGCGCCCCGACTCGACAATGTCGGGCATTTCGGTCTACGACACCCGCCTGCGCATGGGCGAGAAGCTCGCGCACAAGGTCGAGCGCGAGCTCGGCGTCGACGAGATCGACGTCGTCATGCCGATTCCCGACTCGGCTCGCCCCGCCGCGATGCAGCTCGCCGAGACCCTCGGCATCCCCTACCGCGAGGGCTTCTACAAGAACCGCTACGTCGGCCGCACGTTCATCATGCCGGGCCAGAAGGCCCGCAAGAAGTCGGTGCGCCAGAAGCTCAACGCGCTGCCGAGCGAGTTCGAGGGGAAGAACGTGTTGCTCGTCGATGACTCGATCGTGCGCGGCACGACCTCGAAGGAGATCGTCGAGATGGCCCGCTGGGCTGGCGCGAAGAAGGTCTTCTTCGCCTCCGCAGCCCCGCCCGTGCGCTACCCGCACGTCTACGGCATCAACATGCCGACGCGCGGCGAGCTCGTTGCCTCGGCCCGCACGGTCGAGGAGGTCTGCTCGGTGATCGGCGCCGACGCGCTGATCTACCAGGACGTCGACGACCTCTTCGACGCCATCACCGAGGGCTCCGACGTGACGAGCCTCGACATGTCGTGCTTCACCGGCGAGTACGTGACCGGCACGGTCACGCCCGAGTACCTCGCCTGGCTCGAGACCTCGCAGACGTCGTAGCTGGCGTTTCGGCCGCCGCTACTGTTCGCGGGTCAGCGTGATCTTGCGGGTGCGGCGGCCGATGAAGAAGTCGACGATGGCGGCGATGCCGACGACGATGATCGTCGTGAGCGCCGTGAGGAAGACAAGCAGGAAGCCGAGCACCTGGCCGCGCGTGAACTCCTCGTGCTCGGGGAACGCGTAGGTGAAGACGAAGGCGAGGATCACGCCGAGGACGAGGCCGAGCGCGATCCAGCCGCGCATGTTCACGCCGCGCCGCACCGTCGTCGTGACGGCGGTGGGGCCCCGCTCATCGACCTCAGCACCCTCGGCGACCTCGAGTTCGACGTACTCCGGCTCGGGCTCAAGGTAGTCGTCTGCGACGCTCTCGCGCTCTTGAGTCGCGGCCTCGTCGGGCGCAGCCTGTTCAGGCGTTGCGGGCTCGGCGTCGGGGGTTTGGGGGTCAGACATGGCTTCTATTCTCTCACTCACCGGCCGAACAGCGGCAGCGCGGCTGACACGTCGGCACGAACGCCGGATGCGCGCACCGCGGGGCCCGCGTCGGCCCACGCGAGCGCGCCGGTCGCGAGCGCGAGCCAGGTCTGCGCATCCGTCTCAATCACGTTCGGGGGCGTGCCGCGCGTGTGGCCCGGGCCGGGCATGCACTGCACCGCGCCGAACGGGGGCACGCGCACCTCGACCGCGTGGCCGGGCGCACGCTCGGCGAGCAGCTGCAGCGTGTAGCGCACGGCGGTCGCAAGCTCGGCGCGGGCGGGCGTCTCGCCGGCGTCGCGCGCCGCGCGCCAGGCGGCGATCGCGGCGGAGCCGTCGGGGTCGGAAATCGTTGCTCGAGCCATGCATCCATTGTCGCAACCACGACATCCGGGCGCCTGGCCGGTACCCTGGAGCGGTGAAGATCCTGGTACTCGGCTCGGGTGCTCGCGAACACGCCCTCGTGGCGTCGCTCGCCCGCGAAAACGCCCACGAAATCGTCGTCGCCCCCGGCAATGTCGGAATGGAGGCGCTGGCAGAGCGCATCCGCATCGATCAGACGAACCCCGAACTCATTGCGGACTTCGTCAAGGACGAGCAGGTTGAGCTCGTCGTGATCGGCCCCGAGGCGCCGCTCGTCGCGGGCGTCGCGGATGCGGTGCGCGAGCTGGGCGTGCCGGTGTTCGGCCCCTCGAAGGCCGCCGCCGCGCTCGAGGGCTCGAAGTCGTTCGCGAAGGACATCATGCAGCGCGCCGGCGTGCCCACGGGCCGCGCGGTGAAGCACAGCGAGCTCAGCGAGGTCATCGCGACGCTCGACGAGTACGGCGCCCCGTACGTGATCAAGGCTGACGGCCTCGCCTCGGGCAAGGGCGTCATCGTCACCGAAGACCGCGGCGACGCGATCACCCACGCCGAGCACTGGCTCACGCAGGGCCCCGTGCTCATCGAGGAGTTCCTCGACGGCAGCGAGGTCTCGCTCTTCTGCTTCAGCGACGGCGAGACGGTGCGCGCGCTGCCGCCGGCACAGGACTTCAAGCGCCTCTTCAACAACGACGCTGGCCCGAACACGGGCGGCATGGGCGCGTACACACCGGTGCCGTTCCTCAACGACCAGTTCGGCGGCGAGCGCAACTTCATGCAGCTCGTGGTCGACCAGGTGGCACAGCCCGTCGTCGACGTCATGCGCGCCGACGGCGTGCCCTTCCAGGGCCTGCTCTACTGCGGCCTCATCGTCACGGCCGCGGGCATCCGGGTCATCGAGTTCAACGCGCGCTTCGGCGACCCCGAGACACAGGTCGTGTTGCAGCGCCTCGCCGAGCCGCTCACGCCCCTGCTCTACGAGTCGGCAAACGGCACGCTCGGCAGCCATGCCCGCGAGCTCAAGCTCAACGATGCGTCGGCGGTCACCGTCGTGCTCGCTTCGGAGGGCTACCCCGACAAGGTGCGCTCGGGCCGCGAGATCACCGGCATCGCCGACGCCGAGGCCGCCGGCGCGCAGGTGTTCCACGCCGCGACCGGCGTCGCCGACGAGGCGATCACCGCCACGGGCGGCCGCGTGCTCAACGTGGTCTCGACCGCCGAGACGATTCAGCAGGCCCGCCGCGGCGCCTACGCGGCGCTCGGGCTCATCCGCCTCGAGGGCGGCCAGTTCCGCACCGACATCGCCCAGCACGGCGCCGCGCTGCAGGACAGCCAGCTCGCCCGCACCGGCGCGATCTCGCTGAGCGAGGCGCGCGACGTCGCCGCGACGACCGACTCGCTCGCGATTCAGGCCGCCGAGCAGCTGCCGACGCCCGCCCCGGCACCCGCCGAGCCCGACGCCTCCGCCGAGCTTGCCGGTTGGCGCCACATCTACTCGGGCAAGGTGCGCGAGGTCTACGAGTCGGAGTCGGACGCCGAGGTGCTCCTCGTCGTCGCGAGCAACCGCGTCTCGGCCTTCGACCACCTGCTCGAGCCCGATATTCCGGGCAAGGGCCGCATGCTCACCGAGCTGAGCCGCTGGTGGTTCTCGCAGCTGCCGTCGCCGAACCACCTCCGCGAGCCCGAGGGCTGGGATGCGCAGCTCGACCCCGAGCTCGCCGCACGGTCGATGCGGGTCGCGAAGCTGCAGATGTTCCCGATCGAGTGCGTCGTGCGCGGCTACCTCACCGGCTCGGGCCTCGCTGAGTACCGCGAGACCGGTAGCGTGTGCGGCGTGCCGCTGCCCGCCGGCCTCGAGGACGGCGACCGCCTGCCCGCCCCGATCTACACGCCCGCCTACAAGGCGCCGCAGGGCGAGCACGACGAGAACATCACCTACGCCCGCACCGTCGAGCTCGTCGGCAAGCAGCACGCCTCAGCGTTGCGCGAGCTCTCGCTGCGCCTCTACACCGCGGGCTCGACGATCGCCGCCGAGCAGGGCCTCGTGCTCGCCGACACGAAGTTCGAGTTCGGCCTCGACTCGGCCGGCCACGTCACGCTCGCCGACGAGGCACTCACGTCGGACTCATCGCGCTACTGGGACAAGCGTCGCTACAGCGACGAGTCGCGCCCACTGCCCGAGCGACTCGCGTCGTTCGACAAGCAGATCGTGCGCAACTGGCTGCGCGAGAACTGGAACGGCGAGGGCACTCCCCCGCAGCTGCCGAACGAGATCGTCGAGCAGACCGCGGCGAAGTACCGCGAGCTCATCGACCGGCTGACCGTCGAGCCGGTCGACTAGCGGTCGCTAATCTTCGCGTTCCGCGCGCCGCCAGCGCTCGCGCAGGCGGGCGCGAATCGTGTCGTCCTCCTGCTGCGCCTCAAGCTCGGGCAGCGACTCGTTCCAGGCTTTGATGAGCGCCCAAGCGACGGCCGTGAGCGGCACGGCGATGAGCGTGCCCATGATGCCGCCGAGCACGGTGCCGGTGGTCAGCGCGATCAGCACGACGAGCTCGTGCAGCTTGAGCGACTTGCCGAGCACGACCGGCTGCAGCAGGTTGCCCTCGAGCTGGTTCACGAGCACGACGATGCCGACGACGACGATCGCCGGCACGAAGCCGTTCGTCACGAGGGTCACGAGCGCCGCGATGATGCCGGCGAGCGTCGCGCCGACGACCGGGATGAACGCGCAGATGAACACGACGAGCGCGAGCGGCAGCCACAGCGGCACGCCGAGGATCACCATGCCGAGGCCGATGAAGACGGCGTCGACGAGCGCGACGATCACGGTGCCGCGCACGTAGCCGCCCATGACGCCCACCGCGCGGGCGCCCATGAGCTCGGCGCGGCGGTGCTGGTTCGTCGGCAGCGGGCGCACGATGAAGCTCCAGATCGAGGGGCCGTCTTTGAGGAAGAAGAACAGGATCACGACGAACAGCACGGCTGCCATCGCGAAGTTGCCGAATGCCGAGAGCCCCGAGGCGAGCCCGCTGCCCACCGCGCCGAAGTTGATGTTCTCGAGCAGTGACTGCACCGTCGCCCACAGGTCGTTGAGGCGTTCGTCATCGAGCGCGAACTGCGGGAACTGGTTGTTCCACCACGCCACGAGCTGGTTAAAGCCCTCCACCGCGGTCGACGAAAGGTCGTCCCACTGGTCCATGACCTGCATCACGACGATCCAAATCAGGCCGCCGAACACGACCACGACGAGCAGGAGCACGATCACGGTTGAGAGCACGCGCGGCCAGCCGTGACGGCCGAGCGCTGAGATCACCGGCTCGAACGCCGACGCCACAATGAGCGCAAGCAGGATCGGCACGACCACGATCGACACATTGAGCATCCCGATGACGAGGATGCTGAAGGCGGCGAGGATCAGCAGGCCCTGCAGCGAGCGGGTCGCGACGACGCCGACGCTGTCGGTCCAGAGCTGCGCCGGCCGGCGCGGGCTCACGAGGCGACCCTGTCGCTCCTGCTCCTGCGCTTTCGCCCGCAGTTGCGCATCCAGCTCGCGATCTTCGAGCGCGGAATCAGCTAGGGGCACCCCCGCAGCATCGGTCTTCGGCTTCCGTAGACGTCCAAACATGCTTGCCTCCACTAATTCGAACGCCATTCTTGCGCAGGCCGCCTGAATGGCGGCGCGCCACGAGTAGGATTGGGCGAAGATCCCCCAAACGGTGCAAGGAGATTCGATGCCCAAGATCGTCGTGCAGGTCATGCCGAAGCAGGAGCTGCTGGACCCAGCGGGCAAGGCCGTGCAGCGGTCGCTCGCCGCCGGCGGCCGCGAGCACTTCACGGATGTGCGCATCGGCAAGCGCTTCGAGATCGTCACCGACCGCGAGGTCACGCCCGAGCTGATGGACGAGGTCGCGCAGATCGCCGACGACCTGCTCTCGAACGGAGTCATCGAAGACGTGATCTCGATCGAGGTCGCGGGCGACGAGGAGCTCTCGTAGTGCGCGTCGGCATCATCACCTTCCCCGGCTCGCTCGACGACCGCGACGCGGCGCGCGCGGTCGAGATCAGCGGCGGCGAGCCCGTCATGCTCTGGCACGGCGACCACGACCTCCAGGGTGTCGAGGCCGTCATTCTGCCCGGCGGTTTCAGCTACGGCGACTATCTGCGCTGCGGCGCGATCGCCTCGCACTCGGCAATCATGCGCGAGGTGAAGGATGCCGCGGCAAAGGGTCTGCCCGTGCTCGGCATCTGCAACGGCTTCCAGATGCTCATGGAGGCGCACCTGCTTCCCGGCGGGCTGATTCGCAACGACCACGGCCGCTTCATCTGCCGCGACCAGGGCCTGCGCGTCGAGAACATCGACACCCCGTGGACCCGCGGCTACGAGCAGGACGAAGAGATCGTCATTCCGCTCAAGAACGGCGAGGGCTCGTTTATCGCCGACGACGAGACGCTGCGCCGCATCGAGGGCGAGGGCCAGGTCACGTTCCGCTACCTCGGCGTGAACCCGAACGGCTCGATGAACGACATCGCCGGCCTGCGCAACGAGGCGGGCAACGTGGTGGGCCTCATGCCGCACCCCGAGCACGCGGTCGAGCCTGGGTACGGCCCCGACATCGCCGAGCGGATGCGCTCGGGCATCGACGGTCGAGGCATGTTCATGGGCCTCGTGCGCGAACTCGTCGGCTAGCGCCCCGCTCCGCTAGAGCCAGCCGCGGCGGGCGGCGAGCACGCCGGCCTGGAATCGGCTGTCGGCGCCGAGGATCTCGAACAGCTGCGAGATGTGGCGCCGGCACGTGCGCACGCTCATCTGCAGGCGGCTCGCGAGGGCCTCGTCGGTCATGCCGATCGAGAGGCCCTCGAGAATCGCCTGCTGCGTCGCCGACAGCTTCACCGCATCCGCCGACTCGGCCTCGTCTGGGCAGATCTCGAACGGGGTCGCGTAGTCCCACACCGTGTCGAAGAGGCGCGCGAACACCATCGCGACGTCGGGGTCGCGAATGACGAGCGCGGCCGGGTCGTTCTTTTCGCGGTGCCGCGAGACGATCGCCTTGTTGCGGTCGAACACGAGCAGCCGCACCGGCAGCGCCGGCACGGTGCGGAACTCGGCGCCGAGCTCGCCGAGCCGCTCGACCGAGCGCCGCGTCGGCACGTGGTCGCGCCGGCGGTCGTGCATCAGGGTGCGGCGCGAGATGCCCGCCTCGAGCAGCTCGGCGTCTTTGAGGTCGGACTCCTCTTGCAGCTCGACGGTCGAGCCGCGGCCGGGCTGCACGATGAGCACTTCGCTCGTGACGCGGCGGCCGAAGTCGAGGATGAGCTGCTGCACCGTGTCGCGGCTCTCGACCACCTCGACCTGGCTGCTCGCGAGCAGGCTGTCGCGCGCATCCCGGTAAAGCGGGCCGAGCGGGAGCAGCTCACCGCGGCGGTCGGCGACGGCCGAGCGGAGTTCTTGGATGCGGCGCTCGTCGTCATCAACGAGTTGCACGAGCGCCACCTCGGGCGCGACCGCGATGTACGTCTCGGCGCCCTCATACGCGGGGGTGATGAGGCGGCGGTCGGCGAGCTCTCGCCAGGCCTTCTCGGTCTCGGTCATGCGCAGTGCGAGCGATACTGACGCCTGTTGCACGGTGGCGTCCGCCTGCGAGCTCACGTATTCGTAGAGCGTCGTGGCGTGCTTGCTCAGCATCCACGCCCCCTTCATTCGCCGCTGGTGTCGTGGCCATAGTAGCCACGCCGAGTTGCGGCGACGAAGGGGGCGCGTGATGTTCAGACTTTGGGCTGACCCGGGGTCGACTCGTCTTCCGAGGCCTCGTCAGCTTGGTTGTCGTGGTTCGGCGGGGGTTTCGGTCGCGGCGGCGCGTCATCATCGGGCCAGAGTTGCCAGGCCCACGCGCGCTCCGCGTCGGAGGTGTCGGAGTGATTAGCCATGGCGCAGCTGGCCCTTCGCGGGGCGCTTGGCGCCGACGGCGAGCAGCACGATGATCTCGACGGCGAAGATGCCCGAGACCACAGCGATCGGCACCACGACGCCGAGCTGGAACATCGGCGTCAGCGCGGCGATTGCGACGGCGGGCGTCACGAGCGACGTGACCATGCCGGTCGTCACCTGACGCTGGCGCACGAAGCCGACAACGACGACGACGGTGGCGACGACGCCGACGAGCAGGCCGATGACGGCGAGCGGCAGCACCTGCTGGGTGACGATGGTCGAAAGCGCCGCGGCGGCGAAGGCGAGCACACCGATGGTGCCGATGGTGAGCTGGGCTGAGCGGTTCTTGGTCATGAGAGGTCCTTTCCTCGAGGGGTGATTCGGTTTCGGGTGGGTTCGCCCTGCACCACTTCGGTGATCCAGGCGCGGGCATGGAGCCCGAGAAGGGCTTCTTCCTTCGGGAGGAAGCCGAGGCGGTTCATCAACATGTGGCTGTGATGAAAGGTCAGGTGCTGCGGAGTGCGGTTTGCACCGATCGGCGCGACGGCGCCGAGGTAGTCGTCGACTGCGGTGATCCACCGCCGACGCCAGGCATCGACGTCGGGGTCGATCGCGACCCGGCGCATCCGGTCGAAGAAGTCGTCGCGCTCGGTGAGCGCCCGCAGTTCGAGCTGGTCGCGCAGGAGGCCCCCGTCGTGGTCGGCACCGGTCCACCAGCGGGTGTGGGTCGACCAGTACTTCGCCCAGCCAAGCCGGCGACGTTGCGACCAGGTCTGCGCCCCACGGCCGAGCAGCAGCGACCCGGCGGTGTCGGCGAGCAGCAGCGAGGCGAGCGGATCGCGTGCGTCGCCCTTCGCGTGGGTCTGCACGGCCCACAGGGCAAGCTCAGACGAGAACTCGAAGAGGCGTTCCGCGAGGTCCATTGCTTCGATGCCGCCGTACTTCACGGTTTCCGGCTCGTAGACGCTCGGGTAGACCCCGATCTGCACATCGGCGCCGGCGGTGAGGGCGCTCGCGGCGCCGGGCACGAGCTCGACGTCCTCCCCCGTCGAGCGTTCGACCGTGCGCCGCAGCTGTGTCTGCAGCTCGGCGGTCGCCCGCACGAGCTGCGACATGCACTCCCCCGGCCCGAACACGCGCAGGCGGATGTGCGGGCCGCGCTCGTCGAAGTAGCGGATGAAGAACCAGCGGCTCGCGCCCGTGCGTCGGGCATCGGCGAGCAGCGGCGGCAGCGTGCCCGAGAGCACGTTGTCGGTCGCGTTGACGCCGCCCGTGTAGAGGCAGACGAACCACCAGCGGGAGGCCTCGCCGAGCCGCGGCGCGGCGAGGGGTGCGGAGAGTGTCACTTCGGGACTCCTTCCTGCCAATCGACGAACACCAGGTGTTCGACGGCGCGGCGACGACCGTCGCCGCCGCGGGGGTGCTCATCGGAGGCGGGCAGCGCTTCCGTGAACTCGAAGCCGGCCGTCTCGTCGTCGAAGAGGCTGAACAGGTGCTCGATCGCGTGCGCGCTGCGCAGGTCGATCCACACCGGCTTGCGGGCGTTCGGCTCGAGGCTCATGCGGGTGCGCACGACGCGCACGAACACCTCGTTCGGCATGCCGTGGGCTCGGCGCCAGGCGCCGACGGCACGCACGAGCTCGGCCGTGTCACCCGGATGCTCGGGCAGCTGACCGAGCGGCACGGTCCAGGCGGCGCGGCGCAGCACGAGACCGCCGTGCTGCCGGCGCGCGAACTGCCGGATCTCCTCGGCGTCGCCGAGGATCGGGTACACCGGCATGCCGACGCGGGGGCGGTGCCACGGGTCCGCGAGCACCGAGAGGATGCGCTCGGGGCCGTCACCGAGGTGCGCGGGCACGAGCCCGAGGTAGAGCGGCGCGCGCACCATGCCCTGCGCATCCGTAATGATGATGGAGTCGCTGGCGGGGTCGTGGCTCGCGCGCAGCGCGTCGACCCGCACCGCGTCGGCCGGATGCGCATGCACCGGCTGCGCGGTCGGCCACACGAGCGGCGCGAGCGTGCCGGCGGCCGCCGCCTGCATGCCGTTGACGTCGGCCGAGGGCACGACCTCGAACGGCACGGCGGGTGCGGTGAGGGCCTCGGCCCGGTCGCGGATGCCACCGCCGAGGCCGTCGGGGCCGTCGTGCAGTCGGGAGAACCGGGTGACGAGGCCGCCCTGGCCGGGCAGGATCTGGTTGATGACCGCGAGCGGTTCGTTGCCCTCCGCGAGCTGCAGCGCGAAGACGGCGCTCGGGCGGGGCATCGAGGCGCCGCGCGGGCGCGAGCGCGAGGTGACGTCGGGAGCCGAGGCCTCGCCCGAGGTGAATCGCTGCTGCAGTCCGTCATCGAGGCCGGCGCGGGTCAACCAGGCCCAGAGCGAGGGGGCCGTGCCGCCGACACCATAGCGGGCGACGAAGTCGTCGACGACGATGCGGTACGCCCCCGTGCGGGCCTTCGGCGCGCACTCGGCGGCGAAGGCATCGAGCTCGGGCACAATCGCGCTCGGCAGGGGTCGCGCCACCTCGCGCGGGGCGACATCGAGGTACACCTCGAATCGGCGGCGACCCTTGCCAACCCCGCGCGAGGCGAGGGCGCGCTCGGCGGTGCGCTGCAGCTCGGCCCGGATGCGACCTCGCTCGCGCCCGCGGGCTCGCAGCATCACGCGGGTGTCGCCGAGGATGCCCCGAAGCTCGGCGGCAATCGGGTGCAGCGGCACGGCCGACTCGAGTCGTTCGCAGAGGGTCACGAGGGCGGCGTGGTCGCTCGCGCTCCACGGTGCGACCGGGCGCAGGAGGCCGGTGTCGAGCAGCTGCAGGTAGGTATCGAAGGCCTGCTCGCCGCCGATCTGCTCGAGCAACTCGTGCACGCTCATGCGACCAAGCTGGTGCAGGGTGTCGAGCAGTTCGGACTCGCCGCGCAGCTGCACCGTCGCGGTGCGACGCCACACGAAGTCGGTCGACTCGCTGAGGTGGCCGACGGCGATGGGCGCCTCGCGGGGGTCGAGTCCGCCGGTGTCGAGCGCCTCGACCTCGAGCGAGTGGCAGCCGTATTCATCGCGGGCGATGACGTCGAGCCAGGCGGCGGCGTAGCTGTGCGAGATCTCGGCGACCTCGCGGTCGGGCGCTGTCGTGCCCTGCGCGTAGCCGACCCGGGTGAGCCGGCCGAACGGGCTCGGCTTGAAGGCCGAGCGGCCGGCGTAGGCGAGGATGCTCCGGGTCGTGTGCCGGGTGGGCGTGAGCGAGTTCTTGCCCGGCGCGGCCGCGAAGGCGGGGCTCGCGTCGGCGACCGCGGTGAGAAATTCCTCGTCGGTGCGCAGGGCCTCGAGGGTGTCGGTGGCCGCTGCGAGCTCGCGCTTGAAGGTGTCCTCGGCGGATGCCGTTACGGCCGCGTGCTCGCCGAGCAGCTCGGCCCAGCGGCGCAACCGTGCGCGGTCGTCGGCGTCGCCGAGTTGCTCGGCCAGCGCATCCGTCGCCGCCGCCTCGAGCGGCTTGGGCGCCGGCTTCTGCGTCTGCCGGCGGGCGCCGAGGGCCGCGCGGCGCAGCTCCTTGTCGTCTTCGAGCTGCGGCACGAGGGCGAAGAGCAGCTCGCTGACGGGCTCGCGCAGGGTGTCGAGTTCGGCGGCGAGCGTCTCGAGGCGCTCGGCCAACTCGTCGCTCTCGGGCATCGCGATGCGGAGGCGGTCGGTGTGGAGGCCCGCGACTCGGTCGACGCGCAGGGCCTCGTCGACGCTGTGCGCGAGGCGCCAGGTCGTCGCGGGCGCCGCGGTGACGGTCGTGGCGCGCTGTTCGTTCACTGGAGCGCCCCGATCACCGTGAGCACCGTGCGGCCGACCGCGAGCGCGAGCACCGCGAAGAACGCGAGGCAAGCGATGGCGTAGGCGACGAACCAGCGGCGGCGCTTGGTTGGGATGCGCTCGAGCTCGGGCGTGAGCGGCAGGCGCAGCACGAGGTGCGTGAGGTACGAGAGCGCCTGGCCGCGGAAGTTGATCGCACCCGAGAGCGCGCTCACCATGTGGTAGCCGTCGGAGGGCGAGACGGGGTTGAAGTTCATGAGCGTGAGGAACGCCTGGAAGATGAGGTAGGTGAAGGCGAAGTTGCCGAGCTCGGTGCCCTGGTTGGTGAGGGCGATGATGCCGGTGACGCCGAACCAGAGCTGGTCGTTGACGGGCCCGGCGAGGGCAATGAACGCGCGCGACTTGCGGTCGCGCACCCGGTAGGCGTCGGTACGGTCGACGTAGCCGACGGGCATGACGTAGAGCATGAGGCCGACGCCGGCCTCGCGGACGGGTGCACGGAGGTACTGGCAGACGAGCGCGTGGGAGAGCTCGTGGAACGCGATCTGCGTGAACATGAGCGGGTAGAGCAGCCAGAGGTACTGGGGCGGCTGCCACTGCGAGCCGGCGGTGGCGATGGCGTAGCCGCCGATCGCGAGGCCGACGAGGGCGAGCAGGCTCCAGACGAGGGCGAGGTGCTTGCCGGGAATCTTGCGCAGGAGCGCAACGGGCGGTTCGAGGAAGTCGCCGATCTTTCGGGTCAGCGGCAGGCGCAGCAGGTGTTCGCGCCGCATGAAGCGGGCGACGCCGGCGCGGCCGCCGAGCTGCGCGGGCTCCTCGGTGAGCGCGCCTGCCTGGCGCAGGCCGTGGGTGATCTTCGCGAGTTTGTCGGCGACGAGCTCGCGGTCGTGCTCGCCCTGCGCGGCGAAGCGGTCGGCGAGTTCGTCGCCCGTCGCGGTGCCGTCGAAGCAGGGCAGCAGCGGCACCACGCTGCTGCCGAGGGAGACGTAGCGGCCCGTCGATTCGATGAACAGCAGCGGGCGATCGTCGAGACCGCCCATGAGCGTGGCATCGTCCCGCAGCTGCGGGCGGGCCTCGCGAAACCACGACAGGGCGTCGTCGTGGTCGCCGCCGGTGTGACGGGAGGTGATGGTGTTGGTGCTCATGATGTCCTTCGTTTCGGTCGGGCTCCGGCCCGGTGGGGCGAGGGTGTGGCGGGTGCCGCGGCCCTCGCCCCTCCGGATCGGTGTGCTCGATGTGGGTGCGGTTAGTTCCCGACCGACGAGAAGCTGCCCGCGGTCGAAACGCTTGCGGCCGGGCAGGATGCACTGCCGGCGCTGGCAGCGCAGGCGGCGCTGGCGAAGCCGGCGGCCACCTCGTTGTCGAGCGCGTCAACCGCGATGTCCTCGGCGAACAGGTCCTGGGTCTCTCCGTTGATTTCAGACATTTTTTGTTTCCTTTCGAGAAGTGCTGTGGGTAAAGTGGTGGTGCGATTTATTGAGATGGTCGCCTCGTCGATTGCCGTTGACCGAGGTGGCCATTTCGTTTTGTTAGCCGACCGACGAAGCGGTCGAGGTCGAGCTGGCGGTCGAGGCGGGGCAGGATGCGCTGCCGGCGGTTCCGGCCGAGCCCCAGGTGCCGAGGGCGGTCTGGCTGTCGAGGGCGTCGATCGCGAGGTCGGCGTCGAGGTCGGTTGCGATGAAGTCGTTGATCGGGTTGGTGTTGTTCGCCATGGTGCGTTCTGCTTTCTGTTTCTTGGTGTTGGTGGTTGTTGGATTGAGCGGGGCTTAGCCCCAGGAGCCGACGGTGCCGAGCGTGCTCGCCGACGAGGCGGGGCACGAGGCGCTGCCAGCGGTCGAGCCGCTCGAGAGCGAGGCGAGCGCGGCGTCGGTGGGGAGCTCGCCGACCTCGATGCCCTCGAGCTCGGTCGAGAAGAAGTCGTCGGGCGAAGCGATGGTGGTTGCCATGATGGGTGTCCTGTTCTTTCGGTTGGGTGATGTGGTGTTTCTGGGTGAACTCACGCGGCCGGGTGGCCGAATGAGGCCGCGAACATTTGGGCGTTCGCGTAACCGTCGGCGTCAATGAGCCGGCGGAGTCCTGAGGTGAGGAAGCCCGCGAAGGGGCTTCCCGCGATGCCGAGCGAGGCGGCCTCGTGCAGGGCGGCGGAGATGGCCGCAGCGGCACGGGTGTTCGCGAGGCGTTCGCCGTGGTCGCCCCAGCGGGCGAGCAGATTGGCGAACGGCGCGAGGGCGATGAGGATCACGGGTGCGTAGGCGAACTCGATCTGGAGTACGAGATCCTCCGCGCCGCGCTCGGGCAGTGGGGCGAGTGGCATGAAGGTGTCGTCGACGAGGCGGTAGATCGCCGGGGCGGCGCCGTCGACGCTGCGGGCGGCGACGAGGAAGTCGAGGCCGAGGTCGGCCTGCGCATCTTCCGTCCACGTCGACCGGTCGAACTCGCGGGCGGCTCGCACGATGCGGGCGAGCGCCTCGGGTGCCACGGTCGCGTCGCTGTAGAAGCGGTCCGAGACGCGCTGCTCGAGCACCTCGTCGAAGGTGCGCTCGCGCTCGGGCAGCGGGGCCTCGACGCGCACCGGGGCGATCGTCGTCGTGTCGAGCACGCCCTCGGTGAGGCGGTCGCGCTCGCCGAGCGGATGCGGCAGCTGGGTGACGCGGTCGGCGTCGAGGCGCACGGCCCGCTGCAATTCGGTGACGAGCTCGTGCTGGGCGCGAAGTTCGGTGACGGTGGTGAACGGCGTGGTGGTCATGATTCGGCTCCTTCTGGGGCGGTGCGCAGCGAGACGACGGCGGTGATGGGTTCGGCGTCCTGGTCGATCGCGAGCAGGTCAGCGATCGCCTCGTCGTCCCAGGCACCTGCGGCGCGCGACTCGAGGTGGTGGGCCGCCGCGAGCATCCGGGTGTGGTGCACCGCGACGCCGGCGTCGAGGTGGAGGATGCGCCACGAGAAGGCGGCGTACTTGCTGCCGACTCGGGCTAGCGCGCCCGTGTAGATGAGCACGGCGTCGGCCTCGGGGTCGATGCCGGCGGGCGCGGTGGCGGGGTCGGCCCAGGGCAGCATCGCGAGCGCGTCGCTGCCGCGGTCGTAGCCGTAGACGCCGGGCACGAGGCCGTCGACGCGGCGCGCGATGAGGTACGCCTGCACCGAGCCGAGGTTGCCGCCGCTCGGTGCCCAGCGCCGCACCTTGCCCTCGAGCGGGGTGCCGAGGTTGCGGTTGCCGACCGAGCGCACGATGACGTCGGTGAGCGTTGCGAGGGGCAGCTCGGGCGCGTCGGCCGGGGCGTCGAGCTCGGGCCACGCCACGGTGGGGTGGGCCGGCCTCGGCAGCGGCAGGCTCGGGGCGCTCGGCCAGAGCTTCGACTCGCGCTGGAGCGCGATGTTCGACTCCTTGTAGTGCACCTGGTGGTCGCGCGGGTTGCTGAGGTGGCGCGGCGCGAAGGCGGTCGAGGCCTCGAAGGCGTAGGCGAGCGGGATGCCGTCGCGGGTGATTCGGGAGGCGACGAGCCCCTGTTGTTCGAGGGTCGCGAGGTCGAGCCGCATGAGCGACTGCTTCGACATGGTCGCGCCGACGCGGGAGCGCAGCGAGAGCACGTCGCCGGTGACGATCGCGGCCACGAGGGCGTGTTCGTCGCGCTCGGCGGGAGTCACGGCCTCGGCGGCGATCTGCCCGGCGATTTCGGCGAAGCTCGCGGTGTAGGTCTCGTCGATGACCGGGCCGTAGTAGACGTGCCGGCCGCGGGTGATGACGGGGAAGCTCGGCACGTGGTGCTCGACCGCGAGCCCTGCCGCCCGGCGCAGCGCGGGGGTGTCGCCAATGAGCAGGATGAGGTCGGCGGCGGCGATGCGTGCGTCGTCGGTGGCCTCCTCGGCGCCGAGCTCCGAGATCGTCACCCGGCCGATGCCGCCCTCGTCGAGCTGCTTCGCGATGGCGCCGGCGAGGGCCGCGTCGGCGTCGTTGTTCGCGGCGACGAGGTGGAGCTTCGAGGCCCGTAGCCGCTCGAGGGCGTGGGCGCCGGAGGGGTTCACGCGGGTCGAGTCGATCGACCGTGAGTAGAAGAGGTGGGCGGCCGACCCCGCGGCGTCGATCGCGGGCTCGTCGTGCGCATCCTCGAGCAGGCCGCTCGCGTAGAGCAGCGAGACCGCCGCGTGCGTGGTTGCCTCGGTTTCGCCGAAGTCGTGGGCGAGGGTGTCGAGGTCGCGGCTGCCGTCGAGCAGCGGCACGAGCTGCGACATGACGCGCTGTGCGCCCTGGCCGCCGAGTAGCTGTCGGGTGGGGCCGCCCTCGACGAGCACTCCGGAGTTGGTCGGCACGATGACGATGCCGGGGGCGATGCGGGGCAGCTTCGGCAGGCGGAACTGCGGGTCATTCTTTGCGGCGACGCTCATGGCGGTGGCGCCGAGTACTCCGTTAGCCACGGTGCAGGCTCCCTTCGGTGATGACGCCGCTCGGGGCGACGGCGAGGTGGGCGAGTTCGAGCTCGAGCTCGCGCCAGCTGGCGTCGGGCTGCGGAATGCCGCAGCGGTCGCAGCCGTGCAGCGGAATCAGCTCGCTGCGCGAGATGCCGCCCTGCAGCAGGTGCACGAGGGTGACGAGGTTGCGCTCGGTCTCGAGGTGGCCGGCCCGGGCCGCCGCAATCACGCGGTCGACGATCGCCGTGGCGAGCGCGACGTGACTCGGAAGGTAACCCTGCGGGCCAGCATCCGGCTCGGCCGCGTAGCGGGCCCAGAGGGCGGATGCGCGCTCGACGCCGGGGTTGTGCTGGCGCTGCCGCTTCGTGAAGCAGCGGTGGCAGCCGCCCTCGGTCGCGGCGGGGCCGCCGCTGCCGCCCGGCACGATGGTCGGGCCGACCCGAAGGCGCGGGTGCTCGAGCACGATCTGCGTGTAGGGCGTGCCGGCCTCGTGGGCGACCCGGTCAACCGCTTCGAGGAGGGCGGCGCTGTCACGCCAGGCGGCGACGATGCGGAAGTCGGCGGTGGGCCAGAACGAGGCGTCGATGCTCGCGTCGGAGGTGATCTCGGTCGCGATGACCTGGTCGCCGGTGGTGCGGAGGGCTGCGCTGAGCTGGTCGCCGATCGCGTGGCCTGCGGGGCCGGTGGTGAGAATGTGCACACGCATGGTGGTTCCTTTCTTGCTCGCGATTCAGGCGAAGGGCTGCGGCAGCGGGTTGATGTTCGGCTCGTCTGCGACGGGGTAGCCGAGCTTGGCGGGTGCCTCGTAGAGGCGGGGATGCGCGAGGTAGCGCGCGGTGTGGACGAAGGAGAGCGGCATGAGCTCGGGCACGATGACCCGCACGACGCGGAACCCGGCGGCCCGCGCCTCGGCGGTCGTGATCTCGACCACGAGCACCTCGGCGTCGATGGCGGCGAGCCGGCGCACCATTTCCTGCAGCTCGGTCTCGGGGTCGCCCGTCGTGAGGTCGGGGATCTCGGAGAGCTTGCGGCTCGTCGTCGAGTTGAGGAGGAAGTCGAACTCGCTGCGGCGCTCGGGGGCGCCCATGTAGCTCGCGCCGTGGAAGACCGAGACGAACTCGTCGACCTCGCTCGGCTGCTCGCGGCTCGACTGCATGGCGATGCGGGAGGAGGCGGACTCGCGGTACATCTTCGCGACCGAGTCGACCGGGTCGAGCGACGAGTTGCACATGACCAGCTGGCCGAGCACCTCGTTGTCGGGCGTGACGTCGATCGAGTAGAAGGTCGGGATGCCCGTGTCGGTCGTCGCGTCGAAGAAGTGGGTGGTGACGTGGCTGCGCTCGTATCGGCGGCGGAACGGCGCGAGGCGCTCGTCGTCGACGTCGATCTCGAGCTTCGGCCACGAGATGCGCTGCAACCAGGTGAGGGCGATCGAGTCGCGCTCGACGACCTCGGCGAGGCCATTGATGATCGCCTGGGTGAGCGAGGTGTGGGTGGCGCAGCCGGTCGAGATCGGCGAGGTGAAGCGTTCGGCGTGGGTGCGGGCGTTGATGTGCAGCCAGGTGCTCACGGCCGGCACCCACTTCGCGCGGCCCTCGGTGAGCGACCAGCCTCGCACCCAGCGGATGCGCGCCGCGGTGTCGATCGGCGCCATGAACGAGCGCGGGTTGGCGAGCTCTGTGGCGGAGCACTCGGGGAAGCGGGTGAGGTCGACCGCCTCGGCGCCGAGTTCGTCGGCGCTCGCCCAGAGCAGCTCGTCCTCGGGCACGAAGCAGGAGGCGTAGCGCTCGATCGCTTCGGCGAGACAGAGGCGCGAGGCCTTCTCTTCGTCGAGACCGCCGCCGGCGCCGTCGATCGTGCCGCGGGTTGAGGCGCCGCCGGTCGACTCGTGCACGTTTGCGCTTAGGGGCGTCAGGTCGCCGAGGCCGGCAACGTAGATCGGGAAGGCGGGCTCGCCCGGGTGGTTCGGCAGGCGGTTGACGCCGTTGATGACGCCGTAGGGGCCGACGAGGGTGTCGAGCTGGGCGAGGCCGCCGAGCTGGGTCTGGGTCGAGGTGGTGGTGTTGGTGCTCATCGCTGCTCCCCCTGGTCCCAGCGGAAGGCGAGGCCGGCGAGCACGGCGGCGACGATGCCGACGCCGGCGAGGTAGAGCCAGTAGACCCAGCTCGCGATGCCGGTGTCGGCGCCGACGAGGTCGACCGAGAGGGCGTTCGCGAGCACCGTCGTGGGCAGCCACTGCACCGCGTCGGCGAAGGCCTGCGGGAACATCGTGAGCGGAAAGATCGAGCCGGAGAGCATCAGGGCGACCGGGATGAGCAGTGAGACGACCGTCGTGGTGGACTCGGGGTTTCGGGCCCGGGAGCCGATGAGGTAGCCGATCGCGAAGAGCATGGCGAGGCCGAGCAGGGCGGTGATGACGAGGCCCGGGATCGCGGAGGGGCGCAGGTAGCCGAGCACTGCGGTGACGACCACCACGATGGCGAGCTGCAGCACCCCGATGAGGAGGCGGGCGGGCGACTGGGCGGCGATGTAGGTGGAGCGCTTGAGCGGCGTCGTGCCGAGCACCCGCAGGATGCCCTTGCCGCGTTGGCCGACGACCGGCACGGCGGTGCCGAGCAGGGCGAGCGTGAGGAACGAGACCATCACGATCGACGCGAGGCTGTTCTTGAGCGGGTCGAACACGGCGCTACCATCCTCGTAGCCAATGGCAATGTCGGGTTTGGCGATGCCCACGGAGGAGACGGCATCGACGAGCGGTCGCCACTGTGGTTGCGCCTCAGAGTCGAGCACGACCTGCGCCGTGTCGCCGTTGGCCGTGACGATCGCGGTGGTGCCGTCGGCCGGCGTCGCGTCGTCGGTGATGGTGGCGTCGATGCCCGCGGCGTCGAGCTCGGCGAGGATCGCGTCGCTCTGCTCGCCGGCGACCACCTCGACGACGGGCGCGTCGTTCTGGCTGTCGATCATGAACCCGAGGAAGCCGAAGAGGCCGAGGAAGAAGAGCGGGAAGAAGACGATGAAGAACATCGTTTTGCCGTCGCGCACGAGTTCGCGGGCGTTGGTCGCGGCAAGTTCGGTGAAGGCCGACCGTTTCGGTGGCGAGGTGCGCGTTTCTGGGGCGAGCGTGGTCATCGGTTCTTCCTTCCCTTTCCGCGGGGTTCGGTGATGCGCGAGGAGTAGTCGCTCGTGCTGGCGAGTTCGAGGAAGACGTCCTCGAGGCTCTGCGTTTCGATGGCGAGGTCGCGGGTGCGAATGCCCCGCTGGGCGAGCTGCACGACGAGTTCGTCGGCGTCGGTAGTCGAGACGGCCACGCGCCGCAGTTCGGCGGTGTCGTTGACGGCGATGTCGGTCACGCCGAGTTCGTCGAGCGCGGCGAGGTCGGTGCCGGCTGGCACGGTGAAGGTGACGCGGCGGCCCTGGGAGCGGGCTCGCACGAGTTCGTCGGGGGCGTCGATGGCGACGATGCCGCCGTCGACCATGATCGCGACGCGGTCGCAGAGGGCGCTCGCCTCATCCATGTGGTGGGTCGTGAGCAGCACCGTGGTGCCGCGGCCGCGGAGGCTGCTGATGAGATCCCAGAGCTCGTGGCGTGCGGAAGGGTCGAGGCCGGCGGAGGGCTCATCCAGCACCACCACATCCGGGTCGCCGATGAGCGCGACGCCGAGCAGGAGGCGGCGGCGTTGGCCGCCCGAGAGCCGCTTGGCGCGCACCTTGAGTTGGTCGTCGAGGCCGATGAGCTCGGCCATTTCCTGCACGGGGCGGGGCGCGTCGTGGAACGAGGCGAAGAGGGTGAGGGTCTCGCGCACCGTCAGGGTGTCGTAGAGGTTGGCCTCCTGCGGCTGCACCGCGACGCGGGCGGTGAAGGCGGCGCGGTCGCGCACCGGGTCGAGGCCGAGCACTCGCACGCTGCCCGAAGTGGCTTCGCGCAGGCCGACGATGAGGTCGATGGTCGTGGTCTTGCCGGCGCCATTGGGGCCGAGCAGCCCGAACACCTCGCCGGTTTCGATCGTGAGGGTGACGTCGTTCACCGCGGTGAAGTCACCGTACTGCTTGGCAAGGTCTTCGATGACGATGGCTGCGGGGGTTGGGGTCTGTTCGTTCGACGCGGCAGTGGTTGCCCGGGCGGGTGATTCCAGCGTGGTCATCGAAGTTCCTTTCTCGGTAGGGGTGTCGGTTCGTCAGTCAGCGGTGCGGGCTTATTCCCACTCGTCCCACTCCCACACCGCGCCGGTCGTGACGAGGTCGGTGTGGATGTCGACGCTGACCGACTCGGCGCTGACCACGGCGGGCTGCTCGTCGGCGTTGGCGACGACCGGGGCGGCGATGGCGAAACCGCCAGCGAGAAGAGCTACGGCCACGAGACGCTTGGGGGTGAAGTTCTTGAACATTTCTTGCCTTTCGCTGTGGCCTGGTGGCCGGTGGTTGCTCGGGGCGTTCCCTCGAGGTGGTTAGAGATTCGCCCGGCGCCGGGGTGGCCAACAAGATCAGCTTCGAGCCGTGTCCGGATGCTGCAACGGGGTGCGATCTGGCACCCCCGCATCCCTTGCAATCACTGGGGAGTCAGCCGTTTGGATGAGCGAAAAGTTCTCGTGGCAGGTAGTTCGCGTGGCAGCTTCGTGCAGCCAAATTTCGGCCGTTTTTTGGCCGCGAAACGTCGGGGTGACATCATTCATTCGTCGAGAAAGAGGGAGACATGGTGGAGCAACCGGAGCGCAGCGACAGGTCGCACTGGGCGAAGCCGAACGAGCGGCAGGAAGAGCCGGTCAGTGACGTCTACCCGGTCGTGCCGACGACGACGATGCTGCTCACGACGGCGATTCCCGCCGCCGAGCGCCGGCGCCTGCGCGCGGCTGGCAAGCGGGTGCCGAAGGACCTCTTCGCGTTCCTCACGAAGCTCGACGCGCGGCTCGTGGTCGTGCTCGGCTCGCTCGCGGTGGGCATGGGGCCGCTGCTCACGAAGATGTCGGGCGAGAACGCGGCGACGACGATCTTCTTCCGCTTCAGCATCGCGCTCATTCCGCTCGCGATCTTCGCGGTGCTCGAGTGGCGGCTCAACGGCCGGATGCGCTGGAAAGGCATGGCGATGCACCTGCTCGCGGGCGTGTTCTTCGGCCTCGACGTGGGCCTATTCATCCCCGGCGTCTACCTCGCCGGCGCGGGCATCGCGACCGTCGCCGGTAATTTGCAGGTCATCATCGTGCCGCTCATGGCGCTGCTGTTCTTCCGCGAGCGCATGGCGCGGCCGTTCGTCATCGCGATTCCGTTCATGCTCGCCGGTGTCGTGTTGCTCAGCGGCGCGCTCGAGCAGGGCTCGTTCTCGGGCCAGGTGTTCCTCGGCGTCATGCTCGCCGTCGGCGGCGGCTTCGCTTACGCGGGCTACGTCATGGTGATCGCGCGGGCGCGGCCGACGGGCCACGCGTGCACGCAGGTGTTCCTCTCGACGGCGTCGGCGATGGTCGTCGGCACGCTCGTCGCGATGCCGTTCGGCGCCCCGAACTACACGCCGCCGCTCGACCACTTGCTCGTCCTCATCGCCCTCGCGCTGCTCGCGCAGGTGATCGGCTGGATCGCGACGTCGAGCGCGCTCCCCCGCGTCGATGGCACGACCGGGCCGATGCTGCTGCTCATCCAGCCGCTCGTCGCGGTCGTGGGCGGCGTCGTCTTCCTCGCCGAGCAGATCTCGGTGCTGCAGTGGCTCGGCATCGCCATCGTCATCGCCGCGATCGGCTTCACGACGGTCGCGAACGCACGGCGAGCGGCCGCGAATCGCTAGGCTAGGCAGGTGCATCCCGCTCGTCTGCTTCGCGTCACCTCGATCATCGAGGCGTGCACGTGGGCGCTGCTCATCGCGTCGATGCTCATCCGTACGCTCGGCAACGCGGAGCTCGGCGGCACGCTGATCTCGTGGGCGGGCTCGCTACACGGCACGGCGTTTCTCGCGTACGGCTTCTCGGTGATCGTCGCGTGGGTGCACGCGCGCTGGCCGTTCCGCGTCGCGCTACTCGGCGGGCTCGCGGCGCTGCCCCCGTTCTGCACACTGCTGTTCGACTGGTACGTGCACCGCAAGGGCCACGTGCCGCCGCCGGTGCGCGCCGAGGGGTCGGATGCGCGCGGCCTCGTGCGCTGGACCGCGAGGCATCCCTTCACCCTCGCCTGCAGCACGGTCGCGGTGTTCGCGTTCGTGTTGACGTCGTCACTGTCGGCCTAGCGCCTCTCATCGCCCTCTCATAGTTGCCTCACGCCCGGCTCATGCCCGAGCGAAACAGTGTTGGGTATGCACACCCAACACGGGCGCCGCGCGAATGTCGTCGGCGCCGGCCCGAACGGGCTCACTGCGGCCGCCGTGCTCGCGAAAGCGGGCTGGCAGGTCGACATCTTCGAGCGCGCCGACCGCCCCGGCGGCGCGGCCGCCACCACCTCGGCGCTCGGGCCCGGCACGCTCGTCGACCTCGGCGCCGCCGCGCATCCCTTCGGCGTCGCGAGCCGCGCCTTCCGCGAGCTCGAGCTCACGAACTATGGCCTCGAGTGGCGGCACTCTGGGCTCGCGCTCGCGCATCCGCTGCCGGGCAGCGACGCGGGGCTCCTCCACCACCAGCTCGACTGGACCGCCGAGGGCCTCGGCGCCGACGCGGCCGCCTGGCGCCGCCTCCACCGCCCCGCGACCGACGACATCGACGCCCTGCTCGACGAGGTGCTCCAGCCCCTCGCGCACCTGCCCCGACACCCGCTGCAGCTCGCGCGCTTTGCCCCGGCCGCCCTCGCGCCGGCATCGACGATCGCGCGCCGTGCCCTCACGACGCCGGCGGCGCGGGCGCTCTTTCTCGGCTCGGCCGCGCACGCCTTCGCGCCGCTGCAGCAGCCGCTCACGGGCGCGTTCGGCGTGCTCTTCGGCGCGCTCGGCATGACGCACGGCTGGCCGGTTGCGGCCGGCGGCAGCCAGGCGATTACGGATGCGCTGCTCGCGGTCGCGCGCGCCCACGGCGCCCGGCTGCACCTCGACCACGAGGTCACCGGGCTGCGCGAGCTGCCGCCCGCCGACGCGACGGTGCTCGCGCTCACGCCCCACCAGATCGCGCGGCTCGGCGGCGCGCCCGAGCTCCCGCGAGGACTGCGCCGCTGGCGCCACGGCGCGAGCGCGTTCAAGGTCGACTACCTGCTGCGCGAGCCGATTCCGTGGACGAACCCGCGCATCGCCGAGGCGACCACGGTGCACGTCGTCGGCACCGCCGAAGAGCTGCTGCTCGCCGAGCGCGAGGTCGCGCGCGATCGGCTGCCCGAGCATCCGTTCGTGCTGCTCACGCAGCAGCAGGCGGCCGACCGCCTGCGCGCGCCCGGCGACTCGGTCGTCGTGTCGGGCTACGCGCACGTGCCGCACGGCTACGCCGAGTGGCACGAGGACGAGGTGGTCGACCGCATCGAGCGCCAGCTTGAGCGCTTCGCGCCGGGCTTCCGCGACACCGTCGTGTTCCGCCGCACCACCTCGCCCGAGCAGCTCGAGGCGTGGAACCCAAACCTCGTCGGCGGCGACATCGCCGGCGGCGCGATGACCGGCGCGCAGCTGCTGCGCCGCTTCGGCGTCGGCCCGAACCCGTACCGGCTCGCGCCCGGCACCTACCTCGCCTCCGCATCCGCCCCACCCGGCGCCGGCGTGCACGGCATGCCGGGCTACTGGGCGGCCAAGACCCTCATCGCCGACACCCGAGAGAAGTGAGTCGCCCGTGAAATCGCCCGTCACCGCCCGAGACACCCTGCCGCTCATCGGCTACGCTGCCCTCGCCGGCGTGCTGCTCGCCCCGCTGCGCCACTACCGCGGCACCCGCGCCGAAATCGACCGCGCGAAGTTCGAGCACGACTCGTTCCCGCTGTCGACCTACCCGATGTTCTCGGCCGACCGCCGTGGCCGGCTCTACCTGCCGCACGTCGTTGTCTTCACCGCGGCCGGCGAGCGGCGCATCCCCCACTACCGCCACTTCGGCGCCGGCGGGCTCAACCAGGTGCGCAAGCAGATCGCCCGCGCGGTGCGCGCCGGCCAGGCCGCGAGCGTCGCGCAGCAGTACGCCGACTCACTCGCCGCCGCCGGCGAGCGCGAGCTCGTGCGCGTCGAGGTCGTGCGCGCCCGCTTCGTGTTCGACCGCTACTTCGCCGGGCGCACCGCGCCGAGTTCCGAGGTGGTGCACGCCGAGTGCCGCGTCGGCGGCACGGCCGTGCGCTGCCGCGTCACCCGCAAGTCCGCCGCCATCGACCCCAGCCAGGAGCCAATGTGATGCCCATCGTTCGTGCCATGACGCGCACGCTTCGCCCCACCACCCACGCCACCCGGCCGGCACTGTTGCGACTCGGGGTCGGCACCTTCTCGGCGGTGCACAACATCCGCCGGCGCGCGATGTTTCGCACGCTGCATCGCCAGGACGAGGCTCGCTGGGCGCCCGTCGGGGTGGCGCGCGTGCTGCGCCGACCATTGCCTCCGCGGCTCGCCGACGCGATCTTCGACGCCGCGCAACTTGTGAACCTCGCCGCGACCGCGGGCATCGCGCACCGCGTGACCGGCCCGCTCAACGCCGCGCTGCAGCTGTGGACGATCACCTACCGCAACTCATGGGGCATGGTGTTCCACAACGACAACACGCTGACGATGCACCAGATGGCCCTCGGGCTCGGGCGCAGCGCCGATGCGCTCTCGGTGGACGCGCTCGTCACGCAGCGCACGCTGCTGCCGAACCGCGTCGGCCGGCACTACGGCGGCATCGCGACCGTCATGAATCTCGCGACCTGCGCCGTCTATCTCATCTCGGGCGTCGCGAAAGTGCGCAGCCCGAAGGGATGGGCCTGGGCGAGCGGCGACACCCTGCGCGAGCAGATCGCCGCCGACGCGATTCGCAAGGAGTCGTTCGGCGGGGTGCCGCCGACGCTCGCCGGCGAGCTCTATCGCAGCAAGGGGCAGTTTGGGCTGCTCGCGATCGGCGCCCTCGTCATCGAGCTCGGCGCCCCACTCTCGCTCTTCGACCGCCGGCTCGGCGCGCTCTTCAGCGCCGGCGCCTGGGGCATGCACGTCGGAATTCGCCTGATCATGGGCATCAAATTCAGTTACAACACCTCCGGCGTCGCCTATCTGCCCTACCTCACCAACGTGCCCGCGCTCAGCTCGCGCTAGCGCATGAGAACGCTCTCACGTCCACCACATCCGCACATCATGCGTGGGCGATTCACTCGTACTGAATCGGCAGACACCGCCGTTCCCACCGCTCGAAAGGCCGCCATCATGACCACCTCCGTCACCGCCCCGGCACCCACCACTGCGAGCACTCGGCAACCGCTGCCGGCCCGCATCCAGCCCGCCTACACCACCCGCTTCATCGGCGCCGCCGTCGAGGCGAACCGCGCCGCGTTCCACCTCGTCTCGGGCGCCGACGTGCACCCGAGCGCCGGCGACATCGTCGTCGCGCGCGTCACGAAGATCGGCAACCACAAGCGCATCGAGACGCCCGAGTCGCGCAAGGCGATTCTGTTCGTCGGCAACCTCGTCATGGTCGCCTACGGCAACCGCTACGCCGCCGACCAATTCCTCGCCCACGTGCCCGGCGACCTCGGGCCGTGCCACCTCGTCGCCGCCGGCGGCATCGCGGGCGCCGTCGAAACCCAGCACGACCGCATCGGCGCACCGACGCAGCTCGAGCCGCTCGGCCTGCTCGCCGACGACCGCGGCGTCGTCAACCTGCGCGACTACGCACCGTTCGCCGCGGCAGCTACCGACGCGCCCATCCGGCCGCTCGACGCCCGCGGCCGCAAGCGCCCCGAGGTCATCGCGGTGCTCGGCACCTCGATGAACTCGGGCAAGTCGACCTCGATGGCGACGCTCATCAACGGCCTCACGAAGTCGGGCCTGCGCGTCACGGCGGGCAAGGCGACCGGCACCGGCGCGGGCAACGACCCGACCATCTATCGCGACGCGGGCGCCGAGACCGTGCTCGACTTCAGCGACTTCGGCTTCGGCACGACGTTCAAGCTGCCGATGCCGCAGATTCGCGCGATCACGTTCGGGCTCATCGAGCAGCTTTCGGCCGGCGACCCCGACGTCGTCGTGGTCGAGATTGCCGACGGCGTGTTCCAGGGTGAGACCTCGCAGCTGCTGCGCGACCCGGGCTTCCACGCCGCGGTCGACCACGTCGTGTTCTCGGCGGTCGACGCGCTCGGCGCCCTCGCCGGGGTGCGCGAGCTGCAGTCGGCGGGCCTGCGCGTGAGCACCGCGACCGGTGTCATGACCTCGTCGCCGCTCGCGAGCACCGAGGCCCGCGCCGTGCTCGACCCGCTCGGCGTGCGCGTGCTCGGCACCTACGACCTCACGGCACCCGAGGTAGCGGTGTCGCTGCTCGAGCGGGCGAAGTAGTGGCCGCCTCGACGCCGAAGATGCCCGCCGTGTGGCGGGGTCGGCGCCGCGGCATGCTGCTCACCCTCGTCGGGCTCGGCGTCGCGCAGGCGGCCCTCGCGCTCGTGATGGCTTTTAGCGTGGATGCGGTGCTCGGCGGCGCCGCGGATGCCTCGACCTGGCTCGCCCTCGTCGCGCTCGTGACCTCGGTGCTGCTCATCGGCATCGCACGCTGGGCCGAGCGCATCGTCGCCGAGTCGCTCGGGCAGGACTACGTCTTCGAGCAGCGCCGCCACCTCGTCGCCGCCGCGCTCGGCAATGTCGGCAACCGCTCGCTCGGCGTCATCGTCACCCGCGCCTCGAACGACCTCAACGCGGTGCGCAACTGGATCGCGCAGGGCATCGTGCCGCTGTGCACCGGGCTCAGCCTCATCGGTGTCGTCATCGGCGTGCTCGCCGTGACGCAACCGCTCGTCGCCCTCGCGATCGCGGTGCCGATCGGCCTCATGGCGCTCGTGCTGCCGTGGCTCGCGCAGCTCGCCCATGACCGGGCCCGCGCGCTGCGCCGCCAGCGCGGCAAGATGTCGGGCCACATCGCCGACACCGCGCGCGCCGGCGAGTCGGTGCGCATCGCCGGGGCCGTGCGCCGCGAGCTCAGCGCCGTCGATCGCGCGTCGGCCCGGGTGGTGGATGCGGCGGTGCACCGCGCGCAGGTCACCGGCCTCGTGCGCGCGCTCACGGTCACGACGGCGTCGCTCTGCACCGCGGCCGTCGTGCTGCTCGCGCTGCTCGGCCAGCTCGAGGCGGCGGCGGTGGCCTCGGCGATGACGCTGCTCGGCGTCATGGCCACGCCGATGTCTGACCTCGGCCGCGTCGTCGAATATCGCCAGAACTATCGCGCGGCCCGGCGCATCCTCGCCCCGATGCTCGCGCAGGCGCGCGAGCTCACCGCCGCCGAGCGCGCCCGCGAGCGCGAATGGCGCCGCTCGCACGGCGATGCGGGTGCGCCCGCCGGCACCGGCAAGCTCCGCGTCGAGGGCGTGCGCCCCGGCGGCGTTGCGGTGCCCGAGCTGCGCGCCGAGCCGGGCGAGCGCGTGCTGCTGCGCTCCGCGCATCCGCCCCTCGTGCGCCGCGTGCTCGCCGAGCTGCTTGAGGGCGACCCCGAGTCGGGCGGCACGGTGCGCATCGCGGGCTTCGACCTGCGGCTCGCGCCGGCGCGCTTCCGCCGCCACCTCGTCGGCTTCGCGTCGAGCCAGCTGCCGCTCGAGCGCGGCTCGCTGCGTCGCCTCATCGGCTACCGGCTGCCCGACGCGAGCGACGCCGAGATCTGGCGCGTCGTGCGCGCCGTCGGCCTCGAGGAGCGCGTGCGCGCCGACCCCCGCGGGCTCGACCGCAAGCTCAAGAACGACGGCGCGCCCTGGTCAAGCGGCGACGTCGCGCGGCTCAAGCTCGCGCGGGCGCTGCTCGGCACGCCACCACTGCTCGTGCTCGAGCACCTCGACTCGGCGCTCGACGCGAGCGGGCTCGAGGCGCTGCGCGGGGTGCTGCGCGAGTACCCCGGCATCGCGCTCGTCGCCTCGCATCGGCCAGAAGCGCTCGGCGTGACCGCCCGCGACTGGCCGCTCGACGGCGCCGACCCCGCCAGCCGCGAGCGCACCGCGGCGGCCGTCGCCGCGTTCGGTCAGCGGCGCGAGGCCGATGACGCGGATGACGAGGAGTAGCCTCCGGGCCGAGGCCGCTACAACCGGCGACCGACGATCGGCGTCGCGCACCTGCGTATTCTTCAATTCGTGATGGGTTCTGGTGCGCGACGAGCGTCGATTACACGGATGCGGTGGCTGCGCGCCGCCGGCGGGTTCGCGCTCGCGGGCCTCGCGCTGACCGCCTGTTCGAGCGGCGGCGAGCGCATCGAGCCCAACGATCATTCGACCGACACTTCGCAGAAAGTCGCGGAGGCGCCCGAGGTCGAGTCGGTCATCACCGACCTCTTCACCGCGATCGAAGAGCACGACACCGACCGGCTCGACGAGCTCGTGCCCGACTACGACGACGTCGACGTGCAGGTGCCCGACGTGGGCCCCGAGCTCGTCGAGATCGGCGAGATCAGCGGCAACACGGGCCACTTCGACGGTGCCTCGGCGACCGTGCACGTGACCTACTCGCTCGCCGGCGAGGAGGCGTCGTGGGATGCGCAGCTGCGCTACGTCTCGAGTGGCAGCGACGACCCGGCGTGGCAGCTCACGAATGCCATCGTCGAGGTCGAGACGCCGAGCAGCGGCGGCAGCGGCCCCTACGCCGAGTACGAGGTGGTGCCGCAGCAAGACGGCATCGAGCTCGACGACAAGATCGACTCGCTGCCGGGTGCGTACCTCTACACCGTGACGCCGCCGACCGACGCATTTGAGGTGACCACCGATGCCGAGCAGGTGCCGGTGTTCGTCGGCGACCGCGAGAACGAGGCCCCGCCGACGCGCGAGGAGATCGCCTCGGCCGCGAGCATCCAGCTCTCGTCCGCCGGCATCGACCTCGTCTCGGGCAAGTACGCCGACGACGTGAACATGTGCTCGGGCTGGTGCAGCGAGCCGGCGAACGACAAGTGGCAGGCGATGGTGTGGTCGCAGGCCGTCGACGGCACCGGCATCTTCACGATCACGACCGGCCCCGGCGCCTCGTCGGTCACCCCGGTCGACCGCGACAACCCGGGCGACTGGGAGTCGGCGATCGCCGAGCAGGGCGACGCGGCCGCGCAGTACGCCGAGGTGAGCCCGCTCAGCATCGACTACTCGAAGGTGACCTGCTCGAGCGCATCCGCGAGCAGCTGCTCGGTCTCGCAGAGCGACGGCCTGCCGAGCACGCGCGACGCCGTGCGCCTGCTCTACCGCGTCGGCACCGACGGCTCGGTCACCCTCGCGGATGTGGCAGGCAACACGTAGGCGCACCGCGGCCCGCACGCCGACTAGACTCGGGGAAGGCGAAATCGCCGCCAGCATCCGTCTGCAAGGAGCCGTCACTTGAGCATCGAGCACGTTCCCGACACCGTTGAGCACGCCGAGGCATCCCCCGAGCGCGAGCAGCCGTACGAGGCACTCGGGCTCAAGGCCGACGAATACGCAAAGATTCGCGAGCTGCTCGGCCGCCGCCCCACTTCGGGCGAGCTCGCCATGTACTCGGTGATGTGGTCGGAGCACTGCTCGTACAAGTCGTCGAAGAAGTACCTGCGCCAGTTCGGCCAGAAGGTGAACGACAAGATGCGCGAGCACCTGCTCGTCGGCATGGGTGAGAACGCGGGTGTGCTCGACCTCGGCGACGACTGGGCCGTCACCTTCAAGGTCGAGTCGCACAACCACCCGAGCTACATCGAACCGTTCCAGGGCGCCGCGACCGGCGTTGGCGGCATCGTCCGCGACATCATTTCGATGGGCGCGCGCCCCGTGGCCGTCATGGACGGCCTGCGCTTCGGCGCCATTGACCACCCCGACACCTCGCGCGTCGTGCACGGCGTCGTCGGCGGCATCTCGTTCTACGGCAACTGCCTCGGCCTGCCGAACATCGGCGGCGAGACCTGGTTCGACAAGACCTACCAGGTCAACCCGCTCGTCAACGCGCTCGCCGTGGGCGTGCTCAAGCGCGACGACCTCCACCTCGCGAACGCGCGTGGCGCTGGCAACAAGGTCGTGCTCTTCGGCGCCCGCACCGGTGGCGACGGCATCGGCGGCGCCTCGATTCTTGCGTCCGACACCTTCAGCGAGGGCGGCCCGACGAAGCGCCCCGCCGTGCAGGTGGGCGACCCGTTCGCCGAGAAGGTGCTCATCGAGTGCTGCCTCGAACTGTTCGCGAACGACTCGGTTGAGGGTATTCAAGACCTCGGCGCGGCCGGCATCTCGTGCGCCACCTCCGAGCTCGCTGCTGCCGGCGACGGCGGCATGCACATCGACCTCGACAGCGTGCTGCTGCGCGACCCGACGCTCACCGCCGAGGAAATCCTCATGAGTGAGTCGCAGGAGCGCATGATGGCGGTCGTGAAGCCCGAAAAGCTCGACGAGTTCCTTGCAATTACCGGCAAGTGGGAGGTCGAGACCTCGGTGCTTGGCGAGGTGAACGACTCCGGCCGCCTCACGATCGACTGGCGCGGCGGCCGCATCGTCGACGTCGACCCGCGCACCGTCGCCGTTGACTCGCCGGTCTACGACCGCCCGGTCGCCTACCCGACCTGGATCGACGCGCTCCAGGCGAACAACGCCGAGGGCCTCCCCCGCCCGGCCTCGGGCGAGGAACTCAAGGCGCAGTTCCTCACCGTGCTCGGCTCGCCGAACGCGGCCGACCCGGCGTGGATCACCGACCAGTACGACCGCTATGTGCTCGGCAACACCGCCTTCGCGTACCCGGAGGACGCCGGCGTCGTGCGCGTCGACGAGACCACCGGCATGGGCGTCGCCCTCGCGATGGACGCGAACGGCCGTTATGCCCAGCTCGACCCCCGCGCGGGCGCACGACTCGCGCTCGCCGAGGCGTTCCGCAACGTCGCCGCAACCGGCGCCGCGCCGATGGCGGTCTCGGACTGCCTCAACTTCGGTTCGCCCGAGAACCCCGAGGTGATGTGGCAGTTCAAGGAGGCCGTTGAGGGCCTCGCCGACGGCTGCCTCGAGCTCTCGATTCCGGTGACCGGCGGCAACGTGTCGTTCTACAACCAGACGGGCGATGTGCCCATCCACCCGACCCCCGTCGTTGCCGTGCTCGGCAAGTTCGACGACGTCGCGCGCCGCGTGCCGAACGGCTGGCAGGAAGAGGGCCACAACCTCTACCTGCTCGGCGAGACCCACACCGAGCTCTCGGGCTCGCTCTGGGCGGATGCGGTGCACGGCCACCTCGGCGGCCACCCGCCGGTCGTCGACTTCGACCGCGAGCAGGCGCTCGCCGACCTCATCGACGGCGCCTCGCGCCAGGGCATCCTCGGCTCGTCGCACGACCTCTCTGAGGGTGGACTCGCGCTCGCGCTCGCCGAGTGCGTGACGCGCTTCGGCATCGGCGCGCGCGTCGT
Organism: Gulosibacter sediminis; assembly: GCF_023370115.1. Lineage (NCBI taxonomy): Bacteria > Bacillati > Actinomycetota > Actinomycetes > Micrococcales > Microbacteriaceae > Gulosibacter > Gulosibacter sp. ACHW.36C. The sequence goes on along the minus strand of NZ_CP097160.1, from coordinate 93,207 downwards.
GCTCGACGAGATCATCTCGCGCGACCACGTCGACGCCGCGACCGCCCTCTTCTCGGAGTCGACCGGCCGCGTGCTCGTGTCGGTGCCGCGCGAAGAAGACGTGAAGTTCACGTACATGTGCGAGGCACGCGGCTTCCCCGTGATCCGCATCGGCGTCTCCGACGGTGTGGATGCGGACGCTCAGCTCGAGGTGCAGGGCCAGTTCACCGTGCCGGTCGCGAAGCTCCGCGAACTGCGCGGCGCGACGCTGCCGAAGCGCTTCGGTGAGCGCGTCGAGGCATAGCGTTTTCCGGCGCGCAACGCGCGTCGTTTATCCTGCGCAGCATGCGTGGTGGGCAAAGCGCGGCGACGCCGTGGTGGAAGAACGTGTGGACCTGGGTGGTCGTTGCGGGCGCGGTCATTGCGATTGTCGTGGTGATTCGCGTTGCGGCGCCGACCGTCGAGGTAAAGTCGGGCACGCCCGACAACGACACCGCCGCATCCCCATCGGCACCTGCCTATGACGGCACTGCACTCGCGAGCGCGACCGAGCAGGCCGTGCTCGACGCGTACGACGTCGACGAGTTCACCGACATCGAGGCGACCGACAACACAACGATCCTGATGTCGCACATCGCCTCATGGGACTCGTTCAGCGAGGGCCGCGTCACCGTCGTGCTCAGTGAAAAGGTGCGCCCCGACGATCTCGAGGCGTTCGCCACCGCCGTGCTCGAACAGGCCGAAGGGGTCACCGACCTCGACGCGGTGGTCGCCGTCGACGTCGAGGGCCTCGCCGTGTCGGCCGACCGCACCGAGGGCCCGTAGCAGAGGCGGGGTAACCGCATCCACAGGCGATGGGCACGTTGCGCCCAGTTTCGAGCGGCGCACGCTCGGTAGCGTGACTTGCAGCGATCGGTAATCTGCCTTTGGCTCCCCCAAGGGTCGATCTGCGGCCCGTAACGAAACAGGTACCGATCATCTCTCCCACCGCCACGCCCGTTGTTAGCGGGCTCGGTCCGCTGCGCACGACCAAGCGCGCCGACACCACCGACTTCCCGCCGATCGCGAAGGCCTACACCGAGGTTTCGGCCGTGGTGCGCGAGACCGGCCTGCTGCGCCGCACGCCCTGGTTCTACGGCCTCGTCGGCCTCGCGATCGTGCTCGCGCTCGGCGGCGCGGTGACCGGGTTCATCCTGCTCGGCCCGAGCTGGTTCCAGTTGCTCATCGCCGCGGCGCTCGGCATCATCTTCACGCAGGTCGCGTTCCTCGCCCACGAGGCGGCGCACCGCCAGATCCTCGAGTCGGGCCCGTCGAACAAGCGACTCGGGCGCATCCTCGCCTGCAGCATCGGCATGAGCTACGCGTGGTGGGACTCGAAGCACACGCGGCACCACGCGAACCCGAACCGCATGCGCAAGGACCCCGACATCGAGGTCGACACCATCTCGTTCCTCGAAGAGGATGCGGTCGATGCCCGCGGGCTGCGGCGCGCCATCACGAAGCGCCAGGGCTGGTTCTTCTTCCCGCTGCTCACGCTCGAGGGGCTCAACCTGCACCTGCACAGCTTCAAGCACCTGTTCCAGCGCGGGCCGGTCAACGGCCGCTGGACCGAGCTCGGCATCATCTTCGCGCGCTTCGTGCTGCTGCTCACCCCGATCTTCCTTTTCCTGCCCGTCGGCATGGCGTTCGCGTTCCTCGGCGTGCTCTACGCCGTGTTCGGCGTCTACATGGGCGCGTCGTTCGCGCCGAACCACAAGGGCATGCCGGTCATCGCCGAGGGCGCGAAGCTCGACTTCTTCAGCAAGCAGGTGCGCACCTCGCGCAACATCCGCGGCGGCTGGTGGGCCACCTGGCTCATGGGCGGCCTCAATTACCAGGTCGAACACCACCTGTTCCCGAGCATGCCGCGGCCCCACCTCGCGAAGGCCCGCGAGATCGTGCGCCAGCACTGCGAGACCCTCGGCGTGCCCTACACCGAGACCTCGCTCTGGCGCTCCTACGCGATCGTGATCGAGTACCTCAACCGGGTCGGCCTCGCGGCGCGCGACCCCTTCGACTGCCCGGCCGCCCAGCAGTTCCGGCGGGTCTAGGCGGGGCTCGCCCGGCGCCGAGTTTGGCAGCCCGAACTCGAAACTTTGGTACGGTTCATGCGTGTCGAACTCGCCGCTCTCGCCGAGCAACCTCAGCTACCTCAAGGCCGTCTGGGCCCTGGGCGAGTGGTCGCATGAGCCGGTGACGGCGACGATGATCGCTGCCCGCGTCGGCGTGCGCATGTCGACGGCGTCGGATGCGATCAAGAAGCTCTCCGAGCGCGGCCTGCTCGACCACGCGCCCTACGGCGCCGTGACACTGACCGAGGAGGGCACGGTGCACGCGGTGCAGACGGTGCGCCGCCACCGGCTCATCGAGACGTTCCTCGTTGAGGCCCTCGGGTACCGCTGGGACCAGGTGCACGACGAGGCCGAGCGGCTCGAGAACGAGGTCTCCGACTTCATGATCGAGCGCATCGACGCCTCGCTCGGCAACCCGCGCCGCGACCCGCACGGCGACCCGATTCCCGGGCCCGACGGCACGGTCGACAAGCCCGACGCGACCCCGCTCAGCGAGGCGAAGCCGGGCCAGTCGCTGCTCATCGAGCGTGTCTCTGACAGCGACCCGGCGCTGCTCGAATACCTCGCCGAGCAGGGCGTCATTTACGGCGCCGAGCTCGAGGTGCAGGGCTCGGCCCCGTTCACCGACACGGTGAGCCTCACGGTTCAGCCCTCGGGTGCGAGTCTGTCGATCAGTTCCACCGCCGCGCAAGAAGTTTGGGTGAGCGAGCGCGCATAACGCGCCCTACTGCATCCCAAACTGCAGCACGATCAGGCCGATGTTCAGCACGATGATCGCCGCAGTGATGAGCCAAGCCAGCGCCGTCGTCCACCACGCGTTGACCGCCGCGCCCATGACCGACTTGCGCGCGGTGAGCCAGACGAGCGGCACGAGGGCGAACGGGATGCCGAACGAGAGGATGACCTGGCTCCAGACGAGCGCCTGGGTCGGGTCGACGCCGATCGCGAGCACGATGATCGCGGGGATGATCGTGATGAGCCGGCGCGTGAGCAGCCGCATGCCGCGGTTGAGCAGGCCGCCCATGATGTCGCTGCCGGCGTAGGCGCCGACCGCGGTCGAGGCGATGCCCGAGGCGAGCAGGCCGATCGCGAACATCCAGGCCGCCGTCGTGCCGAGCGCGTGCTCGAGCGCGGCGTGCGCGCCATCGAGCGTGTCGGTGCCCTCGACCCCCGGAAGCACGGTCGCCGCGACGAGCAGCATCGCGAGGTTCACCGTGCCGGCGATCGTGAGCGCGATCGTGACGTCAACGCGGGTCGCGCGGATGAGCGTGCGTAGCGGCTTCTTCATACCCGCACCGAATCGGTCGCGGGCGAGCGAGGAGTGCGCGTAGATGGCGTGGGGCATGACGGTGGCGCCGAGGATGCTCGCGGCGAGCAGCACCGAGTCGGCGCCCTCAAAGCGCGGCACCATGCCGCCGAGCACGTCGCCGGCCGCGGGCGGCGCAAGCCAGAGGCTCCAGCAGAAGCCAACGGCGATGACGAGCACGAGGCCGATGATGACGAACTCGAAGGTCTTCGCGCCTCGGCGCGACTGAATGAGCAGCAGCACCGTCGAGACGACGCCGGTGATGATCGCGCCGACGACGAGCGGAATGTCGAACATGATCCAGAGTGCGACGGCGCCGCCGATGACCTCGGCGAGGTCGGTCGCGATCGCGACGAACTGCGCCTGCAGGCCATAGAGGACGCGCCCGGCGCGGTTCGAGATGCGGCGCCCGAGCAGCTCGGCGAGGCTCGCGTGCGTCGCGAGGCCGAGCTTCGCCGAGAGGTACTGCACGAGCCAGGCCGCGACGTTCGCGGCGACGAGCACCCACACGAGGAGGTAGCCGAACTGCGCACCCGCTGACATGTTCACGGCGACGTTACCCGGGTCGAGATACGCGACGCCGGCCACGAGGGCGGGGCCGAGCAACCATGCCGGCTTTGCCCGAGTTGCTCGCTGCGTGACGGTCGTACTCGCCATCGTGTCGTCCACCTTTTCGCCATTTGCGACAAACTTCGTCGCACCGAACTTTTGAAAACAGTAGCACCGAATATTTGTCGCGTGTGACGCGGCCCGTCACCCAGAGTCTCTAAGCTGGTGGCGTGAAAACGGTGACGCGCGATGGCCTGGTGCTCTCGTGTGCCCTCGCCTTCGCAGCCGGCTACATCGACGCGGTCGGCTTCGTCGCAACCGGCGGCATGTTCGTCTCGTTCATGAGCGGCAACTCGACCCAGGCCGGCGTCGAGTTCTTCCATAACGGCGCCGCGCAGGCACTGCTCGGCATCGGCCTCGTGGTCGGCTTCCTCGTCGGTGTGACGCTCGCGGGGATGTTCGCGAGCCGCATCGACGACCACCGGCGGGATGTGGTGGGCACCGCCGCGCTCGCCGTCGCGATCGTCGCGGGGCTTGAGCTCATCGGCTGGTCGTCGCCGTGGTGGTACCTGCTCGTCGCCGCCGCGATGGGCTCGCTCAACACGCTCTACCTGGCCGACGGCCGCGCCCGCGTCGCGATTACCTACGCGACCGGCACGCTCGTGAGCCTCGGCCTCGGCTTGGCCGCGCTGTTCACCGGCGGCTCGAAGGTCGCGTGGCGCCGGCCGCTGCTGCTGTGGGGCTCGCTTGCCATCGGCGCGGTCGCCGGCGCGGGCCTGCAGACGGTGCATCACGCGCTCTCGCTCTGCGTCGGCGCGGCCATGCTGTTCGCAATCGCGACCGCCCTCGCCGCGCGCCGCTTCCAGGGGCCCGTGCCCCGCTGGCTGCGCGGCACCGACGCGAGCTAAGACGCGGCGCGAGCCAAGCCGGAAACTTTTCCCGCGCATCCAGATGGTTGCCGATGCTGGTCACGCCGTTGTAGGCTGATACCACGGGAAAGCGTTTACCCATCGCCTCACAAATCTCTTACAACGATGTAAGGAGTGCACATGACAAGTGCAACTACTGCAACTCCGGTGATCGACTCACCAGACGCGCCAAAGCCTAAGGCTCGGCGCGGGGCGAAGTCGGGCTGGCTCCAGCAAACGAGCGGCTACGTCTACCCGACGATCTTCCTCGTGATCGCATTCATCGCCTGGTGGATCGTGACCGAGGCAGGCCTCGTCGCCCCGTACATCCTGCCCTCGCCGGCCGACACCCTCGCGGCGTTCACCGACAACGCGGCCTACATGTGGCAGCACACCTGGGTGACCACGACCGAGACCCTCATCGGTTTCGCGCTCTCGGTCGTCTTCGGTGTGCTCGTGGCGGTCGTGATGGTCTACTCGCGCACGCTCGAGCGCACCTTCTACCCGCTCATCCTGTTCGCCCAGGTGATCCCGAAGATCGCGATCGCGCCGCTGTTCATCGTGTGGATGGGCTTCGGCCCCGAACCGAAGATCCTCGTCGCCGTATTGATGGCCTTCTTCCCGATCGTCATCTCGGGCATCAGCGGCCTGCGCACGATCGACCCCGAGATCCTCGAGCTCACGAGCACAATGGGCGCCTCGCGCTTCAAGACCTTCGTCAAGGTGCGCTTCCCGGCCGCGCTGCCCGAGCTGCTCTCGGGTATGAAGGTCGCCGCGACCCTCGCCGTCACCGGTGCGGTCGTCGGTGAGTTCGTCGGCGCGAACGAGGGCCTCGGCTACGTGATCCTGCAGGCCAACGGCAACGTCGACACCGCGATGCTCTTCGCCGCACTGTTCATCATGTCGCTGCTCGGCATCCTGCTGTTCGCCGTCATCATCATCGCCGAACGCTTCCTCGTGCCCTGGCACGCGTCCCACCGCAACCTCGAGCAGTAACCCCACCCACGATCACATTCAACGACGAATTCGATCCTCACCAACCCGAGAGGCACTCCATGTTTACGAAGAAGTCCACCCGAATGGCCCTCGCGGCAGCCGCGACCGGCGCCGCCCTGCTGCTCAGCGCCTGCTCCGGCGGGGCCGGCAACGACACCGGCGCGACGGCGGCCGACGGCGAAATGACCGACGTCACCCTCATGCTCAACTGGTACCCGTACGGCGAGCACGCCGCCTTCTACTACGGCGTCGAAGAGGGCATTTTCGAGGAGCACGGCATCAACCTGACGATCCAGGCCGGCCAGGGCTCGACGAAGACGACGCAGGCCGCGGGCCAGGGCCAGGTCGACTTCGGCTGGGCCGACACCCCGGCGGTGCTCTCGAACATCGACAAGGGCGTCAAGGTGCACAGCGTCGGCGTGTTCCTGCAGACCACCCCCTCGGCCGTGCAGGTCTTCACCGACTCGGGCATCACCGAGCCCGAAGACCTCAAGGGCACCACCATCGCCGTCTCGGCCGGTGACGCGCCGACCACGACGTTCCCGATGTACCTCGAGGCCGCTGGCCTCCAGGAGAGCGACGTCACCCAGCAGAACCTGGATGCGGCGGGCAAGATGGCCGCGATGATCAACGGCCAGGTCGACGGCCTCATCGGCTTCGCGCACGACCAGGGCCCGACCATCGCCGCCGAGAGTGGCAAGGACGTCACGTACCTGCGGTACTCGGACGTCGGTCTCAACTTCTACAGCAACGGCCTCATCGCGAGCGACTCGATGATCAGCGACAACCCCGAGCTCGTCTCGGCGATGGTCGCGGCGACCTCCGAATCCTTCCAGGCCGCGATCGACGACCCCGAGGGCGCGGTTGCCTCGATGGACGGCAAGGACCCGCAGATGCCCGACGCTGAGGTGCTCGCCGAGCAGTGGGCTGGCACCATTGAACTGCTGAAGTCGCCGACCGACGGCGACGTCACCCCCGGCCTCAACTCGACCACCGACTGGGAGAACACCATCTCGGTGCTCGCCGAGGCGGGCCTCATCGAAGAGGCGAAGCCCGTTGACACCTACTTCAACGCCGACTTCCAGCCGGGCGGTGCGGAATGACCCTCATGGCAGATAGAGAGGATGTGGGGACTCGCATGGGATCTCGCAAGGACGTGCTGCTCGACGTCGACAACGTCGGCATCCGCTTCGAGACGAAGCGCCGTCAGGTGCAGGCGCTCGAGCACGTAGACCTCAACGTCAGCCGTGGCGAGTTCATCTCGATTGTGGGCCCCTCGGGCTGCGGCAAGTCGACGCTGCTGCGCGCCGTCGCCGGCCTGACCCTGCCCACCGAGGGCACGATCGAGCTGCGCGGATCGACGGTCACGAAGCCGCGGCAGGACGTCGGCTTCGTGTTCCAGCGGCCGGCGCTGCTGCCCTGGCGCGACGTACGCGGCAACATCATGCTGCAGGCCGAGATGCGCAATCTCGACAAGCGCGCCGCGACCCAGCGCTGCGACGAGCTGCTTGAGCTCACGAGCCTCACCGACTTCGCGAAGGCACTCCCCCACGAGCTGTCGGGCGGCATGCAGCAGCGCGTCTCGCTCTGCCGCGCGCTGCTCCACGACCCCGACGTGCTGCTCATGGATGAGCCGTTCGGCGCCCTGGATGCGCTCACCCGCGAGCACCTCAACGTCGAGCTCCAGCATGTCTGGGCCGAGACCGGCAAGACGGTGCTGCTGGTCACGCACTCGGTGCCCGAGGCTGTCTACCTCGCGAGCCGCGTCGTCGTGATGGGCCCTCGCCCGGGCCGCATCATCGAGGAGTTCGAGGTCGACCTGCCGCACGAGCGCGAGTACGAGCCCACGCTCGAGGACCCGCGCTTCCACGCGGTCGCCGGCCGCGTGCGCGAGCTGCTCGGCAGCCCGATGGGCGGCGACTAGGCGGCCGCTTGCTCGTCAGCACGGCGTGGGCCCCGCATCCTGAACTGGATGCGGGGCCCACGCCTCTTTGTTGGCGTACGTGTGGCGGGTTGGCGGCGTACGGCGAAGGCGGACGGGGCGGTGGGTGCGGTGGGCTGCGCCGCGGGCTGCGCGGCGGATGCGGTGGGCCGCGCCGCGCCCTCGCGTCCGCCCACCAGCCGCTCGCGCACCGAATCCTCGACGTTGCCATTCGCGCTCCGGCCAACCATGCGCCGTCTACCGCTAATGCATCGCCAGAACGCTACTGCGTCCGCGGGGACACGACCGTTCGCCGGGCGCGCGGCCGACACCAGATGCGCGGTCGTCAGCACCGCATCCGAGCTGCGCACGCAACGAAGTGGCGGCCTCCCCAACGCGGGGAGGCCGCCACTTCGTGGTGCGCTGGCTAGGCCGGCACGACCTCGGCGAGGTGCACGCCGACGGCGGCGTTGAACTTGGTCCAGGTCGCTTCGAGCGCCTCGGCGTACGGGGTGTCCCAAAGCTCTCCGTTAAACACCTCGACCTCAACGTCGCCCGCGTAGCCGGCGGCGTTGACGGCCTCGGTGAGCGAGGCGAAGTCGATGACGCCGTCGCCGGGCAGGTGGCGGCTCAGCAGCACATCCGCGGGCAGCGGCGTCTTCCAGTCGCACACCTGGTAGGTCGCGATCTGGCCGGCCGCACCGGCGCGCGCGACCTGCGCCGCAACATCCGGGTCCCACCACACATGGAACGAGTCGACAACCGCGCCGACCGCGGGGCTACCGATCGCATCCGCAATGTCGAGCGCCTGGCCGAGCGTCGAAAGCACGCAGCGGTCCGACGCGAACATCGGGTGCAGGGCCTCGAGCGCGAGGGTCACGCCGGCGGCCTGGGCCTCGGGCGCGAGGGTCGCGATGCCCTCGGCGAAGCGAGCCCGCGCATCCGCGATCGTGCCGCCCTCGGGAATCCCACCGGCGACCACGACGAGCACCGCCGCCGAGCCCGGGGCGCCCGCGGCCGCGAGCGTGGCCGTCTCTTCAATCGCGCGGCGGTTCTCGTCAAGCGAGACGCGCCAGGCGGCGTCATCCGGGTCGGTGAGAAAGCCCGAGCGGCAGTGGCTCGAGAAGCGCAGGCCCGAGTCGGCCAGCAGCTTCGCCGACTCGGCAAGGCCCACCTCGTTGACAGGCTCGCGCCAGAGGCCGATGCTCTGCACGCCCTGCGCGACGCAGAGGTCGAGCGCCTCGCGCAGGTTCGCGTACTTGATCGTCGCCTGGTTCAGCGAGAAGCGCGCGTGCGGGGTCATGCGCGCACCTCTCCCGCGTCGAGCACGCCGTCGAGGCGCAGCATCGAGTGCCAGCGCTCGGCCGCGAACTCGGGGCGCTCGAGCGCGCCCGACGCGTTCGCCAACTCGACGATGCGCGAGAGGTGCGGCAGGCTGCGCGCCGAGTGCAGGCCGCCGACCATCTTGAAGGCGGGCTGGTGACCGTTGAGCCAGCTCATGAAGGCGACGCCGGTCTTGTAATAGAAGGTCGGCGCCGCGAACACCTGGCGCGAGAGCTCCTGCGTGGGTTCGAGGATGCGCGTGAAGCCCTCGACGTCGCCCGCGTCGAGCGCCTGCACGGCCGCCGAGGCATTCGGCGCGAGCACGCTGAACGCGCCGAGCAGCGCATCGGAGTACTCGCCCGCCTCGTCGGCGCGGATGAGCTCGACGTAGTTGAAGTCGTCGCCCGTGAACATCGTGACGTCCTCGGGCAGCTGCCCGCGCACATACCGCTCGGCGTCGGCGTCGAGCAGGCTCATCTTGATGCCGGCGATCTTCGCGGCGTGGCTGTCGACGATCTCGAGCAGGTAGTCGGCGGCGGTGCGCCAGTCGCGATAGCCGAAGTAGCCCTCGAGCTGCGGATCGAACGCCGTGCCGAGCCAGTGGATAATCACCTTGCTCGACGCCTCACGCAGCACGCGGTCGTAGACGCGCAGGTAGTCGGCGGCTGACGTCGCCGCGCGGGCGAGGTGGCGGCTCGACATGAGCACGGGCGTGACGCCCTGCTCCTGGGCGAATGCGAGCTGCTCAAGGTAGGCCGTCTCGATTTCCTGCAGCGAGAGCTGCTCCTCGGCGCGGCCATCGGTGTTCACGCCGACCGCGACCGAGCCGCCCGCCTCGCGCGCGCACTCGGCCGACTTCGCGATGAGCTCGCGGGTCGCGGCCGCGTCGAGCCCCATGTTGCGCTGGGCGGTGTCCATCGCATCCGCGACGCCGAGGCCCCACGAGAAGATCTGGCGGCGGTAGTCGAGCGTCGCATCCCAGTCGATGTCGGCCGGGGCGCCGGGCACGTTCTCGGCGTGCACCTTCGGGATCACGTGCGCGGCCGCGTAAAGCGTGCGCGAGCGCAGCGGGCCGGTCGGCTTCGCGAACGCCGGCGCCGCGAGCAGCTCGGTGGCGCGGGTCGTGCCGTCGGCGTCGAGCAGCTGCAGCGTGATGTCGGTGGATGCGCGGCTCGCGCCGAGCGTCTGCGTCGCGGTCATTAGGCGTCCACCTGCTCTGCGGCGCGGTCGACGGCGTTGCCGAGCGCGAACTCCTGCAGGCTCACGCGACGACCCTGCGCATCCGACTCGAGGGCTGCCTCGGCGAGCAGCATGCCCGCGGCGCCCGAGCGGAAGTCGTAGTGGTGCTCGCCGTCGCCGACGACGTAGCGGAGGAACTCGATCCACTGCAGCTTGAAGCCGTTCTCGACGGCGTCGTTCTGCGGCACCTCAACCCAGTTCGACTGGTAGTCGTTCGCGTCGGGCAGGTCGGGGTTCCAGGTGGGCTTCGGGGTCGCGTTGCGTGGCTGCACCTTCGCGCCGAAGAGGCCGACGACGGCGCTGCCGTGCGTGCCGTCGACGTGCAGCTCGACGAGCTCGTCGCGGTTCACGCGCACCGTCCAGCTCGAGTTGAACTGCACGATGGGGCCGTCTTCGAGGTCGAAGATCGCGTAGGCGGCATCGTCGGCGGTGGCGGTGTAGGACTCGCCGTGCTCGTCGACGCGGGTCGGGATGTGCGTGCGCTTCTCGGTGTAGACCGAAGAGATCTTGCCGAAGAGGTTCTCGATGACGTAGTTCCAGTGCGGGAACATGTCGACGATGATGCCGCCGCCGTCTTCGCTGCGGTAGTTCCAGCTCGGGCGCTGGGCTGGCTGCCAGTCGCCTTCGAAGACCCAGTAGCCGAACTCGCCGCGCACCGAGAGGATCTCTCCGAAGAAGCCGCTGTCGATGAGGCGCTTGAGCTTGAGCAGGCCTGGCAGGTAGAGCTTGTCGTGCACGACGCCGTTCTTGACGCCGGCGGCCTCGGCCTCGTCGGCGAGCGCGACGGCCTCGGCGTAGCTCTCGGCGGTGGGCTTCTCGGTGTAGATCGCCTTGCCGGCGGCGATCGCCTTGCGGATCGCCGGCACGCGCAGCTGCGTGACGAGCGCGTCGAAGTAGATCGGGAAGTCGGGGTCGGCGAGCGCCTCGTCGAGGTCGGTCGTGTATTTCTCGACGCCGTGCTTCTCGGCGACCTCGCGGAGCTTCTCGGCGTTGCGGGCCACGAGGTAGAGCTCGATCGGCTGGCGCGAGCCGTCGGAAAGCGGGAAGCCGCCTTCGTCGCGCAGCGCGAGCAGCGAACGAACGAGGTGCTGGCGGTAGCCCATGCGGCCGGTCGCACCGTTGACGATGATGCCAATCGTGTTCTGAGTCATGTCGGTCCTCTCATGCGAGACCTCGTCGTTGAGGTTGTGGCAATCCTATGGGAAAGCGCTTACCCGAGCAAGCGGTGGATGCAACAACGGCCTCCGCGGGTGGGCGGAGGCCGGTTTTGGGGCGGGTTGGGACGGGCTTGCGGACGCGCGGCTAGGCGCCGCGGGCGGGCGTGCTCTCGCGGATCACGACCGACGTATTCGCCGCGAGGGCGACGGGGGCCCGCCCGGGGTCGTCCTGCATCGCGACCTTGACGGCGCGATAGCCCATGTCGTCGAGCGGCACGACGACCGTGGTGAGGGTCGGCGTGACGTCGCGGGCGGTGTCGATGTCGTCGAAGCCGGCGACCGAAACATCGCGGCCCGGCAGTTTGCCGAGGTCGCGCAGGGCCGTCATGGCGCCGATCGCCATGACATCACTCGTCGCGAAGATAGTGTCGACGTCGGGCATGCGCGAGAGTAGCTTGCGGGCGCCGGCGTAGCCGCCGTCGCGGCTGAACTCGGCCTCGACGTGGTGGTCGCCGCCGAACTCGATGCCCGCCTCGGCGAGTCCCTCGATGAACCCCTCGACGCGGTCGACGTTCGTGACGAGGCGGCGCGGGCCCGACACGATGCCGAACCTCGTGCCGCCGAGCTTCACGAGCGCGAGCGCGAGGTCCTTCGCCCCCTGGCGGTTCGAGAGCTCGACGACGTCGAACGGCGGGTGGTGCTGCGAGATGAGCACGACCTTGCCGCCGGTCGCGATGTAGTCGCTGAGGTGCTGGTCGAGCGCCGACTGGCTCACCGCATCCGTCGTACGCGAGCCGGTGAGAATGATCGCCTTCGGCCGCTGCGTGCGCAGCGTGCGCACAATCTCGACCTCGGAACCGGTGTCGTGGTGGGCCGTCGCAACTGTCACGACCAGGCCTTCTTCGGCCGCGCCGCGCATGACGCCGGCCGCGATCGCGCTGAAGTACGGGTCCGCGATGTCGCTCACGACGACCGCGATCGTCGACGAGGCGCCCTTCGCGACCGACTGCGCCGAGAGGTTCGGCAGATAGCCGAGGCGGTCTGCCGTTTCCTGCACGCGCGCGCGGATGTCTTCGTTCACGCGCCGGGTGCTGCCGTTGATCGCGCGCGAGGCGGTCGCGATCGAGACGCCCGCCTCACGAGCGACATCCCCGAGCGTCACCGGCTGCTTCGCTGCCGCCATGTGTCCCTCCGAATGTTCGTCGTAGTCGCAGTTGATTCTAGCGGGAAACGGCTTTCCGGCTAACCTTGACGCATGCATCGTCGCATCGTCATCTGCCCCGACTCGTTCAAGGGCACCTGCCCCGCTGCCGATGTGGCTGCCGCCATAGTACGGGGCTGGCGGTCGGTGCGGCCCGATGACGACTGCGTCGCGGCCCCGATGGCCGACGGCGGCGAGGGCACGATCGAGGCGATGGCCTCGGCGAGCGAGTGTGGCGTGATCGAGCGGATGCGCGTGTGCGGGCCCCTCGGCGAGCCGGTCGACGCGCAGGTGCTGCGGCTGGTCGACGACACCTGGGTCGTCGAGCTCGCCGAGACGAGCGGCATCGCCTATCTCCCCGAGGTGACGCGGGCGACGGCCGCCTCGGCGTCGACGTATGGGCTCGGCGAGGCGATTCGCTTCGCCGTGTCTCACGGCGCCCGGCGCGTGTTGGTCGGCCTCGGCAGTAGCGCTTCGACCGATGGCGGGCTCGGGGCCCTGCTCGCCCTCGGGGCCCGGGCGATGGATGCTGAGGGTCGCGAGGTTTCGCCCGGAAACGCCGGGCTGCACGAGCTCGCATCGCTCGACCTGAGTGGCTGCGCCGAGCTGCCGGCCGAACTCCTGGCCCTCACCGATGTCGAGAGCCCGCTGCTGGGCCCCACGGGTGCCGCCGCCGTGTTTGGACCGCAGAAGGGCGCAGCGCCAGAGGACATCGCTCGCTTCGACGCGGGCCTCGCGCGCCTCGCGGAACTGCTTGACGCCGACCCGGAGACGCCGGGCGCGGGCGCCGCCGGCGGAACGGGCTTCGGCCTGCTCGCCCTCGGGGCGCGCATCCGCCCCGGTGCCGTCGAAATCGCGCGAACGATCGGCCTCGCCGAGGTCATCGCCGGCGCCGATTTCGTGCTGACCGGCGAGGGCAGCTTCGACACGCAGTCGCTCGCGGGCAAGGTGCCGTCAATCGTGTTCGGCATGGCCGACGCGGCGGGCGTGCCCGCGGGTGTGATCGCCGGCCGCGTGGCCCCGGATGCGCTGCACCAGCGCCGCGCGACGGGCGAGGTCGAGGCCTGGTCGCTCACTGAGCTGGCCGGCGGCGCGGATGCGGCGATGCACGACACCGAGCGCTGGCTCGCGGTCGCGGGGGCACGGGCCGCGGAGTCGTTCGAGCGGGTTGGTGCGGGCCAGTCTGGCCGCTGAGCTGCCGTGCTGCCGACCTATGTCGGTGGCTCGTGATCAAGTAGAACCAGACCCCGAACTCCCCCGATTTCCCGCACCACTGGCCATGTCGGTGGCTCGTGGTGAAGTGGAACCAGTCCCCCAGCAATCCCCCTGAATTCCGTCGCCGACTCGTCCTTAACCACACCCTCGTGGTCAGGAAAATCCCAACAAAAAAACTCGCACCCGGGTTCACGTTTTGGGCCGCTCGTGCGTCTCCAAGGCAACAACGAAGAGCTCCACCAGACCCGGCATGCTGACGAACAGTTTTGAGGAGGTGACACCCATGGCATCCACCCGGCACCGACCCGATGGCACCACCCCCGACCCCGAATACGACGACCTCACCGAACGCACCAGGCGTTTCACCACCGGTTATCTCGACTACAACCAGCAGCGCCGCCACGCCGACGTCGGCGAGATCCGCATGCTGGCGGTCGCCTACGACATCGCCGCCGAACACACCCGCCGCGACACTACCGCGGGCGCGCACCTCATCTCCGACGAACACCGCCTCCACTCCCACCTCCGATCCATCGTCGGCACCGCCGGCATCCGCACCAACGACAGCGACCTCACCCTCGCCAACCGCGCCCACGACGCCCACCACCTCACCACCGCCTTCCCTGCCTGGATGACCGCGCTCGACGACGGCACCGTCACCCTCCGCCACGCCACCGCGCTGCTGCGCTACGCGAATAAGGTCAACGACGACCGACGCGATGACTACGGCACGAAGGTCCTCGACTACGCGGCGAAGCACACGCCAGGGCAGACCGACACCTACGCCAAGAAACTCGCGGCACGCCTCAACTCCGCCGACTTCGAAACCGCGTTCGAACGTGCCTACCAAGACCGCACCGTCACCATCCAAGACCTCGACGACGGCATGTCGATCCTCTCCGCGACCATCCCCACCGTCGCCGCACACGCGGGCTACGACCTGCTCAGCAAACAAGCCACCCAACTGCGCGACGACCACCACGATGACGCCAAAGCGTACCGCGCCCGCGTTCGCGAGGCGCAAGCAGCCGGGGAGGAACTCTCCCCGGAGGATGCCGCGTTCATTGACGATCCGCGCACCGTCGCACAACTCCGCGCCGATGTGTTCATCGAGACGCTCCTCACCTCGACGCCGCAAAGCATCCTCGAATCCGTCGCGAAGGGGAAACCCCGCGTGCAGGCGACGGTGAGCATCATCGTCCCGATCACCACGCTGCTCGACCCAGATGCGCCGCGCGATATCGCGACCATCGACGGGATGGAACCCATCAGCGCCTTCGAAGCCCGCCAAATCGCGGGCACCGTGACCTGCTTCGACCGCATCCTCACCGACCCGATCACCGGGCACGTGCTCACCGTCGATACCCGCACCGCGACTCCGCAAATGCGGAAGTTCTTGCAAGCGCGCGACCACACCTGCCGGTTCCCCGGCTGCCGCCGCCCCGCGCACCGCAGCGACCTCGACCACACAGTGCCCTGGGCCGCTGGCGGCGCGACGAACGTCGATAACCAAGCGCACCTGTGCCGCCGACATCACACCCAGAAACATCAACACCCGTGGAGAGTGCGGCACCTCGGCGGCGGCGTCCTCGAATGGACCTCACCAACCGGCGACATCTTCATCACCCGGCCCGAACCACCCGGGCCGATCTTCAAACCCGTCGATGGACTCGTCTACGACCCCGCCGTCGATCCCGCACCCTTCTGATCGGGGAGAACTCTGCCTACCGACATGGGCGACGACCGCTGGCTGAACAGACGAGCACTGCAGCAAGCCAACGCCAAACCCGCCCACGGACGCAGATGGAGTCCGTGGGCGGGTATGGCGTGCCGACGGCCTATACGAGCAGCGTCAGCGGGTTCTCGACTCGGCGCTTGAAGGCGGCGAGCCAGGTGGCGGCGAGGGCACCATCCATAACGCGGTGGTCGGCCGAGAGGGTGACGGTCATGACGGTGGCCGACTCGATTCCGGAGTCGGTCACCACGGGGCGCGGCGAGGCAGTGCCCACGGCGAGGATGCCCGAGTGCGGGGGGTTGATGATCGCCGCGAACTCTTCGACGCCGTACATGCCGAGGTTCGACACCGAGAAGCTGCCACCCTCGAGCTCGTGCTGGCGCAGCTTGCCGTCGCGAGCGCGATCCGCGAGTTCGCGGATCGTTCCACTCAAGGCGCTGATACTCAGCTGCTCGACGCCGCGCACGACGGGCGTGAGCAGGCCGGCATCGATCGAGACCGCGACCGCGATGTCGACCGAGTCGAAGCGCTCGGTGGCGTCGTCCGTCCAGATCGCATTCGCCTCCGGTACCTCAACGAGTGCCCCCGCGACGGCCTTCATGATGAAGTCGTTCACCGAGATCTTCGTCTCGGAGTTCGCGGCGTTCACCTGCTTGCGCAGTTCGAGCAGGGCATCGACCCGCACGTCGGCCTTGAGGTAATAGTGCGGCACCGTCGTCTTGCTCTCGGTAAGCCGGCGCGCGATCGCACGCCGCATGCCGGTGTGCGGGATGCGCGTGACGCCTTCGCGCTCGGGCGCAGACACAGACGCTGCCGCGGGTGCGGTTGCTGCAGGACCAGCCGCAACAGGAGCTGCCGCCGTCGACGCCTGAGCCGAATCCAACGCCCCTTCGACATCACGGCGAACGATACGACCGCCGGGACCAGTGCCGGTAATCGCTGCGATGTCGAGGCCGCGTTCGCGCGCGAGACGGCGCGCAATCGGGCTCGCGAAGCGGCGGATGTGGTCGCCCGGGTCAGCGACCGAAGGTGCCGTCTCTCCTCGCGACCCGTCACCAGTCGAGCAGCTTGTTTCTGCCGCGCACGAGGCCTCCGGAGATGCTGCAGTCGCTGTAGCAACTGCGGGAACTGTGGTGTCAGTCACAGAGTCGTCAACAGAAGCCCTGGCGTTTGCGGATCCAGCCGCGGTGTTACCGGCGTCGGCGCCGCTGCCAGCCGCCGCGAGCGCATCCGCTGCGGACTCGCCGTCGCCGGCCAGCACGGCGATGGGGGTGCCGACCGCGACGGTGTCGCCGATCTCGGCGAGGAAGCCCGCGACGGTGCCGCCCTCTTCGACGGCGTATTCGATGGTGGCTTTGTCGGTCTCGATGTCAGCGATCGCGTCGTCGGGGGCGAGCGTGTCGCCGACCGACACCATCCAGCCGGCAATTGCAGCCGACTCGGTGCCGGCGGAGATCTCAGGCATGCGAATGAGCACGGGCATTAGTTGGTCCCTCCGAATCCGGCGCGGACGCGTTCGAGGCCGGCGACGACCTCCTCGGTCCTCGCGATCGCGGCGCGCTCGAGCACCTTCGAGATGCTCGGGCTCGCCTCCTGGCCGGTGACGCGCTGCACGGGCTGGTCGAGGTAGTCAAAGAACCGTCGCTGAATCTCATCGGCGAGCCAGCCACCATACGAGGTGCCCTCGCTGCCCTGCTCAACGATCAGCACGGCGTTGGTCTTGCGCACGCTCTCGCCGATCGTGTCCCAGTCGATCGAGGCGCGGTCGAGCCAGCGCAGGTCGATGAGCTCGCCATCGATGCCGGTCTGCTCGATCGCCTCGAGCGAGTGATCGACCATCGAGAGGTAGCTGACCACGGTCACGTCGGCGCCCGAGCGGCGCACGGCGGCGCGACCCGGCGGCAGGATGTAATCCAGGTCGCCCTCGGGCACGCGGTCGGCCTTCGCATACAGGTCAACGTGCTCAATGACGAGCACCGGGTCCTCGAGCGCAAGCGCGGCGTTCATGAGTCCGACGTAATCTGCGGCACTCGACGGGGCGACGATGCGCCAACCGGGCGAGGTCGCAAAAATGCCCGCCGGGTCCATGAGGTGCTGCGAGCCGTAGCCCGAGCCCATCGCGACCTTGGTACGCAGTACCAGCGGCATCGCCGAGTCGCCACCAAACATGTGCCGCGCCTTGCCGATCTGGTTAAACACCTGGTCAGCGGCGACCCACATGAAGTCGGGATACATGAACTCGACCACGGGGCGCAGCCGCCCATCGAGCGCCGCGCCGCCGCCGAGACCGGCGAACGCATTCTCCGAAATCGGGGTACCGAGCACGCGCTCGGGCCAGCGCTTCGCGAGCCCCTTCGTCGCGCCGTTCGTGCCGCCGCTGAGCCGGTGCACGTCCTCGCCGAGCACGATGATGCGCTCGTCCTGCTCCATCCGCCGCTCCATGGTCTGCGCCACGGCGTCGACAAACTTCACGTCGCGCCACGCGCCGGCGTGCGACTCGGTCTCGGCAACGGTCAGCCCATCGAGCTCGCTCGCGTCGCCGCGCACGCCAACATTCACGAAGTCGGTCTCGGGCCAAAGCTCGGGGCGGATGCGGTTGCGGCCGGGCTTGTCGGGGTCGGCTTCGATCAGCTCGGCCGCCACGTCGTTCATCGCGGCCTGCGCATCCGCGCGCACCCGCTCAACCTCGGCGTCGGTAATCAAGCCGAGCGCGATCATCTCGCGCGCGACCTTCGTCAGCGGGTCGCGCTCGCGCCACTCGCGCTCCTCATCCTTGCTGCGGTAGCCGAACGCGCTGCCCGGGTACGGGCCATTCTGGTGGAAGAAGCGGTAGACCTCGGCCTCGACCACGACGGGGCCGTTGCCCGCGCGCATGTGCTCGATCGCCTCCTCCATCGCGAGGTGCACGGCGAGCGGATCCATGCCGTCGACGCGCCAGCCGGGCACTGAAAAGCCCTGGCCACGGATCGACAACCGGGTGTCCTTCGTGATCTCCGACACGTGCGTCGAGACACCATACAGGTTGTTCTCGATGAAGAAGCCAACCGGCAGCTCCCACGCCGCGGCGAGGTTCATTGTTTCGAGAATCGAACCGATCTGGCTCGCGCCGTCGCCGAAATAGTTCACGGTGACATCGCTCGTGCCCGCGCGCTTCTGCGCGAACGCGTTGCCCGCGGCAAACGGGGCGCCGCCGCCGACGATCGCGTTCGTGCCGAGCGCGCCTGCCTCGAACCACTGCAGGTGCATCGAGCCGCCACGACCGCGGCAGTAGCCCTGCGCCAGCCCGAGAATCTCGGCGAGCGTGCGCTGCAACACGGTGCGCACCTCCCCCGACACGAGCTCGCGCGGGTCGATCTCGCCGCCCGACACATGCGTCAGGGCCTTGGCGAGAAATTGGTGGTGCCCGCGGTGCGAGCCGCTCACCCCATCCGCCGAGCGCATGCCGACGATCGAGCCGACCGCACCGCCTTCCTGGCCAATGCTCGAGTGCGCGGGGCCGTGCACGAGGCCCTCTCCCGCGAGTTCAAGCACCTTTTCTTCGAAGGCGCGGATGAGGTGGAGCTGGCTCAGCATCGTGCCGAGCAGCTTGGGGTCGGCCCGCTTCCAGTCGGCCGCGGTGGTGCTGAGTTGCACCCACGGGACGTTGGTTTCTAATTGGCGACGACGCGGCATCTGTATCTCCATTGATCGGCGGTTTGCCGGGTTGCGTGTAACACCACCACCCTAGATTGAATCCAATCTAGGCGCAATAACGACATTTTGGGACAGTTTTCCACGTTTTTGCCGCCAATCTCGCTAGAGTTAGATCCAGAAAGGACTACCAATGGCGCTTCCTGGCATGCACGGCACCGACCACATCGGCATCACCGTGCCCGATCTCGACGAGGCCGAAGACTTCTTCGTCCGCATCCTCGGCGGCACGCTCATCTACTCGCTCGGCGGCAAGCGCTCCGACGACGACTGGATGCAGCGGCAGATCGGCGTGCACCCGCGCACGGCGATCGAGGAGATCCGCTTCATTCGGCTCGGCAACGGCAGCAATATCGAGCTATTCAAGTACGACGCCGCCGACGGGCAGCGCCCACAGCCGAGCAACAGCGACATCGGCGGCCACCACCTCGCGATCTACGTCGACGACCTCGACGCCGCCGTCGCCTACCTGCGCGCAGAACACATCGAGGTGATGGGCGAGCCCGTCGCGAGCGCCGAGGCCGCCGCCGGGCAGCGCTGGGTGTACTTCCGCAGCCCGTGGGGCATGCAGTTCGAACTCGTCAGCTTCCCCGACGGCAAGGCCTACGAGCGCGACGCCGCGGTCAAGCTCTGGCACCCCGCCGACTAGAGCAGGCGCTGCACCGCGAACGGCCCCAGGTCAAACGGCCACCCGTCGACCCCCGGCTCGCGCCCAGCCACGAGGTCGGTCACGATCTGCCCCGTGAGCGGCCCGAGCGACAGCCCGTGCATATTGTGGCCCGCCGCGACGATCACCTCATCGCGGCCCGGCAGCCGCCCGAGCAGCGGCAGGCCGTCTGAGGTCATCGGACGCGGGCCCATCCATTCGTCGGTGCGGGCATCCCAGTCGGCGCCCGCGATCACCTGCGAGGCGAAGCCAGCGAGCACGTCGAAGCGGTCGACGTTCGTGCGCTCAGGCATGCCGTCGAACTCCATCATGCCGACGATGCGCAGGCGCCCGTGCATCGGAATCGCGACGCAGTGGAGGTCCATCGAGTGCACGAGCGTCGCGGGCATCCGCTCGACCGGCACCGTGAAGCTGTACCCCTTCCCCGCGGTGACGGATGCGGCGCAGAAGATGCCCGAGCGGCGCAGCAGCCCGGTGGTCCAGGCTCCCGAGGCGAGTACGACGCGGTCGCCGCGCACCTCGACCTCGCGCGCATCCTCGTCTCGGCTGATGACGGATGCGCCCGAGCCGAGCCGCTCGGCCTCGAGGCCCGTGCGCACCTCGGCCCCGAGCTCCTCGACGCGTGCGATGAGGCTCGCGACGAACGTCACGGGGTCAAGTGAGAACTCGCCGGGCAGCATGAAGCCGTACTCAGTCTCGGGAGTGAGCGCGGGCTCGGCGGCGCGCAGCGAGGCACCCGAAAGCGGCTCACCCGGCGCCTCGGCCCAGCCACGAGTGGCGCGGTCGGCATAGAGCGCGTGGGCGGCAAGCAGCGTCGGCTCATCGCGCGCGGTCATGAGGTAGCCGCTGCCGCCACCCGAGGTGTCGACGCCGTCCTCGGCCATCGCCTCGAGACTCGGCAGCATGTGCGGCAGGAACTGCGCGAGGGCCGCATCGCCCTTCGCCCGCTGCCGCGGCAGCGAGGAGGCGAGGAAGCCGAGGCCGAAGCCCGCGAGCTGCGGCAGCTTGAGCGGCGCAATAGAGAGGTACGAGTTCGTCGAGAACAGACCCGACACGATGTCGCGCGCGGTGTTGCTCGAGGCAAGGGGCGCGACCATCTGCGGCGTCAGCTCGCCCGCGTTCCCGGTCGCGGCGCCGGCCCCGAGGTGGCTGCGCTCGACGATCGTCACGCGGTGCCCGGCCCGCAGTAGCCAGTAACTGGTGCAGAGCCCGATGAGCCCGCCGCCGACGACGACCACGTGTTTCGTCATCGTGCCGCCTCCGCATAGGCGTGCACCTGCTGCGCGAAGGCGCCGACGAGCCGACGGGATGCGTCGATGTTCTCGTCGTTCACGGCCATCGCCGCCGCCGCGAGCGCAGCCTTGTCGAAGCCCTTTCGTCCGAGCGCCGACTCATCCCAGCTCGCGACGCGCTCGGCACCGACTTCGGGGTGAAACTGCAGGCCCCACATGCGCGAACCAACCCGAAAGGCTTGGTTCGCGACATCGACGGATGCGGCGAGATGCACCGCGGTCGGTGGCAGCTGCGTGATCTGGTCGACGTGGTTCTCAATCATGTGCGCGCCCTCGCCGAGCACCCCGAGCACCGGGTCGGCGCGGCCCTCGGGCGTCGTCTCGATGAGCACGGCGCCGCTTTCGGGCGTGCCGTACTCGGCGCGCACCTCGCCGCCAGCGACCTTCGCAATCACCTGCCCGCCGAGGCAGATGCCGAGCGTCGGCACCTCGCGCTCAAGCGCGGATGCGGTGAGCGCGCGCTCCGTTGGCAGCCACGGTGCCTCGTCGTCGGCATCGGGCATGAGCCCGCCGCCCAGCAGCACCAGCCCGTCGTAGCCGTCGAGCTCCACCGGTAATCCCTCCTCGCCGATGCGCTCGTCGACCTCGAGCCCGGCCTCGGCGAGCCATTCGCCCAGACGCCGCGGCCCCGACTGCGAAGAGTTCGTCACCACCAGCACCTTCGGGGTCATCGTTCGACCTCCGAGAGAAATGCGCGGTAGTCAGGGTCGGATGCTTCGAGCACGCGCAACACGTTCTCGGTGCCGAGGCCTCGCAGCTCCTGCTCACTCCAGCCGCGACGCTCGAGCTCTTCGAACAGCGCCGGATACCCGCCGACGTCCTCGAGCCCGACGGGCATGTCGGCCGAGCCGTCGAAGTCGCCGCCGAGGCCGACGGCGTGCACGCCCGCCACTTCGCGGAAGTGGTCGACGTGGTCGGCGGCGTGCTTCACCGTCACCGGCTCTTCGGTCGTGAGGAACGAGGGCACGAACGTCACCATCGCGACCCCGTCGCGCGCGCCGATCTCGGCGAGCACATCGTCGGGCACGTTGCGCGGGTGATCATTGACGCCGATCGCACCCGAGTGACTCACCATCGGCGGGCGCTGTGTCACCTCGAGCGCATCCCGCATCGTCGACGGCGCGACGTGCGAGAGGTCGACGAGCACGCCGATGCGGTTCATCTCGCGCACAACCTCTCGGCCGAAGTCGGTGAGGCCGCCGTGGCGTGCCTCGTCGGTCGCCGAGTCGGCCCAATCAATGGTGCGCGACCACGTCAGCGTCATGTACCGCGCGCCGAGCCGCGCATAGTTGCGCAGCACCGCGAGCGAGCCGTGAATTTGCGCGCCGCCCTCGACGCCGAGCAGCGAGGCGATCTTGCCCTCGGCAATCGCGGCGCGCGCCTCGGCAGCGGTCGGTGTGAACGCGAGACGGTCGGGGTAGTCGTGAATGAGCCGGCGCACGAAATCGATCTGCTCAAGCGTCGCGACAACCTGCTCAGCCCCGGAGACCTTGTCGGGGTTCACCCACACCGACCAGAACTGGCCCGCAACGCCGCCCGCCTGCAGCCGCGGATAGTCAGTCTGCGTCGTCGCAATCGGTCCCTCGAACGGCTCGGTCGAGTACGCGAACTGCTTGCGGCACTCCCACGCGAAGTCGTTGTGACCGTCAATGACCTGGTATTTCGGGCTCATACTTCCTCTGCTTCCGGAACCCGCGCGGCGGCGGAGTCCCACACTCGCTTGGCCAGTTCGGTGATGCGATCGGCCCGCACCTCGTAGCCGAGGCCGGGCACCTTCGGTACCGCGACGGTGCCGCCTTGCGCGGCGACCGCGGGTTGGATGATGTCTTCCTCGTAGTACTTGTCGCTGCCCGAGACATCAGAGGGCAGTGAGAAGTTCGGCAGTGACGACACGGCGACGTTCGCGGCGCGACCGATGCCGAACTCGTGCATCCCGCCACACCACACCGGCACGCCGAGCTCGCTCGCGCGGTCGTGCGCCCGGCGCGCCTGCGTGAGCCCACCCATCCGCGACACCTTGACGTTGAGGATGCGCCCGGCGTCGAGCCGGACCATCGTCTCAAGGTCGTCGAGTTGCACGACCGACTCGTCGAGGCAGATCGGCGTGGCGATGCGCCGCTGGAGCTGCTGATGCGCGAGAAAATCGCGCACGCCGAAGGGCTGCTCAATCATCGTGAGTGCGCTCGCATCGAGCCGTTCAAACAACTCGGCAACCTCATCGCTCCAGTCGTACGCGCCGTTCGCGTCGACGTGGAGGTCGAGGTGCGGATGCGCGGCCCGCACCGCCGTGACCGGTTCCAAATCCCAGCCGGGCGCGATCTTCAGCTTGACGCGCGAGTATCCGGCGTCGAGCTGCCGCTGCACCTGCTCGAGCAGGGCGTCAATCGATGGTTCAATGCCGAGCGAGACGCCGGCCTGCACGACCTCGCGGGTGCCGCCGAGCACCGAGGCGAGCGAGCGGCCCTCGTACTGCGCGAATAGATCCCACGCCGCGCCAACGAAGCCGGCCTTCGCAAACTCGTGGCCACGCACCTTCGCCCACGCGGCCTCGAGCTCTTTGGGATGCGCCCACTCGCGATCGAGCACGGCGGGCGCGAGGAACTCGGGCGCGACGAGCCAGGCAGTACCGGTCGTCTCAGCGCCAAAGAAGGGGTCCTGCGGCGTCGCGATCTCACCCCAGCCAACCGCACCGTCGGCGCTCGTGGCTTCGACGAGCGCGTGCGTGATCGCGCTCTTCCGGTGCGAACTCGTCTCAAAGCTGCGGCGCAGCGGCAGCGATACCTCAAAGAGGCGGATGCGGTCAATTCTCACTGAGCGCCTCCTCATCGGGCTCGTAGAGCCCGAGCTCCTGGGCGAGTCGGTCGCGCTCGGTGAGCCGACGGCGGGCCCCCTTCGCGCTCGCCGAGATGAGCGTGCTGAGCAGGTGCGCCACGGCGACGACCGGCGTGGGGCTGTCGGCGTACGAGGCAGAGCCGGTGTCGACGATGATCACGACGTTCGCGAGGTCGACGAGCGGCGCCGACTCACTGTCGGTGATGCAGATGAGCTGCCCCCCGGCCTCATGGAAAAGTCGCCCGAGACGGATCACTTCGGCGCTGTAGCGGCGCATCGCGAAGACGATGAGCACGTCGGTCTCGCGCACATCGGTGAGCGCCACGATCGGGGTGAGCGCGCGGCCCTCGATGAGGTGGATGTTCGAAAGTGTCGCCGAGAGGTCGGTCGCGAGCAGCAGCGCGTAGGCAGCGCTTTTGCCCTCGCCTGCAATGAAGCGCCGGCGCGCGCCGAGCACGACGGCGGCGGCCTGCTGCGCCGCACCGCTCTCGTCGAGGCGCGCGTAGGTGTCCGCGAGGGCGCGGGTGTCGCTCGCGACGACGCGCTCCTGCATCGTCGCGGCACTCAGGTTCTTGCGCACGCGATTGCCGAAGCGGTCGCGTGGCGAGACGAGGCTGCGGTTGAGGTCTTCTTCGCTCATGACCGGCCCCCTGGTTCTCTCGGCACCGCGAGGTACACCGAGGTGTCTTCGGAGACCACGAGGCAATCCACGAGCACATTGCCGGCCCGCAGCAGTCCGTCGAGGGATGCGCGCACCCGGCTGGCGACTCGCTCGCGTTCGGTCGAGCCCAGCGGCGGCGTATGGCGCGGCACGCCGATCCAGGCGCGCTCCTCGTCGCGGACGATCGCACCCCAGTCCGCGCTCGTCAGCACCGGGGCCGGACTGGCCTCACGCGCCGTCGAACCAGTGAGGTCCCACTCGACCATGATGCGGTCGGTGTCGGCCCGGTCGTAGTAGTCGGGGTGAAAGCCGAGCCCGACCGCACCGAGGGTGTTGAGGTTGAAGTGGCCGTTGCGCGCGACGAGCGGGTCGAAGGCCCAGCGCATCCGCTCGTGCCCCCACTCGAGCGCGACATCGCGCTGCAGCAGCTTGAGCAGGCGCCCGATGCCGCGGCCCTGGTATTCGGGTGCCACGACGGCCGCCTGCGAGTAATGAAAGTCGACGCGATCGCGGTCGCGCCCCGCGAAGCCATAGGCAAAGCCAACGATGCGGTCATCGTCGTAGACGCCGACGGCCGAGCCACCGTTGCGAATAATCGCCTGCACGAGAAGGGGATTTAGGTTGACCCGCTTTGGCTCGTACCGAAACACCCGGGTGTAGAGCTCGGCGGCCTCGTGCAACTCGTCGGCACCAGCCAGGCGCCGCCCCACGAGTGACGACTGATGCGCCATCATACGTCTCCTATAGTTCCCCGTCGTGCAGAGTTGATCGTGAGCATATAGCGCCATTGCGTCGCTCACAAGGGAAGGATACGTTTCCTAACATGCGTGATTCCGAACCCTTAGCACTGCTGCATCGCCTTGTGCACATCGAATCACCGTCGAACGACACCGCCGCGACCGCGCGGCTGGCCGAACTGCTCGCCGTCGAGCTCGAGGCCTGCGGCGCCACCGTCGCGACGGAGGTCACCCCGGCGGGCACGAACCTGCGCGCCGAGCTCGCAGGCGAGGGCGCCCCGGTACTCCTGGTCGGCCACCTCGACACCGTATGGCCCGTCGGTACGCTCGCGGGCGAGGTTCCGTGGCGAGTCGACGACGACGCCGTGCACGGCCCCGGCGTCTTCGACATGAAGTCGGGCATTGTCGCCATGGTGCACGCGCTGCGCGCCCTACGCGGACTGCCGCATCGGGCCGTGCGCATCGCCCTCGTGTGCGATGAGGAGGTCGGGTCGCCAAACTCGCGCGACTTCGTGCTGCGCTGCGCCGAGGGCGCATCCGCGGCCATCGGCTTCGAGTCACCGCACCCCGACGGCGCCCTGAAGATTGGGCGCCGCGGCAGCTGCCGATTGCGCCTCGAGGTCACCGGCCGCGCATCCCATGCCGCCCTCGACCCCGAGGCCGGCGTCTCGGCCATCGACGAGCTCATCGACCAGCTGTTGCGCGTGCGCGCCATCACGAGCGACCCGGGCCTCTCGAGCCCCGTGCTCTGCAATGTGGGCACGGTGCACGGCGGCGGGCGCGCAAACGTGATCCCCGATGCGGCACACGCCGAGCTCGGGCTGCGCTTCGCCGATGCCGAGTCGGAGGCGCGGGTACTCGACCACCTCGCCGCGCTCGCGCCCATCCGCCCCGGCGCGACCCTGCGCGTCACTCGCCTCAGTCAGCGCCCGACCTGGCAGCCGAGCCCCGCCGACGAGGCGCTCGCCCGTGAACTCGGCCTTGAGGGGCGACCCGCCGCCGGCGGCGGCGACACGAACTTCCTCGGCGCGGCAGGCATCCCGACAGTCGACGGGCTCGGACCGCGCGGCGCCGGCGCGCACGCCACCACCGAGCACGCGAGCCTCGCATCCCTCAACGAGCGAATCGTTCAATTGCAGCAATTCCTGCAAATTCGGTGATTCCCACGCGCGGTTCCGCGACAGTACGTGCCAAGATGCGTTACGCATCCTGCATCAATGAGCGCGCATGCATATGGGAAATCGCGGGCATCTCGCGGATTCCAATCGCATTTGGGTTCAGGATACGTAACGGATCTATTGACCGCTGGAAATCTCCCGGTAATAATCAAGTGCAACCGCGGGTCAAAGATGAACTCGCGGCTGAAAGGATCCACGTTGCGAACCAAAATTCGACCTCTGGCGTTTCGCACCGCGGCCGCGTTAACCGCTGCTGCAGTCGGACTCTCGCTGTCGCCCGCGGGGCCCGTTGTGGCATCGCCGTCCGAGTCGGCCGTCAGCGCCACCACCATGCGCCTGGCCACCTCGGGCTTCATCGACTCATTCAATCCCTTCACCTCGATCTACCTCACGCCGACCAACGCGCTGCGGTACATGTACGAGAACCTCGTGCAGTACAGCGCCGAGGACGGCTCGCCGACCGAGGGCCTCGCCGAATCGTGGGAGACCGAGGAGGACGGTGCTCGCTGGGTCTACAAGATCCGCGAGGGCATGACCTGGTCCGACGGCGAGCCAATCACGGCCGAGGACGTCAAATGGACCTACGACCAGATGATGGAAGACGACCTCATGGGCACCGCCAACGGCAGCCTCGTGAGCAACTTCGAATCGGTCGAAGCGCCTGACGACACGACGCTGATCATCAACCTCACTGCGCCGCAGGCCCCCGTGCCCGGCCAGGAGATTCCGGTCGTGCCCGAGCACATCTGGAGCGAAATCGACAACCCGTCGGAGTATCCGAACGACGCCGACGTGGTCGGTTCGGGCCCGTACATCCTCGAGAGCTACTCACCGAATGAGGGCTTCGTACTCAAGGCGAACCCGGACTTCTGGCGCGGTGCTCCGAGTATCGACCAGCTCCAGTACGTCTACTACACCGATAACGACGCGTCGATCCAGGCGCTGCGCGCCGGTGACATCGACTTCATCTCGGGCCTCACGCCGCAGCAGTTCAGCGCGCTTGAGGGCGAAGAGGGCATCACCACGAGCTCCGGCGAGGGCCGCCGCTACACGTCCATCGCCATCAACCCGGGGCAGGTCACCCGTGACGGCGAGGCCTACGGCAACTCGAGCCCCGCGCTCGCCGACGTCGAGGTGCGCCAGGCGATCCGCAAGGGCATCGACAGCCAGGCATTGCTCGACAACGTCATGGACGGCCAGGGCGTGCACGCCACGAGCTTCGTGCCCGCGAGCTACGAGACCTGGATGCTGCCCGAGGACGACCCCTCGATTATGGAGTTCGACCCCGAGGCCGCGCGCACGCAGCTTGACGAGGCCGGCTGGACCGAGGGCGCCGACGGCATTCGTGAGAAAGACGGGGAAAAGCTCACACTGACCCTGCAGATCGACGGTTCCGACCCGACCGAGCAGGCGCTCTCGGAGTACATCCAGCCGTGGATGGCCGACATCGGCATCGACCTCAAGGTCGAGGCCACCGACAGCGACACCCTCTCAGCGAACACCACCGCGGGGAACTACGACATGTACTTCTCGGGATGGTCGCTCGGCCCCGACCCCGACTACCAGCTCAGTATCAACACCTGCGCCAACCTGCCCACCGACACCGAGGGCAACGGCGGCACGACGCAGGACGGCTACTGCGATGAGGAGTTCGACTCGCTCTACGAGCAGCAGCGCACCGAGCTCGACCATGATGCTCGCGTCGAGCTCGTGCACGAGATGCTCGCGATGAACTACACCGCTTCGGTGCAGGTCGCGCTCTACTACCCGAACCAGCTCGAGGCCTACCGCTCTGACCGCTTCGAGAACTTCACGAAGATGCCGACCGACAACGGCATCATCGCGAACCAGTCCGGCTACTGGGGCTTCATGGACGTGACCCCGGTGGGCGAGAGCGGTTCGGGCGGCGGTTCGCAGACCGGCCTGTGGATCGTCATCGGCGGTGTCGTGGTGGTTGCCGCGATCGTCGTCGTGGTGATGATCTCGCGCCGCAAGAAGTCCGCGGACATCGAGTAACAACGCCGAAGCGAGCCGACATGTCGAATGCAGTACCACCGTCAACATCCGCTATTCAAACCACCGCGCAGGCGGAGGAACCGCAACGCGATTCCTCGTTCTGGCGCTACCTCGGCGCCAAGCTTGGCGGGGCGGCGATCAGCCTCGTGATGGTGGTATTGCTCGGCTTCTTCGCCTTTAAGCTGCTCCCGGGCGACCCTGTCGCCAAGATCGCCCGGGAGCGGCCCATGTCGGCCGAGCAGATCGAGACGCTGCGCGAGCAGTACGGCCTGAACAAGCCGCTGTTCCAGCAGTTCTTCGACTTCATCGGCAACGTCTTCACCCTCAACTTCGGCGAGAGCTACGTCTATCGTCGGCCGGTTTCCGAGCTCATCGGGCAGTACTTCTGGCCGACGATCCTGCTCACCGGCACCGCCGCGATCCTCGCGATCGCCCTCGGGCTCTGGCTCGGCCAGCGCTCGGCGTGGCGGCACGGCGGGATGTTCGACAAGATCGCCTCGGGCGTCTCGCTCGTGTTCTGGTCGGTGCCAACGTTCTGGCTCGGCCTGATCCTGCTCATGGTCTTTGGCGGCACCCTGCGCTGGTTCCCGACGGGCGGCATGCGCTCGCCCGGGGCACCCACTGATCCGCTCGGGCTCACGCTCGACGTCATCGCACACATGGTGCTGCCGGTGCTCACGATGGTCGCAGTGGTGTTCGCGCAGTACCTCATGGTCATGCGCTCCTCGCTCATCGAGGAGATGAACGCCGACTACCTGACGACCGCCCGCGCGAAGGGCCTGCGCGAGGATCTCGTGCGCGAGCGCCACGCCGTGCCGAACGCGCTGCTGCCCACCGTGACCCTCGTGTTCATGCACATCGGCGGTCTCATCGCCGGCGCGGTCACGGTCGAAACGGTGTTCTCGTGGCCGGGCCTCGGCAAGCTCACCTTCGAGGCCATCCAGGGCCCCGACCTCCCGCTGCTGCAGGGCACGTTCGTCGTGTTCTCGGCCATCATCATCGTCATGAATCTGCTGGCCGACCTCATCTACCGCCAGCTCGACCCCCGAGTGAGGCGCGCATGACCATCACGGCAACCCGCTCCCCCGGCCAGATGGCCCGGGCCCGGCAGTGGAAATCGTTCTCGCAGTTCTGCCGCGACTTCTCGGCCTACAAGGCCGGCATGTTCGGCTTCGTGTTCCTCGTCATCGTCGGCGCCATCGCCCTCATCGCGCCGATCATCGCGCCCGACTGGATGCTCGACGTCACGAAGATCGGCACCCCCGACCGCTTCGCGCCACCTTCGGCCGAGCACCTGCTCGGCACCGACAACCAGGGCCGCGAGCTCTGGGTGCGCATGGTCTGGGGCGCACGCTCCTCCCTCGCCGTCGGCATCGCCGCAACCGCGATGTCGATGATCATCGGCACGATCGTCGGCATGGCCGCGGGTCACTTCCGCGGCTGGTTCGGCGGCCTGATGATGCGCATCATCGACTTCTTCCTCGTGCTGCCCTCGCTGATCCTCGCGATCGTGCTCTCGTCGGTGCTTGAACGCGGCACGCTCACGATCATCATCGCGATCGGCCTCACCTCGTGGGCCGGCACCGCCCGCGTCGTGCGCGCCCAGACCCTCGCAGTCGAGTCGCGCGACTACATCGAACGCTCGCGCGCCCTCGGCGCCGGCCACTGGCACCTCATGCTGAAGCACCTGCTGCCGGGCGTGCTGCCGCTCGTGCTCGCGAACACCACCCTCACGATCGGCTCGGCGATCATCGCCGAATCGACCCTTGCGTTCCTCGGCCTCGGCGACCCGCTCACGCAGTCGTGGGGCACGATCCTCAAGAACGCGACCGACGCATCCAGTGCCTCGAACGGCTACTGGTGGTACATCCTCATTCCCGGCCTTGCGATCGTGCTCGTCGTGCTCGCGTTCACGCTCATCGGTCGCGCCGTAGAGAACATCCTCAACCCGACGCTAAGGAAGCGCTGATGCCCGACCTGCTGTTTGAAGACGTCTCGATCGTCTACCGCACCTCGGGCCGCAACGACCGCGGCGAGGTGCACGCCGTGAAGAACGTGACGCTCGAGCTGCCCTCGGGCTCGACCCTCGGCATCGCGGGAGAGTCGGGTTCAGGCAAGTCGACGCTCGTCATGAGCGTGCTGCGGCTGCTGCCGAAGACCTCGAAGCTCACGGGCCGGGTGCTGATCGGCGACACCGACCTCGCCGAGCTCAACTTCGGCCAGCTGCGCGCGCTGCGCTGGGCTGAAGCGTCGATCATCTTCCAGGGCGCGATGCACTCGCTCAACCCGGTGCGCACCGTCGGGCAGCAGATCATCGAGGCGCTCGAACTGCACATCACAGATTCGTGGAAGACCGAAGCGGCCCGCAAGCAGCGCGTGGCGCAGCTGCTCGCCGACGTCGATCTGCCGGCCGAAAAGGCGCAGGCGTATCCGCACGAGCTCTCTGGCGGTCAGCGGCAGCGCGTCATGATCGCGATGGCGCTCGCCTGCGAACCCGACATCATCATCGCCGACGAGCCGACGACGGCGCTCGACGTGATCGTGCAGGAACAGATCCTCACGATGATCTCGAACCTCGTCGCCGAGCGCGGCATCTCGCTGCTCATGATCAGCCACGATCTCTCGGTGCTCGCGACGGCGTGCGAGCGCATCGCGGTGATGCGCGGCGGCGAGCTGGTCGAAGTCGGTCCGTCGCAGCAAATCTGCCTCGAACCGCGCGAGCCGTACACGCGCAAGCTCGCGAGCGCGTTCCCGGCGATCGGCGACCCCGATTCGCGCCTGCGGCCGGTCACCCGGCACGCCGAGGCCGATGAACCGGCCGATGCGGGGGTCGCGGCAGACGCCCCGGTGTTGCTCGACGCGAAGCACGTTGGCGTGACCTATCGCACGGGCGGGCGGCTCGTGCGCGCGGTGCGCGATGTCGACCTGCAGGTGCGTCGCGGCGAGATCCTCGCGCTCGTTGGCCAATCGGGCTCGGGCAAGTCCTCGCTCGCCCGCACGCTCATCGGGCTGCAGCCCGCCGACGCCGGGTCGAGCATCCAGTTCAATGGAGCACCATTGCCGACGCGGGGGCGGGCGCTGCGCGAATTCCACAACCAGGTGCAGCTCGTGCTGCAAGACCCCTCGGCGGCGCTCAATCCGAAGATGAGCGTCTACGAGTCAGTCGCCGAGGGCCTGCGCATCCAGCGCTTCGCGGGCGACGAGATGGAGCGCGTGCATCAGAGCCTGATCGATGCCGAACTCTCGCCACCCGAACAGTTCTTCAACGCGATTCCGCAGGAACTCTCCGGCGGGCAGCGACAGCGCGTCGTGATCGCCGGAGCGCTCGCGCTTGGGCCCGAAATGCTCATCGCCGACGAGCCCGTCGCCTCCCTCGACGCCTCCGTGCGCGGCGAGATTCTCGGCCTGCTGCTCTCGCTGCGGCGCCGCCTCGGCCTCGCTGCGCTCGTCATCACGCACGACCTCGGGCTCGCCTGGAACATCGCCGACACGGTCGCCGTCATGTATCACGGTGAGATCGTCGAGCACGGGCCAACCGAGCAGGTGTTGCTCAACCCGCAGCACGAGTACACGCAGACGCTGCTCGATGCCGCCCCGAGCATCCGCCCCGTCGCCGATGGGGTGTAATCGGTGACCTTCACGCTGCCGCCGCTGCGGCCCGAGGTGCGCTGGAGCATCCGCATCGTCGAGCTCGACAGCAACGAAGTGCTGCTCGAACACGAGCCGGATGCCCAGCTCAAGACCGCGAGCGTCGGCAAGATTTTCCTGCTGGTCGAGGTCGCGCGGCGGCTGTTCGACGGCACGCTGCGGGCGGATGCGCGCATCGAGATTCCCGACGCCCATCGAGTGGCCGACTCGGGCATCCTCTACCGCTTCGTCGACCCGCAGATTGCGGTCGCCGACGCCGGGCTGCTCGTGGCCGCGTTCAGCGACAACCTCGCGACCAACGCGCTGATTCACCTCTGCGGGCTCGAGCGCGTGCGCGCCGTCGCCGGCGAGCTCGGCCTGCGCAACACGGGGCTGCTCGACTACATCCGCGACGAACGCGGCCCCGAGCATCCGTGGACACCGTCGTTCGGCACCGCTCGCGAACTCGCCGACGTTATGCGCCGGCTCGACCGCGGCGAGATCGTCTCGCGCGAAGTGTCGCGGCAGGTGCTCGACTGGCTTGGCTCCGACGCCGACACCTCGATGCTCGCCGACGCCCTGCTGCTCGACCCGCTCGCGCACCTCGGCCCCGAGTATCAGGGCATGGTGCTGCGGCACAAAACCGGCAGCATCGAGACCGCGCGCATCGACGTCGGCGTGCTACGAGGGCCGCGGACGGGCGTGGCCTACGCGGTCGGCGCCAACTGGGCGGTCGGCGACAAGCGGGCCACCACCATCGACACCATGCGCGAGCTCGGCGAGCAGATTCGCCGCCATGTCACAGGGCTCGCGCGCGACGAAGAGGGCGACGCATGACCATCAGTTTTCCCAACGACTTCGGCTGCCGCTGGTCGGTGCTCGTGCGCGACATCGACACGGGCGAGGAGCTGCTGAGCCACACGCCCGACCGCGTGCTCAGCACCGCGAGCATCGGCAAGGTGTTTCTCTTGCATCGCCTGCTCCGCGAGGTCGACGAGGGCACGCGTTCGCTCGACGAGGTCGTCGCGCGCCGGCCGAGCGAGAAGATTGGCGGCTCGGGCATCTGGCAGCTGCTGCAACAGCCGACGCTCTCGCTCTACGACCTCGGCGCGCTCATCGGTGCCGTGAGCGACAATTTCGCGACGAACACGCTCGCGCGGGTCGTGGGGTTGGATGCGGTGACCGAGCACACCCGCGCGCTCGGTTACAAACGCTCGCGGCTCAACGACATCATTCGCTGGCCCATTCCGCCCGGCATGGCGCCGCGCCTCTCGGAGGGCAACGCGAGTGAGCTCGTCGACTTCGTCGCGCGCGTGCAACGCGGCGACGACCTCTCGGCGGCGTCGGCGGATGTGCTGCGCGGTTGGTTCGGCGCGGGCATGGACCTCTCGATGGTCGGTTCGGTGTTCGACCTCGACGGACCCGACCACAACACCTTCGACAATGGCGTGTGGTTTTGGAACAAGACCGGCACCGTGTCGACGGTGCGCGCCGACATCGGCGTCGTCATGTCACCGACCCGGCGCATTGCCTTCGCCGTGCTGGCACAGTGGGATCGGGGCGAGGACGCCCGCGGCCCCGTGCTCGAGACGATGGCCGAGATCGGCCTCCTCATCGGCGACGCGCTCGGCTGGGTCGACCCGCGGCCGAAGCGCCGCGAACTGCACGCGAGCGCACCTCTGGCTGCCCCTGTCGCCGCTCCCTCGCTCGAGCGCATCCGGGCGGCCGCCGCCGACGCCCGGCTGCGGGATGCGCGCTACCTCGTCATCGACGCCGCCTCAGGTGAGGAGCTCCTCGCCCGCAAGCCTGACGAGCCGACGCCCACCGCGAGCGTCATGAAGACGGTCACCGGCACCGCCGCGCTGCACGTGCTCGGGCCGGAGCACCGCATCCCGACGCGCGTGCTCACCGGGCGCGAGCCAGGGGAGATCGTGCTCGTGGGCGGCGGCGATGTCACCCTCAGCCGCGTGCCGAGCGGCCAACCGACGTTCTATCCGCACCCCGCGCACCTCGACGAGCTCGCCGCCGCGGTCCGCGAGCGCATCGGCGAAGTGACCCGCGTCGTGCTCGATGATCGCCTCTTCGCTGGCGCCGAGTGGCATGCGTCATGGGACGTCGAGGGGCGCTCACCCGAAGGCTATATCCCGTTTATCTCCGCCCTCCAGGTCGATGGCGACCGCGACGATCCGGTGCTCGACGACAGCCCTCGCACCGACGACCCCGTCGCGCGCGTCGCCAAACACTTCTCGGCGCTGCTCGGCGGCCCCGAGGTGCGTCGGGCCCGAGCCGACGAGGAGTTCCCCGGCGAAGAGCTTGCCCGGGTCGAGTCGGCCCCGGTGGAACAGCTCGTGCGCGAGATTCTCCGCTCAAGCGACAATGCCCTGTCGGAGGCGCTCGGCAAGCTCGTCGCCATCGCCCGCGGCGGTGACGCCTCGTTCGCCTCGGTGCATCGCGAGCTCACGGCCGTCGCGGCCGAACTCGGGCTCGACGTTGCAACGGCAAACATCGTTGACGGCTCGGGACTCAGCGACGAAAACCGCGTGACACCCCGCACGATCGCCGCGCTATTGCGGCGCGGTCACCGCGGCGACGGCGCGGCCGGGCTCATGGCCGAACGGCTCATGCGCACTGGCAGCACCATGGCGGCGAACCGCTTCGTCGGCGCGAACCGGGTCGTCGGTGACGCCGTGGCGGCGAAGACCGGGTTCATTAACTCCGTGCACTCCCTCGCCGGCGTGGTGCGCACGGTCGGCGGTCGCGAACTCGTGTTCGCGGTGTTCGGCTGCGACCTCGAGCGGCCGGTCGAGCCCGCCACGAGGCAGGCCGTTGACGATTTCGTCACGCGGCTGCACCTCGACGGGGATGCGCTGCGCTAGTTACCCGGTCGACGGAACGTGCTGAGGTTGGCCACCACGATCCCCAAGAAGGCGAGCGGCACCCCGACGAGCACGAGGATGCTGACGTGGCCGGCCGCGAGGTCAAACAGCAGCGCGCCGATGAGCTGGCCCGCGACGACCGAGAGCGTGAGCAGGAAGACGCCGAGGTGGCGCACCACCGCCGCCACGACGATGAGGTAGAGCACGCCGAGGGCGCCGCCGACATAGAGGTACCACTCGTCGGCGCCAGGCAGCGGTGCTGGAGCGACCCATCCGGCGGCCTGCGCGAGCACCGCCGCGAGCGCGAGCACCACGGCGCCGACGAAGAAGTTAATGAGGCCGGGTGCGACCGCCTCGCCGGAGTGCACGTTGACGAGGCCGGTGACGGCCATCTGCAGCGAGACACAGGCCCCCGCGAACACGCCGAGCACGAGGAGCGGCAGCGCCGCCAGGGTGAGTTCGGTGCCGAGGCCAATCACCACGACCGCGATGCCGGTCAGGATGGCTCCGGCGACACGGAACACCGAGAGGTTGCGCTTCGGAGCGCCGAGGAAGCCCGTAGCGTCAACGAGCAGCGAGCCGAGCAGCTGCCCGAGCACCATCGAGGTCATGAACATCGCGACGCCGAGCGTCGGCACTGCGACGCCCTGCGCGAGCACGAACACGGCGCCGAGCACGCCTCCGCCGAGGCCGTACCAGGGCAGATGGCGTGTGCGCACCGCCCTGACGACGGAGCCAAGGCCCCGCTTCGCGCTCGGCACGAGCAGCGTGATGAGGATGAGCACGAGCAGCCCGACGAGGAAGGAAATTGTCGCCGCGTGCACGCCGGAGGCGATCGACGCGCCGAGCGAGCCGTTCACGCGCGCCTGGGTCGCACTGCAGATTCCGACAGCCACTGCAGTGAGAATGAAGCCAATTCTTCGCGGGGTCGTCAATTCACTCACCGTGTGAGCCTACTCTCCGGGTGAGTCCGTGAAGAATAGGGCTTATGACCTCTCCTACCTGCGTCGAATTCATTCATGCCGGACCGCAGTCGCCGCGAGTGTGGGATCCGGTGATCGCGCAGCTCCCCGCATCCATCGATGCGGTGGCCCAGACCATCCCCGGCATCAGCGCGCCGGCACCCGACGGTTTCTCGCTCGACGCGGCCGCGCGGTGGGTGCTCGACGACCTCGCCGACCGCACCGACGAGGAGGGCGTGCTCGTCGGCATCTCGGTGGGGGCGCTCATAGCGATCCGCGCCGCCGCGCTCGAGCCCTGGCTGGTGAAGGGCCTCGTGCTCTCCGCGCCGTTCGCGCGCTCGCCCCGGGCGCTGCTGAAGATGCAGCGCACGATCTCGAGCGCCCTGCCCGAGCGCTACCTCGCGGGCCCGACGATCGAGGAGGGTGGCTCGGGCATTACGAAGCAGGACCTATTGTCGGTGCTCGACGGCATGTCGGGCCTCGACCTGCGGCCTGAGCTTTACCGCATCCAGTGCCCCGCCCTTGTACTCGTCGGCGGCAACGACCGCGCGAACCACAAGGGCTCGGGTGAGGTCGTCGAGTCGATGCAGGATGCGCAGCTGCAGATTGTGCCCGGCGAGGGCCATCTCTGGAACGAGACGAACCCGCAACGCTTCGCGGCCGCGGTGAGCGGTTGGGTCGAGTCGCTCTAGGCCGTCGCCTCGGGATGCTTGCGGATCGTCACCGCGAGCCCGACCGCGATCAGCGTAAGTACGCCGCCGATGATGAACGGGTAGCGGCCCGCGTCAGCCACGTCGCCGAAGGCAGTCTGTGCGATACCGAACGCGGTGAGGAACAGCGCCGTACCGATGGCGCCGGCGAGTTGCTGCCACGTGTTGAGGATCGCCGAACCGTGGCCGTACATGTCGCGCGGCAGCGAGCCGCGCGAGTGCGTCAGCAGCGCCGAGATGATGAGGGCCATGCCCGCGCTGAAGACGCAGTGGCAGAGGATGACGAACCACGCCTCGGTGCTGGCGCCGACGGTAGCGAGGCCCCACTGCCCGGCGGTGAGCAAGAGCGCGCCGGGAATCACAAGCACGGCGGGGCCCTGGCGGTCGTAGATGCGGCCGGCGATCGGCGCGATGATCGCCTGCGTGAGACCGCCCGGCAGCAGCGAGAGGCCGACCGCCGCGGTGCTCAGGCCGAGCCCATTCTCAAGGTAGACCGGCAGCACAACGACCGAGCCGAGCATCGCGGCGAAGGTGATGCCGATAATGAGCAGGCTGCGCACGAACACGCCGTCCTTGAGCGGGGCAAGGTTGAGCAGTGGCGCCGCATGCTGGCGCTCGAGCGATTGCTGTCGCATCGCGAAGACGCTCAGGGCCGAGAGGCCGACAACGAGGGCGATGACCGGCACGAAGTCGCCGTTGCCGATCTCCGAGATGCCCGAGACGCCATAGACGAAGCCGCCGAAGCCGACGACCGAGAGCAGGATTGACACGACGTCGAGGCGGCCGTCGGGTTGGCCCTTACCGGCGGGCAGCGCAATGACGCCGCCGACGAGCGAGAGCAGGGCGAACATCGCCATGCCCCAGAACAGCGCGTGCCAGGTGAACGCGTCGATGACGAGGCCCGCGAGGGTGGGGCCGATCGCCGGGGCGACCGAGATGACGACGGTGTTGAGGCCCATGATCGAGCCGCGGTGCTCAGCCGGAACGCGCTGCAGGGTGGTGGTCATGAGCAGCGGCATGATCACCGCGGTGCCGAGCGCCTGCACGACGCGGGCGATGAGCATCGTCTCGAAGTTCGTCGCGAGCGCCGCGACAAGGGTGCCGATGCCGAAGAGCACGATGGCGACGAGGAAGAGCGTCTTCCTGTTGAACCGCTGCATCAGGTAGCCGATGAGCGGAACGCAGATGGCCATGGTGAGCAGGAACCCCGTGGTGAACCAACCGGCGGTGAGCGACGAGATCGAGAAGTCGGCCATGAGCGACGGCAGCGCAACGGTGAGCACCGTCTCGTTGAGGATCATGACGAACGCCGAGATCGCCGAAGCGGCGGGCATCTCGGCCCGCACGTTCTTCCGCTACTTCGACAACAAAGAGCACGCCGGCATCCCCGGTCAGCTCGACTTTCAGCACCGCATCGAGGCGTTCGTGCCGGTCGATGGCCCGCCGAGCAGCGTGCTCCAGCAGATCGAGGCGATGCTCGAGGCCGAGATCCGCGAGTCGGCCGAGCGGAATCAGATCACGATCCGCACCGCGCTCATGTTCGCGAGCGAGCCCGCCCTGCTCGAGGAGGCGGCGGCGCAGCTGCAGCGCACGTCGAAGGTGCTGCAGGCGATCGTGCTCGAGCACTGCCCCTCACTGAAGAGGTCGGTGACGCTCATCATCACCGACCTCGCCATGACGACCTGGCACACGAGCTGGGAGGCGCTCGGGCAGCGGTACAAGGCGGGCGAAACGATCACGCCCCTCGACAACTACCGCGAGCACTGCGCCATGCTGCGCGAGATCGTGCAGTAATTACTCCGCAGAAGACCTACGGGGTGGGCTCGACATCGAGTACGACCTCGAACTCGAACAGGCTCGCGCCGCTCGCCACAGGCTTGCCGTGCTCGCCCGAGTGCGCGGCCCGAGCATCCCCGTCGCGCCACGCGGCGAACGACTCCTCGTCTTCCCACTCGGTGACCACGAAGTAGCGCGTCTCGCCCGCGGTCGGGCGCAGCAGCTGGAAACCGCGGAAGCCCGGCGACTTCTCGACGGTGCCGGCACGCTCGGCAAAGCGGCGTTCGAGTTCGGGGCCCGCCTGCTCCGGCACTTCAATGGCATTGATCTTCACGATAGGCATGCCCCGAAGCGTAGCCACGGAAGATGGGTCGAAGGTGAGCGACCGCTGGCTACTCACCCGCAAAAATGATGCGGTGCCAGTCCTTCTTCGCCACGGCGGTGATGTCCTGGATCACGTGCTTGACGTTCGTGTACTCCTCGAGTGAGTACGCCGACATGTCCTTGCCGTAGCCAGAGGCCTTGTAGCCACCGTGCGGCATCTCGGAGATGATCGGGATGTGGTCGTTGATCCACACGCAGCCGGCGTCGATCTCGCGTGAGGCGCGGTTCGCGCGGTACACGTTGCTCGTCCAGGCGGATGCGGCGAGGCCGTAGGGCGTGTCGTTCGCGAGCTCGATCGCCTCGTCGTCGCTCGAGAACGGCAGCACGACCAGCACCGGGCCGAAGACCTCGTTCTGCACGATCTCAGAGTCCTGCGTCGCGCCCGTGATGAGGGTCGGCTCATAGAAGTAGCCGTCGCCCTCGGGTACGTGGCCGCCGCGCACGATCGTGGCGCCAGCATCCGCCGCCCGCTCGACCATCGCCGCAACCTTCTGCTGGTGGCCGCGCGAGGAGAGTGGCCCGAGGTCGGTTTGCGCATCGTCGGGCGTGCCGAGCTTGATCGTGTCGATCACCGCGGCGGTCTTGGCGACGAACTCGTCGAACACCGACTCGTGCACGTACGCGCGAGTCGCCGCCGTGCAGTCCTGGCCCGTGTTGATGCAGGATGCGGCCACCGCGCCGTTCGCCGCTGCGTCGAGGTCGGCGTCGTCAAACACCACAAACGGCGCCTTGCCGCCGAGTTCGAGGTGCAGGCGCTTGCCGGGGATCGTCGACGCGATCGAGCGACCGACCTCGGTTGATCCGGTAAACGAGACCATGTTCACGTCGGTGTGCGTGGTGAGGTGCGTGCCGACCGAACGGCCGCCGCCGGTAACGATGTTGATGACGCCGGCGGGGATGCCCGCGCGGGCCGCCGACTCGGCAAACAGCAGCGAGGTGAGCGGGGTGATCTCAGCGGGCTTGAGCACGATCGTGTTGCCGGCCGCGACGGCGGGCAGGATCTTCCAGGCCGCCATCTGCAGTGGGTAGTTCCACGGCGCGATCGACCCCACGACACCGATCGGCTCGCGGCGAATCGACGAGGTGTGGTCGGCCGAGTACTCGGCCTGCGCCTTGCCCTCGAGCTGGCGGGCCGCGCCCGCGTAGAAGGCGACGTTGTCGATCGATCCGGCGACGTCGAAGAGCGTGGTCAGCTTGAGGGGCTTACCGCACTGGCGCGACTCCCAGCGCGCGAGCTCATCCTCGTGCTCGTGCAGGTCGCGCACCCAGGCGTGCATGAGGTCACTGCGCTCCCCGGGCGTGCGTCGAGACCAGTCGGCAAAGGCGCGACGCGCAGCCGCAACGGCCGCATCCACTTGCTCGGCGGAGGCCTCCGGCTGGTCGACAATGACCTGGTCAAGCGCGGGGTCGCTCACCTCGACGCGGCGTTCGCCAGCGCCGGCCACGTACTCGCCATCGATCCAGTTGAGTGGCTGCTGCCAGGTCAATTCAGCGATCTTGGACATCTCGTATCACTCTTTCAAAGCTGGTGTGCCCCTATCTCAGCAGATCACCCAGGCGAGCCAGCTGACAATTTGGCAGTCAACGCCGCAAGAATCGACAATGCCGACAGTTTGCCGCGGCCCGGGCCGCCGTAGCGTCCATGACAGACCCGATGAAAGGACTCTCATGACGAACCTCCCGGTTGTTCCGCACTGGATCGGTGGCAAGGAAGTCACCCCCGAAGGCACCCGCACCGCCCCCGTGTTCGACCCGGCGCTCGGCGAAGAGACGAAGCGCGTCGTGCTCGCGGAGCAGACCGACGTCGACGTCGCCGTGAAGAGCGCCCACGAGGCGTACCGTTCGTGGCGGGATGTGTCGCTCGCGAAGCGCACCTCGGTCATCTTCAAGTTCCGCGAACTGCTCGACTCGCGCAAGGGTGAGCTCGCCGAGCTCATCACCGCCGAGCACGGCAAGGTGCTCGACGATGCGCTCGGCGAGATCTCGCGCGGCCAGGAGGTCGTCGAATACGCCTGCGGCATCACGGCGCACCTGCGCGGCCACTTCTCGGAGCAGATCTCGACCGGTTTCGACATCCACTCGGTGAACCAGCCCGTGGGTGTTGCGGCGATCATTTCGCCCTTCAACTTCCCCGCCATGGTGCCGATGTGGTTCTTCCCCATCGCCATTGCGGCCGGCAACGCGGTCGTGCTCAAGCCTTCCGAGAAGGACCCCTCGGCGGCGATCTGGATCGCAAAGCTCTGGCAGGAAGCGGGCCTCCCCGACGGCGTCTTCACGGTGCTCAACGGCGACAAGGTCGCGGTTGACGGCCTGCTCACGCACCCCCAGGTCGACGCGATCTCCTTCGTCGGCTCGACGCCGATCGCGCGCTACGTCTACGAGACCGGCACCGCGCACGGTAAGCGCGTCCAGGCACTCGGCGGCGCCAAGAACCACATGCTCGTGCTGCCCGACGCCGACCTCGACCTCGTCGCCGACTCGGCGATCAACGCCGGCTTCGGCTCGGCGGGCGAACGCTGCATGGCCATCTCGGTCGTCGTCGCGGTCGAGCCGGTCGCCGACGAGCTCATCGAGAAGATCACCGAGCGCATGGGCACGCTGCGCGTCGGCGACGGCCGCCGCGGCTGCGACATGGGCCCGCTCGTGACACAGGCGCACCGCGACAAGGTCGCCGGTTACATCGACGTGGCGATTGAAGACGGCGCCGATGTCGTCGTCGACGGCCGCGGCATCGAGGTTGACGGTGAGGCGGGCGGCTTCTGGCTCGGCCCGACCCTCATCGACAAGGTGCCCACGAGCTCGCGTGTCTACACCGAAGAGATCTTCGGCCCCGTGCTCTCGATCGTGCGTGTCGCCTCCTTCGACGAGGGCGTCGACCTCATCAACAACGGTGCGTTCGGCAACGGCACCGCCGTGTTCACGAACGATGGCGGCGCGGCCCGACGCTTCCAGCGCGAGATCGAGGTCGGCATGATCGGCGTCAACGTGCCGATCCCCGTCCCCATCGCGAGCTACTCGTTCGGTGGTTGGAAGGAGTCGCTGTTCGGCGACACGAAGGCCCACGGCGCTGAGGGCGTGCGCTTCTTCACCCGCCAGAAGGCGATCACGACCCGCTG
Organism: Gulosibacter sediminis; assembly: GCF_023370115.1. Taxonomy (NCBI): domain Bacteria; kingdom Bacillati; phylum Actinomycetota; class Actinomycetes; order Micrococcales; family Microbacteriaceae; genus Gulosibacter; species Gulosibacter sp. ACHW.36C. The sequence goes on along the minus strand of NZ_CP097160.1, from coordinate 51,043 downwards.
GCTCGACCCGAGCCACGGCGGTATCAACCTCGGTTTCCCCCAGAACGACTAGTTCTTCCTACAGCCACACAACGACGCGGGGTCCCGTTCACAATGTGAACGGAACCCCGCGTCGTTGTGTGACGTGCAGCTACCGCTGCGCTCCGCGGCGGCGCAGCAGGAGCCCACCCGCCGCGATGGCCGTCAGTGCGAATGCGGTGAACGCCAGCGTTCCTTCGGCACCGGTGGAAGCCAGGCCACCTCCGCTGTCACCGCCATCACCCTCGTCCGACGCCCCCTCAGCCACGGCGGGTGGCGTCGCCGTCACCGTCGGCGCGGAACCGGAATCCGAGTCGTCCGTTTCGATCGGTGCCGGTGCCTCGGTCGGAATCGGTGATTCCGTCGGAGCCGGTGATTCCGTCGGAGCCGGTGATTCCGTCGGAGCCGGTGATTCCGTCGGAGCCGGTGATTCTGTCGGGACTGGCGACTCAGTCGGAGCCGGGGGCTCAGTGACTGCCGGGGACTCGGTCGGGGCCGGCGTTGCGCAACCCTCGAGGCCGTCCTGAACCTCCGAGCGGAACTCGCCGCCGTACGCATCCGTCACGACGAAGTACCAGGCCTCAACGTCAGCGAGCTGTGCCGGCGACACGACCACCTGCGAGCCAGAGGCCGCCTGAGCTTCGGCGACCACGTCGTCCGTGAGCACATCAACCTGCACCTGGTCGGTCGTGAGCGACTTCTCGTGTGCCACGATGCCGAGGTCGCTGTAGTTCAGCGTGAACTCCTGCGCCTCAAGCTCGATGGCAGCATCGTCGGTGTCGTAGTCGTCAAGCGAGTACGAGTAGGTACGGTTCGTGATCGTGCCAGCGCTCGAGTCCAGGTGCTGCAGGCGCAGGTACCCCTGGCCACCCTCGGGCAGTGCCTGGAAGTCGAACAGCACGGCAGCCACGGTGCGGTCGGTCACGCCGTCGCCGTCATCATCAATCGGGTACTGCTGCACGTTGGCATCGTGGTAGTGACCCGACTGGACCATCGCGACGTTCTCGTTGGGCACGATGACTTCCTGGTACACGCGCTCGGGGATCGCGCCGCGGCCACCGGTCGTAGTGAGGAACTCGTGCATGTTGATTACCGCGGTGCGCTCCGGGTACTGGGCGAGCACCTCGTTCATCCAGTCGATCTGCTCGTCGCCTGCGCCCCAACCCATGTAGAGGTAGATGAAGTCAACACCGGCGACGGTGACGAGGTCATAGTGACCACGGTTGTCTTCCGTGTCGCCGCCCCACCACGCATTGTCGTTGTACCGGTCGGCGCCGAACCACTGGCTGTAGTACGTGTAATCGTCGTCCTTGTGGCCAACATCGTGGTTGCCCGCCAGCACACCGTAGGGGAAGTCGGCGTCATCAAGGCGCTGGTACGCCTCGTCGGCCCGTTCCCACTGCTCGGCTTCGCTTGCGACGTTGACGATGTCACCGGTGTGCGAGAGGTACTGGATGTTCATCGGGTCGCGCTGCTGCAGCAGGTAGTCGTGGAGGCTCACCTGGTGCTTGTAGTACGACTCGGTCTCGTTGTAGTACTGGGTGTCGGTCTCCCACGCGATGGTCGCGTCGTAGGCCGAGCGGGGCGTGTCGCCCTCGTTTACCGGGGTGTAGGCGCTGTCGCGGTCCGAGCGGTCTTCGCCAGCCCAGCCCACGCCGTTCTGCACGAGCAGCTGCACCTTGCCGTCGATCGCGAAGTCGCCTGCGTCAACGACCTCCGAGAAGGACACCGAACCATCGGCCTCCTCGGTCAGGATGCGGTGGGCGAGTTCCACCCACTCGCCTGCGGTCGAGAGCGCGAACAGCGTCACTCGCGTGCCGGGGTTCGCCTCGCCTTCCCACTTCACGCGCACCTCGTCACCGGCAGCGGTCCCCTCGGGCACCGGCGCCGTGAACTGCTGGTACGGCAGCGCATCCACGCCCGTCGCGGTGACGCCTTCACCGTCGGCCGCTGCCAACGTTGCGAGCTCGTCACCAATCACAGCGGTGCCCTCACGGTCGGTCGCTGCGCCGTCGTGCACCGTGCCCGAGCTCACTTCGAGGTCAGCGACCGGCACAGTCGAGCCGCGCCGCACGCTCACGTCGAGGTCGTCGCCGCTTGGGTCGCTCAGCTGGATAACGCCGTTCGCGTCACACGTCGGGAAGCTCGTGACCTCAGCGCTCGGGTTCTCTTCGGGAACGGTGAACGTCACGGTCACATCCGACTTGTTGCCCTGGAGGTCCGCCGCAGTCACGACAAGGGTGTGCTCACCGGCGGCGAGTTTGGTTGAAGAGGTCGCGAGGGGCAGCTGCACCTCTTCACCGTCCAGCGTCGTCGTGACCGAGTCATCGTCGACGCCCTGGCCCTCGCCGTCGGTGATGTCGGCGTTGAGCTCGGTTTCACCGCGCAGCTCGCCGCCGTCGGCAATCGAGGTCGTAATGGTCGGCGCGGTGTTGTCGACGTTCACGGTGAGGTCGAGCGATTCGTTACCGCTGCGAACGGTGACCGAGTGCTCGCCATCCGCAACATTTGTGGTGTCGACATCGCAGCGGACCGACGAGAACGCATCCTCCGGAATCACGAATTCGGCGTCATAGGTGTCGAGCAGGCCCGCGGAGTCGCCCATCTTCAGGTCGGTACCGGCGATGTAGCCGGTCGGTGTCAGCGTGCGACCGTCGGGCAGCACGAGTCGCACATCGCGGATCGTGAAGTCGTCGTTGTTCTCGAGGTCGTCGGGGCCAGGGTGGGCCTTGGTGCCTGCCGCGACCGAGACGGTGACGGTCTCGCCAGGGGCGAACGCATCGAGTGCCACCTCCGACGAGATGGTCTCCCAGCCGGTATAGATGCCGTCGTCGAAGATGTGCAGTGGCTCGCCATCGAACATGATCGCGTTCTGGAAGAACGTGTCAACGCCGGTCGCCTCGAATGCGAACACCGGGGCAGCCTCAAGGGAGGGTTCGGAGGTGCATTGCTCGCCATCGAACTCGATCACGGGCGTACCTGCCTCGGCGCTGCCGACGATCTGTGTGGTGCCCGAGACCCAGCTGCCGTCGCTGAGGTTCGAGCGCACCGGGCCCTGTTCCTCACGCTTGACGTCGATTCGCGTCGTCTGCAGTTCGGTCGTGTTCGTGCCGTCAGAGGCGGTGAGCGAGTACTCGAGCCAGTCCTTGCCGGTGAGGTCGATTTGCGGGTACGCGTACGAGTAGCTCTCGCCGTCCTCGCTCACCTGGAGGTTGATGGTGCGAGTGTCACCGGCGCTCGTCGCGATGTCCAGCGTCACGGTGCGCACGAGCACATCGTCGTTGATCTTGAACGCGAACTCGAAGTCGGCGGCCGGGTCAATCTCCTGGGCCGTCGCATCCGTGATCTGCGGAGCCTGCGCATCCGCCGACACCTCGACCGGCGTCGAGGGCAGCTGATCCGCTTGGGTTGAGCCGGGGGTCGCGGTGTCGATCGACAGCTTCGGCTGCGCGAGGTCGGAACCCGAGCCATAGCGGATGCCCTGGTCGGCCTGGGTGTCGTCGGCGTCGGTCTCGTTGTAGTAGACCCGCGTGATCGTGTGGCCGGTGTTCGTACGAATGTCGAGCGAACGCAGCGAGCCATTCGCCATGCCGCCGGACTGGGTTTCGATGAGTGTCTCACCAGCGACGAGCTGCGTGCCGAACTTCGCGTTGAAGTCCTCCACCGTCAGCTCCTGGTTCTGGGCGTTCTTCACCCACACCACGACCGATGCACCCGGAGCGACTTCGGCGTCAGGTGTGTCGAGCGCCCACTGGATGTCGGAGTTGACCGAGAGATCAGCCTCGGGGTAGCCGTACATGAGCTGGTAGTCACGCAGGTTCACCGTCGAGTTCGTCGGGTTCGTGATTTCGATGAACTCGAAGGCGTCAGCGCCGCCCACGTTCGACGAGTCCGGCAGCAGCTCAGTGATGAGCAGTGGCTTGTCAGTATCGGCGCCCGGGGTGGCGGTCGGTGTCGGCGAGGGCTCGGGGGTCTCGGAGGGGGCGGGGGTCTCGGTCGGGGCCGGAGTCTCTTCCTCAGCAACGGCCGCACCGGGGGTCGCCGGCTGATTCGACCCGACGAGCGGCGCCGAGCCCGACTCGGCATAGCCGAACTGGGCCGTTCCCGACGTGCTCACGCTCCCCGACGGGTAGAACGACCACGCGTCGACGCCGTCGGGCGACACGAGGCGTACGCCACGGTTGCCGCCGTTGGCCATCCCCGATTGACCGGTCGCGGTCACGATGCGGTAGCTGCTGTTCGCGTCGCCCCAGTTCTCCCGGAAGTCGACCTCGGTGAAGTTTTCGCTGTTCACCGTGTCAGTCGCGTACTTCAGCCAGACGACGACCGACTCGCCGGGCGCGACGGTGAGGTCGTCACCCGACAGCGTCAGCGCAACGTCGTTGTCCGCAGCGGCGGTGTCGCCATAGATGTACTTGACCGACCACCCACTGAGATCGACGGCAGTGTCGGAGTAGTTTGTGAGCTCAAAGAACTCGAAATTGTCGACGCCGGAGTGGTCCGGCGCGATCTCGGTCACGGCGAGCGGCATGGCGGCCGAGGCGCCAAGCGCCGCCGGGGCGCCAAGCAGAACAGGAGCGGTACAGGTGACGGCGGTGGCCGCGAGCGCGGCGAGCCAGCGACGTACACCAGGTATGACAGACATGAATCCTCCGGGAATGACGTGAACCCCGCTAGGGAAGTGCTTTCCAGCAACGCAATGCTTACCCGCGTGTAAACGACGCCTGTCGCCAACGTGAATGCGAATCAAACTTGTCGACCGGCACCCGATTACCGCACGAGTTGCAATGCCATCCAAAGTTGCGCGCGGGCCGAGAAGTCATCGAGGTCGTACCCGGTGGCAGCCCCGGCCGCGGCGACCCGCGCCCGCAAGGTGTGGCGGTGGATGCCGAGCTCGCGTGCCGCCGGATCCCATGCACAGTTGTGCGCATACCAGGCGCGCAGCGCGGCAAGGAGTTCATCGGCGTCGTCGCGGGCGCGGAGTTCCGCGAGCATCCGTGCGGCAAGCAGCTGCCCCTGCTCGGCGTCGAGCCAGGCGAGCAGCCCATGCTCGGCGAGCCGGTCGAACTCGACCACCTCGCCGACGCGGGCCGCGCGCTGCAGGGCGTGCCGCGCATCCGCATAGCCCTGCGCGATGTCGGCAACGTCGACGGCAGTGGAGACGCCCGCCGTGAGTTCTTCGCGCACGAGCGGCTCGGGCAGCTCGGCGTCATCGGGCACGATGAGCAGGAGTTCGTCACCATGGCGCGCAAAGGTGAGGTCGCGGGATGCGGCGAGCAGCTCAAGCTCGTCAAGCACGCGCGTCCACTCGGTTACGCCGCCCGCGACGATGACGCGCACGCGGCCGCCCGGCACCCAAGTGCCGAGATCGCGCAGCGCATCCCCCGCCGCGGCGGTCGCCCCGGCGAGGTAGAGCTCGGCAACGCCCGTGCGCAGGCTGCGGCGGGCGCTGTCGAGCACGCGCGACTGTTCGATCGCGATCGAGGCGATGCCGACGACGCTCGCGAGCAACTGCGCGCCCGCGGCATCGAGTGGCGCACCAGAACCGATCGCGAGCACGCCGCGAAGCCGATCGGGCTGGCCAATCGTGTGCAGCGTCACGCTGTGCTCGGCCGAGGCGAGGCGGGCCGCGGCGCGCCGGCGGCCCCGCAGCTGGCCCGCCACCGCATCCGCAAGCTCGGCCTCGAGTTCGGGCGGCACCCGGCGACCAAGTTGCACCTGCACGCGTCGCCCGAGCGCGTCGTAGAGCGCCACCCAACTGTCGAGCTGGGTGGAGAGCTCGCGCAGCGTCGCGGCGAGCCCGTCGGGGCGAAGTGTCGCGCGAGCAATCGCTCGCTGCGCCCGGTTCGACCACTCGAGTCGCTCATTGCGCTCGGCCGCAATGGCGTCCGCGACCGTGCGGGAGATGCGGATGAATGGGGTCGACGAGGGCACGATGAACAGCGGCAGTTCGTGATAGACGGTCGCGTCAATCACCTCGGCCGGCACCCGGGCGTGCGCGACGTTCACCGCGAAGCCGAGCCCGACGATGCCCGCGTCGCGCAGGCGCCGAACGTACTCGCGCGCGTACTCGGCCTCGGCCGCCGCGTCATGCTGGCGGCCGAACTGCGTGCCGTCGGTGAGCAGCAGCTGCCCGGCCTCGAGCCAGGGCGAGGGATGCTCGAGGTTCGAGGAGTGCGCCCACGACACTTTCTCGTCGAGCTGGTCGTCGCGCACCTCAAGCGGCCGCGCGAGGCGCAGGCCAAGCGCCGGGTCGGCCAGGAGGGTTCGAAGCGTCATCACCACGCCGCCAGCGTAGCCGACGCCGAGTGCGGATCTGTCTACGAACATCCGGCACCTTCGACAGAACGGCACTCGCGGCCAGGAAGCACGGGCACAATGCTGGGAGCAGCACACCCCACCGTCAAAGGAGCCGACGTGACCGACACCACCCTCACCAGCCTGAGCAACGCCGAGGTCGCCAAGTACGACACCTCGCACGTGTTCCACTCCTGGTCGGCCCAGGGCAAGCTTGCCCCGCTGCCGATCAAGACCGCGCATGGCTCGACGGTGGTCGATTTCGATGGCAACGAGTACCTCGACCTCTCGAGCCAGCTCGTCTTCACCAACCTCGGGCACCAGCACCCGCGCGTCGTCAAGGCGATCAAGCAGCAGGCAGATGAGCTGCTCACCATCGCACCTGCGCACGCGAACCAGACCCGCGCGCGGGCGGCAGAGCTCATCCTCGGCCTGGCCCCAGACAACATGGACCGCGTCTTCTTCACGAACGGCGGCGCCGACGCGAACGAAAACGCGATCCGCCTCGCCCGCCAGTTCACCGGCCGCGACAAGGTGCTCTCGCGCTACCGCTCCTACCACGGCAACACCGGCGCGGCGATCGTCGCGACTGGCGACTGGCGCCGTCAGCCGAACGAATACGCGACCGGCCACGTGCACTTCTTCGGCCCCTACCTCTACCGCAGCGAGTTCTGGGCGGAAACCGAAGAGCAGGAGTGCGAGCGTGCCCTGCAGCACCTCGACGCGGTGATTCGCCACGAGGGTGCGAACACGATTGCGGCCATCCTGCTCGAGTCGATCCCCGGCACCGCGGGCATCATGGTGCCGCCGGCGGGCTACCTCCAGGGCGTGCGCGAGCTCGCCGACCGCTACGGCATCGTGCTCATCGCCGACGAGGTCATGGCCGGCTTCGGCCGTACCGGCGAATGGTTCGCGTTCCAGGCCCAGGGCATCACGCCCGACCTCATCACCTTCGCGAAGGGTGTCAACTCGGGCTACGTGCCACTCGGCGGCGTCGTCATCTCGAAGGAGATCGCGGCGGCGTTCGACGAGCGCGTTTTCCCCGGTGGCCTCACCTACTCGGGCCACCCGCTCGCGACGGCGGCGGCGGTGGCGACCATCGAGACGATGAGCGACGAGGGCGTCGTCGAGCACGCCCGCGAGCTCGGCACCGACGTGATCGGTCCGCGCCTGCGCGAGCTCGCCGAGGAGCTCGACGTGATCGGCGAGGTGCGCGGCACCGGCGTGTTCTGGGCGATCGAGCTCGTGTCGGACGCGGCGGCGCGCACCCCCGTCGCGGCAGAGTACATGGGCCGCGTCAAGGCGGCGCTCGTCGCCCGTGGCGTGATTCCGTTCACGAGCGATAACCGTATCCACATCGTGCCGCCGTGCACGATCTCTGCCGAAGAGCTCAACCGTGGCCTCGACGTCGTCGCCGAGGTGCTGCGCAGCGAGGCTGTCGCCTAGGTCTCGCGAGCGGTCTACCCTGCCGCGTCGCGCGCGAGCAGGGCGGCCTGCGTGCGCGAACTCACCCCGAGTTTCGCGAGAATGCGCGAAACGTGCTGTTTCGTCGTGCCGAGCGTGATGTGCAGCTCCGCGGCGATCTCGCCGTTCGTCGCACCCCGCCCGATCGCCCCGAGTATTTCGAGCTCTCGCTCGGTGAGGCCCGCCTCGCGCACCTGCGCGGCGGCGGGCCTCTCGCTTCGTGCGCCCGCCGCCGCCTGCAGCACGCGCGCCGTCACCTCGGGTGCGACGACACCCTGACCGCGCGCGACCCGGCGGATCGCGTCGACGAGCTCGCTCGGCTCGGCGGTTTTGAGCAGGAAGCCGGCAGCGCCGGCGTTGATCGCGGCGAACACGACGTCATCCTCGTCATAGGTCGTCAGCACAAGCACGCGAGTGCCCTCGGCCGCGAGCACCCGGGTCGCCTCGGCGCCGTCGACGCCGGGCATCCGCATATCCATGAGCACGACATCCGGTTTGAGCGCGCGGGCGTTGCCGATTGCGGTCGCGCCGTCGGACGCCTCCCCCACGACCTCGATGTCGTCGGCGGCCTCGAGCATCATTCGCAGGCCGGCGCGGATCGCCGCGTGATCGTCGGCGAGCAGCACGCGCGTCATCGAGGCACCTCCGCCCGCACGCGCCAGACATTGCGGCCCGCTGCCCCCGACTCGCCCGCGCTGAACCGGCCGCCCGCGCCGCGCATCCGCCGGGCCATCTGGCCCAGGCCGAGGCCGCTCGAGCCGCCGCGGGGTGCATCCGCTATTGGGTTTTCGATCTCGAGCGCGAGGCGGTCGTCGTCGGTCTCGAGGCGCAGCGTGGCCGTGCCATCGCCATACTTCAGTGCGTTCGCGAGGGCTTCGCGCGCGACCTCGCCGAGCGCGCCGTCAGCCTGAACCACCAATTCACCGCTCACCTCAATCTCAAGCCCCGCCTGCTGAGCTCTCGCAACCTCCGCATCCAGGGTCGTTGCGGCGATCCGCTCGGGCGTCGAGTCGCTACGCAGCACGTCGATGAGCTGCCGCATCTCGCCGAGCGCGGCGAGGGATGCGCGGCGCACCTCCGCGAGCGCGCGGCGGTCACGGTCGGCATCGGGTGCGCCGTCGAGGGCGCCCGCCGAGAAGATCGTGATCGCCGAGAGGTGGGCCGAGACGGTGTCGTGGAGGTCACGAGCCACCGCCTCGCGATCGGCCTGCACCGCGACCGCGGCGCGTAACCGCTCGGCTTCGGCGAGTTCGTCGCCCGCGCGCAGTTCGCTGCTCCACCACATCGGCAGGGCGCAGACGAGCATGACCTGCAGGGTCATCGAGGTCGTCGCGTCGATGCTGCGCGTACCGATCGCGACGCATGTGATGACGATCACACTCGTGGCGATGAGCAGACCGACGCCGATGCGCCGGTCACGCGCCGCGCCGTAGCGCCAGAGTCCGTAGATCGCGGAGCTCCATTCGAGCTGCACCGTGATGTGGGTGCCCGTGAGACCCGACACCGCGACGCCGACACAGGCCAAGAGCAGCGCCGGGACCGGCAGCGCCGAGGTGAATGCGGCGGCCACGGCCGTGATCGCGAGCGGCACCAGGAAGAGCGCTGGATGCGAACCCTCGCCGAAGAGCCCCGGTACGACGCCGCTGCCCGGGTCTGCGACGAGCATGATGACCCCGAGTGCGGCGACCGCGACCGACCAGGGTACGTCACGGCGCAGCGCGATCGCGAGGGGTTCGCGCGGCGTGAACGAGAGCATGACTCCAGTATGTCGGCGCACGGCGGCCGACGGTACGGCACCAAAGTTAGGGGCGGCAACCTCACCTGCGCCAGATGGCGGGTGCCCGCGCGCCCGCAACGCTGAAGACATGGAACTTCTGCTCGCACTCCCCGCGCTCGCCCTCGCCGATTCGCTGAGCTACGGCACGCTGACGATTCCCGTCTGGCTGCTGCTCGAGCCGGGTCGGGTGCGTGGTCGGCGCGTGTTCACGTACCTGCTCACAATCGCCGCGTTCTACTTCGCCATCGGCCTCGGCCTGCTCTGGAGCGCCGGCTGGCTGCTGCCGTTCGCTATCGACGCGGCCGAGTCACCGGCCGGGCACCTCGTGCTGCTCGTCACCGGCATCGCGCTCGTCATCTGGAGCTTCGCCCTCGACTCGAAGGGGGCGAAGGCAAAGCGCGCGAACGGCGGCGGCCTCATGGCGAAGCTCGGGAAATGGCGCACCTCCGACAAGCCGGTCGCCACCGTTGCCGTCGCGGCCGGACTCATCGAACTGCTCACGATGCTGCCGTACCTCGTCGGCATCGGGCTCATCTCATCGAGCGACGCGAGCCCGGCGACGTCGATCGGGCTGCTCGCCGGCTACTGCCTCGTCATGGTGCTGCCCGCCCTCGCGCTGTTCGGGCTGCGAGCCGCGCTCGGCTCGCGGGTCGAGGGCCTGCTCGATCGCATCAACGCCTGGATGCTCAAGCACGGCGAATCGGCGCTGAGCTGGGTCGTCGGCATCCTCGGCGTCGTGCTGATCGTCAACAACCTCAATCTGGTTGGGAACTGATCGGCTAATGCGAACGCCCTGACACAAGGTCGGCGACGCGGGCGAGTGGCGAGGTGGTCGCTCGGCCGCCGTACTCGGCGCAGTCGGCGGCGCCGTAGGCGCCGTAGATGACGCGGGTCGCGATCCAGCGCAGGGGCTCAGGCTCCCAGCGGCGAACGCGGTGGCCGACCCAGGGCAGCGCGTTGAGTTCGGTGTTGCGACCGAGCACGAGGTCGCGCAGGGTGCGGCCCGCGAGGTTCGTTGTGGCGACACCGGTGCCGACATAGCCGCCGGCGTGGCCAAGGCCTGTGGCGGGGTCGAAGGTAACGGTGGCCGCCCAATCACGGGGCACGCCAAGAGTCCCCGACCAGAGGTGGTCGATGTCGACGCCGTCGAGCACGGGGAAGAACCGCACGAGCAAGTCACGAAGCGAGCCAGCGGTAACGGGCTGGGTGCGGCCGTCGTCATCGGTCGCCGAGTTCCAGCGGTACGGCACGCCGCGGCCGCCGAACGCGATGCGGTCGTCGGCGGTGCGCTGTGCGTACATGTAGACGTGCGCGAAGTCGCCGAGCACCTCGCGGCCCTCCCACCCGATGTGCTGCCACTGCGCCTCGTTGAGCGGCTCGGTCGCGATGAGCGACGAGTTCATCGGTAGCCACTCGCGGTGCAGGCCGCGCAGCCCTGCGGTGAAGCCCTCGGTCGCGCGAATCACGACGCCGGCGCGTACGGTACCGGTAGCGGTCACGGCTTCGCCGGGCCGAATCTCCTCCACCCGGGTGCCCTCGTAGATCTCGACGCCGAGCTTGGCGACGGCCTCGCTCAGTCCGCGCGCGAGCTTCGCGGGGTGAATGCGCGCGGTGTGCGGCGACCAGAGCGCGCCGAGCGTGCCGGCCACGTTGATACGTTCTTTCGCCGCGACGGCATCGAGTCGTTGCCAGCCACCGATGCCGTCCCACGACTCGTCGTCGGCGAGCATCCCTTCAAGCCTCGCGAGCTGCGCCGGCGCGTAGGCGACCTCGTGATCGCCACCCTTAACGATGTCGGCGTCGATGCCCTCGTCGGCCGCGACGCGAATCACCTCGTCGACCGTCGCGTTCATCGCGAGCTGGAAGTCGCGCGCCGCCTCGCGCCCGTGCGTCGACACGTACTGGTTGATGCCGCCGGTGACCGAGTTCGTGAGCCAACCGCCATTGCGACCCGACGCCCCAAACCCGCAGAAGCGCGCCTCGAGCACCGCGATGCGCGCATCCGGCTTCGCCTGCTTCAGGTAGTAGGCGGTCCAGAGGCCGGTGTAGCCGCCACCCACGATCGCGACATCGACGTCGAGATCACCCTCGACCCCGGGCCGCGGCACGGGCGTGCCCAGATCAGTCCACCAGTGCGAAACGTTGCCGTTGATCATGGGCCCGGGCCCCCTACTCCCCCAACGTGCGGGTCAGGTATTGGTTCGCGAAGACGCGGTTCGGATCGACGTCGTTGCGCAGGGCGACGAAATCATCGAAGCGTGGGTAGAGCTCGCGCAGTTCGTCGTGGCGCAGCGTGTGCAGCTTGCCCCAGTGCGGGCGGCCGGCCGCGGCCTGGAGCACCTCTTCGACGGCGCCGAAGAACTCGAGGTGCGGCTCGCGCACGTACTGGTGCACCGAGATGTACATCGACTCGCGCTGGTAAGCGGTCGACAGCGGCACCTCGTCGGCGCCGGCGCAACGCACCTCGATCGGGAACGAGACATTCCAGTCGTTCGCGTCGATGAGCTGCTGAATCTCGCGGACGACCTCGGGGCCGTCCTCGAGCGGCACGGCGTACTCCATCTCGTTGAAGCGCACGCGCCGCTGGCTCACGAACACGCCGTGCGAGTCGTCGACGTAGTGGCGGCGGCCCATCAGCGACGCCGAGAACTGGTTGATCTTCGGTACGACGCCGGGCACGACCGAGCCGAGCGACGCGACGAGCTGGTGCGCCCAGTTCTGCACGACCTCCTCGTCGACGAACTTCGCGAGCGCGGTCTGCGGGGCGAACGACTCATCGGGCTCCTCGCCCGGTGCGAGGCGGCGGTTCGTCTTCACGAGCGCCGAGTCGGCGTGCGGAAACCAGAAGAACTCGACGTGGTCGTTCGAGCGGGCGCGCTCGATGAAGCTCTCGACGACCTCGTCCATCGGCAGGGCGTCTTCGCTTGCGGCGACGCGGAACGCGGGCACGCACTGAATGCCCACCTCGAGCACGACGCCGAGCGCGCCGAGGCCGAGGCGCGCGAACTCGAACAGGTCGGGGTGCGTGCGCTCGTCGCAGTAGACGATCGAGCCGTCGGCGAGCACCATGCGCAGCGACTTCACCATCTCCGCGAGGCCCGAAAAGCCGAGGCCGGTGCCATGCGTGCCGGTCGAGATCGCACCGGCGATCGTCTGCGCGTCGATGTCGCCCTGGTTCGCGAGCGCGAGGTTGTACGGGCCGAGCAGCTTCGGCAGCTCGTGCAGCTTCGTGCCGGCGCGGAAGGTCGCGACGTTCGTGTCGGGGTTCACCGACACGAGCCCGCGGTAGTCGTCGAAGTGCAGGCGCAGGCCCTCGGTCGTCGCGATGTCGTTGAACGAGTGCCCCGAGCCGACCGACTTGATCTTCAGGCCCGAGCCCGATGCCCCGATGACAAGCGCCTTGACTGCCGTCTCGCTGGTCGGCCCGGCGACGAGGGTCGAGGTCTCGGTGACGCCACCCGACCAGTTGCGCCACGCGTTGGGTCGACGCTTCGGCTTCGCGGTCTCGTCAGCGCTCATAGGTACGCGAATCCCTCTCCTCGATACGTCTTCCAGAACTGTTCGATTATTCCACCCTTTACCACGGCGAAATCCGTGATGCGTTCAGCGAGTTCGCCAGCTTTTACGTGCCGCAGCCATACACGATCTCCAATTTCGAGCCCGCGGGCCGCGTGGCCGGTGATGGGCGTCTGCACCTCACCGGCGCCCTCCTCGTGCAGGTAGTGCAGCCCCCGCGGCCAGTCGATGACGGGCAGGCGGTCGGCCCCGGGCTTGCCGGATGCGCTCCAGCCGCCGCCGTGCAAGGTCACGATCTCGGCGGTCGGCTTGCGCACGACATCGAGGCCAAAAAACGCAGCCGCCTCGTGCTGGAACCCACGGAATCTGTCGAACGAGGCGGGCGAAAAGAAGCCGCTGCCAGCGGCGATCTCGGTCACCGAGGGGTCGGCCGAGGTCGACTCGAGCGAGCCCGTGCCGCCGCCGTTCACGAACTCGAGCTCGCCGGCGACGTCACGCACGGCCTCGACCATCTCGCCGCGGCGCCGCGGCACATCCGCCAGCGACTGCTGCCGAATCACCCGGATCGCGACGCCGCGTGGGGTGTGCGCCGCATCCGGGAGGCCCGCGACCTGCGACTCGTACGCCATCATGCCGACGAGCCGCACTCCCTTCCGCGCATTCACCGTGCGGGCGAAGGCGGCCGCCTGCGCGGCCTCGCGGATGCTCGAGCGGAAGACGCCGTAGTGCAGGTGGCCGCGCAGCAGGGGCTTCGCCGGCCACCAGCTCACATCGCCCTCCATCGCGACGCGAAGCACGCCCGGCCCAGGCGCGACGGCGTCAAAGAAGTCGAGGTGCTCCACCGCGTCGATCATGAGCGTGATGCGCTCACGCAGCTGCGCGTCCGAGCGCAACTCGCGTAGCGCATCCCGGTTCGTCGTCGGATAGCCGAGCACAACATCCTCGTGCCCGTCGCGCGCGAGCATGATCGCCTCGGGCAGCGTGAAGGCAAGGATGCCGCGAAAGCCCGGATGCTCGAGGACGCGCTCGAGCGCGGCCCGGGTGCGCAAGGATTTCGACGCGACGCGGATGGGCACGCCGCCTGCGCGCTGCGCCATCGCCAAAATATTGCGGTCGAAGGCCTCGAGATCGATGACCCCGCAGGGCGCGGGCAGCGACGCGGCCGCCCGCCGCACAGATGCGCGCACGGCTAGTTGCTCTCGGCGGCGATCCGCTCATGATGCCGGATGACCTCCGCGATGATGAAGCCGAGGAACTTCTCGGCGAACTCGGGGTCGAGGTCGGCGTCGTGCGCGAGCTGGCGCAGGCGCGCGACCTGCTGCTGCTCGCGGGCGGGGTCGCTCGCGGGCAGCTCGTTCGCGGCCTTGAGTTCGCCCACCTGCTGCGTGCAGCGGAAGCGTTCGGCGAGGATCGAAATGAGCGCCGAGTCGATGTTGTCGATCGACTTGCGGATGCGCCCGAGCTCTTCGAGGGCCTGTTGTTGCTGCGCTGCTGACACCATGCTCACGATGGTATCGGCATCTGCCAGCTACTCGGTCGGCGCGTCGGCGAGCACTTGCGCCGACGACGACATGCCGAGGCGCGAGGCGCCGGCCTCGATCATCTTGAGCGCGTCGTCGTACGTGCGCACGCCGCCCGAGGCCTTCACACCGAGGCGGTCGCCGACGGTGGCGCGCATGAGGCGCACGGCCTCGACCGAAGCGCCGCCGGCCTTGTGGAAGCCGGTCGACGTCTTCACGAAGTCGGCGCCCGCGGCCTCGGCAGCCTGGCACGCGGCGACGATCTCGGCGTCGGTGAGCGCGGCCGATTCGATGATCACCTTGAGCAGGGTCGGTGCGGGCACGGCCCGGCGCACGGCCTCGATGTCGGCCTTCACGAGCTCGGGGTTGCCCGCCTTGAGCTGCCCGATGTCGATGACCATGTCGATCTCGTCAGCGCCTTCGGTCACGGCCTTCGCGGCCTCGACGGCCTTGATGTTCGAGTGGTGCTTGCCCGAGGGGAAGCCGACGACGGTGCAGATCTTCGGGCCCGCAGCATCCGCCATCTCGGTCTCGACGTCGGGGTCGAGGCCGGCCGACCAGGCGCCGCCGACGGGCAGCATGTTCGGCGAGACGCAGATCGAGAAGGTGCCGAGTTCGGCGGCCTCGCGGTAGAGCGCGATGACGTCGTCGTTCGTCGCGTCGGTGGCGAGCAGCGTGTGGTCGATGTACTTGGCGAGTTCAGCACGGTTCATGTCGCTAGTCTCCCACGCGCGCGTCAAGGCCGGCCCGAACCTCGGGCCACTCCTGCTCAAGAATCGAGAACACGACCGTCGACCGCTTCGAGCCGTCGGCGCGCGGGCGGTCCTCGCGGAGGATGCCGTCGAGGTGCGCCCCGAGCTTCGTCACGGCCGCCCGCGAACGGTCGTTGAGGTTGTCGACCTCGAACACGACGCGGTGGGCGCCACCGTCGAACGCCGCCGCGAGCATGGCCCGCTTCGCCTCGGGGTTCACGGTCGTGCCCCACACCTCGGGGCTGTACGCGGTGTAGCCGATCGTCACCGATTCGCGCCGGTAGTCGGCGTTGTAGAACGAGGTCGTGCCGACCGCGCGGCCGTCGAAGCGCACGAGGTAGGTGCGCGACTCGTCGCCGCTCGGGCGGTAGCCGTCGAACCACTCGGCGAACGAGTCGTGGTTGCGGAACGCCGCGACGCCGCCGCCGAAGCCGCCCGCGAAGACCTCTTCGCGCCACAGGGCGGGCGCCAGCTCCTCGAGCCCGGCCTGGTCGATCGGCTCGAGGCGCACGCGCGTTCCCTCGAGAACGGTGTCGCGCTCCGGCAGCTGCATGGCTACTCGCCCTGCCAGACGACGTCGAACGGGGTGTTCGCCGAGATCGCGCGTTGGATGCCTGCGGTGACGAAGTCCTTCGCGGCATCGACCGCGTCGTGGAGCGACTTGCCCTGCGCGAGACCCGCCGAGACGGCGGTCGCGAGCGAGTCGCCGGCACCCGAGACGCCGGCCGTGCCGACCTTCGGGCGCGAGTACTCGACGAGCTCCGAGCCGTCCCAGAGCACGTCGACGGCGTTGTCGCCGGGGGTCGCGAGGCCGCCCTTGACGAGCACGGCCTTCGTGCCGAGCTCGGAGATCTTCTTCGCGGCGTCGCCGAGGCCCGCGACGGAGTCGATCTCGTCGACGCCCGCGAGCGTGCAAGTCTCGAAGTAGTTCGGGGTGATCACGTCGACGATCGGAAGGATCTCGGCGCGCAGCGCGTTGTCGATGTCGAGCGCCGCGCCGGGCTCCTGGCCCTTGCAGATGAGCACGGGGTCGCAGACGATGTTCGGCAGCTTCGCCGCGGTGAGGATGTCGCGCGTGGTCTCGATGGTCGGCACGGTGCCGAGCATGCCGATCTTCACGGATGCGGGCTGCCAGTCGGCGAGGATGGCCTCGGCCTGGTCGCGCAGCACCTGCGGGTCGATCGGCACGAAACGGTGGTTCCAGCCGTCCTTCGGGTCAAACGAGACGATGCAGGTGAGGGCGGCGGCGCCATAGACGCCAAGCTGCTGCAGCGTGCGCAGGTCGGCCTGCACACCCGCACCACCGGTGGCTTCCGAGCCGGCAAGAACAAAGGTGACGGGTGGGGTGGTCATGGAACTTCCTCGACATTGGGGTGGTGAACGACGTTCATTAGCCTACGCGCGTCACCACCCCACCGCATCCGTTCGTTACTTCGTGTCGAGGTGCTCGGGGATGCGCACGGCGACGGTCTGCGCCTCGAGCTTCGCCTTGCGGCGGTGCCGCAGGTGCTGCACGCCCGAGATGACGAGCGCCGCGGCGAGCACGAGGTAGAGGCCGATCGTGAACGGCGAGCTCCAGAGCACCGCGACGTCGCCCTCCGACACCGCGAGCGCACGGCGCAGTTCGGTCTCGGCGAGCGGGCCCAGTACGACGGCGATCATGACCGGCGCGAGCGGCACGCGGTACCGGCGCATGATGAGGCCCAGCACGCCGATGACGAACAGGATCCAGAGGTCAGACATCGACGAGCCCACGGCGTAGACGCCGAGCACGGCGAGCACGGTAATGCCGGCGTAGAGGTAGTGGTTCGGCACGCTGAGCAGCTTCGCCCACACACCGGCGAGCGACATGTTGATGAACAGCAGCACGAGCAGGCCGATGAGCAGCGAGGCGAGCAGCGTCCACACGAGATCGGCGTTGTTCGTGAGCAGCAGCGGGCCGGGCTGGAGGCCGAACTGCTGGAACGCGGCGAGGATGATCGCGGCGGTCGACGAAACCGGCAGGCCCAGTGCAAGCAGCGTGCCCATCGCCGTACCGGTGGTCGCGTTCCCCGCGGCCTCCGGTGCGGCGAGGCCGCGCAGCGAACCGGTCGTGCCGAACTCCTTGTCACCGCGACGCTTCGCGAGCGACTTCTCGGTGCCGTACGCGAGGAACGTCGGCACCTCGGAGCCGCCGGCCGGCACGATGCCGAAGGGCAGGCCGAAGGCGGTGCCGCGCAGCCAGGCGGGCAGGGCGTAGCGAAAGTCCTTCCACCCGAGCATCGCGCGGCGCTGCTGGATGGGCTTGACGACGGCCTCAGTGCCGACCTTCGACGCTTGGTCGAACACCTCGCCGAGCGCGAGCAGACCCACCGTGATGACGACGATCGAGAAACCGTCGAGCAGCTCGGGCGTGCCGAAGGTGTAGCGCTCGGTGCCCGAGGGGCCGTCGATGCCGATGAAGGTGAGCGCGAGGCCGATGCCGAGGGCGATGAGGCCTTTGACCACCGACTCCGACACGACCGATGACACGGCGAGGAACGCGAACACCGCGAGCGCGAAGTACTCGGCGGGGCCGAACATCGTCGCGAGGCGCATGAGCACGGGCATCATGAACACCGTGAGCAGCGTCGCGAGCAGGCCGCCGATGAAGGCGCCGATCGCGGCGGTCGCGAGCGCCTGGCCGGCCCGGCCGTTGAGCGCGAGCTTATGACCCTCGAAGGTCGAGGCGATCGCCGACGATTGACCGGGGGTGTTGAGCAGGATCGCGGCGGTCGAGTCACCGAACATGCCACCGAAGTAGATGCCAGCGAACATGATGAGCGCGGCCGTCGGGTCGAGCGAGAAGGTGATCGGCAGCAGCAGCGCCACGGCCATGGATGAGCCGAGGCCGGGCAGCACGCCGACCGCGGTGCCCATGATGGCGCCGAGCAGCACCCAGAGCATGTTGATGGGGGTGATCGCCGCGGCGAACCCCTGCATGAGCAGTTCGAGCTGTTCCATTAGAAGATCCCTCCGAGGAACCCGGCGGGCAGCGTGAGCCCGAGCAGGCCGCTAAAGACGAGCTGCACGATCGAGCTGATGAGCAGGCCGACGCCGAGGTTGAACCAGATGCGCTTCGAGCCGAAGCCGATCGTGACCGCGCCGAAGAGCAGCGCGGCGGTGATGACCCAGCCGAGCAGCGGCAGCAGCAGGATGAAGCCGAGCACGGCGCCGATCGTGACGCCGGTCGCGCGCCAGTTAATGTCGTGCGTCGGCGCATCGTCGTCATCGGCGGGGGCCTCGTGCTCGTGTTCCTGCTCGAGGGCGATGACCTGGGTGTTCGCGTTACCGACGTCGGTGAGCATTTCGCTCGAGACGTCGGGGCGCAGCGCGGTGTGTTCCTCGGTGCGCTTGCGCGGAATGATCGCGCGCACGAGCAGGTAGCCGCTCACGGCGGTGAGCAGGATGCCCACGAGCACGGGGAAGAACTCGGGGCCGGGCACGGCCTGGCCGCGCACCTCCATGGTGGCGGCGCCGTAGAACAGCACGGCCGCGATGGCGAGGCCGATCACCGAGATGATGACATCGCCCCATCGGATGGTGCGGGGTCGCGACTGGGTGCGGTCGCGGGTGGTGGTGGCGGTCATAGTCCGAGCTCCTCGACGATCGCGTTGACCTCTTGTTGTTGCTGGTCGATGAATTCCTCAAACTCGGGGCCGGTGAGGAACGTGTCGGTCCAGCTATTGCGCACGAGGGCCTCCTGCCACTCGGGCGAGTCGCGCATCTCGGTGACGATGTCGACGAGCTCCTGCTGCTCCGCGTCGGTGATGCCCGGCGGGGCGACGAAGCCGCGCCAGTTCGTCATCTCGACGTTGTAGCCCGCCTCGACGAGGGTCGGGGCGTCGACGCCCTCGACCGGCTCCGGCGCCGAGATCGCGATGAGCCGTAGCTCGCCCGCCTCGACCTGCGCGGCGACCTCGTTGTAGCCCGAGGCACCCGCGGTGGTGGTGTGCGAGAGCATCGCGCTCAGCGCATCCCCACCGCCCGAGTAGGCGATGTAGTTGACGTCGGAGGGGTTGATGCCGACCTCGCCCGCGAGCATCGCGGTGACGAGGTGCTCGATCGAGCCGAGCGAGCCGCCCGCGAACGAGAAGCCCGTCGGTTCGGCCTTCCACGCCTCGATGAAGTCGTCGAGGTCTTGAATCTCGCTGTCGGCGGGCACGACGATCGCCGCGTAGTCGTCGGCGATGCGCGCGATCGGCGTGACGTCGGCGAGGGTTTCGTTCGGCTTCGACACCGCGATGCCGCCGATCATGACGCCGCCCGTGACCATGAGGTAGTCGGCGTGGCCCTCCATCTGCACGCACTGCGAGAGCCCGATCGTGCCGCTCGCGCCGGGCACGTTGACGACCTGCGCGTTCGCGACGATGCTGTCGCCGCGCAGGGTCTGCTGGGCGGTGCGGGCGAAGCCGTCCCAACCACCGCCGGGCGCGGCGGGGGCCATGATCGTGATCTTCGAGCGCACGGTTGAGTTGGATGCGGTGGAAATCGCGTTTGCGAACGCGAATCCGGCGACGAGCGCGACCACCACCCCAAAAATGAGATTGCGCATGACTTTTGCCATCTGAACTCCGTTGTCCTGCTTGCATCAGCGAGTCGGCGCGGGCGGCCAGACTCACGAACACGCTAGGCAGGTGGGCGGGCCAGGCCGCCGTTTCGGCAAGTATCGGAACTTTTGGTCATTTCGGTCAGGGCGAGGCATGATGGGTGCGCCACTCCGAGAAAGACTCTGCAATGACGCGTACTCGCTCGCCTCGGCGCCTCAGCGGCGCGCTGTTTGCCGTGCAGATGGCGATCATCATCGCGGTCGTCGTCATCGTTGCGGTCGTCGGCGTCGTGCGCTCGGTGGCGGCGAATCAGGAGGCGACCGAGCAGCGCATCTACGGGCAGGCGCTCACCCTGAGCCACCTGCCGTCGGTGATCGACGCGATGCAGGGGCCGAACGCGCACGCCGAGATTCAGCCGATCGTCGACGCCGCGATGTCGTCGAGCGATTTCCGCTACATCACCGTCGTCGGCATGGACAACATCCGCGTCGCCCACGTCGACCCGTCGGAGGTCGGCGAGCCCGTCTCGTCCGACCACTCGGCGATCCGCCGCGGCGAGACCTTCGCCGGCGTCGAGGAGGGCACGCAGGGCATCACCTACCGCGTCAAGGTGCCGATTCGCACCGAGTCGGGCGAAGTCGTCGGCACGCTCTCGGTCGGCGAGCTCGTGAGCGAGATTCGCGACGACGCGCTCATGCAGGTCGTGCCGCTCGCCGCGGTGTCGCTGCTCGCGATCATCGCGGGCGCCGTGCTCGCGTGGTTCGTGTCGAAGTGGCTGCGCCGCAAGCTCTACGGCGTCGAGCCCGATCAGCTCGCGCAGCTGCTGCAGGCCCACCGCGCGGTCATGGAGAGCACGGAGGAGGGCGTCATCGCGACCGATGCCGACGGCCGCGTGCAGCTCGTGAACCGCGAGGCGGCGCGGATGCTCGGGGTCGCGTCCGAGGGTGAGCTCGAGGGCGCGGGGCTCGACGCCCTGCCCGAGGAGCTCGCGCAGCTACTCGAGGCCGAGCATCCGCCCGAGGATCTGCAGCTCGTGCACCTGCCGAGCGGCAGCGTCTACGTGCACGCGGCCGCGACCTGGGCCGACGGCCGGGCGATCGGGCGGATGCTCGCGATGCGCGACCGCTCGCAGCTCGACGACGCGATCGCCCGCCTCGAGCGCCAGCGCGAACAGGCACAGCTGCTGCGCATCGAGGCGCACGAGTTCGAGAACCGGATGCACGTGCTCTCGGGGCTGCTCGAGCTCGGCGAGTACGAGCAGGCGCGCGCCTACCTCGAGGAGCAGCCGAACGAGCTCGACCCGAACGCCGCATCCGAACTCGACCTCACCGCGCTCGAGCCGGCGCTGCTCGCCGCGCTCGTCTCGGCCCACGCCGCGGCGGCGTCGCGCGAGCACGTCACGCTCGAGCTCGACGATGACTCACACGTGCCCGCCGGCGTCACTGTGACCACCGACGATCTGCTCGTCGTCGCGAACCTCCTCACCAACGCCGTCGAGGCGACGGGCTTCGGCGGCACGGTGCGGCTCACGCTGCTCGCCGAGCCCGGCACGGGCTTGCTCGAAATCGTGGTCGAAGACGACGGCCCGGGCTTCGCGGCCTCGCCCGAGGTGCTCACCACCGGCGGCATCACCACGAAGCTCGACGAGCCCGAGCGGCACGGCATCGGCCTGTTCTCGGTGCAGGAGGTCGTGCGCGAGCGTGGCGGCGAGCTGCGCTTCGGCGTCTCCGAACTCGGCGGTGCCCAGGTCGAGGCCGACCTTCCGCTCGACTCCCCCGACACCGCATCCGGCGTAGGAGCCCCGCAGTGACCGACATTCGCACCCTCATCGTCGACGACGACTTCGCGGTCGGTCGGCTGCACGGCACGTTTCTCGAGCAGCTGCCGGGCTTCACGCTCGTCGGCAGCGAGCTCACGGCGGCGGCTGCGCTCGGCCGGCTGCGCCAGGGCGAAGTCGACCTGCTGCTGCTCGACCTCTACCTGCCCGACACGAGCGGGCTCGACCTGCTCCGGCGCATCCGGGCCGATGCCGGCCTGCGCGTCGACGTGCTCATGGTGAGCGCGGCGCACGAGCCCGAGCTCGTCGAGCAGGCGGGCGAGCTCGGCGTCGTCGACTTTCTGCTCAAGCCGTTCACGCGCGACGCGTTCACCGCGCGGCTGCAGACCTACGCCGCCTGGGCGCAGCAGCGGGCGCGGATGCGCGAGCGCGGCGAGATCTCGCAGGCGCAGGTGGATGCGCTGCTCGCGACCGGCGCGCATCCCGCCCCGAGCGCGACGCCGAAAGGACTCAGCGCCGCGAGCCGCGACCGGGTGATCGCGTCGCTGCGCCAGCAGCCCGCGCCCGTGACCGCGAACGAACTCGCCGAGCACACCGGACTCTCGCGGGTGAGCGCGCGGCGGTACCTGCAGCTGCTCGTGCACGAAGGGCTCGTCGAGATGCAGCCGCGCTACGGCGACACCGGCCGGCCGCAGCACGAGTATCGGTGGTCTGGCCGGCGCGACTAACACTCCTTGCGCGTCACGTCGGCATTCGGGTATACCTGGGTATACCGAAACCCGATGGAGGTCATCATGCCCGCAGCTCCCCTCGACACCGACGTCATCATCGTTGGCGGCGGCAACGCCGGATTCACCGCGGCCCACGCCGCCGCCGAGCGCGGCCGACGCGTCATCCTGCTCGAGGCCGGAGCGGCCGACATGGCCGGTGGTAACAGCTTTTACACCGCCGGCGCCACCCGCATCACCCACTCCGGCCTCGACGAGCTGCGCGAGTGGCTCGAGCCCGACGAACGCTGGGCGACCACCGTCGTGCCGCCGTACACCGCCGACGAGTACCGCGCCGACCTCGAGAAGGTCACCGAGGGGCGCAACGACCCCGAGCTCACCGAGGTGCTCGTGAGCGAGGTCACCCCGACGCTGCGCTGGCTGCAGGGCAAGGGCCTGAAGTACCGCCTCATGTACGAGCGCCAGGCCTATGAGCGCCCCGACGGCTCGTACCTCTTCTGGGGCGGGCTGCACGTCGGCAACGTCGGCGGCGGCGAGGGCCTCATCGCCGACCACACCCGGGTTGCGCAGGAATCGGGCATCGACATTCGCTACGGCCACCGGGCGAGCGAGCTACTCACCGAGGGCGACCGCGTCGTCGGCGTTCGCGTGACCACCGGAGAAGGCGAGGTCGAGCTGCGGGCCGAGTCGGTCATCCTCACCGCCGGTGGCTTCGAGGCGAACCCCGAGCTGCGCCGCGAGTACCTCGGCGAGGGCTGGGAGCACGCGAAGGTGCGCGGCACGCCCTACAACCAGGGCGACATGCTGCGCGCTGCGCTCGCGCTCGGTGCCGGGCGCGGCGGCGACTGGCAGACCTGCCACTCGGTGCAGTGGGATGCCTTCCTCCCCGAAAACGAGTCGAACCGCGAGCTCACGAACCGCCTCACGCGCCAGAGCTATCCGCTCGGCATCATCGTCAACCGCAACGGCGAGCGCTTCCTCGATGAGGGCGCCGACTTCCGCAACTACACCTACGCGAAGTACGGCAAGGAGATCCTGCGCCAGCCCGGCTCGGTCGCGTGGCAGATTTTCGACGCGAAGCTGCGGCCGATGCTGCGGGTCGAGGAGTACGACATGCCCGGCATCTCGGTCGAGCAGGCCGACACCATCGAAGAGCTCGCCGAGAAGATCGGCGTCGACCCGGCCGCGCTCGGTGAGACCGTGCGGTCGTTCAACGCGTCGATTGATCGCGACAAGCCCTTCGACCCGACGGTGAAGGATGCGCGCCGCGCCGACACGACACCCCCGAAATCGAACTGGGCGGCCGAGCTCGAGACCGGCCCCTTCTATGCCTTCGGCGTGACCTGCGGCATCACCTTCACGTTCGGCGGGCTGAAGGCGGACACCGAGGGGCGCGTGCTCAGCGAGAGCGGCGACGAGATCGCCGGCCTCTACGTTGCCGGTGAGATGCTCGGCGGCCTGTTCAGCAACAATTACCCTGGTGGTTCGGGCCTCGCGGCGGGCGTCGTGTTTGGTCGCCGCGCCGGCGCGATCGCCTAACGCCCTCACACAAAGCGAGCACATGAGCACGACCGACCCCGACAGCCTGATGATGGCCCTGCGCGACGAGATCCTCACGGGCGCGCTCGAGCCAGGCACGCCGCTGCGGGAGGCCGTGCTCGGTGAGCGGTTCGGGGTCTCGCGCACTCCGGTGCGGGAGGCCCTGACCCGGCTCACCGACCTCGGGCTGCTCGAGCGGCAGGGGCGCACGCTCTACGTCGCGACGCCCGACCCCGAGCGCATCCTCGGCACCTACAACGTGCGCATCGTGCTCGAGGGTGAGGCCGCAGCGGAGGCGGCCGCGAACCGCCAGTTCGGTGATCTGGTGAAGCTCGAGGGGCTAGTGCGCCGCGACCGCGCGCTCGAGTCGCCGAGCGACGCCGAGCGACTCACGACGAACCTCGAGTTTCACGCCGCGATCTGGGCCGCGGCGCACAACCCCGTGCTCGTCGACCTGCTCAACCGCCTCGCGCTACACCTCACGCACGCGCCGCACTCGACGCTCTCGGTCGGCGACCGCTGGGAGAGCTCGCTCGACGAACACGAGGCCCTCGTCGCGGCGATCGACGCCCGCAACGAAGACCTCGCGCGGCAGCTCGCGAGCGACCACATGCGGGCCGCGCGCGAGCTGCGCATCCGGTTGTTGCGGGGGTTGGGCACCTAGCTCGAGCTAGTCGCCGAGCAGGTTGTGCAGCTCGATGATGTGGTCGCGGGCCGGGCCCGTGCCGATCGCCGAGATGCGGGCGCCCGAGAGTTCCTCGACGGCCTTGACGTAGTCCTGCGCGTTCTTCGGCAGGTCGGCGAAGTCCTTGATGCCGGAGATGTCCTCCTGCCAGCCGGGGAACTCCTCGTAGATCGGCTTGGCGTGGTGCACGTCGGACTGCGACATCGGCATCTCGTCGAATCGGGTGCCATCGACGTCGTAGGCAACGCAGACGGGAATCGTGTCGAAGGTCGACAGCACGTCGAGCTTCGTCATGACGATGTCGGTGAACCCGTTGATGCGCGACGAGTAGCGGGCGACGACCGAGTCGAACCAGCCGGTGCGGCGCGGGCGACCCGTGGTGGTGCCGAACTCGCCGCCGCGCTGGCGCAACTTCTCGCCGACCTCGTCGTCGAGCTCGGTCGGGAACGGGCCCGAGCCGACGCGGGTGATGTACGCCTTCTGGATGCCGACGATGCGATTGATCGCGCGCGGTGAGACACCCGAACCCGTTGCAACGCCGCCTGCCGTGGCCGACGAGGAGGTCACGTACGGATAGGTGCCGTGGTCGATGTCGAGCATCGTGGCCTGGCCGGCCTCGAACACGACGATCTCGTTACGGTCGAGTGCCTCGTGCAGCTCGAGCGCGGTGTCGCCCACCATGGGGCGCAGGCGGTCGGCATACTGCAGCAGGTTGTCGGTGATTTCGTCGACGCTGAACGCGCGGCGGTTGAACGCCTTCACGAGCAGTTCGTTCTTCTGCACGAGCGCGCCCTCAACCTTCTGGCGCAGGATGTTCTCGTCGAAGAGGTCCTGAATGCGGATGCCCACTCGGGTCATCTTGTCGGCGTACGTCGGGCCGATGCCGCGGCCGGTCGTGCCGATGCGGCGCTTGCCGAGGAACCGTTCGGTCACCTGGTCGAGCGCGCGGTTGTACTCGGGGATCACGTGGGCGTTGCCCGAAACGCGCAGTTTCGACGTGTCGACGCCACGCTCGTCAAGGTGCTCGAGCTCTTCGAACAGCACGCCGAGGTCGACGACGACGCCGTTGCCGATCACCGGCGTGACGCCCGGCGTGAGGATGCCCGAGGGCAGCAGGTGCAGGGCGTACTTCTCGTCACCGATGACGACCGTGTGCCCGGCGTTGTTGCCGCCGTTGAACTTGACGACATAGTCAATGCGGCCGCCGAGAAGGTCGGTCGCCTTGCCCTTTCCTTCGTCGCCCCACTGACTCCCAATGATTGCTACGCCTGGCATGAGCTCCCTACCCTTTGCTAGCTAACACTTAACTCTACGTCGAGCTAGCCTCGCTCCGCCTCAATCGCGCCGATCGCGCTCGAATCGGCGTCGTTGAGCAGGTCGGTGAGGCGGTCGACTTCGCTCGTCTCGCCAATGGCCCGGGCCGACTCACGCAGCAGGTAGAAGCAGCGCAGCACGCCACGGTTCGGCTCGTGCGACCACGGCACGGGGCCCTGCCCACGCCAGCCCGCCTTGCGCAGCGCATCCAACCCGCGGTGGTAGCCGACCCGCGCGAACGCGTAGGCCTGGATGGTCTGGTCGGCCGAAAGCGCGAGGCTCGCGAGCTCCGACCAGGCAAGCGACGAGGCGGGATGCTTTTCAACAATCGCCTCGGTCGCCGCCTCGTTGTCGGGGAGGTTGCCGAGGTCGTCGAGAACCTCGGACTCCTCGGGCAGCAGTGTCTCCGGAATTCCAAGCAGGTTGTCCATGCCGCCTATTATCCCGGGGGCTACTGGAAGCTCGGCTATTTCGTCCGCATGACGAAGGGGTCGGCTGCGGGCGAGTCGTCAGTGTTGATCCAGACGCTCTTCAGTCGCGTGTAGTCGTACATCGATTCGATGCCGTGTTCGGTGCCGACGCCCGAGTCCTTGAAGCCCTGGCGCGGCGACTGCGGGCTCATCATCCGGTACATGTTGAACCAGATCGTGCCGGCATCGATGCCGCGGGAGAGTCGCACCATGCGGTTGAGATCGCGCGTCCACACGCCCGCGGCGAGGCCGTAGTTCGTGTCGTTCGCGAGCGCGAGCACCTCATTTTCGTGTTCGAAGGGCATGATCGCCGTCACGGGGCCGAAGATCTCTTCCTGCACGATGCGCATGTCCCGCGTCGTGTCAGTGAAGATCGTGGGCTGGAGGAAGTAGCCGGGCAGGTCGATCTCGGGGCGACGACCGCCGAAATGCAGGTTCGCGCCCTCGCGCTCCCCCACCTCGATGTACTCGCGCACCTTGTTGTACTGACCCTCAAAGGCGATTGGACCGAGCTCGGTCGTTTCGTCGAGCGGGTTGCCGAGCTTGATCGTCGAGGCGCGGGCAGTCACCCGCTCGAGCAGCTCGTCGAAGACCGACTTGTGCGCGAATACGCGGCTGCCGGCGATGCAGGTCTGGCCCGCTGCGGCGAAAACGCCGGCCACGATGCCGGTTGCGGCGTTCTCAATGTTGGCATCGTCGAACACGATCTGCGGGCTCTTGCCACCGAGTTCGAGCGTCGTCGTGACGAAGCGCGCGGCGGTCTTGGCCGCGATCGTCGAGCCCGTGCCCGTCGAGCCTGTGAACGAGATCTTCGCGATCTTTGGGTGGTCAACGAGCGGCGAGCCGGCGCGCACACCGGTGCCCGTGACGACGTTGACGACGCCAGCGGGGAAGCCGGCCTCGAGCGCAAGCTCGGCGAAGCGCAAGATGGCGCGGCTCGTGTACTCGCTCGGCTTGATGACGAGGGTGTTGCCCGCCGCGAGCGCGGGCGCGAGCTTCGAGGTCGTCAGGGTCAGCGGCGAGTTCCACGGGGTGATCGCACCGACGACGCCGATTGGCTCGCGCAGCGTGTAATTGAAGATGTCGGTCGACGCGGCCGGAATCGTGGCGCCCTGAATCTTGTCGGCGAGACCGCCGTAGTAAAAGAGGTACTCGGGCAGACCGCGCATCTGGCCCCGCATTTCGCGCAGCAGCTTGCCGTTGTCAAGGCTCTCGTACTCGGCGAGCTCGTCGGCGTGTTCACCGATGAGGTCGCCGAGACGGCGCAGCAAGTGGCCGCGCTGCGTCGCGGTGGTGCGGCGCCACACGGGCGACTCGAACGAGGCGCGCGCGGCCGACACCGCCAAATCCACATCGCGCTCGTCGCTGTCGGCGAGCTCGTAGAGCGTGTCGAGGGTCGCCGGGTTAGTGCTCGCGAGGTACTCCCCCGTGGCCGGGTCGCGGTACTCGCCGTTGATGAAATTGCCAAAGCGGTCAGCCATTGGTCGATCCTTCCGTGCTCCGCAGGTGGAGCTCGAGGTGATGAATGAACGCATCTTCGCGTTCGACCGGCAGCATGTGCCGGGTGTCGGGCACGATCACGGCCCGAGCACTTGGGATGAGCTGGGCGAGCCGCTCGCTCATCGCTGGCGTTGAGCCCGGGTCGAGTTCGCCCGTGATTGCGAGTGTCGGTGCCGCGATGCGTGGCAGGAGCGGCGCGACCTGGCGGTCTCCCGTCGCGAACACCTCGTAAGCAACGAGATACGAGTCGAGATCGTTTGCCCGCAGCATCTCGCGAGTGTGCTCACGCATCTCATCGGTGACGGCCGAGGTCGCCGGGTACCAGCGCTCAATCGATGCGTCGATCGATGAGGCAAACAGTTCTCGGGCCGTCGCGAGCCGGCCGGCGACCGCCTCGGCCTGCTCGGGGCTACGTTCGCAAACCGCGTTGACGCAGACGAGCGAGCGCACTCGCCGCTGCTGCGTCGCCGCGATCTGCTGCGCAATGAGCGCGCCGAGCGAGAAACCGACGAGCTGCACTGGCTCGGCGGGGAGGCGCCGAAGCACATCCTCAGCGAGCTCCGCCAGGGTCTTCGGGTCTCGCAGCGGCGGCTCGCCGCCGTGGCCCGGCAGGTCGAGCGCGATGGTCTCGGCCCAGCCGTCGGCCGTGAGGCGTGCGCGCACGCTGTCCCACATCGACCGATTCAGGCCGACGCCGTGGAGCAGCACTACCGGGGCGGCCATGGCTACTTCTTGTCGAAGTCGGTACCGAAGGCCGCGAGGCGCTGCTTCGGGCGACCCTGGTTCGCGGCGGCGAGAGCGATGAGGATTTCGCCGGGGTGGGGCGCGTCCGAGATGCGCACCTCGACCGACTGGTGGTGCGAGCGAATCTTCATGTCGGTGAAGTGCTTGAGCGGAATGTCGAAGGTCGTGCCCGCGGGGGCACGCTTCTCAACCGCCGGCAGCAGGGTCGACGCGTCAGTCGCCTTGCGGAAGTGGTCGCCGAACTGGAGCGTGTGAATGAGCGCGGAGCCGTGCTCGATCTCGCCCTCGGTGCCGACGATCGCGGCCTTGCCGTAGGCCTCGACGGGTTCGCCGAGCGCCTCGACGACGCGGGGGGCGAGGAGCGCGCCAAGCGCCGACGCGATCTCGTCGAGCCCTTCGTTGAGGTCGGCGACGTAGCCGCGGCCGTGCCACGGGTTGTCAATGACGGCCGCGACGATCGCAACGCGGTGGATCGGGGTGACCGCTTCGCCGCCCTCGAGCAGCGTCTCTTCAACGATGGTGGTGAGTTTGCGCGGGTTGATGCTCATGCGAGAAGTCCTTCCAGAATTCCGGCGTCGATGGGTCGGTCGGTGGTGCGGTCGCCGATGCGTGCAAACGGACGCGGCCCGGTTGAAGCTACGGCAATCACCGCGATTTCGTCCGGATGCGGAGCGTCAGGAAGCGCGACATCGATCGACTGGTAATGGTCGCGGTTCGTCGCGTGCGTCTTGTGCCACATCGGCACGCGCACGTGAGTCCCGGCCTCGGAGCGACCGTCGGTGAAGCAGAGCACCGAGGTGCCCTCGAGGAACTCGCGCACGAGGTTGCCGAAGTAGGGGGTGTGGATGAGGGCCCCGGCGTGCTCGAGTTCGCCCTCGGTGCCAACGATCGCGGCTTTCCCGAAGGTCTCGATATTCGCGGCGCCGCCGAGCGCGTCCAGGAGCCGGTCGCTGAGTACCTTGGCGAGGACCGGCGCAATGCGCTCCGTTTCCTCCTGCAGGCTCGTCAGGGGTTCGGTTCCGGCCCACGGATTCTTCAGGACTGCGACAGCCGCCGCCTGTCGAAGCGGAGTCGAAATGGACCACTCGAGGTCCGCCTGAATCTCCTCGGACGTCGTGGTGATTGTCCGCACTCCGAGGCGCGCCGCGATGTCGTGATAGCTATTCGCCTTACTGACTGTAAGCGTCACAATGACTTCCTTCAGTATCTTAGTTTTGGTGCATCAGAATGACCGGCTTGATGTCTCGCATCTCGCGCATGCTGAGCAGGGCGTCATTGACTTGATCCAACGAATACTTCGAAGTAATCATCTTGTCGAAATCAAAGCGTTCGGCCTCTTGCTCGAGAAACAACACCGCCTCGCGGTAATGGGTTACGGATCCCGAGAACGCACCGCGGACATCGAGGTTCTTCATGGTGATTCGGCCGGGAGCGCTCGGTACTTCCCAGGCGGCTACCTGCCCCATGAGGACATAGCGCGCACCCTTGGCCGCGAGTTCGAGACCTTCCGAAAATGCGCTGCGACCGCCCGACATTTCGAGCAGCTTCGTGGGGCGCCGCCCACCCGTCAGCCGGAGAACCTCCTCGGCGCGCTCGGCCACGCCACTGAACTCTTGGACCGACACGACCCCGGTCGCCCCGTATTGCTTGGCCAACGCCAAGCGATCGTCCGGACCTCCGATGGCGATGAGATTGCGGTAGAGGCCGCGCGACAACATCGCGATGACGAACAGTCCGATCGGCCCAGTGCCCTGCACCAGAATCGTGTCGCTTGGCTTGGTGCGTCCAAGCGTTTCCGCGGCATTTGCGGCAGATCGCACAGCACAGGCAGCAACGCTCGCGAGTTCGTCCGAAACCGCATCCGGCACTCGTACGCGACCCGAGTTCGGCAGCACGACCGCGTACTCCGAGAATCCCGCAACGCCATAGGGCTGCTCTTCGCTGTTCATATAGCCATACATTTGCGGTCGTTCGCACAGCGCCGAGTCGCGAGCGTTCTTGCAGCCTTCGCAAGCACCGCAGGGTGCGTGCGTCCAAATGACGCGGTCGCCCACGGCGAGCGCTTCGCCGAACGAGTCACGCTCAGCGCCCTCGCCCAGCGCCACGATCCGCCCGACCATTTCATGGCCCGGCACGGACGGGAGCGACGCCGGAATCGTCAGCTCGCCCATCCACCCGTGCACATCGGTGCCGCAGACCGAAGCAGCAAGAATTTCAACCAGGATCGATCGAGGTGCGAGTTCGGACGGCAGACGAATTTCTTCGAGCGTAAGGGGTGCCCCGTACTCGCGAACAACCGCCGCGCGAGCCGTTGACGGCAGATTACTCGCTGGCTTCATTTGCCTTCTCCGCGTACTCGTTCGTGAACGTTTCGGTCGGGCGTAGGTCGGTCAGTCCCTCAGCCGACTCCAGGAGCTGCACGTTGGCTTCGTACCCTCCCTCCGGCATCAGGCCATCGTCCGTGTAGATCTCGAGGTTCTTGTCGAGCACGTCCACGTAGCTGTCGAAGTCGTCGCCGATCAGGTCCTGCGGCATTGCCTCGGCGATCTCCTCGGCAGTGTGCTCGTGCATCCACTTGATGGCCCGCACGGTGGCGTTGACGATTGCCTGGGCAGTGTCGGGGTTGGCCTGAAGCCACTCATTCTTGGTGTAGAGGGTCTCTGCCGCGTACCCGCCTTCACCGAACAGTTCCGTCGTGCCCTCATGGGTGCGGGTGTCGATCAGGATGCCGGTTCCGTCGTTGCGCTCCTCGAACTGCGAGAACGCGGGCTCGAACATCCATCCTGCGACGACCTGTCCACCCTCCATGGCTGCAACGGCGCTCGAGCCGGTGCCGGTGGTGACGAGGCTGACGTCCGAGAGCTCCATGCCGTTTTCCTGCAGCGCCTGCTCGAAGTACGCTTGCTCCGCCGAGCCGGGAGCGGCGATACCGACCGGCTGCCCCTTGAGGTCGGCGATACTCGTGACTTCCCCCGAGCTGCTCGGAGGCGTCGCCAGCACAGCGCCAGGACTGTCCGAGAGCACGACGAAGGAGGTGTAGCCGCGCCCCTTCGACTGCATACGCAGTGTGTGGTCGTAGAAGCTTGCTGCGATCGGCGCAGAGCCCGACTCGACGGCCTCGAGGGCCTTGGTGCCCGACTGCAGGTCGCTGAGCTGGACGTTCACGCCCTCTTCCTCGAAGTAGCCGAGTTCGTCAGCGAGTACGAGCGGGATGTTGTGCAGGTTGGTCAGACCGGCAACAGCAATGACTGTTGCGTCACCGGAATTTGCTTGAGATGCGCTGCCGCTATCAGCGCAACCTGCGAGACCAATACCCAACGCGGCGACAGTAAGTCCGGCGGCGAGTCGTGAAAGTTTGTTCCTCATGACTAATTCCTAAAGCTAAAGATCTTGCAGACCGTCGTGAATTTGTTAGTTGGTGCCGACTGCGCGCCAGCGAAGGAGGCGCTTTTCGGCCAGCGTGATGAAGTATTCGATGATCAAGACGAAGACCATGAGCACGACCATGCCGGCAAACACGCTCGTCGTATCGAAGGTTCCCTGCGCCTGGGCAATGACGTAACCAATACCCCTGAAGGCGCCGAGGTACTCACCGATCACGGCACCGGTAATGGCGAAACCGACACTCGTGTGCAGGCTCGAGAAAATCCAGCTCACCGCGCTCGGCAGGTACACGCTCTTGAGCAGCTGCCACTCGGAGGCACCGAGCATCTTGGAGTTGTTGACCAGCACACGAGGCACGCTGCGCATGCCCTCGAGGGTGTTGAAGAACACGACGAAGAACACCAGCGTCGCCGCGAGTGCAACCTTCGAACCAATGCCGATGCCGAACCACAGCAGGAAGATCGGGGCGAGGACCAGACGCGGGAGGGCATTGATCATCTTGATGAACGGGTCGAACAGCTGCGCTAGGAAGTCAACTCGGCCAAACAACACGCCAAACGCCATGCCGCCAAGAACACCGATGATGAACGCGAGGAGCGTCGCCTGCGTCGTCGCGATCAAGTGGGTGTAGATCGAACCCGTCGCAAACCATTCGACGATGCGCGAGAACACCATCGTGGGTTCGCTAAAGAAGAAAGTGTCCAGCACACCCGTTGTCGAACCCAGCTGCCACAGGGCCAGCAGGATGACGCCAACGATGATCTGGTACAGCAGCATGCGTGCCTTCTTCGCGCGCAGTTGCTGCGCGGGACGCACGGCCTTGGTCTTCGTATTGTTCTCCGAAGAGGTGATCAGGGCTTCTGTGGATGATGCGAGTTGCGTCATGGCTACTCCGCCTCCCCCTCGGTCAGGTGGTACGTCTTCATAACTTCCTCTTTGAGGCAGTCCCAGACCTCGCTGTAGATGCGCTGAAACACCGGGTCGCGCTTGATCTCAAGCAAGTCACGGGGCCGTTCAAGTGGCACTTCGAAGCGGCCAACGATGTTGCTCGCGGGACCGGCGCTGAGCACAATGATTTCGTCCGACAGCGCGACGGCTTCGTCCAAATCGTGCGTAACAAAGAGCGTGGCCGCACGGTTTGCCGACCACAGGTTGAGCAGCTCGCCCTCCATGACGAGGCGTGTTTGCACGTCCAGGGCAGAGAACGGTTCGTCCATGAGGATCAGGCTTGGGTTCGTGATCCACATCTGCGCCATGGATACGCGCCGGCGCTGTCCACCGCTGAGCTGAGCGGGGAACCGCTTCTCAAACCCTTTCAAACCGACTCGAGCAAGCCACTCTGTGGCTTCCTTCTTCGCCTCGGCAGAAGAGATGCCCCGATAGTTCAGCGCTAGCGCGACGTTATCGAGCGCCGTACGCCACGGAAGCAGTGCGTCTTGCTGAAAGAGATATCCAGCTTCTTTATTCAGGCCCTTGAGTTCGCGGCCTTTCACCAGAACGGTGCCCTGAGTTGGGTTCAATAGCCCGGCCGACATGTTGAGAATTGTCGACTTACCGGAACCTGTTGGCCCCACAACTGAAGTGAATTTGCCCGCTTCAGCAGTTAGTGAAATATCTCGAACGGCCGTGTAGGTGCCCGAGCCTTGGTCAGGGAACGTGATCGCGCAATCGATCAGTTCCACGGTGGTGGTGGAGGCGGTCGTCTTCGACACTTGGTCATCTGTGATTGTGGTCACCATCATCCCCTCGTCAAGTGCGCCACATGGATCAACCGTGACGCATCTTGTATGCATGACATCATGACCGTATCCAGGTCACAACATCGTGTCAAGCATGTTTTCCGGGCAATTTTGGCGAGATTGTTGGGCTCGATCTCCGCTTGTGGCATACAAGAGCACTCCTGTAATGTCATAAGTGCCCGCCACATGCATGCAACGGAGGTAGCCATGGGGTCACCGCAGCCCGACGATGCGCCGGTACTTGACCGCATCCGAGCGAAGATCGTCAACGGCGAGTTCATGCCCGGCGACCTCCTCGCGGAGACTCGCCTCGCAGAACAACTCGACGTCAGTCGCACACCGATTCGCGAAGCCTTTAAACAATTGAAGATTGAAGGCCTCATCGAAATCCGCCCGCGCGTCGGCACATTTGTGCGCAAGCCCACGCAGCGCGAGGTCATCGAACTCTTTCAGCTCAAGGAATCTCTCGAAGGGCTCGCGGCCAATCTGCTTACTCGCCGAGGCCACACTGAAGATCTCGAGGTATTGATCGACAATGTCCAAAAAGAAAAGGACGCGGTTGCCGCGGGCGATCGTCAGGCCTATTCCGAACTCGTTCATCACTTCCATACGACCCTGGTGCGCGGGGCCGACAACCAGAAGCTCTCCGTGCACTACGACCTGCTCATGAACCAGCTCGCCTACCAGCAGATCGTGCAGCAGACGATCCGGCTGCCAGGTCGCCTCGAAGACTCGCTGAGCGAGCACGAGAAGATCGTCAACGCCATCCAGATGAAGGACCCGTTGATGGCCGAGCTCATTGCGCGCCGCCACGTCGTGGCCTCAGGCGAATCGGCCTCGGTCGCCGCATTCCATGAGTTGCAGAACCAAGCCACTGCCGACTGAGCCCGCGCCGGGGCACAATCGATAGGAGAGCATCCTTCAACTCGATCTCGGAGGCAGCACCGTGATTCCCGCCGACGCACAACTCATTGCCATCGACATGCAGCGGGTCTTCCGAGACCCCGACAGTGTGTGGTGCTGTGCCGGCTTCGACGCCGCCCTGCGCAACATCGAACGGCTCGCGGCCGCCGTCTCGACGCCGCCCATCTTCACCCGCTTCGTGCGCGACCCTGCCGAGGTTGGCACCTGGCGCGAGTACTACGACCGCTGGCCCACCACTCGACTCCCGCCCGACGACCCAGCGTGGGAGCTCGAGATCGGCTCGCTCACCGCATCCGACACCCTCGACGCCCCAATGTTCTCGAAGTGGGGCAACGAACTCGCCCGCCTGCCGATCACGACGCCGCTCATTCTTACTGGCGTCGCCACCGACTGCTGCGTACTCGGCACCGCCCTCGGCGCCATCGACGCTGGCCGCAAGGTGATCGTGGTGACCGACGCCTGCGCTGGCGGCACCGATGACGCCCACGCGAAGGCACTCGAACTCCTCGGCCTGCTCGACCCGCTCATCACCCTCGTCACCACGGACGAATTGCTCGGGCAGTAACAAACCGTCGCCTGGTTCCGGGGCGCGTGTACAGTGAACGAACGAGTACACGTGCTCCGGGGTCGGTGAAAATCCGAGCCGGCGGTAAAGTCCGCGACCCGCATCTCACGATGCGGCTGATTCGGTGCAATTCCGAAACCGACGGTTAAAGTCCGGATGGGAGGCGCGCGGTACCTGACGTTCACGAACGTCGAGCAGTGCGTAACCCCGGGGCCAGATCTGGAGGACCCGATGGAGCGCACGAGCCGCGCCTGGCCGCGCTTTGTCGCGCCGGCGGCCCTCGCCGTCGTGCTCCTCACGGTTTGGGAGCTCGCGGTGCGCAGCGGCGTCATCAGCGAGGAGTTCCTGCCCACGCCCAGCGCACTCGCGGTGCGCTTTTTCACCGAGATCGTCGACGGCCCACTGCTGCAGTACACCGGCGTCACCCTCGTCGAAGCGCTGCTCGGCACGCTCATCGCGGTGCTCGTGGCGGTGCCCCTCGGCTACCTCATCGCCCGCGTCGTGTGGGTCGACCTTGCGCTCACGCCCTACGTCACGGCGTCACAGGCGATCCCCGCCGTCGCGGTCGCGCCCCTGCTCGCGCTCTGGATCGGCTACGGCCTCACCCCGATCGCCATGCTCTGCGCGGTCGTCGCGTTCTTCCCGATGCTCGTCACGACGATCCTCGGCGTGCGCGCCCTGCCGAGCGATGTCATCGAAGCGGCGCGTCTCGACGGCGCGAACTGGTGGCAGACCCTGCTCTGGGTCGAGGCGCCGCTCGCGATGCCGAGCGTGCTCGCGGGCCTGCGCGCCGGCACCGCCCTCTCGATCACCGGCGCCGTCGTCGGCGAGTTCACGATGGGCGGCCGCGGCCTCGGCATGCTGCTCACCCTTTTCCGCGACGCGAACGACACCGAAGGCCTGTTCGCGACCCTGATCATGCTCGTGATCCTCGCCGTCGGCCTGTTCACGATTTTGCGCGTGCTGGATGCGGTGCTCACCGCCCGCTCGCGCGCCCGCTCTGCCGACACCCTCAACTCGCTCGATTCGCTCGACACTGACGAGATTCACCTCGTCCCACCGGCCGAGCCCTCCCCCAAAGGATCCGCGCATGTCTAGGTTTACCCGACTCGTCCGCGCCGCCGCAGTCGCGGCCGCCGCGGCACTCGCCCTCGCCGGCTGCCAAGGCGGCGCATCCTCGCCCGAAGCGAGCGGCGCATCCGGCGACACCCTCACCATCGGTCTCACCTACACCCCGAACGTGCAGTTCGCGCCGTTCTACGTCGCCGAGGATCTCGGCTACTTCGACGAGGCCGGCGTCAACGTCGAACTGCGCCACCACGGCGAGAGCGAGGAGCTGTTCGGCGCGCTCAAGGGCGGCACCGAGCAGCTCGTCTACGCCGGCGGCGACGAGATCACGCAGGCTGCCGCGGGCGGCGTCGACCTGCAGTCAGTCGCAACGCTCTACAACACCTACCCCGCGGTGCTCATCGTGCCGGAGGACTCCGAGATCACGACGGCCGAGGACCTCAAGGGCCACACCGTCGGCCTGCCCGGCCTCTACGGCCAGACCTACTTCGCGCTGCTTGCGATGCTCGACGAGGCGGGCCTGAGCCAGGACGACGTGGACATCCAAGCCATCGGCTACACGCAGCAGGCAGCCCTGTCGGGCGGGCGTGTGGATGCGGTGATGGGCTTCGCGAACAACGACGCCGTGCAGTTCGAGCAGCAGGGCTTCGCGATTCGCACGATCGACGCGGTCGACCCCGCGCATCCGACCCTCGTCGGCCCGGCCGTGGCCGCCGATGCCGCGACAATCGCCGACCGCGGCGACGACGTGAGCCGGGTGCTCGAGGCCGTGCAGAAAGCAATCGAGTACATCGCCGAGAACCCGGAGGAGGCCGTCAAGATCACCGCGAAGTACGTGCCCACCCTCACGAGCGACGAGCAGAAGGCCGCTGCGCTCGCGACGCTCAACGCGACGATCCCGCTCATGGAGCCGCTCGGCGATGCGCCGCTGCTCACGAACGACCCCGACACCTGGGCCGCGATGGCCGAGTTCATGTTCTCGTCGGGCCTCATCGACACCGAGGTTGCGCCCGAGTCGCTCTACACGAACGCCCTGCTGCCGAGCGCGTAGCGGCACAATAGAGCGAGATGAATGAGCAGTCACCAACGCACGAGTTGAGCACGTGGGGCGTCGGCCCCTGGCAGGGCGAGTGGCCCGACGACCCCCGGTACGACCCCGAGTTACTGGAGCACGGCGACACTCGCAACGTCATCGACCGGTTTCGGTACTGGAAGATGCAGGCGATCGTCGACGACCTCGACACGACGCGGCACCCGTTCCACGTCGCCATCGAAAACTGGCAGCACGACATGAACATCGGCTCGATCGTGCGCAGCGCGAACGCGTTCGGCGCGAACACGGTGCACATCGTCGGCCGCAAGCGGTGGAATCGCCGTGGTGCCATGGTCACCGACCGCTACCAGCACGTCGTGCACCACGAGACGATCGAGGCGTTCGCGGCCTGGGCGCGCGAGGCCGGCATGCCGATTCTCGCCATCGACAATGTGCCCGGCTGCGTGCCGATCGAGACCACCGCGCTGCCCGAGCGCTGCGTGTTCCTCTTCGGGCAGGAGGGGCCGGGGCTCACGCAGGAGGCCGTGGATGCGTCGGAGCAGGTAATCGAGATCACCCAGTTCGGTTCGACGCGCTCGATCAACGCGTCGGCGGCCGCGGCCGTGACGATGCACGACTGGGTGCTACAGCACGTCTACGGACGCCGGCCGTAGTTTTGCGGGCTACTGCGTTGGCGTGGCGGAAGCCGTTGCGGCCGCTTCGTCGGTCACCGAGAAGCAGACGTAGTTGCGCTCGCCGGCGGCCCAGTCTCCTTCGAGCGGCCAGCGCACCTGCAGTTCGGTGATGTCGCTCGGGTAGTCGTCGAGTCCCTCGCACGCGAGCACGGCCCAGTCCGCGAGCGCGTCGTCGCCCGGCCAGTCGGCACCGGCGTCGACGTAGTCGGTCGCGTCGACCGTGCCGATCACCTCGGCGGCGTGCGGCTGCGAGCACGGCACATCGTCAAACTCGAGCTGCCAGGCGTCGTCGAACTCGGCGACGCACGTGCCCGCCTCGGCCTCGAAGATGCTCGGGGGTTCGGTCGGAGTCGGCGTCGGCGACGCCTCGGGCACGCCGAGCGGTCGCCAGAGCCAGCCGACGACGGCACCCACGAGGAGCACCACCACGGCAGCGGCGATCGCGATGCCGCGCCGGCCTGCGGCCACGGCTACGACTCGGCGAGACCGAGGTCGTCGAGCCCGATCGCGTAGCGGTACGGGTAGCCCGCCTCCTCGATGCGCTCGCCCGCGCCGGTCGCACGGTCGACGATGGTGCAGACGCCGACGACGGTCGCGCCGGCCTTCTCAAGCGCAGCGGCGGCGGCGAGCGGCGAGCCGCCGGTCGTCGAGGTGTCCTCGAGCACGACGACGCGCTTGCCGTCGACGTCGGGGCCCTCGACCTGCTTGCCACGGCCGTGGTCCTTCGGCTCCTTGCGCACGACGAACGCGTTGATCGGCGCGCCCTGCGCGACCGACTGGTGCAGCACCGCGTTCGCGAGCGGGTCGGCGCCCATCGTCAGGCCGCCCACCGCATCCGGCTCGAACTCGGCCACGAGGTCGATCAGCACCTGGCCGATCAGCGGCGCGGCCCGGTGGTCGAGCGAAAGCTTGCGCAGGTCGATGTAGTAGCTCGCCTTCTTGCCGCTCGTGAGGGTGAAGTCCCCGTGGAAAACGGCCTCGTCGGAAATGAGCTGAATGAGCTGAGTACGCGCGTCGGTCACGTGACCAAGCGTACCGGCCAAGGCCGATACGGTAGAGCCATGCGCATCGCCACGTGGAACGTCAACTCCATCCGCACCCGCAAGGGTCGCGTCGTCGACTACCTGCAGAACGCCGACATCGACGTACTCGCGATGCAAGAGATCAAGTGCAAGCCCGAGCAGTTCCCCTACGAGGAGTTTGAGCAGGCCGGCTACGAGGTCATCGCCTACGGCAAGAACCAGTGGAACGGCGTCGCGTTCGCGTCACGCCTGCCGATCGAGGAGGTCGTGCACGACTTCGCCGACATGCCGGGCTTCGGCAAGCCGCTTGACGACGGCTCGCTGCCGATGGAGGCCCGCGCGCTCGGCGTCACGATCGAGGGCGTGCGCCTCTGGTCGCTTTACGTGCCGAACGGCCGCGAGATCGACAACCCGCACTATCCGTACAAGCTCGAGTGGCTCGCGGCGCTGCGCCGCTCGGTCGCCGCGCGCCGCGACTCGCACCCCGGCGAGCCGCTCGCGATCATGGGCGACTTCAACATCGCGCCCGAAGACCACGACGTGTGGAGCATGGAGTTCTTCGAAGGCCGCACCCACGTGACGAAGCCCGAGCGCGACGCGTTCCAGGCGTTCCTCGACGACGGGCTTATCGATGCCCTGCGCAGCCGCGGTGTTGAGGGCTACACCTACTGGGACTACCAGCAGCTGCGCTTCCCCCGCAACGAGGGCATGCGCATCGACTTCATTCTCGGCACACCCGAGTTCGACGAGCTCGTCGTCGACGCCGAGATCGCGCGCGACGAGCGCAAGGGCGACGGCCCGAGCGACCACGTGCCAGTCGTGGTCGAGCTCGACGTCGACACCGCACTCGACGACGACGCCCCGATGATCTTCTAGCGCGCTTGGCCGATGGCCGCTCATCCGTCGCGGTGATGCGCCGACGGCCACCGACCGCTTGGATAGTTCCATGACCATGCCACTGTTGCCGCCGATCGGGAATCCCCCGGGGTTCGAGGAGCCGCGCGAGGCTCCCCGGGCCGCGCCCGCCGCGGCACCCGCTCCCGCTCCCGCCGCACCCGGTCCCCTGCCGTCGCCGGATGGTCGCCACCACGTCGTGGCCCCGGCGCGCGTCGTGCCCTGGTCGGCAGATGCTCCGGCCGAGACGAACGCGGATTTGCCCGCACCGGCTCCCGCACCGGCACCGGTCGCGACCGACGCGCGGCCTGCCGCGAGCGCATCCGCAACCACCGCATCCGCACCTCAGCCTCCGCAGACCAACAACCCGAAGCGCACGAGCCAGCGCCGCGGCGTCGGCCTGCCGGCGCTCATCGGCATCGGCGTCGTCGGGCTCGTGCTCGGCGCGGGCGCGGTCTACGGCATCCAGGCGCTGAACCAGCCCTCGGCCCTCGCCGCGATTCCCGAGCAGTGCGCGCTCGCCGAGGGCAGCTACGACCTCAGCGACACCGAGCTGGTGCTGCACGCGCCGGCCGCGGTGTCTGACGCCGGGCGCTTCGCCGGCGACGGCGCGTGCGTGCTCTACGAGCTCGACGCCGCGCCCGAGGGGCAGACCTACGTCGACTACCTCACGACCCTCGAGGAGCCCGCCACGATCGGCGGCTTCACGGTGCAACTCGACCCCGAATCCGGCGAGCTGAAGGTGACGCAGTCATGACCGAATCGACCACGAAGCGCCGCTTCGGCGCGATCCCCATCGCCATCGCGGCCGTCGCCGGCCTCGCGGTCGGCGCGGGCGTCGGCTTCGGCATCGACGCGTTCACGGGGCCGAGCACCGAATCCGAGCGTCTCGCGAGCGCGGTGCGCGGCTGCACCGCCGAGCCCGGCAGCGCGGCCGACGTCGCAAACTTCGCGACCATCACCGACGCGAACCACCTCGAGTACGTCGCCGACGGCGAGGTCGAGGGCGGCGAGGGCAACGCCCACTACGCGAACATGTCGTGCCTGCTCTCGAGCGTCGGCGTCGGCGCGCTCGAGTTCCCGGCAATCCTGCAGGGCCCCTACGACTTGAACTTCGAGACCGACCTCGCGACCGCGACGGTCACGGGCGACGACTTCGACAGCGCGACCCTGACGATCGAGTTGCACTAGCAATCGCGCGCGAGTGCCGCATCCGCGATGTCATAGGCGAGGTGCACGCGCTCGTCGTTGTCCTGGTTGATCTCGGAGGCGGTCCAGAACACGGTCACCTGCCGCAGCCCGTCGGGGCTCGACAGCGTGAGCGCGCGGTAGCCGAGGCCCGAGCCGAGGTGGCCGTAGACCATCCCGGGCTCGCCGATCTGCACGCCGACGGTGCCGAGGTCGTCTTCGATGACGCTGCCCGAGCCGTCGTCGGGCGCGTCGGGCCAGCTCGCCGGCGTGCTCGGGCTTGGGGCGGCCGCGACCGCCTCGGTCGGCGTCGCACTCTCGCTCGAGGCCGCGTCGGCGCTCGGCGCGATCGTCGGGTCGACCTGCTCGGAGTTGATGATCGTCGCGTCGCCCGCCGGGCACTGGTCTTGGCGCGCCTGGACGCCGAGTCCGTAGCCCTCGTCGTTGAGGCGCAGCATGTAGCCGACGAGCTGCGGTGGCAGCACCTGGCCCGTGAGCAGCGCGCGCATGAAGGTGTTCACGTCGGCCGGCGTCGACACGACGGCGCCGGCGCCGTTCCAGAGCGACGCGTCCTGCTTCGTCACGTCGATCGACAGGCCCGACTCGACGACGTAGCCGTGCAGTGAGTTCGCCGGCATCGACGTGCCGTCGGGGATGCTCGTGTTCGTCAGCCCGAGGGGCGTCGTGATGCGTGTGGCGAGCTCCTCGGCGAGCGAGTTGCCCGTGATTTCCTCAAGCAGCATCGTGAGCACGACGTAGTTCGAGTTCGAGTACTCCCAGCCCGTGCCCGGGTCGAAACGCCACTCCTGGCCGAGCGCGAGGTCGACGAGCTCCTGCTGCGTGCGGCCGTTGTCGAGCACGTTGAGGATCTGCGTCGGGTCGCCGAGCGCGAGCGCCTCGACGTAGTCGGGCATGCCCGAGGTGTGCTGCAGCAGCTGCTCGACCGTGACGTCGCGACCGCCGACTACGCCCGGCAGCACCTCCTCGACGTCGGTGTCGAGCGTGAGCTCGCCCTCGTCGACGAGCTGCAGGATCATCGTCGCGACCATCGGCTTCGTCACGCTCGCGACGCGGGATGCGTTGCTCGC
This sequence comes from Gulosibacter sediminis, assembly GCF_023370115.1. NCBI lineage: Bacteria > Bacillati > Actinomycetota > Actinomycetes > Micrococcales > Microbacteriaceae > Gulosibacter > Gulosibacter sp. ACHW.36C. Next base: position 8,774 of record NZ_CP097160.1, on the reverse strand, counting down.
GCTCGCGGGCAGCTCGCTGTTGCTCGACTGCACGCCGACCGCGCTCGACCACACCTCGTCGCCGTCGCGCACCTCGATCGTGACGGCGGGGGCGCCGGCGTCGACGAGCTGGTTCATAAGGTCGGTGAGGTCGTCGGTTTCGAAGCTCGCCGATTCGGTGGGGCGCAGGGGCACCGCCGTCGGGCCAGGCAGGGCCGTGCCGACGCAGGCGGTGAGCGCAAAGACCGCAGCGATGCCGGCCGCGACGGCGGCCCGCCAGGCAAGGTTCGTTCTGCGCATCCCGTAAATCGTGCCACGCGCAGGTGAGGTGCGCGTGAACGTCACGCGGCGGAATGTTGCTTCGGCGTGCGGCGTTGCGTGACTACGCTTGCACTCGTTCGATTCGAAAGGACTCGCATGTCGACCCCTCGCAATGAGACCACCCGACCGATTCACGGCCTCCTCGCCGACCGATGGAGCCCCCGCGGTTTTGACTCAAGTTTCGAGCTCGACCGCGAGCAGATGCGCACGCTGTTCGAGGCGGCGCGCTGGTCGCCCTCGGCGTTCAACTACCAGCCGTGGGCGTTCATCTCGGGTCGCCGCGGCACCGAAACTTTCCAGCACATCCTCGACGGGCTGCTGCCGTTCAACCAGTCGTGGGCCGAGCGCGTCTCGGCGCTCGTGCTGACGCTCGCGCAGGTCGAGCGCGAGGGTGAGCCCGTGCCGACCGCGCACTACGATCTCGGGCAGGCCGTCGCGCACCTCACCTTCCAGGCCGAGGCGCTCGACATCGACGTGCACCAGATGACCGGCTTCGACGTGTCGAAGTTCGAGTTCGAGATTCCCGAGGGCTACGAGATCGTCACCGCGGTCGCCCTCGGCCGCTACGTCGACTCGGAGGAGATCCCCGAGAAGATCCGCGAGCGCGACGCCTCGCCCCGCGCCCGCAAGCCGATCGAAGAAATCGTCCTAGTCCGCGACTAAAAGCAGTTGAGTGGTCGGTTTTTGTAGTTCTGGCGGTGCCAGAGCTACAAAAATCGAACACTCAACTGCTTGAGGGCACTAGCGGACGGTGTCGAGCTGGAGGGAGTTGTGGTCCGAGGCGACGCGCAGCTTCACGGTGTCGCCGTCGTGCACCTCGCCGGCCAGGATCGCCCGGGCGAGCCGGTCGTCGATCTCGTGCTGCATCAGGCGACGCAGCGGTCGGGCGCCGTAGATCGGGTCGTACCCGCGCTCGGCCAGCCACTCGCGCGCATCCTCGTCGACGTCGATCCGCAGGCGACGCTCGGCGAGCCGGGCCTCCAGGGTGCGGATGTTGAAGCCGACGATGCGGGCAAGCTGCTCGCTTGAGAGCGCATCGAACACGACGAGCTCGTCGAGCCGGTTGAGGAACTCGGGCTTGAACGACTTGCGCACGACGCCGAGCACCTCCTCGCGGCGCTGCTCCTGCGTGAGCAGCGGGTCGACGAGGAACTGCGAGCCCAGGTTCGACGTGAGGATCAGGATGGTGTTGCGGAAGTCAACCGTGCGGCCCTGGCCGTCGGTGAGCCGCCCGTCATCAAGCACCTGCAGCAGCACGTCGAACACCTCGGGGTGTGCCTTCTCGATCTCGTCGAACAGCACGACCGAGTACGGGCGTCGCCGCACCGCCTCGGTGAGTTGACCGCCCTGCTCGTAGCCGACGTAGCCCGGAGGGGCACCGACGAGCCGTGCGACCGAGTGCTTCTCGCCGTACTCCGACATGTCGATGCGCACCATGGCGTGTTCGTCGTCGAAGAGTAGCTCGGCGAGCGCCTTCGCGAGCTCGGTCTTGCCCACGCCCGTGGGACCGAGGAACATAAACGAGCCGGTCGGCTTCGTCGGGTCGGACACCCCGGCCCGCGAACGACGAATCGCATCCGAGACCGCCTTGACCGCCGCATCCTGCCCGACGACCCGCTCGTGCAGTTCGTCCTCGAGGTGCAGCAGCTTCTCGCGCTCCGACTGCATGAGTCGACCGACGGGAATGCCCGTCCACGCGGCCACGACCTCGGCGATGTCCTCTTCGGTAACTTGGTCGTTCACCATGCGCGCCTCGTTCTGCTCGGCGGCCTCGGCCTGCGCCACTTGGCGCTCGAGTTCGGGGATCTCGCCGTAGAGCACGCGGCTCGCGAGCTCGAGGTTGCCCTCGCGCTGCGCCCGGTCGGCCCGGATGCGCGCGTCGTCCAGTTTCGACTTGAGGTCACCGACGCGGTTCAGATCGCTGCGCTCCGCGTCCCAGCGCGCCTGCAGCGCGTCGAGCTCAGCCTGTCGCGCGGCGATGTCTTCGCGCAGCTTCGCGAGTCGCTCCTTCGACGCGTCGTCGTGCTCCTTTTTCAGCGCGAACTCCTCGAGCTTCATGCGCTCGAGCTGCCGCTTGAGCTGGTCGAGCTCGAGCGGCGACGAGTCGATCTCCATCCGCAACCGCGACGCGGCCTCATCGATGAGGTCGATGGCCTTGTCGGGCAGTTGACGGGAGGTAATGTAGCGGTTCGAGAGGGATGCTGCGGCAACGAGCGCCCCGTCGCTGATCGCGACCTTGTGGTGCGCCTCGTAGCGTTCCTTGAGCCCGCGCAGGATCGCGGTGGTGTCTTCGACACTCGGCTCGTCGACGTACACCTGCTGGAAGCGCCGCTCGAGCGCCGAGTCCTTCTCGATGAACTCGCGGTACTCGTCGAGGGTCGTCGCGCCGATGAGGCGCAGCTCGCCGCGCGCGAGCATCGGCTTGAGCATGTTTGCCGCCGAGACGCTCGACTCGCCGCCGCCGGCACCCATGAGGGTGTGGAGTTCGTCAATAAAGGTAATGACACGGCCCTCGCTCGAGACGATCTCGTCGAGCACCGCCTTCATGCGCTCTTCGAAGTCGCCGCGGTACTTCGCGCCGGCGAGGATCGCCGACATGTCGAGCGAGATGACGTCCTTCTCTTTGAGCGACTCGGGCACGTCGCCCGCGACGATGCGCCGGGCGAGCCCCTCGACGACGGCGGTCTTGCCGACGCCGGGTTCGCCGATGAGCACGGGGTTGTTCTTGGTGCGGCGCGTGAGCACCTGGCTGATGCGCCGAATTTCGCTGTCGCGCCCGATCACGGGGTCGAGCTTGCCGGCGCGAGCGATGTCGGTGAGGTTGACACCGAAGCGTTCGAGGGCGGACTGGCTTTCCTCATCGGGAGCCTGTGCGCCTTGCATGTTGGCCATGGGGGTCTCCTTTCGCTGGCCTGAATCACAACTTGAGTGGATCTGACTCAAGTTTACGGCTTTGCCCAGGCTGCGCAAGCATTCGAGCCGAGATTTTCCTGCGCAACACGCACGCAGAGCCAGAAATCTCCGCCACCTCGTTAACCTTCTGTTAACCTTGAGTTCAAGCAGTCGTCATCGCTGCTCCTGTTGCGAACCCGCAACAGCTCAACATCTGCCAAATGGCAGCCAGAAATAGGAGGCGACAACAATGGCCGAAATCATCGGCAAGATTGGTCGCGAATCTGGCGGCTTTCGAGTTGTGTTCGACATCGATTCACAGTTCGGTCGCCGCGAGCTCTGGCGCGCGATTAGTGACCGTGACGCCCTCGCATCGTGGCTTGGAACGTTCTCGCACGACCTCGTGGCGGGTAACCACTTCGCGGTCGAGTACCTCAACGATTCGCACTACGACATCGAAGGCACGGTGCTCGAGTTCGAGCCGCTGCGCACGCTCAACTATGAGTGGAAGTTCGGGCTCTACCCAGCCTCGAACATTCGCTTCGACCTCGAAAACGGCCTCGTCAGCGGCACGCACCTGCGCCTGACCGTGTCGGGCCTCGACGAAGACGACGTCGTGCGCGCGGCAGCGACCTGGCACGCCCAGCTCGAGTTCCTGCGCCTGTACCTCAACAAGATCCCCGTGCCGGCCTACGCCCTGCGATTCCGTCGCGACGAGCTCCTCGCCGCGTACGACCAGCAGGTACGCAACATCGGCACCACGCTGACCGACAGCGAGGCCGCGTCGCCGAGCGCGCCGGCGCGCCGTAACCCCATGGTCTCGGTGCTCCACTCGCACGCGTACCTCGCGTAACGACCGAGCCACGACCCGGTGGGCGTCGCAGCACATGCTGCGGCGCCCACCGTTCGTTTTCCGGCCGACGGCCGGGCGGATGCGCGGGGCTAGTGCCGCGCCGAGCGCTCGGTGAGCCGGCGCACCGCAAGCGCGGGAATCGTGAGCCAGTCGGGCCGGTGTCGCGCCTCGTAAACCACTTCGTAGACGGCCTTGTCGAGTTCGTACGCGATGAGCACGGCCTCCAAGTCGGCCTCGCCCGGCGCATCCGCGCCCGACACTGCCGCCTCGAGCGTGACGAGACCGTCGGTGTAGCCCTGCAGGAAGGATGCACGGGCCGAGTCGGCCCAGGCGCGCGCAACCTCGCGCCCCGCACGCACCGAGAGGGCGCCCGAAACGTAGTCGAACGACCGAAGCATCCCGGCGAGGTCGCGCTGCGGCACGTCGGGCGAGTTGCGCTCGGCGAGCGGGCGCAGCGGCTCGCCCTCGAAGTCGAGCAGCACCCAGCCGCGGTCGGGCACCGCGAGCACCTGGCCGAGGTGGAAATCGCCGTGGATGCGCTGCAGCAGCGGCCAGGTCGCGCGGCGGGCACGCTCGTAGACGTCGTCGACCGACTGCACGAGCGGCTCGAGCTCGGGCAGCGCCTCGACCGCGAGTCCGAAGCGCGCGCGCATCTGCTCGACGGCCGCGTCGATGTCGTCCTGCGTCGGCTCGACCACCGGCATCACGCGGCCGAGCGTCGTGTGCACCTCGGCCGTCGCCTCGCCGAGCGAGTGCGCGAGCTGCGAGAAGTCCTCGCCCGCCTCGGCGGCCCGCAGGGCGACCCGCCAGGCGTCCTCGACGCCCGCGAAGAACTCCTGCGCGAACGCGAAGTGGCCCGAGAGTCGGCCGAGCTCGGGGTCAGACCACGAGCCCGAGACCTGTCCGAACGTCGGCGGCACGCGCAGCGAGCCGGCCGCCGCGAGCGCGGTCTGCAGCGTCACGTCGGGGTTGTCGCCGCCGTGCAGGGTGCGGAAAACCTTGAAGATGAGCGGCACGGCGGGCTCGCCGTCGTCGTCGCGCAGCTCGCAAATGATCGAGGTGTTTGACTGCTCGCCGCTGAGCACGCGCGACGACGCGAAGCGGTGCGCCCGCGCGCCGGGCATCGGCTGGCCGTATGCCTCGACGGCGCTGTCGCCGGCGCCGATCGAGCTGCCCTCGTCGGCGACGAGCGACATCAGCGCGCGCGTGAACGCGGGGTCGTGCGGGCCGTCGACGAGCGCCGCCCGGTCGCCGTGCTCGGTCGCGGCGCCGATGTAGCCGAGCGGCTCAACGGCGGCGTCGATGTCGCGCACGACGAGCGGCACCTGGTAAGTCTGCGCGTGCTCGAGCGCGGCGTCGCGCACGAGGGCGACGGTGATGAGCCGCACGCCGGAGTCGTGCTCCGACGCGCTCAGCTGGTAGCTCCCCAGCAGCTCAAGCTGCTCGGGCCGGGTGTCGCCCGCGAACCACCGCTGGTTCGGCAACCAATCGCTGAGCAGATCCAGAACTTCAGACATAAAGGGTCCTCACTCGTTTGACGTGCACCGCCCAGCGTAGTTGGCGACCACCGGCGAGACCGCCGAACGTGGGAGTGTTGCCGCGGCGCATCCTCGAATATGCTCATCGCTATGGCACTGCCACAGGTCTGCGTCACCTATTTGCTGCGCGATGGAGCGCAGGGCACCGAGGTGCTGCTCGGACACAAGAAGCGCGGGCTCGGCGTCTCAAAGATCGTCGGCCTCGGCGGCAAACTCAAGTTCGGCGAGCATCCCCGGGTGGCCGCGGTGCGCGAGATCGAAGAAGAGGCGAACCTCTTCGTCGACCCGAAGCAGCTGCGCCACGTCGCCCTGCTCACCTACATCTTCGGCAGCAAGCCCGCGCTCTCGCAGGAGTCGTGGGTCTACCTCTGCCGCGATTGGATCGGCGAGCCCGCCGAGTCCTCCGAGATCGCGCCCGTGTGGTTCCCGCTCAGCGATCTCCCGCTCGACAACATGTGGTCGGACGCGCAGTACTGGCTGCCGCGAGCGCTGCGGGGCCAGTTCATCCGCGCGAGCTACATCTTCGGCAACGACCTGCACACGGCCGTCGCGTCGGACGACCCCGACACGGGTCTCCCGAGCCTGCCGCCGCCCGGCACGGTCGACTAGCGCGTCGTTGCCGTCACGGTGAACTTGTTCGTGCGGGCGAGCTGGCGCGTGCGGCCGACGATGCGTTCGAGGTGCTCGCGGTGGCGCAGGTGCGAGTTGAACACCGTGACGAGGGTGCCGCCGGGCCGCAGCACGCGCCGCGCGGCGCGGAACAGCTCGTTCGCCATGCCCTTCTCGATGTCGCGCCCCTCGTGGAACGGCGGGTTGAGCAGCACGAGGTCGCAGCTCGCGTCGTCGATGCCCGCGCCCGAGTCGCCGCGCAGCACGGTGATGCGCCCATCGAGTCCGTTCGCGGTGGCCGTCGCGGCGGCGGATGCGCAGGCCGCCCAGCTGCGGTCGGTCGCGATCACCTCGGCGTCGGGCAGCTGCTTCGCGAGCCATGCGGCGAGGATGCCCGTGCCGCAGCCGAGGTCGACGGCGCGGCTCGCGTCGAGGTCGTCGACGTCGAGCGCCTCGATGAGGGCGCGCGTGCCGATGTCGTAGCCGGTGCCCGCGAACGCGGCGCCGTGGGCGCAGACCGTGAGGTCGAGGTCGTCGATGCGCGCCTCGCGCGGGTAGCTCGGCTCGCCAGTGGGCTTCGGCTCGGCGCCGACGATCGCGCGGGCCTTGCGCAGGCCGCGCGTCGCCCGCACCTGCCCGAAGTGGCTCGCGAACTGCTCGTTCATCGAGCGGGTGAGGTGCTTCTCGCGGCCGGCGAGCATGAGCGTGACGCCCGGCGCCGCCTTCGCCGCGACCGTCTCGGCGATCTCGTCGAGCTCGGCGAGCGACTTCGGCAGTAGGCCGAGCACGAGCTCCGCATCGGCGAACAGCTCGCCGTCGAGCTCGGCGCACTCGGTGATCGCCGCGTGCTCGAGCACCTCGCGGGCCTCGGGGCTCACGCCCGCGTCGCTGAAGACCCGGATGCGCGGGGCGGCCTCGCCCGGCAGCTCGGCGAGCGCGCGGGCAAAGTCGAGCTGCGCATCCTCGACGATCGCGACCGTGCGCGGGAGGTCTTCGAGCCGGGTGACCCCGAGCTCGTGCAGGACGACGTCAACTTCCGGTGCGCTCACTTGAGCATCCTGTCATGCCGCGGGCCCCGGCGGGCGTCTTCACAGTCCGTTAACTGGGGCCCGTAGCATGGAAGGAGTTTCCGTATCCCGTCGCATTACTGCGCGACTCCGGGACTCGGCACCGCGACAAACCAGGAGAACACGTGAAGATCGCAATTCTCGGTGGCGACGGCTTCTGCGGCTGGCCCACCGCCCTGCACCTGTCGAACGCCGGCCACGATGTTGTCATCGTCGACAACCTCTCGCGCCGTCGCATCGACGAAGAGCTCGGCGCGAACTCCCTGACCCCCATCGCCCCCATCGAGGAACGCCTCGCGGTGTGGAAGGAAGTCTCGGGCAAGGACGTCACCTTCAAGAACATCGACGTCGCGCAGGACTACGACGCCCTGCTCCAGCTCATCGTCGACGAGGAGCTCGAGGCGATCGTGCACTTCGCCGAGCAGCGCGCCGCGCCGTACTCGATGAAGTCGCCGTGGCACAAGCGCTACACCGTCGACAACAACGTCAACGCGACGAACAACGTGCTCACCGCGATCGTCGAGTCGGGCCGCGACGTGCACCTCGTGCACCTCGGCACCATGGGCGTCTACGGCTACGGCACCGCCGGCATGAAGATTCCCGAGGGCTACCTCGGCATCGAGGTCGTCAGCGATGAAGACGAGCACGGCAACAAGGTCGAAGAGCACCGCGTCAGCCAGGAGATCCTCTACCCGACCAACCCGGGCTCGGTCTACCACCTCACCAAGGTGCTCGACCAGAACATGTTCGCGTACTTCGCGAAGAACGACCAGCTGCGCATCACCGACCTCCACCAGGGCATCGTGTGGGGCACGAACACCGCCGAGACCGCGCTCGACGAGCGCCTCATCAACCGCTTCGACTACGACGGCGACTACGGCACCGTGCTGAACCGGTTCCTCATGCAGGCGGCCGTCGGCTACCCGCTCACGGTGCACGGCACGGGCGGCCAGACTCGCGCGTTCATCCACATTCAGGACACGGTGCGCTGCATCGAGATCGCGATCACGAACCCGCCGCAGCGCGGCGACCGCGTCATGATCTTCAACCAGATGACCGAGACGCACCGCGTGCGCGACCTCGCTGAGCTCGTCGCAAAGATTGCGGATGCTCGGGTCGAGAACGTGCCGAACCCGCGCAACGAGGCGGCCGAAAACGAGCTGCACGTGCGCAACGACACGTTCCTCGACCTCGGCCTCAACCCGACCAAGCTCGCCGAGGGCCTGCTGCTCGAGGTGACCGACATCGCGCGCAACTACGCTGACCGCGCCGACCTGTCGAAGGTGCCCGCCACCTCGCTCTGGACGCAGCACCAGCACGCGGGCGTGCCCTCGTCGGTCGCCGCCGACTCCAAGTAGTCGTCGCCATGCGGATCGCGCTGTTCACCGAGGTCTTCCTGCCGAAGATCGACGGCGTGGTCACCCGCGTGCTGCGCACGCTCGAGCAGTTGCGCGACCTCGGGCACGAAGTGCTCGTGTTCGCGCCCGGCAATCCGCCCTCGAACTACGCGCAGCA